>JAPZUF010000021.1 GCA_027533395.1 Cyclobacteriaceae bacterium
TGAATGGTTAAAGAAAAACTTCTTAACTCTAATTGAGAATACAAAATGTGAGCATCCTGCTAAAAAACAAACTCATTATCAAATTCTAAATCTCTTAAATGAACTTCCTTAAGTTAACAACTATGGTGACAACACCGACCATAGGCAAATCTGCGCTGCAAAACAGCGTATAACACTAACATAAGTATCAATTACAAATTCGGAAAAGCTAATTAATTTAAGAGGCAGCCGCTTTGTAAAATACCCACTAATTGGTATTTCGCTGCATTAGGGCAAATCTTAATTTTAATTAAATTAAAAAATTATGAACAATAGAAAATTATTTATTCTATCATTTTTCGTGATGCTTTGCTTCAATAGTTTCACACTATTTGCTCAATCCAGAGTTGGCACTTTTACAAACTCGTATGGTTGGAAACTCGGAGATACAAGCAGTGAAATGGTAATGCATGGTGTAGAATTAACTATGGAAGTTAAATCTTCTTATTCTTCTGGTAGGCTTTATTATGTTGTAACCTTTACAAATATTTCCGATGAGGATTTTAGCGGAGGTGCAAGAATAAGCCAGAATCAACCGGAAAGCACATTCTTTAGCGTTAACTTAAAACCTGGAGAGTCTAAACAATGGGGAGAAAATTTCCCTCCGGGATTAACTACTGTTTATGTTCTGTTAAGACGAGATCTAGATTAATTAATCGATTTTAGTTTTTATACCCTGTCAGGTGTTATTACCTAAAAGCAATTTGCTTATCATTTAATTTTGAATTGGCACGCGTTGCAAACGCGCGCCAGCTATGAATGAAAGGTGTATAACAAAAATGGTCGGTGATAATGCCGACCAGATGCAAATACTCAGAGTCCCCTGCGGGTGACTCTGAGGAGGTGAAAACAACAGGAACGAAAGACGCTTATGCGCTAGCTCTATTCGACTAATGCTTTTAGCTTATTAGCTGTTTTTTGATTATAGCTTTTAAATTGGTCTACCAATTTGCCTTGAGCATCCACCACATAAAAAGTTGGCCAACTTGTGTTATTAAAATAGGTAGATGCAAATTTGTGTTCGTCCCAAAGGTTGGTCCAGCTCATGTTACTTTTTTTGTCCGCGTGTTCTGTAAGCCAAGTATCTCTAATATCATCTGCCCATATTGTAATGATTTCAATTTTACCAGTATTCATCTTAGAAATTTTTTCTAGCATACTAATACTAGCAATAGAATAAGAGCAACCAGATGAGAATATCGTAATCAATTTCGTTTTATTATTGCTGTTTATCACGGAGACTTGATTGCCATCTTTATCTGGCAAACTAAAATCTTCAACTTTCTCGCCCACCTTTAACAACTTCCTTTTCTTTGCCCATAAATAATTTTCTAACCTCTTGAAGTAGAAAGAGCTTTTATAGGTATCATCAACTTTTTGAGTGAACAAATCTAAATCAGCAATGGAAATGCTCTTTTTGTTTTTATTCACAAAGTACAAGATGGGTATGTTAACTGTATGATTTAAGATGAATTCATTTTGTGCATCGGTTTTTAATGACTCAATTTTTTCAGATAAGGATTGATAAGGCATTTTTTCTTGAGGCTGAAAAGTTTTATCAGCCCAATTGATGCTTATGTCTATACTATCTTTGTTGAACCAAATGCGAGGTGTTTGTTGTTCTATCTTTCCGTTTTTTGCAATATTCGCTAGAGAATAAAAGGATGGTAATTCTTGAATACTCGTGTTTGTTGAAAAAGTTCCGTCTTCCAAAACCTGTAAACGGATGAGCACGCCATCTAAAACCAAGTAAATAACTTCATCTGCTTTTGTGTTTTTAATTTGTCCTTTGAAATTAACAGGTTGTTGCGCCTGAGATTGAATTATTGTTAAACTCAAGAAAAGTTTTACCAGTAATTTTTTCATTTGTATTCCTTTTACAATGTTGCACAACATAAATATAATAGCAATTGTTCTCATCTGTAATGGCGTTTGATTAACAATATGAAATAAAGCGATAAGTCTAGGGTAAGATGGATAGAAGTATTTACCCAAACCTAAACACGATTGAAGTTTTACCTGAACCGGCTATTCCTAATTTGCAAAGCTAAAGCAACATCGAAAGATTTGTATTCTGTGAATAAGAGCTTCTATTCGATATTTCAAATGTAGCGTATGACAATTATGACTTATCGCAAACAAAACAGCCCACGATGTACATCATGGGCTGTTTTCTATACTGATCGAAATTAAATCTAACGTCTTACTACTTAAATCTTACGTCTCTCTAAAGTAACGTTAGCTGTACTATTTTTTATCTGCTTTAATTCTTCCTTCGCGGTTGGCAATTTCCCAAGCAGTGTGGAATACACACTTAGCGCGTTGTGCCATTAAATCAAATTCTATTTTTTCTACTTCATCGCTAGGTTGGTGGTAGTCTTCGTGTACACCATCAAAATAGAAAATGATAGGAATATTATTTTTAGCAAAGTTCCAGTGGTCGCTTCTGTAATAAATACGCTCAGGATGGCTCTCGGCATTATACGTGTAATCGAACAATAGTTTTGTGTAAGTATTGTTAGTTGTTTCACTTAAGCTATGCAAATCGGCCGATAATCTGTCGGAACCGATTACATACACATAAGGTGCGCTGTCTTTATGCTGTGGATCTCTGCGACCAACCATGTCGATGTTTAAATTTACAACTGTATTTTCTAATGGGAAAATAGGATGTTGTGTGTAATAGTCGGAACCAAGCAATCCTTTTTCTTCACCGGTTACTAACATAAACAAAATGCTTCTGCGCGGACCTTTACCGTTTTTCTTAGCTTCAACAAATGCTTTTGCAATTTGCATAACGCTAACTGTGCCCGAGCCATCGTCATCGGCACCGTTGTTTATTTTATCATCTCCTTTTGCGTTTTCATCTATACCGATGTGGTCGTAGTGTGCTGTGATAACGAGTAGTTCGTCTTTCTTATCAGTTCCTTCTAAATATCCTAACACGTTAGAAGATTTAAGCGGACTGTAGTTTTGTTTTACCGATACGCTAAGGGTAGCGGGTTTTACTTTTGCCACTTTTTTATCGGCAATGGCTTTCTTTAATTTGTCGGGAGTGGTTTTAAATAATTTACCGGCAGTAGCAGGGCTGATAAACAATGAACCTAAATTAGCAGAAGGCTTATTAGATAAACTTACCTGGCCACCTGTGTAGGATAGTATCATGGCGCTTAGTTCACTAAATTCTGAATCGGCATCGTTGATAGCTAAAACTACTGAGGCACCCTTTTCACGAAGTTTGGTAATGGCAGGGTTTCTGCGCATAGAAGCGTTAGCATCTAAAAATACAGCAACGGCTTTTCCTTTTACATCAAGACCTGTTAGTTCTTCGTCTGTTCCTTTACCTACAAAAAGCAAGGTAAAGTTTTCGGTGCCATTGGTTTGGCCGCTTCCGTAGTAAGAAAATTCTTTGTGCAGTTCTAATGCACCGCTTTGTCCGGCTAAAGTAACTGCGGGAGCTTCCATCGTAAACAATTCTACGGGTTGTTGGTAGCCGCCATTAACGGGGCCGGCCAGTCCGAGGTCTTCGAAATAAGCGCTGATAAAAGCGGCAGCCATTTTTTGTCCGCGTTTGCCGGTTTCGCGGCCTTCGAGGGCATCGGAAGCGAGGATAGATAAGTTAGCTTTTAAATCTTGCGATGTAATAAGCCCTGCATATTGAGTGGCTACCTGGTCTTGTGCCAGTGCTGCCAAACCCGAAAGGAGCAAGAGAAAGGATAGAAACTGTTTTTTCATACGTTAAAATGAGATTTGGAATATCAAAGATGACAACATTCGTTGAAGTATTTTAAACAATTGATGGTTTTTACATTATCGGTTGTTGAAGGAGGATAAGGTTAGGGTATTAGCAACAATTCAAAATTAAAAAGATCAAATTCCAAATGTAACCTCACCCTCTTCTTTGTAGGCAAGGCTCATCCTTAGTTCACCTCTTTCCTATGGAGAGGGGTTGGGGGTGAGGTTTATTTTACATGATGTTTTTTGATTTGGGACTTGATGCGGATACTTAGGTTTTTATACTCCATAGATCATCCTTCAAGCATTACAACATAGAATAATAATTGATCTCTACCTGCGCGTAGGCCCGGCCCAAAAGCGAGGTGTGCGTTGGAAAGCGCGTGGAAGCATTTTTGGGCCTTGATTTTTTTCGTACTTTTTGCATCAAGGCAAAAAGTACATAAAGCCAACTCCTTAATAAAAACTGAAAATTCGGTACAAAAACCATAATCCTGCTTTACTATTTTGGGCGGTACACTGTTAATCTAAACGATTTCTGCTTTTCAAACCAAAATTTGCGCCCGTCAGTAATAATCTGAAAAGTAATTTAATTTTTACTGGAAGATAGGTGCATGGGCAAGTTTCATTAGAGAAGGATTGGGGGTGAGGTCTTTGATTTCAGTGTTTGGCTTACGTTAAACAACATCAAATTTGTTCTCAGAAAAAGAATTTCTATTTACTGAAATCACAATGCCCATTTTGTTGTTTAGTTTTTACCTTTGCGCACAGAAAAAATACGCTTAGGCAAACCACTATAAACATGAAAGTTGACGCATCTTTTGTAGAAAAATTTGAATCCAGACACATCGGCCCGAATGCATCGCAAACTGCTGAAATGCTGAAGGTTGTGAAGGCCGCATCGGTAGATGAACTCATAGACCAAACGGTTCCGGCTAACATTAGGCTTAAAAAACCTTTGAATTTGCCTAAAGCACAATCAGAGTTTGAATTTTTACAATCTTTCAAAAAAATTGCATCTAAGAATAAAGTTTTTAAATCGTTTATCGGAACAGGGTATTACAATACCATTACACCAGGTGTTATTCTCCGTAACATATTAGAAAACCCAGGCTGGTATACCGCTTACACACCCTACCAAGCCGAGATAGCTCAAGGCAGACTGGAAGCCCTCATCAATTACCAAACGATGGTAATCGATTTAACAGGCATGGAAATAGCCAACGCTTCTTTGTTAGACGAGGCCACGGCTGCTGCCGAAGCCATGCACTTGTTGTATGCATCCAGAAAGGCCAGTAAAAAAGCAGCGAACAAGTTTTTTGTTGATGCGAATACCTTTCCGCAAACAATTGACTTGTTAAAAACGCGTTCAACACCAATTGGTGTAGAGTTAGTGGTGGGCGATATTAATAAAGTAGATGTAACGGATGCTTCGTTGTTTGCCGTGTTTGTGCAAAACCCGAATAATGATGGTGCAATAAAAGATTATACTTCCTTTGCCGCATCGGCACACGAAAACGATGTGTTTGTAGTAATGGCTGCTGATATTTTAAGTTTAGTATTGGCGAAATCGCCAGGCGAAATGGGAGCTGATGTAGCAGTAGGATCTACCCAACGCTTTGGTGTGCCTATGGGTTTCGGTGGTCCGCATGCAGCGTACTTTGCAACCAAAGATGAATTTAAAAGACAAATGCCGGGAAGAATAATCGGAGCTTCCATTGATGCTTCGGGAAATCCCGGTTATCGCATGGCTTTGCAAACACGCGAACAACACATTCGCAGAGAGAAAGCAACCTCTAACATTTGTACAGCGCAAGTATTGTTATCGGTAATGGCAGGCATGTATGGGGTGTACCATGGCCCTGAAGGATTAAAGAAAATTGCAGGCCGCGTACATGGCTTGGCAAAACAAATCGATGCCGGAGCAAAAGCTTTAGGATTAAAACAACACAACGAATTTTATTTCGATACACTTAAAATTCAAGTAAGCGATGCTAACAAAGTAAAAGCAATTGCAGAAGCAAAAGAGATTAACTTCCGTTACTTCGATGCCCACCACATTGGCATTGCTGTAGATGAAACAACAACAACACAAGATGTTTCAACTGTGCTTTCTATTTTAGCAGAAGCGGAAGGAAAAACAGTAACGTATGCGCAAGCAGATGCAACACTCAACTGGCCTGCTGCTATTGTTCGCACTTCTTCTTTTATGACGCATCCTGTTTTTAGCGCACACCACGCTGAACACGAAATGTTGCGCTACATTAAAAAGTTAGAGAACAAAGATTTATCGATGGTGCACAGTATGATTTCTCTAGGCTCTTGCACAATGAAATTAAATGCAACCGCAGAGATGATTCCTGTAACCTGGCCTGAGTTAGGCAACATGCATCCTTTTGCTCCTGCTTCTCAAACAACAGGATACCAGGAAATGCTTACCAACTTAGAAGCATGGTTAAAAGAAGTAACAGGTTTTACCGGAGTTTCTTTGCAACCCAACAGTGGCGCACAAGGAGAGTATGCTGGATTGATGGTTATTCGTGCGTATCACCAACACAGAGGCGATCACCACAGAAACATTGCATTGATTCCATCATCAGCGCACGGTACTAATCCTGCATCGGCTGTTATGGCAGGCATGGAAGTAGTGGTAACAAAATCGGATGAAGAAGGAAAAGTAGATGTAGCAGATTTAAAAGCAAAAGCAGAACAATACAAAGACAGACTAGCCTGTTTGATGGTTACGTATCCATCAACACACGGAGTGTTTGAAGAAGCCATTACTGAAATTTGTGAAATCATCCATCAGTTTGGCGGCTTGGTTTACATGGATGGTGCCAATATGAACGCACAAGTAGGGTTAACATCTCCAGCTAACATCGGAGCAGATGTGTGTCACTTAAACTTGCATAAAACATTTTGTATTCCGCATGGTGGCGGTGGACCTGGTATGGGCCCAATTTGTTGCAACGATAAATTAAAAGATTTCTTACCTGGTCATGCACTCGTAAGCACAGGTGGCAACAAAGCCATCTCGGCTGTATCAGCTGCTCCATTTGGTAGCGCAAGCATTTTAGCTATATCATACGCTTACATTGCGATGATGGGAGGCGATGGATTGACCAACGCAACCAAGTATGCCATATTGAATGCGAATTACATCAAAGAAAGATTAAACGGTTTCTATAAAATTTTATACACCGGTACGAATGGAAGAGCAGCACACGAAATGATTGTGGATTGCCGCGATTTCAAAAAGGCTGGTATAGAAGTAGAAGACATTGCGAAACGTTTGATGGATTATGGTTTTCACGCGCCAACAGTTTCCTTCCCTGTAGCCGGAACGATCATGATTGAACCAACAGAAAGTGAATCTAAGCCAGAGCTAGATCGTTTCTGCGATGCTTTGATTGAAATCAGAAACGAAATCAGAGAAATAGAAGAAGGTAAATACAGCAAAGAAGATAACGTATTGAAGAATGCACCACACACTGCAGCTGTAATAACTGCTGATGAATGGAAGCATGCTTACTCTAGACAAAAAGCTGCGTATCCGTTAGCATTTGTAAAAGAAGCGAAATTCTGGCCTACTGTAAGCAGAGTAGATAATGCCTATGGCGATCGTAATCTCGTTTGCTCTTGCTTGCCTATTGAAGAATATGCAAAGTCGGAAACGGTAGAAGCATAACCCATGATAAAACTCCTTGCCATAAAACATATAGAGCTCCGGTATTTTTTAACGGTGCTCTTTATTTTTGTGGCCTTGCAAGGAATAGTTTATGCGCAATTGCCGCAGAAGAAGGCCGTGTACAAAGGCTTTCCATCTTTAGTGTGGCCTAAGCTTTATGACATTACTTATATTAAAGAAGCAGAAGATTTTGGTGGATTAGATAAGCCCATCTTTAGTGATGCTGCCAAATCTTTACAAGGCAAAGAAATTACGGTGCCGGGTTATATGGTTCCTTTTGATAATGGCGCGATGACGGCCAACCATTTTATGTTATCCTCTTTACCGATTAATGTTTGTTTCTTTTGTGGAGGAGGAGGACCAGAAACAGTGATTGAAGTTTTTTCTGTGCAACCTGTTCGCTTCACCGACAAACCGGTTGAAGTTAAAGGAAAACTTTTTTTGAATGACAAGAATCCTGAGCAGATGCTTTACTTGCTTACGTCATCAACTCTTTTAGGGGAAATTGAGTTTTAATTTTTCTATCATTAAAAATTGATATTAAAGATTAACTTGGTAAGTATTATCTCAGAATTTAATTGAAATTTCGAGGTGCCCGCCCAAGCCTTCAGTAATTATTCTTTGCAGGGTAGAAAATCTTACATCCTTTAGATCTTTTTCAAGCTTAGAGATGTAAGATTTATTTGTGCCGGATAACACGGCAACTTGTTCTTGCGTTAGACCTTTTTCTTGTCTTGCTTGTTGAATGAGAACACCAAGCTTAAAGACTTTATATTCTGCTTCGAATTTGTCTCTTTTTTTCGTTCCTTTTTTTCCAACATTTTTATCAATAAACTCATTTAGAGTAGTTAATTTTTTTTTCTTCATAGTATTGTCGCTTTATATTTTCAGCTCTTTTAATTTCTTTTTCTGGAGTTTTTTGAGTTTTCTTTTGAAACCCATGACCGATCACAACTAAATTATTGTTATCGAAAAAACAGAATATTCTGAATATGTTACTACCCAATTGTACTCTTATCTCGTAAAGTCCGCTAGAATTTTCTATATGCTTTAAATACACCTCCGGAATTCTTTCAAGCTCTTCAATTATCTTAAGTGTAAAAAGAATTTTCTTTTGAACTTTTTTCGACTGGACCTCATAAAAATTTTGAAAATAGTTTTCATAGAAGAGGAGTTTGCGAAAACTTTCCACTTTTCAAAGGTATGAAAAGTAGTCCGAAAAGACAACCGTTTTTTTTTAACCTTTAGTACTAAAGGAACAGTACATTTTAGTTAAACCAAATATTTATGATTAAAAACAAGATATTTATTTGAGACCATTCTTTTCCTAGGTACAAATAATAAAGATTATAGATGGAGGTAATAATTAATCAATCATTTTTGCTTTTCGGATAATCGTAAAAAAGTAATTCACCTCTTTTCCAATCCAATTGCTTCCAATCATCTATTTTAAATTTAAAAGCAACGATGCCAGTGGTGGGGATGTTCTCAATTCTCCAGTCGCTTAAACGATTGGCTAATTCAGTTAGCCCAGGGTTATGACCTACCAACATAACGGTTGGATAATGGTTGGGAACTTGTTGTAATACATCCAACATTTTATCAGAAGTTGCATGATATAATTCTGCTCTTTTTTGAATTTGATTTTCCGGAAAGTTTAAAATTTCTGCAAAGCGTTTGGCTGTTGCCATCGTGCGTTTGGCTGTGCTGCTAAGCATGTGTGTAATCAATACATCTTTTTCTTTTAGTCGCTTGGCCATGCGAGGCGCATCGCGTTTGCCTCTTTCATTTAACGGTCGAGAGAAATCATCAAGCAAAGGATTATCCCAACTTGATTTTGCATGCCTTACAAGAAAAAGGAATTTCATGAGTAAATCTTTAAAAAAATTTAAAACAAAAGTTAATCAAATCGCAGTATAAATTAATGCAGATTTTCCTTTAGAAACCAAACACTTCTATTAAATGGTATTACCGTTATGGTGATCAATCATACAATCCTATAAAATTTTTATGTTTCTAACTTGATGTCTTATCATTAATTTCATGTACACAATTTTGTTATGGTACGGATTAGTAGTGAAAGAAAGATTTGTTTTCATTTCGTTTCAACTTTAAGGAGAGCTAAGAATCCTCTTTTCAGATGAACTGAATCATTTGCTTTTCGATTCATTTGTTTCAAAAAAGATTACAACTAATTTTAAAATATGAAAGCATTATATACCATCGTTCTGCTTGTGTTATCCAATACATTTATGACATTGGCCTGGTATGGCCACTTGCGCTTTAAAGACATGAAGTGGAGTGAAAATTTAGGTTTGTTTGGCATTGTACTTATCAGTTGGGGAATCGCCTTCTTCGAATATTTGTTGCAAGTACCTGCCAATAGATTAGGTTTTAAAGGAAACAATGGCCCGTTCTCTTTAGTTGAATTAAAAGTGTTACAAGAAGTAATCACCCTTTCTGTTTTTCTAATTTTTACCTTTATCTTCTTTAAAAATGAAACTTTTAAATGGAACCATGCTGTTGGTTTTCTGCTATTGATTTTGGCTGTTTATTTCATTTTTAAAAAATGATGCTGTAAAACAGTTTTGTTTTGCTTATATTCATATCAATAACTTCCTATTAAACTTGTTTGATTGCTTTAGAAATCATTATCTCCAATTTGAAAAGATAAAAGTTTATGAAAAATCTATTTCTTATCTCCATTGTTGCGGTTGGCTTGGCTGCTTGCCAAAAAAAATCTAAAAACGCTGAACCAATAACTTTTCAAAAAGCGATGGGTACGTATGAAGGTATTATGCCATGTGCAGACTGTTCAGTCATTTTCACACACCTAGAATTACTTGATTCAGTAACCTATTTGAAAGAAACACGGTACATCGGTAAAAGCAGAAAAACCTTTCATACTAAAGGAAGTTGGAAAATTATAAATGACTCTACTGTTCAACTTAATAGTTCAGGATTACAAGAATTCTACACCTTTAAAAATGCAAAACTAACTATACAAAATGCAGAAGGTAAAAACCTAGGCAATACATCTTTAATGCAAGCCATGTATCAACCTAAATTAAAAAGTGATTCAACTTTTCTATTTGAAGCCAATGGTGAACAAGCAAGTTGGCGTTTATTAGCCAACGCAGAACGAGTTATTTTTGTAACCGACAACAACGATTCTCTTGCTTTTGTTAAACCTGTGTATGAACAAACCGAAGCAGAGGTTACTATTCAGGCACAACTCTACAATGAAAGTATTAAAGTAACTCTTAAAAGTTTAGGATGCATTAACAACAATCAGAGTTATCAAACCTATGTTACACAAATAGATTGGAAAGAAAAATTATATAATGGTTGTGGAGACATGCTCAACGAAAACCAAATACACGGTAAGTGGGTTGCAGAAGAAATTAGTGGTTGGAGTTTTCCAAAAGATAATAAACAAGAACAAGTTCCATTTATTATTTTCAATCCATTTACAAAGAGTGTAAGTGGGTTTACCGGATGTAATCGTTTTTCAGGAACCTATAAGCAAACTCAAAATTCATTAGACTTTGACGCTTTGGCTTCAACTAAAATGTATTGCAATGGTAGTGCTGAGAATTTTTTCTTGCAAGCATTAAAAGAGGCAAATGCTTTTGAGTTAAGAAATGACAATCTAATCATTAAAAAAGAGGATGAGGTATTGATGGTTTTGCATGCTGAATAATTACGAACGAAATTAGAAATGAGATTGTTGAGTCTTTATGCAAGAAACACTTACAGCCAGCCTACGACAAAAGCAAATTGTTGAAGCTTACGAAAAAGCTTTAGATATGCACATGCTCGAATTGCGCGAAGGAAAAGCAGAACGAACACTTGAGATAGCTGATTTCGCAAATAAATTAAATATTCATCCTACACACCTTAGCAACACATTGCACCAAGCTTTGTCACAATCTCCATGCGACATTTACGAAAATAAATTACTGGCATTAGCAAAAGATTTATTAGCAGATTATAACAAAAGCATTAAGGAAATAGCCATGCAATTGTGTTACGATCCTTCTAACTTCACTAAATTTTTTAAAGCCTACGAAGGCAAAACACCTAAACAATATAGACAAGAACTCCTAAAACTCTGAAGTGCTCACCATTTTTCAGGAAGTGTTCACCATTTTTTTAGTTTTTAATACCTGAACTTTGTTCTGTTAAACAAACAGAACATGCAAAATAAAATCGCAATCATTACAGGAGGTTCCAGAGGTTTAGGTAAAGAAATGGCTTTTGCATTAGCCAAAAATGGAAATGACATCATCATTACATACAACAAAAATGAAAACCTAGCCAAGCAAGTTGTAGAAGAGATTAATCGCTTAGGACAAAAAGCTGCAGCTTTACCATTTGATGCAGAAAATTTTTCATCGCTTTCTTCCTTTATAGAAAAAGTAAAACAAACTCTAAAGCAAACTTTTCAACAAGAGCAATTTCATTTTCTTGTTAATAATGCTGGGATAGGTGCTACTATTCCTATTCAACAAGCAACTGAACAAGATTTCGATCGATTTTTAAATGTACATTTTAAAAGTATTTATTTCTTAACACAAGGTTTATTACCGGTGATGGCTGAGGGAGGAAGCATTATCAATATTTCTACAGGTACCACTCGTTTTTGTGTTCCGGGCTACTCCATCTATTCAAGTATGAAATCGGCCATCGAAACATTTACAAAGTATGTTGCCAAAGAATACGGACAAAGAGGCATTCGTGCAAACGTTGTTGCACCGGGTCCGGTGGAAACAGATTTTAATGAGGCAGCTATCAGAAATAGTCCACAGATGAAAAGTTTTCTATCAAGTCTTTCACCTTTAAACCGCGTGGGTTACAGCGATGATATTGGTGGCGTTGTGGCTTTCTTATGCAGCGATCAAGCACGATGGATTAATGGACAGCGGATTGAAGTGAGCGGAGGTATTAACCTTTAAAATCAATAACAACACACTAAAGCCGGATTTCCGACTTTTTTTATGCTCAATCAAATTACTTTGTAATAAGAATTCTGAAAAATAATTTCTACATTTTGTCCTGATCCACCACTATTTTTCGTCATACCATTATTAAACCAACTAATCAATATGAAAGACTTCATGCTTATCTTCAGAAACTCAATGAGAGAACAAGAAAACTTTGTGAATCAATCCCCGGAAGAAATGGATAAAGAAATGCAACTGTGGCAAAAATGGATGGAGAAATTAGGTGCCAATGGCAGTGGTGGAGAAGGTAATCCGTTGCTTCCGGAAGGAAAAGTAATACGTGGTACAAAACATTTTGTAACAGATGGCCCATTTATAGAAGGAAAAGATTTAGTAGGTGGCTATATGATTATTAAAGCAAAAGATTTAGAACATGCAACACAACTATCCCTTGATTGTCCGCACCTTGCTTTTGAAGACAGCACAGTTGAAGTAAGAGAAATCATAGCCATCGGATAAACATGAGAAAAATATTTTTAATGTTATTGTTGCTAACCAGTTTGGCCTGCACAACAAGCATCGATGTTGAAAAAGAAAATGAAAAAGCCATTAGAAAATTGTTTGAATCGTTTAATCAACATAACTGGCAAGCTATGGCCGATTGTTACGAAGACACCGCTACTTTTTTAGATCCATCGTTTGGTGTAGAATCTGTTCGCTTAACAAAAGCTGATATTGTAAAGAAGTATGAAGATATGGAAAATCAAATTCCGGATATCAGAGATAGTGTATTAACAATAATGGCAAACGAAGATCAAGTGTGGGTTGAGTTTATTTCGAAAGGAAAAATAAATGATTCAATTCAGCTTTATGTTCCCATTGCCACTCATTTCACTTTAAAAAATGGAAAAGTGATAAAAGATAACACCTACTATTCTGCCTGCGACTAATACAGATATCATTTATCTCACAAAAGCAAAGCATGAGCATATTTTTAAATATGCTTATGCACCTATTATGGCTTGGCTTACAAAAGTATTAGGAACAAAACACCTAAGCCTAGCTGAAGATATTGCACAAGAAACTTTTATAAAAGCATTCGAATGTTGGAAGTTAAAAGGAATTCCGGATAATCCACACGCCTGGTTATTTACAGTAGCGCGTAACCATGCTATTGATCTACTTCGAAAAATGAAGAGAGAAAAAAGATTGCTGGATGAAAATAAATTTCAACTACAAAATGAAAATGATTTTTCAACCAATTCATATGCAGACTATTCTCATCAAATATTCAAGGATGAACAGCTAAATCTCATGTTTATTTGTTGTGATCCAACAATTCCAGAAGAATCTCAAATTGCTTTAATCCTGAAAATATTTTGTGGCTTAAGTACAAAAGAAATAGCTCGTGCATTTCGTATCCCAGAAGAAACAATACAAAAAAGAATCTATCGAGCACATAAAGCCCTAAAAGTGGCTCAGCCCGCAATTAAACAACTGTCCACAACTGAATTACTGAAACGTTTACCGGTTGTGCTCCACATTTTGTATTTACTTTTCAATGAAGGATATCACTCAGGCAAAACAGACTTACCCATTCGCGATGAATTAGTAGAAGACGCTATGCGCTTATGTTGGCAGATCTGTGAATCAAAAGAAATTGATCATTTCGATTCTTATGCATTAATGTCTTTGTTTTGTTTTCATGCTTCTCGATTATATGGCAGAGTGGATGAAGAAGGTTTATTGCTTGATTTTAAAAATCAAGACAGAAGCAAATGGAATAAAGAATTAATCAAAATGGGTAAAACCCTATTAATAAAATCTTCTGAAAGAAATGTTTCGAATGTCTATTTTTTTGAAGCTGCCATTTCTTATGAATATTGTATATCTAAGCGTTATGAAGATATTCATTGGGAGAATGTTATTGATGGATATAATCGACTTCTGTCTATACAGAACTCACCACATTATCAAATACAAAAGGTTATAGCTTTAGGCGAAATGCATGGACCAGAATTGGGTTTAGAAGAATTGAATAAGATAGATGACAAAGTAAGAAAACATAATTTAGTTTACTTTTTAGCAAAGGCTAAATGGTTAATGGATTTACAGAGGTATCAAGAAGCCATTGAGGCATTTCATAATGCACTGGAATTAACTAATCTTCCTGCTGAGATTAATTACATCCACAATAAGATAACGCAGTTAAAAAAAGAGAAGTTCGACTAGCGAACTTCCCACATTAATGAATATCGAGCAAACTCTTTGCTTTTTAGTTGTAGATCAGTTATAAAAGGTCCTCCTTTTTGGTCGACCAATAAATTGAATTCTCCTAACTTCTTCCTAAAAAAAAGAAAATCGTGTTCCCATAATTCAATAGCAATTGTATGATTCGGTTTTACTTCAACATCCTTTTCAATATTCAATTGAATTTGTGTCATCTGCTTTAAGCAAGCAAAGAAACTTTTCTTCTGAGGCCAAATCTTTCGACCTTTCATTTTTAAGAAAATCTCATCACCATTTTGTTCGGTTTGAAAGTGAGCTTGTAATTGAATAAGTTGTAAGGTTCCATCTTGATTTTCAGACGTCATGCTGCTAACTTATTTCTTTGTAAACGCTTAGGTGTGCAACCAAACTTTGCTTTAAAGGTTTGTATAAAATGAGATGGATTTTGAAAACCCACTTCATAACCAATTTCTGCAATGCTTTTATTGGTTGCCTCTAAAAGAATTTTAGCTTCTTCTAGTCTTCTATTTAGTAACCAACTTCCAGGTGTGCATTTGTAAATGTCTTCAAACCTTCTCTTAAAAGTTGAAACACTGCATCCTACTTGTTGTGCTAATTCACTGATAGATACATTTTCTTGAAAATTTTTCTCTAGGACCTCATCAAAAATTAATCTGTGCGGAACATAGTAAGGTTGTAAAAATCGATCTAAAATTTCTTTTTTTAAATCCTGACTGACAAGCCAGAAAAACTCAACAATTTTTGTGCTATGCAAAGATGTGGTAAAATCGTTGGGATAATGTTGGGTATACATCTCCATGCTACGCATGAAAATTTCAAGTTCAATAGTTGGTTTAAGCATAATTCGATTTAGACTCACCAGATTTTGTTCTGTACCAGGTTTGTAGTTTATGTTGGCAAAAACCTTTTGGACAAATTCTACTGGCATCTTGATAAACAAAGCTTGAAAATTTTCATAGCAATGTAGAATCTTTGGAAATCCTATGTGGTTTACTAAAAAGCCACAGCCACTTTCGAGTACTTCAACTTTTCCTCTGGACAGCATATCAACGCCACCATCTAGAATAAGAAAAATTGCCAATTCGTCAGCTTGTAAGTTGATCTGACAATCATTAAAGGTAGAAAGAATGTTAACACTTAGAGTTTGGTTGGGGGAGTGGGTTGTTTGATTTTCGACTGCAATCATGGTAGTTTATTTTCAACTAAATACGCAGATACGCACCGAAAAGGATAAGAATTTAGGGTAACAAAAGGTTAGCAAAAGCAGAGAAAAGGTTCAGAAAAAGGTAACAAAAGGTTAACAAAGTATAGAAGTGGAGTAACTTCTGGTAACATTTTATGATTTTGTCTTTAGATGATTAAATCCATAGACAATATTCTTTGAATCTTTACTTTGACTATGAAAATGATGGAAAAAATTTCTTAACAATCTTTAGTTGTAAGTATTTTAAAAAAATATTGTTAAAAGTCCGTCAAAGAGTCAGCATTAACGAAGCAACAAACCAATTCCAAATAGTAAAACAAACAATAAGGTGCTAAGTGCCATTCTCTTTAGGTAAGGATCAAGGTTATTGGAAGGTAGAATGATAACAGCTTTAGCAATGCCTGCAAACAGAGGAATAGTCACTAAAAAAATCCACTGTATTAAAAAGTCAAAATAGAGGTATGCATATGATATAGCAGTCATTATAGCCACAATGGTTATCACTAAGTGATAAATGCCGGCATTACTTTTACCCATTCGAACAGGCAATGAAAATTTTCCTGATGCTTTATCTGATTCTATATCTCTTACATTGTTAATGTTAAGCACACCAACTGCAAATAATCCGGAACTACTGGCTGGAAGAAAGATTTGCCAATCGATAGTTTTTGTAAACAAATAGTAAGTACCACCCACTCCTACTAAACCAAAAAAGATAAATACAGATACATCGCCAAGCCCTACATAACCGTAAGGCTTTTTACCAACTGTGTAGGCTATAGCTGCGATAATACAGGCAATGCCTAATCCTAAAAAAAACAAAAAGGTCTGAAGATTATCAATTGTAAAATAAAGGAGCGTTATGCCACTGATTAAACTTAAAATAGCAAAAAGGTACAAAGCTTTTCTCATCGCTTGCTTAGTAATCGCTCCGGATTGAACCATTCTTTTTGGACCCGTTCTGTGTTCGCCATCAATACCACTTATCGCATCTCCATAGTCGTTAGCTAGGTTAGATAATATTTGAAGCAGAACAGTAGTAAGTATACACAACAAAAAAATGTTCAAGGCAAAATAACCTTTATCCGCGGCTAGAAACGAACCCATTGCAATACAAGAAACAGCTAATGGAAGAGTTCTTAATCTAAAGGCAGTCAGCCAAGCTTTTATACTCATGTAAATGAAAGTAGAATTCTTATTTAACTTTTTCTATTTCGTTCACTAATTCTTTTGCAAGCGGACTTACTTTAGAAGAGTAAAACGAAATACTATCAGCATTTGGAGTAATTAAATATTTACAAAAATTCCAACCCGGCACCTGACCCGTATAAGCTGCTAACCATTTATAAAGAGGATGCTTATCTTTTCCTATTACGCTAGTTTTCTCAGCCATTGGAAAAGTTACACCGTAATTTACTTGACAAAAATTTTCAATATCGCTATTGCTGCCCGGTTCTTGCCATAAAAAATTGTTGGCAGGAAATCCAATGATCACGAGCTTATCACTGTGCTGTTCGTACAACTTTTGCAATTCTTCGTATTGATAAGTGTATCCGCATTTAGAAGCCGTATTAACGATTAAGATGTTCTTATCTTTTACATCTTTCATCTTAAACTCTTTACCATTCAAAAGTTTAAATGAAAAGTCGTAGAGACTTCCTTCTGGTTTCTCAAATCGTTTGTTGCGTGCAAGCTTTTCTTGCAAGAATGAAATCAAGCTCATTGCAAGTCTTCAAGTATTTCTAGCGGATTGGTGCCTGAACCATAGAATTTTATAGTACCATCTGCTTTCACTAGATATTTGCAGAAATTCCAAGTGGGTTCTTTTCCTGTTTTTGATTTTAAATATTGATACAAAGGATGTTGGTCAGAACCTTTTACAGAAATCTTCTCAAACATTTGGAAGGTAACACCATAATTTGCTTTACAAAAATCAGCAATTTGGGCATTAGTGCCTGGCTCTTGTCCACCGAAGTTATTGGCCGGAAAGCCTAGGATAGTGATTTTATCTCCATATTGTTGGTGTAAACTTTGCAAATCTTCGTATTGTGGCGTATAGCCGCAACGTGATGCTGTGTTAACAATCAATAAATTTTTGCCCTTGTATTTTTTAAACTCAACCGGAGTGCCATCAAGGCCATTGAGTGTAAAATCGTAAATGCTGCTTGTATTCGCAAATGCCATCATAAGAATCAATAGAGTTGTTTTCATTTTTTAATGGATTATTAGTGATAACAAATGAATTATCAAAAAGTTTTAATCAGTTAGTAAGGATTTAAGTTTTTGACCATCCTTCAATGCTTCTTCGTAGGCTTCAATTCCGGTTTCTAAATAAGATGCAATTAGCAAGAGATTGTTTTTTGTTTCTTCCTTTTCCAAAACAACTTTATTTGTAATTCTTTTTAAAGTGTAATTACAGTAAGGACTAAAATAAGCATTCATGCTTTGTGAGAATTCGTTGTAATTATCTTCGAATCGGACTAAGGTTTGATAACGGTGGTAATATACTTCTGCTGCACGCTGAAAGGCAATGCTGCTGTTAGCAAATGTTTCGCCAGCCTGAAAGGCCTGAAAAGCTCCGCTATTTCCATTAAACTGATCTATGGATAATGCAGAAACTATCACACTGGCTAGTGAATCATTTAAGGCAGAACCAGATGCAAATTGCTGCACAAATTGGATAACAGTTTCATAATCTTTACGGATGTTGTCACCATTTTTCTTAATCTCTTCTAAATCCTTATTTAAGTCTGCTAAGATTAGTTGTTTATAATCTTCTTCACGTTTGATTTCTTGGTATTTTTCAATGCTTTGCCAAACACCTAAAGCTAAAACAAGCGCAATGAAAACTACTAGTAAATCCAATCCTTTGTTCTGCAAAGTTCGCTTTAAACTTTTTGGTTGTCGATTGTGATTAAAACGGTTAAACCTTCTTTTATTCGCGTTTGCGTTTTGATTCTGGTTTTCCTTTTTATCCTGATTTCTATTTTGATTTTGTTGCTGAGGGTTTTTCATAAGATTGAATTACATGCGTTCTGGAACTTGAATACCTAATATATGCATTGATTTTTTGATAACGTGTGCCACCAATTTCGATAAACCAATTCTTAATTGAAGTTTGGCAGGATCAGTTTCCTGAAAAATGGAAATGGTTTGGTAAAACTGGTTGTAAGTTTTAGCTACTTCATACACATAATTAGCAATGATAGCCGGAGAATAATCTTTAGCGGCTTCTGCTAACTTATTTTCAAAGTTTGATAAAACAAAAATTAACGTTTTCTCTATAGGTTCTAATTGTGTCACTTCACCTATTTTGGTTGTGTTTATTTCGATACCTAATTGATTGGCCTTGCGTAAAATTGCCTGGATGCGTGCGTGTGTATATTGTATAAACGGTCCGGTGAATCCTTGCAGTTGAATAGATTCATTCGGATCGAATAACATGCGTTTTTTCGGGTCTACTTTCAACAAGAAAAACTTGAGTGCGCCTAAACCAATCATTTGAAACAATTGCTCGGCTTCTTCTTGGGATAATTCATCTGTTTTTCCTAACTCTAAAGTTTGTGTTTTGGCTTCTGCTACCATTTCGGCAATCAAATCATCTGCATCTACTACGGTTCCTTCTCGTGATTTCATTTTACCGGTTGGTAAATCGACCATACCATACGATAAATGATAACATTGCTTAGCCCAAGCATACCCTAACTTTTGTAAAATCAGAAACAACACTTTAAAGTGATATTCTTGTTCGTTACCTACGGTATAAACTTGTCCTTCGATATTTGGGAAATCATGAAAGCGAAGAATAGCTGTTCCAATGTCTTGCGTCATGTATACAGATGTACCATCTGAACGAAGCAAAACTTTTTGATCTAATCCATCCGATGTTAAATCTACCCAAACGGAGCCATCTTCTTTTTTAAAGAAAACACCTTTTTCTAATCCTGTAATAACTTGTTCTTTTCCTAATAGAAACGTGTTGGATTCGTAATATAACTTATCAAAATCCACACCCATTTTTTTATACGTTTCATCGAAGCCTGCGTATACCCAACTGTTCATGGTTTTCCATAACTGTAATGTGTCAGGGTCGCGGTACTCCCATTTGCGCAGCATATCAATGGCCTCGCGCATGATGGGTGTTTGTTTCTGTGCTTCTTCTTCTGTTAATCCTTTACTGATTAACGCTTGCATTTCGGTTTTGTGTTGCTTATCAAAAACAACGTAATATTTACCAACTAAATGGTCTCCTTTTATGCCGGATGTTTTTGGTGTTTCTCCATTGCCATACAATTTCCATGCGGCCATTGATTTGCATATGTGAATACCTCTGTCGTTGATGATTTGTACTTTATGGACTTTGTATCCGTTGGCTTTATAAATTTCGGCAACACTCCATCCTAAAAAATTATTACGCAAGTGCCCAAGGTGCAAAGGTTTGTTGGTATTGGGTGAGGAATATTCAATCATGATTTCCTTACCGTTTTTAGGCAATTGTCCGTAATGGGTTTTACTTGCTAGTTGCTGTAAAACTTGTAGCCAAGCGTTATCTTTTAAAATCAGATTTAAAAATCCTTTTACGACATTAAATCCGGCAACTATACTATTTTGTTGAACTAACGCTTCACCTATAAGTTTAGCAGTATCTTCGGGATTTTTACCGGAGATTTTTGTTAAACTAAAGCAAACTAAAGTGTGCGATCCCTCAAATTCCGGATTGGTAGGTTGAATTTGTAGTTGTTCTGCCTGCTTGCCAAAAAGATTTTGCAATTGTTGTTGAATGGCTTCGCGCAGGGTTAAATCAATATTCATCAGTAGAAAATTTATAAAGCCGACTAAAAAGCCGGCTTTAACATTACATATCTAAAATGTAGGCGAAGATGAGCGGTGCCACAATGGTTGCATCACTCTCTATAATGTATTTGGGTGTATCAATACTCAATTTTCCCCAGGTAATTTTTTCGTTGGGCACTGCGCCAGAATAAGAACCATAACTGGTTGTGCTATCGCTAATCTGGCAGAAATAACTCCAGAACGGAACGCCATCTCTTTCTAAATCCTGGTGCAACATGGGTACAACACAAATAGGAAAATCACCTGCAATACCACCACCAATTTGGAAGAAACCAATCCCATCGTTACCTGCATTTTGCGTGTACCAATCTGCAAGCCATACCATGTATTCTATACCTGATTTCATGGTAGATGCTTTGAGTTCGCCTGTTAAGCAGTAGGAGGCAAAAATATTACCCATGGTTGAATCTTCCCAACCCGGCACAACCATTGGTAAGTTGCGCTCTGCGGCAGCAATCATCCACGAATTTTTAGGATCGATTTCGTAATACTGTTTTAAGTCGCCACTGTTAAGCATGCGAAACATAAACTCGTGCGGAAATAATCTTTCGCCTTTATCTTCTGCATCTTTCCATACTTTGAACAAGTGCGCTTGCAACCTGCGGAAGGCTTCTTCTTCTGGAATACAAGTATCAGTAACTCTATTTAAATGATTTTGTAATAAATCCCACTCTTGCTCGGGGGTTAAATCTCTATAGTTGGGTATGCGTCTGTAATGCGAGTGCGCAACCAGGTTCATAATATCTTCTTCCAAATTGGCACCTGTGCAAGAGATGATATGCACTTTATTTTGGCGGATCATTTCTGCGAAACTGATGCCTAACTCACCGGTACTCATGGCCCCGGCTAAGGTCACCATCATTTTTTTTCCTTCTGATAAGTGTTTTTTATATCCTTTGGCTGCATCAACAAGGGCAGCTGCGTTAAAATGAAGAAAATTTTTCTCTAAAAAAGCAGAAATAGGTCTATTCTGGCTCATGTTTCCGAATGTTTAATGAATTAGGATGCGAAAATACAACATTAGCAGGTATTTACATGGTGTAATTTCAATGCCTTAGATCTTAGTAAAACAAAAAAGGCTACCTATTGGCAGCCTTTTTTTATGATGTGGGTTGATTTAGTTACCACCCATTTTAGACATCTCTTTCTCGAAAGTTTCTTTAAACTTTTCGTAGTCGTAGTCGATACGAAGACGCTCGTCTTTAGAAAGTTTTTCGTTGTAAGCCGACACAAGATCAGCAGCCGATAATTCTAAAGCGATATAGGTTTTGTATGTTCCTTGTTCGGTGCGCATTAATTTTTCGCAGATTGTACGAACACCTGTTAATTGTTGTTCTACCACTTCACGATTTAATTGTTCGTAACGTTCTTCCACTTCTTCGCGGTTATTCATTTCGCGTGAGTTCAGGTAGTTATCTGTAACAGCTTTAACAGTTGTGGAAATAGATGCTGCTAACTCAGCACGTGCGTTTGATAATGCTTTTTTCTTTGATGCTACTTGGTCTGAGCTTTCGCCAATTGAGTTAGCACGAAATACTTTGTTAGTAGTAAAATATTCTGAGCCTGAGCAAGGCACAACAACTTCAACTTCGCCTTTAGGCGCAGCAGCTTCTTTCTTGCCTTTGCAACCCACGGCAAACGCAGCTGCGGCTAAAACTAGGAGGGAATACGTTAACTTTTTCATAATTGGTTTATTTTAATTCAAGTTATACAAATCTGATACCAAAGTATCGAAATCTTTATAGGGTTTAATTTTAAAACTTATTGCAATATAGTATTTAGTAATTCACTGAATCTTTCTTTTTCCAAAGTCTCCAAACTGCGATTGTAAGCATCTTGGCTAGATCTCTCAAAATCTAAACCATACCCTTTAATGCGATCGAGGGTGGTAGAATAAATTATTTTATCTTCTTTGGCTAAGGCCACTTTAATTAATCCGGTTAAATACGTAATGTGTATACTTCCGTTTACCGATCCTCTCTCAGTATCGGCATTTATGTCTAATACGAGATCTGCTTGTTTTAAGTTTGATGTAAATTCAAAGCCGGAATTGGCTAAAAGGTTTTTAAGCTTATTGGTTATCTGGAAATTGTTTTTATTGCTACCCAAACTTCTCTCATCCATCTTCAAATAAACAACCGGGCGTTGTACTTTCATAACTACAACAGCAGAAGGTACTTTAAATGTTTTAGCAATCAAAGAATACACTTGCGAGGAGGCCGTTCCGCTTAGAGCATCTACATTGATTTTTACACCTACTTTTTGTTCTAAATCGCGTGAATCAATTTTAGTGATTAATATTTTCGCCTGTCCATTCTCATTGGTCTTATAATCAGGAAAAACTACACCTGCTCCTTTTTCAAAGGCAGCAGAGAGCGGAACATCTTTCGCAGCTGCATTGGTATCTTTGAATTGTGCGCTCGCCATTACACTGTGTGCATCTTGCGCTACTCTTCTGTTAACTGAAATTTCTGAAGGATTTACAGATACATTTATTTTATCAAGCAATGTTTGGATTTTAGCATAGGTTTCATTAACCAGCAAAATTTCATTACCATCAACTTTAGCTCTAACGGGCTCGGCTAAATATTTTTCTACAGAGCGTAAAGCCTGAAAGTAAAAGCCAATAGCTTGTAATTTTTCGTTGTTGCTTTCTGAAGCAATGCCTTTCTTGAAATAATCGGTTGCTAGAAGTGTAGCATTTCTTTTTTGCTCTTCTTTGATTTGTCTGTAACGTGCAATCGAAAGTCTGTAGTAAATCCAATAGTTGTTTTCATCTTCCCAAGCATCTACTGTTTCAAATTCTTCAATTTCATCAGCAGCTGTTGTTTTGATAATTTGTTCATAGCGTTCGCTGAATTCTTTGTTTACATCCAACTGACTTAGAACTGAAGTACTGGAAACTGTTACTTTAATTTCAGAAACTAAATCGTCCAGTGCACTCTTTTTGGCTGCCTGAATGTAGTTGTTAGAACCATCTTTCGTGCTGTGCCCTATGCCTGTGTAATATCCATCCTGATAAGGTTTGGTGCTTAACCAAGCCGGTTTGGGTGGGTTTTTAGTGCTAGGTTTAGACGAACCACATGCAAACAAAACAAGAATTAAAAGCCAATAAAAATACCTCACAGGAAAACAATTTAAGTGTTTATACCATTTCTCATGCCAAATACGTTAACAAAGCTATACGCGATTCACAAATTCGCGTAACTTTCACTAAAATTTGTTTTGATATGAAGCAAGGATGGTTATTTCTGCTGATTCTTAGCACTTTAGGAATAGCTTGTGAAGAAAAGGAAATTGAAAATCCTGAATTAACTGGAAACGAAGTGGTGTATCAACTCGCCTCAGGTTCTGATTTCGGGGTTACGGGCACGGCCACCATTCAGGAGGTAAAAGGAGGTAAAGCTAAAGTTACCATTGAATTAAACGGACTTCCTGCCTCGGGCAATCATCCTGTGCATTTGCATTGGGGCGATGTTGGAACACCCGATGCAGAAATTGCTGCTTTGTTAACTCCTATCAGCAATACCAATAAAAGTGAAACGAAATTAAATGTGCTTAGCGATGAAAGTGCAGTTACTTATCAATCATTGTTAAGCTTAGATGCCAGCATTAAAGTACACCTGGCAGAGAATGGTCCCGACCGCGATATTATTTTAGTAGCTGGTAATATAGGTGCCGCTACAACTAATACCAGAAGCAAACAAATTATTGCTGTTTGCAAGTAGGTAATATTAATGAGATTATTAAACGCAAAGTCCACGATTTAAATCGTGGACTTTTTTTGTTTTAGAATTTTTTTCACAGCACTATCTCCGTAAACGTTGATAACAAAATCAATGTAGAGAATAAAAATTAAAACTGTTTCTACTTTACTACCTAACCTCCTCTCCCGGTTTGGTTTTCCAACGTTCGTGCATCCACACCCATTGCTCTGGAAATTCACGAACTCTCGCTTCGATAAAATCGGAATAACGTTGGGTGTTTACAACCATATCTGTTTCTTCATCGCCACTTATTATTGTTTCTATGGCAGGATAAAAACGAATGTGTTGCAATCCATCTTTCCCTAAATGAATAAAAATGGGTACAACCACAGCACCTGTTTTTATAGCGAAGACGGCAGCCCCAACGGGTGTTGCTGCTGGTATGCCATAAAAATTAACAAACCGACTTTTTACTTTTGTATCCTGATCGATTAAAATGGCTAACGAGCCACCCGATTTCAATTCTTTTAATAAGCGAAACATCTCTTTTCCTCTTTCCACAGCAATGGCACCATGTGCGTTGCGATGTCGCCACAATAAATCATTGAGCTTTTTATTTTTTAAGGGTGTACCGATGATTAAAGGTCGCATGCCTTTTAATGACATATAAGTTACTTGTAAATCGAAGGCACCAATGTGGCAGGTCAGAAAAATTACACCCTTGCCTTGGTCTCGTGCTGCTTCAAATAAATGAAAGTCGTGGACTTTTAAAAAGGATTCCAAATCTGACAAAGTTTTCACTCTGGTGGCGCGAAGAATTTCTCCAGCATTTTTAGCCAAATAAGAGAAATTTGTTTTGGCCAGTTTCTTGATTTTTGCCTCTGTCCAGTCTGGATAAGCCATGGCAATATGCCGATGCATTAATGTACGAGTCTGAGTTGCCACATGATAGGCTATCTTGCCAATAAAACCACAAAAAGCCAACCACCAAGAACGTGGTAAGAGATAAGAAATAATGGTAACGAACTGGACAGCACGAAAAACCAATTCGTGTCGCGCTTGTCGTTTCCAGTTTTGTGCAAAAGCCATCTGGCGAAGATAAGTGTTCAGGTTGAGATGATGGTTTAGAATGTAAAAAAATCAATATTCTAAACTGAATATCGCTTGAAACAAATTTAAAAGTCGCAGTTATTTATGTTTTGTTGTTGTTATTGATCAATAAGAGCATACAAAAAAAGAAGTTTGCTGTGCATAAAAATTAAAATAGGTGCAAATAAAAAAGACGAACTGTTGGGTTCGTCTTTCCATTTTATAAAACTTGATTTTATTCTTTTTCCTCTGCTAAAACTTTTTTAGAGTCATCTTTCGTAACCAACTCTTTTATTTTGTTTTCGAGTTCTTCGGCTAATTCAGGATTATCTTCAATCAATTGTCTGACTGAATCCCTGCCTTGTCCTAATTTATTACCGTTGTATGAGAACCATGAACCTGATTTCTGAATTACATTCAATTCAACACCTAAGTCGATGATTTCACCTGATTTGGAAATACCTTTTCCGTACATGATATCGAACTCAACAACCTTAAACGGAGGCGCCACCTTGTTCTTGACTACCTTCACTTTAACGCGGTTTCCGTTTACATCATCTCCTTCTTTGATTTGTCCTATTCTGCGAATGTCTAAGCGAACTGAAGCGTAGAACTTTAAGGCATTACCACCGGTTGTTGTTTCAGGATTACCGAACATCACACCAATTTTTTCGCGCAACTGGTTAATGAAAATACATGAACTTCCTGTTTTCGAAATGGTACCCGTGAGTTTACGTAAAGCTTGCGACATTAAACGTGCTTGTAAACCCATTTTGCTGTCGCCCATTTCTCCTTCTAATTCACCTTTTGGCACAAGTGCCGCTACCGAGTCGATAACGATGATATCAATAGCTCCGGAGCGAATCAAATGGTCAGCTATTTCTAATGCTTGTTCACCATTATCCGGTTGAGAAATCAATAAATTTTCTGTGTCGATACCTAACTTCTCGGCATAAGATTTATCAAAAGCATGTTCTGCATCGATGAAAGCCGCCAAGCCACCCTTTTTTTGTGCTTCGGCAATCATGTGCATGGTTAATGTTGTTTTACCGGAAGATTCAGGTCCATAAATTTCAATAATGCGTCCGCGAGGAATTCCACCAATTCCCAATGCAATATCAAGGCCTAAAGAGCCTGTAGGTATAGCAGGAATATCTTGCACGCGCTCATCGCTCAACTTCATGATTGTGCCCTTGCCATAGGTTTTCTCCAGCTTGTCGATAGTGAGCTGAAGTGCCTTTAATTTTTCTTTTGCATCGGTCATATTGCTATTTGTTTTTTGCGTTTGAAAAGTTCAAATGTAGGCGATAGTAAATGAGAATAAAAGGAAAAAGAAGGGTTACGACATAAATTGTCGAAATGAATTCATCTTGTATTTTGTAAAGTTCTTTAATATCTGTTTTAAATAAATTTTGATGCTGAATAACAATACCTTTTGCAGTTCAAGCCGTTACTTTGCCGAAAGTCTTCTCTTCGTTGTGGTTAAAAGTAACTGGAATGGTTGATAAATTGCTTAGCTTTCTAATCTTAAATAGCAGCGTTTTTATGTTTAAAACACGCAAAAGAAAGATTCTATTTTTTATTCTATTTGTTTTAACTCTTCTGTTTGTCGTTTACTTCGAGTTAATTGTTTATGGCATTCGACAAGGTTATGGGCAAGCTAAAATTTTGTTAGGTGCCAAGCCAGTTGAAACCTTTATTCAAGACCCAAACTATCCGGATTCACTAAAAGCCAAACTTTTATTGATAGGAGAAATCAGAAAATTCGCTATCGATTCTTTGGGTTTGAATGATACTGATGTTTACAAAAAAATGTATGACCAACAAGGTAAGCCCGTCATGTGGGTAGTACAAGCCGCAGAGCCTTATGCAATGCAATCCATTAAATGGAAGTTTCCACTAATTGGTGCTGTGCCATATAAAGGATTTTTTCGCGAAGATTTAGCGCGCAAACTAGAAAATGAATTAAAAGACAAAGGCAAAGACGTGATGGTGCGGAACCCAGGTGGGTGGTCAACTTTAGGATGGTTCAACGATCCCATCCTAAGCAACATGTTGAAGCGAAGCGATGGCGATTTGGCAGCTCTCATCATCCACGAAATGGTTCATACTACCATGTTCATCAAAGATAGCATAGACTTTAACGAAAACTTGGCCAACTTCATTGGCGATTGGGGCGCAAGTGAATTTCTGAAATATAAATATGGAACATCGAGCAAGCAGTATTTTGAATTTACACATGATGATGAAGACTACAATCTCTTTGCAGAACACATGGTTCGTGGCACTGCCCAACTTGATAGTTTGTATAAAACATTTTCGGCAGATTTAAGTGATGAACGCAGAAAGCAAACGAAGGAAGAAATGATCAAGCAAATTATTTTCAACCTCGATACATTGTCGTTGGTAACAATTAAAAATCCATCAGAGAGATTTAAAAACTATTTGCCTAACAATGCTTACTTCATGTCTTTCATGCATTATGAAGCCAAACAAAATTTTTTTGAAGCTGAATGCGAAGCAAAATTCAAGGGAGATAGAAAAAAATACTTGGCCTATTTGAAAAACAAATACCAACCTTAAAGCATTTTACTTGATTAAGTAATTGTTAAGAAAGCTTTACCGATTTTTAGTTACCTTGGTAATTGGTAGTTTTGACGAATATTTACGAGTATTTAAACTAACCCAGCATGTCCGGAAAACCTGCACAAAAAGTTTTAGTGGTAGATGATGAAGAACCTATACTCGAATTGTTAAAATACAATCTTGAGAAAGGCGGATACGAAGTAAAAACAGCTTCAGATGGTATGAAAGCCATCGAAATTGCTAAACGCTTTATACCTGACTTGGTTTTGCTGGACATCATGATGCCTAAAATGGATGGCGTAGAAACCTGCAGGCAAATCAAAGCCATGCCTGAAATGGATAAAACATTCGTTGTTTTTCTTACAGCCAGAAGCGAAGAATATTCCGAGGTTGCAGCATTCGATGTTGGAGCTGACGATTACATCACCAAACCCATTAAACCTCGTGCTTTGATGAGCAGAATCAGCGCACTCTTTAGACGTGATGTAAAGAAAACTGCTCCATCAACCCAAATTTCTATAGGCGAATTGACCATCGATAGAACAAGTTACACCATCAAAATAAGAAACAAAGAAATCAACTTACCTAAAAAGGAATTTGAATTGCTATACTTTCTCGCGCAAAATCCAAACAAAGTTTTTAGTCGCGAAGATTTATTACAAAACATTTGGGGTTCGGATGTATATGTTTTGGCCAGAACAGTTGATGTACACATCAGAAAAGTGAGAGAAAAAATTGGTGAAGATTTCATTACAACAGTCAAAGGTGTAGGTTACAAATTCAGTTTAAATTAAGCGCCACAAAAACGAGAAAAACGCTAGCCTAATCCTATCTTGCGCTAAGTAAAAATCTTGATATGGTATATAATTCGCGGGTGTTGGCATTCATTCTGGCGACCTGCATCGCGTTAACCACCACGGCATTTTTATCCTTATTTGAAAGCATCGAGCCGCGCGCTTTGCTGGTTTCGGGTTTGTTATCTCTTTCAGTTTCTTATTTATTAACATTCATCGTCTTAGAATTTTTGATATTCAGAGAAATCAATAAAATCTATAAACTGGTAGGTAAACTAAAAAAGAAAGAGTTAGCTGGTTTAGGAAAACAAAAATCCGGCACCTTAAATCCTTTAAAGAACATCAATGAAGAAATTTTTTCTTTTGCAGAACTCAAACAAAAAGAGATTGACGAATTGAAGAAACTTGAAGTATTCCGCAGAGAATTTATTGCTGACGTATCGCACGAATTGAAAACTCCTATTTTCGCTGCCCAAGGTTTTGTACATACACTTTTGGATGGTGCTGTTAACGATAAAAATGTACGCACCAAATTTTTAAAGAAGGCAGCCAAAAGTTTAGATGGTTTAGATGCTCTCGTACAAGATTTACTCACCCTTTCACAAATAGAAACTGGGCAAATTAAAATGCGATTCGAACCGGTTGATCTCATCAAAATCACAGAAGATGTCATCGAACAATTTGAAGACAAAGCACAAGAGCGTGTCATTGCTTTACAAATTGATAAACAAAATCAAAAAGCCCTGGTATTTGCAGACAAACAACGCATAAGCCAAGTGCTAACCAATTTGATATCAAACGCAGTAAAACATTCGCACGAAGGCAGCGAAGTCATCATTCAATTTACTGTTACTAAAAAATTTGTTCAAGTAGCTGTTAAAGACTTTGGCGAAGGCATAGCAGCAGAACATTTGCAAAGAATTTTCGAACGATTCTATCGCGTTGATAAAAGCAGAAGCCGAGAGCATGGCGGCACTGGTTTGGGTTTGGCTATCGTTAAACACATCCTCGAAAATCATAATACCAAACCCGAAGTAGAAAGCAATCCTGGAAAAGGTTCTGTTTTCAGTTTTAAACTCTCGCGTTATACCGCGAACTGAGACTCATCAACCAACTTTAATTTTCTTTTCAATGTCAATGTGTCAGCCATAATATTTTGGCAAAATTGTTGACCTTTGCCGGTTCATTGACATGATTATGGAGCAGACACAACCTATAGAACAAGAAACTGAGCATGTAAACCCAACCGGTGAACTTAATGAGCAGCCAAAGACAGAAACCAAAGATCAGGTGACAGATCAGGCCGCAGAAGTAAAAAAACTTCAAGACGAACTGGCAGAAGCAAAAGATAAATACATTCGCTTGTATTCCGAGTTTGAAAACTTTAGAAGACGAACATCTAAAGAAAAATCAGAATTGATACAAACTGCAAGTGAGGCTGTTTTAAAAAATCTGTTGCCTGTATTAGATGATTTCGAACGTGCTGAAAAATCTTTTAAAGACTTAGGTACAAAAGAATCGGAAGGTATTTTACTGATTTATAACAAATACAAAAAAGTATTAGAACAAAGCGGCTTAAAAGTAATGGATTTAAAAACCGGAGATGATTTTAATGCCGATACACAAGAAGCGATAACACAAATACCTGCGCCCCAAGAAGAACTCAAAGGCAAAATTGTAGACGTAGTAGAGAAAGGATATTTGTTGCAAGAGAAAGTAATTCGCTTTGCAAAAGTGGTAGTGGGAAGCTAAGCGATTCAGTTAAGAGAAATACAACATGGCCAAAAGAGATTATTACGAAATATTAGGCGTAGCGAAAAATGCAACTGCTGATGAGATTAAAAAAGCTTATCGGAAGGTAGCTATTCAATATCACCCGGATAAAAATCCTGGCAATAAAGAAGCAGAAGAAAAATTCAAAGAAGCAGCTGAAGCCTACGAAGTTCTAAGTAACCAAGATAAGCGCGCTCAATACGATCGATTTGGCCATTCAAAATCAGGCGGTGGTTTTGGCGGTGGTTCCGTTAATATGGATGATATCTTCAGTCAATTCGGAGATATCTTTGGCGGAGGTGGAAGTCCTTTCGATAGTTTTTTTGGAGGCGGTGGTGGAGGCGGCCGTCAACGTCAGCGTAAAGGCTCGAACTTGCGCATCAAACTAAAATTGACTTTAGATGAGATAGCAAACGGAGTTGAAAAGAAAATCAAAGTAAATCGCTTAGTAAGAGCCGAAGGCGTAACTTTTAAAACTTGTCCGACTTGCCAAGGCACTGGTCAGGTGCGCAAGGTTGTGAATACCATGTTAGGACAAATGGTTTCGACCTCTGCCTGTAATACTTGTGGTGGTGCGGGGCAAATAATAGATAAAAGACCTCCGGGAGTTGATAGCAGCGGACTTACTACAAAAGAAGAAATCATCAGCGTAAAAATTCCTGCAGGAGTTGCAGATGGTATGCAACTATCCATGTCGGGCAAAGGAAACGATGCACCTGGTGGAGGAATTCCTGGCGACTTACTAATTCTGATAGAAGAAACAGAAGATAAAAATCTAAAACGCGATGGCAATAATTTGATTTACGATCTGCATATCAGTTTTATTGATGCAGCTTTAGGAACACAAATAGAAGTGCCATCAGTAGGAGGGAAAGTGCGCATTAAAATTGAACCCGGCACGCAAAGTGGAAAAGTGTTGCGATTGAAAGGCAAAGGTTTGCGCGATGTAAATGGTTATGAGATTGGCGACCAACTCATTTATGTAAATGTGTGGACACCCAAGAAATTAACAGCTGATGAAAAAATAAAATTAGAAAGTCTTCGCGACTCAATTAATTTTCAGCCACATCCGGATGCAAGCGAAAAAGGATTCTTCGAGAGGATGAAAGAATTTTTTAATTGAGCCAAGTTAATTTTTTGGTAGAAAAGAAAGTTAAGAGAATTAGCACCATAGAATTTAATTCTTTTCATTTATAATGAAGATGTTTTTTTAACTCTTTCTTAAACTACAATCAAAAGAAATATTGTCCTTATTTGAAAACAACTGTTTCGTGTTGAATGCCTTTTGAAGTTAAAATAAAATGACCATCAGCTGAGGGTGAACATACTTCATACAAGGCAGAAACTTTCTGCTTACCACTAAAGTCAACTACACCCCAAAGGTTTAAAATTTTTGCAAGCAGAAAATTTTTCGTTGGTAGGATGGCTTGATATTTAGGTTCAACTATCAGTCTTCCATCTTTATCAGCCCAACCTAAAAGATCATCTTTGGTAAGTAAGAAGTTTTCATTCAGCCACAGTTCAACTTTATCAAAACGAAATGGAAGTATAATTTCACCTTGTAGGTTAATGATCCCGGTTTGATTCTTTTTGCTAGCTATCATCAAGTTTTCATTTATTCTTTTTAGCGAATCGTAAGCAGGCTGCAAAACAATCTTATCTTCTTTGTTCAATAAGCCCCATTTATTTCGAAGTTTAAAAGCAGCGGTTCCATAGGCAAAAGGCAAAACAGAATCATAACGGTTAGCTATGCGCAATCTCCCTTGTAAATCGGTAAAACCCCATTTATTATCTCTTTTAATAGCTGCGTATCCTTCAGTAGCTGATTGAATTTGCTGAAAAGGTTGATTGATTTTAGGATCAAGTGAAGTAACAATTCCAAAGGCATCAATTTTCCATTTTTCCCCTCGACTGGTTGTTTCTTCTATGTAATCTTCTTTAATGATTAAGCTATTATTGGTAAAATAGAGAATTTGATGTTGAAAGTTTTTTAGGTATTTCAATTTCCCTTCTGTTAATAAATAAAGTTTGTCGTTAATTAGTGAAATTGAGTTGGGCTGAGGAGAGAGTAACCACTTTTCTTGCCAGTTGATAATGCCCGTTAGATTTTGAATTTTCACTAAAATTTGATTTTCGTTTGCATCTAGAATAGCATTATAAACACAGGGAATACTTTCTTCTCCTATTTCATTTAGCAATCCCTCGTATCCTTGCTTATATACGATGGCATAATGATTAATCAATTTGAATGAATCGTATTTACTCGAATTATAGGTCTGCAATTGTAAAGAAAAAGTTTGCCAATGTTTTCCTTTCTTTATCCAAGCGTAATTTTTTTCGATTACGATACTATCTCCTATTGAACTCTGAATAGTTTTACCTTCTTGCGTTATAATTAATTGTTTACCGCCTTCGGTGGCAACAAAATATTGTTGATTAAGTGTTTCCTTTATTTGGTGATAACTCTTCCCAATTTTTTGTAATTGATTGGTGTAAAGTTGAACATCATTTGTTTTGTGTTCTATGATGATTTTACCAGATGAAGTAAATTGAACATCGTTAGCCAATAAATCTTTTTTGGTAAAATCTTGTAACGAAATCAGTTCCCATTGGCGTGGCAATACACCAATAACTTTTTCATTTTCTATTTTGATAGTTGTGTAACGCGCTTCTTTAATAATATTACCTTGCCTGTCTAAAAAACCGAACCAACCATTTTGTGTAAACTGAATAAGATTTGGTTTAATCTCAATTAAATTTTCTAAAGTAAAACCTGTAAGGTTAACGCCTGCATCATCATAAATCGCAAATTTCTTTTGTTCATTTTCTACCGCATACCGTATGGAGCCTAGTGATTGAACCGAAACAAAATCAAGTGGGATGATTTCTTTTCCTGAAGCCAATAACAAACCATATCGAAACGATTGATTTAATTTTCTACAGGCAATCAATCTTAAGCCATCGCGCTTTAGATCAACATAATTGGTTGCAATTAGCGTTTTGCCCTTTACGTCTATTGTTCCTTTTAAATATTGAGCTTTCGCTTCATTCCAAATACTTACAATAGAATAGTCACTTCCCACTTGAATAGCTGAATAAATGGGAAGCGTTAAGGGAGAGCCATTCTCATCAGCTAATCCCCATAATTTATCTTTTTGATAGGTTTGTAGCTTTTGTGCAACCGATTGAAAACTAAGGACAAGAAATAAAGTTTTTAAAAGCAAAAAACGCATGGCAACAAATGTAGAACCTTCTGCTGAATTGCGGAATTTTTAAGACCTTTACATTGTTGTTTTTCAAATCAAAACAGAGACTTATGTACATCGAACAATTATATACCAACTGTCTAGCTGAAGCAGCCTATTATATTGAATCAGAAGGTGAAGCTGCCATTATCGATCCTTTACGCGAAACAACCCCTTACCTCGAAAAGGCTAAAGAAAGAAAAACTACAATCAAATATATTTTCGAAACACATTTTCATGCCGACTTCGTTTCAGGTCATATAGATTTATCTAAGAAAACCAAGGCTCCCATTGTATACGGGCCATTGGCCAACACAAAATACGATGTGATCAATGCATATGACGGACAAGAATTTACAATAGGTAAAATCAAATTAAAAGTTTTACACACACCCGGTCACACACCTGAATCTTCTTGTTATCTATTGTATGATGAACAAGGAAAAGAACACGCCATTTTTACTGGCGATACTTTATTTGTGGGAGATGTTGGCCGACCCGATTTGTTAGATGGTGTAATGACACGCGAAGAATTAGCAGGCATGTTGTATGATTCACTCAACCATAAAATTAAATCTCTGCCTGATTCGGTTGTTGTATATCCGGCACACGGCCCCGGTTCTGCTTGCGGTAAAAATATTGGTAAAGAAACTTTTTCAACCATTGGCGAGCAAAAGAAATTAAACTACGCTTTACAAAATCAAACCAAAGAAGAGTTTATCGAAAAAGTAACTGATGGCATTTTACCGCCTCCAGCCTATTTCTTCGAAGATGCACGCATTAACCGCGATGGATACGCACCAATTGATGAAGTAATTGCTAATAATGCCATAGCCTTATCACCCAACGAATTTAAAAAAGAGTTAGATAAAGGAGCCATCATTTTAGACACGCGAAAAGCTGATGATTTTGAAAAAGGATTTATAAAAGATTCTATCAATATTGGGCTAAACGGACAGTATGCCGTTTGGGTAGGAACACTAATTGATATCAAAAAGCCTTTGTTGTTAGTAGCAGAAGAAGGTAAAGAAGAAGAAGCGGTTTTGCGATTAGCTCGTGTGGGTTACGAAAATGTGTTAGGTTATTTAGCAGGGGGTGTTAAAACCTGGAGTGAACCACTTGATACAGTAACTTCTATTCATCCTTACGAAATTCCGGCTTATCAAAAGCAAGGTTTCGATGTATTAGATGTGCGCAAACCCGGAGAATGGTCTACCTGCCATTTAAAGAATGCTCAGTTTCTACCTTTGGCTGATTTTCCAAAAAATTTAGTAGAAACAGATCAAGCAGGCAGTCACATTGTACATTGTGCTGGAGGATACCGCTCAATGATTGCTATATCGCTAATGAAAAAAGCAGGATTTACAGGTAAGTTGGTTAATGTGTATGGCGGTTTTGGAGAAATGAAGAAAGTGTTAGCTGATGATATTGTTGTTCCTGAATCGGCACAATTTGTGTAACTTCAATTTTCATTTCTTTAAAATAACTTATATGAAGTGGTTTAGCGTTATCATTTTACTTTTGGTCTTTAAATCAGTAGAGGCACAAATTGAGTTATCGCCTAACAAACAATACGAGGCTGCAGTAGCTCGCTTTAAAGATGGCGACTACAAAGGTTGCGAAGAGGCTCTATCAAAGTTTATGGGTAGCCCATTGCGCAATAAAAGTTATGATGCTCAAGCAAATTTATATAGAGGAATCAGCCAGTACCACTTAGGAAATGCCAACATGGCCATTTCATATTTACGTACAGCAATCTACGGAGGTGTATATGAGCGCGATAATGCCAATCTGTTTTTGGGTTTAGCTTTTCTGGCCAATGGAAATAAAGATGAAGCCGAAAAAGCTTTTACTGCAGCTGTGTCTAATGAACGTAAAGCTGAAATTGTTTCAGAAGCTTATTACCAAAGAGGTTTAGTAAAAGAAAGCAGAGGAAGCACAGATGCAGCTATAGCAGATTTTAAAGCAGCTTTGGACAAGAACGGACAAAACCAGAATGCCCAAGCAAAATATGCACAATACAATAATAGCAGCGTTGCCGCCAATCGAGGCAAAGAAACGGAGAATAACAAAGCTAAACCAAGTCAGGTATTAACAACACAAACTGTAGATAAATCCTTGTTTGAAGCTTACAAAGAAGAGAAAAGATATGCCTTAGTTGTGGGTAATTCTAATTACCCAAAAGAAATTGGTGTATTGAAAAATCCGGTAAATGATGCGAAAGATATTGCAGCTGAATTGCGTAAATGCAATTTCGAAGTTGACTTATTAATTGATGCTACCCATCGTCAACTAGAGATAGCAGCCAACAATTTATTTAAAAAATTAAGTGAGGGACCAAAAGGGCAAACAGTTGGTTTATTCTTTTTTGCCGGACATGGTTTACAATTTGAAGGTGTGAATTACCTCGTGCCTATAGATGCAAGCATTACTACACCAACGGATGTAGTATACGCTTGCTACCCTGCTGATAAAATATTAGGAAAAATGGAATTCTCTAATTCTAGAATGAATATTGTAATCTTAGATGCTTGTCGTAATAACCCTTTCCCCTCTACAACCAGAAGTGGAGGAGGACAAGGTTTAGCACAGGTAAGAGCAGCAAAGGGTGCTTATGTTGCGTTTGCGACAGCTCCGGGTTCGGTGGCATCTGATGGTAGCGGCAGAAATGGATTATATACGCAAGAGTTATTAAAGGCCATGCGCATGCCAAATCTTACCATCGAGCAAATGTTTAAACAAGTGAGGCAAAATGTTTCAGAACTTTCAGGAGGTAAACAAAATACGTGGGACAATTCTAATATTGTCGGTGAGTTCTTCTTTAAGATTCAATAATTAATGAAATAGTTAAAAAAGAAAGGCTATCTCTAGGAGATAGCCTTTTTCATTTTAGTGAAAAAAATTACTTCTTCACTTTTACTGACATAGGATAGATTGTTACAAAACCAGTTACAACACCAATCAACTTATCTACGAAAGAGAAAGTAGTAGTTACAGTGTAATCGGTTTTGCCACCAGCCATTTGCTGTGAGCTAACATTGTTTAGAGGCACTAAACCCCATAAAGCGAACCATTGTTTTGCTTCAACTGTTTCGCCAGATCCACCAGCACCTACAACGTGAGTTGTTGTAAAGCAAGAAGTTAACAAGGTTGTGCACAATACAAGGCACATTACAGTTTGGAATACTTTTTTCATAATAAAGTGTTTGAGTTAGTTTTCACTAAAGTATTAAAGGGAATTGATGCTTCCAATAGATGATTCAATTTTTTTGACCTCAAGCATATAGGTATTTCTACTTAAGATGTAATCTAACTGAATAGGATGACTTAATCCTTCGCTAATAATTAGCTTAAAACTAACCAAATCGTTGTTTTGCAAAAGGAATTGCTTGATTAACAAATCATTGTAGTAAAAAGAAGATTTCATAATTTGATTCCAGACTTTTTGTTGGTTAAAAGCCGTTTCCGGGTCGCGATACATATTGCCAATCGCAACAGTATCAATATTAATTAAGGATTTAATCATTAACGACCCACCTTGTTGAAGAGAATCAATGAATACATCTTGAAATCCAATCTCATCCTTTAACGAATTAAATTTGGTTTGTGTGGCGGAGTCAAAACTGCTAAGCGGAAGCCATCCCTTAGGAATTCTTAAAGTTAAATGACTCATCGTATCTTGAAAGGTTAAACCAAGCAAATTTTCGTTGATACTAAATTGTAAATCACTCTTCTTTTTCTCCTGCTGAGTACAAGCAAATATTATTAAAGAGAATAAAATCGAAATCAGGGTATATCTTTTTATCATGATACAATAATAAATGGATAGAACAGCCTTTCAAAATGTTTATTTATAAGATTATAAGCTCTTTTAATTGCAATCGCAATCCAACTTTGTTCAATTCAAATTAACCTGATTTATCTTTCTTAAATCAAGTCGTAAAATCGTACCTTTAGCTACAACCTTCAAATCACATTATTCTCATGAAACCAACCTGGTACAAAGTAGCAATTGTAGTTGCTGTTCTGGCTGTTGTAGCTGCCGGTATTTTTTATTTCACAAATTCTGTTGGTAAAAAACCAACTCAAAGTTTTATCAACCCGGCTTTCTCGGCTTACATCAGTTCTTATACAGCAGGCGTTATTTCTACCAACTCATCCATCCGAATTGGTCTTACGCAAGCTGTTGCCGATTCATCTGAAATTGGCAAAGAAGTAAACACAAAACTATTCGAGTTAAGCCCAAAAGTTTCAGGTAAAACAATGTGGCTCGATGCTCAAACCGTAGAATTCAAACCTGATGAAAGGTTGCAATCTGGGCAGATTTATGAAGTAAATTTTTATTTATCCAAATTAATGGATGTTCCTAAAGATTTAGCAACCTTTAACTATACGCTTCAGGTGATACCACAATACTTTGAAGTAAAAATTGATAACATTAAACCGTATATCAATACCGAGCTTGGTAAAGTAAAAATCGAAGGAACACTCTTTACAGCAGATTGGGCAAATGATAAAGATATAGAACAAACTTTAAGCGCTTCGCAGCAAGGTAAATCCTTAAACATCAGTTGGACTCACACTGCCGATGGAAAGCAACATGCCTTTGTTATTGAAAATGTAGCTAGACTAGAAAGCGAATCTACTGTATCCTTACAAGTAAAAGGCAAAACCTTACAAGTAGAAAAGGATTATAAGGAAGAAATCACAATTCCGTCATTAAGTGATTTTAAATTAATGCAAGCAACAGTTAATCAAAGTCCCAATCAATATGTTGTATTACAATTTTCTGATCCTATAAAAAAAGAACAAGAATTAAATGCATTTATCACCATCGAAGGTTTATCATCACTCGATTTCGATGTGCAAGACAATCAAGTATTAGTGTATTTGCCCGTGCGCCAAACTGGTACAAAGCAAATAATAATTGAAAAGGGCCTTCAAAACATTTTAGGTTATAAAATGAGTAAACAGAGTGTGGCCGATATTGTATTCGAACAACTGGCACCGCAAGTTAAATTATTAAAGTCCGGAACTATTCTGCCTTCAACACATGGTCTGGTCTTGCCATTCGAAGCTGTTAACCTTAAAGCAGTAGATGTTAAGGTTGTGAAAATTATGGAACGTAACATCCTTCAGTTTTTGCAAGTGAATAATATTGATGGTGGCAGTGAATTAAGACGTGTTGGAAAAAAAATAGCACAGAAAAAAATCACATTGGATAATACTGGTGTAACTGATTTAGGAAAGTGGAATCGTTTTACATTAAATCTGGCAGAGTTGATTAATACGGAACCAGGTGCCATCTACCAAGTGAAGATTAGTTTTAAACAATCTTATTCCGCCTATACCTGCGAAGGTGAAACAACACAATCAATTGAAGAAGAAGAAGAAAGCGAGGAAGAACTAGAAGATGAATACCGATACTTTAACTCTTACGACAATTACGATGACATGTATTACTATGACGAATACTATGATTGGGAAGAAAGAGATAATCCTTGTCATGCATCTTACTACAGCGGTGGTCGTCCTGTTACTCAAAATTTATTGGCTTCAGATGTAGGTTTAACAGCCAAGTGCGGAAACGATGGACATACTTTAATTTTTGTCACTAACCTACTTTCAGCAGAACCTATCAGCGGAGCAACGGTTGAGTTGTATGATTATCAACAACTGGTATTAGCCAAGGCCATTACAGATAGCGAAGGAAAAGTTGAAATCAATCTGAAAGAAAAAGCATTTGTGGCTGTAGCATCCTATCAGCAGCAAAAGGCTTATTTGAAATTAGTTGATGGTGAATCGCTGTCGCTATCTAGTTTTGATGTGAGTGGTTCTTATGTTCAAAAAGGATTAAAAGGAATGATTTATGGCGAACGTGGTGTGTGGCGGCCGGGCGACTCTCTCTTCCTAACTTTTATGCTAGAAGATAAAGCAAAACGATTACCGGATAACCATCCTGTAGTTTTTGAATTGTCTAATCCGCAAGGACAAACAGTAACAAAGCTTGTAAAGAGTAAATCGGAAAATGGTTTTTATAAGTTTGCTACTAAAACAGATGCAGATGCACCTACGGGTTATTGGCAAGCCAAAGTAAAAGTGGGTGGCACAGCATTTTATCAAACCGTGCGCATAGAAACCATCAAACCCAATCGCTTAAAAATCAATTTAAACTTCGGCACAGAATTACTAACCCAAAGTGAAGTAAGCGGAAACTTACAAGTGAATTGGTTACATGGCGCACCGGGCAGAAATTTGCGTGCTACTTTTGATGTTACGCTAGCAGAAGCCGGTACATCCTTCAAAGCATGGCCCGACTATACTTTCGAAGATCCTTCGCGCGCTTTTTACAGCGAAACTAACAACATCTTCGATGGCAACACAGATGAATCCGGCTCGGCTATCATCAATGCAAACTTGCAAGCATCCTCTGTTTTTCCCGGAAAGATGAATGCCATCTTTAAAGGAAGAGTATATGAAGAGAGTGGCAACTTCAGCATTGATCAGTTTTCTATTCCTTATTCTCCTTACGAAAGTTACGTAGGATTGAAAACACCAGAAGGCGAAAAGTATTCAGGCATTCTTTATCTCGATCAGCCTCAAACCATTGAAATCGCAACAGTAGATGCGAATGGTAAAGGTATTTCTCGAGAAGGATTAACAGTATCCTTACAAAAACTAGAATGGCGTTGGTGGTGGGACCACTCTGGCGAAAGTTTAGCCAATTATGTAAATGGAAACTATAGCAAAAACGTTAGATCTGATGTGGTTAATACCAAAAATGGCAAAGCCACTTGGACATTCACAGTTAACAAGCCAGAATGGGGAAGATACTTCTTACGTGTTTGCGATAATGCATCGGGTCATTGCACAGGTAGAATCATTTATTTAGATGAGCCAGGCTGGGCAAGTCGCTCCAGAGATGCAGGTGCAAAAGAAGGAGCCAACTTACTCACTTTAACAACAGAAAAAGAAGTATACCAGGTAGGAGAAAAAATCAATTTGGTTATTCCGGGTACTGACAAAGGCAAAGCATTAATCAGCATAGAAAATGGAACACGTGTTTTAAAAACAATGTGGGTAGATACAAAAGCTGGTGAAAATAAAATTGCTTTAGAGACAACAGAAGACATGACACCCAATGTGTTCATTCAAGTTGCCTTATTGCAACCACATACGCAAACTGAAAACGATATGCCTATACGTTTGTATGGCATTGTACCTGTACGTGTTGAAAATCCTGAAACACATCTTGAACCCGTTCTTGCTATGGCCGAAACACTAGAACCTGGCAAAGAAGTAACGATAAACGTAAGTGAGAAGAATAAGCGTACCATGACTTACACTATTGCAGTTGTGGATGAAGGTTTACTCGATATCACTCGTTTTAAAACACCAGATCCTTGGATGAACTTCTATGCGCGCGAAGCCTTAGGTGTAAAAACATGGGATGTATATGATAGAGTAATTGGTGCCTATGGTGCACACCTCGAAAGATTAATTTCTATAGGTGGTGATGCGGAACTAGCAGCAGCCAAAGAAGACGATGCCCGCGCCAATAGATTTAAACCAGTTGTTAAATACCTTGGTCCGTTTACTTTGCAAGGAGGTAAGTCGGCTAAACATACCTTCACTATGCCTAATTATATAGGCTCCGTTAGAACCATGTTAGTAGCCGGTTACGAAGGTGCCTATGGCCACGAAGAAAAAACAACACCTGTGCGCAAGCCATTGATGGTACTGGCAACCTTACCAAGAGTATTAGGTCCGGAAGAAAAAGTAACATTACCTGTCACTTTATTCTCGCAACAAAAAGGAATAGGCCAAGTAACAGTAACTGTTAAAACTAAAGGACCTGTTGCAGTTGCACAAAGCACACAAACAATTCAAATGCCAGCCAGTGGCGATATCACAATCGATTTTGAAGCGCTAGTAAAATCACAAATGGGCAAAGCAACCTTTACCATCGAAGCAAGTGCAGGTAACCTACGCGCGACTGATGAAATTGAAATTGAAGTCAGAAATCCGAATGCAAAAGTTACCCGCGTTACCGAAGCATTAGTAGAAGCTGGCAAAGCATGGAAAGGAGAAGTCAATCCTGTTGGCATTGCTGGAACCAACAAAGCGTTATTAGAAATTTCTACTTTACCGCCAATTAACTTAGACGCACGTTTGCGTTATCTTTTCGATTATCCTTATGGTTGTGTAGAGCAAACTACCTCTGCCGTGTTTCCACAATTATACCTAGCAGGCATAAAACAATTAACAGAGCCTGAAAAAAATGCTATTCAACGAAACGTAACAGCTGCCATAGAAAGATTGAAATCCTTTATACAGAGAGATGGTGGTTTCTCTTATTGGCCTGGACAGGCAGAATCAGATTTATGGGGAACTACTTATGCAGGACATTTCTTATTAGAAGCAGAAGCCAAAGGATATTATGTACCAGCCGATATCTTAAAGAAGTGGAAGAAGTTTCAAAAAGAAAAAGCACAAGCATGGCGAAAAAATACCAACTATTATAACAACGACCTCATGCAAGCTTATCGTCTATACACCCTGGCTTTAAGTGGAGAAGCAGAACTAGGCGCTATGAATAGATTAAAAGAACAAACACCACTCAACCATACAGCAGCGTGGACCTTAGCAGCAGCCTATGCACAAGCAGGACAAACAGAAGCAGCCAAGAAAATGATTACTAATCTTTCGACTGTAGTTAAGGCTTATCGCGAATTAAGTTATAGCTACGGTTCGGATATACGCGACAAAGCTTTAATATTAGAAACATTGGTTAAACTCAATGAAAAAGAAAAAGCTTTTGATTTACTAAAAGACTTATCCAAATCTTTAAGCAATGCCAACTATTGGATGAGCACACAAGAAGTAGCTTTCTCTTTGCGAGCCATCAGCAGTTTTGCGGGTGCAGAAAAGCGTGGCAACATCAACCTTAATTATATTGTTAATGGAAAAGAGGTAAACGCAACTTCCGAGTTACCCATCGTACAAATTCCGGTTGTGATAAATGGCGTGAAGAAAGAAAGTGTAAGCATTACCAATAAAGGAACAGGGTTGGTGTTTGTTCGGGTAATCGCAGAAGGCATACCGGCACGAGGCGAAGAACAAGAAGAGAAAAACAACCTTGAACTATATGTTAACTACACCGATAAAAAAGGAAACCTTATTAACCCACAAATGCTTGAACAAGGAACTGAATTTGTAGCAGAAGTAAGCATTAAACACAGTGGCAGAGCCGGAGCTTACGAGAACTTAGCCTTAACCCAAATATTTCCAGGAGGCTGGGAAATAGTAAACAGCAGAATGGAGCAAACAGATGTAAGCGTTAAACAAGATTACTTCACTTACCAAGACATACGCGATGATAGAGTTTATACCTTCTTTGATATAGGCTATAGCTACCAGAAGAAATACAGAGTAAACCTGATTGCCACCTATGCGGGTACATATTATTTGCCAGGAGTAAGTTGCGAAGCCATGTATGATCGCGGCATCTACGCCCGCACCAAAGGCATGGAAGTGAAAGTGGTAAAACAAATGCCGGCAGAGTAAAACTTTTTGCTGATAGTTATGTTCCACCTCCTCAACGTCACCAACCAGTAGCTCAGAGGAGGTGATAAAAAATATTTTCTAATTAAAGAAAAAATGATTCCTCATAACAAGCCCAAAGAAATAAAGAAACATGTCAAGATATTTATAGTCTCATCTATTCTTGGACTTGTTTTACTCTTTGTTCATTCATTTTTAAATGACAGAATTTATCCTGAAGTTGGCTTTGATCAACAGATTTCTGGTAAAATATTAAATGTTATTCCATACCAATCAATTGTTAAAATAGAATTGGTGGATGGAAGAAGATTTAGGTTTAATTCAGCTCGAAATTATCAATATGACCCTTATCAAATGAATGAGTTTTTAAAAAAAGAAGAT
>JAPZUF010000004.1 GCA_027533395.1 Cyclobacteriaceae bacterium
TAGCCAAAAGTTAACAGGAGGGTTTAATGCACAAGTAGGATTAAGCAAAAGTTTAAAAGTTTACCCTGGCGATAAAATTGAAATACAAGCTTTTGCCAAGTATTTATCTTCTAGCCAAACAACCAACCTGGCAGGTTTTGCATCAGCTCTTACGCAAGCTTTTGGTTTAAGTGCTACAAGTACTGGCGAGGCAGCCAAAGCTTTTCAATCCATAAATGAATACGGTGGGTTTATTGCTACTGGAAATGGAGAAGGGAATAGCAACCATCCTAAAGCATTTATCAATATTTTGGTTTATGATAAAGACTTTAATTTCTTAGATTTAGCATTTGATCAAGTGCAGGGAGGCGAACAAATACCCAACGGAGCCAACACCCCACACGATGAGCTAAACATTAATTACGAAGTGAAAAAAGAAGGCTACATATTCTTTTTCCTTTCTTACGAAGACACTAGGTCTTTCGAAGTTTATTTTGATGATGTAAACATCAAACACAAAGAGACACGTATTATACAATACAACGAGTATTACGCGCATGGCATGCTGAATGCGAATTCGTGGATACGCACTGCTAATAGTAATAAAAATTTATTCAATGCAGGGACTGAATTAAACGCCACCACAAATTGGTACGATACACCAATGCGAGGATTAGATCCCGTGTTGGGTCGCTTCATGCAGTTAGATGCTTTAGCAGAACTTTCTCCATCCCTAACTCCTTACCGTTTTGGATTTAATAACCCAATGAGCTTCAATGATCCAACAGGAGCTTATGAGAACAATTATGGATTAATAGGAGATGTAGGTAACTATGTAGGCAGAGGGCATGATAAGGAAGGAGACGCAGGGCTTGCAAGGTATTTTGGTAATTATAATGAGGAAAGAATGATCAGAAATGAGGCAATGAATGTAGGGGGTGGGGGTACAACTATGTCTGTATCAGAGTTTTTAGTTGAAATGTGGACTGGAAAAAATAAGGGAGGATCATGGAAAAATGGAAAAGGCAAAATCTATGACAATGTAAAAGACGCTAAAAATAATTTTAGAGATAATCTTGGTATAAATGTTTGGGCTGCTGAAAGAAAGAAGAGAAAACTAATTATTTTAATAGACGAAATCTTATTCGGTGAGAAACTTCAAGAGTTTGACAAAAAATTAAAAGCTCAGAAAAGGGTAGAAGCAGCATTAATGGTAATAGAAAATTATAGAGCAAATGGGACAAAGTATAGTCAAGAAAAAAGACAATTTGGCTGTGACGTAGATTATGCAGATTGTTCTTCAACATTTACAACTATAATTGGGCAAGCTGGTCAAGAAAATATATTTAAGGGTAAGCGAACAGCTGACATGAGAGACGAAATTGCATCAAAACCAACAAATAATAAGTACCGATTTAACGATCCTCTCCCAGGAGATGTAATGATGTGGGGGAAACATGTAGCAATGGTAACAGATGTTATTGATGGCAAAGTTTATTTTGCAACTATGGGTTTAAGTGGTGCCTCTATTGCGAAGGTAAAATTAGACGAAAGTTGTTCTCTTTTAACTGAAAACAAGTGGGGCGGTGGTGGTTTTTTAGGATTCTGGACGCCTGATTGAAAATTAAATTGAAAATTAAATATGAAATTTTTTTTATTTGCACTAGTGGTCTTTTTAACACTTGCATGTGATGGTCAAAATTTGAAAAGTAAGAATTTAAAAAGCTCTAAATTTCAAACAGATTCAGTTACTGGTATTTGGATATCAGAAGTTTATTTGGACGAAATAACTAAATCTAAATCAATATTTGAAAAAAGAAATTTAGAGCCAGGAATGCTTGGGTTTGAAATTAAGAGAAGTGATCTTGAAAGTAAGGACCTTACACTTTATGGCTTTACTTCTCATGAAGGAGGAATTGATATCGCTATTAATTTCAATACAAAGAATAATAAATTTACTTTTGATAATACTGCAAGCATTAAACTATTTAATGAACCAGTTGAAGTGAACTTTATTAATAAACAGAAACTTAATTTATTTTTTTTGAATAGTAAAAATCTCATTACTTATAGAAAGGTAACTGATTTGCAAACTGAGTTAAGAAAAATTCTTTTTGAGGGAGAATTCGAATCAGTAATTGACAAAAGGAAATTCTCGTTCAATCGTAAAGGCTTTTTGAAAGGCTTTTCTAATAAATTAACGTTTGAAGTATTGTATGATTTTAGTTCAAATTTGGAATTTGACGCAATAATTATGTACAAAGATATCGATTCAAATAATATTTCTAAAGGAGATGTTTATACTTACAAATTTGATTCTGACACACTTAGGCTTTATTACGTAAAAACAAACTGGGAAACACTTGAACATAGAGTTGAAGGATTAAAGTTTGAATTAGTTAAAACAAAGTAGTGTAACCATAACAGTTTTAATTAATATCTAAGTCGTTCTCGTTTGTAACGAGGATGTACTAGAGAAGCGATTTTATCGCTATAAAACCAGCAAGTACTTAACCCCCAACTCCCCAGCTGGCACAAGCTTTTAGCTCGTGCCAATTCTAGAATTTGTAAACTTTTTATACTGCTTATAATAGCATGAATTATTTTAGATAATTTAAGTTGCTTAGTTTCACAACAGTTAAATCCATTTCTTTAAATTTGTCTGTGCGCAAATTATTTTTTATTGTATTTCTTTTTAACACACTCGTTGGCTTGGCACAGGAGCGGAGAGATTCACTTTTTCTAATAGCTAATTCAAAAAAAGATTCTTTACAAATTAATTTTCAAAACAAAAAAGACAGTATTCAATCAGTTTTTAAAAAGACAGCTGATAGTGTTAATGTTTTGTATCAAAAGCCAATCATAGTTTTGAATAAGGAAGAAGCTTCATTAAAACAAAAGCTGGATAGTTTACTGGTTTTAGGTCAAAAGCCAAATGAAAAAATACAGGAACAATTAGATAGCATCAGGTTAAAAAAAGAAAAGCTTATAGGTCATTTTAATGAGAAAAGAGATAGTGTAGTTCAGCGTTATCAACAAAAAGTCGCAAAGCTGAATAAAGTACAAGGTGCGCAGAATAAAGTAATTTTTTCAAACACTAACATCAATGCAACACTTCCAAGCTCAGATTTGCCTGAAACAAATTTTCAACTACCAAAGTTTTCTGGTTTAGGTCTCAATCAAACCGAAGAAATTTCATCAGTAACAGAAAGACTGCCTATCGTTTCTAATCCAATAGCCAACACAAAAATTGAGAATCCCATCAACAAAATTGAAACACCAAAAGAATTAAATGTTGCCAAAGATGTGAAATCTAAAATCGAAACCTTTAAAAACGATACAACATCAATCGATCAAAAAGCAAGCAAAGTGGCTGAAGATAAAATAGCCAAAGAAACAGGACTTGAAGGATTGAGTTTTGAGGCTAATAGAAGTAATTATAACATATATGAAAGCGCATTACAAATGCCAATTACATACGTCCTCGTTACAAACGAGGACGAGTATGGGTTCCACCGCTATGGGCGCAATTCCTGTATATGGCACCGTATGGTCAATTTCATGGGAAGCTGGAATTGTATGGAGGCCAAGTAAATGGTATAGGAGCGATGATCAATCATGGTTTAAGTAAGGACATTGTATGATGAATTTTTTTAAATATGTATTTTTCAAAGCTTATTACTTTTGTATTAAGTATTTAAAAGAAAAGGAATTCCCCTGGATGTTTACTTCGGTGATATTAGCTATGTTACTATCGTTTACTTTATTAATTATCCTAGGTGTATTAAAACAATTTTTCCTAATTAAATTCAGTTTTTCAAAAAATGTTTTTGGTTTATTCTCATTACTAATTCTACTAGTAGTTGCTATAAAAGTAAAGTACAAAAATTACTACCTTAAAATTGTAAAGGATGTGAATAAATTTTCACTGACTTACAGAAAAAAAATGAAAATTTTGTTTCTTATTTACATAGTTATAGTTATAGTGATTTTGATTTTGCTCAGATCTTTCGGCAATTAATTGTTAAAATTAATGTTTCATCTACCCACCCTCGTTCCAAACGAGGGAGGGAGAGAATCAAGAATGTATTGATTTCTACAGCTTTGCTTGTATTGTAAAAGTAAAAAAGCTTTTAAAATGACTTTAGATATTTAACTCAGGACATTTTTTACTAATTAATAAATTCAAGAATTGTAAAAACTTACTAAGTATTTTACTCCAACATCTGCTTTAACTGTTATCAAATTTTTAACTTTGTTTGTGCGCTTTACATTTTTATTCTTAATCTTTTTTCCATCACTCGTTACTCATGCACAGGAGCGGGGAGATTCGCTTTTAATGCAATCAAAAGCAAAGTCAGATTCAATTCTTCGAGTAGCACAAAACAAACAAGATAGTTTACAAGAAAAATTTACAAAGTCAGCCGATAGTTTAAAAGCACTTTATCAAAAACCTATTACTTATTTAAATAAAAAAGAAAATGATTTAAATAAAATACAAGATAGTTTAATGATAATTGGTCAAAGACCAAATGAAAAAATCCAGCAACAGTTAGACAGTATACGAATTAAAAAGGAAAAGTTGATTAATCAGTTCAACCATCAAAAAGATAGTGTAGTTAACCGTTATCAGAAGAAACTAGCTAAGCTTAATAAAGTGCCGGGAATTAAAAGCAAAGTCAATCTGCCAGGTAACGCTAAGAACATAAATGTTGAAAATAACAATCTTCCAAATTCAAATTTCGATTTACCGGAGATTTCAGGATTAGATTTGAATCAGACAAATGAGATGAGTTCTATTGATAATAAACTACCAGATGTAAATAATCCTATTCCAAACACAAATCTTAATAATCCCTTACAAAAAATAGAAACACCCAAAGAACTAGGCATGGCCAAAGATGTAAAATCTAAAATCGAAACCTTTAAAAACGATACAACATCAATCGATCAAAAAGCAAGCAAAGTGGCTGAAGACAAAATAGCCAAAGAAGTAGGATTGGATGGATTTAGTGATCAACAGCAAAAACTCAATGACCAACTAAAACCACAAAGTGAAGAAGAAGCCAAAGCAGCCTTGTTAGAACAAGCCCAAACAACTGCCATCAATCACTTTCAAGGCAAGGAAGCTTTGTTACAAGAAGCCATGGAGAAAATGGCTAAGTACAAAAAGAAATATAATTCATTGGCCAGCATAAAGGATGCGAAGAAGTTTTACAATCCATTAAAAGAGAAATCATTTAGAGAGAGAATTTTCCCGGGCATTTCGTTTCAATATCAAAAGTCAAACGATTATATGCTTGATATAAATCCATCTTTGGGTTACATGATTTTACAAAACGTTTCAGCAGGAGTAGGATTCAATTATAGACTAATCCGATCTGACAACAATGAAAGCTGGAGACCAAAACAAAGCATATACGGTCCACGTGCTTTTGCAGAAGTTAAATTATTCAAAGGATTTCTAGGCTACATCGAGTACGAGTACATGAACACCCGCGTACCGGAGAAAGCAGGCGTAAGCAGAGAAAATGGTAAACGAGAATGGGTTTCAGGTTTATTCACAGGCATCAAAACAAGGTATCCCATAACACGCTGGATGAAAGGAACTGCCATCGTACAATTTAATTGGTTAAACGATGGCATCAAATCTCCTTATGGTAATAACATTACATCAAGAATTGGTTTTGAGTTTTATTTGAAGAAAAAAGCAAAGTGAGTATCCTGAAAAGAAGGTTACACTAGGATAAAAGTAATTTTTAATAGAATTTCAATTGAGTAAACTACTTTTAATTCTTGCCTAGCAATTCATGAGCTCTTTTTCATTTAGTTGATTTTGTTTACATTTGTTAACTGAGTAAAAGATTTCAGGACTGATTGAAGCCTTAACCATACGGTAACCAAGAAAAAGATTCAAAGACATATAGTTGAGAGTTAGGAAGTTAAAAACCTGTTAAGACTCCCTCCTCCTCTGCAACAGCCTAAAAATCCCGCTCTCGCGGGATTTTTTATTTTAAGGAAGCATGTTTTACCCCCACTGGCGCGGATGTTGTGTGCAAGCATGTGCGCAGTTCATCCGTGCCTATAACCGAATCTGTTTGAAAGAGAAATGCAAAAACAATTATTCAGCATTGGTGCAAGAAAGTAACTTCTGCGCCAGATGCGGCATCAGTATTTTGATTTTACTCCGTTATTTTTCTTTTTTTATAAATGTCCTTAGCCTGTAATCATGCATGAATATTTTATTTATCTGTAGCAAAAACGAATGGAGAAGCAGAACTGCTGAAACTATTTTTAAGCAAAATGAAAATCATCAAGTCAGATCTGCCGGAACATCGCAAGAGGCATGAGTAAAAGTAAACGAAAAACTTATCCATTGGGCCGATCTCATTTTCGTAATGGAAAAGAAACACAAACAAAGATTGGAAGAAAAATTTGGTGATTTACTCCATGACAAAAACATAGTTATTCTCAACATCGAAGATAACTACCGATACATGGATGAGGAGTTAATTCAAATACTTACTGTAAGCGTAAATCCTTATCTTGGAATACGTGATGAGTGAAGGAGGATGAAAGTAAATGATAGACAACAGCCAGTTATCATGTAAGAAGAAATGAACAATCTCAATTTAAATCTCGCATCATACAAACAATCAAAACATTAACTTCGATAAAATATAAGTTGTGGAAATGGTAATGCCTTCGGTTTCATTTCTACTTATCTAAAGTATTGTTCTTTAATAGAATTGTACGAAGCATTTATAAGAACAAATTTATGACGACCCCAAGATTTTTAAAATTCATCGTTACTGCCATTGTATTGTTGGTTGTTCTTGCTTTTATAAGCTGGGAATATTTTCATGGTGGCGTTGTAAGCCATCATATATTAAATCAAAAGGAGTTACCTGCTATTTCTAATTGGTGGGGTGTGGTTGTTCTGCCAATTTTCACTTGGTTTTTGCTGAGTAGAATAGAAAGGAGATTTAATCAAGAAGGCAGTAAACATCCATCTTCTAAAAAGTTTATTCATAAAACTTTATTGCACTTCCTTGTAGGGTTTTCGCTTGGACTTGCCCTCGCACTTTCTTTTGTGCATGACTTTCAACCTTTCTTAGAAAACGTGTTGGTTATCTTTTTAATTCTAAGTTTTGTTTTCCCGATTTACTACGCTGAATGTATACTAGGATTTGTAGTAGCCATGACTTTTACTTTCGGAGCCATTATTCCTATTGTTTTTATTTTGGTTATGGCATCTATAGGTGCGATTATTTACAAATGGATTCGACCCTTTGTTATTCAATCCGTTAGGAAACTCAGGCAAGCTCATCACTAGGCTCACCATTATTTCAGCAAATCGAATTAAGGTGAATCGTATACACTATAGATTCAGTCAAGAAGATCAGCACAAATCAATTATAAAGCCTATTGTTAATTGAAAGTGTTCACAGTTCAAGCATTTTGTGGTATATTCATTTACATTTTCATTTATATTGAAAGGAGTAGATACTTCATCTCACTTTTTTAAAAACATAAAAGATCATAACCGATGAAATAAATATGTAACAATACATATCCACATACCTAACCCTAAACATACCCATATGAAATACTTCATCCTTTTCTCATTCGTTTGTCTGAGCCACATCTGCTTCGGGCAAATTTTAATAGCCGGCACAGATATCAATAAACTTGAGCCCGGCACACACATACAGGTTGAGGCCGCTTATTACACAGGCGCAAAACTTAGAGTGTCTGTAGATTACGGACAAGAACTGGATGGAAGAAGCGTTAAACAAGTTACCGTAGATGAAGGCGATGGAAAGAAGGAATTTAATTCTCCTACGCATGCCCTGAATTTCTTTCTAACCAATGGCTGGGAGTTAGTAGATACCAATGTTGGTATCGCTGAAGCACGAGTGTATCATTTCGTTTTAAAAAGAAAAAGCTAACCCTACTAACGCGGATGTTATGAGGTGGAATGTGTGAAGTTCATCCGTTGTAATAACTGGATGTGCTTTTATGAGGTAAGCAAAATATATTGTTCAACATTCGGGGCACGGAAATAATCTCTGCGCCAGATGTGAAGCATAGTTTTAATTACTTGATTGTCTATCCCTTCTGTAAACTTACGGATTTAACTCTTCTTATGTCTATTTCAATCTAAACCTATATCTAACAGTTGCTTTGCCTTTTATTGCAAGTCCATTGCTTTTGGCGGGTTGCCAAGCAGGACCCTTTTTAATTACATCCATTAGCGCTTCATCCATACCGAAACCTGCGCTGCGCTCAATTTCAAAATCTGATAATGAAGCATCTGTATTCACCTGAAAAGAAATGGTTACGCGTCCTTCTTTTTGTTGTGCTTTAGCCTCGGCAGGATAAACAACGTGTTCGTTCAAATATTGTTGATAGGATGCCCAGCCATCTACTGGTCGCGCTTGCTCGTAACCCGTATTTTCTTTTTCTGCTCCTCCACCATATCCTGTTACCACTACTTCACTCAGTTGTGTAACATCGGTGCTTAATTCAGCATCTATCACATTTTTTTCTCCAACAGGTATTTCTAAGGTTCGCATACCAATAAAAGAAAAGACCAAAATCGGATTTCCCGTTGTTAACATTAATTCATACGAACCATCCTCTTTCGATATGGTTCCGTTGGTTGTTCCTTTTTCCACAACGTTAATGCCGGGAATAAAAGATCCATCTTCAGCAGAAGTTACTGTACCACTCACTTTTAAAGTGTTCGCAACAAATGCGCTGCGTTTGGCTTTGTTTTCTTTCTTAATCTCTTCCTGTATTTTATCTCTTACATCTTCAGCTTTCAACAAGGGTTTTGCTTCTTCAATGGGTGCAGCCGATACTACCGTCTTTTCATCAGCCACAACAATAGGTTCGGTTTTAATTTCTGCTTCAGCTTTTTCTTCTATTAGATTATCGGTAACGGCAGCTAAGGTTTGTGCATCTCGTTTCTCTTCTGGCTTTTCTTCTACTTTAAATACAGACTTGCTTTCCTTACTTGTTTCTGCTTTGTTTTCTGCAATCAAATCTTTACCCATCGGTTGGATGGTATCTGGTTGTTGCATGATTTCATTTTTAGATTCTACCTGTGCAATGCTTTCTATTTCTTTTTTATCTTCTTGTAAATAGTTCCAAACAAAATAGGAGCTACTTGCCACTAATAAAACCGCAGCTGCAATTTGCCACCAGATAAATCCTCTCTTGTTTTTCTTTTCTTTATCAATTGTTTTAATTAAATCATTTACTTCCAAAGAAAAATTTTCCGCTTGTTGAGCGCCTTCTACTGCATCGGCCAAAAATGGATCGCTCAGCATCTTTTTTTCAAATGCATGTTTTTCAGCATTTGTCATGTTGCCCTTTATATAGCGCTCAATATCGTGTTGATATTTATCCATTTCGTTCTAAGCAGATTTTCAAATTTCGTTTTCCATTCTGTATGTAACTCTTTACTTTTTTCAAGTCGTATCCTGTATGATCCGCTACTTCCTGGTAACATTTTTCCTGTAAATAAAACAAGTTAATACAGCTTTGTTGTTCCGCATTCAATTCGTCAATACATTTTTTAAGCTGATGTAAATTTCCTTCAACACTAAATTCCTCATCATCTAGATGCTCTTCGGGCACAGTTTCCATAAAGCGTTCATTAATTTCTTCTTTATGAATATTTTTTGCAGATCGCAAGTGCATCAGGCAATGGTTTTTCGTGCTTACATAAAGCCAACTTTTAAAATGCGTTACTTCATGTTTTAGCAAAGTATCCATCATTTTCTCAAAAACCTGCATGGCGGCATCTCGGGCCTCCTCTTTGTCTTTTAAGTATTTTCTACAAACCCCTAACACCAACGATGCATATCTTTTAAACAGCTCACCAGCCACCAAACGGTTAGCATCGGCCTTGTAGGCTGCCACTAATTCAGCATCGCTTAGTTCATATATGGGTTTGGCCGAAAACATTTATTAAAAATAATTTATGGAATACCGCACAAGGCTGCATCTCATCAGCAAATAAACAGAAAGCTTATGAAATCCACATGCTTAACCTTGATGCTGTTGCTCTTTTTTTCAACAGCCTTTAAAAGTCCGGTTATAATGATTACCGGAAAAGTAACCAGTGCCGAAGATGGCTCCGTATTGCCGGGAGTAAACGTTGTTGAAAAGGGCAGTGCTAATGGCTCCATAACCAACGAAAAAGGAGAATACAGCATTTATGTGCAAAGTGAAAAGAGTGTTTTGGTGTTTTCATTTATTGGTTTGCAAACAACAGAAGTAAAAGTTGGTAACAGAACCAAGATTAATGTGGCCTTAAGTTTAGATGTAACACAACTCAATGAAGTTGTTGTTACGGGTCAAAACAAAAGCATTAGCAAGAGAGATTTAAGAAGAATAGAGGCTGAACAAGATGCCGGAGCTTACTATCATACTGCCCCTTCGCATTTTATTCATCATCAACCTACACCACAACCTAACACTGAAGAGTATGCGAACATCGTAGAGAATGGTTTTCAAGATCCAAAAGTAAAACCTCTTTCAACTTTTTCTATCGATGTTGATAAAGCCAGTTACAGCAACGTACGCAGATTCATCAACAGCGGACAAATGCCTCCGAAAGATGCAGTGCGCATTGAAGAGTTAATCAATTATTTTGAATATGATTATCCCCAGCCCGATCGCGAACATCCTTTCTCTATCACAACTGAGTTAACACAAGCACCATGGAACAGCGAAAGACAATTGGTCTTAATTGGTTTACAAGGCAAAAAAATGGATACACGCGATTTACCTCCATCTAACCTGGTTTTCTTAATTGATGTTAGCGGCTCAATGAGCGACCCAAACAAATTGCCTTTACTAAAAACTTCTTTCAAAATGTTGGTGAATGAATTGCGTCCACAAGATCGCATCGCCATTGTAGTATATGCCGGTGCAGCAGGACTCGTTTTACCCTCTACCTCTGGTGCAGAAAAAGAAAAAATTATAGCAGCCTTAGATCAGTTACAAGCGGGTGGCTCAACTGCAGGTGGTGCCGGTATTCAGTTAGCATATAAAACAGCGCGCGAAAATTTTTCTAAAGAAGGAAACAACAGAGTTATTCTCGCTACCGATGGTGATTTTAATGTAGGCGCCAGCAGCGATAAAGACATGGAACAATTGATTGAAGAAGAAAGAAAAAGTGGTGTGTTTCTAACGGTGCTAGGTTTTGGCATGGGCAACTTCAAAGATGCTAAAATGGAAATACTCGCAGATAAAGGAAATGGTAATTATGCGTATATCGATAACGTTATGGAAGCGCGTAAAACACTGGTAAATGAATTTGGCGGAACGCTTTTTACCATTGCGAAAGATGTGAAATTGCAAGTAGAGTTTAATCCTGCGTATGTGAAATCGTATCGGTTAATTGGGTATGAAAATCGTTTGTTAAAAGATGAAGATTTTAACAATGATAAAAAAGATGCGGGCGAATTAGGTGCTGGGCATACCGTTACCGCTTTGTATGAAATCATTCCGGCTAATAGCCAAGAGAGACCTTTAGTAGATGATTTGAAATACCAAAACAAGAAAGTTGTTAATGGTAATGAAAACGGAGAATTATTAACGGTTAAGTTTCGCTATAAAAAACCTGATGAAGACACTAGCAAATTATTGGTGAATGTTTTATCGGCCAAAGAAACCAACATCAACGAAGCCAGCAGAAATGTAAAATGGTCGGCAGCCGTGGCAGGTTTTGGTATGTTACTAAGAGGTTCTGAAAACATCGAAAACTTTGGTTACGAGCAAGTAGTGCAATTAGCGAAACAAGCTAAAGGAAAAGATGCGCAAGGCTACCAACGCGAGTTTATCGATTTAGCGCAATCTGTTCCTTTCTTGGCTAAGCGATAATCATTCGAGTTTAATATAATTAATAAGTTCACGATTTAAATCGTGAACTTATTTGTTGTGCAAACAGATAAAATCTGATTTTACTTTTGAATAAACACCTAAGAAGCGCATGAATATCCCGCGCTTCTTTTTATTTTTACTGCTTCATGGAAGAAGAAATCATCAAAAATAATTATACAGATGCGCAGAAAAGCCGGATTTTCGATCAGGAGTTTATGCCGCACATCAACGCCATGTACAACTTTGCTTATCGTTTAACGCTTGATCGTGACGATGCCAAAGATTTATTGCAAGACACGTACTTAAAAGCATATCGCTTCATCGACTCTTTTCAAGAAGGAACTAATGCCAAGGCTTGGTTGTTCCGCATTTTGAAGAATAGCTTCATCAACGATTATAGAAAGAAAAGCAAAGAGCCGGCAAAAGTTGATTACCAGGAAGTAGAAACGTATTATAACTCCGAAGATGTTGACAGACAAATTACACCCGACTTGCGTGTAGAATCGCTCAGCAACATGATTGGAGACGAAATATCCAATGCCTTAAACGCGCTGGATGTTGATTTCAGAACCGTTATTATTTTATGCGATCTGGAAGGTTTTAAGTACGAAGAGATGGCCAAAATTCTGGACATCCCGATTGGTACTGTGCGCAGCAGATTGCACCGCGCACGCAACTTATTGAAAGAAAAATTAAGTGAATACGCCAAGTCCATGGGATATAAAACAGCTTAACCGGAGAATGTATGAACGACCCTAGCAAGATGAAGCACGATTGCCCCAATCAAAAAGATTGCTTGCAACTTTTACAAGCCATTTTAGATGGTGAGGCAACTAAAGAGCAGAAAGAACATTTCATGAAAGAGCACCTCGATTCGTGCATGCCCTGTTACCAAAACTATCATTTAGAAGTGGCCATACGAGATTTATTAAAAAAGAAATGCACACGCGAAGCTCCACAAGAATTAATCGACTCGATTAAAAAACAAATTGAACAAAACCTTCGTGCATAATGCCGGGCAAAGCCATTATATTCTCCGCTCCATCAGGTTCCGGTAAAACTACCATCGTAAAATACTTGTTGGCTAATAATACAGATTTAGGTTTTTCTATTTCTGCCTCCACTCGCGATAAACGCGGTCGCACTGAGCAACACGGAAAAGATTATTACTTTCTCTCTCCGGAAGAGTTTAGAAAAAAAATTGAAAGCAATGAGTTTATTGAGTGGGAAGAAGTGTATGAAGGCAATTTTTACGGCACATTAAAATCAGAAATAGAACGCTTGTGGGCAGAAGGAAAAAATGTGATTTTCGATGTTGACGTAAAAGGTGGTTTAAATCTGAAAAAATATTTTGGCGATAATGCTTTGGCCATTTTTGTAAAAGTGCCAAGCATGGAAGTTTTAAAAGAAAGATTAAAAGACAGAGGAACAGAATCAGAAGAAAGTTTATCCCGCAGGTTATTTAAAGCCCAATTCGAAATGGGATTTCAAGATAAGTTTGATGTTGTATTGATTAATGAAGATTTAGCCACATCACAAGCTGAAGCGCAGAGATTGTATGATGCGTTTAAAGTAAAATGATTTTCATTTTTGAAAATTCAATTTTCAACTCTAACAGCAACAATTAGTTTCATTAAAGTTTTAGATTGCCTATTAACTATTAATCTTTAGAAGAAAGTTTGATATATACCAGTAAAAAGACCACGGTTTAAATCTTGATCTTTTTATTCTAATCATCTTTAAAGCATCATTATTTCAGTTCTAACTTACTCCCTTCTCTCAATGCCACAAATTTTTCTGAATTAATTTTATACTTTTCCAGAGCTTCTTTCAATTCTTCTATTGGTTCTGTTTGTCCATCATCTGCTAAAGGAAAAGTACCAAAGTGCGAAGCAACCGCCCACTCAGTTTTTGTATCTACAAAAATTTTCACGGCATCCTCGGGCGAAGTGTGTATGTTTTGCATAAACCACGTTGGTTTATACGCTCCGATAGGTAAAATTGAAACTTGAATGGGTGCACACTTCTCTCCTATTTCTTTAAATGTTGTTTCGTTATACCCGGTATCTCCGGCAAAATAAAGATTACCGGTTTTTCTTTTAATTACATATCCACACCATAATGTTTTATCTCTATCAAACATACCTCTTCCAGAAAAGTGTTGCGCAGGCACTGCTTGTATGCTGATGTTATCTGTTAATCTTTTTTCATCCCACCAATCCATGTCTTGCGCACCTATAATTTCTTCTTCCTCTAAAAATGCTTTTACACCAAGTGGGGTAATTATTTTAGGTTGATGTTTCTTAACTAATTCCTTTACTGTTGTAATATCTAAATGATCGTAGTGGTTATGGCTAAGTATAATAAAATCGATGGACGGCAAATCTTCCATCTTAACTCCGGGTTGTCGCATGCGTTTGGGACCGGCCCAAGTAAACGGGCTCGTTCTCTCGCTCCACACGGGGTCGGTTAAAATGTTTACGCCCTCTACTTGTATTAAAAAAGTTGTGTGATTGATAAACGTAATATGCAAGCCCGAATCAATTCTTTCTTTTGGTAGAGTTGTTTCTTCTTTATCTATTATTTCAGTCCACGGACCTTGTTCACGTTTTAGCATTCATTGCAATACTTCTCCTAAACCTTTTGCTTTTACACCACCGGGGTTGATAAATTCCTTACCATTAAAGTGATCGCTAATGGGGCCTTGATAAATCGGAGCGCTGAGGTAATAACCTATCGAAATAAATAACACCACCCCTGTGGCGATAACGGCTGCAAGTATGATCATGATCTTCTTCAAGTATATAAAAATAAAAACGTCTGATGCTTTTAACACCAGACGCTTCTTCTTGTTTTTTAGTGTTTTCTATTGTATCATTTTCGCAATTTTCTCAACAGGTATTGTATTGGCCCATTTTAAAACTTCTGCTTCGTTGCTGTTATTGGCATACAACGTTATTAAGGTTGAGTTCATCGGTATTTGCAGCGTATAATCTTCCTGGTTGTTCTCAGTGTTTACACTTTTCTGCAAAATGCTTTTATACCCATTTATTCGCACTACTTTTTGTGAGCCATCACCAGAATTACCCATAAACGGAACTGATAAAATGGCATTGAGCGATGCAATCAATGGTGAGTTACTCATGATTTCGATTCGAGCTGTTTTCGGATTTGCTCCATACTCACGGTGAATCAAACAACCAGCCAACCCTGTATTAGCTGTAACGTTATCTGATTTTGTATTGGCTTTTAAGGCATCGAACTGTGTAGGCAAAAGCAATAACACTTCTTTACCGATTTGAATATCCAATTCGGTTATCATTTGTTGCATAGCAAAACGGGCACCATCTAAATTGCCTTTGCTATACTCAGCTTTTGCCGTGGCTAAATTTTTATCGAATTGTGCAAATGCAAAAGTTGTTATAAATAATAGTATGATGATTGATGATAATTTTTTCATGGCTAACAATTTATTTCTCTCCTAACTGTTTTTTAATCGCATCGATGTCGAAGGCTTCTGCGGCTTTCATCATCTCTTGCTCTGAAGCAAAGTTGATGCCTTCCCACATGATGAGAGATGATTGTCCTAAACCAACACTTAGTTTGTACCCACTTGCCTCGCTGTATTCAATTACGCCTCTGTAACCTTTTACTTTCGTTTGTTTCCAGTTTTGTTCGCCATTGGTTTGTTGTGTATAACCGGAATTAGAAATATACATGTTGTAAGCAGCCATCCATGCGCTGTTATTAGCGATGGTAACACGCAGCTCTTTATCATTCTGATAATATTCGCGGTGGATGGTTAATCCTACCCAACCCCAACCTGTGCTCGTTACTTGGTCAGCTTCAGCTTCTTTGGGTAAACCGGCAACAGTTTCGGGTAAAGATTTTAAAATCTTATTACCGATTTCCATTTCAACACCAAGCATAGCTTGCTGCACAGCATAGCGAGCTTCACCATACGTTTTCGCTTTGTAGGCTGCATCGGCATCTGCTAAATTTTGGTTAACATCCGGTGGTGTGCTAATCAATCCACCTCCGCCTTTATTAGAAGCGTTGTTGCCATTGCCTCCGCTGGATGCGCCACCGGGTCCTGTAGTGTTTCCGGCATTGCTGCCTTTAGAAGTTTTCTGTTCAATTTTTTTGTCGATTGCCCGCTCTGCAGCTTGTTCTGCTTTTTGTTTGAGTCGGTTGAGCATGCCTTGGCTGTTAGCTGTAAAAGCAAACAACACCATGCAGCATAGAAGGGAGGTTTTCATGGGGTTATTTTTAAATCAATTTACACAATTTGTTTCAATGATTGTGCCAGCATTGTAACGGTATCATCTATTTTTAGTTGCAATTATCCATTTGTTCGATTTATAGATTAGATGCTTTTCAAAATTCTTCTGCAATTTTGATTTACTACAGTTTACTTAAAATTTTTTAATACGATGAACACTTCTTTAATTTAGGACATGATTCAGTTAGCAGATATCGAAGCTGCGCACGAGCGCATCAAGCCTTTTATACATCGTACTCCGGTTTTACAATCGAGTTATATTAATCAACTAGCCGAGTGCGAAATTTTTTTTAAGTGCGAAAATTTTCAAAAGGTTGGAGCTTTTAAAGCCCGTGGTGCGATGAATGCTGCTCTACAAATTCCAAAAGAAGTTTTACAAAATGGTATTGCCACTCACTCCTCCGGTAATCATGCACAAGCCATTGCACGTGCTGCTTCGATCTTAAAAGTTCCTGCTTTTATTGTGATGCCCAAAACAGCTCCAGTCATCAAAAAGAACGGTGTATTAGGATATGGAGGAAAAATTTTTGAGTGCGAACCCACTTTACAAGCACGCGAAGAAACACTAGCGCAAGTAATCCTTAAAACAAAAGCCACAGAAATCCATCCATTTAATAACGAGGCTGTGATAGCAGGGCAAGCCACAGCTTGTAAAGAATTATTAGAAGATGTAAAAAACCTCGAGGTTGTAATGGCTCCTGTCGGTGGTGGTGGATTATTAAGTGGCACTGCCTTAGCTGCTTATTATGTAAATTCTTCTATAGATGTAATCGCAGGTGAACCAAGTGGTGCTGATAATGCTTACCGAAGTTTAATCAGTGGTAAAATAGAACTCTCTCAGTCCATTACTATTGCAGATGGTTTGCTTACAAATTTAGGAACGCTCACATTTCCTATCATACAAAAGCATGTAAAAGAAGTAATTTGCGTAAGCGATGATGAAATCATACAAGCGCTACAATTGGTATGGGAGAAACTGAAAATCATCATCGAACCTTCGTGCGCTGTGCCTCTAGCTGCCTTGTTAAAAGAAAAAGAAAAGTTTAAAAAGAAAAAAGTTGGCATCATCCTTACAGGAGGTAATGTAGATCTTGCTAAACTTGTGCCTTATTTCAAATAACCATGTCGTTTCAACAACCTGTTACACATATTCAAGGTGTTAGTCTTTTATCCATTATAGAAGAGTTTGGTTCGCCTGTTTATGTATATGATGCCAACAAGATAATCCAGCAGATACAATCTTTAAAAAATGCTTTTGATGGCACCGATAATACCATCAAGTTTGCAGCTAAAGCATTAACCAACGTTCAGGTACTGAAACTGATGAAACAAAATAGTGTAGGTGTAGATGTTGTGTCTTTTAATGAAGGTAAAATGGCTGAACTGGCAGGTTTTCTACCCGAAGACATCATGCTTACACCCAGCAATGTTTCGAGAGCTGAGTTACAAGCTGCGGTTGAAACAGGGTATCAACTAAACCTGGATAGCATTCCTGCCATAGAAACCTTCGGGCAATTATATGGTTCGACAAAAAAAGTTGCTGTTCGAATTAATCCGGGAGTAATGGCCGGAGGAAACTATAAAATCTCTACAGGCCACAGCCAATCTAAGTTTGGTATTGCCATTCAACAATTACCTGAATTGCTAACTATAGTCGACCGTTATAAAATCAACATCAATGGTTTGCATGTTCACACCGGAAGTGAAATAACAGATGTTGATGTATTTATGCAAGTGGCTGATATTTTACTCAGCGCTGCCAATCAATTCGATCAACTTGAGTTTATTGATTTTGGAGGTGGATTTAAGGTAGCCTATAAAGAAAACGATCGTGTAACAGATATTGATTTATTAGGGAAATCATTAGTAAAAAAGTTTACTGATTTTTGTTTTCGTTACGGTAAAAAATTAAAGCTTTATTTGGAGCCAGGTAAATTTCTAGTAAGCGAGGCAGGTTATTTTCTCACTACCGTAACAGTTGTTAAGCCAACGCCAACTATTACGTTTATTGGTGTTGATTCTGGCTTAAACCATTTGATACGCCCTATGATGTACGATGCCTACCATCACATTGTGAACCTAAGCACTACACAAGCCGAAACAGCAACCTATAACGTGGTGGGTAATATTTGCGAAACTGATACTTTAGGCGCAGAAAGAATTTTGCCTATCACCAAAGTTGGTGACATCCTTTCTTTCTATAATGCTGGCGCGTACGGATTTACCATGGCTTCTAACTATAACGCGCGGGTACGCCCTGCCGAAGTATTAGTTGAAAACGGAAAGGCTCGCTTGATTCGCAGACGTGAAAACTTAGATGATTTACTGCGCACACAAATTCTATAAACACGCGTAAACTTATTTTAACGGTAAAGCGAATGGTTTTGCTTCTTCGCAAATTCGCTTTATGAAAACAACTTTTCTTCTATTACTTCTATTGATTTCTTTTGTGGGCTGGTCGCAACAGAAGAACACAAAAGCACCTGTTAAGCAAGTGCTAACGCATTCCGTGTATGATTCCTGGAAAGAAATTCCATATAAAAGTATTTCTCCGGATGGTTCCTACGCTGCCACCATCATCAACCCGCAAGATGGAGATGGCAAGGTTGTGATTTACAACCTGAAAAGAAATGTTCAAGACAGCATTAAACGAGCAGCTGAGTTTAATTTTTCATTTGATAGTCAGTATGCCATATTTAAAATCAAACCTGAGAAACAAAAAGTAAAAGACTTACGCAGGCAGAAAAAGAAAAAAGAAGATCTTCCGAAGGATTCTCTTGCTATTTTTTCTCTTGCCGAAAGAAAAGTAGAAAAGATCAGCAACATTCGCTCCTACAAAATGCCTGAGAAAGCAGGAGGTTGGGTAGCGTATTTGCATGAAGCATCTAAAGAAGAAAAAAGTAGTGCAAAGCCGGATACTGCGAAATCAAAAGTTCTGAAACCTAAAAAAGTAAAGAAGAATTCAGATGAAAATGGATATACTTTAACCTTACACAACTTACAATCTAAACAAAAAGTAAAGTTTGGTTATAGTAAGGATTATGCTTTTGCCAAATTTGGTCAGGGTTTGTTGTTTACCACAACCGGAAACGACAGCACATTAAAGCCTGGTGTGTATTGGTACGATTTAAAAAATAATCAGCCCACATTATTATTGGCTGGTCATAAAAAATATTCTTACAAAGGTTTATCCATCAGCGAAGATGGCACACAAGTAGCCTTTTTAGCAGACACCGATACAACCAAAAAACAAATCAAATCCTTTCAACTTTTTCATTGGCAGAAAAATAAACCATCGGCTGTGGCAGTCGCAGCAGAAAAAAGCAACGGTATTCTGGCTGATTACTTAATTAGTGAAAACAATACGCCTACCTTTTCTAAAGATGGTAGCAAATTATTTTTTGGCGTTGCTCCTAAACCTCTTTTACAAGATACTACCAAACTAGACGAAGAAATTGTAAAAGTAGAAGTGTGGAATTGGAAAGACTCTGTGTTATACACACAACAAAATGCTCAATTAGAAAATGAAAAGAAAAGAAGTTATCAGGCTGTTTTTCATGTTGGAGAAAACAAAATCGTAACACTTGCCTCTCCATACATTCCATTAATTGTACAAGGTGCTGAAGGCAATGCCAACATTGCTTTAGGTATTAGTGATAAACCTTATCGCTGGAGCGATTTTTACGATATCAGTGGCCATAACGATGCCTATTTGATTGATGTTAAAACAGGAGCATCCACGTTAATTTCACAAAAAGTAAAAGGCAATTTCAGTTTATCTCCTCAGGCTAAATTTACATTTTGGTTTAGTGCTACCGATACAAGTTGGTTTGCTTACGATAATCTGCAAGGAAAAATCATTAACCTGACGAAAACTATCCCAGTAAAATTTGCTGATGAAGAAGATGACCACCCTGATTACCCGGGCGCCTATGGTTTTGCAGGTTGGTTAGAAAATGATGAAGGTATTCTGCTATATGATCGCTACGATATTTGGTTTGTTGATCCTACACAAAAACGCAAAGCTATCAACTTAACCAACATCGGCAGAAAAGAGAAAATTGTTTTTCGCTACATCCACCTTGATCCAGAAGAAAAATTTATTTCCTCTAAAAAGAATTTGTTGCTTTCAGCATTTAATGAAACAAACAAAAGTGCAGGCTACTATCAACTTAATATTTCTTCAAACACACTAAAAAAATTGATGGGTGGCGATTATCGCTTTGCTGGTGTACAAAAAGCAAACTTGGCTGATAACATTTTATTCACAAGAGAAAGTTTTACTGATTTTCCTGATGTGTGGACAAGCAATTTACAATTTCAAAATCCGGTTAAATTATCAAACGCAAATCCACAACAAAAAAATTTCAATTGGGGCAATGTTTCTTTAGTCAATTGGATATCATTAGATAACGTACCTCTACAAGGTTTGCTTTACAAACCCGAAAACTTCGATCCTAAAAAGAAATACCCTATGATTGTGTATTTCTACGAAAAGGAAAGTGAAAATCTTCATCGTCATGTAGTTCCATCGCCAACTCGAGCATCTATTAATTATACTGTTTACACCAGCTCCGGCTATTTGGTTTTTGTTCCCGACATCGTGTACAAAATTGGATATCCTGGCGAAAGTGCACACAATTGTATTTTACCAGGTGTGAGTAGTTTAATCGCTCAAGGATTTGTAGATGAAAAAAGAATTGGCATTCAAGGACATAGCTGGGGAGGTTATCAAACAGCTTATCTAATCACAAAAACCAATATGTTTGCAGCAGCTGAAGCCGGAGCACCCGTTGTGAACATGATTAGTGCATACGGAGGCATTCGCTGGGAAAGTGGCTATAGCCGCATGTTTCAATACGAACATTCTCAAAGTCGTTTGGGCGGAACGCTGTGGGAAAAGCCACTGCTGTATCTCGAAAACAGTCCGATTTTCTTTGCTGATAAAATCAAAACTCCTTTACTCATGATGCACAACGATGGTGATGGTGCCGTGCCTTGGTACCAAGGAATTGAATATTACATGGCTTTACGCAGGCTTCAAAAACCAGTTTGGATGTTAAATTATAACGGACAAGGGCATGGTTTAACCCAAAGACAAGATAGAACTGACTTTACGATTCGTTTGAAGCAGTTTTTTGACCATTACTTACAAAATGCACCCATGCCTGTTTGGATGAAAGAAGGGGTGCCTGCTATTAGAAAAGGAATACTATCAGGTTATTAAAAAAAATAAGGCAACTCCGTTTTGGAGTTGCCTTTGACTAGAATTGCAAATACCTGTACCTATAACTACATACAAATGAACGTAAGCCTAACAAAAAAGTGAAGGAATTAAGATTAAAATGAAATTAGAAAAACTAAGGCTTCGCTTTAAGTAAAATAGTAACCTGTGTGCCAGCTCCAGGTTGTGATTCAATTTCTACCGCGCCATTATGAATGTTGATGATGCGCTGACTTAATGAAAGACCAATTCCATGTCCTTTAACATTCGTTGTTCTATCTGTTCTATAAAATGGTTGAAACACCTTTTCTATTTCTTGTTGCTCAATGCCCAATCCATTATCGAACACATTGATTTCTACCTCCCCCTTTGTACAAACAAAAGTAACAGTGGCTTTATTATCAGGAGAAAATTTACAAGCATTTTCTACAATGTTTTGTATGGCCGTTTTTAATAAATGAACGTTGCCAAAAATATTCAATTCTTGATCATTCTCCGGAAGATTTAGCGGATGTACATGAACTTTATACTGACCATTTAAACTTTGCACACTATCTCTGATTTCCCATAAGAGTTCATCGATGCGCAAAGGTTCCATGGCTAGACTTACTTCCGCTTTATGCAGAAAGGCAAGATCCAATAAACTATTGGCTAATTGATTTAGTTCTTTAATATCATCTAATACAGATTGAAGCGTGGCTTCATATTCTTCTGCTGAGCGTGATTTCAATAAAGTAACCTCTAGCTGTGACGTTATTTTTGTTAATGGGTTTTTAAGTTCATGCGAAACATTGGTAACAAAAGTTTTTTGCAAATCGAAGGCGTTTTCTACACGTGTTAGCAATCCGTTTATCATCACAATCAGTTTGCCTATTTCATCTTGTGTTTGTGTAGGCGAAATTCGCTTGCTTAAATCCGTTGGCGAAATGGCCTGTATTTGTTTCACTATTTTTTTGATAGGTCTGATGGCTCTTCCTGCAAAAATCCACCCTACAAAACCTACCACTACAAACATAGCCAAGCCAATAAACAACAATACTTTACTCAACAGTTTTAATTTCGTTTTGCCTTGTACATCTATTGCACCCGCTAAAATAATGTATGGTGTTCCTTTGTTTTCGAAAGGTAAAACCAACACTTCATATTGTTCGGTTACAAAAGTGTATTTACCTATTTCGTTCGCTTTATCGAATGTTTTATCTGCATCAACAAAGTGAATGGTATCGTTTGATGTATAAATTTCTTTTCCTGCTGAATCGTAAATAGAAATGTTCTCGTTGAGTAAAACATCTCGGTTTGATCTATCAATAATTTTTAACAACACAGAATCAATCTGATTGACCTTAAACCAAAGGGCTGCGCTGGTTTGCGCTTTGTCTTCTAGTCGTTGATGAAACTCGCTGCTGAAATGTTGCGCTGCTAACCAGTATAAAGTAATAGATGATGCAAAGAAAATAAGCAATACAATCGCCAAAAACTGAAGCGTAAGTTTTAATCGGATCTGCATAATCAAGCTTCTTCTCTCAACACATAACCCATTCCGAATTGTGTATGAATCAGTTTTTGTGTGAAATCTTTATCTACTTTTTTACGCAAGTAATTTACGTATACTTCTACCATGTTTGTGCCCGTATCGAAATCTATTTTCCAAACGTTTTTGGCTAACTCTGCACGCGAAATGGTTTTGCCTTTATTGCGTAACAAATATTCTAGCAAACCAAATTCTTTGGCGGTTAAATCTATTTTCTTTCCTCCACGTACCACTGTTTTAGCATCGAGATTTAAAGTTAAATCTGCAATAGACAAAACAGAATCTTCTTGTTGAAAGCGAGACGACCGTTTTAATAAGGATTTAATCCGTACCAATAATTCTTTAAACTCAAATGGTTTTACCAGATAATCATCCGCACCTGTTTCAAAGCCCACTACTATTTCTTCGGTTGTGCCTAAAGCTGTTAGCATCAACACCGGAATATCCTGGTTAGTTTTTCTTACTTCTTTTACTAATTCGCGGCCATCCATACCAGGCATTATAATATCTGTTATCAGCAAATCGTATGGCTTACTGATAACTTCTTGCAAAGCCTTTTGTCCGTTTGCCGCCAGCTCAACATCAAAACCATTTTCGGTTAAACCTATTTTAATGTATTCAGCTGTTTTGGGCTCGTCTTCTACCAACAAGATTTTCATGGCATAAACTTATTTCATTCTTTTCTCACTTCAATTAGAATTTCATTAAATAAGAATCAATTGTTATTGGGTAAGGCTTAGTCATTCTATTTTTCAATCTCAATTGATGCTATGAATACATTTATCCTAATTGTTTTTGTTCTCGGTTATTTGGCTATTGCTTTAGAGCACTCTATTAAAGTTAATAAAACAGCCATTGCTTTACTAACGGGTGTGGGTTGTTGGCTTTTGTTAGCATTAGCTAGTGCCGATGACATGGCGAGTACTAATCAATTCTTTAAAAGTTTTATGGAAGAAAATTCTTCTAGCAACATTCAAGAATTGTACTTTCATTTCATTGGCCACGAGTTATCAACTTTCATCAGCCAGATTGCAGCCATATTATTTTTTCTGATGGGCGCGATGACTATTGTAGAATTGATTGACGCCCATCACGGATTTAATTTTATTACCAACCGCATTCGTGTTTCAGATATTCGTTCTTTAATGTGGATTGTTTCTTTCTTGTCGTTCTTCTTATCTGCTGTGTTAGATAATTTAACAACAACCATCGTGATGGTTTCATTAGTAAGAAAATTAATTCAGGATAAACAGACTAAGCTTTTATTTGCAGGATTAATTGTAATTGCTGCAAATGCCGGAGGAGCGTGGTCGCCCATTGGTGATGTAACCACTACTATGCTCTGGATTGGCGGACAAATTACAACTGCCGAAACCATAAAAAGTTTATTCTTGCCTAGTTTAGTTTGTTTATTGGTGCCATTGGTTATTGTGCATTTCCAAATTCCGAAAAGTTTAAAAATTGCATCGCATGAATTAAAGCAAAATGCTACCTCTTCGGGCAACATTATGTTATTTGTTGGTGTGAGTGTTTTGTTGTCTGTGCCTCTTATTAAAACCATCACGCATTTGCCTCCTTATATGCCTATGTTGTTTGGTTTAGGATTGATTTGGTTGCTTTCAGAATTTATCAATCCTGAGGCAGACCAAGCCAAACGAAACCATTATTCTGTTGCTGGTGCTTTAAGCCGAATTGATATATCTAGTGTTTTATTTTTCTTAGGTATTTTACTAGCCGTTGCTGCACTTGAAGTAAATGAGATGTTGCCTCAACTTGCTATTTGGTTGCGCGATACTTTACAAGACGATCGTTTGATTGTAACCATCATTGGTTTTGCCAGCGCTGTGGTAGATAATGTTCCTTTAGTTGCTGCAAGCATGAGCATGTATAGTTTAGAAACTTACCCAGTTGACAGTATGATGTGGCAATATTTAGCGTACTGCGCAGGTACTGGCGGAAGCATGTTGATTATTGGTTCTGCAGCAGGCGTTGCCGCTATGGGTATGGAAAACATACCTTTCGGTTGGTATTTAAAAAGAATTGCCTGGTTGGCGATGTTAGGTTATTTAGCAGGAGCGTGTGTTTATTTGCTTTGCACCATGTAGGTGTTATTGCCGTCATTTCTTTTCTGGAAATGATTGAAGATTTTTTTTTAGTTCTTCTGTTACCGTTTTTAATTTATTTGCATCAAACTTAAAATCAAAAAACACTGGTGTTTTAAAACGTTTTGGTTTGCATTCTGCATTGAGTCGTATTCTTATTTGTTTAATTTCTTCATCATAACCGTTCAATAATTCAAACGATAAGTTTGGTTCTGTAAAAGTTAATGTTGAATAGGTTGGCTTTTGGTTGTTGCTTAAGGTTTCAAACCAAAGAATCAGCTCGTTAAATTCCCAAGTTGTTAAAGCTGGATCAACAACTTGCCAGTTACCTATTTTAGAGTGAACACATATGAAAATGTTCAACCAATTCGCATCTTCAACGTTCGTAAAATTAGTAGGAAACTGATAGCTGACTATTTTGATTTCAATCGATTGACTTTCTTCATCAATGAAAATCATATAAAATTATTGTACTGATTAAATCGATTTTAATTGAAAGGAAATTTCTTTGACTTCTTTTTGTTGAATTTGAGTTTGCTCTCGCTTATAAACTTGATGAAACCACAACTCATAATGTTTGTATTGCAGGCACGGGCCAACTATTTTACCGTCTATTAAAATTTTAATGTACTCCAGATTGGTTGAGCTTTTCAACACCTCCTGCTGAATTACTGGCAATTCATCTACCACCACAAAATCAATCTCTCTAAAATGGGTTGGCGGAATTTTCATAGGCTATCTCTTCAAGTCAACATTAATACGAGCTAACAAAGTTAGTAACCTTTACCACTATTGTTTTTCGCTTCGTGTTATTTTTATGATAATTTTCGAATTGAAAGGTTTAACACATTATGCCCGATTATTTTCTGAGTTCTATTGAGTATTTGAAGGGCGTTGGCCCACAAAGAGCCCTCTTGCTCGGAAAAGAATTAGGTATTTTTACTTATCACGATTTACTCCATCATTATCCTAATCGCTACGAAGACAGAACCAAATTCTATGCCATTAAGGATATTCACGAAGAAATGCCTTACGTACAAGTGCGTGGCGTGATAAAAAGCAAAGAATTAATCGGAACGGGTTATAAAAAAAGGCTCGTAGCTCAATTAGAAGATAAAACCGGAGTGTTAGAATTAGTTTGGTTTCAAGGCATACAATGGGTAAGCGAAAAGATAAAACCCGGAGTTGAATATGTAGCCTTTGGCAAACCTTCGCGTTTTGGTTACAACTTCAACATGCCGCATCCTGAATTAGATGTTTGGACAGACAACTTTGATAAAGCGCAATCCCTTCGGCCTGTCTATCCGCTTACAGAAAAATTACGGGCTAAATACATCGACAATAAAATTTTAGGAAAGTTGGTACATGAATTACTTACACAAAGTAAAAACCATATCACCGAAACACTACCTGCATCCATCTTAAGAAAACACGAACTCATTGGCAAACAACATGCGATGCAAAACATCCACTTCCCGAAGGATAATCTTGCATTGGCCTCAGCGCAAAAAAGAATTAAGCTCGATGAACTGTTTTTTATTCAACTGAAGTTATTGCGCTTGAAACATGTTCGCCATGTTTCCTTTAGAGGGCAAATTTTTTCAGACTCCTCTTTGCTTACTACCTTTTACAACACACATCTTCCTTTTCCCTTAACGGATGCGCAAAAAAGAGTAATCAAAGAAATCTATGCCGACATGAAATCCGGCAAACAGATGAATCGCTTGCTACAAGGTGATGTAGGAAGTGGTAAAACCATTGTTGGCTTCATCTGCATGTTGCTTGCTATTGGAAGCGGGGCGCAGTGCGCTTTAATGGCGCCCACAGAAATCTTAGCGCAACAACATTATACCAATTTAAAAAAGCATGCCGATGCCATGCACCTTCCTATTGCCTTGTTAACAGGTTCTACTAAAAAATCCGACAGAAAAAATATTCATGAAGGCTTGTTTGATGGAAACATTAAAATAATAGTGGGCACGCATGCTTTGTTAGAAGATCCCGTACAGTTTAAAAATTTAGGTTTAGCCGTAATTGATGAACAACATCGTTTTGGTGTAGCCCAACGCAGCAAACTTTGGAAGAAAAACGAAAAAGTAATGCCTCACGTTTTGGTCATGACTGCCACCCCTATACCCAGAACGTTAGCTATGACGTTGTATGGCGATTTAGATATTTCCATTATTGACCAATTACCGGCAGGACGCAAACCCATTAAAACCGTTCATCGTTTCGATTCGCATCGTTTACAAGTAAATCAGTTTTTGCGCGAACAAATTGAGGCGGGCCAACAAGTATACATTGTGTATCCACTCATAGAAGAATCTGAAAAACTAGATTTAAAACATTTGATGGATGGATACGAAAGCATCAGCCGTGCGTTTCCGGGTGTGCCATTAAGCATAGTACATGGCCAAATGAAAGCGGCTGATAAAGAATATGAAATGCAGCGATTCAAAAAAGGCGAAACAAAAATTATGGTGGCCACAACGGTTATCGAAGTTGGTGTAGATGTACCGAACGCCAGCGTGATGGTTATAGAAAATGCCGAACGTTTTGGTTTATCACAATTGCATCAGTTGAGAGGAAGAGTAGGCCGAGGTGCCGCTCAATCCTTTTGCATATTAATGACCGATGTAAAACTATCAGCTGATTCGCGCACGCGCATTAATACGATGGTGCAAACAAATAATGGTTTTGAAATTGCAGAAACAGATTTGCGTTTACGCGGCCCTGGAGATCTTACCGGAACACAGCAAAGTGGTGTACTCGATTTACAACTTGCCGACTTAGCCAAAGACCAACAACTCTTGCAACTTGCACGTGAAGAAGCCATTCATTTATTAGAAACAGATCCTGAATTAGAAAAGCCTGAACACCACGGCATCCGTGATACCGTAAGAATCAATAAAAAATCTGGATTGAGTTGGAGCAAAATTTCTTAGGCGAAAATTGCAAACCATACATCGGATATTTACCTATTGTCATGCATTTTTGCCCCTAAAGGATTTAGACCGATTCTGTCTAACCTTCTGCCTTATTTCGCGGTTCAATTCCCTGTAAAGCAGCAACATGAAACCTATTTTAACCATTTTTTTCGCGGTAGCCTCCATTTTATCTTATGCGCAACCGTTGAGTCCCGGAGAAACGAGCAGAAGTAAAATTTTAGCAGATGCTAACGCTAAAATTTCAGGAACTGTTGTAGATGCAGAGAGTAACGCTCCTGTTGAATTTGCAACTATAGCCCTCCACGATGCCACTACTGATAAAGTTGTGAATGGCAGTGTGGCCGATGCCAAAGGAAAATTTACAATCGCAAAAGTAGCAGATGGCACATACAAACTTGTAGTTTCCTTTATCGGTTATGAAACACAAACGATTAGCGACTTAAAAGTTGCCGGTGCAGATGTTAATGTGGGTATCGTCAAACTAAGCACAGGCTCAAAATTATTGAATGAAGTTGTAGTAGAAGGAAAAAAAGATTTAATCGAAGAAAGAGTTGATAGAACTATTTACAATGCAGAAAATGATGCCACTGCGCGCGGTGGCGATGCCACAGATGTATTAAAAAGAGTTCCGCTTCTCTCTGTTGACTTAGATGGTAATGTAAGCTTGCGCGGAAGCAGCAACATACAAGTGTTAATCAACAATAAGCCTTCCACCATTGTGGCGAGTTCAGTGGCCGATGCTTTAAAACAAATTCCTGCTGATCAAATTAAAACGGTAGAAGTAATTACATCGCCTTCTGCCAAATACGATGCAGAAGGCTCAGGCGGGATCATCAACATCATCACTAAGAAAAATACTTTAGAAGGATTAACCCTTAATATCGATGCCGGTGTTGGTTACAGAGGTTCTAATCTTGGGTTGAACGGTAACTACCGCAAAAAGAAAATGGGTTTTTCGTTGGGTGGTTTTGGTAGAGCCAACTACAATATTGATGGTAGGTTTGAAAACGATCAAACTATTTTTAATGAAAATGAAACAAGAAGAACAATACAGAAGGGGGAAAATTTAAACGAAGGCATTTTTGGTAACTATACTTTGGGTTGGGATTACGACATCAATAAATTTAATTCGATGGCTGCCTCTGTACGATATGGCGCTCGTAATAACACTAGTTTCCAGGATAATCTCTTATCAGAAACATTTATAAACAATTCGGTAGATCTCAACTCCAGAAATTTATCGAACAACAAAACGGTTGGCGAATCGGGAACCATTGATGCTAACCTTACCTACACCAGAACTTTCGAGAAACCCCAACGCGAACTTAGCTTCTTGGGTTCGTATAGCCGCAACGATAGAAACAACGATTTCTTTAGCCGCATTGAAAACTTAGCGACTACCTCTTTTTCGGGTTTACAAAATATCAACGATGGTGTAAATGAAGAATACACGTTACAGTTAGATTATCAAACACCCATCGGCACCAACCAAATGTTTGAAACGGGTGTAAAACAAATTATCAGAAAAGTTACGAGTAACTTTTTTACACTTCGCGATGGAAATGGCGATGGCGTTTACGAAACTACACAACAAAATAACAACCAGTTAAATTATGATCAGGATGTTAGCAGCGTGTATGGTTCGTATACTTATTCTGCTAAAAGTGGTTTTAGTGTTAAGTCGGGCTTGCGCTACGAGTACACCACCATTAATGCGTTTTCCAGAACAGAAACTAACATTGATATTCCGGAGTTTGATGTATTGGTGCCCAGTGTAAACCTTTCGCAAAAGTTAAAGAATGGCAACACGATGAAAGCATCGTATAACAGAAGAATACAAAGACCATCCATTCAGTTTTTAAATCCTAACCGCCAACAAAGCAACAACGCATTAAACCAAACCATTGGTAACCCGCGTTTAGACCCCGAGTTTACCGATAATTTCGAATTAGGATACTCTACTTTTGTAAAAGGAACTTCTATTAACGTTACCGGATTTTATCGTAATACTGATAATGCCATTCAATCGTTACGAGAGTTTGAAGGCGACACCATTATTACACGGTATGCCAACATTGGTAAAGAGCAAGCCTACGGAGGAAGTTTGTTTTTAAACATTAACGTTGGCAAGCTATCGCTAAGCGGTGGTGGCGATGTATTTTATGCTGTGTTGGATAATAATGTGGCCGACCCCACCCAACGTGCGCGCAACGAAGGTTGGGTTCCTAGTGCCCGCTTGTTTGGTGGTTATTCTTTCGAGAAAGGTTGGGGCTTGCAGTTCTTTGGATTCTATCGGGGAAAACGAGTGTTGTTGCAAGGCATGCAAGGTGGTTTCGGAATTTACAGTTTAGCCGTGCGTAAAGATTTCAAAAACAAAAAAGGAAGTTTTGGTATCGGTATCGAAAATTTCTTTGCAGAATCTATTACCATTCGTAATGAAACTACAACACCAACTATCAATCAAAGAGGTTTAACCACACAAAATAATATCAGCTTTAGAGCAAACATTAGTTATCGAATTGGTAAAATGGGCTTTGATAACCAAGCAAGAAGAAGACGATCCATCAATAACGATGACTTAAAAGAAGGTGAAGGTGGTGGCGACCAAGGTGGAGGCGGAAGCGGAGGATTTGGTGGTGGCGGTGGTGCACCTCGCGGTGGTGGCATGCCGGGTGGTGGCGGAAGACCAGCGGTGGCTACTAAAACAGATGATACGAAAAAGGCCGACCCAGCTGCAGTTGTTAAAGCTGATGGAAAATGGACCTATACCATTGAGTCTCCTCAAGGAGGAAATGGAACGTTAAACATCACTAAAGAAGGTGACGTATATGGTGGCACCATCAATAGCAATCGCATGCAAAAAGAATTACCTATTAAAGAAGTGAAGGTAAATGGTAATGAAATAACTTTCAGCTATGATGTTTCGTTCGGTGGTTATTCTTCCACTATCATCGTAAAAGCCATTATCGAAGGAGATGCCATGAATGGAACGATGACCATCGGCCAGTTTGGTTCATTCCCGATGAAAGCTACAAGAGCACAATAGTAAAATGATTTTCAAAAAAGAAAAAGACTGTCGATTGGCAGTCTTTTTTATTTTAAAACATTTTCACTTTATCATATTTTCAACTTTTTATCTGTTTCTTTTTTACTCTTGATGCTTCTGTTTAGAAGGGCAAGACCTAAAAAGAAAATCAATAGCAACCATATTAAAGATTCTCCATCGAAATGAAAGAAACCGTCATATTCTTGGAATGGCCATGTAAAAACGCTGAAAAACGCTGCAAAAATACTGACTACTATACCGAACACGCCTGCTAGCAGTCCAATTGCCAATCCAAATACACCGGCAAAGATTCCTATTAATCCACCTGCTAAGCCAATCCATAATGGAAAGGTAAGAATCAATAATACAAGGATAAGAATGTTGTTGTTCGATTTTTGTGCCATAGGCCTTTGTCGAGACAAAACTCAAGCCAAGTTAAAATGCTTCGATTTCATATCTTTTCAAGGTCTTGATTTAAACATGTTCGGTTTTGTACAAAGCATCTGTCCACTTTTAATACATTTTAACTTCTGAAGATCTATTTTGAGATTTGAAAAAATTCTATTTTGAAATGATTGTATTTTTATAAGATTATTAGATGACTTATGATTTATTCTCTTAGTTGGTTAACTGATAAATTTGAATCTGGAGAAAAACTAAAATACCTGTTCTTCTGGGGTCATACAAAAAAAGCTACTGATACTAATGGTAAATTTGTCTTTAGCCAATGGTATAGTGCTCCTTTTAAAGTTGATGATGTTATTTACAAAATTGCTGAACATTGGATGATGGCACAAAAAGCCAAGCTATTTAATGATGAAGATGCTTTTGAAAAAATAATACAGGCAGATATACCTGGAGAGGTAAAAGAATTAGGCAGACAAATCAATAGATTTAATCAAGATGTTTGGGATTGTCATAAATATGAAATTGTGCGAGAAGGCAATTTTCACAAGTTTAGTCAACATAAAGAGTTGAAAGATTTTCTTCTTCAAACTAAAGATCGCGTTATAGTAGAGGCAAGTCCTGTAGATACCATTTGGGGAATAGGTTTAGCTGAAGATTCTCCACTCATAGAAAATCCAAATTTTTGGAAAGGACAAAATCTTCTAGGTTTTGCATTAATGGAAGTTAGAGACATATTGAAAAGATAGTTTTCAAAAAACAAAAAACCCGGTATTTCTCCCGGGTTTTCGTTTTTTGTTGTTCGTACTAGGTTCTTAGAAAAACCAACATCAATCTACCAATAACTAATTAAAAAGGATATTCTCCTTTTTCAATTACATAATCAGCTACTTTTCTGCGTGCGTTCTTTAAATTGTATGGATCAACTTTTGTAAAGCGTTTCAATCCCATCAACATCAAACGTTGTTCATCTCCTTCTGCAAAAGATGTAATAGCAGAGCGACCAGCAGATGCTGCTTTCTCTATGGCTTCGTGTAAATAAATGATGGCCATTTCTTTTTGTAATTCGCAGGCTTTTTCTCCGCGCAGGCTAATCATTTTTTCTGCACGCAGTATAGCGCTTTCTGCCACATATCCTTCAATCAGCATATCTGCCAGGTTCATCAGTATTTCTTGTTCATCCGAAATCTTCATCATCAATTTTTGAACAGCTGCGCCTGCAACCATCAAACCTGCTTTCTTTAAGTTGGCCAGTGCTTTTTTCTCTTTTGCAAATAAACCTTCTTCATCTGCAGTGCCAAAATCAGGAATAGACATCAATTCTTTTTGAACAGCCATCGCAGGGTTCATTAAATCTAATGAACCTTTCATGGCACGCTTCAACAACATATCGATTGTTAACATGCGATTGATTTCATTGGTGCCTTCAAAAATTCTATTAATGCGTGCATCGCGATAAGCTCTGTCCATCGGACCTTCAGCTGAAAAGCCCATACCACCATAGATCTGTACACCCTCATCTACAACAAAATCTAAAACTTCAGATCCGTGTACTTTTAGAATCGCACATTCAATTGCAAATTCTTCTACAGATTTTAGTTTCGCTTTTCCAGACTCCAATCCTTCGGCAACTAATGCGTTATAGGCATCATCGATGTTTTGTCCCGCGCGGTAGTGTGCTGATTCTGACGCCCAAATTTTAGTTGCCATCTGAGCAATCTTGTGTTTGATCGCACCAAAGTTGGCAATAGATGTACCGAATTGCTTGCGCTCTTTGGCGTAGTTGGTAGCTATAGAAACTGTCTTCTTACATCCACCCACTGCGGCCACACCTAACTTAATTCTACCGATATTTAAAATATTTACTGCGATTTTGAAACCGTTTTCACGTTCGCTCAACATGTTTTCTACCGGCACTTTGCAATCGTTGAAGAAAATCTGACGGGTTGATGATCCTTTGATACCCATCTTTCTTTCTTCTTCATTCATGGTGATGCCACCAAAACCACGCTCAACTATAAAGGCAGTTAAATTTTTATCATTATCAATTTTTGCAAACACAATGTACACATCTGCAAAACCACCGTTGGTGATCCACATTTTTTGTCCATTGATAACGTAATGCTTTCCATCTGGAGTTAAGGCTGCTTTTGTTTTACCGCTGTTTGCATCAGAACCGGAATCGGGTTCGGTCAAGCAATAGGCCGCTTTCCATTCACCACTTGCTAGTTTAGGGAGATATTTTTTCTTTTGTTCTTCGTTGCCATAATAAACGATCGGCAACGTTCCGATACCGGTATGTGCAGAGAGCGCCACGGCAACAGAATGTCCTGCGCCAATTACTTCTGCTACTAACATGGATGTATTAAAATCCATACCGAAGCCTCCGTATTCTGCAGGCACAGATGTTCCTAATAAACCTAACTCTCCGGCCTTATCTAAAATGGAAGGCATAAGTTTAGGATCTTTCATCGAATCGATTTCATCCAGTCGTGGCCATACTTCCTTGCTTAAAAAGTCTTTGCATTGCTGCATGATCATTTTTTGTTCTTCATTGAATTCTTCTGGAATGAAGACTTCGTGTGCGTGTGTGTCGCGAATCAAAAATTCTCCGCCTTTGATTGCTCCTTTAGTTCCAGTTAATGTTTCCATATTCTTTTAGTGTTTCGTTTACCGTTGTTTGTTGTTCGTTATTCGATTGATTAGAGAAATAATTAATAAAACCGTTAAGTAATTTCTTACACCTGATTATTTGTTCTTTCAATAAATCATATGAATCCTCTTTTAAATAATTTAAATCGTTTGCCAGAATAAGTTGTGTTTCTAATTCATAAATAGAGCCTCTTGCTATATAAAAGAATTGTAAAGAATCTTTTGTGTGATTTCTTCCACAACCTTCTGCTATATTAGATGGAATCGATATAGCTGATTTTCTTATTTGTTGTGTTAATCCAAATTGTTCTTCTTTAGGAAATACTTGTGAGTGTTGATAAACCATTTTTACCAAAATCCTATTTTGTTGCCAAACATCTAAATCCTGATAGGTTATTATATTTCCCATTCGATCAACGATTAACCAACAACCATCAACTATAATAATTCATAAATCCCCGCCACGCCTTGGCCTCCACCTACGCAAGCTGTTACCATTCCATACTTTTTATTTCTTCTTCTCAATTCATTAAAAAGTTGAACGGATAAACGCGCGCCTGATGAACCTAACGGATGACCAACTGCAATGGCTCCTCCATTTACATTTACCTTGCTGCGATCGATGCCTAATTCTTTTACAACCGCTAATGACTGCGCAGCGAAAGCTTCGTTCAATTCAATCAAATCGATGTCGTCTAGTTTTAAGCCTGCATTTTTTAACGCTTTTGGAATAGCTGCAACCGGACCAATACCCATGATGCGTGGATCTACACCTGCCACTGCGTAACTTAGCATACGGGCAATGGGTTTTACATTCAATTGTTTTACCATACGTTCGCTCATAACGGCAACAAAAGCAGCACCATCCGATGTTTGTGATGAGTTACCTGCTGTTACTGTACCACCTGCTGCAAAAACAGGTTTCAATTTCGATAAACCTTCGAAAGAAGTATCTGCGCGAATGCCTTCATCTTGCTTCACCACAAACTCACGCGTTTTCTTTTTCATGTTTTCATCTACGTACACTTCTTTCACCGTGATGGGTACAACCTCATTCGTGAATTTTCCTTCCTTCCAGGCTGCCGCGGCTTTTTGGTGCGACTCAACAGAAAATTGATCTTGTTCTTCGCGTGTGATTTTGTATTGCTTTGAAACTTCTTCTGCCGTTAAACCCATGCTAGTGTAATACGTTGGGTTTTTGGTTGCAATCTCATAGTTAAGAGCTGTTTTAATTCCCATCACAGGAACTAATGACATCGATTCTGTTCCACCGGCAATAATTACATCTGCCTGACCTGCTTGTATGCGCTGACTCGCTATGGCGATTGTTTCAACACCAGAGCCGCAGTAGCGGTTTACAATCATACCCGGTGTATCAATCCCTAATGATAATAATGAAATGATACGCCCCATCTGCATGCCTTGTTCTGCTTCGGGCACTGCATTGCCAACGATTAAATCATCAACCATTTTATTTTCTAAACCCGGAATGGATTTTACTAAATGTTTGATCACATCTGTTGCCAGATCATCTGGTCTTACAAATCTGAAACCGCCTTTCTTGGCCTTGCCAACTGCGGTTCTATATCCTGCAACTATGTATGCTTCCATAATGTTGTTGTTAGTTATTCGTTATTTGGTTGTTCGTTATTTTTGGTGGCTTTCGATTAACGAAAAACCATCAACGAAAAACGATTAATTAGTTTCTCAATGGTTTACCGCCTGTTAAGATGCTTTGAATTCTTTCCAGTGTTTTCTTTTCACCACAAAGCGATACGAAGGCTTCGCGTTCTAAATCCAGTAAGTATTGTTCGCTTACTTCTTGTGGAGATGTTAAATCGCCTCCGCACATTACGTTGGCAATTTTCATCGCAATCTTCATGTCGTGATCAGAGATGTATCGTCCCATTTTCATCCCGTTAACTCCGGCTGCAAATAAAGCCAAACCTGCACGGCCTTGTACTTTAATATTCGTTGCTTGAACGGGTTGTGTATATCCTGCTTCGTACAATTCTATTGCTGTAGATTTTGCATCGAGCAATTGTCTGTCTTTGTTGATAGTGATGCGATCTTGTGCACGCAACACACCCATATCGCGTGCTTCTTCTGCTGACAAGGCTACTTTCGCGGTAGCAATATTCATGAATGCATTTTGCAAAGCATTTAATTCTACATCTCCTTCTTGCATACGGTCACTCACACGCTTGGTAAATTCTTTTGTTCCTCCACCACCCGGAATTAAACCCACGCCCACTTCAACTAAACCAATGTAGGTTTCAGCTGCTGCTTGCGCTACATCGGCATGCATGGTCATTTCACATCCGCCACCTAATGTTCTGCCTTGCGGTGCAACTACAACCGGAATGGAAGAATAGCGCAAACGCATAACAGAATTTTGGAAAGCACGCACCATGAAATCTATTTCATCATAATCTTGATCGATGGCATACATGAACACCAGGCCAAGGTTAGCGCCCAATGAAAAGTCTGGTCCTTGATGACCCACCACTAAACCTCTGAAATCTTTTTCTGCTAAATCAATAGCCTTGTTCATGCCTTCAATTACGGAACTACCCAACGTGTAGCTCTTGCTGTGCCAGGAGAAGTTTAAGATACCATCGCCTAAATCAGTTACTTTAGATTCTGCGTTTTTCCATACAACATTATCACTTAGATTTTCGAGGATAATGAGACCATCTTTGCCCGGAATAGCTTTGTAAGATTTTGATGGAATATCGTAATACTTGCGCTTTCCGCCTTCTACTTTGTAGAACGATTTGTTACCGGCAGCCAACATATCATATACCCAAGCGTTAGGTTTTGTTCCGGCTGCTTCCATGGCCTGCACCGTTTTTTCAACGCCCACAGCATCCCATGTTTCGAAGGGACCTAGTTCCCAACCAAAACCTGCACAAACGGCATCATCTATTCTAAATAATTCATCGCTAATTTCCGGAATGCGGTTAGAGGCATATTGAAACAAACCATAAAAAGCATCGCGGTAAAAATCTCCTGCTTTATCTTTTCCGGCCAGCAAAACTTTAAACCTATCTTTTAGATTGTCGATGGTTTTGGTTGTTTCGAGTGTAGCAAATTTTACTTTCGCTTTGGGTTTGTATTCAAACGTTTTTAAATCCAATGTGTGGATTTCGCTTTTGCCCGAAGCATCTTTTACTTTTTTATAGAAACCTTGACCGGTTTTATCGCCAAGCCAATTGTTTTTTTCTAGTTTACTTACTTCTTCCGGAAGTTTAAAAGTATCGCGTCCTTCATCGTTGGGTAAGCCAGCGTATAAATTATTCGCAACTTTAATGAGGGTATCTAAGCCTACTAAATCAGACGTGCGGAATGTGGCAGATTTTGGTCGACCGATAACAGGTCCGGTAAGTTTATCTATCTCATCCACGTTCAAATCTAATTTGCGCATAGAGTCTATTACCTTAAGCAAGCTCCAAACACCCACTCTATTACCGATGAAGGCAGGCGTATCTTTACAGAGTACAGAAGTTTTGCCTAAGTATAAATCGCCATAGTGCAATAAGAATGATGTAATAGCCGGATCGGTGTGAGGTGTAGGTATTACTTCAAATAATTTTAAATAACGGGGAGGATTGAAGAAGTGTGTTCCTGCAAAGTGTTTTTTAAAGTCATCGCTTCTTCCTTCGGCCATTAAATGGATTGGAATACCGGATGTGTTGGAAGTAACCAACGTGCCAGGCGTTCTGTATTTTTCTACTTGTTCGTATACTTTCTTTTTGATGTCGAGGTTTTCAACCACTACTTCGATGATCCAGTCGTAGTTTTTTATTTTCGACATATCGTCATCAAAATTGCCAAGAGTTATACGCGAAATAAATCGCTTTGTATAAATGGGTCCTGGGTTAGATTTAATGCTTCTGTCGAACGAACCTTGTACAATTCGGTTCTTAACGAGCATATGGTCGAGCGTTAATCCTTTGGCTTTTTCTTCCTCGGTTAACTCTTTAGGAGCGATGTCGAGCAACATCACCTGGCAACCGATGTTGGCAAAATGGCAAGCGATGGCTGAGCCCATCACGCCTGATCCCAAAACGGCAACTTTTTTAATCGATCGATTCATACTTTGTTTTTGTGTTTCGTTTTTATTTTAGTTTTCGTGAATAGGTTCTCTCTCCACGACTTGTTGGATTTTAGTAATGACTTCAAAAAAAACATCCAGCTTCTCTGGTTCAATTTCATGGCGTACCATTTGGTTAAACTGAAGTACGGTTTCTTTTGCTTTCTCGCGCATCTGTTTGCCTTTGGCCGTTAACATCACGCGGATAGAACGCTTATCCGTTAAATCACTTTTACGCGCGATTACGCCACGTTCCTCCATGGTGTTTAACAATCGTGTCAGGCTCCTGGGCTCTAAGCCCATTAGAGGAGCAATTTTGGTGGCCGGAGTTCCTTCTTCCGCATTGATTACGAGTAGTACGTAGCCCATAGCCATAGTGGCATCGTACAGGGCCGCTTGCTGATTATACATGCGGGCAATGCTATGCCAGGCGGCTTTAATGTGATGGTCTATTGTTTCTTCTCTCCGCATACGATTTCGGAAGTAGAAACGAAGGTAAGTAAATTTTGTTCTGCATGCAGAGCATTTTAAAGAAATTTTAATGCTTTTTGTCGCACAGGTGATGAATATGGGTTGATAACCTGCTTTTTATCAGGGCTTTTGAGGGCCAAATAAGTTTTTTTTGAATATTAAATTAAAGGTTATGAAAATCCTTGTTCCAACCGATTTTTCCGATTGTGCCCGTCATGCACTGGATTTTGCCGGAAATCTGGCTTTTCAAACAAAAAGTCAACTCAGTTTATTGCATGTCGTTATGCCTTTGCATGTTTCTGATCCCAGCCTTGCAGATTTGGTGGAAGCTGAAATGATACATCGTAAGCAACAATTTGAAGATGATTTGAAAGCCTGGAGTGGCATTGTTTATGACAAATATTTAGTTCAAAGCGATACAACAGTGCGCTTTGGCGATTTAGCCAAACAGATTGCCTTATTAACTCAGGAAGAAACAACCGGACTAATTGTGATGGGAACTGAAGGTGCGTCAGGACTGAAAAAACTTTTGTATGGAAGTAGAACCTCGCAAGTGATTGAGTATTCAAAAGCCCCGGTATTGGCTGTTCCTATGCAAGCATCTTTACAACTACCAAAACGAATTGTATTTGCTACCAACTTTTTCGATAGCGATTTTAAAAGTTTAAATCATTTAATTGAAATGGTGAAAGGATGGATGCCCGATATCTACCTCTTACACATTTCGCAAGATCATGTAAGACAAGAGCGCGATTATATTGAAGAATTCTCTAATCAGGTGAAAAAAGAAACTCAATACTCTCGTTTGTTTTATTATGTTTTACCTCACGATGATAATGAAAAGGGAATTAATCTGTTTGTGAAGTCGATGAATTGCGACATGATTGCATTGGCTACTCGCAAAAGAAATTTTATGGAGCGATTAATCAGTTCTTCATTAACAAAAGAAATTGTACAACAGGCAGCCATCCCTGTATTGGCTTTTCATGTTGATAGTGCAAGTCCTGTAAAACTGAAAACAGATTATGAACATTCTCATCCCCACTGATTTTTCTGCACCAGCCGCTATCGCTGCGCTATATGGCATGCAACTGGCCAAGTCTTTAAATGGATCGGTTACGTTGGTTTGGTACAATGCCATCCAAACCAGCAAGAAATCTTTAGCTAAATGGAAAATGTTAGAAAAAGATATGAAAGCTTTAGCGGAAGAAGATGCAGCTCACCTGATGGCAGATTTGAAGGCAGAAGTAAGACAAGGTCCGCCATTAACCTTCACCACTATTTCTGGAACAAACTTTTCTGTTGCCTTGGATGATTTCGCTCAGAAAGAAAATTTTGACCTAATCGTAATGGGCACGAAGGGCGCAACAGGTATGAAAAAAGTGTTAGTGGGAAGCAACGCTGCAGCAGTAATTAATAACAGTAGTTTACCAGTGCTTGTTGTTCCTGAAACATGCGAATACAAGCCTTTTAAAAGAATAGTTTATTCAAGCGACCTAAAAAAACTAGAAGCAGAAGCGAAAACCATGGCTAAACTTGCTTCATTATTTAAAGCCGAATTGCATGTCTTGCATATAGCTGACAGTTTAACGCAAACTAAACAAGCCAAAAATCTTTTGCCGGAGTTGGTAAAAGCGTGTGGCTATTCTAAAATAATTTTTAAAGAATTGGTAGATGAACAAATCGATTCTGCTATAGACAGATACATTAAAGAAATTGATGCTGATTTACTCAGCATGTTTACTCATAAATTAGATTTCTATGAAAAACTTTTCGGTAAGAGTGTAACACGCGAAATGGCTTTTCATAGTTCTGTGCCATTATTGGCCTTTAATAAAACAAACGAGGTGTAATGTTGAAGATTAACTTTTACTAAACACACTTATTGTTTTTAGATAGTTCATTAAATTTTATAACTTCATTTACAATTTGTAAAACTATGATAAAGAAAATTGGTATTGGTGTCGGTATTCTAGCTGTTGTATTACTGGCTGCCTTTTTGTATTTGAATTATAGAAACCGTACACTTAGTCCTCATGGTACTGTTAGCATTGAAAACAACAACTTAAAAGTTAGTTTAAGTTATAGCAGGCCATCGGTTCGAGGTCGATTAATTTTTGGCGATAAAAGTTTGGGCGCTTTACAACCCAATAATGAATATTGGAGGTTAGGTGCAAACGAAGCTACAGAAATTACCTTTAATAAAGATGTCAAAGTAAATGGCGCTTTATTAAAAGCAGGGTCGTATCGTTTATACGCTATACCAAAAGCCGATGGTTTCGAATTGATTTTTAACACAGAGTTAGGAAGGTTTGGTGCTTTTGAGCCTAATCATGGAGCAGACGTTCTTACTACTTTTGTTCCATTTAACAAACCGGTTAACCCTGTCGAGCAATTTACCATAGAAATGAATAATCAAGATTCGGGCGTAAACGTTGTTTTCTCTTGGAGTGACCGTGTGTGGATACTTCCTGTCACACTATAATTTTCTTTAAAGAACTTTGTAAGCTGAGGTTATTGAAACTTCAGCTTTTTTATTTTCAAATTTAATCAGTTTAAATCGACCAAATTTTTTAGAAGTATCTATAAACATAAAGTATGATTATAAATACAACTAATGCCAAAGCTAACCAACGTAAACCTTTGGCTTGCGTTGGAAACTCATATTGGCAAATTGGGCAAATACTTGCTTTTTCGCTGACCATCATAGCACAAGACGGACATTCTTTCTGGCTTTTCATTTCTTCTTCAAATATACTTTTTGAACATGATCAACTGTAATATTGGTTACGCCTTGCGTTGTATTTATTTTTTTACCTGAAGTAACTTCAAACAAAAGATAATCTTTTTGCAGCTCATAGCTCGAGGATAAATATATGCCTTCTGTTTCGAAGAACGAATAAAGTTTGTTATCAACTAAATAGTCTTTCAAAACAATTCCGTTTTGTTCATCTGTTTCGTATTGGTTTTTCTCTTTATCTATTCTCTTCAACAGATAATCTTTTGTCATGGGCCATTTTGCTGATAAGTAATCTGTTTTCCATTGATATACTTCAGGGTTGTTGGTTTTTTGTATTGTAAGTTTTACCTCAACGCTATCTTTTAATTTACCATAACTATACATAAACATTTTACCTTTCCAAACACCTTCACAGTGTTCTCCAAAATGTTTTTGTGCTAAGCATACATTCAGAGAGAATAATAAAAACAAGAATGGCCCTGTTAATTTCATTTTCATTTATCATTATTCTACTAATATATAATAATGATTGAATAGTTCAATTCTATGAAATCAATCAGCCAGCTTAAGTAAAGGTCAGTTTAAAGACTGACAAACATCACCGCGTTCGCTAAGTAGTATCAGTTTAACAATAGTATTGCTACCGTAATCTTGTACTGTGCTTAGGCACTAACCCCAAAGTATATGAAGACACATTCCTTCTCAGGGATACTTTCTCTGTTTTTTTTAGTAAGCGTTGCCTGGTTGGCAAAGGCACAGCAGGTAGATATTTTTAAAAGCTATAAAGCTTCATTATCTATTGCTGGCACTTCTACTTTGCATGACTGGACGATGACTAGCGATGCCTTTACTTGTCAAGGCAATTTTAAGTTAGAAGATAATAAGTTGATTGACGTAAAAGGATTAACGCTTATTGTTCCTGTAAAATCTTTGAAAAGTGGAAAATCTGCAATGGATAAAAATGCTTACTCAGCATTAAAAGAAGATAAACATCAACAAATTCAATTTTCTCTTTTAAGTACCAAACTACAAGGGGAAAATTTATTATGTCAAGGAAACTTAACCATTGCCGGTGTTACAAAAACAATTGAGCTAGAAAGTAACTGTGTGCTACAAGCAGATCAAACTTTGGTTTGTAAAAGCAAAACTTCCTTAAAAATGACTGACTACAAAGTAGAGCCACCATCTTTCATGTTTGGTTCTGTTACCACAGGTGATAAAATCACTTTAGACTTTACTCTTTTTTTCAAAAAACTAAATCCAACTAATACACTTTAAACCGTTTATTTATGAAAACCCAATTTTCCCGACTAAGCTTTCTGGCAACACTGAGCTTACTTTTTGTGGCGGGCTTTGCGTATGCACAACCTGCTATTCAATACTTCCGCCATTACGATCAGCGCGGTATCAATGTCTTCGAAACAACTAAAAATGATACAGTTGCTTACGAAGGTTTCAAGTTCAGAATTGGTGCTGGCTTTACACAAGGTTATCAAAACTTATCTCATTCTAACAAAGCAAAAGCTATTCTGGCTGATGGAAATGTTACTTACATTGAAAAAACTCCTGGCTCTAACACTTTTGTTAACCGTGCTACTGGGGCTGATATCACAGGTACTTTTGGAAAAGACCCCAATCGCTACGGTGCTTACATTTATACACCAACTGCAGGCGCTGCAAAATCCTTAAACAATAGCAACGCAGTTTATGAATTAGATAATGGATTTCCGTTAGCACAAGCAAACTTAAATTTTGATGTGCAATTAGCAGACGGTGTTCGTTTAAATTTAGTGTCATACATGTCATCTCACCACCATAATGAGTTTTGGGTTAAAGGTGGATTTTTCCAGATTGATAAAGTTTCATTTTTAAACAGCGCTTTCTTTGATAAACTATGGAAGAACTTAACTTTAAAAGTTGGTCACATGGAAATCAATTATGGTGACGCACACTATAGAAGAAGCGATGGCGGTCATGCTTTGCAAAATCCTTTTATGGAAAACAACATTATGGATGAGTTTACAACTGAAATTGGTGGAGAGTTGTATTGGCAGAAAAGCGGATTCATTGCTATGCTTGGTATGACTGATGGCGAAATACAAGGAAACGTTACTAAACCAAACGATCGCAAACCTTCTTTATACGGTAAATTCGGATTTGACAAACAAATCAATGATGACTTACGTGTTCGTTTAACTGGTTCATTTTATAGAACTAAGTCATCTGTTAGCAATACATTATTCGGTGGCGATAGAACAGGTTCTAATTATCAATACGTGATGGAGCCTACAACTGCAACACTAACGGGAAACTCTTTCTCTGGCAGATTTAATCCAGGTTTCCGCGATAACTTAACAACCTTTATGATTAACCCTTTTGTTAAGTTCGGAGGTTTTGAATTGTTCGGAACTTTTGAGCAAGCTAAAGGAAATACGTCAGTAGAAAATGGAGAGATCCAATACAGCGTGGCACAAACTGATACCAATGGCGACCCTGTGGTTTTTAGAAAATTAGATGACAGAAAAGCTAACCAAACAGCTGTAGATGTTTTATACAGATTTGGTAAATATGAAAACTTCTACGTTGGTGCAAAATACAACACCGTTGATGCGACTATCGTGTCTGGTCAGGCATCTAACGCAGCAGGAACTTTTGCAGGCAATGGCATTAACCAAGGAGTAAGAACAGATGTAAAAATTGATAGAACTGCTTTCGCTGCTGGTTGGTTCATCACCAAAAATGTGTTATTCAAAGCAGAATATGTTATTCAGAATTACAAAGATTATCCAGAAGACCACATCATGCACAAAGGCAAATTTGATGGTTGGTTAGTTCAAGGAATCATTGGTTTCTAAATAAGTTAAAACAAATCATAAAATCCGGCTGATACATCAGTCGGATTTTTTATTTTACAGGTATGATTCGCTGGCTACTTTTTATTGTTTTGATTTTTTGTTTCGGATTTAATCAAGCACCTTCGGAGCTCATCCATCGCTTTATTGTTTTGCCAACTAGTAATCTAAGTATAGAGGGAAAAACTAATGTAAATTCTTTTTCCTGTTCAATAAAGCGTTATCAAGGAACAGATACTTTAATATTAAAAGAGGGAGGTTTATTGCAAAGACCTGTTTTTATCAAAGGAAAAGTTGCCTTACAAGCTAAACACTTCGATTGTGGAATGAAAGTAATGACAAGTGATTTTTGTGAAACCTTACAATACAAAAAACATCCAGCGATTGTGATTCAATTTTATTCTTTTCAAAAGTTGCCAAGAGATTTAAATCAGCGTGCTGTGTTTAATGGTACGATGAGTATTTCTCTTGCTGGTGTTTCTAAAGTTTTTGAAATGCCTTGCTCCATACAACCTAAACACGATGGAACAATCGTTCTTTCCGGTGAACGTATGTTTTTGTTTTCAGATTTTAATCTTACTCCTCCAGAAAAAATGATGGGAATGATTAAAACGCAACAAGAATTAAAAGTTTCTTTTAAACTTGATTTACTTTTAGATAACTCTTTTTAATTATTTGCCTCTTGTAACCTCAATTTCAATTCGGTTATTTTTATCTGCACGCGAATTATTCTGTGGGTAAATCATAAAAATCGCTCCTTCAGGTTTCACCTTTATTCTATTACCTTCTATACCTTGTGTGATTAAATAATCTTTAACTGCTTCGCCCATTAATTCAGTCAACCTTTTTGCTGAGCCGTGTTCTTTATGGTTATCTGCATGTGGCATAAAAAAATCAACACTCATTCCACGGCTAACAATATCTCTTCTTCCCTTTCCGTTGCAATGGGCATGTATAGCTATTTTATATTTTGGATTATCTTTTAACATTTCAGCCAACCCATCTAACTCTGCTTGCGACTCAGGTTTAAAAATAGCGGTGTTGTTAAAGAATGATAGATGATGAAACTCTATGTAATCTCCTAGTTTAACTTTTTCTAAGTTCAATTCGAAAACAAATACACCTGTGCTGTCAATTTTTCCGCCACTCTTTACAGGTTGCAAAAAGTCTAGTTGGAAACTCTCTTCTATATAACCGGGTGCTTGGGTAACAATGAAATAACTCTTGCTTTTATTATTTGGCGTTTCCAGATAAACTATTTCGTTTGAATTGTATATTTCCTGCTCAATCGCTTTAGTGTTTTCAAGTAGAACGACTTTTCCATTCACAAGTTCGGCATTGCTAATGTTTCTAAATACAAAACGAAATGGCTTACCTTTTGGCTTGGCTAATGTTTCCTTAAGCTGATTATTTGCTTGTTGAACAAGCGTATCCATTTCTTTGCTTATTTTCTCTTGTATGACAATGGGTTCTTGTTCAGTTTGAGTTGGCAATTCTGTTTCAAATTTACCTTTAAAAACCCACGTGTCTTTATAGGAAGTGTTTAGCCTTGTATATAAGGCTTTGGCATATGCTTTTTTACTTTCATCGCTTTCAAAAATATAAACGTAATACAGTTGTCTGTTTGTATTTAATTTCCATGTTGCTTGCTCATTGCTATTGTGTAGTTTATTTGTAAGGTTTATCGCATTTTGCTTTACCTTAAATGCACCAACTACAACATAGAATTTCTCATCAGCTGTTTGAGCTTGTAGTTGATTTAAAAGAAATAAAAAAACAACTAAGGTTGACCATCTTGTAAGCACGGCAGAATCGGGTTAATGGATACTTTTTATAATCCATAGTGTTACAAGGGAAAGCAAAGTAGTGCATTTGTTAGTAATTACAAAAAGCCCTATTTATCTTCTTATTTTAAAATTTAATTATGGTTTTTTAAAAACATTGAAAAGACTTGACTAATTATTTTTAAGCAACACATCATAAGCAAATCTTATAATCGTGAGTATAACAACCGCTAGAAAAAATTTTCTGACCAAAGTATTCCCTTTAAGCAACGCTAATTTTGTGCCTACCAAACCTCCGCCCATATTACATACTGCCATTGGCAGCGCCAGCCACCATAGTACATGACCTGTGCTTATAAAGAATAATATAGATGCAAAGTTAGTGGCCAAGTTTACTGTTTTAGCATGAGCACTTGCATGCAAAAAATCGAAGCCTAACAAAGCAACAAATGCCAATACTAAAAAACTACCTGTTCCGGGGCCTATAAAGCCATCGTAAAAACCGATAACTAATCCGCTTGAAACTGCCTTAACCATTGCATTATTTGTTTCTTTATTCTCTTGATGTTTGCCAAAGTTTTTCCTTCGATAGGTATAAACTGCTACTGCACAAAGAGCTATTAAAATTATTGGTTTAAAAGTTTCATTACTCATTTTAGACACCAAACTAGAACCTACCATTGCCGATAGAAACGCTATACCTGCAATCGGAAGAATAATTTTCCATTGTAGTTTTACATGCTTGGCAAATTGAAACAATGAGATAGCTGTGCCAGAAAAAGATGGTATTTTGGTGGTGCCCAATAAAGTGGCAACAGCATATTGTGGAAATGTCATGAATAAAATGGGTGTTTGAATCAGGCCTCCTCCTCCAATTATGGCATCAGTAAAGCCTGCCGCAAATGAAGCTACACAAACGATTAACAAACTAGTCGTTACCTCATCCATTTAATGTTTACTGATTGGTTTTTGTGAATGTAAAGGTTTGTTGCTTATCTTCCACAGCAATCATCACTACTAGTTTTCTTTTCTGTTTCTGATAAATTATTTTTTTAGGAAAATCATGTTGAGGATTTTCAGCTGTAAATCCATTTTTATTCCATGATGTAATTTCAAATTCAATTTCTTTTTTATTGTGCGGTACATCAGCAACAAAAAATAACTTGTTTTCTTTTTTCATCAACTTCATTTTTTCTGTAACTTCTTTTTGACCGTTTTTACTTGTATATCCTATACCTTCGAAGAAATTCTTTTCTTTTTGGTTCCATGCCTCAAAAACATCGGAATCGTTTTGTATTTGCCATGTACCTATAAGCCATTTTAATTTTTTATGAAAGTCTTTCTGTTTTGCTTGTGCCAACAAGTTAAATGAAACGAAACTGATGAGGATAAAAAGTAATGTTGGTTTCATGCCTTTCTTTTTTTTGCAAATTTAGTTCTATTCTTTATGATCGATGCACCGTTTTGTTGAGCCCAATCTCCAAGCAGTCTTACTTGTTCTAATAAACCTTGTCCTAATGGTGTTAAGGAATATTCAACCCGAGGTGGAATTTCCGGGAAGACTTTACGTTTGATCATGCCGTCTTCCTCTAAATTACGTAAGGTAACGGTTAACATGCGCTGCGACACATCGCCAATTTTTATTTTCAATTCATTAAATCTCAAGGTGCCATAGGCACCTAAAGCATAAATGGCAAGCATGCTCCATTTATCGCTGATGCGTGTGATGACATCCCTTACCGGACAAAAAGTATGGCGAGTGGTTTTAGCATATTCAAAAATATTTTTAAGATCATTCTCGATTATAACTTTTTGATAATCACCATCAGTTACTTGTCGGTAACCAAGTTTATCACGTGTTGCCTGTGGAACTTTCATCAGTTACTATTTGCTTTTGGGTTACTAAAAGTAACTAATAAAACTATGGAAAAGAAAATTCTCGTAACCGGGGCCACTGGAACCATTGGCAAAGCCTTGATTAAGGCATTAACTGAGCAAAAAGCAAATTTTGTTGCGGCCACACGCGATGTAAACAAATTACCGCAAAAGGTAAATGCCATTGCTTTTGATTTTGAAGATGCAAGCAGTTTTGCAAAAGCCACAGCCGATGTTGACCGTGTGTTTTTATTAGCTCCACCGCTCAACACAAAAGCCGATGATTTATTGATTCCATTTATTGAACATTTAGAGCAAGAAAAAATTAAAAGAGTGGTTTATGTTTCGGCCTTAGAAATTGATGCTTTGCCCAGTATGCCTTTTCATGCTAACACTATAAAATTGATGCAGAGCAAAGGCTTTGAATTAACAGTTTTACAACCCTCTTTCTTTGCACAAAATTTTAAGAATTATGAATTCGAAAACATTACCAAACACAACATTATCTACGCTGTTGCCGGAGAAGGTAAAGTTGGTTTTGTAGATGCCGAAGATATAGGACGGGTGGCCGCCACAGCTTTAACTACCCATGGACATAGTGGAAAGTTTTACGAAATTACCGGTCCTGAGTTATTATCTTACTTCGATGCAGCCAATGTAATAAGCGAGGTAATTGGAAAAACAATTGTTTATCCTAACCCAACAGCCGAACAGTTTACGCAAACTTTAGCGCAAGCCGGTGCGCCTGCCTTTATTGCCGATTATATGATTGATGTGTATAGTTTAATTGCTAACAACAGAGTTAACAAAGTTACCTCTGTTGTTGAAAATGTTACCGGCAGGAAGCCAACATCATTAAAGGAAGTTATCAAAAGAGATTTTTCAAAATAATGGTAAAGAGTGGAGGCTTAGGCCTCCTCTTCTTTTCTGGATAAACGATTCACAACTAGCTGCACTAATTTAAATGCTATTACAGCTCCAGCAATAATTACAACAGTTAAGCCAATGGCCAACATTAGGGTTTCTGCTGCACTGCGGTCGTTTATCATAAGAATGGTTTATCAAACATTAAAAAACCCGATAATTCAGAAATTTATTCTGATTAACGGGCTGATGTAAAACTATTGAACTACGCAGAAAATAAAAAGAGTTTTGTGAGATATTTTATGGTAATTCCCTTATTAACTGTTCATAAAACCATAAAGCGGTTTGGTAGCTTTCTAAACTTACCCTTTCATCAATTCCATGAAATCCTATTGGGTCAATCATAGGAGAAAATTTAATAATGTTAGTAGAAATTTCTCCGAAATGTCTTGAGTCTGTTGCACCAATTACTAGAAAGGGCGATGAAATTGTTTGCGGATAACTTTTCTTTATGGCCATTTCTACTTGTTGAAATCCGAAACTTTTTACGGGTGTTACTTTTGATGCTTCCGCCAAGGTGGCCATCTTTTTAAAAACCACACGTTCATCGTTAATAATTCCTTTTAACCTTTCTATCACTTGCTCGGAGTTATTGCCGGGCAGCAAACGAAGGTTAATAGTTGCTGTAGCTACTGTTGGCACTACGTTGTCTTTTACGCCTGCTTGTATTATGGTTGGAACAAGTGTTGTTCTAATCATGGCATTTCCGGGCCCGCTTTGTTCGTATGTTCCGATAATGGCTTTTTTAAACAACCACGGATTAGCAAAAGCCATTTTTTGCAAGAAGGGCATGTCGGGACCAACGCTTTGCATTAATCCGTGCATGGGTTCGGTAAACTCTGGTTCGAAGGGTTCGCTTCTTAATTTTACAATGGCTTTGGTAAGAATATCAATGGCCGTTTCTTGCTCTGGCATAGAACTGTGGCCTCCAGGTTTTTCTACTGTTAATTCTAAAGATAAATATCCTTTCTCTGCTGTTCCGACTAATGCAACCGGTTTGGTAAGGCCAGGCATTTTTTCTTTGGTAATAATGCCACCCTCATCTAAAATCATTTCTGCCGAAATCCCTCTTTCTTTTAAAAGTTTAGCAATGGCAATGGCGCCTTTTCCTCCTATTTCTTCGTCATGACCGAAAGCAAAAAGAATAGTACGTGAAGGAACAAAATTTTCGCGTAGTAACTTTTCAGCTGTTTCAAATTGTGCTATCAAATTTATTTTATCATCGGTTGTTCCTCTTCCCCATACAAAACCATCTTTTACTGTGCCTGAAAATGGATCGTAAGTCCACATGTTGCGGGTGGCTTCTTCTACCGGCACAACATCCTGATGGGCCATGATGACAATTGGTTTTTTGCCTTCATCTTTTCCTTTCCACGTATAAAGCAAACTATAACCGGACAAGATTTCGCGCTGCATGTGTTGGTGCACAAGCGGATACGTTTGCTCTAAAAATTTTCTGAACCCTAAAAACGCAGAAGAATCGAACAATTCCGGATTACCATACGAAATGGTTTTGTAGGTTAATGCTTTTGTAAAATGCTGAAGACTGCTATCAGTAACGGGGGGTGCGGGTATAGCAGTAACCTCTGTTTGAGAAGAAGTAAACGTAAATGTGTTGAACAATACTATGGAAACAAGTGCCAGCAACAACACGAGCAATCCGATAAAAAACTTTTTCATAGGCTTGGGTAAATGCTTAAATCGTAATGAAAGATAAAAGCATTTACGCAGCCATAAAAATTATTGTTCTTTTAATGCTTTAACGGGATTGGCCATGGCGGCTACTAGTGAGTGATAACAAACTGTAGCAAGCGCAACCAAAGCGCCCAACACACCAACAACAATAAACACAGCCCAATTAAAGGGTATGTGATATGCAAACGAGCTTAACCAATTACTAAGTGCGTAATACGTAATAGGAATGGCCACAATAAGTCCTATAAAAACCAAAATCAAAAACTCTTTCGACATGCGCATAACCAAACTCATTACACTGGCACCCAAAACTTTTCGCACCGCAGTTGCTTTTCTGGTTTGTTCTAATGTAAAAGAAGCTAGCCCAAATAAACCTAAACACGAAACTAAAACAGCAAGCGATGAAAAAATGGTAAAGAGTTGTCCGAGTTTTTTCTCCTGATCAAACAGTTTATCAAACGATTCATCCAAAAACCGATATTCGAATTCGTAGTTGGGCACGAGTTCTTTCCATCTGTTGCCAATGGTTGTTACCATTTGTTGCATCTCACTTGTTTTTACTTTAATGGCCATAAATTCGCCTTCGTAAATGGGCTGTAAATACATAACAAGCGGATCTATTTTATCGTGGAGGTGTTTAAAATGAAAGTCTTCCATCACACCGATTACTTTGCCGGGGTCTTCTCCTCTTTCTCCAAAGTTGATTTCTTTGCCGATGGCTTCTTCTTTTTTCCAACCGAATAATTTTAAGGCCGTTTCATTAATCACAAATTCTTTGTAATGTCTTTTTGTATCCGGATGAAAATATTCACCGAATTTCATTTTCATACCTAGTGCTTGTAAGGCATCTGCATCGGCAGAAAAATGATACATGTTTTGGGGTTGATTATTGGGTGCGCCTTCAAACCAAATGGTTGTTGTTCGCACCATATTGCCCGGTATTTCGCCCATGCACGTAACGGCTTCTACTCCACTTAAGCGTAACATTTCATCTTTGATGGATGACTCTCCAATACTATCGTTCGGTAAGTCGAGTACTAAAACTTGTTCACGATCAAAACCCATGTTTTTATTCAACATAAATTCTAGCTGCAAATAAATGGTGTAAGCACCGGCCATGATAATGAAAGCAATAGTGAATTGAAAAACCACTAAAGCTCTTCTTAATCTTTGCCCTTTAATGTTGGTAACGAATGCTCCTTTTAAAACTACATTCGGATTAAAATCAGATAATACAAAAGCCGGATAGGTTCCTGCTAACAAACCAACTATAAAGGTTACAGAAATAAAACTGATGGCTACCCACGGATTTTCTATAGGATTTAAACTGATTTGCTTGCCGGTAAACTCATTGAAGTAAGGCAGAGAAAGCAAAAGAAACATGGCAGCCAAAATTAACGCGAACAAACTAATTAAAACCGACTCGCTTAAAAATTGCATGACGAGTTGTTCTTTTCTACTACCTACTACTTTTCTAATCCCAACTTCGCGAGCACGTTTTAAAGATTGTGCCGTTGTAAGATTCATGAAGTTGATACAAGCAATGATGAGAATGAAAAAGGCAACAGCTGCCATAGTATAAACGGTGTTGATGTTTCCATTCGCTTCTACTTCTAAACCGCGGTTTGAGTATAAATGTATATCTGTAAGTGGTTGAAGTTTAATTCTGTTGCGTGGTTGGTCGGGTGTTAGTTCCTGAAATTTATCCATGAACTCCGAAATGGTTACTTCAAATTTTTGATAATCAAAATTCGCAGGCAAAACCAAATAAGTGTAATGGTTGGTAAGGTATTGCCAACCTTGGGGAGAGCCGGGTTTCATGGGACCGAAATTGTCGGATGAAACCATGATATCCATGTGCACATGCGAGTTAGAGGGCAAAGGTTCAAACACACCCGTTATGGTATATACCGTGTTGTCATTTAATAATTTTAATGTTTTACCGATGGGGTCGGCATTGCCAAAATATGTTTTTGCTTTTTGTGGTGTTAACACTAACGAGTTTACTTCGGCTAAGGCTTTAGTGGGGTTGCCTTGTAAAAGTTTTATATCTAAAACATCGAACACAGACGAGTCGGCAAAGAAAACCCTCTCTTTTAATTTAATATCTGCGTCTTCGTTGTGTACAAAAATTTCTGTTGGCCGAATGCGGGTAAAGGTTTCTACCTCTGCGAAGTTATCTTTCAATAATTGTCCGATCGGAAATGCAGAAATTGCCCAGTTGTTGGCTTCTAAATCGATGGCCATTCGGTAGATGCGATCGGCACGTTTATTTTGCCTGTCGTATGTAAGTTCAAATTGTACATAAAGTGTTATCAGAATACACACTGCCATGCCCACTGCCAAACCCACAATGTTGATGGTGGCATGAAGCCTGTTTCGTTTGATGCTGCGCCAGGCAACTAAAAAATAACTTTTAAGCATAAGCAAGGTTTTTATAAACGATAAGAAAGTTCAAACAAGATGCCAATAAAAAACCAAGTTTCTGATGTAATTTTAAAGCTCGCATTTTTATGTTTGTCTGTATGCGAACAAAGTTGTCCGATATTGGGCTAAGTGTTAAACTGATAAAGTGAAAAGAACAATGAAAAAATGGTGGAAACGTGTGGCTGTGTTGGCCATAAGCCTTTTGATTTTATTACCAACGGTACTCTATATTGTAGTACAACAACATCAGCAAGAATTAGTGCAATGGGCGGTAGGGGAGGCCAACAAAAACTTTAAAGGAAAACTATCGGTTGGTGGAAGTTCAATTAATTTGTTTCACGATTTTCCGTATGTAGATATCGATTTAAAAAATGTTTCTTTTACTGACACCGCCAATGTTGTATTATATAAAGCAGAAGATGTGTTTGTTGGTTTCCGTTGGATTGATGTTTTTAAAGGCAATTTTGATGTGCGTTTAATCGATGTGGCTCATGCAGAAGTAAACATTGTGCAATACGAAAATGGCGCTATCAATATCTTGTTAGCCAAGAAGACACAAAATGATTCCTCTTCTTCCAGCGATACTTCTTCTATCAATATTCATCTTAAAAAATTGTTGTTAGAAGATGTTACTATTAAATATTTACAAACAGCCGACTCGCTTTTGGCCGGAACCAGAATCGATAAACTTGAAGCAAGCATCCTTGCAGACTCACAGCAAGTATCAGTTTCATTAAATACGCTGGCTGAAATCAATGTGTTGTTTAAAAAAGACACTTCCTTTTTTCATGATAAGAAATTAAAACTTAACTCAAACATTGATTTTTCAGTTGCTGAAAAAACTATTCGGTTAACGGATACACACCTAATGTTAGACAAAGCTGCCTTTGGTATAGGAGGAGAAATTGCCTTGCGTGATACCACTTTTCTAGATTTAAAAATTGTAGGAGAGAAACCTGATTTTAGTATGGTAACGGCTTTTGTTTCTCCTGAATTTGTTGATGCTTTTAATCGCTATAACAATTCTGGAAATGTCTTTTTCGAAGGAAACATTAAAGGACCGATAGTCGAAAACCAAATGCCCGGCTTAACTTTTCGCTTTGGTTGCGAAAATGGTTTCTTCCAAAATACTCTCAACAATAAAAAGATTGAAGACTTACAATTCTCCGGTAGTTTTACAAACGAACCCAATCGCACATTAGAAAGTTCTGTTTTCGCGTTGCGCAATTTTTCTCTAAAACCAGAGAAAGGAAGATTCAGTGGATCGTTAACCATAAAAAATTTTAATGACCCACAGATTGCTGCTTTCTTAGACGCAGATTTGGATCTGTCCTTTGTGCGCGAATTTTTAGGGTTAAATCAAATTGAAAATTTAGGTGGACAGGTGGTAGTGAAAATGAATTTCAATGAATTGCTTGATTTCAATCAACCCGAAAATGCTTTATTGAAATTAAAAGAAGGAATAGAAAGTGAATTGATTGTGCGCAATTTGCATTTTTCTATTCCTAACTATCCTCATCCGGTAGAAAAATTAACTATTCATGCTGATATGAAAAATGGAAAAGTGGTGATAGATACTTTTCTTTTAAAAATAGCCGATTCTGATTTTTCTTTTCAGGCAGCTATCAGTAATCTTCCAGCTATTTTTCATAAGGAAAACGTGCCGGTCCAATTTACATTTTCTGGATTTTCAAATAAGATTAATTTATCGCGCTTATCGAAAGTAGATACCGTTGCTTTGGTTGATGATATTATCAACGATTTTAAAATCAAATTAAAGTTTGAAAGTTCTGTTGCTCAATTAAAAGAATCGCCTTTGCCTCATGGCGAATTTTACATCGAAGATTTGTTTGCAAAAATTAATGGATACCCACATACTTTGCACGATTTACATGCCGATATCATTATTACTGATACAACGTTTCGCGTAAAAGATTTTAGTGGTGAAATCGACCAATCCGATTTTCATTTTAATGGTTTACTTACCCGTTACGATTTGTGGTTTGATGATGTAAAGAAAGGCGATACGCGTTTTGAATTTGATTTAACGTCTGAACAATTACGACTTGATAATTTACTTACGTACAAAGGTGAAAATTATTTGCCCGAAGATTACCGACACGAGGTAGCCAAAGCATTAAAAGTACACGGACTGGTTGATTTGTATTTTAACAAAAGCTTTCGCTCTGCCGACTTGCGCTTGGATAAAGTAGAAGCCAAACTCAATGTTCATCCTTTAAAAATTGAAAACGTGAGAGGAAGAATTCATTATGAAGATGAACATTTTTCTATACAAAAACTTAGCGCTAAAATGGGTGAAAGCGATTTCACTATTGATTTGAATTATTATACAGGTACAGATTCTTTGCTGCGCAAACGCGATAACCATTTCAACCTGAAGGCGAACCGCTTAAACTTAGATCAATTGTTAGCATACAATCCTGTAAAAGCAGAATCTAAAGACCATGCAAAGGCTTTCAATATTTTCGAAATTCCATTTACAGATATGAATTTCGCTGCTTCAATTGCAAGCTTAAAACATCATCAAATTCAGATAGAAAATTTACAAGCGAAAGCGCGCACTACTAAAAATCATTATTTGTTTATAGATACGTTGGCCATGCAAATTGCCGGAGGAACTTTTGCCTTAGATGGTTATTTAAACGGATCTGATCCGAAAAACATTTACTTCAAAAGCACCACGTATTTCAATCAATTAGATTTAGATCGTTTGTTTATTAAGTTCGATAATTTTGGTCAGGATTTTTTAATGAATAAAAATCTTCATGGCAGGTTATCGGGCACAGTAAAAAGTTTGTTTCATGTACACCCTGATTTAACACCTATTTTACCGGAAGGTGAAGCACATTTAGAAGTCTCTATTACACAAGGAAGGTTAGTAAACTTTGCTCCTTTACAGGCGATGGCCGGTTATTTCAAAGACAAAAATTTGAACATGGTTCGTTTCGATACTTTAAAAAATACCTTAGACTTGAAAAAAGGAAAACTATACATTCCTGCTATGACGATTAACTCTTCCTTAGGGTATATAGAAATGGAAGGCAGCCAAGGTTTAGATTTAACAATGGATTATTTAATTCGTGTACCGTGGAGTTTGGTTTCGCAGGTGGGGGCGCAAACATTATTTGGTGGGAAGCGAAAAGAAGAAATTGATCCCGACCAGATTGATGCCATTCAATATCGTGATACCGATAAACGAACTCGCTTTTTAAATGTGCGTATTAGCGGAACACCCGAAAAATTTGATTTTGCTTTAGGGAGGAAAAAACGTTAATGGAATTTACATAAGTTCGTTTTTCAATTTCTTGATAATGATTAACACCTGTGGATTGAATTTGTATTACTCTATCTATTTTCCATCCACCTGCTTGCCCTATTGTAAATGTTACTCCTGCTTTTCATACAGAAAAAGTAATGATCGCTGAATTTTTATCTTGTTTGATTTTGATTGATTTTCATTCGTAAAAAATCTGAAGATTAATTAACTCACTTTGCTACTGAATATTTGATTGATGTTCTATACTTAAGGATACGTTCGTTTCACATCAAAGTTCAAGAAATGTTGTGCTAGTCTTGTTTAAATCTTGTAAAAAAAATTCATTCTATTTTTGATTCATGCTTTTGCCTGAAGAAAAAATAGTAAAAAGGTTTATCGATTTAATGGTCGATTTTCGGATTCATGATTTTCAAAAGAATCTCTTACATCTTGGTTTAGTGTTAGTGCTATTACCTGGTGTTGTTTTTGTATTTGATTTATTTTCCTTTCCCGAGCACAGTTTATTTATTTACTATGTTTTAGTGCTTTTGTTGTTATCTATTCTATCAGGAAGAATAATGATTAAAAAAAGGAAGTTGCGCAAAATGCTTTCTCTGTTTGTTAAAGAAGGAGAATATAAAAATTATGTTTTCTTATTTCCTGTTGAAGGTTTGCAGGTTTATCCTTTTACTAAATGCTTCACCATTCTTCATTTTATGGATCTTGCTCAGCATGATAAAAGCATTCGTTTATCTACCAGAAATAAATTTTTTATTAAGTTTTGCAAAAAAGTAAAAGGAAAACCTATTTTCGTTTTAACACATGAAAGTTATCCTCACTATGTATTGCCAGTCCAATACATTTCTTACTTCGTTAAACAGATAGAAGACAGCAAAGCTAATTCTTCCCTACTAAAAAAATTTTTATCTTTTACTTGAGCCTATCCTGCCAAGAAATTTAAAAGCATCAACCATTAAAATGGTTCCCGTTACTCCGGTTACGCCTCCGGCTATCAGCAAGGCTTTGCCTAACTCATCATTTTTTCTGCCAAGCATTAAGCCTCCGGCTATTGTTACTGAATAACCTATGGTAGCAACCGCAATGCCACGTTTAAATCTTTTTTCAGATTGGCTAACGTTTAGCTGTATGTTATCAACATCTGTTCTTAACTCTAAAACTTTTGCTTTTAATTCTTCATATTCGGGAAGGTTATTTTGCTGAGCTTTACTTTGAAAAGCTGCCAATATCAAAATAAGGATGATAACGAGTCGCATAATTGATGTTTGTCGTTAAGTTAATAAAGAAGATTTTGCTTTCCTACCGTTATTGGTCTAACCATTGTTTAAAGGCAGTTGCTCGATCGCGGCTTACAACCAATGTTTGTACAACAGGATTAGCTGTTTTAATTTCTAAATTGGCGTTGTTGCCTTTTACTTCCGTAATGGATTTAATATTGATGATGTGTTTCCTGTTTATTCTGAAAAATAAATCGGGTGGTAATTGTTGTTCTAATTCTTCAAGTGTATAGTCTGCAATGTATTTTTTGTTTTCTTGAAAAGGAATGAGGTAAACTGTTTTACCATCAGCATAAAAATTTGCGATTTTTTCTGTTTCTATAAAAACAAGTCGCTGCCCCATTTTAACCAAAAATCTTTGTTTATATTTTTTGTTAAAGCTTTCTAGCGTTTTCTTAAGTAAACCAATTTCATTGTTTGATTGGCTTTTGCCAAGCCTCCTGTATTTATCTAATGCTTGACTCAGTTTTTCTTTGTTAATCGGTTTTAATAAATAATCGATGCTATGGTATTGAAAAGCTTGAATGGCATATTCATCATACGCTGTTGTAAAAATTACGGGAAGTTCTGTTTTGGTTTCTTCTAAAACTCTAAAACTTTTTCCATCTGCTAGTTGAATATCTAACAGTAGTAAATCAGGCATGGAATTTTGCATGGCATCAATCGTATCAGAAACAGAATCTGTAATTGCTACTAACTTTGCTTCTGGCAAGCATTGTTGTACTAATTGCGATAACCTTTCGGCTGCCAAGGGCTCGTCTTCAGCGATTAGAATATTCATGTTTTTCTACAATTAATAATGGTAAACCGACTTTAAATTTTTCACCCGTGTTCTCGATAATTACTTTTCTGTCTGTAAGAAAGGCATACCTGTTTTTTATGTTTTGCAAACCAACTTGTGTTGAAGGTTCTTTGTCTTGTTTAGCTCTTATACTGTTTTGGATGTACAAGAAATTATCTCTGTCTTCAATTTCAATTGTTAAAATTTCTTTCTTAGAAACAACATTGTGTTTAATAACATTTTCTACTAATAGTTGTAGCGTTGCCGGAGCAACATAATTTTTTAACGCCTTGTCGGAAACTTGCTTACTTACCTGCAAATTATTGCCGAAACGAATGCTTAACAAATAAAGGTAAGCGTCCATAAATGCCATCTCTTCCTGTAGTGTAACTAGCTTTTTATCATTGCTGGCCAATAAGTAGCGATAGACAAAAGATAGTTGTTCGATAAAGCGTGAAGAAGTGTCCGGATCTTTATAAACCAATGTGGACAATACATTAAAACTATTAAACAAAAAATGCGGATTGATTTGGTTTCTTAAAATCTGAAAGTTGGCTTCTGCTGTTTGTTGCTTGTATTGCTCGGCCTGCAATTGCGCTTCCTTCAATTGATTCATATAAAATACGATTGCATTAACACATTGCAAAAACAAATTAACCCTGAAACCAAATGCTAGTAAAAGTGTGAAGTGTTTTGGGTTTGTTTTTAAAGGCATGTTTAAAATCAGATATAATAACTCTAAAGAAATCCATGAAACTGCTACAACGATGAAAATGCTTCCAAAGAATTGTAACACGAGCGGGTGAATCTTTTTACCCGATAATTTTGGTTTCTCTGGTATTCGATTAGCCAATAACCTGTTCAATTCCCAAACACCGATTACAACCGATGTAAGTACAAACAATAAAAAGTAATCTGGTAAATTGAAATCAAAAAAACCGTTACCAACTGTAAACAAAATATTCAGAAATGAATAAATCGATAACAGTAGAATAAAGACAAGGCGATATTTGGTACTAAACACGTTATATTTTTTTTGAAGATAAATAATTGAAAGCCGGTCGGCAAATGTGCACGACCGGCTTTACACCACCCAACCCCTCTTAACCCAACATTATTTTTAATCTGGTAATAAAACTCTGTCAATTACGTGAATAACACCGTTAGTTGCATTCACATTCAATAGAGCTGCTTGTAAGTTGGCAACATTGCTTCCGCCACTTGAGCCAGTAACCGTTAAGTTTGTTAAGTTGATGGTTACATCATCACCATTCAATGTTTCTAATCCACCGTTTGTTAAGTCAGACGAATATTTTCTTCCAACTATTACATGGTGTTTTAATACTGCTTCAAGTGTTCCGATGGCTATATCATTGATACCATTTACGTCAAGTGCTGTATACAAAGCTTCGAATGCATCATCTGTCGGAGCAAATACTGTGTATTCACCTGGGTTTGATACGGCAGCTAATAAGTCGAGTGTTCTGCCTTGTGTTCTACCTAATGCAGCTACTAATTGCGTGAATTCACCAGGATTAAACCCTAAAGCTATTTCTGCAATTGTTTCTGATGGAGGCATGATTACTTTGTCAACAACATGAACGACACCGTTAGAAGCATCAACATTTGGAGTAGTTACAGTTATTGTTCCATTAATTTTAACAGAGGAACCAACTGATACATACAGTTTTTGGCCTTCAACTGTTGTGTAGCCTTGACTAGCTAAATCTGCTGCTTTTAATTCAGCTGTAGCAATTACGTGGTATTCTAATACTTCTCTCAACACTTCATTTGGAATGTCGCTTAAATCATCTGCCTCTAACTCTTCTAATAAATCTGCAAACGCAGCATTCGTGGGAGCAAACACAGTAAAGTTTCCGTTGCCACTTAATGTGGTTACTAAATCAGGAAACTCACTTAATGCTGTTACCAAGGTAGAAAGGTTTGTGTTGCTTTGTGCTAATTGCACAATGTTGCTTTGAGTTGCTTCGTCATCATCATCGCAGGCGATTGAAAGAGACATCAACAAAGTGATAGCCAATAAAACTTTTATTTTACGGCTGATGTGGGAAATCAGGTTTGTCATCATACTTTTTAGTTTTGTTTGATGTATAAACCTTTGGTTTTCGCAAATATTTTTGAGTTTGGATTGAAGGGTTTAAAAATTGAGATTGAAAGGTAGATTAAGCAGAGTGAAGGCCCATTCTATTGTAAACCTTATTTTAATCTTTTATTGATTGAAATCTCCGCGCAGCTTCCTAAATCTTTTTCTGGCTTCTGCTGCATAAACACTGCCGGGAAATTGGATTAATAAATTTTTGTATTGTTCCATGGCTTTATCCGGTTGTTTAAAATAATTCTCGTATAAATCGCCTATGGCAAAAAATGCATCATCTGCTAATACATCGTTAAAATGTTCGGCTACAATTTTTTCGTATTGTGCTAATGCTTGTTCAGGTTTATTCTGTTTCAGATACAATTCTGCCTTTAACCAATAACAATCATCTAGGATGGCATAATTAGCGAAGGTGATAACTGAGTCTTGTCTAGTTATTCTTCCGCTTTCTATTTCATTTATTTTTTCGAAAGCTTCTGAGAGTTTGTTTTGTTTTAATAGCAATTCAACTTTCGCATACTCATGCAATGCAATTGCTGCGCTATCTATCATTAAATTTTCTTTGATTCTTAAACTCAATGCGATAGCATCATTAGCAATTTCTCGTGTAGTTGCTTGCTTCAGAATATCGAGTTGTTCTTCAGCCAATAAAAATTCTCCTTGGTAATACGAAAGTTTAGCATGCTTTAATTTCGCTTCATAGCCAATAGTATTCTCTTTTTGCGTTTTTTCTACTTGCGCATATAGAAGCGCTGATTCCCAAGGTTCATTTTTTATAAGGTATAAATCTGCTAAATCTATTTTTGATTTGGCTTTAATGGTTTGTGGTATTTGTGGATTGTTAATTAAATTGATGAGTTGTTGTTGTGCATTTTCCAGTTCATTCAAAATTTCAGCTTGTAACATTGCCTTGTTTCTTGTTGCTTCGAATGCTGCAGCCTGAGGTAAATTGTTATCTATAAATGATTGATAATCTTTAACCAATTTTTTTATAGAGTCGATAGGCAAGCTAGGTTCATTTCTGTAAAAGGCTTCTCTTGATTGAATCGAACCCAGCAAAGCACTTCTATTGATTTCGACATCTGTAAATGTTTTATAGATATATTGATAAATCTGACTGGCCGTTTGGTATTCTTTATTTTTTAAGGCTACATCCGCCACTTCCATGCATCGCTCACCTTGTGTTTTGTAACGTCTATCATAAGCACGGGCTTGAATAAATGCCGTTGTAAAATTTTTTTGTTGAAGAGAAAGCCAGATTAGCAAATCACTATAAACTTCGTTTGAAGGATCCGTTTGTACTTTGGAGAGAAGAATTTTTTCAAGTTCTTCTAATTCTTCAGGCTTTGTTAACATTACTTGTAACAAACTTTTGATGTATTGAATGTTGCCTAAATTTTGAGTGGCATAATTTAAATATTCTTCTGCCATTTTTTGGCGATCACTTTTGTAGCGATAAAGGTTTGCCAATTCTAATGCATAAATACTTTCCGTTTTAAAAACTTTACGACTTTCTACTAAACAGAGAATGGCATAGTCGAGCAGTGATTTAGAAGTTAAATAATCGCTTGCGTACTTAATTCGACCTGGAATGCCAGCGTTTTCTGCAATAAGCTGTTTAATATGCCTGTCTGACTTCATTACCTCGCCTGTGCGAAGCCAAAGGATGCCAAGGTCTAGTTGAAACAATAAATTGCCAGGCTCTCTCTTAAGTTGTTTACGGAGGTATTCCTCTGCCTCCTTGTATTGTTGTAATTCTAACAGAGTATTAAAATAATTAATATGGATATAGTTGATGTTTTCATTTTGCCGCGCCAAGTCTTGAAAAATTTCTAAAGCTTTTTGTTTATCGCCTTTGTTGAGGTATTCATTAGCTAATTGAATATTGATTTGATCTTGAGCTCTGCTTTGATTGAAAATCAATAGAATAGCAAAACACATTGTGCATTTCCTTATAAGTATTAATATATATATATATATGTAATTGTTATTAGTACTGTTGATATGTGGATAGTTTTTGTTCACACTTTGTATGTTTGTCTTGTTGATAAAGTAAGTTAATTACTAATTGAATATCAAACTGTTATAATTTAATTAACAATTGGTTTTATTGTGTATAAGTGTTTGTTGATTAAGACTGGTCTCGTGTATGTTCATAACTTAATAGTAGTACACAAGTTTTATCAAGTTATTTTACTTTCTATTGGTTGATCCATTTTTGTTCTTATCCTTACCCATATTTTCCACACGAAATTCTGGTTTTATCAACAAGGGTCCATAGTCCCAATTTGATTTAACTGAGAATGTTTGCTTCATGTTATCATCAAAATAGAAGTATATAGGTTCTGCTTCTTCTTGAAGTGTTGGAATAGCAGCATCCCATTTTCTATTCTTATTAAGATCTTTAACTAATCTGATTTTATATTCACCAGGAAGTACATTCTCAAATACAGTAGACTGTTTGCCGTAGATAGTTTGTATAACTTCATTTTTATCAGATAATAATTCGGCATATTCATCTTCCTGTAAAGGTTCAATGTATATTTTAGCTAAATCTTCTTCTTTAAAAATTGTTAGTTCAATTCGTTTATTAGGAATAGTGTCTTGATCGACACTAATAATACTTCCTTTACCAAATGTGAACGTAGCTTTTACTTTATTTTTTGGTTTAGTAGTTTTATCTAATTCAATAGTTTGAATTTTGTTTAAGGTTTTGTTGAAGTAAATGAGGTTTTTTAATGTGTCAATTTTGAGATCTTTTATTGTAACAGTTTCACGTGAAATAGAATCATAATGAATATAAAGACTATCAAATAGAATTCTTTTTATTGGTTTGTTTATGGCGATATAGTTAGTGAGCAAATTATTCTTAGCGAATACATTTACTTTGCTTGTTTCTACTTTTATTTTATCAAGTCTTTTGGTTTCATATTGATGATTGAATTTAGCGTAGAAAGTGGTATCTATTCGTTGGTGAATTGTATCAGTGAAAGTTAGATTTACTAAGGTGCTATCAGAATTTGAGTTATCGTAAATTTTAAATTCACTTTGATTGCTTTGAGCTGTAATAGTTAGGTTTTGTTTCTCTGTTTTGATATTAACTTTCTCTGCAGATTTATTAAGTTTTATCGTAAAATAATTCTGCAGACTTCTCATTGAAATTACTTTAATTCCTCTGTTATCTACTTTTATTAGAGGCAATACAATGTTTACTACGTTATTATTTAGGTTGATTGGATTTTTAAGGTAGGCATACATTTCGTTTTGACTTTCCACAAGTAGATTATTGTTTTTGTCTGTGAATGCATAGATTAAATAATTACCGGATTTAATATTAGTGAAGATAAATTCACCTGTTTTAGCATTGCTTTTAGTGATAATCCTGGCTTTATGCTTAAACATATTAAAAGTATCACTTGCTGGTTGTAATGCAACGGTAACGTTATCAATTGTTTTGCCTTGTAATAAATCAAAAACCAGTCCTGAGATAGTGAGAGTATCGATTACTGGTCCTGTACTGAATGCAAGTTTTACATCTTGGGCAGGATTTTTCTCGGTTAGATCTTTAACTGCGTCTCTAAAGTTTATTGTATAGGTAGTGCTGTCTTTTAATTTTTCATTGAACTTTAAGAACACTTTATTTTTTCGATAATTGTATTCAACTTCTTTGATAAGGGGAGAAATAATAATTTGTTCTTTTGGTTTTTCTAATTGAATAAGTTCATCAAAGTTTAATTCAATAGTATTGTCCTTAAAGTTGGTTGTTTCAGGTTTTGGAGATGTTGATATTAACTTAGGAGGTGTTTCATCTTTAGGTCCACCGGTTGGTGTTGTTTGACTAGCACAACCAAAGCATACTATGATTAATAAGTTATATAAATACTTCATCTTGATGCAATGTATATAAGGCTTGAATATTCTCCGGTTTTCTGTGCTTTCAAATTAGAGCGAAAGCCACGAATAAAACCTTTTAAAAATTTTAGAAAAGAATTATTCTTATTTGCTTCACTTAGTAAGGATACATAATAAGCATCAAATTTCATGGGTTCTATCTTTTGTATTACAAAGCCATGAAGTTGCAACAATCGTTCCATTGCTTTTCTGTTGAAATGCCACAGGTGTCTGGGAACATCATAAGCAGCCCAATATTGTTTGTAAAAATCTGCATCATAACTTTTATGATTCGGAACAGCAATAACCAGTTTACCTTTTGGTTTTAAAAGTTTACTCAGTAAAGACAAGGTTTCGTTAGGCTCTGTGGTGTGTTCTAACACATGCCATAACGTTATTACATCAAATGATTCATTAATACTTTGAGGTTTATCATAAACCTTACAAGTTGTTTGAGCTATTTTTCTTGCATTAGCATCTGGTTCATAACCTTTTACTTGCCAACCTTTAGTTTGTAAATAAGAAATCAAAGAACCGGTTCCACAACCGTAATCAAGAATTGTTTTTTGATTGGTTATGCTTTCTAACATTTCATGCTTCTGCTTAAGCGTAATTTTCCTCACATTTAGGTACAGAAGATTGATGAGATTATTTGCTTTGGATGTATGAGAAATATAATCTTCTGATTGATAATATTCACCTAACGTTTCATCTTCAGGTCTAGGACTTGTGATGATAACAGAACATTGATTACATTGAATTAACGAAAAGAGTTTTTGGCTAACTGTATAATCCTTACATGTAAAAAGAGTTGTGAATTGGTTTCCTCCACAAACACGACAAGTAGTTATGCTGATCATTTGCCCATGTAAACAGTTAAAATAGAAACATCAGCTGCAGATACACCACTGATTCGTGAAGCTTGACCGATAGTATGAGGTTTAATCTTCTTTAATTTTTCTCTTGCTTCAGAAGATAATGCCTTAACCCGATCGTAATCAAAATCTTCTTTGATTCTATAATTTTCTAAAGCACTTATTTTGTCCGCTAGTTTTTGCTCGCGATCTACATATGTTTCATATTTAATATTGATTTCAACTTGTTCCAACTCCTCTTCATTAAATCCAGAAAGTTGTTGTTTCAATAAATCTGTGTGCTGAATTATTCCTTCAAAAGAAATCTGCGGTCTTTTCAGAAGATTCAACAGTGGCATTTTTTCTTTTATGGTTGTGCTTTCTAATTTTTCAAGGGTAGAATTGATTTCTTCCGGGCTGACTCTGATTTCATTAATTCTTTGAGTGAGTAGTTCGGTTTGGTTTCTCTTATGAATGAATTGTTGATACCTATTTTCAGAAGCTAAACCGATTTCATAACCTTTTTCTGTCAAACGAAGGTCAGCATTATCTTGTCTTAGTAAGATTCGATATTCAGCTCTTGAAGTAAACATTCTGTAAGGTTCTTCTGTGCCTTTGTTAACCAAATCATCAATTAATACTCCTATATAAGCCTCTGATCTTTTTAAGATAAAAGAGTCTTTTTCATTGATTTTTCTGTGAGCATTAATGCCCGCCATTAAACCTTGGCATGCAGCTTCTTCATAGCCTGTTGTGCCATTAATTTGACCCGCAAAATACAGATTATCAATGAGTTGCGTCTCTAAAGTAAGTTTGAGTTGAGTTGGTGGAAACCAATCATATTCAATAGCATATCCTGGCCTGAACATGCGCGCATTTTCAAACCCGGGTATTCTAGTTAAAGCTTCATATTGAACATTTTCTGGTAAGGAAGTAGAAAAGCCATTTACATAGATTTCCACCGTTTGCCATCCTTCTGGTTCTACAAAGATTTGGTGTCTTTCCCTTTCTGCAAAGCGATTGATTTTGTCTTCAATGGATGGACAATATCTTGGACCTAAACCTTTTATTCTTCCTTGAAACATCGGGCTTTTTTCAAAGCCCTCCTTCAGTTTATCATGAACCTTGTCATTGGTATAGGTTATCCAGCAGGGCAATTGTTTTTCAGGTGTTTTGGACTCTTTTAGATAAGAGAATTTACCCGGCTTTTCATCTCCTGGCTGTATTTCCATTTTAGAGTAGTCTAAGCTTCTACCATCCACTCTAGGAGGAGTTCCGGTTTTCATTCTGCCCGATTCGAATCCTAGGCTAACTAATTGTTCTGTTATTCCGGTAGCCGCTTTTTCAGCCGTACGCCCACCTCCAAAATTCTTTTCACCTATGTGAATTAAGCCATTCAGAAAGGTTCCATTTGTTAAGACCACAGCTTTGCAAGGTATTTCAATGCCTAGCGCTGTTTTTACGCCCACTACCCTTTTGTCTTTAATCACAATTTCTCGGATCATTTCCTGCCAGAAATCAATGTTAGAAATAGCTTCTAAAGCTAAGCGCCATTCTTCTGCGAAGCGCATTCTATCATTTTGTGTTCTTGGGCTCCACATGGCTGGTCCTTTAGAGCGATTTAGCATCCTAAACTGAATCATGGATTTATCGCTCACTATTCCGGAGAGACCACCTAATGCATCTATTTCTCGAACTATTTGTCCTTTTGCTACACCACCCATTGCCGGATTACAAGACATTTGTCCTATGGTCCCCATATTCATGGTAACCAACATTACTTTTGATCCCATGTTTGCTGCGGCAGCAGCAGCTTCACAGCCAGCATGTCCAGCACCAACTACAACAATATCATATTCTTTAAACATAGTCTTAACGTTTCACGTGGAACATGCAATGGGTGTAACCCAAGTATTCCACAAATCCACAAGCTTATCCACAAATCGTTTGTTCCACGTGGAACTTAAACGAATTCATACACAAAGATAAAGCGAGTTGATTGAAAAGAGTCTTTAAATCGGTTTTGAATAGGTAATGAGGTTTACCAGTTCCTCTTTTTTAAATATAGGTCTTCTAAAGTGCGCATTTTTTCCTTTTCTGCCTTTTTCTTATCTCCATAACCACATAAATGCAATAATCCATGAATGATAACGCGATGAAGCTCGTCTTCGAATCTTTGCTCGAATCGTAAGGCATTGTCTTTTACTCTATCGATGCTGATGTAAATTTCACCTATAATTTGCCCAGTGCTCTCTGATAAATCGAATGTGATAATATCAGTGTATGTGTCGTGATTTAAAAATTGAAGATTTCGTTCGTAAAGGGCTTCATCTGTACAGAAAATATAATCTAAAGACAGAATGTGTTTTTTTTCAGAGAGAGCGGTTTTTTCAACCCAAGCTTGAATGTTTCGACTTTGCGTAAGCCTGAATTTGAGGTTTTCGTAATGGAATCGAACTTTTCCCATTAGGCGTTCATGTAGAAGCTTAATTCTACAACCCGACCATTGTCTTTAAAATTGACATCGTCTGAAAGATGACGCATGAGAAATATACCACGACCTCCTGGTTTATCTAGATTTTCAGGAGCAGTCGGGTCTGGCAAGGTGTGGAAATCAAAACCAGGTCCTTCATCTTTTACTACGAATTTGAGGAGATTCTCGTCCAGAGTTAAGCTGAGAAATACATTTTTTGATGAATCGGCTTTGTTACCGTGTTTAATGGCATTGTTAACGGCTTCGGTCACGGCTATCATGATGTTGCCGTACATATCTTCGTTCAGGTGAAAACGCTCCTTGGCGTTGTCGATAAAACTCTCGATCATCCGAATATTATCGGAAATAGAAGGTATCTGAACACTAATACTATTCATAGCTCTGGTCTCGTAGTCTTTTAAAATACTCGTTTACCTCTTGCTTATAGTAAGGGTAAAGTTTGGGAGGGACTGTTTTCAGCAATTCTACTTCTTTTTCTTTTAGTCGCAAATATTCTTCGTAAGCCTTAGGAATTTCTTTGTCGTAATCCTTAGCTGTCTCTCCTTTTCGCTCTTGTTCCTCTTCTTGCTCTCGAGTTGCCTTTTCTGCCTCTAAAAGTCGGGTTTCTATTTCTTTCTGCCTGCGTATAAGTTGATCGGTTAGTTGCTTATTTACCAAGTCTAACTCCGATTGTTCCATCTTTTGCAACATGTCGCCCATACCTGGCATTTCTTTGCCCTGGCCTTTCATCTTTTCTTGAAATTCTTGTAAAGCTTTGCGTATTCTTTCCTGCTCAGCTGCGGATTTCGCCAATTCCTCAGATAACTCCTTACCACCCTTTCCGCTGTTTTTTAACTCCTGAATTCGCTGATTCAATTGCTGCTGCATTTGGGACAAAGATTGGGATTGCCCTTTCTTTTTACTTTTTCCTTTTCCTGGCTTGGCTTTGGCCATCATCTCCATCATTTGGTTAAAATGATCATCGAGCATCAAAGCCAAATTATTAATTGATGTCATGCTTAATTGCATTTCAGTTAAAGCTTGTGATCGTCTTCTATCTCCGTTAAATTCTATGGCTTTATCAAGGTGGTCGTTAAGATTAGTGACTTCTTTCGTAACAAAAGCACCTAAAAAAGGATCTCGCTTTCCTAAGGCTAACAAGCTGTCTTCCAACACTTTAGCATCATTTTTAACCTTAATTTGGTTTTGGGCTAAGGTATTAAATCGAGGGTCGCTTTGACCTAATTCTTTAAAGTTGGTTAATATGTTTTCTTGGTCGAAAGAAAGTTTAACTAAACCGTGAACGATTTGGCGGAGACTTTCAAGGTTTTCCATATCCATTTCCATGCCCATGGCCCCACCCATTTCTTCCATTTGCTTTTGCATGGATTTCATTTCTCGCATCGCTTTTTCTTGGGCTTCTTTAGCTTTGCCAGGTTTGCCTTCTTCTAGTTCTTTCTTACTTTGTTCTTGAAAGTTTTCAATTTGCTTTTGTTGTTCTTCGCTGGGTTCATTAAGATCCACCTCGCCCACTTCTTCATCTAGATTTTTGATTTCTTCTACTTTTTTCTCTAGCTCTTGAAAATCTTGTTTTAGCTTTTCTTGTTCTTTGCTTAGTTCCTGAGATTTATTTTTCTCATTTTCACTCTTGGCATTTTTATCTAATTGTTGAGTCTCTTGATTAAGAGATTCTTGTTTCTCTATTAATTCTTTTAGTTGTTCGGTAGCCTGCTCCACTTTGCTTTCTAATTGCAATTCTTTGAAGAGTTCCAGCGTACGATCTAATTCCTTCTCGAGTGCGCTAGAATTTTTCTGCATTTTGTCTAAGAGATTTTGCATTTGCCTCTGGTCAGCATTTTCTTTCAAAAGTTTTTCTAACTCTTCAAATAGCTTTTTGGTTTCTTCATCCAAAAGGCTTTCCATTAACTTTTGAATTTGTTCAGCCTTATCTTTAATGCGTTCGTCCTCTTTAGTAAAGGCTTCTTTTTTATCATTCAACTTTTGATTTTCACTTTTTAATTCCGTTAACAATTCTTCCAACTCTTGTTTTTGCTTGATGATATCTTCCAATCTTTTTTTGTCTTGCCAATCGAGTTTCTGATTTGCTTTTAATTGCTTAGAAAGATTCTCTAATTTTTCATCTAAGTTTTTCGCTTTTTCAAAACTTTGCTCAAGTTTTTGCTGAGTTACTTTTTCTGATTGTTTGATGTTGGTTTCTAACTCTTGCTGGCTTGGCATGGCGAATAAATAAGTAGCGCTGCGCGTACTCTTCTTGCCATTTACACCATCGTTATCCCAAACTTCTAAATAGTATTCCAGCTGGTCCCCTGCTTGAAGATTCAAAGTATCCAATCGCCAAAAGTAAAAGAATCGCTGCTCAGTTAAATTTTGTACGATCGGCAAATTGATTTCACGTGAAACTTTATCTGTTTTATTCCTTTGCAGCGTGCTATGCAAAATCAATTTACTGTTGGCGTAATCATCAGCAATACTTCCACCCAATAATATATGTTGAAATAAAACAGAGTCTTTCTTGGGCAACACATTTATTTGAGGAAATTGATCCTTAATTACTTTAATAGAATAGCGAATCTTCTCTTTATTTTGGCTTTCATCATTTTGTAAAATCAATTCGAAGTCTGTGGGTTCTTTAAAACCCTTTTCAATTGTAAACAACTGATTATCAAAATTTTGTAATTCAGATAGTTGCTCTGCATCCGCAAGATTCAGAAATGCTTTTTTTGTAAAATCCGAGCGTATAGTCCACCGTATTTTTGTTCCTTCCGGTATCTCCAGGTTAGAAGCGTAATCTGTTTTTTCAACTTTTTTATTTAAGTAAGATGGAAAAGTTAAAACAGCTTCATATTGTATTAACTCTGGTCGGTTTACTAAGAAGACTTCATATTGATTAGAATAAAACCCCGCCCCTTCCAATTGAAAAACAAATCCTTGTTGCAAGCGCTCTAATGTGTAACTGAAAACATTTTCTCCTTCAGTTTGCATTTTAATGCGTTGATTATTTTTCAGCAAGAAAAGTTCTTGAGGCAAAGCACTGCCGCTTAACTCAACTCGAATGGTTAAGTCTTCATTAAAATAAGCGCGGGGCGAAAAAGATTGCAGATTAAACTGAAAAGGAGCTTCAGGCGAAAATTGTTGGTTGTATTGAATTAGCCTTTGCGAACTTTTGGTGATGATGGACTGATTCCATATTAAGATTACCGCAAATACCAGAACAGGAAAAAATAAGTAAGGAAGATATTTTTTGTTATCTCTTAAGTTGATTACAGTTTCAAATCGTATTGGCTCAAAATCTCTAGCCCTCTGATTTAAACTTGCTTTCGCTAATGGTGTAGAAGACGCCAAGCCAGATAATTGATAAAAATTGACTAACCTGTCTTTCACTTCAGGAATGTGTTGACCAATTAAAGCTGCGCTTTCTAAATCAGAAAGTCCTTTATTCAAGAACCAAAATTTGATAGGCTGATGCAAAAAACGAAACAAACAATACAGGCAGAAAAGAAGGTAAGAATAGAAAAGTACCGACCTAACTGCAGTAGGTAACCATAGATTGTATTCAAGAATGGCCAACAGCAACCAACAAGAAAGCAACAAAGCCAAAGTCAACACAATTCCTTTTACAAAAGTATTGAGGTAATACTTTCGTTTAAAAGCATTGACTTTATTTTGAATAATCTGAAACTCTTTCCCCATAAACAATCACCAATCAAAAAATATTAACGCATAATAACGCTCAAAGTTGATAGCAGATAAAAATACAGGTTAATTCAGCTCCAGCAAAACAGGACAATGATCAGAGTGCATGGCTTCGGTTAAGTGCACACATCGCTTGATTAGCGGTTGCATTTCTTTGCTAAAAAGTTGATAGTCGATGCGCCATCCTAAATTTTTCTTTCTGGCGCCAGCCCTGTACGACCACCACGAATAGTGATGGGGTGCTGACGTAAAATTTCTAAAACCATCTACCAAACCAAGTCTTAAATAAGCCGTAAACCAATCTCTTTCTTCTTCGGTAAAGCCCGGTGTATTCCAATTGGCAATAGGATTGTGAATATCAATAGGCTGATGACAAACATTAAAATCGCCATTGATGATGATGTTTGGATGTTTGCGCAATAATTTTTTTGTGTAATCTTTAAAAAATGAAAGCCAATCTAACTTAAAAAATTGTCGCTCTTCGCTAGATGAACCCGAAGGCATGTAAGTAGTTAGCACAGCATACTTTTCAAAATCTACTCTTAGTACGCGACCTTCTGCATCATATATATTTTCTCCACAACCAACTTCTATATGTTTGGGTTTTATTTTAGAAAAAACAGCAACACCGCTATAACCTTTTCTTTCCGCAGCATGCCAATAAATATGATATCCCAAATCCTGAAAGGCAGATAAATCTACTTGACTTTCTAAGGCTTTTACTTCTTGTAAACACAAAACATCGGGCTTAGCCGCCTTACACCAGGCCACAAAATCTTTCTTAAGCACAGCACGAATGCCATTGATGTTGTAAGTGATAATTTTCATGAATTTTTCGAATCCAACATTTCTCCTGGAGAAGCCTCAGCATATTGCCAACCGTATTCTTTTTCAAAAAACTCGACAACGTGCATTTTCAAGAGTTTCTCTTGAGAAAGCAAGTCTACATGAGGTAATTTTTTAACCAGTTTCCAGTGTGGCCAACCATCAGCATCCAATCCCTCCAACTCATAATAGCCAGAAAGACTCAAGACCTTACAAATGGCGATGTGCATCAAATCTTGCTTTTCTTCTTTAGAAAAATAGGCTGCACCTCTGCCCAGCTCTTGCATACCTATCAGAAACAAAACACTGTTTAGGTCTTTAGGTCTTTTACCAACAGTTTGCTGAATGTGGCGCATCAAAGCCGACCATTTTCGATCGAAATCAAGATCGCGTTTAAACATGTTTTTGAAGTTCGTCCCAATACTCAAAAGCTCTTCTTAAATGTGGGATAACAATCGTTCCGCCAATTAAAGTGGCAACACCCATCGCTTCTTGTACTTCTTGTGTATTTAGTCCAATTTCTTTGCATTTTCCTAAGTGATAACGAACGCAATCATCGCAGCGTAAAACAAGCGAACAGGTAAGTCCGATTAACTCTTTTGCCTTTACATCTAAAGCGCCACCCGGAGCGTATGCATTTGTATCGAGGTTAAATATTCTTTTAATAATTAAACTATCAGATTCTTGAATCCTTTCGTTCATTCTGCTTCTGTAAGCATTGAAATCTTCAACTAGTCCCATTTCGTTTTATTTTATTTACTTTGGAGTAACTCCTTTATCAAACACAAATATATCGTTTAGGTATGAAGAAAGTTTTAAAGGAGTTTTGGATTGGATTTTTATCTCTTATTTATCCGGAGGTTTGTATCGCTTGTCGCGACATTCTTTTTCGAGGAGAAAAAATTTTCTGCACGGATTGCTTGCTCGATTTACCATTTTTAAACTTTTCCGACTGGAAGGAAAATGCTTTGTATACCCAACTTGAATGGCGCATGCCGGGCTTAGCCGGTGCCAACAGTTTTTTTCAGTTCAGGAAGAAATCGGGTGTACAACATATTTTACATGCTATCAAATACGAAAACCAACCGGATTTAGCTTATAAAATGGGAAACTGGATGTACACTAAATGGGGAGAACAAATGAAAGAATTGGCCATTGATTATGTGGTGCCCGTACCATTACATGCTGCCAGAAAGAGACAGCGTGGATACAACCAAAGTGAAGAGATTGCAAAAGGTCTGATAGAAAATACGTCCTTAAAAATTTCGGTTAACAACCTCGTTAGAATCAAAAAAACAAAAACCCAAACGAAGCAAAAAAGAATGCAACGCTGGCTCAACATGCAAACTGTTTTTCATTTGAAACACCCAAATGAATTTGCCAACAAAAACATTCTTTTAATCGATGATGTGATTACAACAGGAGCCACCTTAGAATCGTGTTATGAATTATTAAATAAAGCTGGAGTTGCTTCTGTTTATGTGGCCTCCATTGCTAAGGCATAAAAAAACCCCTGCTTGTGGCAGAGGTTCATTTATTTTTAAAAAATCGGATTAATAATTTGAGCCGGCACGAATCATCGCGCAACGGAAACCGATAGTAGCGGTAGCACTATCTTGATCTAAATATCTTCTTGTACCGGGTGACATCCAATAAGCAACATCCTTCCAAGAGCCGCCTTTGTAAACACGCGCTTTGTCAGTTACTAATGAATAGAAGCTTTCAGGGTTTTTAGAAATGTTGTTGTAACCATTATCGCTGGTTTGCCCATCAGCACGGTCTAAGAAACCGTCTCTACGGATTGGATTAAGATCATCAAAATCTTGGTAAGATAAAGGACGATACACATCTTGTACCCACTCACTTACATTACCAGCCATATTATACAAACCGTAATCGTTAGGGGGATATTCGTAAATGTAAGATGTAATCAAAGCACCGTCATTCAAACGACCGGCAATACCGGCATAATCACCACGACCTCTCTTGAAGTTCGCCAGCATGAAACCCATTTGCTTGCCATAAGGATTACGCACTGCGTGCCCATCCCAAGGGTAGATGCGCTGGTGGGTTTGCATTTCTTCTAACCATTGTGTTCCAATTAATGCTTGAGCAGCATATTCCCACTCGGCTTCTGTTGGTAGGCGGTAATTAGGAATAACAATACCTGATTCCAAAGGAATTCTTCCATCGGTTTCGGCATATTCTTCACCCGCTTCTTGTGCTAGAGCTCTATTAACAGCTAAAGTTCTCCACTCAGCGTAGGCAGAAGCTTGAGACCAGCTAATACCCACAACTGGGAAAAAGCGGAAACCAGGGTATCTAAGATAATGATCTACATAAGGGTCGTTAAAAGCTAATTTACTTCTCCAAACCGTTGTGTCTGGCAAAGCACGAACATAAGCTTCTTGAGTTGAATCTTTCGCGAGGTTATGGAGATACTCTAACCAGTGAATATTGGCAATTTCAGTTTCGTCCATATAAAAGGAAGCCACAGAAACTGTTCTTTCAATGTTATCGCGCGAAGCCATTACATCTTCTTCGAAAGAACCCATTACGGCACGACCACCTTCAATAAAGACCATATTAGGCGCATCGGGCTGTCCGGCAAAAGGTTTTACCAAAAAGCCGCCTTCGTCTTCGTTGTTGTAAGCCAAACCTGTGGCGGTACTCAACTGTCCGGGGTTCTGCGCGTCAGGCTTTCCGCCTCCACCGCCAAAAAGTGAACACCCTGTAAGTGCTGCGGAAGCACCTACTGTAGTTAAAAGGACTCTGAAAGAGTATTTCATTGTAATAAATTTTAAAAAGGAACGCTAATATAATGATATCTGATTACCAAATCCAAAAGCAAAACGCTTAATTAAATACTGGCAACACAATCCATTAACGTATTGTTGCTGAACCTATTGTTTTGAGACAGGTTTTTCCAAAAATGGGAAGCATATAGTTCGATAAAGTGCATAAACTGTCGATTAGAGGCAATAGACTGTATTTTTATCTTCTGGCATGCTATTCAACATGAGTTTTCGTTTAATAAACAGATTGTTGATATGTGTACCATTGCTGAGTTTAGGGTAATGCCCTTTGAGAAGAAATGTGATGTGATTACCTACCAAGGCACCTACCTGATGCAAAGAATGGTAGCAGATTGCAAAGTATTTTTGTACGACACAGAAGGATTTTTTTCCGAAGTGTTTTACTCGCCCACCTATCGCAAGGTTTTAATGATTAATGCTTTTGATAAAGCCATAGGATTAGAACCTTATTTAGATGAAATCTCTTTAGAAGATTTGAATTCGAAATCGTGCATGTGAGAAAAAATCTCAATGGCCTGATTAACACTTTTTACATTTTCAATAACCAGCATGGCTTTGCCGGCTTGGTCTTTTAGTTTGCATAGCTTGTTATGGCTTTGTACATATTGCAAAATTTTTCCGAATACGGGCGATGAAAAATACTGGTCTTTGTTGCTAACAAAATAAGCTCGCATGCGCTCGTTTTTTAAGGAGATTTTTTCGAAACCTAGTTTTTCGCCCAACCATCGCAGACGAACAGAATGAATCAATTCTTCCACCGGTTCGGGAATTAACCCAAATCTATCTTTTATCTCTTCTGAAAAACGAAGTAATTGTTCTTCGTCTTTGATGTTATCTAATCGCGCATACAAACCCAATCGCTCGCTGATGTTGCTCACATAAGCATCCGGAATTAAAATTTCTAGATCAGTTTCAATCACACAATCTTGCACTAAAATTTTTGCTTTCTCGGCCAGTTCATTGGCAAACAAATCTTTAAACTCTGTTTCTTTTAATTCTTGAATGGCATCGTCTAATACTTTGTGATAGGTTTCGTAACCTAAATCATTAATGAAACCACTTTGTTCTGCACCTAATAAATTACCAGCACCGCGAATATCTAAATCGCGCATGGCCACTTTAAACCCATCACCCAATTCTGTAAATTCTTCTAGTGCAGCTAAACGCTTGCGAGAGTCTGACGAAAGAACAGAGGTAGGTTGTGTTAGCAAATAACAATATGCTTTTTTATTAGATCTGCCCACACGGCCACGCATCTGGTGTAAGTCGGACAAACCAAACATGTGTGCCTGGTTGATGATGATGGTATTGGCATTGGGAATATCTAAACCCGACTCGATAATGTTAGTAGAAACCAATACATCATATTCTCCCTCAACAAATTTTAACATGGCTTTCTCAAGTTGGTGCCCTTCCATTTGACCATGAGCAATGGTGATGCGGCAATCGGGAACTAATTTGTAAATGATGTTAGCAATAGATTCAATATCGCTTACGCGATTGTGAACAAAGAAAACCTGACCTCCGCGCTTTAACTCATAACTTACCGCATCGCGAATTAATACTTCGTTAAAAGTGTGCAACTCTGTAGTTACCGGTTGGCGATTAGGTGGAGGCGTGGCTATGATACTTAAATCGCGTGCGCCCATTAAAGAAAAATGAAGTGTGCGCGGAATAGGGGTTGCAGAAAGTGTTAGCACATCTACATTTACTTTCATTTCTTTTAGTTTGTCTTTGGTTTTAACACCAAACTTTTGTTCTTCATCTATTATGAGTAAACCTAAATTTTTAAACTCAATGTCTTTGCTTACAACTCGATGTGTGCCAATCAAGATATCCACCTCACCTTCTTTAACACGTTTAAGAGTTTCTTTAATTTCTTTATCGCTTCTAAAGCGAGATACATATTCAACGCGAGCAGGCAACCCTTTTAATCGTTCACTAAAAGTTCTATAATGCTGATAAGCTAAAATAGTTGTTGGCACTAAAACAGCTACTTGTTTGCTATCGGCCACAGCTTTAAAAGCAGCGCGTATGGCCACTTCTGTTTTTCCAAAACCAACATCACCACACACTAACCTGTCCATGGGGTGTGCTTGTTCCATGTCGCGTTTTACATCTTCTGTAGCTTTTGCCTGATCGGGCGTATCTTCATAAATGAAAGATGATTCTAACTCAGCTTGCAAGTAGCTATCAGGAGAAAATCCAAAACCCGGTGCGTTTTTGCGTTTGGCATATAAAGCGATGAGTTCTTTCGCAATGTCTTTAACTTGTTTTTTAACCTTGGCCTTTTTGTTTTCCCACTCTTGTGTGCCAAGTTTGTTCATTACAGGTGGTGTGCCTTCTTTACCTGTGTATTTAGAAATTTTATGCAGCGCATGAATGCTTACATAGAGCAAATCGTCATCTCTGAAAATTAAACGAATGGCTTCTTGTTCGTGTCCGTTTACTTCCTTTTTTTCCAGCCCCGCAAATTTGGCAATACCGTAATCAATGTGTGTTACAAAATCTCCGGGTTGTAAAGTATAAAGATCGCGCAGGGTTAAGGCTTTCGATTTGGTAAACTTCTCCTTGGCTTTGTAGCGATGAAAGCGTTCGAAGATTTGATGATCAGTAAAGCAAACGATTTTTGCGTTAGAGTCGATATAACCTGCGCGAAGCGAAAAATTTAATCCTTGAAATTTTACCTGTGCGTTGATTTCAGAAAAAATACTTTGCAATCGGTCTAATTGCCTTTCGGCTTCAGCAGAAATAAAATTATGAAAACCTTTATCTTTCAACTCAGCCAAGTTTGCTGAAAGCAAATCGAAATTTTTATTGAATGAGGGCTGACCAGAAGCTTGAATTTCGAAAGTTTGTTGCGCCTCTAAATATGTTCTGCTACCAAACTCAACACAGGTAAATTGTTTGAGTGCTGAATCAAAAAACTCTTTTGTAGCGAACAAATCTTCCGGAGGAAGAATTAGATTAGTTTTTGATTTATTATTTTGATTATAAGCCCACAAAACTTTTTCGAAGTTTTTATCTACCAAATCGAAAATCTGTTGGGTGTCTTTTATCCACCAAATGGTTTTGGGAGATATAAATTCTGTGATGGCTTGGTGATCATCTTTATGAAGAACGCTTTGTAAATTAGGAACGAGGTTGATAGTTTCTACAACATCCACAGATAATTGTGAGCCAGGTTCGAACGAACGAATGCCATCTATTTCGCTTCCGAAAAGTTCTATGCGATAGGGTAACTCATAAGAGAAAGAAAAGACATCAACAATGCCACCGCGCACAGCAAATTGTCCGGCCTCATAAACAAAATCTGTTTTTTCAAATCCAGACTCGTGTAAAAATTCTTCCAAAAAAGTAACATCGAGGTTTTCTCCTTTTGTCACGGTAAATGTTTTAGAAGAAAGTGTTCTTCTGGTAATTACTTTTTCGCCTAACGCTTCTGGATAGGTTACAACAATTTCAGGTTTTGTTTTAGTGGCGAGTTTATTAAGTGTTTCAGTGCGCTGCAATACGTTTGCGTTTTCTACCTCATCATATTCATAAGGCCTTTTGTACGACATCGGAAAAAACAAAATCTCGCGGTTCAGTAAATTTTGTAAATCGTTGAGAAAATACTGCGCTTCTTCTCGGTCTTGCAATACAATCCAATAATCGGCAGGCTGCAATTTAAAACTGGCTGCGACATACACGCTGTCAAGACTACCTTGTAAACCTTTGATGCGAACATTTTGTGGAGCAGATGCAGCAACTCCTGCGGCTACGGTTTTCACGAAACCATCCGCTGTGTACATACTTAAAAAATCGCTCGCCTTCACTTTTTACGACAAAGAGCGCAAAGATAAAGATAGGGTGTAAAACAACCCTAACTATTCTAATCTTAATTTTAGTAATTTAACCACATGTATTTTGTTCACTTGTTAATTCAGTTCACAGGGATTTTCAGCGTAATTTTATTGCTGATTGGTTTGTACAAACCTTGGGTGGTGTTGTGGTGGGAACACCGACAAGACCGACTGAAAGTGATTAAACTCTATGGCTCGATTGCAGCGTTCTTATTTTTGTTGCAGTGGTTTATTTGATTCTTTCTGCCAACACAAGCTGTTTCTTTTTTTCTTCGCTGTAAGCCAACAAGTAGTGTGAACCACCATCCACCAGTTTTAACTTTTGTTTGAGTTGTTCAGGCTTTAAAGGATAGTTGCGTGTGATGATGTTTGCTTTTTTATCAGAAATAAATGCATGAACCGTAGTAGCATCAGCTTTTAACAACTGTGTAACTTTAAAAACACGACCCGGAAAGTTTTCAATCAACTCATCGGATGTGTACAGGTGCGTATGCAAGGCAATTTTATGCAAATAAAATTCTTTAGCAATCCACTGAAAAGCGCCAGCTTTTAACAACGCAACATCAGGCTCGTATAAGTAGTGTTGCGTATTTTGATACTGGATTTTGATGGTACTTTCTTCTTCTTTGGTAAAAAAGTTTTGATAGACAATAGAACCTTTCTCATCAGCCAATATAAAATGTTTCTTTATGGAAAGAGTTTGTTCTTGTACACAACGATAAACGACTTCTTTGCATTCGTTTTTAATTGAAATAACAAAAACATCGCTAACACATTTTAATTGTTGGCAAGCAGCATCAATATCAAGTAAAGGAGATGTTTTAATCCAAACTTCTTTACTTGTCTTAATCAAGGCTGGCAGCAAAGCCACAACATCGGGCGAGCAATCGCTTAGGCCGTGTACTTTTTGATCTTCTCTTCTTCTGGATGGATCGATATAGACTACAGTGAAATTTTCTTGGGTTTGATGGATAAACTCTTCAGCGTTTATGTTTTGATATACTGCATTTTTAAGTTTTAAAATTTGATGGTTGTGTTGTGCAATGGCCTGCAGTTCACCATTGGGTTCTACATAAACTATTTTTTCAAAATGTTGGCCGATAAAAAAAGTATCAACTCCGAAACCTCCTGTTAAATCTGCAAAGCCGAGGAAGTTGCTTTGGATATACTGTTTCATCAATTTTACTTTGACCCATGCCGTAGCTTCAGAAGAACATTGTTCAATTGAAATACCTTTAGGATAAATAATATGTTGAGTATTGAAATAAAGAGGGAGTTTTTTCTCTGCTTTTTGTTTTTGTTTGATTTGATTGGCCAACTCAGCAGAATGAACGTGTTGAATATGGATATCCTTCAAAGCAATTACTACAGGATCTGCCTGCGCATTTGTTTGCAAATATTCTTGCACTTCGGGCTGAAGTAGCGCGGCAACAAAATCGTTCATTATTTAAAATTACTTTTTTTGCCTGAGTTTAAGCAAAAACATATTGCGCAAGTAAACTATTAAGCCCATGCTTTGCGATACAAGCAGCACTGGATCGTTACGATGAAAACCATACCAAACAATTAACATAGAAGCCAGCGCACTAATTACCCAAAACCCAAAAGGCAAAACTGATTCGTTATTTTTTTCTGAAAAATACCATTGGTATAAATACCGAAGGTTTAAGGTTAGTTGCCCAATGGCACCTAACAAAACAATTAAATCTCCGTATCCGGTTTCAGTTAAAATAATAGTTGCTTTACCTGTATACACCAACCATGCCCACGAAACAAAAGGCTGAAGAAAAACAATTACTCTTACTGCATAAGGAATTTCGACCCACGCTTTTTTCAATTGTAAATTGCGGATGTAAATAAAATACGAAAGCGTTTGCCCTAATAAAATAACGGCATCTTGTCTTAACACACCATAAACAAAGAAGAGAAATGATGCGAATAAACTAATTTGCCAAAATATAACAGGCGAAACCACACGCCCCGCTTTTTCAGATAAGAATAACTGAATAAGTAAACGTGTGCCAAACAAGGCCTGAGCCAAAAAACCCAAACCAAATAACCAATTTTGCCTGATGAACTCCATGTACCTGCAAAACAACAAAAAGCATTCGGATAATTTGTTACCCAAATATTAGAAACATGTTATACGATGTAGTAATAGTTGGCGGAGGAGCAGCCGGTTTTTTTGCCGCAATTGAAGTTGCAACCTCAAAACCAAATTGGAAAATCATCATCTTAGAGAAAACAACCAAACTACTTACAAAGGTTAGCATTTCCGGGGGAGGAAGATGCAATGTTACGCACCATTGTTTCGAGGCAAAACCTTTATCAAAGCATTATCCACGAGGCGAGAAAACATTGAGACAACTCTTTCAGCATTATCAGGCGAAGGATGTAGTAGCGTGGTTCGAAAAAAGAAAAGTGAAACTAAAAACAGAGGAAGATGGCCGCATGTTTCCCGTTACAGATTCTTCGGAAACCATTGTTCAAACTTTTTTACAAGAAGCATCCAAAAGAAAAATTGAAATACGCACGAAGGCAGAAGTAAACGCGCTAACGTTTGAAGAAAAGAACTGGCAATTAGCCATCAATCAAAAAGAAAAAATTATAGCCAAAAAAGTATTGATAGCCATAGGTGGAAATGCCGGGTTACAACATTACAACTGGTTAAAAGATACGGGCCACACTATCAAACCACCGATTCCATCCTTGTTTACCTTCAATGAAAAGGAAAAAAGATTCAAAGATTTGATGGGTATTAGTGTATCACAAGCAGAAGTAAAAATTGAAGGCAGTAAATTTTCTTATATAGGTCCGTTATTAATCACGCATTGGGGCTTAAGTGGTCCGGCAGTTATTAAACTTTCGGCATGGGCAGCTGAATATTTGTTTGAAAGAAAGTATACCTTTTGTGTTTTGGTAAATTGGACAGGCACCGAAACAGAACAAAGCTTTAAAACCAAAACAGAGGCCTATCGCCAACAACACCCAAAACAAATTATTACCAAACACCCCTTGTTTAATTTACCACAGCGATTGTGGGATAAAATGTGCGATGATGCAGCAATAGAACCAACAAAAACTTGGTCAGATATTTCGCAGCGGCAATCTAATAAACTGATGGAACAAGTTTTGCGATGCAGGTTTATCATCCAAGGGAAAACAACCTTTAAAGAAGAGTTTGTTACCTGTGGAGGAATTCCATTATCCGAAATAGAATTACCCTCTATGCAAAGCAAAATAAAACCGAATTTGTATTTCGCTGGCGAAGTATTAGATATAGACGGTGAAACCGGAGGTTTTAACTTTCAATCAGCCTGGACAACCGCATTCCTTTCTGCACGCTCAATTACTTTTAATCAAGAACTTGAGCAATAATTGATTTTTTTTATTTCAACGGACGGACTATATTAGCAACGACCAATAACATGAAAAGCATGAAAAAAATCTGGATAATCATTTTCGTACTTTGTTTAATTCAAGCAAAAGCACAAAAATATACTGGCGACAGCTGGGCAAAAGTTAAAACATCGGGTGGAACACTTACTGTTATTTATTACGAACAACCCGGCCTCATCTATAAAGATGAAGCAACAGGCAAAATGAAAGGGGTTTGTGCCGATATTTTAGAGGACTTCACCAAGTTTGTAAAAGATAAATATGGGAAGACAGTAACCGTTAACTATGCAGCGAAAGAACAAATCTTTCCTAATTTTCTATCAACCACACAGAATACGCCCAATATTATGGGAATAACCAATGTTACAGTGACGGAAGAACGTAAAAAGATATTGAAATTTACGCCATCTTTTATGTCGAACCCGGTGGTGATGTTAACCCATAAAGACGCGCCATCCATTTCTTCACTTACAGAAATTGCTACCACATTAAATGGGTATGGAGCAAAGGTGATTTCAGGTTCTACACACGTTAAAGTAATTGATAAGATTAAGAAGGACCATGCTCCTAATTTAAAAGTAAGTTATGCTAACTCAGGAGGAGAAATTTTGAAAGAACTGAGCGGAGGTCCGAAATTTTTTACAGTTTTAGATTTTACAGAATACATTGATGCTACTCGCAAACAATTACCAGTGAAAAGACAAAGCGTTAATTTCGGAGCAGCGGAGGAATTAGGCTTTATCATGAGTAAGCAAACAGATTGGGACCAACCCTGGAATGAATTTTTAACGGTGGACTACAGAAAATCAGTTCGATACAGAAAAATTATTGTCGATAATTTGGGAGCGAACTTCCTTGGTATATTGAAATAAAAAAAGCCCCGATTTCGGGGCTTTTTATTTATGATTTAACGAAAACAGCTTTTTGAAGATGCTCAGCAATTTGCACAGCATTGGTTGCAGCACCTTTGCGTAAATTATCTGCCACAATCCATAAGTTTAAAGTGTTAGCTTGTGATTCATCTCTTCTGATTCGGCCAACAAAAACTTCATCTTTTCCATGCGCATATAAAGGCATAGGATAAATATTTTGTTTAGGCTCGTCTTGCACCACAACTCCAGGAGCTTGGCTTAGTAAGTTGCGCACTTCCTGTAAATCGAAATCTTTGTGAAACTCAGCGTTTACGGCTTCGCTATGTCCACCCATCGTTGGCACGCGCACCGTGGTGGAGGTTACACCAATACTATCGTCACCTAAAATTTTTCTGGTTTCGTTTACCATCTTCATTTCTTCTTTGGTATAACCGTTATCCTGAAAAACATCAATGTGAGGCAATGCATTCATATCGATAGGATGAGGATAAACTTTTTGTGCGGGCTTACCGGCACGTTCGTCCATCATTTGTTGCACAGCATCTTTACCGGTTCCCGTTACAGATTGATAGGTAGAAACAACAATGCGTTTCAGTTTATAAGCAGCGTGCAAAGGAGCCAAAGCCACCACCATTTGAATGGTAGAACAGTTGGGATTAGCAATGATGCGATCTTCTGCGGTTAATAGATTGCCGTTAATTTCCGGAACCACTAATTTTTTGGTAGGATCCATTCTCCAAGCAGAAGAATTGTCAATTACAACGGTTCCCATTTCAGCAAAACGGGGCGCCCATTCTAAAGAAGTGTTACCACCTGCAGAGAAAATAGCTACATCGGGTGCCAGCTTACAAACTTCTTCCATGCTTTTAATAGTGTAAACCTTATCCTTAAATTTTATGGTTTGGCCAACCGATTTGGCAGAGGCTACTAAATAAAGTTCATCAAATTGAAATTGGCGTTCTTCCAACACCTTTAGCACTTCCTGCCCAACCAGGCCGGTGGCTCCCACAATAGCTAGTTTCATAAAGGTTAAAAATTAAAGCACAAAAGTATTAGTTTTGATGCAGCACAGTAAAAACATGAACAGAATATTTATCACTTTGTTTTTACTCCCCTCTATGTATGCGTTTGCCCAGGTAAACGAAAATTTTTCTGACAACGATTTAACAGAAAATCCGCCATGGATTTTATCCGATCCTTTGCATTGGACAGTTGAAAACCAAAGGTTGAAATCTTCCAGCACGGTAGCTAGTTCATTCTTTCAAATGGTTACAGCCTCACAGCCGAACCAAGTAGCGCAATGGGAAATAGATGTGCAGTTAGATTTTTTAACGAGTGCGAACAATTATGTTGATGTTTACTTAACAAGCACAGAACAGAATTTAACTTCAGTTTCAAATTCCGGGTATTTTGTTAGAATTGGTGATTCAGCTGATGAAATCAGTTTTTTTAAAAAGCGGGCAAATGTTGCAACTCCTGTAAAAATCATTGATGGGAAAGATAAGTCGACAGATAAAAGTAGTAATGTAATATATCTTAAGATAACACGCGATGTCAACAGCGTTTGGTCATTATCACGCGACACAACTGTGCTCAAGAATAAACCTTATATCGAAGGAACGGCAACTGATAATGAAATCACTTCTTCCAATTATTTTGGATTGTTAGTTAGGCAATCCACAACATCTTTTCATGGGAAACATTTTTTTGATAACATTTATGTGGGGCCAATCATACTTGATACAACACCTCCAGAAATTTCTACTGTAACAATTGTTGATGAACAAACCATCAGCATACAGTTTTCTGAAAAGGTAAACCAAACCCTTGCGGAAGATGAAAGCAGGTATACATTGAATCAAAATACTCAACCTATACAAGTAATTTTATCACAAGATGAAACCAGTGTGACCTGTAGTTTTCTTAATCCTTTTCCAAACGATGCTAATAGTACGATCACTATTTCAGGCTTACAAGATTTGGCTGGCAATGAGGCAGCTAGTCTAAGCAAAAACTTTTATTTTTTGCAACCAGATAACGCTACCTTATACGATGTGGTAATAACCGAATGTATGCCCGACCCTTCTCCCACAATCGGTTTACCGGAAATTGAATGGATTGAACTACACAACAGAAGTAATAAAATTTTTAATCTGAAAAACTGGAAAATTTCGGATGGAACAACTACCGGAAATTTAGGTGAATACATTTTGCGCCCAGGCGATTATGTAATTCTTCTTTCTTCTGCTAATGCTTCATCCTTTCCAAATTTGCCAGTTTTGGGTGTTAGTAATTTTCCAACGTTAAACAATGCCGGAGAAACGTTATTCTTATACGATGATGAACAAAATTTATTGGATAAACTAAGCTACTCTAGCACATGGTATAAAGATGAAGACAAAGCCAGCGGAGGTTGGTCGCTTGAGCGCATCGACATTAACAATGTTTGTGCCGATGAAGAGAACTGGAGAGGCAGCGAAGCCGCAATTGGCGGAACACCGGGTGCAATTAATTCTGTTAACAATTATTTACCGGACTCATTTCCGCCAACTCTTATAGATGTTTATGCGGTAAGTGAAAATACGTTTCAAATAATGGTTAGTGAAAAGCTGAATGCAGCGCTTCCTTTACCAACCAACTTTTCACTATCGCCTCACTTAGAAATTTCCTCCATCAATTTTGCAGATGAAAGTTTGAAAGGGTTAATCTTACAAACAACTGAAAATTTAAATTCAGGCATTTTGTACAAACTAAGTATTTCGAGTTTAACAGATTGCGCAGGCAACACAAACGAAAATATAGAAACTCAATTTGCTTTACCTCAACAAGCGGAGAGCGGAGACATCATTATTAACGAGATTTTGTTTAATCCAAAAGTTGGTGGCGTAGATTTTATTGAATTAGTAAACACATCAAACAAATTTATTAACCTTCAAAATTGGAAAATGGCCAATGAAAAAGAAGGTGTAATAGATGAATTAAAAACCATCACCACACAAAATATAATAATTAAACCGAAAGAATATAAAGTATTAACTGAAAACACAGAAACCTTACGGACACATTATCCATTAAGTAATCATCCATCCTTTATTACAGTTGATTTACCCTCAATGCCAGATGAAAGTGGCATACTTATACTATTGAATGATGCCGAAGAAATACAAGAGAAAATTTCGTACCATGAAGATTGGCACAACCCATTGCTTCGCGAAACTGAAGGTGTTTCTTTAGAAAGAACACATCCACAAAACGATGGTTTATCGCAGCAAAGTTGGCAATCGGGAGTTAAGGCATCAGGTTATGCATCGCCAGGATTGACAAACTCAAATTATTTCGAACAAACGACTAACACTGAAATCGTAAAAATAGAACCAGAGATATTTCAACCCTTGCAGGGAAATCCTGCTTTTACAACCATCAGCTATGTTTTAGATAGAAACGGATTAACAGCTAAAGCAGAAATTTATGATTACGAAGGAAGATTGATAAAAACGATTACCAATCAAGAAACATTGGCCAATACAGGATCTTGGGTTTGGCATGGCGAGCAAAACGATGGCACAAAAGCGCGTGATGGATTTTACACTTTATTCCTTCAACTATTTGATACATCAGGATTTGTAAAGACCTTGCGTAAAAGAATAGTAATAGCTTCTCCCTAATATATGATTCGCGATATCATTAAGCACAACTTGGGCATGAATAAAGAATTTCGCCCGCGTGGCGAGCAACCCGGTCGCCTCGAAAATTTTAGCGATGCGGTTTTTGCGCTAGCCATTACCTTACTTTTAATTTCTACTTCGCCACCACAAACGTTCAGTCAACTTGTAAAATTTACCTTTGAGTTAATCCCATTCATTTTATGTTTGGCGTGGCTGGCTTACATCTGGTACGAACATTTTTTATTTTATTACCGATATGGTGTTCGCAATAAAAATGTAATCATTTTAAACACTCTATTTTTAATTGTTGTGCTGTTCTTCGTGTATCCGTTAAAATTTTTAACGAAGCTAGCATTGTTTGCCATTAGTTTTCCCTTTCAAATAGATTGGCTTACACAAGATTTAATTGCATCGGTTAAAGGGGCTGACATGGGCGCCCTAATGATTATCTATGGCTTAGGCGTTTCGTTGGTATTTTTTATTTTATCCATGATGTATCGGTATGCATGGAAAAACAGAGAAGCACTCTCCTTGAATGAAATAGAAGAATTTGACACGTTAACCAGTCGAAAAGGAAATTTTTTGATGGCTATTATTCCTTTGATTTCTGTTTTGTTAGCGATTTTGTTTTACAATTATCAATTTGTTGGCGCTATCGCAGGGTTTACTTACTTCTTGTATTGGCCGGTGATGATGATTTTTGGTATTCAGGCTGATAAGAAAAGAAAAAAAATAGTAGAAGCATTTAATCAGAAAGAAAATGAAAACGAATTGGCTCAGGTATAGTTTATTTTTATCGATGTCATTTTTAATAATGGCATGTGGAGGAAGCAAAAAAGAAGAAATAAAATCAGAACCGAAAACACCTGTTTTATCCTATCAAATAAAAAGTACCATTCCGCACGATGTAGAGGCATTTACACAAGGTTTTTATGTTCATAACGGTGAACTATACGAAAGTACGGGACAAGCAGGTTCATGGATTGGTATCGTGGATGTAAACACGGGTAAAGCTGATAAGAAAGTAATTTTGGCCAACCAATATTTTGGAGAAGGCATCACCATTCTTAACAATAAAGTGTATCAGTTAACCTGGCAAAATAAAAAGGGATTTGTGTACGATTTAAAAACTTTCAAAAAATTAAAAGAATTTGATTACGTAACCGAAGGCTGGGGCATAACCAGCGATGGCAAAAATTTAATTATGAGCGATGGAAGCAACAAATTGTTTTATTTAGACACAGTAACTTTAAAAACTGTAAGAACACTAGAAGTAAAATATGAGAATGCTCCTATGAAAGAGTTGAATGAGTTAGAATATATTAACGGTTACCTATATGCCAATATTTGGCAAACCGATAAAATTGTAAAAATTAATCCTGAAGATGGTAACGTAGTTGCTACACTTGAATTAGAAAACTTAAGTACACAAGCTAAAATGGTTAACCCACAAATGGATGTATTAAATGGAATAGCTTGGCACGAAAAAACAAAATCGTTTTTAGTAACAGGTAAATATTGGCCTTTTATTTATGTGTTAAATGTAGAAGGCATGAATTAGAAATATGAAAACTCCCTTGACTAAATTATCAACATTTTTAGTGGCAATTTTATTTCTGTCTTGTTCTAAAGAACAAAAAGACATGAAGATAAACATAGAAGCAATTGCCATCGATTCGGCTTACAAACAATTGCGCATCAACACTTTTGATTTGGTATCCTATCAACCAACGTTGTTGGATTCAGTATTATTAGATAGTGCGGGCAATGGAAAGATTAGTATTGATATAAAGCAACCTACTTTCGCTTATTATGACTTCAATACCATTAGCGGTTTATTGATTTTAGAACCGGGCTACAAATTGCAAATGAAGTTGGCTAATAATAATATAGCATTTTATGGAGAAGGAGCAGAAGCCAATAACTTCCTCAATAGAATAAAACAAATTCAAATGAAGTATGAATCGTTGGGCGGTTTGTATTATTGGGAAATGCCTGACGAAATTTTCGAAGCAAGACTAGATTCTTTAGAAAAGGAAACTAAAATATTTACAGACTATTATTTCGATTCAGTAAAAGTAAGTCCGAAGTTAGAGGAAGTTTTAAAGCAAAGCGTAAACTATCACACCATTTCTTTAAGGCAAGCAAAGCTCACAAACAATTATGAATTAGACAGTATTACTTTCGAGCAAAAGAAAGAGCAAATTCACAGCAGAATAAAATTCGATCATAAAATGGTTGAACTAGGTTTGTTGGATTATGGTGCTGTGATGAACAGTTACTTGGAATTAGAAGTGTATAAAAATTTACCTCAAAATATTAATGTTATAGAAGCAGATTCTATTCAGCCTTTGTTAACAAGTCAGGCTATTAAACAACTTAAACTAAAGCCAAAAGAGTTAGAATTAATAATGGCTCGCAACGTGGAATATTGGATGTCGCTCATAGGCACCAAGCCATCAGTTAAAATCATTTATAATGATTTCAAAAAGATTTTTCCTCAATCCATGTATCAAACAGTTTTGGAAAAACATTTTAATAAATGGCAAAAGATTGAAGCTGGAAATATTGCACCAGATTTTGCCGGCATTACACCAACAGGAGATACCGTAAAACTAAGTCAACTGAAAGGTAAAAAAGTATACATAGATGTTTGGGCAACGTGGTGCGGACCGTGCCGACAAGAATTTCCTTATTCGATTAAGTTAAAAGAAAAATTGAAAAACACAGAAGATATTGTTTTCTTATATGTATCCGTTGACGAATCTAAAACTGCGTGGGAAAAATTTTTACAAACGGATGAAGCCCCAAAGGGATTGCATATTTGGCAACCCAAGCCCACCATTTTAGAGTATTATTTAATTGCGGGCATACCGCGGTACATACTCATAGATGAAAATGGAATAATAAAAATGGTCGATGCACCTAGGCCATCATCGGGGAAAGTTTTATTTGAAATTATAAATAATTCTAAAGAATATGGTTTATAATTTGAAGGGCAAAATTTACATCATTTCTTACTTGCTCTTTAACAAAGGCATAATGTAATAAACCAATGTGAGATAAGGATTGAATAAGCTGAATAGTATTTTCGTTGGACACTTGGTTATAAAGGATGACATGCCTTTTCTTTGGCTTTTTTCTTAGACCTTGTGGACGAATAACTTGATAGATTTTTTTGTTAGACGATAGCTTCCAGTTTCTATCCGTTCCTTCTACAAATTGAAATTCTAATCCATTTTCTAATGTAATTTTGTCGGGTATTCCGTTTGGTTTTGTATAAAATATTGCAACTGTTTCACCTGACGCATTGCTTACAAGATAAGCTTCACCAAAATTTATTCTTTCAATAATGAAAGCGTAATTCGCATTCCACATTCTGAATTTTTCTCCATTCCATTTTTGATTTTTAGCGAAGGAAAAGTTCATGCTTCGCGTACCGTTAAATTGAAAGATAAGACTATCGCCTGATTGATAAGCATTGAGAGAATATTCGATTGTATCAACCTGAGAGAAAACCTCATATAGCGGCACTAAAAATAGAAAAGTGACAGAAAACAGATGGATCTTCATACAACGAGAATTATACACTAAAATAAAAAAACCCCGATATCTCGGGGCTTTTTTTATGCTGTAAGTTGAATTTCTTCTCCTTCTTTATCTAAGAATCGATACTCGGTCATCGCCATACTCGAATCTTTTTCCAACTTCACCCAGTGTTTGTACTTAAAGAACCATTTCATTCGTTGTGATACAAAACCAGTTGTAAAATAAGCATGCAAATAAGGATGCAAAGCTAATACCAAACCTTTTTCATTTTGTTTTACCAGCAAATGCTCCAATGTTTTTTCAATTTGGTCGCTCACCAAAATAGAAGCGGTAATCTTGCCTGTGCCATTACAAGTGGGGCAAACTTCTTTTGTTACGATATTCATCTGCGGGCGCACACGCTCGCGCGTGATTTGCATAATGCCAAACTTAGATAGAGGCAACACGGTGTGTTTCGCTTTATCTTCTTGCATGGCATCTTTCATTGCTTGATAAATAGCGCGTTTATGATCAGGATTGCGCATATCGATAAAATCGATTACGACAATTCCTCCCATATCGCGCAAACGCAATTGTCTGGCAATTTCTTTTGCAGCTTCAACATTAACTGAAATAGCCGTGTCTTCCTGGCTATCCTCTCGGTTCGATTTGTTTCCGCTGTTAACATCAATTACATGCAAAGCTTCAGTATGTTCAATAATCAAATAGCCGCCACCTTTTAAACTTACTGTTTGGCCAAAGGCAGATTTTATTTGTTTTTCGATACCGAAGTGTTCGAATATTTTTGTTTTGCCTGTGTAGAGTTTTACAATCTTCTCCAGATCAGGTGAAATATTGCGAACGTATGTCTTGATTTCATCATACAGTTTTTTGTCATCAATCTGTATGCTATCGAAAGACTCGTTAAGCAAGTCGCGCAACAAAGAAGAAGTTTTATTTAACTCTCCGATTAGTTTTTCGGCAGGTTCTGCGTCAGCAAGTCTGGCAATACCATCTTCCCACATTTTAATAAGGTTGCGCAGATCCTTATCAAGTTCTGCTACGTCAACGCCTTCGGCTACCGTTCGGATGATAACGCCAAAGTTTGCGGGCTTAATAGAGGTGATGAGTTTTTGCAGGCGTTTGCGTTCTTCGCCTGAAGTAATTTTTTTAGATACGCTAACCGCATTACTAAACGGCACCACTACCAGGTATCTGCCTGCTAATGATAACTCGCACGAAAGTCGTGGCCCTTTTGTTGAGATGGGTTCTTTTACAATTTGAACCGGAATAACCTGACCTTTGGTAAGTTGTTGGGCAATTTTACCGTGTTTGTCAATGTCTTCTTCCAGTGTGAATTTCTCGAGCTTGCCAAAAATCTTCTTGGCTTTTACCAATTTGGTAAACTTAGCCAAAGAGCTGAATTGTGGTCCTAAATCGAGGTAATGAAGAAAAGCATCTTTATCGTAGCCTAATTCTATGAAAGCGGCATTTAAACCTTGTACTACTTTTTTAACAGTACCGAGGTAAATGTCGCCAACTACGAATTTACTACCACCTTCTTCATTGTGAAATTCAACCAGTGTTTTATCTCGCAGAAGGGCTATACGGCATCCGTCCTGAGTCGCGCTGATGATTAGCTCGTTGCTCAAAACTTTTTAGATTTAACGTTTTTGGATTGTATAGCAATAAGTCTGAAATGGTAAAGCGGCAAAACAAAAAGCTTTGCCGGCTACCAGATAAGATCAATTATTTCTTCTTATGACGGTTCTTTCTCAAACGCTTCTTGCGCTTGTGTGTAGCCATTTTGTGTTTTTTTCTTTTCTTTCCGCTTGGCATAGCAATTTTTCAATTTGTGGCTTTGGTTTTTCGCCTTAGCCGGTTAAACAATTATTTTAAATCCTTCAGATACGAATCTACTGTTGCTTGCACAGCAGGATCCGGATCCATTTTTTTTACTTTCTCGAACTGCGTTCTGGCTTTTTCATTTTGATTGGTATTCATGTAGGCCAATCCTAAAAGTAAATTTCCCTGAATATGCTCAGGACTAATTACTAAAAGCTGTTGTAAACGTTCGATGGCATTTTCGTATTGACCCGACTGAATCGACAACATGCCTAAATTGAAAAGTGCAGTCTCATTTTTAGGATCTTGTGCCAATACTTCGCGTAACATAAGAACGCCTTGCATAGGGTTTGCAGAAGACAAATATGTCATGGCGAGATTGTTTTTTACGACCAAATTATCCGGCTGTTTTTCCAAAACCTTTTGATAGAAGTTTTGTGCCTTCTCGGCCAATGTTTTTTGTTTTTGCGCATCAATGGCAAAAGTGAAAGCTTGAAAATAAGCATCACCAGCCTTCTCCCATGCGTTTACAGTGTTAAAGAACGAAGCAGCATCTTCTGCAAACCAACCTGCGCTGTCGAAAACTCCGGCCTCGAGGTAGCGGTTTGCTAAAGAGTCGGCAAAGATAGCCTTTTTTTCTTTTTCGGCTGCATTTGCCCACAAAGTCCGATAATCGGAGATGATTTTCTTAAATGCATCAGGAATACCACTGTGCATGGCATTTCCGGTAACAGCTTGTTCCGGATTAACCCGCTGAAGGCTATCAACAGTAACGGGCGCATCGTTTTCAACAACAGATTTTGGAAGTTGAAAAAGAAGTACCACCACGATGATACTGATTAGCAATAAAAGGATGCGATTTTTTAGCATAAGGCGGTTTGCCTAGAATTATTAATCCATTTCCTCGTCAGGAGGCAAAGCCTTTTCGGCCATTTCTTTTACTTTATCGCTGTTTTTAATCTTGTTGATGAAGATTTTAGCAGGTTTAAAAGCAGGAATAAAATGCTCGTCAATTACAATAGCAGTATTGCGAGAGATATTGCGAGCGATTTTCTTCTTTCTCTTTTTATTGATGAAACTGCCGAAACCGCGAATGTAAATATTATGGCCTGAAGCCATGTTATTTTTAACCACAGTAAGAAAAGCTTCTACGGTAGCATTAACATCGGCCTTATCTACACCTGTTTTGTCTGCAATTTCGTTAATGATGTCTGCTTTGGTCACAGTCGTTTATGTTTAAGTAGTTGGGAATGAAGGCTCAAAGTTAAGCCAGCGAATTACATTCGCAAACAGATAAAGGCTGATTATCAATTTTTTAACGGGCTTATTGTACTTTAGTCGCTTGAATTGGAGCCCTAATAATGGTTAAAAAGCAGAGACTTACATTTGCAGAGAAAATAATAGACTGGTATCACCAACAAAAACGCAATTTACCTTGGCGCGAAACGAAAGACCCATATAAAGTTTGGCTATCAGAAATTATTCTACAGCAAACACGTGTTGCGCAAGGTTTACCTTACTACAACAAGTTTGTTGAAAATTTTCCCACAGTTAAAAGTTTGGCAGCTGCCACAGAACAAGATGTTTTGCGTTTATGGCAAGGATTGGGTTACTATAGCCGTGCCAGAAATCTTCATAAATGTGCTAAAGAAGTAGTTGCAAAAGGAGGAGTGTTTCCTAACAACTTCATGGATTTAAAGAAACTGCCAGGCATTGGCAATTATACTGCCGCAGCAATTGCTTCCTTTTGTTTTGATGAAGCTGTACCTGTTGTTGATGGCAATGTTTATCGTGTATTGTCTCGCGTTTTTGATATCGATGTGCCGATACAAACACCCAAAGCGCAACAAACATTTTTTGAAAAAGCAAGACAGCAGATGCCACCCGAACTTGCAGCAACCTTTAATCAAGCAATGATGGAATTTGGAGCTTTACAATGTGTTCCAAAAAATCCGGATTGCGAGAACTGTGTATTGAAAAGACTTTGTGTAGCTAAAGCTTCCGATAAAGTTGAGTTATTGCCAGTTAAAGAAAAAAAGATTAAAGTAAAACAGCGATACTTTTATTATCTGGTTCATCAAGAAGAAGGTAAAATGCAATTGAAACAAAGACAAGAAAGGGACATCTGGCAAGGTTTATACGATTTTGATTTAATAGAATCTGAAGAAGAAATGAAAGAGGAAGTCTTGTTAAAAAAATATAAGGCAAGAGGTGTTTCTAAAATTTACAAACATGTTTTAACGCATCAAATCATTTATGCACGTTTTGTATTGATTGAGAAAAAACCCCAAAAAACATTTAAAATGTACACAAAGCGCGAAATCGAAAAATTACCCAAACCGAAACTGATTTCTCAATACCTTTATGACATAGGAATGTTGAATAAAGTCAATTAATGTCGTAAAAAGAGCGGCCTAAATACATATATTTTTAATCCCTATACATTTGAAAAAAATTAACCATTAAACCAATATGGCAGGAGTAAACAAAGTGATTTTAATTGGTCGATTAGGAAAAGACCCAGAAATCAGAAATTTCGAGAACGGAGGAATGATAGCATCCTTTACTATGGCAACTTCGGAAACATATAAAGACCGAACAACTGGTGAACGAAAGGAAATTACAGATTGGCACAACCTTGTTGCACGCATTCCACAACAAGCAGATGTACTTCAGAAGTATGTTAAAAAAGGCGATATGCTTTATGTTGAAGGTAAACTGAGAACACGCTCTTGGGAAAAAGACGGAGTAACCCGATATACAACTGAAGTATTAATCGATAACTTTACCATGTTAACACCAAAAGGTAACAGCGGAGGTTCGTCAGCCAACGGCAATAACATGCAAGCAGCAGAACCTTCCATTAACATGGAAGCAGGAACAGATGATTTACCATTCTAAACATTTTAAATTATTTAAAAAGAAGCTGTCGGGCTATGCCTTGGCAGCTTTTGTTTTTTTATCACTTCTTTCGTGCGAAAGAAGTTATTTACCAAAACCTTTAGGCTACAATAAAATTGAACTTCCCCCCACCGCCTATCGAGCTTCGCCAGATACACTTCCTTACTTATTTGAATATTCGCAACACGCTAAGTTATATCGCGATACTTCTGCTATCAGCGATAAAACATGGATAGAAATCAATTATCCTACACTTCAGGCTTACATCCACATCACTTATAAATCTATCAACGGCAACGAAAAACTATTGAAGGAATTGATGAATGATGCGTATATATTAACAGCCAAACACCAAATCAAAGCTTATGCTATTGATGAAATCATTGCCAAAACACCGAAGGGCAAAACAGCCATTATTGCAGAGCTAGAAGGAGATGTACCCAGCCAATTTCAATTTACAATTACGGATTCTTCAAAAAACTTTTTAAGAGGAGCCTTATATTTTAAAACCAAAGTGAACAATGATTCTCTGAAGCCTTCTATCGAATACATGAAAAAGGAAGTTATGCATTTGGTGAATACTTTAGAGTGGAAAAAGAAGCCATGACCAACCAAGAACTCATCGAAAAATTTTATTCCTCCTTTCAAAAAAGAGATGCTGAAATGATGGTTGCCTGTTATCACCCTGAGGCAGTTTTCAAAGACCCAGTCTTTGGTGAATTATCTGCAGAAGACACAAAAGCCATGTGGCGCATGTTGGTACAAAGAGGCAAAGACTTATCTATTCAATTTAATATACAGCATACAACTGAAGATTCAGCTTCAGCAAGTTGGTTAGCAACTTACACCTTTAGTTTAACCGGAAGAAAAATCACCAATTCTATTCAAGCTAATTTTATCGTGAAAGACAACCTCATCTACAAGCACACCGATACATTTAGTCTTACGAAATGGTTATTCATGGCTTTTGGATTAAAAGGATTGCTTATAGCCTGTATACCACCGTTAAAAAATAAATTTAAAGCAGGTATAAAGAAAGCCTTAATTCAATTTAAGAAATCAAATCCTTCATGATATGAAATGTATAGTGCTTATTCTTTCACTTTTTGTCGCAAAGGAAAGTTTTGGTGCGGACTCGCTTACTTTTGTTTTTCTACACAAGAAAACAGACAATGCACCGATATCTAAAGAAGAAACAGATAGAATAATGAGTGGTCACATGGCTAACATAGAAAAATTAGCCTCTGAAGGAAAGTTAATTGTAGCTAGACCTTTTGATGGAGGAGGAGGTATTTTTATTTTTAAAACAGGCTCGGTGGCCAAAGTGAAAGAATGGTTGAAAAATGATCCTGGTATTATAGCCAAGCGTTGGAATGAAGAATTTCTACCTGTAACCTTTTCGTTTGGAGATGCCTGCATAGCACCTGCACCTTACGAAATGGTGTCGTATCATTTTATTCGCTTCACTTTAAATTTAACAAAGTTTAATGTGCAGCTTGCGCCAGAAACCTTAAACAAACATGACTTGTATCTGAAAAAATTAACAGAAACAGGCAATGTTGTTGCCGTTGCATCATTTGGCAAACAAGAAGGAGGAATTCTCATCATGAAAGGCGAGTTAGACACGCGCGTTCCAGAGGCAAGTCCGGCCGTACAAGAGCAATTGCTTCAACCTTCCATTAAAAAATTGTGGATAGCCAAAGGCGCATTTTGCGAAAAGTAAAGAAATAAATGATGAAAAGATTTTAATGCTTTCCACTAAAATCTTGAGCCTTTAAAATTTAATCTGCAGTTAGTTTGCCAATAATTTCATCTACAGAAATTGCATCTGCTTCAGCTTTAAAATTTCTTACCAGCCTATGCCTTAAAACAGGTTTGGCGATGGCTTGTACATCGGCAATATCAGGTGAGTAGCTTCCTCTGAATAAAGCATGGCATTTTGCTCCTACAATTAAGAATTGTGAAGCGCGAGGTCCTGCACCCCATTCTAAATATTCGTTAGCTAAAGGATTATTGCCAGGTCTGGTTTTGGCTGTAAGTTTTACTGCATATTCAACAACATTATCGGCAACGGGTACTCTTCTCACCAAATGCTGAAAAGCAATTATATCATCGGCACTGATTACTTTTTGAATGCTTGCTTTCGAGTCGTTTGTTGTATTTTTTACAATGTTTACTTCATCTTCAAATGACGGATAATTGAGTTGAAGATTAAACATGAAACGATCGAGTTGCGCTTCTGGAAGAGGATAAGTTCCTTCTTGTTCTATTGGGTTTTGTGTTGCCAATACAAAAAACGGTTTAGGTAAATCGTATCGTTGGCCACCAATGGTAACTTTGTATTCTTGCATAGCTTCTAATAAAGCTGCTTGTGTTTTTGGTGGCGTACGGTTTATTTCGTCTGCTAAAACAATGTTGGCAAACACTGGGCCTTTTACAAACTTTAGATTTCTTTCTTTATCCAAAGTTTCGGCACCTACAATATCCGAAGGCATTAAGTCAGGCGTAAATTGAATGCGTTTAAACTCTAAATCAAGAGCAGAGGCAATAGTTTGTACCAATAATGTTTTAGCAAGACCAGGCACACCTACTAACAACGAATGCCCTTGACAAAAAATACCAGCCAACACTAAATCAACTACCTCTTGTTGCCCAACTATTACCTTACCAATTTCCTTTCTGAGATTCTGTACCGCAACCGCTAGTGCATCAGCTGCTTCAACATCGTTGTTATATACCTTCATGAAATATTATTCTAATAACCTGCAATAATCGTAAGTAGGATCGATGCTAATGAAAACATCTTGTCTTGCCTTTTCAAACCACTTGTATAAAATGCGATTCTTTTTTTCGCTTAAAGTATAATTCGAAATTTTATTCCAATCGTCTTTTAAGTTGGCTTCGTGTGGTGGTGTTCTTTGTTTGTAATAGAAAATGCGCATGGCATCCTTTTGTTGATCTGTTCTGTAAACAACCGGTTTGGAAATATTACCAACCTTCATTGTATCAATAGTAAAAAATACTGCGGGGTCAAGTTCATCTACTGAAATGAGTGTTCCACCCTCTTGGTCCATAAAATATCCACCTACTGTTTTGGAGTTTATATCATCCGAAAATTGTTTAGCAGCCTTTTCGAATGTAATAGAATCAACTAAAATCAAATTGCGAATGCTATCTAAAAAATGAGCAGCCTCTTGTAAATCTTTCTCTGATGGACTTGGCGACATTAAAATATGACGAGAGTTGTATTCGTTGCCTCGTCTTTCAATCAATTGAATAATGTGAAAACCAAAAGGACTTTCAACTGGCATAGAAATTTCTCCTGGTTTTAGTTTAAAGCACATGGCTTCATATTCTGGCACCATTGCGCCTCGTCCAACAAAACCCATATTGCCACCGTTGGCAACAACACTTGGATCGGCTGAATATGCTTTAGCCAACTCTTCAAATTTTTCTCCGCGCATAATGCGCTCGCGCAACTCTATAAGTTGTCGTTTTGTATCGTTCTTTTGTGTTTCAGAGACTTTAGCTGTTCGAACGATTTGAGATACTTCTACTTCAGCAGATAAAAAGGGCAAAGAGTCTTTTGGGATTTTATTAAAGAATCGTTTAACTTCCGCAGGTGTTACAGCAACATCTTTTGTAATTTCTTCTTGCATTTTCTGAACAACCAACTGCTCCTTTACCTGATCGCGGATGTCTGATTTTATTTCTTCCAAAGATTTGCCGTATGCAGCTTCAATTTGTTGTTGAGAGCCTCCGTATTGTGAGAGAATTAATTCAAATCTTCTTTGTAAGTTATTATCAACCTGATCTTCTGTTACAACGATTGAATCAATTTCAGCTTTGGCCACCATCAACTTGTTTCTTATCAGGATTGCTAAGTATTGACAACGTGCTTCCTGAGATGGACTTCCACCATTGGTGAGATAATCCTGATAGGCTCGTTCCAATTCAGATTTAAGCACAATGTAATTATCTACTTTGGCAACAATTTTATCTACTGTAAAACCTTGTGGTGCAGGTTGCGCAAAACTTATAAAAGTGATGCAAAATAAGATGAGTGAAACAAACCACTTTTTACTTTCCATAAATCTCAAATTCTTCGTTTTCTTTTGCTTTGTTAAAAACTTCTTCCTCCAATTGCTTGGCGAGTGCTACTTTTCTTTTGTTTAAGATAATGTTGGTTATTTCTTCACGAACAAACTCTAAAGGCGAAGATGAATCTGAAATACGATACTCATCAACTTTTAAGAAATAGAGAAAAGTATCATCGCTCGTCTCGTAATAAGGTGTGCGCTTTAAAAATTGTACTTTATCAGGAATGTCGGTTAGAGGAGAATTTTTTACTAAATCATCAAACTGCATCCAGGTAGAATCTGATAAATGATAAGACGCTGCAAAACTGAGACAATAAGATTTTAATTCGGTCAAATCTTTTTCTTTAGAAGATAAAATTAAATCTTTTAACTTTTTTGTACGTGGTGCTGATTGTGGAACTTTCAAAAAAGTAGCTCGCACAATGTTTTGCTTTAACACAAAGTTATCTATGTGTTGTTGATAATATGCTTCAATTTCTTGCGTACTTACAACTGTATCCAAGTTTTGTTTGATATAGGCAGTTTGGTATTCGTAAGCTATTAAACTATAACGGTAATCGAGCAATTTTCTTTCAACTTCTGCTTTGTTGATATCAATTTGGCGACCAGCTTGGCGAATGAGTAATTGTTTATGTATCCATGAATCTACATAGGCTTCTGTTCTTGCAACACTATCTTCTTGAGAAGATTCCGGGGGAACGATTCCTACCAGTTCATCACGATACAAATAGGTTTGATCTACCCTTGCGATAGGCACCCTGCCATCTTCTTCGCTAGCATCAGATTTTCTTTGAATTAAATCACAAGAAGAAGCCATCAACAACAAGACAAAAAGAAAGGTCATGCTGTTAACTTCTTCCAACTTATTTTTTAACCAAAGCAGATAAAACATATTTCTTTGCTTTTGCATTCATTTTTACCGGATACTTTTTCTCCAGTATTTTTAACCAATCGTTTTCTAATGTAATTTGATAATCACCAATTACTTTGCCACGCACTTCATCTAACGGTAAAATGCCTGCAGGTAGTACTTCAATTAACTGCACAAGGTAATAATTTCCATTTAATGCTAGAGGATGATTTCCCTTTTGCCAAGGAATTTGCGCCAAAAAGTTTCTTTCGCTTTTTTGAAATTTTCCTTCTTCTTTCTTGATGTTGTTTTGCTTTAAAAATTCGGACTTGATTTCTTGTTGATTTTGTAAGGTTAGAGCGATAGCATCGATGCTTTTTTGGTCGGCACTTTGGTAGACAATTATGTTTGCCCTTCCATTGCCTGTATAGTTTTGCTTTTGTGCTTGGTAATACTGCTCGAGCCCAGTTGAGTCATTCGATGCTTTTGCCCACACCTCTTTTTCCATAATATCAAATAGCAAAATTCCCTCGTAATATTCTTGGCTCAAGTAACGATACTCCGGATTGTTTTTGGTTAAATCTGCTTCTACCAGTTCTTCTATTTTTTGTTGAATATAATTGTCTTGCAGCTGTTGTAAGTATTGATTTGATGGTACTTTGGTTTGCCTTTGATTTTTCTTTACATAGGCCACAAAATCTTTTACGGCTACTTTTGAGTTTTGTAAACTAAATAAAACTTCTTTTTCAAAACTTGTTATTGGAGGATTCCACCTGCCTTGTTGCAAGGTTGAATCTGCTAAATTGTAAAGTTTACTTTTTGCCGACTCGAATTCTTTAAATGAGTATTTTTTTCTTAATGATTGTTGCACTATTCTTTTTGCATTTTGCATGCGCTCATCTCTACTCACACGATTTTTTAATGATGCTTCTAACTCAGCGAAAGTACCAACCGGAATTTTTCTTTCAAGCTTTACGATGTGCCAACCGTAAGCCGTAGAAAACGGTGCTGTATAGGTACCGGGCTGTGTTAAACTAAATGCAGCCGCTTCGAATTCAGGAACAGAAGCAAAAGCACCTGTTCCAAATGGTCTGAGTTTTCCACCGCTATCTTTTGAGTTTGCGTCTTCAGAATAAGTGCGACAAAGTTCATCCCAATTCATTCCGGCATTGAGTCGGTCGTATATTTCGAAAGCAACTTCCTTTGCTTGTTCGCTTGTTCGGCCATTTCCTAGGCGCACCATAATGTGTGAAACTTCTACTTCTCCTTGTGCCGAGCGTTTATCTAATACTTTGATAAGATGGTAGCCAAATCTAGTTCTTACAACAGCACTTACTTGTCCGACAGGTGTTTGAAAAGCTCCGGTTTCGAAAGGATAAACCATTTGAAAGGCAGAAAAGTATCCAAGGTTTCCTTCGTTGGTTTTGGCTGATGGATCTTCAGAAAATTGAACAGCAAGTGAGGCAAAATCATCACCGTTCTTAAGTTTTTGTTCAATGTCTTTGATTTTATTCCATGCGGCAGATGTATCGTTGGGTGTTGCATTTTCCGGAATTCTGATTAAAATATGTGATGCCTTCACTTCTGTTTGTAATCTTTCGTAAGCCATGCGCGCCAGGCTATCTGTTAGTTTTGTGTCAGGCAAATAAGGTTTGCGCAACGCTTCTTTATATCCTGCTAATTCATCTTTAAACTTAGCTGTTGTATCATATCCACGTGTGCGCGCTTCTTTAACTTTTAATTTGAATTTTGTGTATAAAGAAATGTATTCTTCTATATTTTTTATTGTGTATTGTTCGGGTTTTTGCTGATGGTTTTTATTGAACAGATAAATGAATTCTTCTGACAGAATGGGTTCGCCTGCAACGGTAAACAATACCTTTTCCTTTTTAGTGGGTGATTGCGATAAAGCTGAGAGTGAAGCAAATAAAAGTGAGATGAAATAGATGAATACTTTCATGCAGAGTAATTTTTGAGGACTCAAAATAACAAGTGCTTGTTTATTTTGTCAAATAGGATAATGTAACTTATAGATTAACTTCTTTTTGTAAGCGACAAACGTTGCGACCGCTCATTTGCGTGTACTCAATTTTATCCATGATGGATTTTACCAAACGAATACCCAGCCCACCTTTACGCTTATCATGAACTAGGTTGTTTAAATCTGGCTCTGCAAATTGATTGATGTCAAAAACGGAACCATCATCGATGATTTCAAAAACGAGTGGCTTGCCGGCATTTATTTCAATATTTACTTCCAGCATATCTTTTGGATTGCAGTGGTGTGCGTGGATCATTAAATTAGAGCACATTTCGTCAAGTGCTAGTACGATTTCACTTACATAAATTTCAGTTACACCGTGCTTACCCAGACTATCGCGAATAAAATTGCGAAGGTCTTTTAGGTTTTCTAGTTTGCAACCAACAGAATAACTGTACTTCATACCAATTTTTGCTTTGCTTCTGCCTTCGATGCTGTAATCTGCAACAGTTCGTTTAGTCCTAAAATTTCAAAAGTGTTGGCAACTTTTTGGTTCATGCCAAATAATACCATCCTTATATTTTTTTCTTTAAACTCTTCTATGTAAGACATAAACACGCCCAAGCCTGCAGAGGAGATGTATTCGAGCGAGCTGCAATCAATCAATATTTTGGTAAAACCTTCGCCAACACTTCTGGCAATTGCCAAATCTAAATCGATAGACGAGCTTGCATCAATTTCTCCAACTAGCGCCAGCACATCTGCTCCATCTTCTTGTAGTCGTTTTATGTGTATCATGGTTTAACGGTTTTGCTTATATTAAGTTTAACTTTTGAATCGGACAATAAGGGTGGTGTAATCATCGTCTATATTATCAGTTCCCGAAAACTCATAAAGGCGTTTGATTAGAAAATCTTGTATGGCTTTAGGATCTTTATCTTTTACTTCTGCTAATACTTCAGCCAGTTGATCGTTACCAAATTGTTCGTTACGTTGGTTTTTCGCTTCGGTAATTCCATCGGTGTATAATAGCATTATATCACCGGCAGAATAAGCAAATTCTTTTTGCTGTATGAATTCTTTATAACTGTGGTTGCGCACCATACCTAAGGCAACACCTTTATCTTTTAGGTAAAAAGTGTTGTCATCTTTTTTAGAATAATACAAAACGGGACAATGCCCTGCACGTGCGTATTTCACAACTTTATGTTCAGAATCTATTAAGAAAAAAATGGCACTGATAAAGGAGCCACGCTCTAAGCAATGAATCAAAGCCTGGTTAGCGCGAATCATAAATTCATTAGGATCCATACAACCTTGAGCCAAACTGTGGAAGATTCCTTTCATCTGCGACATGTGAAAGGCAGCTGTTGTTCCTTTTCCGGAAACGTCTGCAATGATCAATGCCGTTTGGTTTTCGTTAATTTTAAGAGTGTCATAATAATCGCCTCCTACTTCATCCGCAGATTCTGAAAAGGCAGCCACTTCAAAATCTTTGCCTTGATCAAGCATTTGAGGGAGCAAACTTTTTTGAACAGTTTTGGCAATTTTTAATTCTTCCTTGTAGCGTTCATTTTGCAAAGCTTCTTCCATCAATCTGAAATTCTCGATTGAAATACCAGCTTGATTAGCGAAGGTGGAAACGATTTTATTCATTTCCTTATTGAAACCCTCCGGTAATTCTTTTAGCAAAGCGAGTGTTCCAATGTTTTCTCCTTTCACATAAATTGGGTAAGCCAGAATACTTCTAAACCTCGAACCTTTAAGAGATGCTAAATGCTTGCTTAGGTTTCTGGTTTTGTCCGGACTTTGGTCTAATAGTCCTTTTACATTTCGCTTGGCCAAATGCTCTATAATGTCTCGCGCTTCTTTATCGCTTATTTCGTAGGTATAGATTCGGTGCTGCTCGTTATTACCGGTAATTTCTAACCAGGCAGCATCAGCAAAAACAGTACTCACAGATGTTTCTAACAAAATATTGTAAACACTTTCTTCATTTTGCTCTGTTTGTATTGACTGGCTGATGCGCTGAAAGTTGACAACCTCTTCCAATTTCTGTTCGAATACCGATGTTGTAGGAAGATTGAATAAGATAACCAGAAAAGAAAAAATGGAATAAAGGGATACGAAAATCATCAAGGATAAAATGAAAATATGATAGGTATGATCTATCCCAACGATATGTTGATCACCCAGACTATTGATGATACTTCCAGAGGTAAGAAAAATGTAAAAGAGATAAAATATTGTTAACAATAAGAGGAGTAATCCCGTCCATTTTTGGCGAAAGTTTAGGTAAGCAACCCATTTCATATTGCCTGAGAGCACTAGCCCTACCAAAACAAAAAGTCCAAGAATGAATTCGTAATACTGGGCCACAAAAGGAAATGAGAAACTGTTGTAGATGAGCGAGATCATCATACCATATTCAAATGCAATCCACAGCCGAATCAGCCATTTCGATTTTTGATACAAAATGAGGCGCTTCCATGCCATAAAGGCGCACAACAGCACACTCACCATCAACCCTAAGTTGATGAGATAGGTAAATTCTTGATAAAGAAAATGGCTGGTTAGTTTAGTGCCCCCAATCAGGTATTCGAGAAAGCGAAGAACTAGAGAAAATACGGTCGCGATTAAACCGGTTGCAAAAACACGCCAAAGCAAATCTATAAAATTAAGCGACTCGTCTCTTTCAATTTTATATCGGTAATAATAGAAAAGTAGTACAATGTATAGGTTGAGTATAACCTTAGGCACCCAAGAGGCAATCTCAGGGCGTAAACCGTTCGATAAACTAAAAGAGATAGAGAGGTCGGTAAACACCAAGGCCAGCCACATTAAAACGGCAAGCGTAAACAAAAGACGCGTAATGGCTTTGGTGCGCATAAATTAAAGGAAGTCCTAGGGTTTATTCCAATGGCTTGCAATGATACAAAATAAGCATGACGGGTTAAAACCTTACACGTATGAGTTTGTAAGGATATGCCAGAAATTGTTTGGGAAGCTTTGTAGATATTGAAATTAAATATTTCAGAACTACCAAATATTAAGTTATGAAAGTTTGCTTGTTTTATCGTTACAGAAAATTATATTTCGGATTGTTAAACCCTGACCATCTCGATTTTTTAAACTAAAATAACCTCACCTATGCAGGAGCTGATCAGGTTCTTACCTGTTGTTATTTACGAATACGTTATTGAAACAGATGGAAATCGTTTCTTTAAGTATGTGAGCGAAAACGCCAAACAGATTTTGGGTTTAGATGCCCACCAACTCATTTCAGACGTAACCGCCTTCGATAAACTCTTCAGCAAAGAAGATTTAATTAAGCTAAGAGAAAGTGCCCAAGAAAGCCATCAAAAAGGAGAAGATTGGTTTTGGTACGGAAAAGCTACTGTTAAAGGAGAAGAAAAGTGGTTGGAAATCCGCTCGAATCATCAGCTAATGCCTAATGGAAGTATCATTCGAACAGGCATCATGGAAGATATTACAAGCAAAATCCAGAATCGCCAAGAAAATGAAAGCAAATATCAATCACTCATCGAAAAACTTCCTATAGGAATTGTTATTCATCAAGAAGGAAAGCTTGCTTTTGCTAACGCACAAGCCTACGAGTGGTTAGGAGCAACACACCCCAAACAATTAATAGGAAGCGATGTGCTGCGCTTTGTTCATCCAGATTACCAATTGAGTGTAATTGAAAGAATGAAACAAGTTTCGGAAGGCGAAACTGTACCAATGGCTGAGCAAAAGTTTTTACGCATGAACGGCACAGAAATTTTTGTTGAGACCATTGCAACACCTGTAACATTTAAAAACAAACCAGCCACTCAAGTAATTTTCAGAGATGTTACAGATAAGAAGCAAGCAGAACTACAGATGCGTAAAAATGAAATGTTGTTCACGCAACTTTTCGAAAGTGCACCGATGGCTGTAGTTATGTTAGATGAACGAGGTCGTGTTCAATTAGTCAATAATGGCTTTACGGAAATGTTTGGCTTCGATAAAGAAACCTTACAAGGCCGCAACCTCAACGATTTTATTGTACCCGAAGATTTAAAAAACGAAGGCATCGATTTAAATAATCTCATTACATCTCACAGAGTAGTAAGTATCGAAACCATTCGTAAACATAAAACAGGAAGATTAATCAACGTTATCCTATATGGTGTGCCCGTTACTTTAGAAAACCAAACAATTGGCATTTACGGTGTTTATGTTGATATCACAGACAGAAAAAGTGTTGAAGAAGAATTAAAAACCAGAAACACAGAACTGGATAATTTTGTATACAAAGTATCACACGATTTACGCGCGCCACTGTCTTCTATCTTAGGATTAGTAAACCTTGCCCGCTTACCGGGTAACACTGATAATCCGATGGATTATATCAATTTGATAGGAGAGAAAGTAGATCGGTTAGATCATTTTATCAGCGATGTTTTAAGTCATTCAAAAAATTTAAAGTTAGATGTAGCCGTTGCTAAAGTAGATTTACGGGAAGTAATAGCCCATACCTTTAGCGATTTAAGTTATTTACATGGAGCCAGCGAAATCAAACAAAATGTAAGTATCGAAGGCATAGACTTTTATAACGACCCTTGGCGTGTAGCCGAGATTTTGAGAAATCTCATATCGAACTCCATTAAATACAGAAACCTAGATCATCGCACACAATCTGAAGTAAACATTAAAATCAGAATCGATCATTTACGTGCCGACATAAGCTTTACAGATAATGGAATAGGTATTGATCCTGAAAGTCTCGACAGAGTATTCGAAATGTTTTTCAGAGCTTCTGAACAAAGCGATGGTTCCGGTATAGGTTTATACATTGTAAAAAATGCCGTAGATAAATTAGGCGGACAAATTTCAGTACAAAGCAAAGTTGGTATTGGTACACGCTTTCATATTATCTTGCCGAATAGAATAAACAGCGCCATGATAAAAATGCCGCATTACCAGCGCAATTAATGGCGTAAAACTTTTCATTGCATGAAAATAATTGAGGTTAACCATCCTAATCTAGTCAGACAATTTCTCGACCTGCCATTGGCTTTATACAAAAACCAGCCTAACTGGATTCGTCCATTGGATAATGATATTGAAGCAGTATTTGATCCCAAAAAAAATAAAGCCTTTCAAGAAGGAACATGTGCACGCTGGATTTTGATTGATGAGAAAAGCAAAACCATCGGAAGAATAGCAGCATTTGTTAACAACAAAACCAAACTAAAAGGAAACAAACAACCAACAGGAGGCCTTGGTTTTTTCGAATGCATAGAAAGTAAAGAAGCCGCATTTCTACTTTTTGATACTGCCAAAAACTGGTTGCAAGAAAAAGGTATGGAAGCGATGGATGGCCCTATCAATTTTGGTAACCGCGATAAATGGTGGGGTTTGTTAATAGAAGGTTATGAGCGCGAACCCAATTATCAATGCAATTATAATCCACCGTATTACAAAACTTTTTTTGAAGACTATGGCTTTCAGGTGTATTTCTATCAATACACGTTTGGTAGAAACATTATGGGTCCGTTACATGCTAGACTTCAAGAAAAAGCGGATGTAGTAGCACAAAATCCCGACTACACGTTCAGCTATATGGAGCCACTCGATTTAAAAAAACTGGCCAACCAAATCAGAACAGTTTATAATAAAGCATGGGCCAATCGCGGAGAAATTCCTGAACTCACAGAAGCACAAGCCAATCATTTGGTAAAACAAATGAAACCTATTATCGATCCTAAATTATTGTGGTTCGGGTATTACAAAGATGAACCCGTTGCTTTCTTTTTATCCTTGCCGGAAGTAAACCAAATCTTTAAACACGTAAACGGAAACATGAATTGGTTAGGCAAATTGAAGTTTGTTTACCACCGTTGGCGTAAAACAAATAAAAAGGCTTTTGGTGTTTTATTCGGTGTTGTGCCCGAACACCAAGGCAAAGGTTTAGACGGAGGCATTATTATGGCCTTCAGAAAAGTTGTGCAAGAAGATTATCTGCGATACGAACTTTATGAACTTAACTGGATTGGCGATTTTAACACAAAAATGATACGTGTGGCCGAACAGGTAACACCGGATATTGTTAAAAAACATGCAACTTACAGATTGCTTTTTGATAGTAGCAAACCCTTCGAACGTTATCCCATCATGAAAGGCTAAACCATGGAACAAGAAACAAAATCCAGTTTTTTAATCAAGAACCTTATTCGGGGTTTGTTGTGGTTTGCCGTTATCATTACTGCCTACCTGTTGGTACAAAGCGAACTTGAATTATACGAAGAGCAGATTAACAAGGTAGGAGACAACATGCCTCTTTTGCTCAGCATATTTACAGTTAGCGAAATAGTATTTGGTATTCTACCACCTGAAATATTTATGCTGATTTGGCAAACCAAAGGAGTGTTATCTGAATATGTAATCAACTTAAGTATACTAACTGTTATTTCGTATGGGGCTGGTGTAATCGGGTATTTTATCGGCTATTATTTTTCTAAAACACCATCCTTCAAAAAAATCTATGATCGCTATTTAAAACCGCAAGAAGCCAACTTTAAAAAATATGGGGGTTTTCTTGTTATCGTTGGTGCAGTAACCCCTGTTCCCTATTCAGCTACTTGCATGTTAGCGGGTTCTATAAAATATCCATTCAAATTATTTCTTTTCATTTGCATCACGCGCATTATACGTTTTTCTGTATATGGTTGGATGGTATGGAGTTTTCCTAATTGGTTTTAATTTTCCGGAACTCTTTCCCTCTATTTTGGTTATTTGATTATTCCTAAAATGTATGACTGCTAAAACCGGTGTTTTACTTGTAAACCTTGGCACGCCCGATAGTCCTTCAGTATCGGATGTGCGATCTTATCTTTCTCAATTTTTAAACGATCCTCGTGTAATAGATATTCCTTGGTTGCTGCGCAAAATTTTAGTGAATGGTATAATCGTTCCTTTTCGCTCGCCAAAATCAGCCAAAGTGTATAAAGAGTTATGGACAGAAAATGGCTCGCCATTATTGTTTCACTCAAACAATGTTAAAGATTTATTGCAGAAAGAATTAGCAGGAGAATACGAAGTATTCTTGGCTATGCGCTATAAAAATCCATCGATTCCCGATGTGTTAGAAGAAATGCGTTGGAAGAATTTTGATAAGATTATTGTTGTGCCGATGTTTCCGCAGTATGCTTCAGCTTCTACAGGTTCGGCATTAGAAGAAGTAATGCGCGAACTTTGCAAATGGTGGGTGATTCCGGAAATACGCATGATCAGTCAGTACTATAACCATCCGTTATACATTGATGCTTTTGTAGAAAGAGGAAAGCAATACAACCTTTCTGAATACGATCATATCCTATTCTCTTATCATGGTTTACCCGAACGACAAGTAGATAAAGTGTATAAAGATGATTTATGCAAAGACCATGACTGCGAACACGAAATCACAGAAGAAAATAAATTGTGTTACAAAGCAACCTGTTATGCAACTACACGGTTGTTGGTAGAAAAATTAAACATACCGCAAGAAAAATATACGGTGTGCTTTCAATCGCGCTTAGACAAAAAATGGCTCGAACCTTTTAGCGATAAAGTAGTAGAAGAATGCGCCAAAAAAGGCATGAAGAAAATTTTAGTTTTCTCTCCTGCGTTTACAGCCGATTGTTTAGAAACCACTATCGAAATAGGAGAAGAATACCAAGAATTGTTCGAAGAACATGGCGGGGAAAAAGTACAACTGGTAGAAAGTTTAAACAGTCATCCGTTGTGGATACAATGTCTAAAAGCGTTGGTAACAGAAAGATAAGTTGAAGAGAAGCCAAGGCTTCTCTTTTTATTTTATCCGAACCTTGAATGCTTTCAATTTTATAGTAAATTCCATTTTCATATTATGGTTTACGACTACATCATTATTGGAGCAGGCTCAGCCGGATGCGTGTTAGCTAATCGCCTCACCGAAAATCCGAATACAACAGTTTTACTTTTAGAAGCCGGAGGAAAAGATACTTTTCCACTTATTCATTTACCCGGAGGTTACATGATGTTGCACCACAGCAAAGTAGATTGGAACTGTTATTACACCATACCTCAACCTTTTTTAAAGAATAGAAAAATTTATCATCCACGCGGTAAAGTGTTGGGAGGTTCCAGTTCAACCAATGCCATGGCCTACATTCGTGGACAGAAAGAAGATTACGATCATTGGCATGCAATGGGCAATACGGGTTGGAGTTATCCCGATGTTTTACCTTACTTTAAAAAATCTGAGAATAACGAACAATACGAAAACGAATTTCACGCCAAAGGCGGACCGTTACACGTAACCCAAGCCAAATGGTATCACACAAAAGTTGGCGAATCTTTTATTAATGCTTGTGCGCAAAATGGTTTGCCTTTGAATCATGATGTAAACGGAGCATCACAATTAGGTGCAGGTTGGTTTCAATACACAATGAAAAATGCGAAAAGACAAAGCACAGCTCGTGCCTTTCTTTTGCCAGTTTTAAACAGACCTAACTTAAGCGTTGTTACCGGAGCTTTGTGTACAGAGCTGTTGTTTCAACATACAAGGGTTATTGGGGTAAACTTTCAAACGAAATGGAGTAAAACACTTTCTGCCAAAGCTAAAAAAGAAGTTATTGTAAGTGCCGGAGCTTTCGAATCGCCAAAAATTTTAATGTTAGCCGGCATTGGAGACAAAGAAGAACTCAAGAAAAATCATATAACCGAACGTTATCATTTACCGGGAGTCGGAAAAAATTTACACGATCATTTGTTTTATGCCGTTAGCAGTTTGTCGAACATAAAAACAAACAATTATTATATACCCAAGTGGAGGCAAGCTTTAGCGCTCGGTCAATATTTACTCACAAAATCAGGCCCGTTATCTATTGGTCCGTTAGAAGCTGTTGCCTTTCTAAAATCTGATGAAACACAAGCAACGCCCGACATTCAATTTCAATTTACACCCACGCAACCCGGAGAAAATTATCAGTATGATATCTTCAATCTAGATACTTTTCCGAGCGAAAGCGGGTATACCATCTTACCTACACAAGTGCGGCCACTTAGCAGAGGAAGTGTAAGTTTAGCAGGAAAAGATCCCGCACAAACTCCTATTATAGATCCGCAATATTTATCGCACGAAACAGATAGAAAGGTAATGGTTGCCGCTTGTAAACACGCTATCGAAACCTTAGAACAAAATGCATTCGATGCTTATCGCATTCGCAATCATGTTCCGGCTAATAGAATTTCGGATGAAGCCTTACTCGATCACATCGCGCAAAGCGCAGAATGTGTTTACCATCCGGTGGGTACGTGTAAAATGGGAAATGATGAAATGGCTGTTGTAGACGCAGAGTTAAAAGTATATGGAACAGAGAATTTACGCGTGGTAGATGCATCCGTTATGCCAGTCATCTCCAGCGGAAATACTAACGCTCCAGTGATTATGATAGCAGAAAAAGCAGCCGACATGATAAAAGCAGCCAACTAATTTGTAACATTTAATTCATTGCATCGACTTAATACAGTAAACAAGTGCAGATGCTTAAAACTTTTATCACTTCCTTTTCTCAGGCGATTGTAAACATACGCGCAAATTTTTTTCATACGCTTTTATCCGTCTTAGGTATCGTGATTGGTGTAGCTTCTCTTGTGGCCATTTTATCTTTAATAGATGGCATGGAAAATTTTGCTAAAAGACAAATTGAAGAAACCACCTCCATTAAAGCCATTGCGGTAAATTCTAAAACTCACCAAACCATCAATCAAGTGCGCATTAAACTGGATACGATTAAAATTTTAACACCTGAAAAACTGAGTAAGAAAACATGGAGCAAACCCTCCAACACCTATTGGAATGTAGAACAGAATGTTTCCATTAAAAAAGATACCAGCACAATTGCCTTTCGCTTAATTGTCAGCAATCCGTCAGCAACGACAAAAGATACTTTATTGTATGGTAGAAACATGGAAGAACAAGAGAACAAAACCATGCGACCCCTTTGGTGCAATGAAGAATTGGTTTCTCAACTGAATCCAAAAAAGAAGAATGTTACAGCTGATACCTTAAGCATTAACGGTAAACTATATGTTATTGCAGGCATTTGGAAACAAGGTAAAAGTAAAATGCCGATAGCGGTAACTTCCATTACCAGTTTTACAGATGAAGAGCTTCTGGCGAATCCTCCGATGTATGTTGTAGATGCCCAAAATGTAGAAGATGTTGCCTTGTTGAAAGCAGAAATTACAACTTGGCTGAAAACTAATTTTTACGATGCTGAAAAATATTTCGCAGTTCAAAGCAACGAGATGCGAGTTGAACAAGCTACTAAAGGATTTTTATTATTCAGAATCATCATGGGTTTGATTGTGGGCATTTCAGTTTTAGTGGGCGGTATTGGCGTAATGAATGTATTACTCATTTCGGTTACAGAACGCACAGCAGAAATCGGAATCAGAAAAGCAATGGGTGCAAACAAATCTGCCATCTTATTTCAATTTTTATCGGAGTCAGTGGCCATTTCTGCGTTTGGTTGTACAATGGGTTTAATCTTAGGCGTAGCCGGTACGATGCTTTTTATACCCATCATTCGTTCTTTAACTGAAATGCCATTCGAAGCAGCTTTTACAGCGAACACACTCATCATCATTTCTGTTGTTGCTTTATTGGTCGGCATCATCTTTGGAACTTACCCCGCTATGCGCGCTGCCAAGCTCGATCCGGTAGATGCGATTAGAAAGGAATAACATTAAAAAGAATCTTCAATTCTGATTTTATCAAAACAAGAATAAACTTAGCTGATGATTTTCTGTTTATTTTTGAAAGAAATTCTAAGGTTATCAAAAAGTTTAATATTCCTCCGCAGTATAAATCTTCTATTACCGGAAGATTAAAAGAACACAGACGAGTGAAAGATCTGCGCAAGCAAGATTTTTCTCCATCCATACTTGATTTAGGTAATGTTGAATTTATTTTAGCTCGCCACTTTGGTTTTTGTTATGGTGTAGAAAATGCGATTGAAATCAGTTATAAAGCTTTAGAAGAAAATCAAAACAAACGTGTTTTCTTACTTAGTCAAATGATTCACAATCCGGAAGTGAATGCGGATTTACAAGACAGAGGCATCTCATTTATCATGGATACGGATGGCAAACAATTAATTCCTTGGGATGAAATTAAAGCAGATGATGTTGTGATCATCCCGGCCTTTGGAACTACTATCGAAATAGAAAATTTATTGTTGGATAAAGGAGTTGAGATTCAGCAATACAACACAACTTGTCCTTTTGTAGAAAAAGTTTGGAATCGAGCAGAGAAGTTAGGCAAAGAGCATCACACTGTAATCATTCACGGTAAGCCAACTCATGAAGAAACGCGAGCAACGTTTTCTCATGCAAAAGCAAATGCGCAATCAATAGTGATTAGAAATATGGAGGAGGCCAAGGCTCTGGCTCTTTACATTAAAAAGGAAAAAAATCAGGCGGCATTTGAGCAAGAATTTGCGAATCGATTTAGCATAGGATTTTCTATCGACAAAGATTTAAATCGGGTGGGTGTGGTCAACCAAACCACCATGCTGGCTACTGAAACGCAAGCCATTGCGGATTTTATCAGGCAAACCGTGATGGAACAATATGGTGTTGAAAACATCAAAGAACATTTTGCTGATACTCGCGATACTTTATGTTATGCGACCAATGATAATCAGGATGCAACCTACGAACTATTAAAAACAGAAGCAGATGTTGCTTTTGTTGTAGGAGGTTATAATAGTTCCAACACCTCTCATTTGGTAGAATTGCTGGAAGAAAAATTCCCTACCTACTTCATTAATGGAGAAAAGGAAATGATTTCTTCAAGCGAAATTTTTCATTTCGATTATCCAGCAAAAAAACGCATTTGCACAAAAAATTTCTTACCAGCTAAAGATAAGCTGAAAATAATTGTAACTAGTGGCGCCTCATGCCCTGATACAGTAGTGGATAGGGTTATTTTAAAACTCGCAACACTAACCAACGCTCACCTACAAGTTGAGCAAGCTGTTACTGCTTATTGCGAATAAAATATTAAGAAGCTTTAACTTTTGCTTTTTTAGCAGGGGCCTCTACTTTTTTTCCGTTTCTATGCTCGCCTAGGATAACGATATCTTTTGTTGCCTGATATTGTCTTACCGCTTGCATCATCGCTTCTTCAGTATCACGAATGATGATGGTACCCGTTTTTGCGCCTTTATTTCTTATTTCGAGATAAAATCCGTCTTTTTTCTTTTTAGGTAGAATAGGAGGTCTTCCCATGATTAAAATTGTTAGTGTATTATCTGTTAACACAAAGTGAACCCAAATCGTGCCAGAGTAATGCAATTTATTGAAAATTAGGCATTTATTCAATTTTTAATCTCAAGGTAAAAGTGTTGTTAAAAGGTAAAACCAACCTTTTGCAAAATTTCACAGCATCTTCTTTCAGATTTAACCAATAAAATACCAAAACCTGCTAGTTTCGCCCGTATGAAAAATGGTATACAACTTTGCATATTCTCTATTTTGATACTTGTTGCCTGCAGCAAAAGGCAAGATTTTACAGCCTTATCCGAGCCAACTCAAATTTTGTATGATGCCCAATTGGGTCCTTTTTATCATGGTGTTGCCTCTGGCGACCCTTTGGCTGATCGCGTAATTATCTGGACGCGCGTAACACCAGAAAAACAATTAACTAAAATCGATGTAACATGGGAAGTAGCCACAGATGCCAACTTTCAATCTATTTATACAAGCGACACCACCAGTACAGGACCACACAAAGATTACACAGTAAAAATTGATGTGAGCGGATTAAAGCCCGACCAAGTTTATTATTATCGTTTTAAAGCCTTTGAAAAATATTCTGTAATCGGTAGAACCAAAACACTTTCTGTAACGGAACCTCAAACTGTTCAGTTTGCGGTTGTAAGTTGCAGCAATTGGGAGTTCGGTCATTTTAATGCCTACGCTGCCATTGCTAAACAACCAGTTGATGCAGTTATTCATTTAGGTGATTACATCTATGAATATCAAAAAGGTGGTTATGGCGATACAACACTGAATAGAAAACATATACCTGAGCGAGAAATTGTTTCCCTGCAAGATTACCGCACGCGTTATGCGCAATATCATCTTGATAAAGGTTTACAAGAAGCTAGAAAAATGCATCCTTTTATTTGCATTTGGGATGATCACGAAGTAGCAAATAATGTATATAAGGCCGGTGCACAAAATCACCAGAGTGAAGAAGGTGATTTTGAAGAAAGAAAAAATGCAGCCATCAAAGCCTATTATGAATGGTTGCCAATCCGAGAAAGCAAGCAACATTATCGCGCCTTTCGCTTTGGTAATTTAGTAGACTTATACATGCTTGATGAAAGATTGGAAGGAAGAACCAAACCGGCTGATAGTTTAAAAGATCCTATTTTATTGGCAACAACACAAACGATGTTAGGTAAAGAACAATTAAGTTGGTTGAAGCAAAATTTAGCCAATAGCAAAGCCGTGTGGAAGATAATCGGTAATCAAGTAATCTTTGCCGAGATTAATCAAGCTGAAGTATTTCCGAAGGCACCAAAAAATTTAGATAGTTGGGATGGCTATCCGTTAGAGCAAAAAGAGCTAAGGGATTTTATTGCACAAACACCGATTCCTAACACTTTTTTTGTCACAGGAGATACGCATGCTAGTTGGGCGATTGAAATTAAAGATGATAAGAAAAAAACAATTGCGATGGAATTAGGTACAACCAGTATTTCTTCTTCTAATTGGAATGAATATGAAAGCGATAGCATTGTTCTGCTTAAAGAAAAACAATTGATGAAGCAAAATCCTCATATTGTGTATGGAAACGCCCGCGACCACGGATTTTTAAAAGTTTCTGTAAATAACGCTCAACTAAGTGCAGAATGGATTTATGTAAGAACCAATAAGGAAATTAATGATGAAACCATTCTGGGCCAGCAACTTTTGTTTGATAAAATGATGAAGTAAAGTTTATTTTCTTTCTTAAGTTTTACTTCAAAGTTTGTAAAAAGCTATCAGCTTTTATCAAATAATTACTCAATTTTTTCTTATCCATTTTGTTTACCAAATTAATCATCATGCTCATGCGCGGGTTTTTTATAAAAGCTTCGCGATTCACATATAAAAATCTCCAATACAAAGCGTCCCAAGTTTCGCACCACTCACCTTTTGTAAAATCACTCATTTTTAAAATATAATTCGAACCTGAAACATAGGGTTTGGTTGTCATTAAGCCTCCATCTGCATATTGACTCATGCCGTACACATTCGGTACCATCACCCAATCATAGGCATCAACAAACATTTCCATGAACCAACGATACACTTCATCAGGATCAAACTCGCACAGCAACATAAAATTTCCTAACACCATCAGGCGTTCGATGTGGTGGCAATAACCCAATCGATTTACTTTTTTTATAACATGGTTGATTGGTTCAATGTCGGTAGTACCATTCCAAAAAGAATAAGGAATTTTTCTGGTAAAGTTGAAATGATTATTTGTGCGTTGCGTTACGCCAATCTCCTGGTATACACCGCGCATGAATTCGCGCCAACCTAACACTTGTCGCACAAATCCTTCTGTATTGTTTAATCCGATTTTATTTTTTTCAGCCGTTTTTAAAATGCTTTTTACAATTTGTTTCGGACTGATTAAGCCTATGTTTAAAGCAGGTGTAATGACTGCATGGTATACATGTTCGCTCGATTTGCTGATGGCATCTTCATAATCTCCGAATAAATTGAAACGATGTTTTAAAAAATCATCAAAGTGTTGATCTGCATCATCGAATGTTACAGGATAGTTAAAACCATCCGCTTGGCCTGTTGTGTTTTTAAATTTGCTTATGTATTGTATAGCCTCCGTTACATATTCATTTGCTTTGGTTATTTTGATGGGCGGAGGAATAACATTTTTAGGTAGTTTCTTTCTGTTGTCACCATCAAAACTCCACTGCCCACCAACAGGACTTAAATCTTTTTCTACTAATACTTTAAACTTTTTTCTTTGCTTTTGATAGAAAGAAGCCATGAATAATTTTTTGCCTTTATCGAGTTGTTGAATAAACTCATCTTGTTGCAAAAAGAAATTCGGACTAGGAAGTTTTTGTATCGAAAGATTATTTTCAGTTCCGTATCTTTTAATTCTTCTCTCTAATAAATAATCTGCCGTATCAAAATATTGAATGAATTGAAATTGCTTGGCTACTTGTTTGAAAAACTTTTTTGAGCTTTCCATTTCTTTAGCTTCGAGATAATTTACTTTTACGCCTTGCGATTTTAAATAATCAGTGTAAAACTTCATAGAAGCTCTGTGTAAAACCAATTTCTGAACATGAAAAGTTTGTTCAGTAAAATAAAGCGGATCTTCTACTATGAAAACAACATCGTTTTTAGCGTAAGTAGCTTCGCGATACAATTGATGAGGAAAAACAAGAAAAGCCTTTTTCATGCTTGCTAAACAGCGAAGCCAGCACAAGGTTTAGCCAAACAAACTATTCACTTCGAGATCGATTTTATTAACGATTAAGGAAAAATCTTCTGTGTTATTGACAAAGTCTAAAGGATTAACATCAATTACTAATAATTTTCCGGCTTTGTATTGAGCGATCCAACTTTCGTAGTGTTCATTTAGATTTTTAAGGTAATCCAATCTTATGGCATTCTCATAATCTCTGCCTCGTTTTTGAATTTGCTCAACTAATTTAGGGATGTCTGCTTTTAAATAAATCAATAAATCGGGTGCTTTGATGAACTTAACCATCGAGTGAAAAATATCAAGGTAGCTTTGGTAATCGCGCTCGTTGATGTGTCCACTTTTGTAAAGATTGGCAGCAAAGATGTAGGCATCTTCGTAAATGGTCCGGTCTTGCACAGTCGGTTTCGCTGCTTGTTGAATATCATTTACTTGTTTGAATCGGCTATTCAGAAAATAAATTTGAAGATGAAAAGCCCAGCGTTTCATGTCTTCATAAAAATCGCGCAAGTAAGGATTATTATCTACAGATTCGTACAAAACTTGCCAACCATAATGTTTTCCTAATTTGCCAGCTAAGGTTGTTTTTCCTGAACCAATATTTCCAGCTATCGCGATGTGTTTTAACATAGGTCGCGAAGGTAGAAACTATGTTTTTCCTGAAAAAATATTTTAGACAGTTGGAATGAAAAAAGCAGTGTCTGACCGGGTGTATTCCTGGCAAGTTGCTCCTCAGCATTGCTCGCTTCCGCTTGACCCGGTTAACAAATGTAAAGCTCTTTCAGGACTAACTAAAAAATGTAAATTTGTTTCAGGACTCTTAACCAAATTGTGTAAACTTTTTTCAGGACGAGTCACAGCCTTGCGACAGCTTTTGACATTCTAATTTTTGCGTTGCGAACGCAGCCGAACACTGGCATCATCAGCACGGATGTTAACTTTTGCTGTGCCATTTCCTAAAGCGAGTTCAGTAAAATGTTCGCTTTCTTGTTTACTGCTGAAATTGCCTTCTGCACTGATGCGGGCATCATCATGGCGAATGCTAAATTGTCCGCTACCTGAGAGCACATCAAAAACAACTAAACCATCCTGTGAACGAATAGCATAATTGCCATTATCAGAAAGTGAACTTTGAATGATTAGTTTTCCATCATCCACATCTGCATCAATAGAAGAGAAAGAAGCGTTTTCAAAAGTAAGATCAGCATCGTTGGCATCTACTGATAAACTTCCTTTTCCTCCACTCATTTTTAAATCACCATCATCTAGATTGAAATTAAATTTATTTCCATTGCAATTGGTTAACTCTGCATCGCCATCATCAATATCTAAGCTGATAGTACCATCGATATTTTTAATCCAATAATCTCCATCATCTCCTTTGATTTGCAAACAAACCCCAATGGGTGCTTCAATTACAATCTTATAATCTTCGTTGTAATATCCGATGATACCAATTTGCACTTGATTTTGATTTTCGCGAATGGATAAGTTTCCATTTTCAGCTTCCACTAATACTTTAAACTCGCCTTTAGATGAGTACCAACCTTTAGCTGTAACTGTTCTATCAATTTTAACACGAGCCAAAGCTGAGCGGTCTGTTCCGGTTATGAACACCTTTGCATCGGATGAACGCAAATCAATGGTTCCATTTTTGGCGATTGCATATTCTTGATCGAGATGAAAATCTTGATCTTGAGCAAAAGCGATGCTAACAGAAAATAATAAGAGCAGAAATGTAATGGAGTTTTTCATAGTTGGATGATTGATTTTTTGTTTGACGCAAAAAATATCATCAAGGTTGCATGAAGCCTACCATGAACCACTGCTTCCTCCGCCACCAAAGCTTCCTCCACCTCCGGAAAAACCACCTCCACCGGAAGACCATCCTCCGCCATTACCCCCACCACCAATAAACCAACCTCCTCCTGAAGACCAACCACCACCGCGGCCACCACTGTTGCCACTATTCTTTAGCTTTTCAGCAATCTTTTTACCCCATTCCGTTTTTGGCAAAATCATTTTTAAGATAGGCATACCTAAAGCGTAGATAGCCAGAGCCAAAACACCTCCAGTAGCTCCTAAAACAACCATTGGGAAAACAGCATAAAACGGGATAAGAAAAGCATACAAACCCCAACCAGCACAACCTGGAGTAAATAATGCGAAAAAAGAAAACAGCCCAAGGATGCCAAAAATAAACGCACCAATCATCAGTTTTTCTTGTAATGTCAATTCAGTAGCTTCAGTGCTTACACTATCCTCTGATTGAAATTCGCCTTTACTCGTTCGAATAATGGCATCAATACCGGCTTGTATGCCTCCTTCATAATCCTGTCTTCTAAAAGCAGGTGCAATTTCATTTCGGATAATGCGACTAGTAGCAGCATCTGTTAAAACACCCTCTAACCCTTGCCCAACTTCTATTCTCATTTTTCTATCTTGAATGACAATAAGCAATAAAACTCCATTATCATTTTTTTCAGTTCCTAATTTCCACTTATCAGCAACTTCAAGACCAAAGGATTCTAAAGGATATCCATCTAAAGTTTGAATAACTAAAACAGCAACTTGATTGGTTGTAGAATCTTCAAAAGTTTTAAGTTGATTTTCGAGCTGACTAATAAACTCAGTGCTTAAAACCTTGGCTTCGTCATGCACACGCATGCCCCACAATTCGGGTATGGCAGGTTGTGTTTGTGCAAAAGCAAAACCCGACATAAAAAGAATGAGAAGAAAGAAAAATTGATATAAATGTTTTTGTAAAGAAGCCATCATAAAATTATTGAATTCGCAAGTCATCTTTTAATTCGTTGGTATCATCGGCAGTAATGGTAAATTCTTTCTCTAATAAAATTTGTCCGCAGCGAGCAATACATGTCTCTAGTCCGCCAATGGTATCGCCAGCTTTTATTTTATCGATTAGGGCTTTCACCATACTATCCCATTCTTTTTGTTCCACTACTTTGCTGATTCCTTTATCAGCCATAACAATTACTTCGTGCTCAAAAAAAGAGATGAAGATTAATATACCGGTACGTTGTTTTGTATTAAAAACTTCTTCTTGCAAGAAGGCTGCTTCGGCTTTTTGTTTTGTAACTCTGTCGAAATGTTCCTGACTGATAAAAATTCTTTGCAAGGCACCGGCTTTAGCAGTTAACCAGGCTCCAAGGATGCCTCCTGCTAAAACTAGCAGGAAAATAAAAATGGGATCATAAACAGCATATTCAGGAAGGTATCTATCTATAAAAATGATGGAAAGAAAGAAAACGGCTGCACTTAATACTGCCGCACGATACGAAGCGATTGTGTACGCATCACTTTTCTCAACAATGAAAGGAACAATCTCACCAGAAATTTTACTTTCGGCTTGTTGAACAGCGGTTTTAATTCTTTTCAAATCTTCATCGCTGAATCTTTTATGTAAACTCATGGCAAACTTTATTATGCCGATAAAGTTACAAAAAGCCTTATACTTTCAACTGTCTTAAATAGAGCTGAATGGTATTTTCTAATCCAAGATAAAGCGCATCGCATACAACAGCATGGCCAATGCTTACCTCATCTAAATGCGGAATATTTTGCGCGAAGTATTGCAGGTTTTCTAAACTTAAATCATGCCCGGCATTAATGCCTAACCCTAGCCGATGTGCAGTTAACGCTGTTTCGATATAAGGTTTAATTGCTATTTCTTTGTTGAGTTTAAATTCTCGGGCATACGGTTCAGTATACAATTCAACGCTATCTGCACCTACTGCGGCTGCACCTTCGGCCATTTGTGGTGAAGGATCAATGAAAATGGAAACACGAGCACCGGATTTTTTTAAGGTAGCAACAATTTCCTGGAGAAAGTTTTTATGTTGGATGGTATCCCACCCAGCATTAGAAGTAATCACATCCGGACCATCAGGCACTAAAGTAGCTTGTGCAGGTTTTACTAAATCAATCATTTTTAGGTAACGATCATCAGGATAGCCTTCGATGTTAAATTCTGTTTGAACAACATCTTTTAGCTTTAACACATCATCATACCGAATGTGTCGCTCGTCTGGCCGAGGATGCACTGTAATTCCTTGGGCACCAAATCGCTCGCAGTTAATGGCTGCTTCTACAACATCAGGATTGTTGCCACCTCGTGCATTTCTAAGTGTGGCGAATTTATTAATATTGACACTGAATCTAATCACAACTCTAAAACAGTTTGGTTTGATGTTCGTTCCAAAAAAAATTAAATAAAAACTTATGAGCTTAAAACTGCAAATCGATCAGGACATAAAAAAGGCCATGTTGGCAAAAAATAAGGAAGAATTAGAAGCTTTGCGCAGCATTAAATCATTAATCTTGTTAGCCGAAACCGAGAAAGGTGGCTCTGGCGATGTAGCAGCTGAAACTGAAATGAAACTTTTAACCAAAGCTGCTAAACAAAGAAAAGAATCTGCAGATATTTTTAATCAACAAAATCGCCCTGATTTGGCTGAAAAAGAATTGAATCAATTAGAAGTAATTAACCGCTACTTGCCTAAACAATTAACCGAAGAAGAAATTACGCAAGAACTAAAGAAAATTATTGAATCAGTTGGCGCCAAATCGCCAGCAGAAATGGGAAAGGTAATGGGTGTGGCTACCAAACAATTAGCTGGCAAAGCAGATGGTAAATTGATTTCAGAACTTGTTAAAAAATTGTTGTCTTGAGTTACATAGATATAGCCTTAATAGTTTTGCTCATCATTGGCGGCTTCTTTGGCTACAAAGAAGGCTTTTTAATGGAAGTTGTGTCTCTCATAGCCATATTGTTAGGTGTTTTGGGTGGCTTTAAACTAATGGGGCAGGCCATGATTTTGCTTGAGCAAAAAATGAATATTGATGAAAGTGTTTTACCGTATGTGGCCTTTGGTGTAGTATTTATTTGCGTGGTTATTCTTGTTACTTTATTAGGCCGAGCTATAAAAGCCAAAATAGATAAATCATTTTTAGGACGCGTGGATCAATCTGCAGGAGCACTGCTTGGAATTTTCAGAACAGCTTTTATGTTAAGTGTTGTGTTATGGATTGTTCACTCACTTCAAGTTCAAATGCCCGAACATTGGACAAACGATGCTTGGTTATACCCAAAGATTGCCGAATTAGCACCAAACATCACAAATTGGATATCAGAATTTATTCCCATGTTTAAAGATGTTTTTTAGATCAGGAATTAAAAACTGAAAATTTAGTCCCATCAATTCTAAAATTTTACTTACTTATAACTTTAAATACTAGCATGGCACTGGTTGTAAAACAACAAGGAGAATTTAAATATGTAGATGAAGGCAAAGGATCCGTCATTCTTTTGCTTCATGGTTTATTTGGCGCCCTCAGCAACTGGGAAGGCGTTACCAATCGTTTTTCCCAAAATTTCAGGGTAGTAATTCCTATGCTTCCCATTTACGAAATGCCAATTAAAGAAGCAGGTATTGACGGACTCAGAAAATTTGTTGAAGACTTTGTTCAAACCATGGGTTTAAAAGAACTAACCATCATGGGAAACAGTTTAGGCGGACACGTAGCCTTAGCTTATACACTTAAAAATCCCGATAAAGTAAAAAAGCTAATCTTAACAGGAAGCTCAGGTTTATTTGAAGATTCAATGGGTGGCTCTTATCCAAAAAGAGGCAATTATGATTATATCCGCGAACGTGTAGCCTACACTTTTTATGATCCCGCAGTAGCCACAAAAGAACTGGTTGACGAAGTTTTTGAAACAACCAATTCCATCCCAAAATGCATGCGTATTGTTGCCATCGCTAAATCTGCTCAGCGACATAACATGGCTAACGATATCCCAAACATTAAAATTCCTACCTTTTTAGTGTGGGGACTGAATGATACTATAACACCTCCAATGGTGGCACATGAATTCAATCGATTGATACCAAATTCTACCTTGCGTTTTATTGACAAATGTTGCCACGCACCTATGATGGAACATCCCGAAAAATTTAATGAACTCGTAGAAGATTTTCTTGTTAATAGATAAAAGAAATCATGCTGGCGAAAGAACTTATTAATTACATGATTCCACCTTTAAAAGGAACAGACGATGCTCACAAAGCAATTGTATGGATGGAAGAATTTCGCTGTGCTCACCTACCCGTAATCGAAGAAAATAAATTGCTTGGGTTTATTTCAGAAGAAATCATCCTAGAAGCAAATGAAATTGATAAAGAAGTTAAAGACTTCCAACTAACAGGTCAAAACAGTTTTGTAAAAAATGATACACATTTTTACGACATCCTGAAAACAGCGACAGACAATAAAATACAAATGATAGCAGTTTTGAATGAGGATGATTCTTATGCTGGCGTTATAACTGTTCAGGATACTTTAGCATCTTTTGCCCAAGCTGCTGCTGTGCAAATGCCCGGAAGTGTTTTGGTTTTATCAATGAGTTTTATCGATTACTCTTTGGCAACCATTAGCAGATTAATAGAAGAAAACAATGCCAAAGTATTAAGCAGTTTAATAAATGAAGACCCGCTCGATAATTCAAAAATCAGATTAACGCTCAAACTCAATCAAGAAGACTTATCGCGTATAGTAGCAACGTTAGAACGATTTGGATACCGCGTTATTGGCAGATACCAAGAAAGCAAACAAGCGCCACCGCAAAAAGAAAGATTAGATATGCTTTTACGCTATCTCGATATTTAAACTATTTTCCGTACGTAAACAATTCGTACTTTTATATTTCAACCTATATCGACTATGCGCGTAGGAGTACATGGCAAAGAAATAAGTACGAAAAAAATGCCTATTGTAGAGCGTGTGCTTGAGCTTATTCATGAAAGCCAGGCACAACCTGTATTATCTGAAGCACTAGGTTTGCAATGCAAAAAGGAAGGCATTAAAAGTAAATTCGATACTTTTAAGCCAGGCGATAACCTTCGCGACTTGACATTTATGTTAAGCTTAGGTGGAGACGGAACTCTGCTAGAAACAGTTAACTATGTTGGTCAATTTATGGTACCTGTGCTTGGAATAAACCTTGGCAGATTAGGATTTCTGGCAACGATTAACCAAGAAGAAATAACACTAGCCATTCAAAAACTATTTGAAGGTGCCTATCAGATAGATGAAAGAGCAATGCTTCGTTTAGAAACAAATCGAGATTTATTTGGGCAAACCAACTTTGCCTTAAATGATCTAACCATCATGAAAAAGGACTCAGCCGCCATGATTACAGTCCATGCTTACATTGATGGAGCATTTCTAAACTCATATTGGGCAGATGGCTTAATTGTATCAACACCAACTGGCAGCACAGGTTATAATTTAAGCTGCGGAGGTCCATTGGTTTTTCCACGATCCGGGAGTTTTGTCCTAACACCTGTAAGTCCTCACAACCTTACAACAAGACCCATTATAGTGCCCGATCAGTCAATAATCAAATTAGAAGTTGAAGGTAGAAGCAAACAATATCTTATTACCCTTGATAGCAGAGTTGCAACTGGGGATCTAAATCTTGAAATAACAATTATGAAAGAAAACTTTAAAGCAAGGCTGATTCAACTCGAAGGGCAACATTATTTCAAAACACTAAGACAAAAGCTTAATTGGGGTTTTGACATAAGAAACTAATTTTTTATTATTTTTGTGTTCTTAGGTCAAGTGAAACTTTAATCTTATGCGCAAGTTTACCTTTTTAATCTTCATAATCAGTTTGCTCTGTGTAGGGCACGAAGCATCGGCTCAAATGAGTCGCAAAAAGATAAAAAAGAACAACAGAAGCATCTCCCACTACAAAGGGAAAAAACGTGGTTTTGACCCAAATAAAAAATACAACGCAGTAGGGATAAGCTTAAATGCCATGAATTATTATGGCGATATCGCTCCCCTTCCACGTAAAGCGAGCACAGACATTGCTTTTACAAGACCAGCCATAGGATTTTCTTATACTCATCGCTTTGGTCCTTTTTACCAGCTAACGGGTTCTTTTACATATGGTACGTTAGCAGGTTCAGATGCTGAATCGGCCGACCCATCCGGAGACAATGCCTACAGGTTTGTAAGAAACCTGAGTTTTAGAAACAGAGTAAAAGAGTTAGCCGTTGTAGGAACTTTCGATTTGTTTCCGAATCAAGGAACATACATTAGCCGAGTAAAATGGACACCTTACGCATTTTTAGGTTTAGCTGTTTTCCACCATAATCCACAAGCAAAAGGAGTCGATGGAAAATGGGTAGACTTACAACCATTAGGAACTGAAGGACAATTTGCAAACCTTCCTTCGGATGCAGCAAATGCAGGTATCAAACCTTACAACAGAATTCAATTTGCCATTCCATTCGGTATCGGTGCCCGTTTCCGCATTAATGAAGTGATGGATATTTCAGGTGAGTTCGGTTTTCGCTACTTATTTACAGATTATATAGATGATGTATCTAGAAATTACGTGGATTTAACCCTTCTCTCACCGGAAGCGCGTGCCTTCTCTTACCGTTCAAATGAGGTAAATCCAACGGCCTCTGAAGCAGTTGCTGCCATCGCTTCCAAAACCTTCACCTTATCTGATGGAACAATAGTCTATGCAGGTTATGGGCATGAACATCCTGATAATAAACGCGGGAATAAAAATGACCGCGACACTTACACAATTACAACCATCCGTCTAACGTATATACTTGGTAAGACCTTCCATAGGGCCAAGTTTAGATGATGAGATTTTTAACTTTTGTTACAGTTTATTTCTTTTTCCTTTCTGGTTTTAGTCAAAATGCAGAAATAGGTTTTGGCATTGGTGCGTGGAATTACACGGGTGACTTATCTAAAACCTATGATATTTTAGAGTACAAACCAGCGGGAACAGTAATTTATCGATCAAACAGAGGCCGAGCATTCAGCTTTAAAGCTTCCTTAACCGCAGGAAGAATTGGTGCTACTGACAGCAGATCGAAAGATGCTTTAGCCAAAGTAAGAAATGCTTCTTTCAATATATTTTTATATGAAGCATTAGTCGGAGGGGAGTATCATTTTCTCGATTGGAGAAACGCTAAACGACCACTCCGTTTTACGCCATATGTATCCGGAGGCCTCGCCCTTTTTGGCATGGCCGGGGTACCCGATAAAACCAGCGAATACAGCAATATCCAGCCTTCAGTTCAATTAGGAATGGGAGTAAAATATGTAATCAATCCGCTGTGGTACATCGGTTTAGATTTTGGCATGCGCAAGACCTTTTTCGATTATTTAGATAATACCTCTGAAGCCAGTAACCAATCTAAAACACCTTATCGTTTTGGTAATCCTAATGATTACGATAACTACTTTTTCACAGGCATTACCCTAACCAGAACATTTTATACAATTCCTTGCCCGGGCAGCCCATACAAATAAGGAAACAACCTAATAAATTACCTCCCAAAACATTAAATCCTTATTTTTGCCAACTTGTGGCTTCATACAGAGAACATATTGTAACCGATAAAGTACCTCAGCACATTGCTGTTATCATGGATGGCAATGGGCGATGGGCGAAAAAGAAAGGTGCGTTACGCATTTTCGGGCATCGAAATGCTGTTCAGTCTGTTAAAGATGTAACAGAAGCCTGTGGTGAACTTGGTGTAAAATACCTCACTTTATATGCATTCTCAACTGAGAATTGGGCCAGACCAAAAGATGAAGTTGATGGCTTGATGGAGCTACTGGTAAATACACTCAAAAAAGAAATCAAAACCCTGATGGATAATCAGGTAAAACTTAAAACTATAGGAGATACCAGCCATTTGCCGATAGATTGTCAACAAAATCTGCAATGGGCAATTGATCACACCAGCCATAATGATGGGTTAACACTTATTTTGGCACTTAGCTACTCTGGCAGATGGGAAATTACCAATGCCTTGAAAAACATAGCAACCGATGTGAAATCAGGAAAACTTCTTCCTTCAGAAATAAATGAGAAACTGATAGAAAACTATTTAGAGACTAAAAACATCCCTGATCCTGAATTGCTGATAAGAACAAGTGGAGAATTAAGAATAAGCAACTTTTTACTTTGGCAAATCGCATATTCAGAATTATATATAACACCAACGTTGTGGCCCGATTTTCGAAAAGAAAACCTATTCGAAGCGGTTTGGGCTTTTCAACAACGCGAAAGAAGATTTGGTAAAACCAGTGAGCAATTGAATCCGGTTGGAACATGAAAAAACTTGCACTACTATTTTTTGCATTAATAATTGCTGTAAGTGCAGATGCACAATTCAGACGCAGTAGAGAAAGAGCTACGAACAGCGCGATTGATCAAAACCTGAACTACGCTAACCCTGGCGAATTTATTATTGCTGGCTTAGACGTAAGTGGCTTAAATGTGCTAGATAAAAATTCGATGATTGCCCTTACAGGCTTAAAAGTTGGTGATAAAATAAAGATCCCGGGAGATGCCATTTCAGGAGCCATTCGTAAACTTTGGAATCATGGATTGGTAGGAGATGTAACCATTAACGTTGATCGCATTGAAGGATCAAACGTTTACCTGATTATTGTTTTAGCAGAAAGACCCAGACTAACATCATTTAAGTTTTCTGGTATATCTAAAGGACAAGAGACTGCCTTGAAGGAAGATTTAAACTTGATTCGAGGTAAAATTGTAAACGATGCCTTAATCCGCAATACCGAAAATGCAGTAAAAAAACATTTTGTTAAAAAAGGCTTCCTAAATGCAGAAGTAAAAATCATTCAACAAAAAGATACGCTGATAAGAGATGGAATAAAACTTAACATCGATGTAAAGCCGTATTCTAAAGTAAAAATCAACAGAGTAAATTTTGCAGGTAATGATGATTTTTACGAAGGCAAGCTAGAGAAGAAACTCAAATCAACAAAAGAACATCCTCGCTTTACTCTACACAGAGCAATAGCAAAAGGCTTGATAAATAGGCCATTTTGGAAAACAGGAGATAGCGCTTCCTGGCGCGATGTGAAAAAGTTTTTGAATGATAACGTTAAGCTCAATTTATTCTCGTCTTCAAAATTTATCAAAACAGATTACGAGGAAGATAAACGCAAGTTGATTTCTTTCTACAATTCTAAAGGTTATCGCGATGCTGAAATCCTAACGGATACTGTGTATGCACACAACAAAAGAACAGTTGATGTTAACATCAAATTATACGAAGGTCCGAAATACCATATCAGAAATGTTACCTGGAAAGGCAATTACATTCATACCGTGCAAACACTCAACACTATTTTAGGAATTAAAAAAGGCGATGTTTACGATAGAGAACTTATCGATCGAAAAATATCTTTCGATCAAAAAACAGGCATGGATATCAGTGGCCTTTACATGGATGATGGATATTTGTTCTTCCGCGTTACACCTTATGAAACAGTTGTTGAAGGTGATTCCATAGATTTAGAAATGCGCATAATGGAAGGCGAACAAGCCATCATTAATGAAGTAACTTTTTCCGGAAACGAACGCACTTCTGACCATGTTATCAGAAGAGAGTTAAGCACTGTACCCGGACAAAAATTTAGCCGTTCCGATATTATTCGTACACAGCAAAGACTTGGTCAGCTGGGTTATTTCGATCCGGCAAAGATTGGTCGGGAGATTCTCCCTAATCCAGCAAACGGAACTGTTGATATTGAATGGACTTTAGAAGAACAATCCAACGATCAAATCCAATTATCAGGTGGTTGGGGCGGACGATTTGGGTTTGTGGGAACTCTAGGTTTAACCTTTAACAACTTCTCAATTCGCAACATCCCGCGTATTAAAGAATGGAGACCATTGCCAGTGGGTGACGGCCAGCGCTTATCGCTACAGGCACAAGCCAATGGTAGAAATTTTCAGAATTACAGTTTTTCCTTTACTGAACCGTGGTTAGGTGGTAGAAAGCCACACTCGTTAACTATATCCTATTCTAAATCATTCTCTCGTTCAGCAGGTATTGGTGCCCGAAGCTTTGACGACTTAAATTCTTTACTAAAATTGGATAACGTATCCGTTGGGATTGGAAGATTTTTAGAGTGGCCCGATAACTACTTCACTTTGAACAATACTTTATCGTTCTCAGCATTCCAATTGCGCAACATCAATTATGGCTTAGGCTGCACCACTTGTAGCTCGTACGCGATTTCATTAATTACTTCAATTTCAAGAAGCAGCATTGATGATCCACGCTATCCGGCCAGTGGTTCGCAAGTAACCTTAACGGCAACACTTACACCACCCTACTCTTATTTCAACAATAAAAACTACAATGAAATAAGTGCAGAAGAGAGAAACCGCTTCCAGGAATATCACAAATGGATGTTCGATGCTCGCTACTATCTTCCATTAGATAAAAAGAAAAAGTTAGTGATAGAAGCAAGAGCACACTTTGGTTTCTTAGGTGCCTACAACAAAGCAAAAACAGGTATTGGTCCATTCGAAAGATTCTACGTAGGTGGCGATGGTTTAGCAGGGGGATTCAACTCGTTCGTATTGGGGCAAGAAGTTGTTGGTTTAAGAGGCTATGAAAATAACGTGTTAACACCTCCTGATTTTGGGGGTACCATTAATACACAAAGCGATGTTAGAGGTGGAATTGTTTACGATAAATTCGTTTTAGAAATGCGTTACCCAATTACTACAGGTAATACTGCAACTATTTATGGATTTACCTTTGCTGAAGGTGGAAACAACTGGGGCAATTATCGCGACTTTAATCCGTTTAAAATGTACCGTTCTGCCGGATTTGGCGCAAGAATTTTCATGCCTGCTTTCGGTTTAATTGGTTTGAACTGGGCTTACGGATTTGATTCTGTACCACTAGGTAGCAGAAGAGATATATCAGGCTCACAGTTCCACTTTACCATCGGACAACAAATTCGATAATATGAGAATTTTAGCCACCATCGTTTTTGTATTAGTTGCTTCATCAAGCTTTGCACAGCGCTTTGGCTATATCGATACAGATTATATCCTGAAAAAAATTCCTGAGTTTAAAAAAGCAGAAGATGAAATCAATCAATTGTCTCAAGCTTGGGAGGCAGAAGTACGCGAAATGAGCAAAAATATTGATGGAATGGTAGCTAGTTTAAAAGCTGAACAGGTTTTGCTTACAGACGATATGAAGCGAGAACGAGAATTGGCCATCCAGAAAAAAGAAAATGAATTGAAAGAATATCAGAAAAAAGTTTTTGGTTTTGAAGGCTTATACTTCTTAAAAGAACAAGAGCTGATAAAACCCATACTGGATAAAATTTGGGACGCAGCCGATAAAGTTGCTAAACAAAATAACCTCGCTATTGTATTTGATAAAGCCGGACAATTAGTGATGATTTACACCGACCCGCGTTACGACTACACAGAATTTGTTTTAGAAGCACTTGGATTAGGAGACCCTAATGATACTGTGAAAAATTAATTGCAAATTGGCACGATTTTAACTTTAACACTTAATAGGAAACACAAAACAAGATTTCCTCTGTATTTTGAAACCGTTATGAATATGAAAAACGTACTTTTTATCTTCGCATTTGGATTGTTTGCAGTAGCAGCCAATGCCCAGACCCAGAATGCCTCTAAGGTTGGCTACGCTGATGTTGATTATATCTTCAGCCAAATGCCTGAGTTCAAGCAAATAGATGCTGAATTAACAACCCTACAAAATCAACTTAAAAAGAATTTGGAAGCCAAAAGCGCTGAATTTCAGCGCAAGCTTACAGAATACCAACAAAATGCTGAGAAAATGTTGGATGCGGTAAGACAAAATACAGTAAGAGAACTTGAACAATTACAAGCAAACTTACAAAAGCTTCAAGAAGATGCACAAACTGAAATACAGAAAAAGCAAAACACATTAATGGAACCAGTTTACGCTAAAGTGGGCAAAACCATCGAGGAAGTAGCTAAAGAAAATGGCTTCACTTTTGTTCTAAATCAGCAAATCGGTGGTTTGGATGTTATCCTTTATGGAGACCCTGCAAATGACATTTCAGATTTAGTGTTGAAAAAAATGGGAATTACACCTGTGCCTGCAACAACAACAAAACCAAAATAGTACTAAAGTATTTTAGTTTTAAAAGGCTCTTTGTATTTACAAAGGGCTTTTTTGTTTATTAGTGCTTTAAAAAATGTATGATTAAACCTCCCTCTCTACAACCCAATGATCGCATAACCCTTTTAGCACCAGCACGTCAAATTGTGGAGGAAGATATGGCTTTTGCCATCCAAACTTTTGAAAACTGGGGATTAAAAGTAGATCTTGGTCAACACTTGTATAACAAAGAGGCAGGTTATTTCTCCGCTCCTGATGAGTTGCGTTTGGCTGACTTACAATACGCTTTAAACAATTCAGACATCAAAGCCATTATTTGCGCGCGCGGTGGTTATGGTACAACACGCATTATCGATCAACTCGATTTTACTTTAGCCAAACAAAATCCAAAATGGATTGTCGGCTTTAGTGATATCACAGCGTTACATGCAACAGCATTTAAGAATGGAATGTTGAGCATTCATGGCAATATGCCCATTGTAATGTCCAAAGAAAGGGCAACCGAAGCCAATCAAAAATTATACGATTTACTGTTTAAAAATGATTGTAAGACAACAACGTGGCAAAGTCACAGCAGTAATAAATTAGGAGAAGCACAAGGTAAATTAATGGGTGGAAATTTAACTTTGTTAATAGATGCCTTAGCTACCAAAACCGAAAACGAAACAAAGGATTGCATTTTAGTTGTAGAAGAGATTGATGAACATTTGTATAAAATAGATAGAATGTTCAATCATTTAAAACGTGCTGGCAAATTAGAAAACCTAAAAGGTTTATTAGTTGGATATTTTACAAACAACAAGCAAGGCGAACGAGCTTTTCATCTTTCATTCGAAGAGATTATTTTACATCACACAAGAGATTATAATTTCCCAATTAGTTTTGGTTTTCCAAGTGGGCATGAACAACCTAATATGCCTTGGATACATGGCGCAAAGGCTACATTGATTTGTTCAGCTAACCAATCAACGCTCAACTATATATAAAATCAATCCGTAAAAGCCTAGTAAAATTAAAACTGTGCCGGGTATATAATAAATGAATTTTTGTTGATGCAATCTTCCACCTAACCATTTGGCTAACCTGGCAGCTAATACAAGAAAAGAAAAAGTGCCGCATATTATTCCGAATAAATAAGCATGTAAAGTCCAGCTGTCAGATAATACAATAAGATTAGAAGACCTCAGATAGGTAGTAACACCTAACCAAAAAGGAACAGCTAAAGGATTAAGAATGGCTAAAACTAAACCTTTAGTAAAACCATAATTGGCCGTGTTGATAGTAACAGCTTCTTTCGCTTTTTTCAATTCCCAGAAATTAAAGAAACCAAGAATTAGCATAACACAAGAACCCATCCATTGAAGCTGGTTGGCAATGTGCGTGTTGGCTGCTATGTAGCTTTCAAACTCAACAGCAATCCACGCGTAAGGATATTCCATCAGCGATGCAGAAAGCGAAAAATAAACAGCAGTACGAAATTTATTTTCTAATCCTAATTGTATAGCACTAAGGTTAATACCTCCAGGAGGGATGGTTCCTATGAAGCTGAAGGCAAAGCCAATACAAAATACCCAGAACATGTTTAATTATTTACAGCCTCTTTAAATTTTCTATAATAATGTAATGCTTCCTTTTTTGTATAGAAAGCAATACCATTCTTTTTATTTTGTATGGCAATATCATAAATGTTTTTCCAATGCGAAACAATTTCAAAAGCAGCCTTAAAAAAGGAATATCCCGGCTGATAAATGTGGGCTGGCTCTGCACCACAACCATTTAACTCCATGATCATTACACGACCAGCTTTTAAATCTTCTATTGTTTGACAACGCAAATCAAATCGGCCGTAATAAAATCCTGGTATTTGTTTGGAAATTGTATCAAAGCTTTGATTTAGCTCTTCATCAATTAAATGATTACAATTTGTAAAGAGAGTGCCTAAAGAATGATTACCGATGGTGTTGAGTACAAATTTTTCGTCAGCGTTAACTACTTCATCTAATTTTTCTTGCCATCGTTCTTTAAGTTTTTTCCATTGAAGTTTGGCTCTGTCTTTTTCTTGAATTAATTGCGCCAACGTTTTTTTTCCATCTCCAGTAACCGATAAAAACTCTTTGCCAGTGATAGAAAAGACTTCTCCTTTTGCTTGTTGAGGAAATCGTCTGTAAAATACGCCAAACTCTAGCGGTAAATTAATCCATTCTTGAACAAGAAAATTGAAACGAAAACTTTTACAGTATGTAATGGCATCTTCTTTCGAGTTTATTTTTTTTACTTGATAACCTCGTTCGCCTAAGTCGGGTTTAAAAATTAAAGGAAATAGAAGCCCTGCACTTTCAATTTGTTGCCAAAGTTCAATGTCAGTGATTGGTCGCTGGATTAAAATGGATTGAGCTACATAACGCTTAGGTATATTTTTAAGAATCCTGAATTTCGATTCGCCAAATAGCCCACCCATTTCAATACTTGGATTAGAAGCAGTAAAAAAGAAAAAGGACCTTGCTTTCAATGAAAGCCAAAAATAATAGAGGATAGCGGGCAATTGAACAATGCCGAATGGCCAATATTCCCAGTGGCGCAGTTTAATCATGTAATTGCTACGCCACCACTTATTTAAAAACAACATTAGCTTGCCGCTTGGATGGATTGTTGATAGCGTAAAGTTGATGAAGCTACACCAAAATCATCTGGAATGTTTAATTCAGGAGCTACTTCGCGCAAACCAATTTTAAAAATAGCCATGTGATGAACGGCATGTTCAATATTGTAAATCAATTCGCGATAGTAATTAGTTGCAACAGTTTGATTTAACAAATCTTCAGTGCCGTAACAAATATCCAAAAGCAATTCTTTATTGCTTGTTTGTTGCTGGATGTTTCTTTGTAATAATGAAATAGTTTCAATAGCTAAACCTCGACTGTTTTCTAATTGTTGATTGCGTTCGCGTTTATCATAATCAATACAACCAGAAATAATTCCCGCTTCCAGGCATTGAAAAAATTCCAGAGTATGCCTTGTATGTTGGGCTAATGAAGAATGGCTTAGGTTTAAAATTGGTCGTGAAAATTGTTCGTCTGTTAGGCGTTCGATGATATCTTTCAATTGTTGCAAAACATGTATGGCGGTAATTTGGGCAGTCATGGTATTTGGTTTCTCTTCTAAGTTATAGATGTTTATACATACGGCAAAAGGTAAATTTCAGATTTACCATCTGTATAAATTGTCGGCTATTTAACGTTCTTAGCGTTTATCCGGAAACATCTTTTTAGTTAAAGTCCAAACCAACTCTGGCTCGAAACCTTTGGCGATAACAGATGTTGCTAACCTATCTCGCAAAACATAAATATTATCATCTTCTAGCTGCTCGGCTTTTTTGCTTAATAGTTTCTGAATGCATTGTTGATAATCGTCTTCATTGATTTCACTGAGGCCAGCCTTAATGCAATGCTTAGATACATTTTTTTGTTCGAGTTCGTGGCGAATTTTTAACCTGCCCCAATTTTTTAGTCTGAATTTTCCGGCTACAAAAAAACGTGCATAACGCTCTTCATTTAAAAAACCTTCTTGAATTAAGTGACTTATTATTTCTTCAATTTGATCGTCAGGCAAGTAAAAAGATCTCAGTTTTTCTTCAACTTCCTGGTGGCATCGTTCCTGATAAGCACAATACTTGTAAATTTTTTGCCTGGCCTGTTGGGCTGTCATAAGGCATTACTTTACTAATCCTTTTGTTTTTAGGATGGAAGCAACAAACTTTCTTTCGTTATCTGTATTAAAAATTTTAAAAGGTAGGTGAATAATTTGTGCTCGGTTTACTACCAACATGAAATAATCTTTTCCAATTTTTGCGCTTTTAATCATGTCCCATTTCATAGGCATGCCTTCGCGAGGATTTAACTTCATCACAATTTGTTGGCTGCTGATTTCATAAGAGAATTTTTCGAAAAGCATTTTACCTTGTTCGAGTTGAGTTACACCAAAAAATTGTATCCACCAGAATAAGACATATAAGGCCAAACCAAACAAAGCGCCAATAAACCACCAAATACTTGGCGCCCACAAAGTATTTAAACAAATGGCTACAGCCGCTAACAACGCAATCCAACCTTGTTTTATCAAAACATCTTTTAATGCCATTTTGATGTATGCTTTTTTATCGAGCTTATAATTTTTTGTTTTAACAATCATGATTTCAAAAATTCAATTTAAAATGCTTTCAAACTTAAATCCAGACTTTGGTAAGAGTGCGTTAAAGCCCCAACCGAAATAAAATCAACTCCACAATTTGCAATATCGCGTAAGCTTTCTTTTGTAATGCCTCCACTTGCTTCTGTTAGGCATTGCTTGTTAATCAACTTCACTGATTCTTGCATGGTGGGCAAATCCATGTTATCTAACATGATGATGTCGACACCGCCTGCTGCTAACACTTCTTTTACTTCTTCCAGGTTTCTGGTTTCTACTTCAATTTTTAGTTTCTTATTTTTTTCGCGAAGATAATCTTTTGTGCGATTGATTGCTTGTTGAATTCCTCCTGCCATGTCGCAATGGTTATCTTTGAGCATGATTAAATCAAAAAGTCCCAAACGATGATTTTCGCCTCCACCAATTTTAACGGCCCACTTTTCTAACAAGCGAAAGTTAGGTGTGGTTTTACGGGTATCTAATACTTTGGTGTTGGTGCCTTCTAAGAGTTTGACATATTCAGCGGTTTTACTTGCAATACCGCTCATACGTTGCATGCAATTGAGCACTAATCTTTCAGAAGTTAGAATAGAACGGGCAGAACCGGAAACAACAAAAGCGATATCTCCTTGTTTAACAAGATCCCCATCCTTCTTTTCAAATGTTATTTGTAAAGAGGCATCAACTTGTTTAAAAATAAACTGAGCTACTTCTATACCTGCTAAAATACCGGAGCCTTTAACTAATAAGCGTGCGCGACTCTCTTGCTCGGGTCGGATAGCTGCTAAAGTACTGTGATCGCCTTCGCCTACATCTTCGGCCAAAGCATCACGCACAAATTGCTGTAGAAAATGAGATGTGATGTATGCTGGAAACACGGCACGAATTTAGAGACAAACTTGGAAGCAAAAAATTTTACTCTTTGCTGAAAGAAATTTCATGAATCAATTGTTGGCTGGCCACCAACTTAAATTTCATGAAAACCCGGTATTTGTCTGCCCCCGATTTATATTGACCGATAGCGTAAGGTTGACCACTTTTAGACGAACCTTTGTGCAAAATCGTAAAGTCTGCCACCGGATTTGCTTTAAAGAAATCTCTTAGCACAAACTCTGCCTGACTTTTACTGAACGTGTTTTGGTTGTTATCAAGATTTAGGTCTACACTTTCGCTTAAAAACTTAGCCAATTCCTTAGCACTTCCTGCCTTCATGGCAGCCTTTACGTTGTCTAATTGCTCGTCTTGTTGAGCAAAAGACACTGAGAAAGATAGGGAAACCGCGATAAAAGTTAAAAACAAGGATTTCATAGTGCAGGTTTAGCTAAAAGTGTGCCACAAGATACACTTAAATGTTAATCTTTATAAGCTGCTAAATGTCACCCGCAACGGGGCTAAAACCGCTATATTTGCACCTGTTTTTTTAACAAAAGGCTTTCTAAGCCTTGCACCAATCGAATCAATATGAATAAGAAAGTATTGCTCATGATTTTAGATGGCTGGGGTATTGCCACTAATAAAAAAGTTTCGGCTATTGACCAGGCAAAAACACCATTTGTAAGTTCATTATATGCGAAATACGCCAATAGCAAACTACAGGCAAGCGGATTAGCAGTAGGTTTACCCGATGGCCAAATGGGGAATTCTGAAGTTGGTCATATGAACATTGGTGCAGGCAGAGTGGTGTACCAAGATTTGGTGCGTATCAACAAGGCGGTGGAAGAAAATGAATTAAAGAACAATGAAGTATTGGCTGAAGCTTTTGCTTTGGCGAAAAAGGAAAATAAAACGGTTCATCTTATCGGTTTGGTTTCTGATGGTGGCGTGCACGCACACATCAATCATTTAAAAGGATTACTAACCTTTGCTCACGAACAAAAATTATCCAACGTATTCGTACATGCTTTCACAGATGGTCGCGATACCGACCCCAAAGGTGGAAAAGCTTATTTAGAAGAATTATTACAACACATGCAAAAAACTACGGGCAAGCTAGCTAGTATAGTAGGCCGTTATTTTGCAATGGACCGCGATAAAAGGTGGGAGCGGGTTAAGCTTGCTTACGATTTATTAATTCATGGAAAAGGCGAACACACTACACAGCCTATACAAGCACTTGAAGCATCTTACCAAAATAATGTTACAGATGAATTTGTGAAACCCATTGTAGTATGCGATGCGAATGACCAACCTCTAACTATTATTAAGCCTAATGATATTGTAATCTGTTTTAATTTTAGAACAGACCGTGGTAGACAAATTACGCAAGCTTTAACACAAGAAGATTTTCCTGAGCAAGGCATGAAAAAATTGCCTTTGTATTACGTAACGCTAACCAATTACGATGATACCTTTCGAGGTGTAAAAGTGATGTTTGATAAGGATAATTTAAATAATACACTAGGTGAAACTTTATCGAGAGCAGGTAAAAAGCAAATCAGGATAGCGGAGACAGAAAAATATCCGCACGTAACGTTTTTCTTTTCTGGAGGTAGAGAAGAAGCATTTGAAGGTGAGTCGCGCATTTTATGTCCTTCGCCTAAAGTAGCTACCTATGATTTAAAACCAGAAATGAGCGCAGCAGATATCCGCGATGCCATTATTCCTGAATTGAAAAAGAAAGAAGCGGACTTCATTTGCTTAAATTTTGCTAACCCCGACATGGTTGGACATACAGGAGTATTTGAAGCCGTTGTTAAAGCAGTAGAAACAGTTGATGCTTGTGCACAAGCCGTAACAGAAGCAGCTTTAGCAAATGGTTATGCTACCATTATTATTGCCGATCATGGCAATGCAGATTTCATGATCAATGAAGATGGAAGTCCAAACACAGCGCACACCACCAATTTGGTTCCATGCATATTGGTTGACAATACCTTTAAAGGAAAATTGAAAGATGGCAAGCTAGGCGATTTAGCACCCACTATTTTAGCGCTAATGGGTGTGGCTACTCCCAAAGAAATGACAGGAGAAAACTTATTGATTCATGCATAAAAATATTTTTGAATTCAAATATTCTTTGCTCATCGTAATATTGGCAACGTTGCTCCTATCTTGTCAACGAGGCGAGCCAAGGTTATCAAACGCCATCAAGCCTGACTTAGATAGTTTATGGTTGAGTCAGGTTGCTTTGTTGATGAAAAGCAATGCCAGTTTGCAAAAAGAAGTTGCCATGAATGACTCAAGCGAAGTAAATGTTTCGCAGCCTGAAGATTCTTTAGCGTGGGCAAACGAATTGGAAATTTTACGCGCCATTCGAAACTTACAATTGGCCAGTAACCTTCCTCTATACTCAAAAACAACTTATAAAGACTCAACCAGCAACTTATTGGTAACAGCTTATCTAGCAACTAAAAACGTACAGCTAAAATCCCTAAGGTTTTTTAAAACACAGCATCAAGAATTAAAAAAAATTGAAGCTGAATTTTCCGAGCAAAACTCGTTATTAGATAATCAAAAGAAAATTATTTTATTTTTCTCAGAAGTAAACAATAAAAACAGGCTCACATCCTACTCTGTAAAAGGGTATCAGCACATGGTATTAAGCGATACCTTACTATTCGAGTTAAAAGCAAACATCATCGTTCCATAATTTTATTCTGAAAAATGGCGAAACACCGCAGGGAAGAACTAAAAGAAGAAGACAAGAAACCTGTAACACGCGAGTCGTTGCGCAGGTTGTTGGGTATATTCAGATTCATTATGCCCTACCGATGGGTTTTTGCAACGGGTTTAGTGGCACTGATGTTATCTAGCGTAATGTTGATGGCTTTTCCATTTTTTGCAGGAAAACTTTTAGACGTTGCAAGCGGTAAAAATGTACCTTATTTTACCAGCATCAATAGCATTGCTTTGTTGCTCATGGGTATATTGGTGATACAAAGTATTTTTTCTTTTACCAGAGTGTACACGTTTGCGATTGTAAGCGAAAAATCACTGGCAGATATAAGACAAGCTGTTTACAAAAAAATCATCTGGCTTCCACTTTCATTTTTTGACAACCGAAGAGTGGGAGAGTTAACGAGTCGCATTACGTCTGATGTATCTACTTTACACGATACATTTACAGTAACCTTCGCGGAGATGATTCGCCAAATTTTAACGTTAGTCATTGGTATAGGTATTATTTTTTATTTCGCGCCTAAGCTTACTTTATTCATGTTGCTTACTTTTCCTGCCATTGTATTGCTCGCCCTTTTCTTTGGTAAAGCCATCAGAAAATTTTCAAAACAAGTACAAGATAAGTTAGCAGAGGCCAACGTTGTAGTAGAAGAATCGCTGCAAGCCATTGCGGTTGTTAAATCATTTACCAATGAAGCATTTGAAACGAAGCGTTATACAACAACGCTTCAATCTGTAATTCAAGTTGCCTTACAAGCATCACGATACAGAGGCTTGTTTATTTCTTTTGTTGTGTTTGCCTTGTTTGGCGGAATTGTAGCAGTTGTTTGGTATGGTGCAACACTTGTGCAAGCGGGTGAAATCTCTATTGGAGATTTGTTGTCGTTTGTTTTGTATACAACATTTATAGGAGGTTCAATAGCAGGTCTGGGCGATATTTATGCGCAAATTCAAAGATCGGTTGGTGCATCAGAAAGAATTTTGGAAATACTGGATCAGCCAGATGAACGTGAAGATGAAACGCATAAACTTAAGCTCAGTGGTAAAATCAGTTTTGAACAAGTTGACTTTTCTTATCCTACGCGGCCTGAGTATGCTGTGTTAACAGATTTCAATTTATCCATTCAGGCAGGTGAAAAAATTGCTTTGGTGGGACCTAGCGGTTCGGGGAAATCAACCATCATCAATCTTTTATTGCGTTTTTACCCGCTTAACAACGGAGTAATATATGCAGATGATAAGCCCATCCATCAGCTTAATTTACATGCTTATCGTAAGAATTTAGGAGTAGTGCCACAAGAAGTGATGTTATTTGGCGGAACCATAGCCGAAAACATTGCTTACGGAAAACCAGAAGCTACTGAAGCTGAAATAATAGAAGCCGCCAAAAAGGCAAATGCGTGGGAGTTTATCAATCGCTTTCCTGAAGGATTAGCTACGAAAGTTGGAGAAAGAGGTGTAAAACTTTCAGGTGGACAAAGACAAAGGTTGGCTATTGCAAGAGCGATTTTAAAAGATCCGGCTATTTTAATTTTAGATGAGGCCACAAGTTCTTTAGATGCCGAAAGCGAAGTATTGGTACAAGAAGCGTTAGAGAAATTGATGGAGAACCGAACTACGCTTATTATTGCTCACAGATTAAGTACCATTAGAAATGCTGATAAAATAGCCGTGATTAAGGACGGAAAATTAGCAGAAACCGGAACACATAACGAACTATTGCTAAACGAAAACGGTATTTATAGTAACTTGCTAAAGTTGCAGGTATATGAGCAAGCTTGAAAATTTACTCAGAGAATTTGATTTACGCGCAACGCCCGGCAGACAAGAGGTGTTGCAGATTTTTCTTAACTATGATTTCGCCCTTTCGCATAGCGATATAGAAAAAGATATGCCTAAAGAGGCTGATCGGGTAACACTTTACCGAACGTTAAAAACTTTTTTAGATAAAGGAATTATTCATAAAGTGTTAGACGACCAAGGAGGGCTTAAATATGCGCTCTGCAGCCATTCCTGCAACCACGAGCAGCACAACCACAATCACGTACATTTTAAATGTAATAATTGTGGACAAACCACCTGTTTGGATGTACACATTCCCCAAGTAAAGTTGCCCAAGGGATTCAATATCACAGAGACAAACCTCCTAATGCAAGGAATTTGCGGAAACTGTAGTCGGAGTTAAGGTTACTTTTTGACCCATATTGTATAAATCACGCACGTATGTTTTTACCTTAAAAATATATTTGTAATTTGGCATGATACTCGGGTGAAAGCCGGTGGCTAAAATCCGAAATTGGTTTAATCAAAGTATATACCTTGTACGCTATAGTTGGCACATTTTTGTTTTCCTTGTTTGGTGATCGTAGTGGGCACGAAACCATCCTTTTCGCTATTTTCGGTGCTATAATCATCGTCTTTTTGGCGCTCGACCTAGGACTTTTTAATAAGAAAGCTCACGTTATTACTACCAAATCCGCTCTTTATCAATCCATTTTTTGGGTGATTATTGCAACGCTTTTTGGGATTTTTATCTACGCTTACGATGACTCAGGCTCGCAAGGAATGATGGAGTATTTCTCTGCCTATCTTACGGAATATGCCTTATCTGTAGATAATATCTTCGTAATTCTTTTAATCCTTAAATATTTTCAGGTAAAAGAAGAGTATTACCATAAGATATTGTTTTGGGGAATTTTAGGTGCAGTTGTTTTCAGAGCGATTTTCATCTTCGTTGGAGCATTGCTTATTCACGAGTTCCATTGGATTTTATACATATTTGGTGTGTTCTTAATTTATTCTGGAATCAGAATTTATTTCGAAGATGATGATGAAAAAATTGAACCAGAGAAAAACCCCATCCTAAGGCTTTGTAAAAAATATTTGCCTATGGCAAAAATGGACCATGGCGATCGCTTCATGGTGAAAGAAAATGGTAAAACTGTTTTTACTTCCTTATTTCTTGTTATTGTGTTAATTGAAACTACTGATTTAATTTTCGCAGTAGATTCAATTCCGGCAGCATTTGCTATCTCTCAAAATGAATTTATCATTTATACATCCAACATATTTGCTGTGATGGGTTTACGCGCAATGTTCTTCTTGTTATCAGGCGTAATTGATAAATTCTATCTTTTACAAAAAGGATTATCGATCATTCTATTCTTTATTGGAGCGAAGATGCTTTTGGAAATAGGAAAGGATTATGACTTTATGCCGAAGGTATTAACAGATATGCCACCGTTACTTTCCTTTGCTGTTATTATCATAACGCTTACGTTATCTATTCTATTCTCGATTATAATTCCGAAGGCAAGAGAAGCAAAAGAAGAAAAAGAACAAGCAGAATAGAGAGTTATTTTCCTCCTTCAAAAACATTTTTAGGCAATACTTTCAAAAGCATGGGTAATGTTAAGAACTTTTGAGGCAAAGAAATAATGACCAAAGTAGGAACAGTCTTCAGCAATTCAATCAAGTGTTTACGCATTTGTTCTTTCTCAGTTTCTGTTAACTCATTTGTCCTGGATTTATTCAACAACAAACTCAGTTCTTCACTTTCCTGAATTTCTCGTTGCAATCGACCTTGGTTTTTCTCTGCGATTTTTGCAATACGTTTTAGATAATGGTCACTTACTAATTGATAATCTTGTTTGTTTTGTAAGTATTCTAATTGCTCCCAATGTTCGAGTACAAAACCTTCAATAGCAATTAAACTGTTTTCTAAATCATCTTCATGAAAACCGAGATATTTACTAAACTGAGAAAGAAAATCTTCTTCAGCTTTTTCTATTCTTCTGTCGGCCCAAGTTGTAAGAATAGCCATCTCAAGGAAATAACGTTTTAAAATCCACGAGTTTTCTGCCGGCAAATTAATTTCATTGATATCAATTCCTTTATTAAAAATTTCATACGCTTCTTTTCTTTTGCTCGAAGACAATTCTGTGCTTTGAATAAAGATTTCCATCAATCTTTTTTCTTCGTATTCGATGGTATTACTTGCATGTGCTGCTGCTGCCATAACCTTAATCACAGAAAAGCGCAACTCATCGCGTTCGTATCGAAAAAAATCTGCCACTACTTTATCGGCATTGGTGTGCATCCATTGTCCAAAGATGAAAACATCCAGAAAAAGTAAACTGTTATGAAAAAAGTGTGCCCAGAAATTGCCTTTTGTATCTCCTGCTCTATCAATTCTTTTCTCAAGGATTTTTTCTGCTAATTCGAGAGGAGATTTTCTTTTACCGAAAAGTGTTTTTGCCGGAGTTGATAGCTCCGGAAAAATATTATTGTAGAAATTGCTGATGTTTTGAAGTGTTTTAACAATAGCAGCAGAAAACTCTTCTTCGGTAGCTACTGGTTTTTCTGAGTATAAGAGCGCGCTAGCAATTAAGCTTTCTGCCAACAAGATTTTCATCTTATCTTTTTCATCAAGTTTTTCGGTTTCTTCAGAGAAACTGTAACCATACATTAAACCAGTAGGCTGTAAAATTCGATACAGCGAGTGCTCAGGGTGTGCAGATTTACCTTTTAGTTTATCTGCGTTCTGTTTAAGCAAATCCTGTCTGAACTTCAGGTAATTTTCTAGCCAGCCTTTTTCTAATTTATTCATGAGGGTTGTTCTGAAGAACTAAGTTAAACATTTCTCCAACCTTTTGATTGCAGTTCAGCTGCATCTTTCTCAACCTTTAGCTTTAAATCGTTTTTATAATCATCTAGTTTTTTTGCTAATGTTTGGTTAGTTGTTCCTAGAATTTGCGCTGCTAATAATCCAGCGTTTTTAGCACCATTTAGAGCAACCGTTGCTACAGGCACACCACCAGGCATTTGCAAAATAGAGAGAACAGAATCCCAACCATCAATAGAGTTTGATGATTTAACAGGTACACCAATTACGGGTAATGAAGTTAAGCTTGCAACCATTCCGGGTAAATGTGCAGCTCCACCTGCACCAGCAATAATTACTTTTAAACCACGTTCGCGCGCACTTGTTGCGTATTCAACCATGCGCAATGGCGTACGATGGGCAGAAACTACAGTTAATTCATAACCAACACCTAATTCGTCTAACGCTTTGGCCGCTTCTTGCATCACAGTTAAATCAGACTGGCTGCCCATAATAATGCCTACTTCAAAATTTTTCATGCTATTACTTTTAAAGTTTCTTTTACAAATTCTGTTTTCTCTTTTAAGGCTTGCAGATTAATGTCGGTTATGGTAACGTGTCCCATCTTTCTAAAAGGTTTGGTTAGCTTTTTGCCGTATAGGTGAACGTGAACACCAGGCAAAGCAGTAACTTCATCTAATCCTTTATATTTTGCTGGACCTTCGAAGCCATCTTCGCCCAACAAATTAACCATAGCAGCCGGTAAAACTGTTGCACCACTGCCTAAAGGTAAACCGAGAATAGCACGTAAGTGTTGCTCGTATTGCGATGTGATATTGGCCTCAATGGTATGATGACCGCTGTTATGTGGCCTCGGGGCAACTTCATTTACTAATACTTGTCCATCTTTGGTAACAAACATCTCTACAGCTAACAAACCAACTAACTGTAAGGATTTAATTACCTTTTTGGCAATTCTATCTGCTTCTTGTAAAACACTTCCTGAGAGTTGTGCCGGAGCAAAAAGATATTCAACTAAGTTTTTTTCTGGATGAAAAACCATTTCTACTGCTGGGTAAGATACAATATCGCCTGCTTCGTTTCTGGCTACGAGAATGGCAATTTCTTTTTCGAAATTGATGAGTTTTTCTAATAAACCGGGAGCATCAAATGCTTTTGAAATATCTTCTTTACTTTTTAAAATTTGCACACCGCGCCCATCGTATCCATCTTTTCCTAATTTGTTGACAGCAGGTAGAAACTCCAAGTGGTTTTGGACATCGTTTTTATTTTCAACTAAAATAAATTCGGCAGTTGGTATTCGGTATTCCTGATAAAATTGTTTTTGTTTTCTTTTATCTTGAATTAACTCGATGATGTGTGGTTGTGGAAAAACTTTTACTCCTTGTTGCTCGATGTATTTTAAAGCATCAACATTAACATGCTCAATTTCGATAGTAACAACTTGATGTTTTATGCCAAAGTTTTTTACAGTTTCAAAATCTTTAATACTCCCATTTTCAAAACTTTTAAGGAATGAACATGGGGCTTGCGCATCTGAGTCGAGGTAAGCGACATCGATATTAAAATCTAAAGCAGCTTGATATAACATTCTGCCGAGTTGACCACCTCCTAAAACACCTACTTTTTGAGCCAAAGAATTATCTGCCATGTGATAAAATTATCCTGTAAAAATAGTTTAATCTTTTCTTACTACAGCAGGCTTAATGCAATCTTACCCGGATGATATAATCGCCCATTTCGAGCTGATCAACTATATCTTGTCCTTCGATTACTTTTCCAAAAACAGAGTATTTACCTTCCAGATGAGGCGTAGGACTGTGCGTTACAAACCACTGCGTTCCTTCTGTATCTTTGCCAGCTGATGCCATGCCGATTGCACCAGTTTGGTATCGTCTGTGAGTAAACTCAGAACGTATGGCATAATCTTCACTTCCAAAACCATCGCCACGGTTGCAACCTGTTTGCGCAACGAAGTTAGGAACTACACGATGAATGACTTTATCATCAAAGTAAAGTTTTAATGCCAAGTCAACAAAATTACCCACGCTGCCAGGTGCTTCGTTGGTATAAAGTTCTATTTTAAACTTTCCTTTATTTGTAAATACTGTTGCTTGTTGCACACCAGGCAAAGCTTTAACCAAGTCCCACATGATGGGATGAGAATAGGGATTTTTTGGTGTTTGATAAAGTTTGCCTTCCAAGTAGGCCAAAGCTTGTTGAATGCTTTGTAAGCTTTCATTATCTCGTGGAAGTTTAGCTTCCTTGAGTATGCTTTTTAAAAATGAATAATCTTTTATGATTGTTTTATAGCCGAGCGTTGTGTCGGCAATAGCGGAACCTACAATGCTCATCAGTGGCACATCTTTTTTCGTAGCAAAATCTTTAAAGTAGATGGCATATAATTGTTTTAAGGAATCTGGAAAGTCTACCAAGTAATGTGTTTCTACCAATGCTTGAGCAGCAGCGATTTGTACGGGGTTTTCATAGGAAAACATAATCTCGCGTGCCAAAAATTTATGTTCACTGCTTGTATATGCCAATGCAGCAAGCAGCATGGCCTTTTGGTAAGGATTAAATGATGCCTTATAAATCTTTTTAATGGATAAAATTGTTTTTGCATCTGGCCTTGTTGCCATAGCTGTTTGATAAAGCAAAGCTTGTGTTCTGAAATGCTTAGCTTTTTCAGCATGTTGTAAGACCGAATCTAAAAGTTGAGGAGAATGCATTGCTAACAAAACTTCGGCAGCGGCAACTTGTACTTGTTTGTTAGTATCGCGCAGTGCAAGCAACAAAGGTTCTGTTTTTTTGTCTGTGGTTTGATTCCGCATAGCCCTTAATGCATTAATGCGAACGCGGTAATCTTTGTCTTTGCCAAGTGATTTTAAATGATTGAATGATTCCTCAGATGTTACATTTCTGAAAGCTAAAGCAACGGCCATTCTTATTTCCGGATTTTTGTGTTGAACGAGTTGAGCTAAATAGTTTTTATCATCCCTTAATTTGATATTTCGCGCTCTGGCTAATGCGTGGGCAGCTATGAGTTTGGTTTGGTTAGAAGGATGCCGTAACAATTGATATGTCTGGCGAATTGTAAGTGAGTCCGCCAGATTTCTAGTAACAATGTTATACAAGGCATATGCTTTGCCGATTGCTATTATAGAATCAGAGTCATCCATCTTATAAATAGATTCAAACGAAGTAGCAGGAAAAGTTTTCCCCATGGCTTCAATTAAAAATGACTTTACCTGATTGTTGCTTTCTTTTTGATATGCATAGAGCAGTGCATTAGCAGAGCCGGGGATTTGTCCTAACGCGAAGGCAGCATTTTTACGTAGTTCAATTATTGATTGTTCTGCATCCCAAACTTTTTGTAAAGTAGGAATGGCTAACGTGTCTTGCACAGACGCTAATACATAAGCAGCGCGTGCTTGTAAAACAGTATCAGTCGATTGCAAATAGTAAATTAAACTGTCTGTTTTTTTTTTATCAGCCAGGTTATGGATGTGAATTAATTCCGGAGATGATGTAAAAATATTGGGGGATTTCTTTGTACAAGAAGCAATAAACAGCGCAAGTAAAATAGCAGAAATAGTTTTTACTTTCATATCTTAGAAATTGATTTAAAAAATATCAAGAAAAAATCTGAAAAACAATAAAGGCTGATACGTATGCTAACGTTGTCATATATGCTAATTGAATCATCGGCCATTTCCAGCCTTTGGTTTCTCTATATACCACAGCGATGGTGCTCATGCATTGCATAGCAAACGTATAAAACACCAATAAAGATAATCCTACGGCTGGTGTGAAACGTGGTTCTCCAGTTTCAGCATTTATTTCACTTTGCATTCTGCTTTTGATGGTTTGCTGATCATCAGCATCAACGCTACCAATGCTGTAAATGGTTGCCATTGTACCTACAAATACTTCACGCGCAGCAAAAGAAGTAAGAAGCGCGATGCCTATTTTCCAATCGTAGCCTAGTGGTTTGATAACGGGCTCAATTGCTTTACCAATTACGCCTGCATACGAATTTTCTAATTTGTAAGCTGCAATTCGATCTTGTAAGCCTTGTTCTGTTAAACGCATGTTAGCCGTTTCTTGCATTACATATTCTTCAGCTTTTTCTAATTTATCACTTGGGCCATAGCTAGCCAAAACCCACAACACAACAGAAATAGCCAGAATGATTTTTCCGGCTTCTAACACAAATGATTTTGTTTTCTCTACAAGGGTTAATCCTACATTGCTTGCTTTAGGCAAACGATAAGTAGGCAGTTCCATCATTAAAAAAGATCGCTCTTGTACTCGAATAATTTTTTTCATGATGTAAGCAGAAACTAATGCTGCAAAAAAACCCAACAAGTACAAACCCATTAATGCCAAGCCCTGCAAATTAAAAAAATAAAGTGCAGTTGTATCTGGAACTATTAATGCAATTAAAATAGTAAAGATGGGAATGCGCGCAGAACAACTCATTAAAGGAGTTACCAAAATTGTTATAGTTCTTTCTTTCCAGTTATCAATAGTGCGTGTTGCCATTATAGCCGGAATAGCACAAGCCATGCCTGATAAAAGCGGAACAACACTTTTTCCATTAAGGCCAAACTTGCGCATGATTTTATCCATCAAAAAAACTACACGTGCCATGTAGCCACTTTCTTCTAAAATGGAAATGAAAGCAAACAAAATGGCAATCTGCGGAACAAACATTACGATGCCTCCAAGGCCCGGCACAATTCCTTCTGCCAATAATTTGGTTAATGCTCCATCAGGTAAAGTTGCCGACAACCAATTACCGAAATCAGCAAACAAACCATCAATAAAATCCATGGGATAGGATGCCCAAGCAAACACAGCTTGAAATACTAAAAACAATACAACAAAAAAGATAAGATAGCCCCACACTTTATGTGTTAAAATGCGATCAAGTTTAAAAGAAGATTTTTTCCAAGAATCATCTGCGGGTTTTAATGTTGCACTTTGCAATAAGTCTTGGATGTAACTATAGCGCAATATAGTTTCTGCACCTTGAAACTTGCCTGAATGTATAGCTGAACGTTGTCTTACCTCATCTAACCATTTTTGGTTTTCTTTGGAAAGAAAGTCTAATGATTTTGGTTGTTGTAAAAACTGATACGCTTCGTAGTTATTATCTAAACCCAAATGTTGACGAACTACAAGTATAGGTTCGCTTGCTTCTTGTGGAAGTTGATAGATAGTTTGATTTTTTTTGTTGTCGCAAGTAGCGATTGCTTTTTTTAGTTGCTCAATACCTTCGCCTTTACGTGCATTGATGGGAATAACATCAACACCTAGTTTTTGAGATAACTTAATAAAATCATAACTGATGCCCGCCTTAGCCGCTAAGTCCATCATGTTGATGGCCAACACTGTTGGCAAACCCAAATCAATAATCTGTGTGAGTAACAACAAGCCTCGCTTCATGTTGGTTGCATCTACCACTACCACAATTTTTTGAGGAGATGTTGGTTCGTTATGGTTCAATAAAACTTCGGCAACAATTTGCTCATCTAAACTTCTGGGATAAATACTATAGATGCCGGGTAAGTCTATAATTTCTGTATTGCCCAAGCCATCAATTTGACTGAATCCAGATTTTTTTTCGACTGTAACACCAGGAAAATTGCCAACCTTTTGGTTTAAACCGGTTAAATGATTGAATAGAGATGATTTACCTGAATTAGGATTGCCCACTAAGGCAATAATCGGTTTATGGGAGGTGGCCATTAGTTTAAAATCGAGATGGTGGAGGCTTCGTCAAGCCTTAAGGAGAGTTCGTAACCTAAAACACTGATACAAACAGGATCGCCAAAGGGAGCGGCAAAATTAAATCGCACCGAAGCACCTGGCAAACAACCCATTTCCATGAGTTTGGTAGCCAAAAAATCATCCGTAAAACCGGCAATAATACCCATTTCACCTGGTTTCATGGAAGCTACGCTTTTTGCTGTTTGACTCATTTGTAATTTAGATTAAATTTAAACAAGGCAAATATAGACTAGGTTCAACAGTTGTACAATGATTTTAGATAAGGATAAAGAAATAGATAAAGGGAAAGATTTTGCTCATGAAAAGCAAGTTGAAGAGCAAGCGTTCGAAGGCAATGAAAAGCCTAAAAAGAATGATGAGCAGGAAGAAGAGAACCCTTATGGTGGTTTACCAAACCGAAACCTTAAAAAGAATTTAGGCTGTGGTTGATTTCTATTTTTGAAAAATGTTTTTCAAACGTAAATGGTCTTGCATCATTACTTCGTAAGAATCGCCTTTAAAAAAGTTTTTGTTTTTAAACTCTGTGATGGCATTAACGCCCTTCACCAATTCATCCTTTAAAAAATCATCGGTCAATCCTAAAATTTTTGAAACGCTCGGCCCAACCCAATACTTGATTTGCGCTTCTACTAAATATGCAGCAACAGGGGGAAAATAATTTTGATAATGTTTGATTAAATCTTGTGTTAAACTAATGGCTTCAGCAGAAGGTTTAAAATGTCTTTTCCGAATGGCTTCTTCTAACTGAGCTGCCTCTTCAATATTTTGGGGCAGCAGATTTTCATTTATATGTAACTGATAACCGATATAACGCCAAACGTATAATAGATCTTCAGCTTCAGTATCGCTGATTGGGTAGCCAGAAATTTTTAAACCTCGAATGATCATGTAACTGAAAGCAAGGTTTGTTCCTGCCATGTCTTCTTGGTTAACAGGTACACCATCTTCATCCTTCCAATTTTTGGAGATATGATAGCGCACCAAAGCATGAATGAGTCTGGTTTTGTTGATGAGAAAATGTCCGTTACCATTCTCTTGCAAACTATTTTTGGTTAAGACACCAATGATGAAGGCAGCTGTATCTACCAATCTTTTGCCTGTGGCTTGTTTAATTTTTGCTGTTGCTACTAATGCTTTATTACCCGGACTTGCTGCGTAACAATAAGGCAAAGATAACGCGCCAAGCAAAGTCATGATGGGCATGGCGAAGGTGTGAAAAACTTGTTGTCCTTTCAGCAGTCTTTCTTCATCTAACCAAATAGGTTTTACTTTTTTGCTTCGCAAAAAGTTTTCTAATTCTTCATTACTTATGCTTTGGTTATCAAATTGTTCTATTGACAATGCACTGAATAAATCATTTTGTGCATTTGCTTTAAACAATTGTTTTATCAAATTATCAGCAGCAAGATCGCCAATCGTTCTCCATGTATCTAAATCTTTCCAATTTGTTTGCATACAAATCTAAATCTCAACTATAAAAGTAAATTCAATGTGTTTTGTTTAAAATATTCAATCTATTTTATAAAAATTGAAATATTACTCATACATTAAACTATTCTTACCCGAACCAGATTTGCATGCCCAAGCTAATCCTATCAACAACTATTCTTTATTTTTCATTCTATTTTTTAGCATTTCAAGCTAGTGCCCAACAGCAAAATATAGATAGCCTACAACTAGAATTAGTAAAAGTTACATCCGACAGTTCTAAAATAGCCATCATCAACCAGATTTCATTTAGCTACTACTCCATCCATCCAGACAGTACAATACGTTGGGGCAAAAGAGCTATTGCATTGGCTTCCAACAAACCTTATCTGTCGTTATTAGCACAAGCTTATCGTGTAACAGGTATAGGATACGACATAAAAGGCAATTACAAAGAGTCTACTTCTTACTTTCAAAATGCTTTAACTTATTTTAAAGAAGCTAAAGATTCGTTGGGCATGGCTCAAAGTTTAAAAAATATGGGCATTACCTTTTTCTCCATAGGCGTTTATGATAAGTCATTGGAATTGTATTTACAAGCTGTAGAAATAATGGAACAGCTTAGTGATAAAAATGTACTTGCCTCCATATATAACAATATTGGTTTAGTTTATGAAAGACAAAAACAAGTAGATAAAGCAATAGGCTTTTATGATAAAGCCTTGGTTTTATGGAAAGTCATACAAAATAAAAAAGGGATCACACAAGCACTCAACAATTTAGGTTCAGCCTATGCAGCCAATCAACATTATGAAAAAGCAATAGAGATTACTACAGAAGCAATGACCCTGCAAGATGCTATCGGAGATTTACGTGGTAAGGCAATTAGCTTGCATAACTTAGGTAATTTTCATTTTAAGTTTAAACAGTATGCAAAAGCAGAATCCTTTTTTCAACAGGCCATTCAATTAAGATTAGAGAAGAAAGATTCGGTATTTTTAGGTGGGAGTTTTTTAAGGCTTGCAGTTTTATATACAGAGATGGGACAGCTGCAAAAAGCAAAACAACTTGCGAGTCAAGCCGTAGCAATTGCTCAGGTAAAAAAGCAAAACGAGTTATTGGTAGATTTCTATCAAACACTTTCAGAAATCGCCAAAAAACAGAAACAGTACGATGCGGCCTTGTTGTATTTCACCAAAGCTGCGTCTTTAAAAGATAGCATAAATAATGATAAACTACATTGGCAACTGGCCAGCATGAGTGCCGATTTCGAATTCAGAAAAAAAGAAGCAGAAATCTTATCAAAACAAGAGGCAGAAAAACAAAAAGTTAAGTTAGAAATAGCTGAGCAACGTATGTATATAGGCTTATTAATAGCTGGAGCTTCATTTTTGTTATTGCTTGTTACGATCATCAGTATCAGTATTTATAAAATTCGCAAAAACAATTTAAGGCTTAACAATTCTAACTGGCTTTTAGCCTCGCAAAAATTAGAAATAGAAAAGCAAAAGGAAAAAATACAAGAGTTAAATCAAAATCTAGAAATTGAGGTTGAAAAACGTACAACAAAATTAAACGAACGCAACCAACAACTTGAAAGATATGCTCATTTTAATTCGCATAGCTTAAGAGGGCCAATTGCATCATTATTAGGTTTATTTAAGTTATACAAACTAACGAACAAGCCGGAAGATCAACAAGTATTATTTGAAAAGGCTGGTCAATGCGCAGAAGATGTTGATAAAGTTATTCGAGAAATGCAAAACTTATTAGATAGTAAAGACTGAATGCATTACCAACCTATTCCATAATCTTCACCGTGGTTGCTTGAGCCGCCCCAGAAACTACCATGTTCCCAATCAAAAAATATGGCATTGATAGGACCAGAAGTTCTGTCATCGAAACGCATGCGATAGCCCATCTTTTGTAACTCAGTGCGTACATAAGGAGGAGTAGCATCGTTTAGTAATATTGAGCCTGGTTTTGGCTTCCTATCTTCTCCACCTAACGAAAGATACAATTGATCGGAATTGATGTTGGGTGCTTCGCATGCTTCTTGCACATTCATACCGAATTCAACTACATTCAAAAAGAACTGCAATAAGTTTTGATCTTGTGTATCGCCACCTTGCACTCCAAATGCCATAAAGGGTTTTCCGTTTTTCATGGCTAACGTTGGAGTAAGTGTTACACGTGGTCTTTTGCCCGGTTCAACTACATTAAATGGATTGAGTTTGGCATCTGTAACAAAACTTTGCATACGTTGGCTCATACCAATACCTGTGTTGCCGGCAATACAAGCGGGCAACCAACCACCACTGGGCACCATGCTTACAATCCAGCCATCTTTATCAGCAGCCATTACTGAGGTTGTTCCCAAAAATGAATTTTTCAAATATTCTTCATCAATGGGGGAAATGTTAGTAGGATTTAGATTTGATTGTTTTAGGTAATCTATATACGGATTTATTTTTCCTTCGAAAGGATACGGATCGCCCGGTAATGCTTTAGCATTGTTTTGTGTGAAATCAATTTGCTTCGCTCTTTCTTTTGCATAATCTTTTGAAAGCAAACCTTTAATGGGTTCTTCCGGTGCACGATAAGGATCGCCATAATAGAAATCGCGGTCGGCAAAAGTAAGATTTAACGTTTGGTATATAGTATGAATGTATTTGGCACTGTTAAAACCCATACCTTTCAAATCGAAATTTTCTAAAATGTTGAGTGATTGCAACAACATGGGACCTTGCGTCCATTGTGAGAGTTTGTAAACATCAATGCCTTTATACGTTGTATGCAAGGGTTCTTCCTCCAATACTTTCCAATTTGCTAAATCTTGTTCTGTTATCAATCCGCCTTGTTCATTTGCTCCTCGCACAAACTCTTTAGCAATATCACCTTTATAGAATCTATCGTAAGCGGCATAGATGGCTTCTTTTCTTGTTTTACCTTTTTTCAGCGCTTGTTGCTCTGCATCAACTAATTTTTGCAAAGTTTGAAGCAAATCAGTTTGCTTAAAAATTTCACCAGCAACGGGTGCTTCTCTTTTCTTGCCTAAGTGTGGTAACAAAACTTTTTTAGAATAAGGCCACTCTTTAATTCTTTCCTTATCGCGTTCAATGGCGTTTGCAGTTTGTGCCTCTATTGGGTAACCTTCTGCTAATTGCATGGCAGGTGTGAGTACATCTTTTAAACTCATGGTTCCATACTCGGCTAAAATATACAGTAAGCCACCGGGAGTGCCAGGCGTTACTGCTGCAAGTGGTCCATATTGCGGAGGATAATTCATGCCTTTGCTTTTAAAGAAATCTGCAGTTGCTCCAGTTGGCGCAACACCTAAGGCATTGATGCCAATAATTTTTTTTGTTTTGGGATTATACAAAATAGCTTGAGTTTCGCCACCCCAACTAAGTACATCCCACATGGTACAAGTTGCCGCTAGCATAGCGCACGAAGCATCGACTGCGTTTCCGCCTTTGTGGAAAACATAAGCTCCCGCTGTGGCTGCTAAAGGTTTACCGGTAATGGCCATCCAGTTTTTGCCATGCAGAACTGGTTTTTGGGTTGGCTGGGCTAAGGCATAAATGGAAAGGATGAAGAAGATAAAAGTAGAGAAGACTTTCATAGCATAGGTATTTGAAACTAAGCTACGAAAGTCTTTTAAGTGATGCTATTGTTTTTGATTAGTGGTTAAATGTTGAAGAAACAGAAGACTAATCTTGTATTAAATGGAGTGGGAGAATCAAAAAAAAACCCGAAGTGATTCGGGTTTAAATTTTTATTTATGCTAACTAAATTTTAAAAACCTTGTGGTTTCTGAAAAAACCTATTCTCTTTCCATCTTGATATATAATCAGATGAATTTTTTCTGCGCAAGTTATTCGGATCTCCAACATAAACATCTAAAAATTTAGCATTTATAGTAGGAACGTTATAGGGCATCCAACCCAGCATATCAAAGGCAACAATATCAGAAAGGGGCAATTGAGCATTTGGCCATGTAAAATAAAAAGTCTCATCCCATATCCAGAAATTGTTACTAAAACCAGAAATAAATGAGGTGATCTCGCTTGGTATATTTGGTACTCTTGCAGTTTTTACTAAGCCAACCTTATTTGTTACTATCCAATCTAGGTATACTCCATCAATAAAATTACCAAATGCGATACCCACAAAACCATCTTGTGAAGTAGCTGAGTAATTAACGATGCCAGGCTCGGCATCGAAATCAAGTATTTCATACACCGGAATTTCAAAATCGTTAGACTTATCAGTTGAAAATGATAAGTAGTTTAAACTATTCGAGTAAGCTGTGCTGTATGAACTATATGATGAGAAAAGACTACCCGGCTTTTTTAAAGCGAGATTATTTTGACTTAACCTTGCTTCTGAAAAGCTAAGCCAGTATGCTTGTTCTGGAGCATCGTTTGCAAGACGACCGTATAGGTAATTTGCAGCGAAGTCGAAATCAGAACTGATAGTAATAGGATCACTTGTAAATGCGTTAAATATTTTGTTTAAACTTAAATCATATTCCTGTCCTAATGCAAAGCTTGTTTGTGTTAGAAGATAGCCATTATCTTCTCCTTCAACATTTCTTGTCACAATGTAGAGAGGAGAATTGTTCTTAGCGCTTGGTAATGGCAGACTTCCATCAGCAAAACATTCAATAAAATGACCAGGTAAAGAGAACAAATAAGAAGAATTGTTTTGATTGAAATTAATGGCTTTGAGTGTTACAAATTCTGCTGTTTGACTTCTAGGGTCTTTGATGATGATTTCTACACCACGTGGCATGCCTTGATAACTTAGACCGGATAAAGATTTTCCACTAGCCTCGATACTTCTATCAATAATAGAAAATGTAAATTCGTTTTCGGAATAATCACTAAGTGATAGTGTTACGGTTTGGCCAATATCAATGGGTTTATAATCAATTAAACTGCCATCACTTTTAGAAGCCATTACAAAAAATTCAGACTCTTGATTTAAATCAGAATTAAATAAGTTGGCATCGAATGTTACGGTTGCCAAATTAGGATTGATGGGATTTTCTTTCGAACCATCGCAGGCAAATGAGAAAAGAATAATCACGAAGGTTAAAATGGTTGATAGTTTTTTCATAATGTTAATTTTTGAAAATATAACTTTTATGAAAAAGCCAAATTATATATGGTCAAACCACAGTTATATCTGAACGTTATTGATAAAAATGTTTATTAAATAATCTTAAAAGTCCTATTCTTTATTCAGCATCTAAATCAACTTAAGGATATAATAATTGATAAGAATTAGTGATAGTTTAAAAGATGATGACTTTTGGGAACGCAAATTTTCTCACATAAGTATAAAGACAAAAAGTCCACGATATAAAGCGTGGACTCTTTTAGTAAAGATTTTATATTAGTCAGATAATTATTCTTTCAACACCAAATCAATGCACATAACAGCAGCCATAATAAGCTGACGAAGCGGATGGTTAGCCGGCACTTCTTCACTGATTTGTAAAATGTAATTATCAGCACTTGTAAATAACTCTTTGCCAAATCCACTCCATTTTTTAGTTACCACTGCAAATTCTTTGTTGTCGTTACTCACAAATTTAAAATCCCAGCTGGTCCATTTTCCTTTTAACATGCACAAAGAGCGTTCGCTGGCATCAAGCACTTCAAATTTTCCTCCAATTGAAAAAAACTTTTGTTTGAATTTACCAATAAGTTGATCTCTTTCATCTAACACTTCTACTGTTGATAGAATGATAGACACACCTCTTTTTACAGTTAATATTTTTTCGCCTTGTGGTGTTTTAATATCAATTTCGAACGGGGTCATGCGTTTATAATCTGTGAAACGAAGCATTTTGGTAAAGAAACCGAGTCGCTCTTCGCGTGCTTCTAACACAACTTGTTTTGATTCAGGATCAAAAATATCAAAGCTGTTGGCTGCTTTAAAAACTTTTACATGTTCTTTTACAAAGAAAAGGTTTTTATTTAAGATGGCATTCATAATTTGGTTTGTAGGTGTAAGGTGTCTTGGTTAAACAAATTTAATAAAGCTTGGTAAAGCTCTGGTTGTGCTAATTTAAAATCTGCTGGTCTTTCAAAAAAATTTTCGGTGGCAACTGCAAAAAATTCTTCTTCATTGGCAAAAGCATATTTTCTAAAGAAATGATGCGTTTCGTTTTCTGCTAAAATCATTTCTTTGTATGCCAACTTTTTATAATGATCTAAAGCAAGTTCATCAAAAATTTGGTATCCTAAATGATGATGTTCTAACCAAATGGCGTGTGCTAATTCATGCATCAATAAATTTATACCATCTTTTGCCTGTTCGAAACCTCGTTTCAGGTTGGAGTACGCTAACATAATCATACCTTTTCCGGGATTGGTTTCACCAAAATGGAAACGACCCGTTTGTTTAGAATAATATTTATCGGGGACGATGATCATTTTATGAAAAGCATCGAAGCAATCTTCAGGAAGAAACAAAGTCATTTGGGTTGCAACAGATGCAATCAGGTAACGAACGCTGTTGGTGTTAACAATATCAGTCGGGCTAAAATTTTTAAACGTAATATCAGTCGTGTCTAAAAAATAATAGGCGCGCCATTCAAATTTTTTTCTTTCTTCAGCAGTGAGTTTATTGTAATAAACATTGATAAAACGATGCTGATAACTTAAAGGCCGTAGATACTTTGGGAATTTATAAAATAATATTTTTTTAAACCAGCGTTGTTCGCGCATGGCTTTCCAGAGTAAACCACTTACAAAAAACGAAGTGATAAATGCAAAAAATAGAAATTCCAAAATCAGATCTTCCGAAGAAGATTGTTTATGGAACAAGCATCTACTAATTTATGGCGCAAGTCGGCTACTGCCACTCTATCTTGTTGCATGGTATCGCGGTTGCGCAAGGTAACGGTGTTATCTTCTAATGTTTGATGATCGATGGTGATGCAATATGGAGTACCGATGGCATCTTGCCTGCGGTAACGTTTGCCTATAGCATCCTTTTCTTCGTAGAAACAGCGTAAATCAAATTTTAAATCGTTCATGATTTCCATTGCTTTTTCAGGCAAGCCATCTTTTTTCATTAATGGTAGAATTGCTACTTTGTTCGGAGCTAACGGTGGAGGTATACGTAATACTACTCTTTCGCTTCCATCTTCTAATTTTTCTGTTTGATAGGATGAGCAAAGCACGGATAAAAACATTCTGTCTAAACCAACAGAAGTTTCGACCACAAAAGGAATATAGTTGGCGTTGGCTTCGCTATCGAAGTATTGCATTTTTTTGCCAGAGAATTTTTCATGGCTTTTCAAATCGTAATCGGTGCGAGAGTGTATGCCTTCTAATTCACGGAAACCCATCGGGAAATTAAATTGAATATCGCTGGCTGCGTTGGCATAATGCGCCAAGTTGTCGTGGTCTTTGTAGCGATAGTTCTCATTACCTAAACCTAATGCTTGGTGCCATTTCAATCTTTTCTCTTTCCAGTATTCGTACCATTTCATTTCTTCGCCTGGCTTCACAAAGAATTGCATTTCCATTTGTTCAAACTCGCGCATGCGAAAAATAAATTGGCGAGCAACAATTTCGTTTCTAAATGCTTTACCGATTTGGGCGATACCAAACGGAATTTTCATTCTACCTGTTTTTTGTACATTTAAAAAGTTGACGAAAATACCTTGCGCTGTTTCGGGTCTTAGATAAATTTTATTGGCATCGTCTGCCACAGATCCCATCTCTGTAGCAAACATCAAATTAAACTGTCGTACTTCTGTCCAGTTTCTGGTGCCTGAGATGGGGCAAGCAATTTCTAATTCATCAATCAATTGTTTTAAAGCAGCCATGTCGCTGTTGCTCATGGCTTGTGCAAGGCGCGTGCTAATTTCGTTGATTTTGTTTTGGTATTCGACCACACGAGCGTTGGTAGAAACGAACATAGCGCGATCAAAATTTTCGAAGCGCTTGGCTGCTTTTTCTACTTCTTTTTCAATTTTCTCTTCTATTTTTTCGATGTAGCCTTCGATGAGTTGATCAGCACGGTATCGTTTTTTTGAATCTTTGTTATCAACCATTGGGTCGTTAAAAGCATCTACGTGGCCGGATGCTTTCCAAGTAGTGGGGTGCATGAAAATAGCAGCGTCAATGCCCACAATGTTTTCGTGAAGCAACGTCATGAATTTCCACCAATATTCTTTGATGTTGTTTTTTAATTCTGCTCCGTTTTGCCCGTAGTCGTAAACTGCGCTTAAGCCATCATAAATTTCTGATGATGGGAATATAAAGCCATATTCTTTAGCATGTGAGATTACGTTTTTAAACAGGTTGTCTTCTTGTGCTTGTGCCATAAGGAGCAAAAATAAAAATTGAATGTCAGATTATAAGAAAAAACAATTTAATCAATCAAAAAAATATAGAATGGATTACCATTACAGCTTAGTATTTTTTTAGTGTAGACGCTTACTAGAAAATATTGTGATAGTAAAATGAGAAATCTATGACTTGGTTTTGATGGGTACTGGTACCAAAGTTTTATCCCAGAGCAATACCATTTCTAGTTCTTCTCCATCGCTATTAAACTCAATGGTAAATTGTTCGAACACCCTATCTTGTGTTAAAGCGGGCACATAAACTTGTAGCACATCGTTTTGAGGATTGCGATTAGGATTGCCTTCGGCATTTACACCCCATTGTCCGGTTTCCGTATTAAAAATGATTTGCCATGAGTTTGGACCTGGAATAGTCCATAAAGAGTAACGCCCGGCTTTTAATAGTTTGCCTTCGATGGTTAAATCTTGGTTGGTTGTTAAGAGCGTTGCCTCATTAGCGCCAGTTCGCCAAACTTTGTTGTAAGGCACTAAGGCCCCAAATATCTCACGACCCTTTTTAAAAGGTCGGTTGTAAAAAACTTCGATGTGTACTTCTTTGGTTTTGTATTCTACAGTTTCCTCCGGGCTAAACGATTTGGTATAGCGCATGTTCATAAAATCCACGCCAAGGAAAAGCGCAATTAAAACGCCAACGCCCACTCCTATAAACAGCATGAATTTTCGCATATTCGTATGGGTTTTAAGCAAACCGACTTGCAATTTACAATAAATTCAATCGTGCAATCCAACTCAACTAAAACGAAAACATATCAAATAGGTTGAAGATGCGTGTTTCTGATAAATTCTTTTCTTAGAAATGAGAAAGCTTTTTGTGGGTTTGGTGCTTTGGCTTATTTTTACTGCCTAAATAAATTGAAGTATGGATTTAATTTCATGGTCACCATTTTTTGTTGTGTTAGCCTTGTTTGTTTTGGCCATTATTTCTCCTTGGGTATTTCCCAATAAAAACTTTAGCGATAACAAGCACGATAACAAGTTTTAAATACACATGAACATTTGTGTGTTCTGTGGATCTTCTGCAGGTAACCATCCTGTTTATACAGAACATGCCCAAACTTTGGGCAAACTAATGGCAGAAGCTGGTCATGCCCTTGTTTATGGTGGGGCTAAAATTGGTTTAATGGGCATTGTAGCTGATTCAGTTTTGGCCAATCATGGAAAGGTTTTTGGTATTTTACCAAGTTTCCTAGCTGTAAAAAGAAGTCGCCCACCTCAATCTTACCCAACTTGAAATTGTAGGGACTATGCACGAACGCAAAATGCGCATGGCCAACCTTGCCCATGTTTTTGTTGCCTTGCCAGGTGGCTGGGGAACAATAGATGAATTGGCAGAGATTTTAACCTGGAAACAATTAGGCCTCATTAAGCAACCAGTTTTTCTCCTTAACACTTTGGGTTTTTTCGATAACCTAACCAATCAGTTTCAAAAAATGACTGATGAAGGCTTTCTAAGGCAATCCAATCTTTCATTTTTATCAATTGTAGGTCATCCATCAGAAATTATTTCAAAAATCACCCAGTAACGGTGAGCCATAATTCAGCCTAAATTGTTTTATCTTTCAAGAGTATTAATGGCTGATGATAAAAATTTTATCTGCTCTTGTCTTAATCTTTACAACCCTTTTTGCGCAAGCGCAGCTAGGATTTCAATTGCTTGACAACAAAAAGCGAGTTGATATACCTATTGAAATATACAACAATCTGGTTGTAGTTCCTGTGGTGATTAATAATACCCTTCCATTAAAATTTATTGTCGATACAGGAGTTAGAACTGCTATTCTTACAGATAAAGTTTATACTGATTTTCTCAATTTAACTTATAATAGAAAGTACACCATTGCTGGAGCAGGTGAGTTTAAACTTGTAGAAGCCTACGTAACCAACGGTGTGGATATTGTCTTGCCCGGGATAAAAGGCCAAGGACATTCTATGTTGGTTTTAGAAGAAGACTACTTAAAGCTTGCCAATTATTTGGGTACAAATGTCCATGGAATAATAGGATATGAATTGTTTAGTCGATTCGTAGTAAAAATTGATTACGAACGAAGAGTAATGACAGTTATGCAACCGGAAAAATTGAAATTATCCAGAAAGTATAAAACCATACCTATTAAGGTAGAAGATACTAAACCGTATGTTGAAGTTTGGATAGAACAAGCGAACAACACAAAAAAGAAAGTAAAACTCATGATTGACTCAGGCGCAAGCCACAGTTTGTTACTTAATCCATTAAGCGATAAAGAAATAATTGTGCCTGATAGTGCCGAAAGTTGTGTTGTTGGGCACGGCTTAGGTGGAGATATAAGAGGAAAATCCGGGAGATTAAAAAACCTTGAATTGGGTAATTTTAACTTAGGAAATGTAATCGTGAATTATCCAGACCAGAACAGTTACATGGATACGCTTAAAGCAGGAAATATTTTCAGAAACGGAACTATGGGTGGTGATATGTTAAGCAGGTTTACAGTGGTTTTTAACTTTTCTAACGAAACCATTTCTCTCAAAAAAAACAACACGTTTAAAAAAGGATTTTATTATAGTTTAAGTGGATTAAGTTTGATGGCTAAAGGAAGAAATTTAACAGAGTTTTTTGTTTCAGATGTTAGAAAAAAATCTCCTTCTGCCAAAGTAGATATAAGAGTAGGAGATGAGATTATTTCAGTAAATAATTTGTCTGCTGCCGAGCTAAAACTGGAAATCATAAATGGTATCCTGAACAAAAAAGAAGGGAAGACAATTACTCTCGTTATCAGAAGAAAAGGTGAAATATTACAGAAGAGGTTTAAGTTACAGAAATTAGGATAACGAATGCATATATCCTTTCAGCATTCTTTTTCTTTTCAAATACGCTAATTTCAAAAATTTTTGTGCTTGTTTAATTCTAAAAGTGTTGATGATGTTTTGGTATAAACGCTCAGGCGTTAAACTCTTCTTCAACAAATAATCAATTACTAAATCTGAAGGCACCGATTCAGCATAATTAGAATTCTTCAGAACGGTTACCGGAATTTCCCTGGTCTTTCTATCAGTTTGTAAATAAGAAGTAGTTTCTGTTAACTCCTTTGCGCCAATATTATCGTCTATCAGAATAAAATCGGGCTTAAACTTTTTTAATCGGTCGAGTAAACTTCTTACATCAAAAGCTAATTCCGTTTGAATAACATACTGGTTGATGTCTTTTACCTGATTTAATAAAGAAGATAATTCGATCGGGTTATTTCCGACCAAAAGAATTTGAAGGGTTTTCTTTTTAATTCCCTTGTTAATTGAAATTTCCATAACGATTAAAGCTAGACTTATAAACGTAAAAACAAGGTAATTGGATTTGCGTTTTATGTTTGTTTATTGCTTTTCTTTTGCACAACTTATCTACAATGGAAGAAACAACTGATGTAATAATTATTGGAGGAGGTTTAGGTGGTTTAATAGCTGCATTAGATTTGCGTGCAAAAGGCAATACTTGTGTGTTGATAGAAAAGAAGAAATATCCATTCCACCGCGTTTGTGGCGAATACATTTCGAATGAAATTATTCCTTATCTAAAATTGCTGAAAGCCTTTCCAGAATCCTTCAATCCCAGTAAACTCACTCGTTTTCAACTTACTGCTACTACTGGCAAAAGTTCGTATTTGGATCTAGACATGGGTGGTTTTGGCATCAGTCGCTATCAGTTCGATTTCTTTCTTTATCAATTGTGTTTAGAAAGAGGCGTAACGATTTTGCACGAAGAAGCAGAGAATATTCAATTCCAAAATGATGGCTTTATCGTTCAAACTGAAAAACAAATATTAAATGCCAAGGTTGTTGTTGGCGCTTTTGGCAAACGTGCTAAACTGGATGTAACCTTAAACAGAGATTTTATCAAGAAGCGAAGTCCGTATGTGGGTGTTAAATACCATGTAAAAACAGATTATCCGGCTGATTTAATTGCCTTGCATAATTTTGATGGAGGATATTGCGGGGTTAGTCAGGTAGAAAATAACGTTGTTAATATATGTTATTTAGTAAACCGTGATGCCGTTAGAAAGGCTGGCTCTATTTCGCAACTCGAACAAACGGTGCTTTACAAAAATCCTTGGCTTGAGAAAATATTTTCATCAGCAGAACATCTTTACGAAAAACCGGAAACCATCAACGAAATAACGTTCGAAACAAAGGAAACAGTTAACAACCATATTCTCTTTATTGGTGACTCTGCCGGAATGATTACCCCACTCTGTGGCAACGGAATGGCAATGGCGATGCACAGCGCAAAACTAGCTTCAGACCAAATTCATCTTTTCCTTCAAAATAAAATTTCCAGAAATAAATTAGAAGAGGACTACACAAAAAACTGGAAAAAAACATTTGCTGCTCGTTTATGGCGTGGCCGACAAATACAAAAATTATTTGGAAGTGTTACTGCATCTAACTTAGCCATTCAACTGGTAGTGCGTTCAAAACCTATCGCCAACATGATTATGCGCAGCACTCATGGCGATTATGTTTATTGAAAGGCATCCAAGATGTTCGTGCTTTTGATAAACAAGTAAATAAAAAAGATATTTAAACAGGTTGCAGAAATAAAGTTGAGCCACATGGTATAAGTGTAATTCGCATACTTTTCATCTTTTCTTACTAAGTAAAACCAAACTAAAAAATAAACAACCACTGGCGCTAATGCGAATTGCATCGCAATCGCAAAATCGATGTTATAATAGTGGATGAAATAAAATAAAAATCCCACAATGGCGGCACCAAAAGCAAACAATACAAACCAAAATGTACCGAGAATGCCGAGTTTTAAACTTAAAGTAACATCGCCTCGTTTGGCATCTTCTTCGTGCTGGTATATTTGTGTCATCGGGTAATTACCCCACAACATGGCACTCGTTAATACTGCAGGAATTAAAACTGTAGGTTTAAGAATCAAACTGACATCATAATTATTGATGCCGATGTAACACATCACAAAGGTAAAAGCTCCTTGAAACAAACCAGCGATAAACCAACTGGTATAAGGATATTTTTTTAACCGCACCAACGGATGGCTGTATGCTTTGCTTACCATGCCGTATACAAAAAGCAAAACAGCGAACGTGATGTTGATTTTCCAGATTGCAAGTCCGATAGCAGTAATATCAAAAAGCCACGCGAGGTAAAACAAACTTTTATTTACCGGAGGTGGGTTTTTTAATCCACCTATGCTTTTTTCATCCTTATCGAAATAAGAATTATAGCCATTGCTGGCCGGATACAAAAATAGATGAACAATGATGAACGTCCAGAGAATGCCTCTTTCGCTTATGTTAGGAGAAACAGCCAATGCAAAAAAATACACGGGCATTAAAAAGTAGGAAAAAGGGATGCGCAAATGCAACCACGAAGATTTTGATAACATAATTAAACTAAATTAGTGCTTTTTGCTTTATAGTAGAAGAAGTTTCATTCATGAGTTATATATCTCCAATAGCAACTGCCAACCCGGGCAAACCACTTAAACAAATGCAAATCGCTGAGTTCATGCAAAAAGCCATGCGCTTAAACGAAGCGGATGCACGCAAATTGCGTGTTATTTTTAAAGCATCAGGCATAGAGCAGCGTTATTCTGTGTTAGAAGACTATGGTAAAACGGAAGGATTTCAATTTTATCCTGAAAATCTTTCAGAAATACATCCGGATACAAAAACGCGAAACGAAATTTTTCAGCAACACGCTTTGCCTTTGGCACAACAAGCAGCAGTAAAAGCCATTGAACTCGCGAAAATTAAACAAAATGAAATTACCCATTTGATTGTTGTTTCGTGCACAGGTTTGTATGCACCGGGTTTAGATATCGATTTGGTAAATGCCTTGCAACTTTCTCCTTTTACTGAACGCACTGCCATTAATTTTATGGGCTGTTATGCTGCATTTAACGGATTAAAAACTGCTGATGCTATCGTAAAAGCAAACCCATCCTCAAAAGTATTATTGGTTTGTTGCGAGTTATGCAGCATTCATTTTCAACAAGAAGCAAGCGATGATAACTTATTAGCCAACGCACTTTTTGCAGATGGTTGTGCAGCAACCATTATAACCGCACAATTAGGAGATTATCCTGCTTTACAAATTGAAAACTACGCTAGCGCTATTGCGCCAAAAGGTGCGCAAGACATGGCGTGGACAATCGGTAACTTCGGTTTTGAAATGAAACTTTCTACTTATGTCCCAGCTATTGTAGAAGAAGGTATTGCTAATTTATGTAATCGTTTACTTGAACGTTATCAGCTTACAGCTTCGCAGATTAAACATTTTGCCATCCATCCAGGAGGAGTAAAAATTTTACAGGCCATAGAAAAAGCTTTGGGCTTATCGAAAGAAAGCAATCGTTTTGCATATGAAGTTTTGCAACAGTTCGGAAACATGAGCAGCCCCACGGTTTTATATGTATTGAAAAATTTAGCGCAAAATTTAAAAGTTGATAATAACGAGGATAGAATTGTGAGTTTCGCTTTTGGTCCGGGTTTAACGTTAGAAAGCATGTTGTTTACCTATCGCCATGGTTAATTTAAAGAACAGGTCTACGGAAATAGAAATTATGGATGACTTGGCTTGCGAAGGTCCCGTGGTAGACCAAACCTTGCGCGAGTTAGAAACCATCAATACATTATTGGGTGGAAACTATGTAACGCTCAATGGAATTGATGAGTTAATAAAAGATAAAACCTATACGCAGCCGTTAACATTGGTAGATTTAGGATGCGGTGGTGGCGATATTTTAAGATTGATTGACGCTCAACTCAAAAGAAAAAACATAGCAGTCAATTTATTAGGCATTGATGCGAATCCTGCCATCATTCAGTTTGCCCAAAAACATACTGCACAACGCAATATTTCATTCGAAGCGAGCAATATTTTTTCATCTTCCTTTCAACAAAAGAAATTTGATGTAGCCGTTGCCACTTTGTTTTTTCATCATTTTAAAAATGAAGAACTTGTCTCTTTTCTAAAACAATTACAGCATCAGGTTACAACAGGCATAGTTATCAATGATTTGCACAGGCATTGGTTTGCTTATTATAGCATCAAATGGTTAACGGCCCTTTTCTCGAAATCAAGCATGGTAAAATTTGATGCGCCTCTTTCGGTGGCCCGATCGTTCAGCAAAAAAGATTGGGAAATTATCTTACACAATGCTGGTATAACTAACTATACATTGCGTTGGATGTGGGCCTTTAGATGGCAGATTATTATTCGTAAGTAAAGTTTAGTTTTTGTTCTAAGAAGCCGCGTCAAAATCAATTAATTAAAATCATTTTACTTTCGCTTTCCCTTATTGCTTCTCATGTCTCACTTAATTTTTGGAGAACATGTTCAGAAAGCAATTTATTATTTCAAAAAAGGAAATTAGGATGTCTGATTGGGACATGCTACATGCCTTTGACTACAAAATCTTATTACATCCAGAAGCTGATTGCTGCTACCGGAATGAGCAAGATTCTTTCTATTGCTTAATTGGAAATTGGTACTCTGCAGAACAGCCTGCTTATTCAAATAAAGACATTCTTTCCACTATTGTTCAACAACATAATTGGGAAGAACAACTGGCGCGTATACAAAAATTAATGGGAATTTTTGTGTTCATTCAAATCACCCGTGATAATATTAGATTGGTACAAGATGCAGCTGGTTTGCAGGAATTATTTTATCATTCAGAATACCAGCTTTTCGGTTCTGATTTAAAACTACTGAATCATTTTTGTGAGGGAATAGAAAGTAAAGATGAAAGCGTTAAATCGTTTTATTATTCTTCTGTTTTTCAGAAACATCAATTATTCATTTTACACCATACGAATTTCGAAAACTATTTTAAACTATTGCCTAATCTTTACCTGGATAGCAAAACACAAACATCGATTCGTTACTTTCCCTTAGATAAAATTAAAAAAGAAGAACCTGAAGAGGTGGCAAATTTTGCAACTAATTTTTTAACCAAAATTATGTATGCCATATCGCTCAGGCATAAGTTGGCAATACCTTTAACAGCAGGAGTGGATAGCCGCGTTTTATTCTTAGCAAGTTTAAATGTAGAAGCGCAATACTTTGTTTCACAAGGGCAAGGTGTTAAAGACAATCATCCGGATTTGGTGATTTCTTCGAGAATAGCCAAAAAATTTAATAAACCATTTATAATTCAAGTTTTTGAGGAAGATAAGGATGTTAGACGTTTTCAAAATTATTGGCAAAGTGTTACCAACCCGCGATTCAATACGTTAAGTGTTCGGCCTTTTGAGGAGGGCTTTCTTTTCATCAATGGAAACGTAAGCGAAATAGCAAGAAATTTTTTTGGCGATTACTACAATCCTAACGGTGTTGTGCTGGCCGATTGGCAAGGATATAAAAATCAGTCATTCGTTATTCATCACTATCAGGAGTGGTTGAAGAATAAAAAGCATTTCGATGCATTGGGTTATCACTGGGCTGATTTGTTTTATTGGGAAGAAAGAATGGGCAATTGGGCAGCAAAAGGAAAAACAGAATTTACTGCTATCGGCCATGACTTTATCTCCCCGTTTAACTCGCATGTATTATTGGCACGATTATTAAGCGTTGATAGAAAATACCGCGACACCCATTTTAATGACTTGTATAAACTAATTATAAGAAACCTGGCGAAGGAACATTATTCTAAAATTCAACACACTCCGTTCAATCCGAGCATAAAAAGTTGGTGCTTTATAATTGGAAAAAGATTAAAAATATATCCACTATACAAACAACTTCGCGGGTTATGGTTTACCTTTAAAAACAGAAAAAAGTTACAACTATGAAACCATCATTTTTTCTTTCTCTTTTCATCGCCTTATTCTTGATGAGCTGTGCCTCCTCTCCCTTTGGCAAAAAAGTAAAAGAACCCTTCATCGGATCAGCTTACGAATCTACCAATCGTTTTTGGCGTGCATCCGGCAAAGGCCAAAGTACGCAAGACAACATTGCGCGTGGCAAAGCCGATATCGATGCAAAAGCACAATTGGCCGGCCAAGTGAACACAACCATGAAACAAGTTGCTGACCAATACCTAGGGCAAACTGAAAATGCTAATGCTGCAGATGTAGCCGATAAATTCCAAAGTTTGGTAAGGCAAGTTATGAACACAGATATTGCCGACCTGAGAAAAATTGGTGAAAAGAAATATTATGATGAGAAAACGAAAGAATATACCGTTTTTATCGCCTACGAAATAAAAAAGAATGCCATGCTTCGCTTTATGAAAAAGCAAGCGAAAGTCGACCAGAAAATAGACGAAAGACAAAGAGCGGTCATCGAAAAAATTATTGATGAAGAGTTAGCAAAAACGGAAGACGATCAATAAGTAAAAGATTAAACAAACCATTTAAAGAATAATCGAAGCCGGCCCCAAAGCCGGCTTTGTCGTTCGCTCGCGTTAATGTAATTTTGAAACTTCACTGAGTAAGCACAAATCCAATGAAACGCGACAAAGTCATATTCGATTTAATCCAGAAAGAAAACGAACGCCAGCAACACGGTATCGAACTTATTGCCTCCGAAAATTTTACCTCTACTCAGGTAATGAAGGCGCAAGGTTCAGTTTTAACCAACAAATATGCAGAAGGCTTACCAGGCAAACGCTATTATGGTGGTTGCGAAGTAGTAGATGAGATTGAACAATTGGCTATCGATCGCGCTAAAGAATTGTTCGGTGCAGAATGGGCCAACGTGCAACCTCACTCGGGCGCGCAAGCCAACGCAGCCGTTATGCTGGCTTGCTTAAAACCTGGAGATAAAATTTTAGGTTTTGATTTGTCTCATGGTGGTCACTTAACGCATGGTTCGCCCGTAAACTTTTCAGGCAAATTGTATCAACCTAGCTTTTATGGTGTAGAACAAGAAACAGGATTAATCGATTTCGATAAAGTAATTGCCACAGCAGAAAAAGAAAAACCGAAGATGATTATCTGCGGAGCATCTGCTTACAGCCGCGATTGGGATTACAAAAAATTGCGCGAAGCAGCTGATCGCGTTGGCGCAGTTTTATTAGCCGATATTTCGCACCCAGCAGGTTTAATTGCGCGTGGCTTATTGAATGACCCGATGGAATATTGCCACATCGTAACCACTACCACACACAAAACCTTGCGCGGACCGCGTGGAGGTTTAATCATGGTTGGCAAAAACATCGACAACCCGTTTGGTTTAAAAACACCAAAAGGCGAACTGCGCAAGTTAGGTTCTGTGTTAGACTCAGGCGTGTTTCCGGGTACACAAGGCGGACCGTTAGAACATGTGATTGCAGCCAAAGCAATTGCTTTTCAGGAAGCCTTATCAGACGAATATTTTGCATACATCATGCAAGTAGCTAAAAATGCAAAAGCCATGGCACAAGCCTTTGTAGATAAAGGATATAAAATTATTTCCGGTGGAACAGACAACCATTTAATGTTGATTGATTTACGCTCGAAAAATTTAACCGGAAAAATTGCAGAAGAATCTTTGATTAAAGCCGACATCACCATTAATAAAAACATGGTGCCTTTCGATACACAATCTCCGATGGTTACATCAGGCATGCGCATAGGTACACCAGCCATCACAACACGTGGTATGAAAGAAAAAGACGTGGTGAAGGTAGTTGAACTGATTGACGAAGCTTTACAAAAACCAACAGACGACAAGCATTTAAAAAGTGTGAAAAAGAAAGTAAACAGATTGATGGAGAAGTTTCCGTTGTATTAATGCTTGTGTTTTTGTTGATCGATTTGTATGAGTGAAGAAAAAGAGATGTCGTTTTTAGATCACCTGGAAGAACTCCGGTGGCATGTGATGAAGGCTTTAGTAGTGATTATTGTTTTCACCATTGCCGCTTTTGTTTTTGCAGAATGGATTTTTCATAACATCGTATTTGCGCCTGCCCGCCCCGATTTTGTAACCTTTCAATGGTTGTGCGGCCTCAGCCAAGACCTTTGTGTGGAGGTTATCCCCATGAAATTGCAAAGTCGCACTATGACGGGCCAATTCGCTATGCAACTTACTTCATCTTTTGTAATTGGATTGATCGTTGGGTTTCCTTATTTGTGTTTCGAACTATGGAAATTTGTTAGACCAGGTTTACGCAAAAAAGAACAGAAAAAATCGCGTGGGGCAGTAGCCATTGTTTCGCTATTATTTTTTATAGGTGTGTTGTTTGGATATTACGTGGTAGCCCCCATGACAATTTATTTTTTGAGTACCTATCAAATCAGTGATATGATATCCAATGAATTTGATATTACTTCTTACGTATCAACTGTTGTATCGCTGGTATTTGGAAGTGGAGCATTATTTCAACTACCGGTTATCATTTATTTTTTAACGCGCATTGGTATTGTAACACCAATGTTTTTAAGAAGATACAGAAGACATTCAATCGTTATCATTTTAATACTGGCGGCTATTGTAACACCTCCCGATCCGTTTAGCCAAACGATTATTGCCATTCCCTTGTATCTCCTTTTCGAATTGAGTATTTTCATATCAGCACGCACCTATAAAAATATGTTGCGACAAGAAATGGAAGAAGAACTTAAATCCACCACACGATGAAACCCACCATAGCCATAGGCAGCGATCATGCCGGATTTGAATATAAAACAGCGTTGTTGCAATGGTTGCAAAACAATGGCTATACTGTTAAAGATTTTGGAACTTATTCCCTAGAAGCAGCCGATTATCCAGACTTTGCTCACCCGGTTGCCGATGCAGTTGAGAAAAAAGAATTTGATTTAGGTGTTTTATTGTGTGGCTCAGCCAATGGTGTAGCTATCACAGCCAATAAACACCAGGGCATACGTGCAGCTATATGCTGGACAAAAGAAATTGCTGCACTCGCTCGCCAGCATAACAACGCCAATGTTGTTTGCATTCCGGCACGATTTACTGCTGTACAACAAGCGGAAAGTATTTTGCAAACTTTTTTATCTACTCCTTTCGAAGGTGGGCGACATGAAAAGCGTGTGCAGAAAATTGCTTGTAGTTAAAAATTCTTTCGCTATAACCCCAATACTTTTCTAAGCTTGGTATAACCGGCAGGACTAACCTGTAACTTTTTGTTATTGCGTAACACCGCTACGTAATTGTCTTTTTCCATTGGTTCAAGTTTATTGATTTCTTTGATGTTCAATAAAAATGAGCGATGAATTCGTACGAATGATTGTGCCGATAAAGCCTCCTCGAAGAACGACATGGTTTTCTTTTTCAAGTAAAATCCATCAGCTGTGTGAATCTTTACATAATCATCATAAGATTCGAAGTAATGAATTTGTTCGATGGGAATGATCACAATATCGTTTCCTTTTTTTACAACAACCCTGTTGTTTTCATCGGGTTGCATGTTTCGTTTTTCTAAAATGGTTTTGGTTTCTTCTTTATTTTGCCGGGCTTGCGCTAAAACTTTCTGCATGGCTTTATCAAATCGCTCTTGCGAAAAAGGTTTTAATAAATAATCGATAGCGTTGGCTTCAAAAGCTTTCATCGCATATTCATCGAACGCAGTGGTGAAAATAACAGTTGGTGGTTCTTCCAATAACTCCAACATTTCGAAGCCATTGATTTTTGGCATCTGCACATCTAAAAAAATAAAATCAGGAGAAAATTTTTGAATGGCTTTCACACCTTCATAACCATCCTGGCACTCCGCTTCAATTGTTATCTCAGGATATTGCAGTAGAAATTTTTTCACGATGCTGCGCGCCAAAGGTTCGTCATCAATGATAATGGCTTTCATGGTTATTGTGGGATTCGAAGGCTGGTTATAAAAGTATTTTCGCGTTGTTCTGTCTTTAATAAATCATTTCTATTGTATAATAAAAATAATCTGCGTTGGATGCTGCTTAAACCAAAACCGGTTCCTTTCATGCTGGCGGCACTATCGCTATCAAAAGGGTTGCTGGTGTCAATCCACAAATCATTTTCTTTTTTGATGATGGTGAGTTGAATAGTTGTTTCTGCTAACGTACCGTACAAACCAAATTTAATTGCATTTTCAACAATAGGTTGCAGCAATAAAGAAGGAATTTTGCATTGTAGTGTTTCAGGCTCAGTTGCTATTTTGGTTATCAGTCGATGCCCAAATCGAACTTTTTCTATATCGAGGTAGAGCGATAACAATTTTAATTCTTCTTCTACTAATACAAACTGATTGTCTTTGCGCATGGTTCCTCTCAGAAAATCTGAAAGTTGTTGCACCATTTTTTGTGCTTTATCTGTATCTAATAAAACTAACGCTTGTATCGAGTTTAAACTATTAAATAAAAAATGAGGTTGAAGTTGCATGCGCAAATTGCTTAGCTCTGCTTGTCTGGCTAATTCTTCGCTTGCTTTTTTTCTATTCTCGGTTTCGTTTTTATCATTGACATAGGCCCAAAACCACGTAAGCAAAGCAATGAGCATCAACATCAATAAATTATAAGATAACCTTACTATAAAAGTTTCTTGCAGAAATGTTGAGTAAGCTACATCATCAAACAAATAATCTATACTGTATTGTTGACACGAAGTTGTAGCCCAGGCTAGTAATACATTCCATCCGATTACAAATAAAGCATTGCGTGAACCTGGCTGGTAAAACTTCATCAACGTATGTACTACATATCCAAAGCAAGCAAGAAAAAATTGTGTGAGAACGGCATCCGTTAAAGCAAATTGAAGGGAATAATTTTGAGCATAAAGAAGATACGATTGTTCAGCAGTCCATAACAAACTCCAAAGCAAGTATCCAATAATTACTTTTGTTCGTATGCTCAGGTTCATTGGGCAGCAGCTAAATAATGTAAACTTTCTGCTTTAGCATGGATGATGCTTTCGTAGTGTTCATCTTGTTTATGCTCGCTAACGCTGGAATAAATTTCAACTCCATCTTGTAAACTTTGTATGCAATAAATATCTGCAATGTTTACAAACTCCCATTTCACTTTTTTATTGTTTTTTACCTCTTGCTGGTCTTCTTCTTGTATGCCAATGGTTCTGGCTTTTAAAATGGCTTCTTCCAACGAAGAAGCCATGATGATGCGCAAGGTTTCGTCATACTGTTCTAGCTCAGCTGTTTTGCTGGTTACAATTTTGAAAACGATGCGGGCAACGTACCAGTTCATAGTGCTGTTAGTAACTTTTAATTTCTAATCCACCTAATATAGAGGTTCCACTGATTACCAAAACTTTGTTTTCGTCTATGTTTCCTTGTACTGGGCGTTTGTCATCTATGCCGCCTAAAATAGAAACTACTTCGCTGGTTTGGATTCTCCAATGAGAGGGCACAATCAATTTTGTTCCGCCCATAATTTGTGTAATCTCTAATGCTACTTTGCCTTGTATGTCAGCTTGCATCATGTTGATTTCAGTGCCACCCATAATGGTTACTGATTCACCTCCTCTGAAATCTTTGGTGATGATGTTTTTATTGCCTCCAAAAATCGAAACAGATTCCCAGTATCCATCTTTGTTTACTTCTTGTACGTGGGCATTTCCCCAACTGTCTTCGTTATTTTTCTTTGGTTTAAAAATAATGTAAGCGCCAATGCTTATCAGTACCACGGGCACTATAAACTGGCCAATCGATAAATCAATAAAGTTTTTATCTACCAAAAACAAAGTGCCTACAAATAACCCTACTAACCAAAAACCAGGTTTAAAATTATTTTTTCCGCCAACAAAAAGAGAGATAGCGATAACCAACATTGGCCAGGTAAGAATCCAGCCCGGAATACCGATTTGAAGACTTTTAGCTAATAAAACCAATCCAATTACTAATAATACAATGCCTGTAAAAATTCGGCCTGATCGGTTTTCTGATGAGGTGTTGTTCTGATTGTTTTCCATATGCTTGAATTTATACCCGAATTAACGCGTATCCGACTTGATAGACCATTGCCAATAGGCCATGCCCATACGAAAGTAGGTAAACAGGGGGAAAATGTAGGTGAACCTGGAGAAATGATTTTCTGACAACGGCTGTCGGCATGCCATAAAACACTTGTGCTATTATGTAGGCTTGCGTAGCATTATACCATGGTTGAGGAATCGTACAAAAAAGGAAGAGGTGCCCAGATAAAACCTGCTAATCGTTTTAGTAAGGTATCGCTAGAAAAAGAACATATCGAAGGGATTGATGATTTTACAGAGTCGGATATTCGCACACAATTTTTCATGGAAAAAGCTGCGAGTATTGTAAACGTTGTAAATAGTCCTGATGTAGGCATGCAATACTCGGTTAATCCCTATCAAGGATGCGAACATGGTTGTGTGTATTGTTACGCACGCAACAGCCACGAGTATTGGGCCTTTAATGCGGGCCTCGATTTCGAAAGTAAAATTGTTGTGAAAGAAAATGCGCCAGCCTTATTAGAAAAATTTTTGTTAGCACAAACGTGGCAACCAGCACCTATTAGTTTGTCGGGCAATACGGATTGCTACCAACCTGCTGAACGAAAATTTAAAATCACCAGGCAGTTGTTAAGCATTTTAGCAAAGTATAAAAATCCGGTAAGTATCATTACTAAAAACAGTTTGGTGCTGCGCGATGTAGATATATTGAAAGATTTAGCTAGCGAAAACTTAGTGCATGTATATGTGTCTATTACTTCGTTAGATGAAGAAGTAAGACAACTGCTTGAGCCGCGCACGGCCACTGCAAAAAAGAGATTGATGGTTATCGAAACCTTAGCTAAAGCCAATATTCCGGTTGGCGTAATGGTGGCACCGATTATTCCTGCTATTAATCAACATGAAATTTCCAACATTGTAAAAGCTGCTGCGGATGCCGGTGCGTATGCAGCCAACATGATTGTGGTACGATTAAATGGAGCCATCGCTTCTATTTTTAAAGATTGGTTGAAAAAGAATTACCCTGATCGGCATGAAAAAGTGATTCATCAGATTGAATCTTTACATGGTGGTAGAGTAAACGATAGTAGATTAGGAAAACGCATGCGCGGTGAGGGAGAGTTCGCTGAATTAATTCAACAACAATTTTAAATGGCGAAGAGAAAATATCTGGTTGGCAAACAAATGCCACCTTACAATTTAACTGCCTTTAGAAAAGGCGGTGTGTTGACTTTATTTTGATAGCTCATAAAAGAGAAAAGACCACTCTTTTGAGTGGCCTTTTGCTAAACTAATAAACCAAAAAATTATTTTGAAAGATCTAGGGTTATGCCTGCTAACCAAGTGTTTCCGGCACGATCTGTTCCCCAAAACTGGCGGCTGTCGTTGTTAAAAATGTTTCTACCGTTTACAAATAGTGTAACACTTTTTATCTGATACGATACTTTAGCATTTACTAACATAATGTCGTCTATTTTCTGATCGACTTCAGCATATTGTGTTTGTGCCGACATATAATAGCCCGTTACATTTAAGCTTAAATTTTTAATAGGATTGTATTGCAAATAATATCCTCCATATACTGATGGTGTAGCGCGGTGTTTGCTATTGCTGTAGGTTACAGGTTCGCCAATTTGCGTGCCTACTTCTTCAGTGTTATAAGAAGATGGTAAGTTTTTGGTTTCCGTTTTTTGCCAAGTTAAGAAAGGCTTAATTTGTATTTTTTCGTTAGGCACAAAATTGACTGCTAAGGTTGCACCAGTTTGTGTTGCCTCGGTTGGTACGTTTAAAAATTCTTGTCGTAAGGGAACAGTTGGTGCTAAACGTTGGCTTGTTAGCAAGGCGCTAAACTGATCTGCCTTTTGTAAAAAGCCATCGATATCTACTTGTAAAGATTTACTCACTTTAACTCTATAGCCCAACTCAACCATTTGCACAGTAAACAAATCTAAATTTTTGTTACCTACGCGGTTTAAGTTAATGCCAGGCGCTAGCGGAGCGATAAAATTTAAATCGTTGTTACCAATAAACGAACCGCTGTTAGATTGTGTAAGGGCAAAACGAATTAAATTGTTTTCATTCAACTTGTAAGTAGAAGCTAATTCGTAAGCGAGGTAAACATCATCGTGCGAAGAAAATTTATCAGCACGCAAGGCGGCTAACACGCGAAGATTTTTAACAAGGCTGATATCGGTACGGATGAAACCCGAAACAGTTGTAATGGTTGCATCCTCTCCATTTAAGAAGGTTAGTCCTGCGTTTTTGTAATCACCATCGCCATACGTTGCACTTTGAAAACTCGCACCTGGAATTAGTGTTCCAATATTTCTTAATGTAAAAGTATATTCAGCATTAGCTTCGCTTACTCTGAAATCATAACGATTAGGCGATGTTTCGTAAGCAAGATTATCACTACCGGTTAAGAAAGAACCTCTGAAAGAAAAATCTTTAACTTTAGATGCAAGATTAAAGTAAGAGGTCTTAGACTCATTAAAGGTTAATGGAATCTCTCCTGATAAAATATTTCCTAAAAATACTTTTTGTACTTCGCTTTGTTGTGTACCAAAAGCAAGTTCGAAATTGATGTCTTCACTTTCCTTATACTGTACAATACCGTTGGCTCCCCATTTATTCATAGCTAAAGACGAATTAGGATATTGATCTTTTAAATTCGTGATCGTGTTAGTTGGATTTGAATTAAATAATGCTTGCATCTCATCTACCGTAAAAAAGTTATTTGCTTCTGGCAGAAAATACGTTTCGTCAAACCTGTTTCTTTGTTGAAAGTTAACGGATGCCTGTGCACTTACTTTTCCGAAGTTTTTACCTACAACACTATTGGCAATAAAAGTATTTTGTGTTCCGCCTTGCACATTTGCAAACACATTTGTTTTGTCTTTCTCTACTCGTTTGGTAATAATATTGATTACACCCGTAACTGCATTAGGGCCAAACAAAGGGGCAGAAGGACCGCGCACAATTTCTATTCGCTCCACATCATTCAAATCTATGGGCAAGGCCTCCCAAAAAGTACCCCCAAGGTTATGGTTAAACACAGGTCTATTATCAATCATCACTAAGGTTGCCAGGTTATTTCTGGTGTATATTTCACTATTGCGTAAAATATTATCGAAACCACGAATGTGTATGTCGTAATTCCCATTGCTTTGTTCGCGAACAATTACACCTGGTGCCAAGCGCAAAGCTTCCATAATGGACGTTACGCCCGACTTATCTATTTCAGCTTTTGTAATCGTATAGCTGGAAAGTGGTGCATCGAAAAGTGTTTCACTTTTTTTTGATGCTGAATTGATGGGAATGTTCATCAATTCTTCGAGAGACATCTCGTAGATGTCTTGATTTGTTTGCTCTTCCTGAGCAAACAAGCCGGTAACACTTGCAAATAAAACAAGTGTGGTTAAAAGGAGGTTTTTTTGGTTCATGGCACAAAATTGCACAGAACCTATTGTTTAGGTTTTTAACTCTTTCGTTCTAAGCCACGCAAGTAAGATTTAGTTGTACTTCACGTAATGTTCCCACTTATCAATCAGTTGAACAAAATCTTCTGGAAGCTCACTTTCAAATTGTACAAATTTTCCACTGTGAGGATGCACAAAGCCCAAAGTTTTAGCATGTAAGGCTTGGCGCGGCATTACTTCAAAACAGTTATCTACAAATTGTTTGTATTTAGAAAACACTGTGCCTTTCACAACCTGGTCGCCACCGTAAGTGGCATCATTAAATAAGGGATGCCCGATGTATTTCATGTGTGCGCGTATCTGATGTGTTCTGCCCGTTTCTAGTTTGCATTCAATTAAGGATACATAACGCAAATTTTTTAAAGTTTTATAATGTGTTACCGCTCTTCTTCCAAAATCTCCTTCCGGAAAAGCAGCTGTAACGCGCCTATCTTTTAAACTTCTGCCAAGATTAACATTGATTGTTCCCGCTTCAGGTTGTGGTTCGCCCCACACAATCGCCCAATATTTTCTTTCTATGCTGTGATCAAAAAATTGTTTAGCTAAATGCGTAAGTGTGTGTTCGTCTTTGGCAATTACCAATAAGCCTGAAGTGTCTTTATCGATGCGATGCACTAAACCCCGTCGGCCATCATTACCCGGCATGGTAGGTAATTGTTGAAAATGATAAGCAAGTGCATTTACCAAAGTGCCACTCCAATTTTGGTAAGCCGGATGCACCACCATGCCTGGAGGTTTATTGATGATGAGTAAGTAATCATCTTCATACACAATGTTAAGCTGAATATTTTCGGGCTTTACATCTGTATCGCGTGGAGGTTTGGGTAAGGAAATTGTGATGACATCCGCAGGATGCACGCGATAATTAGATTTTACTATTTTATCATTAACTTTTACAAAACCGGCATCAATTCCATTTTGAATCTTAGAACGTGTAACGCCTTCTAACTTATCATTTAAAAACTTATCTATTCTGATTAAGCTTTGACCGGGATCTACAACAAGTTTTTTGTGTTCAAATAATATATCGTCTGATTCTTCAAGTAATTCATCTTCTGTCATGCGACAAAGGTAAGGCTTTGCGCATAAAACAAATTGTTGACTGAAAGTAATTGTTGCAATTTATTATCTTTAACAATGAACTTTCTTAGTCTTCTTGCAATCGCATTAGCACCCGGTATAGCCATTGCTTTATATGTTTATCTAAAAGACAAACACGAGCGAGAACCTATCTCGCTTTTGCTCATGAGTTTTTTATACGGAGCATTAAGCACAATCGTGACTTTGCTGATAAGCTGGCCGGTATATGCTAACTTTTCATTTCATGAAGGAGATGCTTTTGCTTTATTCAATAAGGCATTTTTTGCTGTTGCCTTAGTAGAAGAATTCAGCAAATTTATTTTCGTTAGATTTATTTTATATCGAAACAAAAATTTTAACGAACCATTTGATGGCATTGTTTATGCCTTAATGGTAAGCATGGGTTTTGCCACACTCGAAAATGTTTTATATACCTTTAACTACGGATTTGAAACAGGCATTTTGCGCATGTTTACAGCTGTGCCAGCACATGCCACCTTCGGTATATTAATGGGATATTTTTTAGGTAAAGCAAAGTTTGACCATAAGAATGAAGGACTATTAGCCTTTACTGCCTTAATGATTGCCACTTTATTTCATGGAGCTTACGATTATTTTTGGTTTATCTCCTACATACCAGGGATTTGGATAGGAGCGATTTTATCATTAGTAGTTGGAGTATGGCTATCAATTAAAGCTATCGGGCTTCATCAAAAAATATCCCCTTTCTCAAAAACTGATAATAATCAGGAAAATTGAATATTGAAAACTGAAAGAAATTTTTGTAAGTTAAAACATGATTCATTACTTGGTTTACATAAGTGTAGCTGCTAGAACCTTAACAGAAGAAGACTTGTTTGCTATATTAAAAACAAGTACGCACAACAATCAACGCGATCAGATCAGCGGTATGTTACTTTACTGCGGAGGCAAGTTTATTCAAGTTTTAGAAGGCCCGAAAGAAAGAATTAATGAGGTCTTCGAAAAAATTTCCATGGATCCACGTCATAAAAGAATTGCCATGTTGCTGGAAGGAAATCTAACAGAAAGAAACTTTGCCGGCTGGAACATGGGTTTTAAATCAATCAGTCCTGAAGAACTTGAACAAGTATCTGGTTTTAGAGATATCGAACAGTTTTTCAGAGAAACAACGATAGAAGATAAAAGCCACCCGGCATTGGTTTTTCTTAAATTATTCTATCAGAAGAATAACTCAGACCATCTTCAAATGATTTAACCAATCGTGTAAATCATTTAATTTTCAGCTTCCTTCTTTGTAGTTTAGCACACGTTACAATAAACTGTTTGTATGAAACAATTGATTTACCTTTTACTCTTTCTTCCACTTGTTACACAAGCTCAAAAAAATATCACAGTAGATGATTTCACTACCAAAAATGTTTTCATCAGTAAAACAGTAGGTGGCATCAACTGGATGCAGAACGGACAATTTTACACTTCTATCAATAACAATAAAATTATCCAATACAACATCAGCACAGGGTTGCCAACGGATACATTGGTAGATGGTAATACATTAAAGCCAGCACTTCAAATAGACGATTACAACTTTAGCGCGGATGAAAAGAAAATTTTAATTCTAACCAATACAGAACAAATCTATCGCTGGTCATTTAGAGCAGAATATTTTGTGTATGATATCAACACAAAATCTACTAGAGCATTATCAAGCAACGGTAAACAATCTTATGCTACCTTTTCACCAGATGGAAGCAAGATTGCTTTCGTTCGTAACAACAATCTTTTTTATGTAGATATCAATACCAACGAAGAAATCGCTGTAACAACAGATGGTAAATTCAATAGCATTATCAATGGAAGTACGGATTGGGTCTATGAAGAAGAATTTAGCTTTACAACTGCTTTTGGCTGGTCGGCAGATAGTAAGAAATTAGCTTACTACCGTTTCGATGAAAGTAATGTTAAAGAATACAACATGCAGAAATGGAACCAAGGTGCTTTGTATCCGCAAGATTATCGCTTTAAATATCCTAAAGCTGGCGAGCAAAATGCCAGCGTAGAAATTTTTGTTTACGAGTTGCCAACAAAAAAATACAATAGAGTGGATATTGGTTCAGAGAAAGATCAATACATACCACGCATCAACTGGACAGCCAACCCAGATGTTTTATCGGTTAGAAGATTAAATAGATTACAAAACAAACTTGATATTCTACATTATACCGTAAGTACACAAAACACAAAAACTATTTTGACAGAAGAAAGCAAAACTTATATTGATATAACAGATGATTTAACCTACCTGGCAGATCAAAAACATTTTATCCATTCAAGCGAAGCCAAGGGGTATAATCATTTATACTTATACACGGTAGAAGGAAAATTAGTGAAGCAACTAACCAGCGGAAACTTTGATGTTACTGCTTACTATGGAATTAATGAGAAAACAAAAACTTTGTATTATCAATCTGTAGAAGCATCGCCACTGCAACGCCAATTATATAGTATTACCTTAGATGGTAAAAACAAAAAACAACTAACAACAGGCGCGGGCTCACACCAAATCAATTTCAGTCGCGATTTTGCTTATTATATCGATTACCATAGCTCAGCTTTAAACCCTGTTGTGGTTTCATTATTCGAAACAAAGAAAAATAAACTCGTTAAAGTTTTAGAGAAGAATGAAGGTTTACAAAAAACAGCAAAAGAATATGGTTTAACAGCAAAAGAATTTTTCACCTTTCCTACTGTTGACGGAACTATATTAAATGCTTTCATACTGAAGCCAAAGAATTTTGATGACACAAAAAAATATCCGGTAGTATTGTATCAGTACAGCGGCCCGGGTTCGCAAAACGTGGCAGACAATTGGGGAGGAAGTCATTATTATTTTCATCAATTATTAGCTCAAAAAGGATTTATTGTTGTTGTAGTGGATACACGCGGAACAGGTTACCGAGGAGAAGCTTTTAAGAAACTCACTTATAAACAATTAGGAAAATACGAGTTGGAAGACCACGTGGCAACTGCTAAATATTTAAGTGGATTACATTATGTAGATAAAGATAGATTAGCCATTTGGGGTTGGAGTTATGGTGGTTACATGGCATCGCTTGCCATGACAAAAGCCAGCGGTACATTTAAAGTTGGCATAGCCGTAGCGCCAGTAACCAACTGGCGATATTATGATACCGTATATACAGAACGTTATTTACAACGCCCCCAGGATAATGCATCTGGCTATGATGATAACTCACCATCTACACATGCAGCTAAACTACAAGGAAAATTTCTATTGATACATGGAACTGGTGATGATAACGTTCACTATCAAAACTCGTTGGTGTTACAAGAAGCATTGGTAAATGCTGGTAAACAATTTGATTCCTTCTTTTATGTAGATAAACACCACGGCATTCAAGGAGCAAGAACCAGACAGCATTTATACACTATGATGTTGAATTACTTTATTGAAAACTTATAAATAACCCTCTCCCTCGGCCATGTTGATGAACAGCCCAAATTCAACTTCAGCGGCTGAGGGGCGTTATTTTATAGCCATTCTTCCGCCCCATGAAATTGCGCAAGCATTTGAATCACACAAAAAATTTTGTGCAGAACATTTTAACTCAAAAGCGAGTTTACGCTCACCAGCACACATAACCCTAGCTATGCCTTTTTTATGGAAACTGAAAAAGGAAGAAAAATTGATACAGATATTAAATGATTTTTGTGTAAACCAGAAAGAATTCGATATCAGTATTAATGGTTTTGCTGCTTTTGCACCGCGTGTCATTTATGCGCAAGTTGAAACCAATCAGCTATTGTTAACCTTTCAGAAGGAGCTGGCCACTTATCTAAGATTGAAAGCAAATTTATTTCATCCTAACCGATATGATTTGCCATATCATCCGCATCTAACTATTGCATTTCGCGATTTAAAAAGAGAAGTGTTTAATGATGCTTTTGCACATTTTGAAAAAACACATTGTTTTTGTCAATGGCAAGTTTCTTCTATTACGCTGCTTAAACAGGAAAATAAAATTTGGCAATCTTATCAGAATTTCTATTTGAAAGTAATTTCATAAATTTAAAATAATTAACTTGTACAAGTCCCGGAACTTACACTATGGAAAAGCAAAACCATACCTTTTTGGTTGTATTGATTCTATTCATGTGTTTAGCCGGAATAGCCTTTACTTTCTGGAGACAAGAAATGCAATATCTTTTGCCAACTCCAAAGCCAACGCAACTTAAACAAGTAAAGGCTGGCGAAACAATCAATATTAAAGCATTTAATTTTCAGTTAAAAGAAAATAAACCACTCTTAATTCATTTTTTCAATCCTGATTGTCCGTGTTCCAGGTTTAATTTAAAACATGTTAAAGAATTAATCAGTCAATACAAAAATGATTTTCAATTCATTGCTGTAGTTCCAGCTTATGCAGATGTAGAAAGTGCAAGAGAAAAATTAAATGATTTACCCATCCGTGTTTATCAAGACAACAATAAAGATGATTTAGCAAAAACATTAGGCGTTTATGCAACACCTCAAGCTGTTGTTCTCAATGCAAGAAATGAAATTTATTATAAAGGCAACTACAACAAAGCCCGGTATTGCACACTAAAAGAAAGCAGTTATGCAGCGCTAGCCATGGAAGCCTTGCTAAATAATGAACCACCTCCGGCTTTTGGTTTACTGGCAAGTACGGCATACGGCTGCGAATTACCCTCCAATAAAAATTGATCAATATGAATCAGATATCATTAAAAAAAGCAAAAGACAAAACTATATTTGAAGCCATTACGATGCGCTCAAATAAAATCATGAGCATTGCGCTCTGGATTTATTTTGCAGTAGGTATTTTATTAGCGTTCTATTATGACACTTTCTTATTGGCCATCAGCATAGGATCACTTTGCTTAGTTGCCTTTTATGCAAGCAAAACACTTTTACCCAAGAGTAACTTATATCAATATGTGTTAGCTGTAATCTTTGGTATTTTTTCAGCTCTATATATTTACCAAATGCATGGTATGTTCGAAATGCATTTTATGTTTTTAGTTGGCTCTGCTTTATTAATTACTTATCAAAATTGGAAATTACAATTGCCGCTTCTGGTCTATATTGTTTTACACCACGGTTCATTTGCTTATTTGCAGTATAACGGGATGAAAGAAATTTATTTTACTCAATTAGAGTATATGGATTTACAAACATTCTTGATACATGCTACTGTTGTTACTGTTATCATTTTTATAAATGGCATGTGGGCTTATGATTTAGCAAAGAAAACAACTACTGAGAGCATGGCACAAAATGCCTTTCAGAGTCAGTTAGAAACAGTAAACCAAAATATTGGATTTGCTGAAGAAATAAGCAAAGGCAATTTGAACATGGATTATTCTGTTAATAATGATAATGATGAATTAGGTAAAGCATTATTGAAGATGAGAGAAAATCTTTTGCTTTCTGCTGATCGGGAGAGAAAGGAAAAGTACATAACACAAGGTTCAGCAACGATAGGAGAAATCTTACGCAAGTATGCTGATAATGCTGAACAATTAGCCAACGAATTAGTAAGAGAAATAGTCAAGTACACAAACTCTAACCAGGGAAGTTTATTCTTATTGGAAAAAGAAGAAGATACAAAAGAAGAATATCTTCAATTAGCTGCCTGTTATGCTTACGACCGAAAGAAGTTCTTTGAAAAGAAAATAGCTGTAGGAGAATCTCTCGTAGGACAATGCTTTATTGAAAAAGATTTGATTTTGATGACAAACGTGCCACAAGATTATGTTAAGATTACTTCAGGTTTGGGCTTAGCTACTCCAACTTGTATATTATTGTTGCCTTTGATTTCAAATGAAGAAGCCACTGGTGTTTTGGAAATCGCATCGTTTGAAAAATATGATGAGGCACACATTGAGTTTTTAAAGAAAGCAGGAGAAGCCATTGCATCAGCCATCTTAAATGTAAAAACAACAGAACGTGTAAAATATTTATTAGAAGAATCACAACAACGAAGCGAAGAATTGCGCACGCAAGAAGAAGAAATGCGCCAGAACATGGAAGAACTCAGCGCAGTACAAGAACAATTAAACAGACAATTGCAAGAAGCAGAACGCGTGCAAAAAGCCTTAAAAGAAGAAAATGAAAAATTAAAAGCACAGCTTATGAAATAATGCCATGCTTTCTCTGCCTATGCCATGGTTCATGTCGACACGAACCATGGATGAGAGTAATCAATGGCATTAATTTCAATTATTTCTTAGATGAATTAGCAAGCGTTGCAGCGCGTATTGTTTTTAACTCTTGCTGTGTATTGTAATTATCAACCGATCCTCCAAGCGTAAACAGGTCGATGATTGAGCCTACACCAAATACACCGCCCGTAAAAATCCAAATGATGCCTTTGCCAATTTTACCTAAGTAAAAGTGCTGAAAGCCCAACCAGCCAAATATACTAATGAACCATAGTAGATAAGCCATTCCTTTAGATTTCATATTTTATATTTTAATCGTTTGTATTATACTTAAAATTTGATCCCCTCTTGATATACTTAAAAATTAAGTTTGTCTCAGGACATGTGTATGAGTCAAAACATTGCCAAAAGGATAGTGCTAATTCGAAGTTGAATTGTTCTTGCGATGAGCTATCATATTCCGGCTCGACTTTATCGCCAGTACTTAAGTTAATCACTTTGTGTTCTTTTATTTTTCCTTCTTCATATAATCGTGTATCGATATAATCGATTTTGTTTATTTTATATTTAATAGTCCAACGTCCATGCATTAATCCTTGCTCGTTATATGCTCCTGTAATACTTATATTTTGCATATAATCAATTTGATTTACAATTTTGTTATCTTGATAGCTATAGGTATTGTTGGGTACTCCATCTTTAAATTGAATGGTAGATTTTTTTATCATTTTATTGGTAGCGTTATCAATTTCTGTGTAGAGCCAATTTCCTTGTAATAACCCGTTTTCATAATTTCCTGAAATCATAATTTTTTTACCACGGTTAATGTGGCCAAAAACTGTTTCATCTTTCCAATGAAAGGTATATTTCCACAGTCCAAATTTTAGATTGTTTTTAAATTTACCAGAAATCTGTATCTCATCTTTTTTATAGTCGTCAACACTTTTGTAAGTAAAGGCACCATGATACATTCTTTCTCCTGTTTCACTTAAGTAATATTCATAGCTAGCAATTCCGTCATCAAAAGTACCTGTATAACTGATAAGAGTTTGTCCGGAGGAATTGTGGAAACCTATAGCCACTAAAAAGAAAGTAATTGAAATGTATAATCTTATCATAGTTAATGTTTTTTCTGCCTTTGTTGTTTTCGCCAACAAAATATTTTAGCTATCGAAGTGTTCTCGCTTAGTTGATTTCTTTTTTATGAAGTAGTAAATACCAATGATTAATCCACCGACAGCTAAAAAAATAATTCCTTCTAAGGGTGCAATGGGTGGTGGAGGATCACCACCGGTTGGGGGTGGGCTAGGAGGTGTAACTTGTGCTTGTGTAACTACAGAGAGTGCTATAAGGGATAGTACTAGTAGTTGTTTTTTCATTTAGTATGATGTAATCTTTTTATGATTTTTTTATAGGAGATCTGAGTTTAAACTAGTTTTTGCTAGATTATTTTAACTAAAAAACAAAAGGCAACTCATACTCCTTCACTACCGGTTTCGAGCTTCTGGTTTTTACTTCCACTTTTGCTTTTGGCTTTTCGCCAATTACATAATATAGTTTAATGTATTGGTCTTCAAACTGCAACCAAGAATTGTCTTTTAATAGAAATTCAGTTACACCTTCTTTACTTGCCTTATAGGCCCACATTTCGGCAGCAAGAGGTTCGAAATTGGTAAACCTACCCATTGTAAGTATTTGTATGCCGGGTTTGCTTTGGTTGCCGAGTTCAGTACAACTATATATCTGCACCGTTAATGTTGAATTGTCTTCTAAGTCGCGCACTGACCATTCGTCTATTAGTTTCTTTTCGTTAGCCATTTAAAATTTTGTTTTAAGAAAAGTAAACTTCTTCAGAATTTTCCGTTCAATAGTTAAGCACTGGCTAATAAATTTTTTTAGTTCTTAATAGTCCTGTTATTCACGATTTATAATAGTAATTGAACGAATAGAAATAATTGATTGAAAAAATCAATCGTAAATAGTTCAAACTATATAAAAAAACAATTTTCCGAATTGTGTGTTGTTTCAGTTATTATCAACTTTAAGGCATGAATTTGTTTCAGCAACAAGAATCTTCTCACAATCTTTTGCCTTACGATGGTATTGTTAATTATTTAGGTGTGGTTTTTTCTCAACAAGAAATCCAACATTATTTTAATGAACTTATGCATAACATCGCCTGGCAAAACGATGAAGCTTACATTTATGGCAAGCATTACATCACTAAACGAAAAGTAGCCTGGTATGGCGATGCTCCTTTTAGTTATGCCTACAGTAACGTAACTAAATCTGCTTTGCCATGGAATGAGGTGTTACAATCTATCAAGAAACAAACCGAAGAAATTACAAGTGAAACTTATAATTCATGTTTGCTTAATCTTTACCACTCGGGCGATGAAGGCATGGCCTGGCATAGCGATGATGAAAAGACTTTAAAGAAAAACGGAGCTATTGCGTCTCTCACCTTTGGTGCAGAAAGAAAGTTTTCTTTCAAGCATAAAAAAACGGAAGAAGTAGTTTCACTTCAATTAGAAAATGGAAGTTTATTGATGATGAAAGATGTTGTCCAAACTTTTTGGTTACATCGTTTACCTCCTACCAAAAAGGTAAAAACACCGAGAATCAACCTTACTTTTCGCACGATAGTAGGACAGTAAAATTTGTTCGCTGGCGGACGCATCTGTCCAAAACTAAACGCAAAAATTATCGTAAATCCATTTTTTAGCTTTAAAAGCCCATAATTTTTTGGCAATAGCTTTGCCTATAAATTTCAATTTTAAAGTTATGCTGATAAATTATTTTAAGATTGCTTTTCGTGCGCTGTTCAAACACAAGGCTTATGCAGGTATCAATCTTATAGGGCTTGCACTGGGTTTGTGTGCAGGTATGTTCATTTTATTATACACGCTGGATGAACTTTCATTCGATCAGTTTCATCGGCATAAAGATAGAATCTACAGAGTTAACACAGATTTTGTGGATACTAAAACTGGATCCTCTTCCATCAACAACACTAATGCTTGGCCAATTGGTAAAATAATGGCAGAACAATTTCCTGAAACGGAAAGTGTTTTATACATCCGGAGTGCAGGTTTTTTAACTATTAATCACCAACAAAAAAGGATGAAAGAGCGCATGCATTTTGCAACGCCTGCTTTTTTTTCTGTGTTTACTTTTCCACTAATCGAAGGCGATGCATCAACTGCTTTAACACAACCTTATCAGATAGTTTTGTCAGAGCAACTTGCTAAAAAATATTTTCCCAATGAAAGTGCTCTCAATAAAACTTTATTGATAGCCGATACACTTACTTTTACTGTGAGTGGTGTGATGAAAGATTTACCCAAAAATTCACACATACAAACACAAGCGATAGTTTCTTTTACTACGTATGAGAAATTAGAACAAAGCTTTAGTTATACTGAGGGTTGGGGTAACATTAACATGACTAACTATGTATTACTTAAAGATGGAGTAGATGCTGCAGCCTACCAACTAAAAGTGAAAGACATTTATATGAACAGCGTTGCAGATATGCTGAAGACATGGGGAACCAAAGCTTATGTATCGCTCGAACCATTGTCGGATATCTATCTTAAATCAGAGGCAGGAAATGGATTAGGACCAACTGGCAGCATCGATCGTGTATATTTATTATTAGGTATTGCAGCTTTTGTTTTATTATTAGGTTGTATCAATTTTATTAATCTTGCTACGGCACGCTCAGTATATAGAGCCAAAGAGGTTGGTTTAAGAAAGGTGGTAGGCTCCAATCGCACCAGTTTAATTTTTCAATTTATCTTCGAAGCATTTGTAATTACTTGCTTAGCTGCTTTTGTTGCTCTTGCACTGTTAGGATTGTTATTGCCTTTTCTAAACACATTATTAAATAAGCAATATAACTTACAAGATTTAGCTCAACCAACCTTATTGCTATATGGTTTATCTTTGATGTTGGTAGTAAGTGTTCTGGCAGGTTTTTATCCGGCCATTACTATTTCCGGTATGCAGCCTGCGGAAGTTTTAAAAGGTCGTATGCAAACAAGCACGAAAGGCATCAAGCTTCGACAAAGTTTAGTTGTTTTTCAATTTGTAATTGCATCAGTATTGGTAACCGGTACTTTCATTGTATTAAATCAAATCAAATTTATGCAAGAGCAAGATTTGGGTTTTGGTAAGCAACAAGTATTGGTTTTAAATGCTGGGCGAGTAAATAACACAAATGCACAATCTTTAATTTCGTTTAAGCAAGCTTTACAAGGTCTAAGTTTTGTTCAATCTGTAAGTTTAACGAATGCAGTTCCTGCTATGCCAGGTTGGGTAGGACAAATTGCTTATCCTGAAGGAAAAGCTGGTGAACTTAGTACCAGTGTAGAATACATTGCTGCTGATGAAGAGTACCTGAAAACACTTAATATCGAGTTAATTACCGGAGAAACATTTGATCCCTCGAAACCTTATCTTTTAGAAAACGGATTGATCATTAATGAAAAAGCAGTAACTGAGTTTGGGTGGAAAAATGCGGAAGAGGCAATCGGTAAAAAAATTGATTCACCTTCTGGAGCACCGAAAGGAGAAGTAATTGGGGTTGTAAAAAATTATCACCAAGAAGGATTGCAAAATAGCATTCGAGCTATTGCTATTGATTATAATGCTGATTATAGTTACTTATTTGCAATTAAGATGAGTACAGAAGATTATAAAAACGTGCTTCCAACCATTATACAAGTTTGGAATAAACATTTCGAAGGAAATGAAATCAGCTATTTCTTTTTAGATGAAAAATTTGAAAGCCAATACGAGCAAGAGCACAGATTAGCTTCGGTATTAACTGCATTTTCTTTTGTAACTTTAATTATAGCAGTAATTGGTTTGTTAGGCTTAGTATCTTTTATGGTGTTAGTAAGAACCAAAGAAATAGGAATACGAAAAGTATTAGGGGCGAACGCATCAACATTGATTTATTTATTAAATAAAGAGTTTGTTGTATTGGTTTTGATGGCTAACGTATTTGCTATACCTTTTGTGTGGTGGCTTGCTGATGAATGGTTGCAAAATTTTTCTTATCGCATGGAGGTGAGTCCGCTGGTGTTCGTTGTAACTTTAGTGGTGGCCTTGCTTAGTACATTGCTATTAGTGAGCTACCAAACCATACGCGCAGCCTTTGCCAATCCGGTGGAGTCTTTGAGGAGTGAGTAAAAGATAATTTTAGTTTTGTTTTTATTTCATAGAAAATAATTTGATGTATTTAAAGCAGAAAACATAATTGTTAATTTTTCTCCTTTAACTTTTCAATCAACTCATTTCTGTACAGCGGACCAATAGGTAATTCTTGTTTACCGATATAAACACTTTGATTATTGTAAGATTCGATAGCTCTTAAACTAACAAAAAAAGAACGATGGATACGAAAAAAATTTTTCTTAGGTAACATATCCTCCAATGAAGCCATCGTTTGTTTGGTGATAACAGATTTGTCTTTTGTGATAACCTTTACATAATCTTTAATGCTTTCGATGTAAAGAATATCATCTATCGGTATTTTAACCATTTTTCTATCAGCTCGAAAAAATAGAAATTTTTCTGTCAACGAATCTTTAATCAATTCGCTTTCAATTTCACTCGAAGTATTTTGTATCTTTTGAATAGCTTTTAAAAATCGCTCCAAAGAATATGGCTTTAATAAAAAATCTACAGCATTAATCTCAAATGCATCGAATGCAAAATCTTTAAAGGCGGTAGTAAAAATTATATTAGAACTTTGATTGAGCGTTTTGGCAAAGCTGATGCCATCCAACTGTGGCATTTGAATATCTAAAAAAATAATATCGACTTTATGATTTTGTAAAAAGCCAAATGCTTCTAGTGCATGTTTACAAGTTCCTGCAATTTCTAAGCCAGGCGTTGCTTGAATATAGTTTGTTAAAACCTCTATAGCAGGAGCTTCATCATCCACTAATAAACATCTCATTTTCATGCTATCGTGTTTTCTAATTTGTCAAGTTTAATGTGCAAGATGCACCTGAAAACTTCAGCATCATCGTGTACAATTAATTCATGTGCTTTAGGATATAGTAAAGCCAATCGTTTTTTAATATTCTGTAAACCGATTCCTGTTGAAGATTTTCTTCCTTCGGCTTTCCCATTAATTACTTTGAAAGTAAATTCATCCTCACCAATTTCAATATTGAAACTTATCCAACCTTCTTCTAATAATTCATCTGTTCCATACTTAAAGGCATTTTCTGCCAAGGGGAGTAAAAGCAAAGGAGCTATTTTTTTATTCTTGGCATCACCATGCACTTGCCAACTAATGTGAATACGATCAACAAATCTGATTTGTTGCAACTGGCAATAATCATGGAGCATGTTGATTTCCTTTGCTAAGTCTGTTGAAACCTGCTCACTTTCAGTAATTGTGTATCGAAGCAAATCAGACAAACGTAAAATGGCTTGTGCTGTTTTTGGAGATTCTTTTAATGCAGAAGCATACAAACTGTTTAATGTATTAAACATAAAATGAGGTTGTAACTGTCCACGCAAGAAAGATATTTCTGCTTTTAACTTTTCTTTTGTAGCCAGTTCAATTTCTTCTTTTTTTAAATAAGAGATTTTGGCAAGTTTAATCGCAACCGCAAAACCACTAACTGTAATCGTTCCTCTAAAACCAGCCATCAATCCGTAAAAGAAGTTGCTTTTGGGCAGTGGTAAGTTGTTTACTTTTCTATAATTGTAAACAAGAGTTTGGGTGATAGCATGTGATAAAAGTACTGAAAGCAATACAGCTATTAAAATACCAATCAGTAAATGGAGATACTTATCATTACTTAGATATTTAGGAAAAAGAAAATAGATAATAGTATAACTGAGAAAAATGTGGCATGGTAAAAAGAATAAGGCTTCTATATATGAGATACCTGTTCCGGGAGCTCCAAAAATAAACCAGTTTGCCGCATATAAAGATCCAAAAAACAACCAACAAACAAACCAAAAAGTAAAGTGTCTGCCAAAGCGGTACTTAAACTGATTGGACAAAACAAAATCTGCTATAGAGAATTGCATATTTTGGTTATACGGATAAGGCCAGATTTAGATAAAAAGAAATTAATAATCATCGACTAAAATCAATTTTTTGTAGATGAAAATGATTAGTCTTTCTAAAGCATTTGTCTATCGATGGCTGGATGATTAGAATCTACTTTGTGAAAACTTTGTAAGTATTCTACGTTACTTTCATTATAACTTAAATATAAGGCTATGAAAAAGCAATTAATTCTCACCGTAATGTTACTAAGTGTTGTAGCGCTGTCTGGCTTTGCCGATACTCCTTAAATAAAGGAGGTTAACAAGTTTTGGGTTTTAGAAACTAACATTTATAATAAATCATATTCTATCATTAATGTATACGATTCAAACTCGACTTTAATCAAATCAATAAAGCTTGATGGAGAATATTTAAACAATCTGAATAAGAAAGACAGAAAAAGAATTGAAAAGCTTATAGGACAATAATAAATATAGCTAAGCGTTATAAATGCAAATTTTAGATAAAATTAAAATCCCTTGCTCGTAATTGTAGATTAGTTTGCCCATTAAACTTATTTTCTTCAATAGAGAAAGCCATTTCAAAAAACTTACCTGTAGTCAGATTCTCATAGCAGTGAGCAAAATCGAAGGCGACTACGGGTAATTCCAGAACGCCTCCGCGCTGTTTTACAGTAAAGCGGAGGTGTTTCTCTTTCATAAACGTAGGTGTTCGACAAACCTGAAGATCTTTTGCAACAAAAACCGGATTCATATTCTCTGGCCCAAATGGTGCCATCTGTTTTAAAAGATTTACAAACTTGGGTTGAATAACATCCAACGGAATTTGTAAGTCAATTTCTAAAACTGGAGTAGGGGTTTGCCCATTTAACTTTGCTTTTACTGTCTCTTCAAATTTTTGAATGAATAGATCAAGATTACTTGGATCTAAAGTTAAACCTGCTGCATGTTTGTGGCCACCAAATTTTTCAAGTAAATCTCCACAGGCTTCTATGGCTTCGTATAAATCAAAACCATGAACGCTACGTGCCGAACCCGTTAATTTTCCATTCGATTCTGTTAAAATAACGGTAGGTCTATAATATTTCTCGATACAACGCGAAGCTACAATACCAATTACACCTTTGCTCCAGGTTTCCTTAAACAAAACCGTTGAAGAAGCATGTTGAAGGAAATCGCTGGCTTCAATCATAGCGAGCGCTTCTTGCGTCATGTCTTTATCAACATCTCTTCGCTGCATGTTTTTAGCATTGATTTGCATCGCCAACGCTTCTGCTTTTTCTTCACTGGCAATCAATAATTCTACCGCTCCGTTGGCATGTGCAATTCTTCCCGCTGCATTTATTCTTGGGCCAATGGTAAACACCACACTATTGATATCCATCTCGCCTTGTATGCCCGAAATCTCTTTCAAAGCTTTTAATCCTGGTGATGGGTTTTGGTTGAGTTTGATTAGTCCGTAATGTGCTAATATTCTGTTCTCACCTGTTATGGGTACAATATCTGATGCGATAGATACAGCTACTAAGTCTAAGTATTCAAAAACTTCTTCTTCTTTTCTGTAGCGTTGTGCATAACCCTGCATCAATTTAAAGCCAAGACCACAACCACTTAATTCTGTGTATGGATACTGGCAATCTTCTCGTTTAGGGTCTAATACAGCAACAGCATTGGGGATGTTAGTGTCTGGCAAGTGATGATCACAAATGATAAAGTCGATACCATGTGTGGTGGCTAAATCTACTTTATCGCTCGCTTTAATGCCGCAATCTAGCGTAATAACCAGTGAATAGCCATGTTGGGCTGCGTATAAAATTCCTTCTTCTGATACGCCATATCCTTCTGTATAACGGTTGGGTATATAAAAAGAGCAATTATGATAAAATGAATGAAGATAAGAGTATACCAAGGCTACAGCGGTAGTTCCATCTACATCGTAATCGCCATAAATTAAAATTTTTTCATTATTGATAATGGCTTTGTGCAGCCTTTCTACTGCTGCTACCATATCGCACATTAAAGTTGGCGGATATAAATCGTTTAACGAAGGTCGGAAAAATGCTTTTGCTTTATCGAATGAATCGATTTGTCTTTGCAATAAAATAGTTGCTACTGATGCATTTATATTCAGTGTTTTGCTGAGCGACTCTACAGACGTGATTTCAGGGAGTGGTTTATAAAGCCAGCGTTTATTCATCTAGTATTTTACAATATTACTTGTTTAAGCAAGTATAAAAAAAGGCGATGTCAATTGCTGACATCGCCCATCAAAAAGTTTTTATTCGAATTATTTACCGGCAGGTTTATCTGCTGTTACACCTTCTAATACATCTTTAATTTCAACACGCTGTCCGTCTCTGTAGGGTACAATCCAAGCATCTTTCACACCCATGTCGCGCATGTATTTTTTAAAGGTATCGGCTTCCCAATAATCGCGAAATACACCAATGGTTAACTTTTGTGGTTCTGCTTCGCCTTTGGCTACTTCACCTCCAAAATTGGGATTGTTATCAAAATATTTTGATAAGTCTTTATTTTTGAAAGCTCCGATTTGTACTTTAAATACAACGCCTTTAGAAAAATCCATTGGGTTTACCGGTGGAGCAGCTTTTAATTGAGCTAATTCTGCTTTGGCAGTAGAAAGTTGAGAACGCATTTGTCCGATTTCATCTTCTAATTCTGTAATGCGAACATCTTTTTCTGCTACACTAGATTGCAATGTTTTCACTTGTTTGCTCAATTCGCTTACCGAGTTATCAGCAGTTTGCTTCTCTTCAGTTAATTGTTTTAAAGAAGCAGGATTTTTAGCAAATTCCTTCGCTTTCTTTTTCCACTCTTTCTTTTCCTTCTTAGATAATTGCGCGAAGCTGGCTGTGGAAGCGGCCATTAGCGCCAGACAAAAAAATACGATGAGTCTGTTTTTCATTGGGGTAAGGTTTAATATTTCTTAAAAGTACAAAATTTATTTTTCCATTGCACCAACCATCTTTTCAGGGCGCACCCATTGGTCGAATTGTTCGTTGGTCACCAAGCCTAATTCAATAGCTGCCTGACGCAATGTTTTATTCTCTTTGTGTGCAGTTTTGGCAATTTTAGCTGCGTTTTCGTAGCCAATGTGTGTATTAAGAGCAGTTACCAACATTAATGAGTTTTCCATGTGTTGTTTGATGATAGGCAAATTAGGTTCAATTCCTTTTGCGCATTTTTCGGTAAACGATACGCAAGCATCGCCCAATAAACGAGCCGATTGTAAAACGTTAGCAGCAATAAGGGGTTTGAAAACGTTAAGTTCGAAATGCCCCATTGAGCCACCTACTGAAACTGCTACATCGTTGCCCATTACTTGCGCACACACCATAGTTAATGCTTCCGGCTGTGTTGGATTTACTTTGCCTGGCATTATAGATGAACCAGGTTCGTTATCCGGAATAATAATTTCGCCAATGCCACTGCGTGGACCTGAACTTAACATGCGAATGTCATTGGCAACTTTCATCAATGCTACTGCCGCGCGCTTTAATGCTCCTGAAAGTTCTACCATGCCATCGTGAGCTGCCAAGGCTTCGAATTTGTTAGGAGCGGTTACAAAAGGATAACCAGTTAAGTCTGCAATCTTTTTTGCCACCAACACATCGTAACCTTTTGGTGTGTTTAGTCCGGTGCCAACGGCTGTGCCACCTAATGCTAATTCCTTTACTGCTTCCAAAGCATTTTTAATGGCTTTGATGCTGTTGGTAATTTGTTGCACATAACCTGAAAACTCCTGGCCAAGTGTTAATGGTGTAGCATCCATAAAATGCGTACGGCCTGTCTTTACTATGCTCGCATATTCTTTTGCTTTAGCTGCTAAAGTATCGCGCATCATTTCCATACCCGGTATAGTAATCTCTACCACTTGTTTATAAGCAGCAATGTGCATGGCTGTAGGATACGTGTCGTTAGACGATTGCGATTTATTTACATCATCGTTTGGGTGCAATACTTTTTTATCATCCGTTAATTTACCTCCACTTAATACATGTGCACGATAAGCAATTACTTCGTTTACGTTCATATTGCTTTGTGTACCCGAACCGGTTTGCCAAATCACTAAAGGAAATTCGTTATCGAGTTTGCCGGTTAATATTTCATCGCATACGGTGGCAATCAAATCTTTTTTATCGGCAGCTAACACACTCAATTCGTGGTTGGCCTGTGCTGCTGCTTTTTTTAAGTAAGCGAAAGCATAGATTATCTCTTTAGGCATACTGGCTTCGGGCCCGATTTTAAAGTTGTTGCGCGAACGTTCTGTTTGTGCGCCCCAATACTTATCGGCTGGCACTTGCACTTCGCCCATGGTATCTTTTTCTATTCTGAAGTTCATATATAAAATGGATTCGTTTACAGTTTATTAATTGTGGCGAATTTACATCAGGATTTGATGAATAAAAAAAGGAGGTTGCTAACCTCCATCTCCTTTGAAATATTTGTCTTCGTCAAACTCATTGTCTTCGCTTACCGGTTTAATCACTTCCCCAATTTCTACAATTTTGAATTCCGTTCTTCGGTTGCGAGCACGGCCAACGGGATTATCAGTTCCATCAGGGTTGGTATTGCGCGCGATGGGTTTGGTTTCACCATAACCTTTTGCAGTTAATCGCTCAGATGAAATACCAGCGTTGATGAGGTAACGTACGGTAGACTCTGCTCTGCGTTGTGAGAGTTGAATGTTGTAATCGTTTGTACCTACACTATCGGTATGAGAACCCATTTCAATTTTAATAATCGGATTATCTTTAAGAATATCGACCAACTTATTTAATTCAATAGCAGCTTGTGGAGTAATATCTGCTTTATCGAAATCGAAATAAATGTTTTCGAGCACAAAGATTTTATTGAGTTCGATTTTCTCTAACACAATTAAAGTATCTAGTGTAATATTAGTGACTAAATCTTTTAAAGTTGCCGGATTAACGGTTTTACTTCGGGTAGAATACGTTTGGCGTTTGGTTAAGTATCCATCGGCTTCGCCAAACAATTCGTAATCTTCATCGGGGTAAACGCGGAATAAAAATTTACCATCGTTACCTGTAACATAGTCAGTCATGCTCTCGCGTTTGTTATCAAGCAAGCTCACTTTTGTGTTGGGTAGAATTTGAAGCTTGCCACTCTTTTCGGGGGTATAAGCAATGCCTTGCAGAAAATAGTTAACGATTTTAAGATTGGGGTCTTCGTTTACGAAAGTAAAAATATCGTCATCTCCTTTTCCATCGGCACGGTTAGAGGTAAAGAAACCTCTGTCGGGGCGAAAAAGAAAAATTCCGAAATCATCGGCATTAGAGTTCATGGGTTCGCCTAAGTTTTGGATCACATTTCTCCCGTTCACTCTGTTTACCACAAACATGTCTAACATACCAAAGCCCGGATGCCCATCAGATGCGAAGTATAATTTTCCATCTTCACTCATGTACGGAAAAAATTCATCAACCGGTGTATTAATTTCTGCGCCAAGATTTTTCACTTGAGAAAAACGACCGCGTGCATCCATGCGCGCTGAATAAATATCTAAGCCTCCTTGTCCGCCCGGTCTGGATGATGAGAAATAAAGTGTGCGACCATCGGGGCTAAAAGCCGGGGTAGATTCCCAATGGTTGGGGGTGTTTACACTTCCGGTTATAGGCATGCCGGGTGTCCACTCGCCATTTCTAAAACGAGAGATGTATAAGTCTACATCTTCGCTGTCTTTCTTATTGCCAGAGTTTCCTTTGGCATACACCATGGTTTTGCCATCGGGCGAAAAGGTTACACAGCCATCGTTTACGCCATCAGTATTGATGGCTTGCGATAACGGTAATAGAGTAGCCAAATCTACGTTTGCACCACGCGATGCTACTTTATAAATGTTAGAAAATGGTTTTCCTTCGGCTGCATAAATTTTACCTGAGCCACGGTTAGAGGTAAAAAACAACTCGTTGTTAAGAAAAACCGGTGAATACTCGCCTGCCGGTGTGTTAAGGGCTTCCAGGTTTTTTACGCGATAAAAACTTTTAGTTTGTTTTACAGCTTCAATTTCTTTTAAACCATTTATCTGAGCGTTAGCAAATCTTTTTACTTTTTCATCTGTTGCAGATTTAGCCAATTCTTGAAAAACATTTTCAGCCTCGGCATATTTTCCATTGGCTTTTAAAGATTGGGCATAATAAAATCTAACGGTATCAACATTAATTCCTATTCCTTTTGCTTTGGCATAAAATGGTTCAGCTTCTTTTATGCGGTTAGATAGGCGATAACTCTCAGCTATAAAATAATTGGCTTTGCCAGGATTTCTATCTAATACTTTTTGATAAAGATTGATTGCATTTTGATATTCACCTCGGTTGAAGGTTTTCAATGCTTTTTTCTCAACGCTGCAAGAGAAAAAAACAAAAGTAAGTATCAAAAATAGGAAGTATCGCATACGCACTTAAAAATCAAATAAAACTACAAAAACAAAACTTAGGTAGAAACCTTTTCAGGTAAAAAGCGCGCTACCCACGAAGATTTAATTTCTTGTTTAAAAAGATGAATTACGTTACCCTTTGTATTTACCAAAGTATTGTATACAAATTGCACACTATTCTCTGTAAGAAATTGTTTCAGCCTTTTTCTTTCAACGAGCGTTATGCCGGTTTCGGTATGTAAAGCCACATTTTCTCTATTTAAAAAATCGATGTTGGTATTTTCACCAATGGTTTTTATCATTCTGAAAAGAGAATCAATCGAGCAACCACTGGCATCGGCTTCCTTTTGATTTAAACCGATTACCAGAAAATGTTCTTGTAAGATAGTGTGTGCAGCTAGCAAACTATTACCATGGGCGGTCCACCCGGCTAAATATTGATCGAGTTGTTTCTGAATAGAATAAACTTTTTCAGCATTTAGTTTTTGGTTGGCTGTAAAAATCCAAACACGAGCATCATCAGGCAATAAATCAAATCTTGTAATCATATCTTATAAACCTTTTGCTTCGGCAATCAGTTCAGCTAAGTCTTTTACTTTAACTTCTGCTTCTTTCTCTTTGTTTTTTACGCCATCGGTCATCATGGTCATGCAAAATGGGCAAGCTACCGCAATGGTTTTTGCTCCGGTTGCCAAGGCTTCTTCGGCACGTTCGATGTTAATTTCTTTCTTGCCTTTTTCAGCATCTTTAAACATTTGCGCACCACCTGCGCCACAACATAGACCAGTGGTTTTGCAGCGTTTCATTTCTACCAAATCGGCATCTAATGCTTCTAACACAGCACGAGGTGCTTCGTAGATATTATTGGCTCTTCCTAAATAACAAGAATCGTGGTAGGTAATTTTCTTTCCTTTAAACTCACCGCCACCTTCGAGTTTAATTTTGCCTTCGTTTATCAATTGTTGCAGAAAGGTAGAATGATGAATAACGTCATAATTTCCGCCCAACTCCGGGTATTCATTTTTCAGCGTGTTGAAACAATGCGGGCAAGCGGTAACTATTTTTTTTATTCCATAACCATTTAATACTTGTATGTTGGCCATGGCTTGCATTTGAAATAAAAATTCGTTGCCGGCTCTGCGGGCAGGATCTCCTGTGCACGATTCTTCAGTACCCAAAACTGCAAATTTTGTTTCGGTTGCCTGCATGATTTTTACAAAGGCTTTGGTTACGCGTTTGTAGCGGTCATCGTAAGATCCGGCACAACCCACCCAAAATAATACTTCGGGGGTTTCGCCTTTGGTAGCTAAATCGGCAACGGTTGGTATCGGTGACATATAGACTCAGTTAGTTTTATACTCCAAATTGTTTTAAGTGATGATCAAGGTGACGATACTGACTGCGTGCCCATTCTTCGGGCTTTAATTTTCCGAAAAAAGGATTAGGATGTGTAGTACACGCTGCGGGACCACCTGTTGAAAAAGCCTTAATGTGTTCTATTAGTATTTGTTTTTCTCTTTCAAAATCACGTTGGTTAGTTACAATAAAAGTAGGATCTGTTTTACTGTTTTTAGGAAATGGTTTAGTTCCAAAGAATAAATCTTTAACCGCCCAACCCAACAAAAAACCAATGAATCTTCTTTTGGGTTTATCAATGCCTCTGGCAATTCTTAAAAGGATAGAACAATGCGCCATCATTTGGGCTACATTCATTTTTCCCCATAACGGCTGGCTATTGGCATTCAGTTTTTCAATTCTATATAGAATATCATTGACTACAACAGGTTGAAAAAGATTTTCCATGCAACGTTATTTTGTTTCTTCTTTGGCCCAATTGAATCTGTCGGAAGGTGAGAATTTCCAGGGAGCAAAATTGGTTTCGATGTTTTGGTACATGCTATTCCACGAAGCTGGCGCACCACTTTCTTCCATCGAAACATATCTTCTTAATTCTAAAATAATTTCCAACGGATTAATCATCACCGGACAAGCCTCTACACAAGCATTGCAACTGGTACAGGCATTAATTTCTTCTTTCGATATGTAATCACCCAATAAAGATTTGCCATCGGCTAAGCCCGGACCACCCTTAGCTATACTATTCCCTACTTCTTCCATTCGGTCACGGGTGTCCATCATAATTTTGCGAGGCGATAGTTTTTTACCGGTTTGATTAGCCGGACACTCGGCTGTGCAACGCCCGCACTCTGTACACGAGTAGGCTGCCAAAAGATTTTGCCAACTTAAGTCGTTGATGTCTTTTGCACCGAACTTACCTGAAGTAGCAGGAGGGGTAGCATTCGTATCGGCCAAACCTAACATCGACTTTACTTCGTGCGTTACAACAGGCATGTTATTGATATGACCTTTGGCCTCTAACTTAGCAAAGTAAGTGTTGGGGAAAGCCATGAAGATGTGCAAGTGTTTAGAATAGGTGACATACATAGCAAAAGCCAGAATACCAATGATGTGAAACCACCACGCAAATCTTTCTATAAAAATTAATGTTCCATTAGATAAGTTTTCGAAGGCGGGGATTAATAATGAACTAAAGAAAAGTTTTCCAGTAGCGGTGTAGTGCGCTTCGCCTCGTACTTGTAAAAGTTGGTCGGCAGCATTCATGCAAAGGATGGCCGACATTAAGATTACTTCAATTACTAAAATCAAGTTAGCATCAAGTCTGGGCCATTTCGTCATTTCAGCAGATTGAAAGCGAGCGATGTTCAGCACATTTCTTCTTACTAGAAAAACCACACAGGCTAATAAAACCAATACCGCCAATGTCTCGAACATGTTCATCAAAACAGGATACAGACCACCTAAAAATGGGGCAAAAACACGATGAGTACCAAGTATGCCATCGATGACAAATTCCAATACTTCTAAATTGATGATGAGAAAGCCCGCGTAAATGAAAAAGTGGAATATGGCTGGGGTTAGTTTTTTGAACATCTTCTGTTGGCCAAAGGCAACGAGTATCATGTTTTTCAATCTTTGACCTTTATCGCCAGTTATAATGGTTTCTTTGCCTAAGCGGATGTTATCGCGCAGGCGTAATACTCTTTTTCTAATGAAAAAAACCGCAATGGCAAGGGTAATGATAAATGCAATAGACTGTATCATAATTTCGCTTTATTCCACAAGTTGTTAAATACTATAAAATCGTTACGATTTACAAACAGTTTTGAATTTAGTTGGATTTTGAATTAAGTGTTTTTATTTCTTTGAAGGATTTGCACAAAAACGAAATTTACCTAGTTTTGTGCCCCGTTACATCAATAACGCGTTTTTTAAGGTGATGTAGCTCAGTTGGTAGAGCAAAGGACTGAAAATCCTTGTGTCGGGGGTTCAATTCCCTCCATCACCACAAATAAGCTTTCTGAACAGGAAAGCTTATTTTTTTATTAGGGTTTCTTCATCTTGTGCAGAATTTACTCCTTCCTAACTTGTAAAACATTTACCTGACCCACCCATGTTAAAAGCTGATATTTCAGATGTTTTTGCCCGCATCATGGCAACCTACATGGTTCAAATGGTCTTGGGTTTACTGGTAGCAGCTATTTTTCTGTACTTTAACGTCACTTATAAGCGTAGATTTCTCCGTTCTTGGGCTTTAAGTTGGTTAGCTTTTGCTTTCTATATGTTTGCTATGTTTTTGATAACTGAGCAAATGAGCCATAAACAACCAGTCTCATTAGGTTACACAATTATTTCACAAGTTTGTGCTTTTCTTCAGTTGTTATTTTTGCTTTCTGGTACTTATCAATTTGTTACAAAAAGAAAGCCTGTTCCTGTAGTTTTTTTAATGTGGACAATCGCTGTTGTATCTGTAGCAATTGTTTCTGTGTTGATGTATCAGGATAATCCTACCGCATTTAATGAAAGATATGCGCTACGATATGGGTTAAGAACTTTGCTTTTAGGTATAGGGTATTTAATAGTTGCATGGGTAGTTTTCTTTAACAGATCCTTTATCAAAAGTTTTGGACAGCAATTGATGGCAGTATTTTTTCTTCTTTTTAGCATTGATCAACTCTACTATTGTACAATCATCGTTGTTAATTTAAGTGGTGGTAGAATGGAAATTCCCAGTTTTTTTGGTGTAATAGATTTAATGTTAATCGCCATGATTGGTTTAGGAATGATTTTATGGCTGCTGGAAGATGAACGTGATAAATTGAGAAAGACCAATAAAGAACTTGATAGTTTCTTATACTCTACTTCACATGATCTGAGGGCGCCATTAGCCTCAGTACTAGGAATCGCTAACATAGCCAAGTACGAAGTAAGTGATGAAAAAGCATTGCAATTATTTTCTATGATTGAAAACCGCGCGAAAAAATTAGATGCAGTTATCGGGGATATTTTAAATTTAGCACGCTCTAAAAAAATGGAGCTGAAAATTGAAGTTGTTGATTTAAATAGGATTATAGAAGAAGTATTTAGCGATGTGAAAGTTACTGCCCAACAAAATAACGTTGAGCTAAAGTATCAAGGTGAAGGAAACAACTTTTTGAATAGTGATAAAAATCAACTGAAAATAATTTTAGGCAACCTAGTGTCAAATGCAGTAAAATATCAAAATCCTGAAGAGCCCAATCCTATTGTTGAAGTAAAATTGCGTAAGGATGCCAGAAAAATTTCTATACTGGTTAGCGACAACGGTATAGGTATTCCAGAACATAGTCAACCTAAAATTTTCGAAATGTTTTATCGAGCTTCTTTGGCAACGGAGGGTACAGGCTTAGGTTTATACATTGCTAAAGAAGCTGTACAAAAACTTGGTGGAGAAATTACCTTTACTTCTGAAGAAGGAACGGGAACAACTTTTAAAATAACCTTGCCTTATTTGGGAAAATAACTATTTCGGTCTTGGCGTTTTTTTGAAATGCTTTAATCGTACTACTTCATTTTCAGTTAAATGACGGAAAGAGCCACGAGGTAGATCTTTTTTATCTAAGCCGGCATAAACTGTACGATCTAATTTGATAACTTGATACTCGAGCGATTCAAAAATTCTTCTTACTACTCTGTTCCAACCAATGTGCAATTCTATGCCAACTGTTCTGCCATCATCTGAAATAATGGCCATGTCATCTACCATGGCTCTTCCTTCCTCGAGGTGTACACCCTGTGCAATTTTATCGAAGTCGGCTTTGGCAAGAGGTCTGTCGAGTTCTACTTTGTAAATCTTCTTCACATTATACGATGGATGCGACAATTGTTCAGCCAATTCGCCATCGTTTGTTAAAAGCAGTAACCCAGTTGTATTTCTATCTAGTCTACCTACCGGATAAATTCTTTCCTTTACATGCGGAGCGATAATTTCCATCACTGTTCTTCTATCCTCTGGATCATCTGTTGTAGTGAGAAATCCCTTTGGTTTGTTCATTAAAATGTAAACTGGTTTTTCGGCTCGTAGTGTTTTGCCTTCGTATTTTACAACATCTCCCGGTTTTACTTTATAACCCATTTCTGTAATGGTTGTGCCATTTACAGAGACTAAGCCCATTTTTATTTTTTCATCGGCATCTCTACGTGAGCAAATACCGCTATTGGCGATATAACGGTTTAATCGTATATCGGATGGTTCTGCTTTTGGCACAGCATCGTACGTATATTGCTTAGACTCTTTGATGCGTTTTTCTGTAAAAGATTTTGGCCTATCGTAGTCTGCAAATTTTTTACGAGGATTTCTTTTTTCAGAGAAGTCGCTTTTTTCTTCTCGTGCAAATGGTTTTTTGCCTCTGAAATTACCCGATTTGTTTTCGGTAAAACCATCTCCATCGCTTATTCTCTTTTTAAACTCATCTGGAAAAGCTCTGCGCGGTTTACTGTCTGTATGCCTTATATCTGAACGTTGATTTTTTTCTTCACGTGGGTAAGCACCTTTTCTTTTATCACTGAAAGTTCTGTTTTCTTCCTGATTAGAGAAACTTCTTCTTTTCTTAAACCCATCTGTTTGTGGACGTTCACTTCTTTCGTTTCTATCCGAATAATTACTTCTTTTTTTGAAACCTCTTTGCTCCGTTCTTCCCTCATCGCTTCGCTCATTTCTCGAAGAATAATTTCTTGTGCCTTTGTCTTTGGAGAAAGATGATTTTCTTTCGTCTTTGTTAAAAGGTTTTCTTTTTCTTTCAGAGAAAGATTCTCTCTCAGGTTTTTCTTCGCGGTTGTAGCGAGAAGTTCGTGGAGAAGATTCGCGTCTTTCGTCTGTTGATCTTCGTTTTGCCGAAAATGATTGAGCCGGCTTTTTGCCGGCTTTGCTTGAATTTGAGTTGCTGCGAGTGCGAGCACCTGCACGTGATGTGTTGTTACGCTTGGCCATCTGGTGGTGTGGTAGTTTCAGTATCTTTTAAATCGATGTTTTCGCCAATAACACTCACTTCTTGCGAGAATTCTTTTGGTATAGGAAGCTCTTGCAAATCGTTAATGCCAAAGTATTCCATGAATTTTAAAGTAGTGCCGTATAACATCGGTCTGCCAACACTATCGCTTTTTCCCTTTATTTCTATTAAGCCTTTGTCCATCAGTTTCTGTACAGCATAATCGCAGTTTACACCACGAATATTTTCAACTTCTGTTTTAGAAATAGGTTGTTTATAGGCAATGATGGATAAGGTTTCCATAGCTGCTGATGACAGCCTTTTCTTCGATTGTTGTTTCAACAAAATGCCTATGCTGGCCTGGTAAGCCGGCTTGGTTAAAAACTGATAACCCCCGGCTGCCTTATTAAGCATGAAAGAGAATTCCTCAGCTGAAAATTTACTTTCAATTCTTTCGATGGCACCTTTAATATCTTCTTCGGGTACTTCGGCACCAAACATTTCCGATAAGCAAGCTTGTATATCGGATACTTTAACGGGTGAAGGTGCGCAGAAAATGAGCGCTTCTACATGATTTTGAAGGAAATCCACAGGCAATAATTTTGACGCAATTTACAGTTTTATTATCGTTTTGTGCTCATACAAAAGCTGCAAATCTGAATGACTATAAAAAAAGCTGCCCAAAGAGCAGCTTTAATAAAAAATTTAGATTTTTTTGATATTAGTCTTGTTGTTGCATTTTCGCCTCGATAGACTGTGTTGTGTGTGGCACGGCCATCAATCTTTCTTTAGAAATCAATTTACCGGTTACTGAACAAATGCCATATGTTCCGTTTTTAATGCGCACTAAGGCATTTTCTAAGTTAGTAATGTATTTCTGCTGGCGAGCAGCTAATTGGCTCATGTTTTCTTTTTCAGCTGTTTCAGCGCCATCTTCTAACACTTTTGTGTTGCCACCAGATGTTGAATCTGTGCCTTCGTCATTGTTTCTATTCAAAGTATCCTTAAGGATTTTGTATTCGTTTTTAGCTTTATCTAACTTCTGGTTGATTAAAACCTCAAACTCTTTTAACTCTTCATCGGAATAACGAGTGCGATTATCTGTTGAAGAAGTTGTGCCTTGTGCAGGTTTATGGGCAATAGGTCTTTGTTGTGGTGTGTTTGGAAACATAGTTAATGAAACAGGTGCAGATTTTGGCTTAATAACAACAGGTTGCTCTGCAATTTCTTTTTTAACAACCTCCGCTTTTTTTACAGGCTTTGATGGCTTGGCAACAGGCTTAGTAACCACCTTTTTGGCAGGAGCCGCTGCGGCAACTTTTTTAGCTGGTGCTTTCGCAGTTGTTTTTTTAGCTACCGGTTTAGCTGTTTTGGATTTGGCAGGAGCTGCTTTTTTAACTGCCTTTACTGCTTTGGCAGGTTTGGCTGCCTTCTTAGGAGCAGATTTGGCGTTGCTTTTTCCAGCCTTGGGGCTTGCCTTTTTGGTTGACTTAGCCATATGAGGTGTTGGTTAAAATTTGCGCAAAATTACGTTTGTAGGCTTCAAAACAAAAAGATATTCAAAAAATATCCCGTTCAACAAAATTTAATTAAGCAAAACCTATTTTTTACTAATGTTACAACATGAAACACCTTTCCTTAATTTTAATTGTTTTGGTAATGGCATGTAATGCTAAACCAGAAAAAGTAGAAGAATTAAAGCCCGGTCCGATTACGTTGGTTATTCATGGTGGTGCGGGCACAATCAGAAAAGCTAACATGACGCCTGAAAAGGAAGCAGCCTATCATGCAGCTTTAAAACAAGCTTTAGACAGTGGTTATGCAGTATTAAAAAGAGGTGGTAAAAGCACTGATGCTGTGATAACAGCTATCAAAATAATGGAAGATTCACCACTCTTTAATGCCGGAAAAGGCGCTGTTTTTACAAATGAGGAGAAAAATGAACTCGATGCAGCGATAATGGATGGTAGCAATTTGATGGCCGGAGCAGTGGCAGGCGTTACTACTATTAAAAACCCAATAACAGCTGCTTATGCGGTTATGACACAATCGGAACATGTGATGATGGTAGGAAAAGGAGCAGAACAATTCGCTCAATTGAATGGAGTGGAGCTAGTAGATCCCTCTTATTTCTTTGATTCCGCCCGTTATAAAGCCTTATTGAAAGCAAAACAAAGTGAGAAAGACAAAGCCGCCATGCTTTACGACCCTTACACAAGAGATACTAAGTTTGGAACAGTAGGAGCTGTAGCCTTAGACCAATATGGAAACTTAGCTGCAGGAACTTCAACAGGAGGAATGACCAACAAAAGATTCGGACGCGTGGGCGATGCACCGATTATTGGTGCCGGAACTTACGCTAACAACCAAACTTGCGCCATTTCAGCAACCGGTTGGGGCGAATATTTTATCAGACTGAATGTGGCGCACGATGTTGCTGCCTTAAAAGGCTATGCCGGACTTACTGTGCAACAAGCAGCGGATAGCGTAGTGATGAAAAAATTACCGGCATTAGGTGGCGATGGCGGTATTATCGCATTAGACAGACAAGGAAACTTTGCTTTAACATTTTGCACGGAAGGCATGTATAGAGGATATGTTAATGAAAAAGAAGGAGCGAAAACTTTTATCTATAAAGATTAATGAAAGACTTTTCCTTTAAGTACTAAGAATAAAAAAAGCGATCGTTTCAGATCGCTTTTTTTGTAAAGAAACATTTAGCTTATGCTGGTTTCCATTTAATGGTGCAACCTATTGCTTTAGTTTTTTCTGTTGGCACTGTTTTGCCTGCAATCAATGCATCAACGGCATCTTCTACATATTTTTTGTCAGCGGCAGCAGCATCTCTTGAATTGTTATCGATAGCACCGATATAGGCTACTTTAAAATCTTTTCCACTCTTATTTAAAACATAAACATGTGGAGTGTTAGTAGCTCCATAATTCTTAGCTACTTCCTGTGTTTCATCGAACAAGTATGGGAAAGTGTAACCTTTAGCTTTAGCATACTTCACCATTTCATCGAAAGAGTCGCCCGGAGAAACTTCAGGAGAATTAGAGTTGATTGCGATAACAGGATAAGTTTTTTCATACTTTTTAGCCAAGGCTAAAATTCTATCGTTGTAAGCTTTTGAGTACGGGCAAGTGTTACAATCGAAAATGATAATTGCACCTTTAGCAGATTTAAAATCAGCCAGCGATACCATTTTGCCATCAACGTTTTTCAATTTGAAATCAGCGACAGCATCGCCTACACCATAACCCGTTGGTTTAGCAGCAGATAACAATACAGCAATTGCAAAAAGCAAAGCTGAGGTTTTTAGATAGTTCATCTTTTTCATGGATTTATATTTATTTTACAGTTGCTATAAGTTTTTCGAGTTCTCCTTCTTTTAATTCGTGTTGTACAAATATACGTTTTCCGGTTTGTGGGTTATAGACCAACGTTGCCGGGATGGCTCCTTCCCATGAAGAATCAACTTTATCAATCCAAGAATTGTAATCTATTTCATCTAAAAGGATAACTGAACTTTTCATGTTTTTTCTTGAAAGAAAACTTTCAACCTTGTCTACCTTATCAGCATAATCAAGGCTTACTAAAGTAACTTTAACTGCGTTATCGTTTAAATGAACAGCTTCAAACTGGGGTAACTCTTTGATACAGGGGCCGCACCAGGTAGCCCAAAAATTGATTACTTGTACGGGACCGTGCTTTTGATTGATTAATATATTTAAAGCATCCCATTTTACAACAGGAACCTGCGCTTTAACCAAAAAGCTTGGAGCAAGGAAAAGAACAGATAAAAAGAGTTTTTTCATGTTAGATGCAACGCTAAAGTAGCTTAATTTGGTTCAGCAAAAGTCAAGCATTATGCCAATATCAAAAAGTATGATTTTAACGGTATTTTTAACAGAAAAACTTTTCCACATTTTTGAAGAGTTTTCCACATTAAGTAAAGGTTAACCATTAAATAATTGATTATCAATATTTTAAATGCTTGTTTTTGATGTGGAGGTTTGTGGACAACTTAAATGTTTAATTTTTGATGCATAAAATTCAACATCGTAAATCTCAGACTTTCAGCTTTGTACAACGAATAATTTTTTAGCTGCCATGAGCACCAAAAGAATCCAACAACTTTTCAACATTCAATATCCCATCATTCAAGCTGGTATGGTTTGGTGTTCGGGTTGGCGACTAGCCTCTGCCGTTAGCGAAGCCGGGGGTTTGGGTATCATCGGTGCAGGCAGCATGCATCCGGAAACGCTACAATTGCATATTAAAAAATGTAGAGAAGCCACAACAAAACCCTTTGCTGTCAATGTTCCTTTGCTTTATCCTGAAATGGATACCATCATGCGAATTTTAAAAGATGAAAAAGTTCCGATTGTATTTACTTCTGCCGGAAATCCAAATACTTGGACTGCCTTTTTAAAAGATGCAGGCATTACAGTTGTGCATGTAGTGAGCAGTGTAAAGTTTGCGATGAAAGCTGAACAAGCCGGAGTAGATGCGGTGGTTGCAGAAGGCTTTGAAGCAGGAGGTCATAATGGAAGAGAAGAAACGACAACTTTAGTTTTATTGCCATTAGTAAGAGAAGCTATTTCAATTCCATTACTTGCTGCCGGAGGAATAGCAAGCGGCAAAGCTATGTTAGCAACAGAAGCATTAGGTGCAGAAGGATTTCAAATTGGAAGTTTGTTTGCAGCTAGCCAGGAATCATCTGCACACGAAAATTTTAAACAAAAAATTGTGGCTGCGAATGAAGGCGATACTTTATTGTTGATGAAAGAAGTAACACCGGTGCGATTACTTAAAAATAAATTTTTCGATGATGTGTTAACAGCAGAAAAAAGTGGTGCGAGCAAAGAAGAATTGATACAATTGTTAGGCAAACGCAGAGCAAAAGCCGGCATGTTTGAAGGAGACATGATTGAAGGAGAGTTAGAAATAGGACAAGTGGCTGCAGGTATAAAAAAAGTTAAACCAGCTGCAGAAATTGTAAATGAAATTTGGAACGAATATTTAGTAGCAAAGAGGGAACTCTTAAAAGATTAACAATTTTGATAATACAAACTTTATAAATATTTGATTTCAAATGTTTCTTCAAAAAAATAGTCCACGACTTTAATCGCGGACTATATATTTTTAATAAAAGTATTTTAAAACTACTAGATGAATGACTTTTTCTTCCTTTTATTAATCATCTGAATTCAATCTAAAAACTAGCGCTAACACTCACAAAAAATGTTCTTCCGTTTGCCGGCAAAATACCTGGCCCTGGATAACCACTTGCTCTGCGTGTTGCGTAAATTTCATCGGTAAAATTATTTACTCCTCCTCTAACAGAATATTGTGGTGTAATAAAGAAAGTGAAAGCAGCATCCCACACTCTGTAACCCGGTAACAGGCCAACTGTTGCGGCTGGATTTGGCAAAATGGTATTGGCTGCATCGGTAAACACACGTCCTGTTTCGCTTACTTGCAAGGTGGCCGAAAATCTTTTGTTAGTATAGGTAGAACCAATGCGAGTGATGTGTTCAGGTGCGTTTTCAACTCTTTTGCCGGAAATTGATTTTGTTATATCATTAGCTAAAAAAGGATTATTCCAACTCAGGTATCGCGAACTGTTTCTGGAAACTGAACTGAAGAATGTGAAAGAACCGGCTTTTTCTAATTTTAATAGTTTGAACACATCTGCTTCAACAAACATTTCTATACCTTGACTTCGCGATTCACCAACATTTGTTTTTAACAATACTGAGCCTTCTCTAAATTGGCCGATTCTGTTGTTGTATCTTAAATAATACACACTTACATCGAAGTTGATACCGATTGGTAAATTTCCTCTATAACCAAAGTCTGCATTGTAACCATCCGCATCTTGCAAATTGGGATCAATCACTTCAGTAGTAGCAGAGGGTGTTAAGTCGGCAAAAGTAACGGGCCTGTATGCCTGGCTGAAATTACCATAAAACTCCATGTGCTTACCAACATGATATTCCGAACCGATGCCGAATAAAACTAAATTCTGTGTGCGAGATTGGTTTACTTCATCTAGCGGAGAAGCTTGTCTGTATCCAACACCACTTTGTTCTATTCTTTCGATGCGAACTCCCGGAATAATTTGCAGGTTTTTACCGATAGCAAAAAGTTGTTCAGCATATAGGGCATAGTTATTGGTAACAAATTCTAATTGACGAGCCCAGCGTTTTCCATTTGCGTCTTCAATAATACTAAAATCAAAATCGCTGCTTCTGGTTCCTCTTCCATTTTGGTGGCGATTGGTTTGCCCACGGTAGGCGCGAATACCGGCAGTAAAAGTTTGCTTCTGGTCCATCCAAATAAAATCGTGTAATAAACGGGTCTCAGTTCCAATATTGAAATAGTAATCGCGATCTACCTGGCGTGGACTGAAACTGTTAGTGACTGTGTTAAATGTATCCTTTACAAAGATGTCGTTTACGAAACCTACACTATTTCTCTCAGCAACCGTAGTAAATACTTTTGTGTTGATGCGTGTGTTTTCGCTGATTTGAAAATCTCCTGTTACAGCTATAACATTCCACGGAGTGCCAAACCAGTTTCTATATCTGGTTGACTGACGTGCATCAGTTTTAAATTGTTCATCTGTTAAACCTCCTGGCTGTTGGCTCTCGTAATTCATATTAGTGTACTGAAAACCAAGTTTTATCTTGCTAGTGGCTTGATAAGAAATAGACAAATATCCTGTATTGGTTTGGTAGCGACTGTTAGTACGCCAACCATCCGCACTGCGATGATGGAAAAATGCGTAGTAAGAAAGTTTTTTGTTTACGCCACCAATTGCGTTAAAAGAGTTGAATAAGCCATAAGAACCAACTGTTTGCTGCGATTCAAAAGAAAACTTTTTAGTGCCAAGTTGCTCCTTGATGACATAGTTTAATAAACCTCCAAACTGCGGACCGTTTTGCAAACTGGCTGCACCTCTTACAATTTCTATTCTGGATAAAGCTTCTGTTGGTGGTGTATAATATGCTTCGGGATAACCAAAAACTTCTGAACTTATATCATATCCATTTTGGCGCACATTAAACTCCCACGAACGATTCGGGCTTAAACCACGTGTTGAAACACTGGTTTGTATGCCAGAGCCATCATTTTCCCAAACCATTACACCCGGCACTCGCGCAAAAATTTGTCTGGAGTTGTTAATTGATAAATCGGCATTTAGACTTTCAATGCTGATTATTTCGTTTTTTTTACCTGAAAATATCTGTGTTCCTTCTACTTCTGGCATTCTGCCCAAAGGGTAGGAGGATTTTTTACCAAATACCTTTATTTCTTCCAATTCAAATGTTTTTACAGTATCTGAAAATTGATTTTGGGCTATTGCGCTCGAGGCAACCGCAAAAAATAAAACAGCGAGTATATACTTTTTCATATTTATTTAGACTTATTACAAATAATGCCGCAAACCTAAGTCTGAACTTGAATCAAGTCAAGTATTATTTAAAATTAATCTAAATAAATGCAAAACCCTATGAAACGTGTAAAACAAGGCCTTTTAAATATTCACCTTCCGGATGATAAATAGAAAAAGGATGGTCTGGAGGTTGAGAAAGTCTGTGAATAACCCTAACTTCTCTACCGGTTTGAATAGCGGCTGCCGTTACGGCACCTAAAAATAAATCGTGGTCGATTACTTGTGAGCACGAAAAAGTAAATAAAAATCCTCCTGATTTTACCTGTTGTAAACCTGCTGCATTTAAGCGGGTATATCCTTTTATAGCCTGGTGTTTGGCATCTCGGTGTTTAGCGAAGGCAGGTGGATCAAGAATAACAATATCGTAAAGAAGGTTTTGGTGTTCCTTAAAAAACTGAAAAGTATCAAGCGCAAAACAAGCATGTTGTTCTGCGCTAAACCCGTTTGCCATAAAATTTCTTTTGGTTAATTCTATTGCTTTTGCTGAGGCATCAACAGAATGTACCAAACTCGCTCCTTGATTTAGCGCGTAAACCGAAAAACCACCAGAATAACAAAACGTATTAAGAACGCTTTTGCCGTTAGCATAATCTCCAATCATTTTTCTATTGTCACGCTGATCTAAGAAAAACCCAGTTTTTTGTCCGCTTTCCCAATCAATTAAAAAGGTATGGTTGTTTTCCTTAACAGCATGTGGCTGTGCCATCATCCCAAAAAGATATTCATCTTTAATATCGGCCTTGCCATTGGCTAAAGTAGATTGGCTTTTATAATAAACTGTATTTAAACAGGAGCCAAGTAAGGTTTGTAAAGCCTCAGCTATTTTAAATCGGTCTTCATGCATGCCCCAAGAGTGCGCCTGAACAACGGCCGCTCCTTTATACCAATCGATTATTAAGCCAGGTAAACCATCTCCCTCTCCATGAATTAGTCGGTAACAATTAGTACTTTCTTCATCAAATAATGATTCTCTTAATTTTAAAGCGTTTTTAAACTTGAGTAAATAAAATTCTTTACCTAAATCAGCCGCACCAAACTGTAGCATACGCACACTGATGGTAGCTTGCTGGTAATGCCCAAAACCTAGCAGTTTTTTATCGGCACTGTAAACAGATACCCAGTCGCCATCTTTTATGTTTTTACTAGTGTAAGCTATTGCACCGGAAAAGACCCAAGGATGAAACCTTTTAATAGAATGTTCTTTCTCTTTTTTTAATGAAATGCTACCACTTACAACCATACTTTCAAAGGTATGAAAAGCCAACAAAACCTAGGGAATGCAAATCAGAACTGTAAATTTGTTTATATCATTTATGACCTATTCTAAAAACTTCAAAATCCTATTTGTTATTTTGGTGGTTTTAACCATTATTCAGTTAGAAGTTTCTGCGCAGGTCAATACATCAACAATTGATTCATTAAATAAAAAAGCAAAGTCACTGATTTTTAGTGATTTTACGCAAGCCCTACATTTAACCGAAACTGCGCTCAGGAAATCTCAAGAAATAAGTTATATAAAAGGTGAGGCAACTGCTTATCGAAATTTCGCGACTTTATACTCGCGCAGTTTTAATTTTTATTACAGTTTAAAGTTTTCTAAACTATCTCTTAAACATTTTGAACAAGTGGGAGATAGCGCAGGAATGGCTGATAATTACATAACGCTTGGCCATACTTTTCGTAGACAGAACGAACTTACTACTTCTTATCAGTATTATTTGAAGGCAACAAATATTTATAAAGAACTAAATCAACCAGAAAGATTGGCAGTTTGTCTGCACAGTTTAGGCGAAGCGGAGTTAGCCTTGGGGATGTTTGATAAAGCAATAGAGAATAATAAAACAGCGATTAAAATATTTGAAGAAAGTGGAGACGTGGCAGCAATACCTGGCTGTTATAATGTTGTGGGTTGGGCATACTTAGAGAAAAATGAAAATCAAAAGGCAAAAGAGTATTTCGATAGAGCGCAGGCATTATACAAAAATGAAACCTTGTCTATGCCTAAAGAAACCGAAATAAGAATATTAACAGGCATGGCGAGGTATTTCCATGAAATCAATAAAATAGAAAAAGAACAAGAACTACTATTTACAGCATTTCAATTAGCAATCAATTATCAGGCATATTACGAAGCAGTTCAAGTATCACAAGCGATAAGTTTATTCCGTAAAGAACATCCTCAATTAGCATTTCCAGAATCATTCTTGCAAAATCATTTAATGGCAACCGATAGTTTGTTTCATCAATTGATAAGAAACCATGCGGGTTTTTCTAAAATAGCAATGGAAACGATAGCCCTTGAAACACAAAACGAAAAATTGGCCGTTACAACTCAAGTACAAGCTGCAGTAATAGATAAACAAAGTGATAGATTTTTTTATCTAATTATTATCGCAGTTTTAATGGTAATCATTATAGTCATTACAACTATATCATCAAAGCAAATCCGAAACCAAAGCAGTGAGTTAAAATCTAAATCAATAAAATTGCAAGAAGCACTTGATCAGCGTAACAAATTTTTTAGTATTGTTGCCCACGATTTACGCAGCCCTTTAACTACCCTTGCTGTATTTTCTGATTTATTGGCAAAGCGAGCCGAAGTTTTGTCAACAGAAGAATTAAAAAAAATGGGAGCTGAATTAAAAGAGTCTGTAACCAACACTTTGAGAATGACAGAAAACCTGCTCACCTGGGCACGTTCTCAAGCAGAAGAATATACGATTAAAAAAGAGAAGTTTGATTTAGGAGCAAGCATACAACTAGAAATTGAATTGCTGAAAGAACCTGCCAAAGAAAAGTTGATTGAAATCAATTTTCAACCAACTCAACATACTTGGGTTGAAGCAGATAAAAATCAAATGGCATTTGTTTTCCGAAATTTAATTAACAATGCTATTAAGTTTTCAAAAATTGAAAGCACCATTACTATTTCTATCTCTTCAAACAAAACGGAACATATCATTTCCATTGTAGATCAAGGTTTGGGTATTACGCAAGAAAAATTAAAACTTCTTTTTCAAGCAGGCAAAAAAGTAACACAACTTGGCACTAAAGGCGAAAAAGGAACCGGACTGGGTTTGGTTTTGTGCAAAGAGTTTATCCAAAAAAATAATGGAAGCATTCAAATTTATAGCGATGGCATAGGTAAAGGAACAACGGCTATCGTTAAGCTTCCTAAGAGCATTAACGATAATTAACCGTCTCCTCAAAACCAAAAGCTAGCGGTCTGCGTTTACTTTCTCACAAAAGCAAGACTGACAAATTTTCATTAACTAATATATTAGCCTGCTTTTTGCTAAGTTAAAATCAATTTTTTTGATTCATTTTGATAATTTTTTGATGTTGAAATGACAATTATTAAATCTTAAAACCAATTATAACATGAAACAATTTGGTGCACTAACAATGGCAGCCATGCTAGGTAGCATCCTCACATTGGTTGCGTACAACTGGCTAAATGATGGCAATAAAAAAAGTATAAACCTAGGCACACAAACACCTGTTGCCAACGTTGCCTACACACTAAACGAAAAGGGTGAAGCTATACCGCTCGATTTCACAGGCACAGCAGAAAAGGTAACGAAAGCGGTTGTACACATACGTTCTACCCAAAAAGAAAATCAACGTAACGAACAATTATTTATCGATCCCTTCAGAGAATTTTTTGGTGGTCCGCAAAGACCTATGCAACCCATGCAACCTGCGCAATCTACTGGTTCAGGAGTCATTATCAACCAAGAAGGTTACATAGTTACCAACAACCACGTAGTTAACGATGCAGCTATAGTAGAGGTAACGCTGTCAGACAATCGTTCCTTCAAAGCCGAGGTAATTGGCACAGACCCCGACACCGATTTAGCCGTTTTAAAAATCAAAGAAAAGAATCTACCCTTTCTTTCATTTGTAGATTCTGATAAAGCTAAAGTAGGCGAATGGGTTTTAGCCGTTGGTAATCCTTTTAATTTAAACTCAACTGTTACGGCAGGTATCATTAGTGCCAAAGGCAGAAACATCGGTATTGTTAACAGAGAAGGTCGTGCCACCAACGAACTAGGCAACACAGCCATCGAATCCTTTATCCAAACAGATGCAGCCATCAATCCCGGAAACAGTGGTGGCGCATTGGTAGATTTAAACGGAGGTTTACTTGGCATCAACACAGCTATTGCCAGCCCTACCGGAGCTTATTCTGGTTATGGTTTTGCAGTACCATCCGACATCGTTAAGAAAATTGTGGAAGACCTTATCGAGTTCGGTGTAGTGCAACGTGGTTGGTTGGGTGTTAGCATTGTTAGCGTAAACAACGATGTAGCTAAAGAATACGACTTAAACATTTTAGAAGGTGCTTACATCTCTGCCTTTGCTGAAAAATCTTCAGCTAAAGATGCAGGTCTTAAAGAAGGAGATGTAGTAGTTAAAATTGACGATACTGCTATTAAAACCAGCACAGCTCTAATCGAATACATCGGTAGAAAACGCCCGGGAGATAAAGTAAACGTAACTGTAAACCGACAAGGAAAGGAATTAATTTTTCCTGTAACGCTTAAAGCACGTGATGGTAAAACAAGTGTTGTAAAACCAGAAGAACGCACAGGCTTTGCATCACTCGGAATTGAATTAGAAGATGCCGATGCTAAACTCTTAAAAAAATTAGAATTACAACATGGTATCAAAATTAAAAATTTGGCTAACGGAAGATTGGCGAGAGAAACCGATATCCGCGAAGGCTTTATCATCACACATGTGAACGATACACCTGTAAAATCCGTTAAAGAATTCAACGAACTAATGAAAAAGAAAAAGACAGGCGATTTAATCATCCTAAGCGGCACTTACGAAGACTTCCCCAAAGAATTCAACTATGCCATTCGCTTATAAAAAGGTTACATAAACTTGCTTTTTCGTTATAGATTAGTACATTTAACAAGCATTAAACTCGTTTTTTGTTATTATGAGGAGATTGTTTAGAAAAGGCGAACGCGTTCGCAACAAGTTAGACGGTAAAGTGATGGAAGTTTTAAGGTACATCAAAAACAATGTGGTAGAAGTAAAATGGTTCGATCTCGATTCAAAAGAAGTAAGAACCAACACAGTAAAAGAAGACAAATTATCTAAGGCAGCTTAGCCGGCCATTGTAGATAAATTAAACATGCATAGCTTGGGAAACCCCTTGCCGTGCATGTTTTTATATTTTTACAGAAAGCCTATACTATTTATTCACATAAATTATTCAATGCTTCTGCCCTGTCAAACGTTATCACCTAACAGCATGAAGTAAAACATATAGCTAGGCGTTGCTGTTTGCATGGTAAGCCATACAAACAGCCGGGCTGTACGTGGCTTCGGTCTAGCCATACAGCTAGACTGCTTCGCACCACTCCCATCCCTAACGCGAAGTCTATCAATTATTATTTTGATTTTGAGAAGTATAGATTTTTCAGATCTAAATTTTTATTCGACACATTGACAAGTATGATTTCAATTAACCTTCTACCCCTAAATCCTCTGTAGCACTTTGCTTATCGAAGAGTTCGCGGTACAAACCATTTTGTTCGAGTAAAAAATCGTGCGTACCACTTTCGATGACTTGTCCATCTACCAAAACAATTATTTTATTAGCAAGCTTAGCAGAAGATACCCGATGCGAAATAATAATCGTGGTTCTGCCTTGCATAATGCGTTTTAAATTATTTAAAATATTGTTTTCTGTTTTGGTATCAACAGCGCTTAAAGCATCATCTAACATTAAAATTTTAGGTTCGCGCACAATGGCACGCGCAATGGAAACCCTTTGTTTTTGTCCGCCCGAAAGTGTAATACCTCTTTCGCCAACACGCGTTTCAAAACTTTGAGGAAAAGAAATAATGTTTTCATAGACATCCGCATCTTGAGCTGCCTGATACACTTTTTTATCGCCTGGGTCGTGCATACCAAAACGAATGTTATTATAGATGCTGTCGCTAAATAAGAAAACATCTTGCGGCACATAGCCAATTTGGGCGCGTAAGTTTTGTAAATGATAATCTTGTATGGGTACGTTATCAATTAATATTTCTCCATCTCGTACATCATACATGCGGCTGATTAAATTTGAAACCGTGCTTTTTCCGCTACCGGTAGTTCCAATAATGGCGAGCGATTCACCGGGTTTGACTTCAAAAGAAATATTTTTTAGTGCTTTTATGCCAGTATCAGGATAAGTGAAAGAAACATTCTTAAACTCAATTTTTCCTTCAATTTCTTTGCTAATATTTTTTTCTGAAACAATGTTGGTTTCAGTTTTTAAAAATTCGTTGATTCTTTTTTGCGATGCTTCTGCTCTTTGTACCAGCGAGCTGGTCCAACCTAATGAAGTTACAGGCCAGGTAAGCAAGTTTACATAAATGATAAACTCTGCAATGTTACCAAAGGTAAGTGTTCCGTTTAACACTTCGGTACTGCCAGCATATACTGTCAACAAAGTACTAACGCCAATCAATCCCATGATCAAAGGATAAAACATGGATTGTACTTTGGTTAGTTTTAAAGATTCTTTTCTGTAATTATCGCTTTCCACAGCAAAGTTTTTCATCGATTCGCTTTCGCGGTTAAAAGATTTTAAAACACGAATGCCACTAAAAGCTTCTTGTACAAAAGTTGAAAGTTTAGATTGATGTTTTTGTATCTGCTCACTTCTTCTTTCAATTTTATTATTTACCCAGAAGATGCTAATAGACAAAATAGGTAAAGGGGCTAAAGCGTACCAAGTTAAAGTAGGGCTTTTATCAAACATGATTGGAATTAACATTACAAAAAGTGTAACCAATTGCAGACCATACATAATGGCTGGTCCTAAATACATGCGAACGCGCCCAACATCTTCGCTTATTCTGTTCATCAAATCGCCTGTGTTGTTTCTTCTGTAAAAACTAAGTGGAAGTGATTGATAATGATCGTAGATTTCATTTTTCAAATCATACTCTACCAAGCGCGACATAACGATGATGGTTTGTCTTACAAAATATAAAAACACACCACGCAGAAAGGCCATCAATACAATTAAGCCTGCGTATAGAAGAATTCCTCCTGCAAAAACTGAAAAGAATTTTTCCTGTGCAGACAAATTATCCAAAGCCTGATACAACAAAATGTTATCAACTACCAAATCGAGTGAACTACGCACTAACTGAGCAGGAATAATCTGAAAAAGGTTAGAAATGATGACAAATACTGTTCCGAGCACCAAATGCCATTTGTATTTTAACAGGTATTTATTAAGGTATTTAAGTTCTTTCATGTAAGAAAATTCGGGACTCCCCGATTAGAACGAAATATTGTTTTTAAAGTTCGCGCAAACGTTTGAAATGCCCTAACTTTGCAGTGTTTCGATGTTTATCGAGCACACAAACTTAAGTAAAAACAAACGCAAAATTTCCATGCAGGTAAAAGAACTTGAAAAGACTGAGACGGGCATCTTCGGATCGCTTTATCAGATGGGTCATGAACAAGTTGTTTTTTGTTATGACGAAGCCACAGGCCTTAAAGCCATCATTGGCATTCACAACACTGTGTTAGGTCCCGCATTGGGCGGTACCCGCATGTGGCATTATGCGAACGAACAAGAAGCCATCACTGATGTATTGCGTTTATCGCGAGGCATGACATTTAAAGCTGCCATTAGCGGTTTAAATTTAGGTGGAGGAAAAGCTGTGATTATTGGCGATGCCAAAAAATTAAAATCAGAAGCTTTCATGAGACGCTTCGGTAAGTTTGTGAACAGCTTAAATGGTAAATACATTACAGCCGAAGATGTAAACATGAAAACACAAGACATGGAATACATCAGCATGGAAACCAAACACGTTACTGGTTTGCCAGAAAGCATGGGCGGCAGTGGCGATCCCTCTCCAGTTACAGCTTATGGTGTTTACCTGGGTATGAAATCAACTGCTAAAAAAGTATACGGTTCTGATTCATTGGTCGGCAAAAAAGTGGCAGTGCAAGGTGTTGGCCAAGTAGGCATGCATTTAGTTGAGCATTTGGTGAAAGAAGGAGCGAAAGTGACCATCAACGATATTTCAGATGAAAAAGTTAAAATGTTGGTTGATAAGTTTGGTGTAGCAGCTGTAAACTCAGAAGAGATTTTTGATTTAGATATGGATATTTACGCGCCTTGTGCATTGGGTGCAACTTTAAATGATAACACTATTCCTAGGTTAAAGTGTGCCATTATCGCTGGTGCAGCAAACAACCAATTGAAAGACGAAACTAAACATGGATACATGTTGCGCGACAGAAGCATTACCTATGCTCCAGATTTTTTAATCAATGCAGGAGGTTTAATTAATGTGTATAATGAGTTTTTAGGAAATTACAATCGTAAACGCGCATTAGAGCAAGCAGAGAAAATTTATCAAACCAATTTATCAATTTTAAATTTGGCTGATGATGAAAAAATATCAAGCCAAGAAGCTGCGATACAATTGGCAGAAAAAAGAATTATGGAAGTTGGAAGAGTGAGAATTCCTCGCTAAACCTTCTTTTCAAACAATCGTTAGACGTTATTTCGGAATAAAACCCCGGAATAACGTTTCTTTTTTTAATTTTGCACCACACAAGCCGTTCTTACCACATGCTTAATCGTCATAGTCTCCGAGTGAAAACCATGCAAAGTCTTTTTGCTTTACACCAATGTAAAGAAGCCAACTATGGTCTTTGCCACACCATCATCTCTCAAAGATTTTCACCAGACCTGAACTCGATGGAAGTTCAGAACAAAGAATTACTTAAAGAACAAAAACAAGTTGCTGTAAAATTTTTTGATGAATCCTTTGCTGCCGGCTTAGGGAAAGTTACCCATGCCGATGCAAAAATTGAAAAGGTAGTAAACGAATCGTTAGATTATTACTTTAAACAAAGCAAGAAGGACACGGATAACATGCGCAAGAACTTAGTTCAAAATGCTGAAGAGATCTATGAATACTACATTTTGGTTCTAAGTTTGGGCAGTGCCATCGCAGAAGCAGCAGCTGCGGATAAAAAATTATCGCACACAAGTTTTTTAAATAATTCCTGGATAAAAGGATTGCAAAACAGTGAAGCTTTAAAGAAAGATTCACTCAAACTCAACAGACACTGGAATGATAAAGCAGACCGTGTACGCGTTTGGTTTAAAGATGTAATCCGCCAAGACGATTTGTATCTCGAATCACTCGACAGAAAATCTCCTTCTTTAGAAGATCAGAAAAAACTAATCATCCATATTTTTAAAAAATTAGTTTTAGGACAAACCATCATCAACGATTTCTTTGAAGAAGAAGTATTGCATTGGGCAGAAGATAAAGATATTGTAAAAGGTATGGTTGAAAAGACTTTGAAGAACTACGATCCTTCTAAGCAAAATCAACTTGGTTTAATGACATTATCTGTAGATTGGGAAGATGATAAGAACTTTATCGTTCGGCTATATGATTACGCAGCTGATTTACCTGCTAATTTCAAGCAATTGATTGCTGATAATACCCGCAATTGGGAGGTGGATCGTTTGCCTTTAACAGACCGTGTAATATTAGAAATGGCAATTGCTGAATTGATCTGTTTCCCAGGCATACCGGTAAAAGTAACCATCAATGAATACATTGAATTAGCAAAAGGATACAGCACACCCAAAAGCCGTCAGTTTATCAATGGTATTTTAGATGTGATTGCCAAAGCCTTGCAAGACACGGGTGCGGTTAAAAAATCAGGCCGAGGTCTGATTGATAACAAATAGTATTTTTTAATTGAAGAGACTTTAGTATATTCAATATCTAATTTTAAAAAGATGTTGTGTAGAATTACTATTTCTCTCGCCTGTTTTACCTTTTCTGTTTCAACGACTTATTCTCAAACTCAGAGTCAATCGAAAGAGCCGGATTATTGGCACAATAGAAATGTATTGGAGAGAATGGGGACAAGTAATTTAACAAGTGGTAATATTCCCACACTTACTAAAAACACAGCCGAAATAAAGGGTGATGTTTACCTTACTAATTATTTCAGTCCTTCCGTTTTTAGGTTATATAAAAATGAACAAATAGTAGAAGGATTAGATGCCAAACTTGATATAAAGAAAAACGAGTTTGATGTTAGAACTGCGAATGGCATAATGGCTTTGGATGGAACTAAAGTTAAAGATTTAGTTATGCAAGACAGTCTTACTAAAGAGAACCGCTTCTTTATAAACGCAAAGGATTTTCCGACAGAAAACGGTGCGCCACTTTTAGGTTTCTATGAAATTATTTCTTCTGGTTCCGTGCCACTCGTTAAACACAATAAATTAGTAGTTAAAACAGATTATCACCCAACACTCATACAGGGAGGCAAGGAGTTTTCGTATATCCACAAATCACAGTATTACTTTATCGACAAAGGAATAGTAAAGGAAATACCACCTAAGAAAAAAAGAATTGAAATGTTTCAGTCCATGACAAACGAAATGGTAGAATTTACCAAAAACAATAAAATCGATTTAGGTAAAGATCATCACATTATTGTTGCCTTCGACTATTATAATAAACTATTGAGTGAAAGTAATAAATAAAACTTATAACAACTCAATGATTTCCTCTGCTTTTTTCTCAGACAAATAGGTATTCAACAAGTTTTGAATAGTTGGTGTTTCAGCACCTTTTTGAATATATGGATAGATGTCTAATAAATTTTTAAAATCGATATCTTCCGGTAAAAATCCGTGACCAACATATACACCTGCGTTAACTATAACAAAACTTTTTTCGCCCATATTTCTTCCTTTACCTACAATTGCAAAAGCTTGCTGCGGAGGTTTTAATTCCTTTAGCATTTTATTTACCCGCTTATTGTATTTGGCAGGCGATTCTATTTCCATACAGGCACCTTTGCATTCGCCAGTTTGATGATGAAAACATAATCCCTTTGTTTGTTGCAAACCGCAAAGTTTAGGACATAAAGAAAAAGAATTTACTTTTTCCCATAATAAATTCCAAACATCTCCTTTGGTACTGAGCTTTACCAAAGGTCTTGAACCCTTTAACACAACGTTTACAGAAAAGCGGATATAACTGTTTCTATCTTCGTACATGTAAATGCCCCACTCTTCAGTTTTATATTTTTGAGCCTGATTATACTTAGGCCACAATCTTCTTATCTCTTGCGATTCTACAATTAGCGCGAGTAAATCATTACCAGTTAACTGATATTGAATGTGATGAATTTCATTTCTGATGTTGAGTTTACTCCATTCTCGTGCTTCACCTGAAAAATGACCCGCAATTCTTTTCTTAATATTAGTTGCTTTGCCTACATAAATCACTTGCTTGCGCGCATTTAAAAAATAGTAAACCCCGGGTTTAGCTGGCAGTCTATCAAATTCACTTTTTTCTAAGTTCGGTGGCAAAATGGTTTCTCCACTATTGCGCTTTAAAGCTTTGATGATTACACCTTGTTGGTCGCGCCTTAATAACGTATCGAAAACTTTTACAGTTGCTAGGGCGTCACCTTCTGCACGATGGCGGTTATTAATTTGTATGCCGAGGCTTTCGGCTAAGTTGCCTAAACTATACGAACGCAAACCCGGAATAATTTTTCGGCTTAAGCGAACGGTACATAATTTTTTTGTCTGCCAACGTATGCCCACTTGTTCTAATTCTTTCTTTAAAAAAGAATAATCGAAATGAGCGTTATGCGCTACAAAAATCTTGTCTTTTAACCGATCAAAAATTTCATCGGCTACGTCTGCAAAACGAGGCGCAGTGGCTACCATCTCGTTGGTGATGCCTGTTAAACCTGTAATATAGGATGGAATGTTTCGCTCCGGATTAATCAACGTTCTATATACTTCTCCGGCTTGTATGCCATCGTGCCAGGCAATGGCAATTTCTGTGATGCGATGGTTTTCCGCATAGCCACCAGTAGTTTCAATATCTACAATCGCATACATGTTGCTAATTTATAGTAAAACAAATGAAGCAATTGCACATCACAACAAAAAGTTGAACTTTACTGTATGAATTCTATCATCCGATTTTTATTAACCGGTTTAGCAGTTGTGTTAACGGCTTATTTACTGCCGGGGGTGCATGTTACAGGGTATGTAGATGCACTTTGGGTAGCATTGGTGTTAACGCTGGTGAATATATTGGTAAAACCCTTGCTGATTATTTTTACAATTCCCATCACCTTTATGACATTGGGTTTATTCTTGCTTGTAATAAATGCCTTGATGATTTTGCTAACAGATTACTTTGTGGATGGTTTTGAAGTAGATGGATTTTGGTATGCCTTATTTTTTAGCTTGATTTTATCTTTATTCACAAGTATGTTATTTGATATTACAGGGGTGAATAAAAAGAAAGACCAACGGTAATGGTGACTTTACTATTCTAATTCAATAATATTTACTTAAAATGAATTAGTCCACAATGTAAATCGTGGACTAATTTTAGAATTTAGAATATCGTATAAGGAAATTTTTTAATCCTCCTTTTGTTCACAGGGTTCAACAAAACGAACATTGTGCTGCTTAGCGCCTGCATAATCTACCATGGCTAAACACTGTATGCCATCAGTATTAAAATTTTCCGGATTGATTTCTACGTACGCATTTTCTTTGTTACCAGCATCAACAGATGCATCAGTTGGTTTCACTTCGATGTATGCAAGAAACACATTTTGTTCATCGCCTACATTTTCTCCTAAATGATAGAATGCAGGGTCTTTAATTTGTAATACAGCTGTGCCACAAATGCTGCGTAATACACTTACGTTTACACACGTGCCATTAGATTTGTTTATCACTTCTTGCTGGCAGGTAAAAGCAAAAAGGAAAACACTTAAAAAAAGAACAGATGAGGTGGTTTTCATACAGATTAATTTTTCAGTTAGACACAGGCAGTGTGTAATGGGTTGTAACCAGAAAAATTATTTTTAAATAATTAAGAATTATTCCACTCGTAAATTTTATCTGCAATCTCACTTAATAAGGCCGGATCTTTTTCTAAAGCATTGCCAATTACAATACAATCGGCCCCGGCTTCTAATGCAGTTAATGCCTTATGTGCAGAATTAATGCCGCCTCCCACCAACAACGGGCAATCAATAGATTTGCGCACGCTATTAATCATTTTTGCAGATACAGGTTGCTCTGCTCCGCTGCCGGCATCCAGGTACATCATGCGAAGACCTAACATTTCTCCTGCCATGGCCGTGCAAGCTGCTAAAGAATATTTTTCTTCAGGCAAAGGAGTAGTGTTGCTCATGTATGCAACAGAGGTAATCTTACCGGAATTGATGAGCATGTAACCCGTTGGAATTACTTCTAATTTTGTATTTTTTAAAATAGGTGCAGCAATAACATGTTGCCCAATAAGTAACTCTGGATTTCTTCCAGAGATTAGCGACAAAAATAGAATTCCATCGGCACTGGGTTCTATTTGCATAGTATTTCCCGGAAAGAGTACAACAGGAATGTTTACACTTTGCTTGATTTGTTTTACAACTTCGTGCAAATTGGTGGTGGTGATTAAGCTACCACCTACAAAAAAATAATCAACTAAGTTTTCGCTGGCTAAGTTTATTAGATGTTGCAAGCGCAAACCATCATCAACCTTATCAGGGTCTATAAGGACAGCAACTGATTTGTGCCCTTTGGCTTTTTTTTCCTGAAACGACTTATAGATCATCGTTAGGTGTATTTTCTTTCTTCGCTAAATATTCGCCTACTTTTTCTTTCGCTATTGCTAAAAGAAAAACAGCAGCTTGGCTCGCCAACACTGTTCCAATTTTTGTTATGGTTTGGCTAATAGCAGATGGCTCATCTGTTTCCACTTCGCTTTCTTCGCCTTCAGCTTTTGCTCTGCTTACTTTTTTCTTCTTACCTTTTTTATCCGAAACAAGGGTATAGATTAAATACGTGGCGGCTAAAACACCACCAACAATCAAGGCTGTCTTAATAATTTTTTCTGTGCGCTCCGACACAACTTTTACCTCTCCATGCAATGCTTCTTTTTGCTGCGCTGCTTTACGAAGCAATACTGTTTTAGGATCTGTTTCTTCCAATAATTCCATATCAATCGTTGAGCTTTTCTTTTAACTTTTCTTCAAGTGCTGCACTAACGGTTTGGCGCAAAGCCAATACGATAATTAACATTAAAAAATAAAATAGTGCAACTGCCCCAAATCCCATCACATAACCCCAAAATGTAGCTAACCACAAGGCTAAGGTTACGCTAATAAAAATGATGAATAGGCTAAAGGCCATCAACACAACTAGCATAATCGTGATGCGGGCTATTGCTTTTGCTATTTCTTCTTTGACTTCTAGTTTTACTAACTCTAAGCGCGTTTCAACATAATCTGTTAAATTATTTACCAGATTATCCAGCCGAAATAATTTTAAGATGGATTCTTTCCACATAATGGCAAGATATAAAATTTGTGGCATCTGTTGAAGCAAAAAGTACCTAAGAATGCCCAACCCAATCTGCTATAACTCGCGGATAGTGTTTGTGTTCTAGTTGTAAAACTTTCTTCGCTAAAGTTTCGGCTGAGTCATTCGTTTCAATAGCACATTTAACCTGAAGCAAGATTTCTCCATCATCAAAATGTTCGTTAACCAAATGGATGGTTAATCCGCTTTCGTTTTCCTTTGCTGTTATTACAGCGCGATGTACATGCATACCATACATGCCTTTGCCTCCAAATTTGGGTAAAAGAGAAGGATGAATATTAATGATTTTATCGGGATAGGCTTTGATTAAGTAATCGGGAACCAATAATAAAAATCCTGCTAAAACTATGTGTGAAATACCGTGGCTTTGCAAGATTTGCAATACCGCTCTGCTTTGGTAAAATGCTTCTTTATTAATGAGTAAGGATTTAACATCAAACTGTTTTGCTTTTTCTATCACTCCGGCATTTTCTTTATTGCTGATGATTAATGCCACTTCTATTATTGCATGATGTTCAAAAAACTTCATGATGGCTTCGGCATTACTGCCAGAACCCGAAGCGAAAATGGCTAAACGAAATGGCTTCATACTTGTGCCGGCAAAAATAACATGCTGATGATGCCCAGCAACATAATAATTTTACTGAGGTTGCTCAACCACCTGAAATCTTTTACCGTATCAGCTCTGTGCAAACGCAATGCAAACCAGGCTAAAGGCAAAAACAAAAACGACATAAAATAAACAGATGGAAGGATAGTGAAGTAACTATCTAATACTAAAACAATCAATACGAATACAACTAAAACAGTATACAAAAAGAATTTAGTTTTTCTAATGCCCCATAAAATCGGCAAGGTTTTACAGCCGAAGGTGATATCACCCTTTAAATCTTCCATATCTTTTACAACCTCGCGCACTAACGAAATAAAGAAAGCGAATAAGGCATAGATTAAAATTAAGTTGAAGTTGGTTTTGTAATAAACTGCAATAATAAAAACTGAAAGTGACGTTAGAAAGGCAATCACCACGTTACCAATAAGCGGCAAACGTTTTAAGCTATTGGAATAGAGCCAAAGCATAAAAGCTGAAAAGAAATGGATAACCCCAATTTGCCACGACAAATAAAAACCAATTGCAATTCCACTAACAGAAAACAAAGTGTGGAATAATATAGCAAACCTGCGCGGAATGATTTTCCCGATAACAACTCGTTCAGGTTTATTGATGTAATCAATTTTGATATCGTAATAATCATTGATGATGTACCCCGCTGCCGCGATGATGATGGTTGAACTACTCAACAACCAAAGCGAAAAAGTTTGCCAGGTATGCGAGCCAACCAAAAAGAAAGCTGTTGCAGTTTGTGCAAATCCGATAATGAGCAGATTGCCAAAACGGGTGAGCCGCAGCATTGCAGAAAAAAAGGATGCCATCGTTCAAAGATAGCATCCCAAAAGTGACGAATGCAGTTTATACTATAATTTAATTGTTACCATCGCTAAAAAGTGTGTGCCAGCTTGCGGATAAAAGAAGTTTTCGCGGAAGGTGGCCGAACCGGCTAAAAAGCCATAAGTATATCCATTCGATTCGTATTCTTCATTCAGTAAATTATTTACCAATAAACTGAAATCAATCCCTGATACAAACTTAGGTTGTATCGAATAACTGATGCGTAAATCATTCACAAAGAACGCATCTATTTTTCTGTTGTTGTTGGAGGTATTATCTAAAAACTGTTCGCCCACATATTTACTTAACCAGGCAACTTCTGCACCTTTGGCAAACTGATAGCTCAACACAGAGCCTGCAATAACAGTTGGCGAAAATGAAATATCGGTGTTGGTATAAGTAGTACGAATTTCTGCTGGCGTTGCTAAAGAAAAATCTTCTCCATAATCGTATACTACTTCTTCAAAATTTCTGATTTTATTTTCGCTTAAAGTTGCATTGGCTTGCCAGTTTATTTTCTTGCTGATTTGCCAGTTAGTTTCAATTTCAATTCCGGCCCGGTAACTATTGGCTACATTGGTTCGCACGGGGGCGCCTACATCATTTAAAGCTCCTGTTAATACCAACTGATTGTTGTAATCCATGTAATACACATTGGCATTTATACCCACATTGTTTTTTTGCCAGCGCATGCCACCTTCGTAATTAATTAAGTTTTCGCTTTTAGGTGTACTGCCGGGGTTATCAACAAAATCATCGCGTACAGGTTCGCGGTTTGCAACAGCTATAGAAGCATATAGCTGATAGTTGTTTCCGAAATAACTAATGCCGGCTTTCGGGTTAAAGAAGTTAAAGTCAGTATCAACAGCAATGTTGCGCTGTCTGTTTTCTATACCCTTGGCATTATACCCAACATGTCTATATTGTAAGTCTACAAAGGCGCTTAAAGCTGAAGAGAAGCGATAAGTTGTTTTGTTATATATGTTAAAATCTTTTTTATCGCCAACATTAAAATAATACTGATGGCCTGATGGTCTATTGATTACTTCTGCCCAAATAATCTCTCCGAAATGATCACCCGAATATGTATTCCATCCGCCTCCGGTTATGTTTTGCAAGTATTGATTATCGTATTGCAAGGAAAAAGTTAATCCATAGAAATCATTATCGAGCCAGCGTCTTCTTACCAAATCAACACTTTCAACTAAGGAATCGCCAATGTTAATAGGTTGTAAACCATAGTCGGCTAAATCATTTTTATACCGATACTCTTCATAATATCCTTTACCTTTTGTGTAGTGCAAAGAAACATTGGCTGTTAAAAAATTAGAAAGGCTTTGTGACACATGCACTTGATAATGATTTTGCTGGTAGTTATCAACCTGATCGGGATATAGATAGGGATTAAAAGTTCGGCTATTAGAATTTAGTAGATTATCAATTTGTGCATCGCTCCATCCTTCGTTACCTGCCGTTACCAACATGGCTTCGGTATCGTTATTCAATCTAGACTGAGGCACGCCAGCCCAGCTTTGAAAGGTACGTTCTCTTCCACCAAAAACAAGAGCGCGCACGATGGTTTTATTTTTATAATAACCTCCTGAGAAATAATACGATTGTAAATCAGAAGATGCACGATCGATGAAACCATCGGAAAGTAAATACGAAAATCTTCCATCGAAAGTAAAATTATTTTCCAGCAAACCAGTGCCTAAGCGAATGGTGTGCCTGCGTGTATTAAACATACCTGCTGCTTGTACTAATTCAGCATAAGGTTTTTCGTGCAGTGTATTGGTTTGTAAATTAATGGAGGCACCAAAGGCACTTCCGCCATTAGTAGAAGTACCCACACCACGTTGCACCTGTATGCTTTCGGTAGAAGAAGCAATGTCGGGTAAGTTCACCCAGAAAGTTCCTTGCGATTCGCTGTCATTATACGGAATGCCATTTAGCGTAACGTTAATACGCGTGGCATCGCTCCCGCGAATGCGCACACCGGTGTAACCAATTCCATTGCCGGCATCTGAAGTCGTTACTAAAGAAGGCGACCAGTTGAGCAGAAAAGGCAAATCTTGCCCAAAGTTTTGTTTTTGAATTACTTCCTTACCGATGTTGGTAAATGTTGTAGGGGCATCTTCTTCTGCTCTTGTGGCGCGGATGATAACTTCATCTGTTAACGTAATACCTTCCGTTAACTCAACAATTAAAGGAGATGTTACAGGTAAACTGATTACTACTTTTTTGTTTTCGTAACCAACATAGCGAACGAGTAAGGTTTGTTTGCCATTATTTACATCATCAATGATAGCAACACCTGTTGCATTAGTAACGAATACTTTATTTCGTTCCAAAAGCGAAACAGTGGCACCACTTAAGGGTTCCTTACTTTGCGCATTGCGCACAAGTACTTCTACGTGTTGTGTATACACAACATGTGTTAACAGCATCATGGCTGTCCAAAAAGAAAATTTTAACATGGTTTTAAAAAGGTTAAACCTGCAGGTACATCGGGGAATGTACCCCTGCGTACGTTTAACATTGCCTATCCCTTCGGCCGCATTACCGGCATCAGGTTCATTGGGTATGATCTCAGCCCGAAATATTAAGGCACCCCTTGCTCTGTTTTACCAAAGCGATGCAAATGTAAATGATTGAAAGGAAATAAAACAAATATGAACAGTATATAAGTTTTGATAAGTTAGTTTTATAAAGAGTGATTTTAAATTTAGGGGTACAGGTATTAACTACCGATAAACCACTAATATCTAAAGTATTCAAACCAACAAATACAATACTGCAAAAAAATGACAAATACTTCCGGCCAGAACAAACATATGCCAGATGCTATGATTGTACAACCATCGTTCTTTTAAAAAGAAATACGTTCCGCCTGTGTAAGCAACTCCGCCTAGAATTAACCATGTAAAACAAGCTGTACTAACGCTCTCGTATAAGGGCTTAATAGCAAGTAATACAACCCACCCCATACCTACGTAAAAATAAGTGGAGAGCCGAACATATCGGCCAACTGAAATAGATTTAACAACTGTGCCTCCAATGGCTAATGCCCATACCACGCCAAACATTGTCCAGCCAATCCAGCCACGTAATGCGGTTAAGCAAAATGGTGTGTATGTTCCGGCAATCAACCAATAAATCGCGATGTGATCGAGTTTATGAAAAATACGTTTGGCTGCATCAAACGGAATGCTGTGATATAGTGTAGATGCAAAATAAAGTGCGACTAGTGTAAAACCAAAAACTGAAAAACTTACGATGTGCCACACTGTTCCATGTAAACTTGCTTGTACAATCAGTAAAACCAATGCAGCTATAGCAAGTAAAGCACCAATACCATGCGTAATGGCATTGGCGATTTCTTCTTTTATTAAAATGTGTTTTTCTCTTTCCATTAATCGAAGTAGCCGAATTGTTTTAGTTTAAATCTTTCTTTTCTCCAATTGTCGGCCACCTTAACATGAGTTTCTAGATGTATTTTTTTTCTGAAGAAAGATTCCATGTCTTTGCGTGCTTCGATGCCAACTTTTTTCAAAGAGCTTCCACCTTTGCCAATTAATATACCTTTTTGCGAATCACGCTCTACAAATATTAAGGCGCGAATGCGGATGATGTCTTCTGCTTCTTTAAACGATTCTATGGTTACTTCTGCACTGTAAGGAATTTCTTGCTCGTAGTTCATGAATATTTTTTCGCGAATTATTTCAGCCGCAAAAAAACGCTCCGAACGATCAGTTAAATCATCAGTAGGAAAGTAGGGTGGATGAACCGGAAGTTTTGCCGATACAGTAGGTAAAATTTTATCGGTGTTTATTTTTTTCATCGCACTTACCGGTATGGCCTCTGTTACTACGGGGCACTGCGTTTTCCAATAAGCAATTTTTTCATCAATCTCTTTTTGCTCTTTTGCTAAATCAATTTTATTCAACAAAAGAATAACCGGGCATTTCAGTTTATTGATTTTATCAATCATGTATGCTTCGGGTTGGTCATCCCAGGCGATCACGAGCAACACGACATCTGCATCTTCCAACGACACCTTAACGAAATTCATCATGGCTTCGTGTAAAGCATATTTTGGTTCCAGCAAGCCGGGGGTATCACTATACACAATTTGCATGTCGCTTGTGTTGATCATGCCCATGATGCGGTGGCGAGTAGTTTGTGCTTTTGGCGTAACTATGGAAAGATTTTCGCCAATCAAAACATTCATCAAAGATGATTTTCCGGCATTGGGTTTTCCAATTATGCTTACGAAACCTGATTTAAATTCTGTCATTCACTTATTTTAAAATACAATACTCGATAAATGGAGTTGGCTACCAAATAAGATTGAAGTTACTTTATCTCCTTAAATTTATCTTCTTTTACAAAGGTACGATTTGTTTTTGTGGCATGTTCGTTCTACTTTTGCACTCACATCGCAGGAAGGTGTCCTGATAATTCAAAAAGGAAATTCTCGTTAGTTATGTCTCGAGAAAACGAAAGCGATGGAACATCGCGGGATGGAGCAGTTGGTAGCTCGTTGGGCTCATAACCCAAAGGTCACAGGTTCGAGTCCTGTTCCCGCTACTCGAAGAAAAGAGCGATATTCGTATCGCTCTTTTTATTTTAAGATAATCCTTATGGCAAACATTGTAGCAATAGTTGGACGACCAAACGTTGGCAAGTCAACACTTTTCAATAGACTCGTTGAAAAACGCGAAGCCATTATGGACGATGAATCGGGCGTTACGCGCGACCGCCACTATGGGTATGCCGAGTGGATCGGTAAATATTTTACCGTAATTGATACCGGTGGATACGTTACTGGTTCAGAAGATAAATTTGAGAGCGAAATTCGCAAACAAGTTAAGTTGGCTATTGATGAAGCTACTGCTTTGATTTTTCTGGTTGATACACGTGATGGTGTAACAGGCATGGATAAAGATTTTGCGAACGTGTTGCGTACAACCAAAAAGCCAATTTTCATAGCTGCTAATAAAACCGATACGCCTGATAAGTCTTTACTTGCAAATGAATTTTATGAGCTGGGTTTAGATGCACCCATCTACCCGGTATCGGCAGAAAATGGAAGTGGCACCGGAGAGCTGTTGGATGATTTGGTGAAAACATTTCAAACAGATGGCGTGGAAGATCCAAACGCTGGCATTCCTAAGATTGCCATTTTAGGAAGACCTAACGTTGGTAAATCTTCTCTGCTCAATGCTTTATTAGGAGAAGATAGAAGTATTGTTACCGATGAGGCTGGCACTACGCGCGATTCTATCCACTCGCATTATAAGATGTTTGGTAAGAACTTTATTTTGATTGATACTGCCGGCATCAGGAAAAAAGGAAAAGTAAAAGATGATATAGAATTCTATTCTGTACTTCGCTCACTGCGTGCATTGGAAGAATCGGATGTTGTGATAGTGGTAATTGATGCCCAACAAGGCATGGAATCGCAAGATGTAAACCTTATTAGTTTGGCCGAAAGACAAGGCAAAGGCATTGTAATTATGGTAAACAAATGGGATTTGATTGAGAAGGATACTAAAACAGCCGAGAAGTTTAGAAAGGATATGATGGAACGCCTTGCGCCCATCGATTACATTCCAATGATTTTTTCTTCAGTATTAGAAAAACAGAGAATCTTTCAGGTGGTAGAAAAAGCCATGAAAGTATACGAAAACAAGAGCAAGAAAATACCAACAAGCAAGTTAAACGATGTATTACTGCGCGAAATCCAGCACAATCCTCCGGCTTCGGCACGAGGTAAATTTGTGCAGATTAAATATGTTACACAGGTTGTAGCGCGGTTTCCATCGTTTGCGTTCTTTACCAACATGCCGCAGTTCATTCAACCTTCGTACGAAAGGTTTCTTGAAAATAAAATCCGCGATCATTTCGACTTCGAAGGTGTTCCCGTGAGGCTTATTTTCAGAAAAAAATAAATTTTCTTACGCAATAGTGTGTTGAGTGCAGAAAGCGATTATCTTTGCGCCAAATTAAATACCTGTAAACTATGAAAAAAGTATTCGCACTTGTAGCTGTAGCAGCTTTCGCAGTTGCTTTCGCAGCTTGTGGTGGAAAGAAAGTTGAAGAAGCCGCTGCAACAGTAGATTCTACTGCTGCTGCTGTTGTTGATTCAGCTGCTACTGTAGTTGACTCTGCTGCTGCTGTTGTTGATTCAGCTGCTGCTGTAGTTGCTCAGTAATCAATCGACATTCGATTGCATTCCCGGGAAGGCTTTAGAATTCTAAAGCCTTTTTTTATTGCCTTTTTCTAAGCAGATTTCTTTCTTTACTGCATGAAGGTTCGTAGCGCGCAAAGTGTAAGGTCGGTTTTAGAACAATACATTCTTTCACCTTCAGTTGATTTTGCTTTCGCATTGTGGCAACACTTTCCGTTTACTTTACAGATTACCAAAAGCCGGCAAACTAAGGTTGGCGATTTTCGCTGTCAACACCACTCAACAAATGCTACCATCACCATTAACCAGGATTTAAACCCTTATGTTTTTCTACTAACATACGTTCATGAGGTGGCACATCATCATACTCATTTGCAATTTGGTCATAAAGTGGAGGCGCATGGCAAAGAATGGAAAGAGATGTTCATGCATTTAATGCAGCCCTTACTACAGGAAAATCATTTTCCTGTAGAAATCTTACATCCATTAAAAGCACACATGCAAAATCCGAAGGCAAGTTCTTTTTCAGACTCAACTCTTACACAAGCGTTAAGATTATTCGACAAAAATCAGAAATCGATTGTGCTATTATCATCTATTCCAACCGGAAGTATTTTTCAATTACAAGGCCGATATTTTAAAAAAGGAAAATTGCGCAGGACGCGTGTGTTATGTGAAGAACTAAAATCGAAGAGACAATACTTAGTACCGGTAGATGCACCGGTATCTGATGTTCAATTATCGATGTTAAATTTTTAGCCCGGCAATAACCTGCGGTTGATTAAACTTTCGATATGATGATAAAGGGTTAATGGTTTAAACGTGCGCCAATTTTCAATTTCCAAAGTTCCACCCATGTTGATGTACCTGTCGATACCGTACTTACTCATTTCTTGTTGCACGTGTAGAGGAAAATTTATCGAAGCAATCCATCCGTCATCTAATTCATCAAACCATTCTTCATAATAACTATCATCGGAGCTATGAAAATTAAAAATGTTTTCACCAATTAAAATAAATTTATCGATTCCTTCGTGCTGCAATAATTCTAATAAGTCGCGCTTGAACGTCATGATGTCGTTGTAAAGCGTATCGTTCCATTCTCCAATTAATTCAAGAATGGCAAAACCTGAGCCATAATGCGCGAATAAAATTTTAACATATAAAGTTTCTGAACCAAAAAAATCCCAGGCAGGATCGATATAATAACCATAGATGGTTTCTGCATATACATCATAGTTATATTCTTTGCCATAAAAAGGCGAGCGCTCATCGAAAGATGAATCATAAACAGATAACCAACGATCGAAGGGTACGATGGTGTGCATGTTAATAAGGCAAAGAAATTTTTCCCATAGTGTAAGGTTTTACTTTACCGATGGAAATTGTGTTGCCACATAAAGTTTCGTTCGCCAACGTGGCAAATAAAATGGCTTCTTTCGCATCCGGATTAAAACCTAGTTTTTCTACATTTTCAACAACATTGCCGGGCAATTGTTTTTTAATTTCTTGCATTAGTGTTGGATTATGGGCACCGCCACCGCTCAGGTAAACTTTACATTTTTTATTTTTTGTGACGGATGATATTTGTTTACACAAAGTAAAAGCTGTGAAATAAGTAAGCGTGGCCATCACATCGTAAAAATGCAAATGTTGTGTTGCTGATGCTTGCTGTGCTTTTTTTAAATAGGCTAAATTGAATAACTCAGGTCCTGTTGTTTTGGGTAAACTTTGTTTAAAGAACGAATGGTTAAGCAAAGCTTTCAATAAATTTTTATTTACACTTCCTGAGGCTGCATATTGTCCATCTAAATCATAACTCTCGCCTTTAACTGTTGCCTGTACCAATTGGTCGAGCAAAGTATTACCTGGCCCGGTATCGCTTACCATGATTTCTTTTGTTTTTCCATTGCCTGGCAGAAAAGTAAAATTAGCGATGCCACCTAAGTTCACTAAAATTCTATTTTCATTTTTTTTAGTAAACAATAAGTAATCGCCATAAGCAGCAAGAGGTGCGCCTTCGCCACCGGCAGCAATGTGTTTTTGTCTGAAATCACTGATGGTTAAAATTCCGGTTGCCACTGCCAGGTGGTCGCCATCACCAATTTGCAAGGTACTATTATATTCCGCATGAGGAAAAAGCGATTGAGGTGCATGAAAAACTGTTTGCCCGTGCGAAGCAAGACAAGTAATATGCTCTTTTTTCACTTTCCACTTTTTTAATGTTTTTAAAACCAGATTAGCATGTAGCTGAGCGATATGTACATTGAGTGTGCTCAACTTTTGAAAATTCACCAAAGGTTGAGCAAAAACTTCGCGTATTCTTTTTTTTACTTCATTGGAATAGGCTACTGTTTCGAAAGCCTGAACACGACATTTTGTTTTAATTCCGTAACCTGAAAATTCGCATAAAGCAATGTCTAAACCGTCTAGCGAAGTGCCGGACATCAATCCAACAATCAGTTTTTTACTTTTTGGATTGAATGCGTGTAGCAGCGCGTTATTTTTTTTCATGTTGATAGGCTTCAATGGCTTTGCGTACCGAGCCATGTTGGTTTAATAAACCTTCTGCAGTTGTGGCATCTACACCGGTTTCTTCACAAATCATGTTGATGCCACGCTTAACTAGTTTATTATTGGTAAGCATCATGTCTATCATTTTGTTTCCTTTTACTTTGCCGAGCTTAATCATCACCGTAGTGCTAATCATGTTCAACACTAACTTTTGTGCGGTGCCGGCTTTCATGCGCGTGCTTCCGGTTACAAACTCTGGTCCAACTTCTATTTCGATGGCGTAATCAACTTCTTTGCCTAAAAGAGAATGGGTGTTGCAGGTAATGCAAGCTGTTTTAATATTATGATTTCTCGCATCTTGTACACCACCGATTACATAAGGCGTTTTACCCGATGCAGCTAAGCCAATTAAAAAATCGTTTTCGTTGATTTGATGATGCAATAAATCTTTCCAGGCTTGTGTTGCATCGTCTTCAGCATTTTCTACTGCTTTGCGAATGGCTGCATCTCCGCCTGCAATAATGCCGATAACTTTTCCTTGTGGCATGCCATAGGTCGGTGGAATTTCTGAAGCATCTACAATACCCAACCTGCCACTTGTGCCTGCACCAATATAAAATAAGCGACCGCCCATTTTCATCTTTTCTACAATACCATCCACCACTTTTTCGATGACAGGAATAACAGCTTCAACAGCTAAAGCAACTTTTTGATCTTCGCGGTTGATGTTTTGCAAAAGCATATGCGTACTCATGCTTTCGAGGTTTTGGTAATGCGAAGATGATTCGGTGATTAAATCGTTAGCCATGTGTTAGCTTTGTTGATGGTACAAAGTAAGGCCAGCAATCGGACTTTCAACAATGTGTTGAACAGAAATATTTTTGGATGCAGCTACTTGTCGTAATTGATTGGAAAAATAAAAAGCAATTGACCCGGTAAAATGTACTTTTACTTGTTCGTATCGAGCGTATTTCATCACGTTGCGTTCTAAAAATAATTCGAAACCATATCTTACTAAATTTTGGCAATAGGCTTCTTGCAAGTGTTGAAAAATAAAATGCGAGAAACTTCCAAGAAAACGGCTGGGCATATCAGCGTTATACACTTTATCAATTATTTCTTCTTTCTCAAATGGAAATCGTTGTTTGAATGCATCCCATAATTTTTCGGGTAAATCTTTGCGTAAATAATCAGCAACAATTTGTTTCCCTAACCACGCACCCGAACCTTCATCGCCAAGAATATAGCCGAGCGATGTTACATTATCAACGATGTGTTGTCCATCGTAATAACAAGAGTTTGCGCCTGTACCTAAAATACAAGCGATGCCTTCTTGCTTACCGCACAAAGCGCGAGCTGCGGCTAACATATCGTGCCACACTTCGATGTGTGCCTGTGGAAAAAACTTTTCGAATACCGTGCGAATAGTTTTTCTGTTTTTATCCGAAGAACAACCCGTTCCATAATAATAAATGCGCGTGGGAGTTTGAGGCATTTGTGGCAAAAGCATTTCGCGTAACTCTCGCTCTAAGTGTTCGGCTGGTTGTATGTATGGATTAAAACCTAACGTTTGTGCTTGTGCAATGGAACCATCATCGGCAAGAATACGCCAATCTGTTTTAGAAGCTCCGGAGTCGGCAATAAGTATCATCAATATATATTAAGCTTGAAGTATTCCAATTTTAGTAAACTTTTCGAAGACGGCATCCGTATGCGGTGCGTCACTTAACTCATGTGTTAAATCTTGGCCGGCCCAATGTTCGTAGTGCTTTCCTTTTTTCCATAGGCGCGAAGCACTTACATCGTAAATGAAGCCTTTATAGGCAATCCAGATTTGCGGTTTATCTTGTCCGTTGCGCAAAGCAAGTTGTTGTAAAGAAAACTGCGGTAATTCTTTCATTTCGGCTTATATCAATTTTTGCATTCGAATGAGCATGTAAATTATTATCTTTCACGGATTAAATCCCAAACTCGTGAAAAAACTTATTCTCTTTTCTTTCTCTCTTTTATTGTTTTTTTCAGCCTGTAAAAAACAAGTTATCGATTACTCGAAACTGCCAGATGAAGAACTAAAGAAAATTGCAGACTCGCTTGCTCAACAATTCATCATCACCGATGGACATGTAGATTTACCTTATCGATTAAAGGTAAAGAACTTTAGATTAGAGAAAGAGTTTCTAGGCATACCCATAAGCACAACGGAGGGCGATTTTGATTTTGAACGCGCTAAAAAAGGAGGACTAGACGCACCCTTTATGTCGATTTATATTCCAAGTCGATACCAATTACAAGCTGATAAAGGCAAAGCGTTGGCCGATTCGTTAATTGATATGGTGAATGGTATTATCGCAGCACACCCAGATAAATTTGGTGCAGCCGGATCACCACAAGAAATTGAAGCCAATACTAAAGCCGGAAAAATTTCTTTGCCAATGGGCATGGAAAACGCAGCTCCCATTGGCAACGATATCAAAAACATCGAATACTTTTTCAAGAGAGGCATTCGCTACATGACGTTAACACATGGCAAAGACAATCAAATCTGCGATTCGTCTTACGACACTACACAAACTTGGAATGGGTTAAGTCCGTTTGGAGAACAAGCTGTAAAAGAAATGAATCGCATCGGTATGTTGGTAGATATATCGCACGTATCAGACTCTGCCTTTTATGATGTATTGAAAATGGTAAACAAACCAGTTATTGCTTCGCATTCGTCTTGTCGTTATTACACACCTGGTTTTTTGCGCAACATGTCGGATGATATGATTCGAGCATTAGGAAAAAACGGTGGCGTCATTCAAATTAATTTTGGTGCATCGTTTTTAGATTCAGTTGCCAGAACCAACAGCAAACTTCTTGATTCGTTAGAAGCAGTTTTAGCAGAAAAGAAATTAACCTCGCGCGATGCCGAAGCACAAACCATCATAGATGGCTTTATCAAAAACCATAAAGAACTTTTTTCTGATGTAGAAAGAGTGGCCGACCACATTGATCATGTAAAAAATCTTGCTGGAATTGACCACATAGGCATTGGTTCTGACTACGATGGGGTTGGAGATAGCCTCCCAGTTGGTTTAAAAGATGTAAGCCAATATCCGAACTTGATTTATGTTTTATTAAAACGAGGATATACCCCATCTGACATTGAGAAAATCTGCTATTTAAATGTTAAACGTGTTTGGGATAAGAACTTAAATCTATAAATTGTAATCAATGTAATATTTATGAAAAAATCTTTACTCTGTTTAATCATAAGTGGGATTGTACTATTCAATATTGAAACTGGTTATACACAAAAGGTAATGTGGCAACGAGCCAAAGGTGGAACAATTTGTTATGGGAAGATGGAAGACCATAATTTTGTTATACCACCTCCTGAAATCTATGAACAAAGCAAAAAGGCAAGAACAAAAACAGCCAATTTTAATGTTACCTATATTGGTTTTAGTGCCGAAGCACAAGCAGCTTTTCAAAGAGCTGTTGATATATGGGAAACGTTACTTGTTTCTCCGGTCACTATAAATGTTACAGCTAATTGGGCACCTTTGGGAAGCGGTGTTTTAGGCTCAGCGACTGCGGGTACTTTTCATGCGAATTTTGATGGTGCACAACAACTCAATGTTTTTTATCCTGCGCCACTGGCAGAGAAAATGGCAGGTAAAGAATTAAATGACCCTACTGATCCTGATATATTTGCTAGTTTTAATAGTGCCAACAGTGCATGGTCTTTTAGTTTAGATCAAAACGTATCCACACCGGGTCGATATAGTTTAGTAACGGTTGTTCTACATGAACTGGGACATGGTTTAGGATTTTTAGACTCTTACACAGTTACTGGAAACAATGGCGTTGTAGGTTTGCAAAGCACAGGAGTACCAGTTCCTTATGACTTGGCTTTAGAGAATAATGCCGGAACTAATCTATTTGTTGGCTTCACATCTCCCTCTGCAGCTTTACGAGATCAATTAATAAGCAATAATTTATTTTATCGCTCTCCCGCAGTTGTGCAAAATAACGGTAATGCCCCAGGAAGAGTATTTGCACCTACTACTTTCTCTAATGGATCTAGTATTGCACATTGGGATGAATCAACTTTTAACGGAACACCAAATGCTTTGATGACTCCTCAAGTGGCACCTAATGAAAGAATCTTTGATCCGGGTGAATTAACACTAAGTATGTTTAGAGACATGGGTTGGGAGTTTGTATATATTAATCATCAAAGATTAACAGATACCGAAAACACAACGGGACCATATTTAATAGAAGCAACCTTTCAGGCCGATAAAGCTCCAATAAGCGCACCCACAGTGGTGTATAATAACGGAGGCAGTAACCAAGAATTACCTATGATACTTGATGTAAATTCCGGAACCTACAAGGCTACAATTCCATCAACAGGTATTGCATCAACATATCAATATTTTATTAGGGTTAACGACAATTCTAGCAGAACTTTCACTGAGCCAGGAAAATTAACACGTGTTACCACGGGTACAGTGCAAAATAGTTTTCAGTTTAAAACAGGAACCGATATCATTAAACCAAAAATTGTACATAGTCCCAAAGCATTTTTAATTGATGCAGAAACTGACTTAGAAATAGAAGCCCAAGTTTCAGACAATGCCAAACTTAGTACAGTTAAACTAGAGTATTTTCTTAATGATGTTGCCCAACCAACAATTGATTTAATTTTACAAAATCCACAAGAGGATTCAATTTATCAGGCTACAATTAACATTGCTTCTTTAACTGATGGACAAAAGTTAAAATATAGAATTGTGGCAACAGATAATGCAGCTAATAGTAATATAGGTCTATCTCCTGCAACAGGCTATTATGAAATTAATACGGTTGGTTTATTGCCAGCCGTTGATCAATATATCAATGATTTTAATAGCAATGTTCAGGATTATTTTACTGAAGGTTTCACCATATCAACCCCTGCAGGATTTTCTAATGGAGGCATTCACTCTGAACACCCATACGTTGATGGTGAAGGATTTCCTAATAATGAAAGAGAACTAATCTATCAGATTAGAGTACCCGTTACAATTAAGTCAAATGACGCAACTCTAAGGTTTGATGAAATTGTACTTGTTGAGCCCGGTGCTGTAGGTTCAGTTTTTGGGGACAATAATTTTTATGATTATGTAATAGTTGAAGGTTCTAAAGATGGAGGCCTAACTTGGACAGCACTTGGCCCGGGATATGATTCACGCGACAAAACTATATGGCTGAATAAATACAATAGTGCAACAAGTGGTAATAATAGCACGGCAGTGGGTGATCCAACACTTTTTCAAACCCGAACTTATGATTTGCTCACTAAGTTTAATGCGGGAGACCAAGTAATTTTTAGATTTAGAATGTATATAGATGAAGTAGCACATGGTTGGGGTTGGGCAATTGATAATTTAAAAATTCAAATAGATGATACGCCACCTACGATTCTTCATCAGCACCTCGATTGGATTCCAAGTGGAAATTCGGGACTCACACTTTCTGCAATTCCACAGGATGTGAATCAGGTTACAAGTCTTAAATTGTTTTACAAAAAATCGAATGGTACTGCTGCCGGCTACGAATCCGGAGAATTATCGTACACAGGAGTTTTAAATAATCAAACACTTACTTTCGATCTTGATTTTAACAATTTACAAAACGGGGATAGCGTTAGTTATTACTTTTTACCAAGAGATAACTCAAATAATTTAGGACAAATACTTGAATACGTAGCACGTGTTGGCACATTAGAAACAATTTCGACTTACAATAATAATTTCAACGCTCCTTCCATTACGAGCGACTTTTCAGGAAACTTCTTTAGCTTGAGCCAACCTTCCGGATTTGCAAACTTATCTCTACAAACTTCACATCCGTACCCAAATGGATTTGGCCTCGATGGTTCTAGCGATTTTACACTCACCTTGCTCAAGAAAATTGATATAAATGAAGATAACCCTTACATCAATTTTAATGAAATAGCAATCATCAATGCAAATGATTACGTTGTTGTAGAAGCATCTAAGGATGATGGACAAACTTGGGTTGCATTAACTGAACAATATAATGCCTCTAAGGAAACAGTTTGGACACAAGCTCTTAATGCTAATGCTAATGGAAGCAGCTCGATGTTCCGAAGAAGAGTTGTAAAACTTACCAAAGAAGGAGAAATTACCTCAACGGATAATGTTATCATCAGATTCAGATTAAGATCTAATCAAACTGGCAATGCTTGGGGCTGGGCAATAGATGATTTAGGTATTCAAGATATAACAACCGAATCACCTTCATTATTACAAAATGAATTGTTAATCGGTCCGAATCCATTCAATCAATCTTTGTCTGTTCAATTTACCCATGCAACCGAGCCTTTAGAGTTTACTATTACGAACCTTAATGGTGCAAATCTTCATCAGCAAAAATTTACAGAACAAGAATTGCGCAACAGAACAGACTTAAACCCTGGCGATATCCAGCCTGGTATTTACATTCTTAAAATCAGCAATGGTAAAGAAACTGTTTACCGAAAATTGATAAAACAATAATCTCCAGCTCAACTCAATGTTAAAAGCCCGAAAACCTCGGGCTTTTTTATTGTATTAAATTTTTAAGAAGGTTCGGCAAATCCGAAACATAAGCCGTACTTTTGCCCAATTTTAACCACCACGTTCTCCTTATGCCACGCGACAGAAGCATCCGTTCCGTACTCATCATCGGTTCTGGCCCTATTATTATTGGTCAGGCCTGCGAATTCGATTATTCAGGCTCTCAGGCTTCGCGCTCATTGCGCGAAGAAGGCATAGAAGTGGTGCTCATCAATTCTAACCCGGCCACTATCATGACAGACAAAGTGACGGCCGACCATGTGTACCTCAAACCTCTAACAAAAAAATCCATTCGAGAAATTCTCGAAAAACATAATATCGATGCCGTTCTCCCCACCATGGGCGGACAAACTGCACTTAACTTATGCATCGATTGCGATAAAGCCGGCATCTGGCAACACTACGGTGTGCGCATCATTGGAGTTGACATCAAAGCCATTGAAACCACCGAAGACCGAGAGAAATTCCGACTGAAAATGTTGGAACTAAACATCGGTGTTTGCAAAGGAAGAACTGCAAAATCCTTTTTAGAGGGAAAAGAAATCGCACAAGAAACAGGCTTTCCATTAGTCATTCGCCCATCATTTACTTTAGGCGGAACGGGTGGAGGTTTTGTAAACTCAGCCGATCAGTTTGATGAAGCCTTAAATAGAGGCTTACATGCTTCACCTGTACACGAAGTGTTGGTAGAACAATCCATCTTTGGTTGGAAAGAATACGAGTTGGAATTGCTACGCGATAACAATCAAAACATCATCATCATCTGTTCGATAGAAAATTTCGATCCGATGGGTATTCACACTGGCGATTCGATAACAGTTGCTCCAGCGATGACATTAGCTGATACAACCTACCAACGCATGCGCGACATGGCCATTAAAATGATGAATGGCATCGGTCAGTTTGCAGGAGGGTGCAACGTACAGTTTGCTGTTAACCCCGATAATGAAGAAGAAATTATCGGTATCGAAATTAATCCGCGTGTGTCTCGCTCATCTGCGCTCGCTTCTAAAGCAACGGGTTATCCCATTGCGAAAATTGCCGCCAAACTTGCTATAGGATATAATTTAGATGAACTGAAAAACGCCATCACGGGTACAACTACTGCTTACTTTGAACCAACGCTCGACTATGTGATTGTGAAAATTCCACGTTGGAATTTTGATAAATTCCAAGGAGCGGATCGCAAACTGGGTTTACAAATGAAATCAGTTGGCGAAGTAATGGGCATCGGTAGAAATTTTCAGGAAGCCTTACAAAAAGCATGTCAGTCGCTCGAAATCAGAAGAAACGGTATTGGTGCCGATGGAAAAGAATTGCGCAATCAAGACGAATTGCTTCATTCATTAGCCAACCCAACCTGGAACAGATTATTTCACATTCACGATGCCATAAAAATCGGCATTCCATTAAAAACCATTGGTAAAATCACACGCATCGATAAATGGTTTTTAAAACAAATAGAAGAATTAGTAGAAATAGAAAAAGAATTACAAGGCAACGACATTAATTCTATATCCGAAACGTTATTGCGCAAAGCAAAAGAAAAAGGATTTGGAGATAGACAAATAGCGCATTTGTTACATTGTTTAGAAAGCGAAGTGTTTAACAAACGCCATAGTTTAGGCATCAAGCGCGTTTACAAATTGGTAGATACTTGCGCAGCTGAGTTTGAAGCTAAAACGCCTTATTACTACTCTACATTCGATGCTGAAAACGAATCCATTCCAAGTAATAAAAAGAAAGTAGTAGTGTTAGGGTCAGGGCCTAATCGCATTGGTCAAGGCATTGAGTTTGATTACTCTTGTGTGCACGGAGTGTTGGCCGCTAAAGAAAGTGGATACGAAACCATCATGGTTAATTGTAATCCTGAAACGGTTTCCACTGATTTTGATATTGCAGATAAATTATATTTCGAGCCTGTGTTCTGGGAACACTTGTATGAAATCATTTTACATGAAAAACCAGAAGGAGTAATCGTGCAATTAGGCGGACAAACCGCGTTGAAGCTTGCAGAGAAACTACACAAATACGGCATCAAAATTATTGGAACATCTTTCGACTCATTAGATTTAGCAGAAGACAGAGGAAGATTTTCTACTTTGTTAAAAGAACAAAATATTCCTTATCCTGAGTTTGGTGTAGCCACCGATCCGGATGAAGCTTTAGAAGTTTCTAAGCAAATTGGTTTTCCTTTGTTGGTAAGACCATCGTATGTGTTGGGTGGCCAGTCGATGAAAATCGTAATTAATGAGAAAGAATTAGAAGCACACATCATTGATATTTGGAAACACTTACCTGATAACAAAGTGTTACTCGATCATTATTTAGATGGCGCCATAGAAGCCGAAGCAGATGCGATTTGCGATGGAGAAAATGTGTACATCATCGGCATCATGCAACACATCGAACCTGCGGGTATTCACTCAGGCGATTCGTATGCAGTGTTGCCACCATACAACTTGGGCGATTTTATCATCAAACAAATTGAAACCTATACAACACGCATCGCACAAGCTCTAAAAGTAAAAGGGTTAATCAATATTCAATTTGCTATTAAGAGCGACAAAGTATATGTGATTGAAGCCAATCCACGCGCATCGCGCACAGTGCCTTTTATTTGCAAAGCCTACGATGAACCGTACGTTAATTATGCAACTAAAGTAATGTTGGGCGCAAAGAAAGTAACAGACTTTAAATTTAACCCTACTAAAAAAGGCTACGCGATAAAAGAACCAGTATTCTCTTTTAATAAATTCCCTGATGTAAATAAGGAGCTAGGACCGGAGATGAAATCGACAGGAGAATCTATTTATTTTATCGATGATTTAATGGACGACTACTTCTTGAATATCTACAGCGAACGAAATTTGTATTTGAGTCGTTAATAGTTTTAGCATAAAGAATTTTATTATGGTAAAATTTTTATTGGTTTGCGCATTGATTGCCTACGTGCTATATAAATTCGGCACATCGGTTAAAAGCCATCAAAGAGGGCCGATTGATTTTAATCATCAAGACAACAAAAACAATTCAAAAGATAATTCGAATAATAAAAACAAAGGTAAGTTTGATGGTGGCGAGTACATCGACTACGAAGAAGTGAAGTAATAACTATTCCATGCAGTTTACCAAATACCAGGCAACAGGAAATGATTTTATACTGATGGATAACCTATCAGGTAAAATAAAATTGACGACTACCGAAATTCAAAAATTATGTGATAGAAAATTTGGTATTGGTGCAGATGGATTAATCTTGATTGAGAAATCTGAACAAGCGAATTTTTATGTCAACTATTACAACAGCGATGGTTCGCAAAGTTTGTGTGGCAATGGCAGCAGAGCAGCAGTACATTTTGCCGCAAAACTAGGCTTAGTAAAACAACAAACTGTTTTTGATGCTTACGATGGCTTGCACGAAGCCGTTTTATTGAACGATGATGTAGTAGATTTACAAATGCGCGATGTAAACCATATAGTTAAACGTGATAGTGGTTGGTTTATCCACACAGGTTCGCCACATGTTATTGAATGGGTAAATCGTGCAGAAGATGTTGATGTTTATACAAAAGGAAAAAACATGCGCTTTGCTGATGAGTTTGCTCCTGCAGGCACTAATGTAAACTTTGTAGAGAAGCAGCATAACAACACATTATTTGTGCGCACCTACGAGCGTGGTGTAGAAAACGAAACTTTATCCTGTGGCACAGGCGTAACAGCATCAGGTTTAGCAGCCGCTTTAGAAGGCTACACATCACCCGTGCAAATAGAAACCAAAGGAGGAGATCTGTCGGTTAGTTTTGAAAAAGAAACAAACGAAACCAACCAAACTATTTTTAAGAATGTTCATTTAATAGGCCCGGCTAAAGTGGTGTTTAGTGGGGAAATCTATTCATAGCATCCTAAAAATTTTTGAAGCTCAAATTTTGCATCTTTATCATTTTTAGGTTTGTAATTAGGTGAAATGGTTTCTATATCATTGAATTGTCTAAAGTAAAGATGAGGAAATTGAGCAGCTGGATTTTCGTATCGATGATTGATATATAGCGTGTGTAGATTTTGTTCACTCACATCCCAAATTAAATCTTTTGGTTCTTCACCAGCATCGGAATAAGTTTGATTTAAGTAAATCATGTTGTTTTCTGTATCGAAACTCCAAGTTCCTCCTGAACAACAAGTGTCAAATGTATAATCTTCTCTAAGTTCAAACTCTCCATCGAAGCCAATCCATTTTCCAATCAAATATTTTTCGAGATAGTTTGTTGATACAATTATTTTATTTTTAAGTAAGAATTTTGGAAACTTTTTATCACACAATTTTGAATACAAAACACTAGAAATATTAATAAAATTTTCTGAGTTCTTTTCAATTTCTAGCGTTACAGTATCTTTTTCAATACCTAGGAGGTGGATAGTATTATTTTCAATAGCAAAATTTCCAATTATGGTTTTCCAATCTATAGATGGGTCGTTACTGAAAGTAGCTATAAATGCGTTGTTATCTTTAAATTCAATTGAAAATGTTGTGTGATTAAAAAAATTAGGAACTGCGCTAACCCATTCTCCTAGCAAATCTTGTTTCGATAATTTAAAATTGTCTGATTGAAGGTAAAGAAAATCTAAATCGTAAGGATTTTTATAGGCTTCAATTGCCTCATCCTTTTTTATCTCTACCTTATTTGTTGTGTCTAATAGAGCATGATTTTCATGAATTGATACAACAGAATCTGGTTGTAATTTTTTTTCAGTTTTTGAATTACAACAAAGAATAAATAAAGTTAAAAGGAGAATTAAAGGAGTAATTCTCATGTATTAAAATTATTGAGAAAAAAGGATAATTCAAATTGCCAATTTGCTTATGGTCGGTATTGTTACCGACCATTTTCTTTTTAACTAACCTTCAGCTATTTGTAATAGTGAGAAGAGTGTGTTACATTTAGTATGACTCTTAAAGAAAATACTAGCAAGAAATTGCAGGTGTAGATTTGCTGGATGTCATTTTCGTTTGATAATTGTATCACCATTAAAGAGCAAAAATATGATTAAACTACTCCTGCTATCGCTTATACCTTTTATTGCCTTTGCACAAAGTAAATCCACTGCCTCAATAGAAACCTATATGAGTGCTCATGCAAGTGTACGGCAATTCAGCGGCAGTGCATTGGTTGTAGAACAAGGAAAAGTAATCTATGAAAAATCCTTTGGCGAAGCAGACAAAGAATGGCAGATAAAAAATACGAATCAAACAAAATACAGAATAGGATCTAACACCAAACAATTTACTGCAGCGTGTATACTGAAGCTCCATGAACAAGGAAAGATTAAACTGGATGATAAGTTAAGTAAGTATCTGCCAAGTTATCCTAAAGGTGACAGTGTTACTGTTCACATGCTACTAACCCATACATCAGGAATAACAGATTACACCAACCTCGATGCTTTTTGGAATACCTATGCTTATGTGCCCATACAACCCGACTCATTCATCTCTGTGTTTAAAAACAAACCTTACGATTTTTCACCGGGTACTCAATGTAGCTACAGTAACTCTGGATACTATTTATTAGGTATAATTATTGAAAAAGCATCTGGAGAAAGTTATAGTGATTACCTCAACAAGTACATACTTAATCCTGCTGGCTTAAAAGACACTGGATTTGACCAACTAGATGCTATTCTAGACTATAGAGCAAGAGGTTACTATAGCGTAAAAGATAAATATTATAATGCGCCTTACATTACAATGGAAGGACCTTGGAGTGCAGGGGCTTTATACTCAACAAGTAAAGACCTCTACAATTGGTCAAAGGTACTTTACACTAATAAAATATTAACAGCAGAGTCAGTAAAAAAAATGACTACACCATATACAAGAAATGCAGACAATGAGCCTTTCGGTTATGGATTGATTATAGATAGTTTAAAAAGTCATAGGAGAATTTGGCATAACGGTGGCATTCCGGGTTTTAGTTCTTATATAGCTTACTATCCCGCTGATGATACGCATGTTATTGTACTCTCCAATAATTCATCAAACACTTCCAACATAGGCACAGGACTTGCTTACTTATTATATAACTACCCTATCGAAATTCCATATATTCATAAAGAAGTAAAAATATCGCCAAGCGAACTTGAAAAGTTTGTGGGCAAGTACGATGCCCCAACTCCTTTTGAAATAATAATCAAAGACAATAAACTCTACAGACATCGACCTACTGGAAAAGATATCGAACTAAAAGCAGAATCAAACAATAGATTATTTTATGCAGATGATTCCGACAGGCAATTAGAATTTATTGTTGATTCGAACAAAAAAGTAACTAAAGCATTTTTGATAGTCTCTGGTATAAAAACTGAAATAAGAAAAATTTAATTGGAGCAAAAACTTCCTTAAGCTAGCGAACGCGTTCTGAGTGCGCCAATTCAAAATTAGATGATTAACATATTGCTGTCAGGTAATAACACCTGACAGGGCTTAAAAAGCTTCATCGAGTATTCTTACACCGTGTAAAAGAAAGTAAGCACCGTTAATTATTATTCTTGCACCGTGCAAAAGAAAGTAAGCATGGTTAGTCAGTATTCTTGCTTCGTATAAAAGAAAGTAAGCACCGTTATTCAGTATTCTTGCTTCGTGTAAAAGAAAGTAGGCACCGTTAGCCAGTATTCTTGCTTCTGAAAAAAGTATTTTCGAATCCTTAAAGAGTATTCTCGAGTCCGTAAAAAGAAAAGAAACGACTTTTAATGCAAAACGAAAAGCGAACAACTATCAACCATCATCCAACATCAAATACCAATTCAAAATTAGATGATTAACAGATTGCTTTCAGGTGATAATACCTGACAGTGCTTAAAACTCATAATGTCTTGCTACTTAAATCTTAAGTCTACCTCGAACAACGTGCAATAATTACATGCACAAATTATGTCAGCATCTGCGCGATGTCTTCGCGGGTCAGTTGCTTCATGATGCTTTCTTCCGTAGTAATTAAATCGGTAGTCAGTTTCAATTTCTTTTGTTGCAGTTGCAGAATTTTTTCTTCTACCGTATTGCGCGTAATAAACTTATAGGTAAATACTTTTTTCTTTTGCCCGATGCGGTGCGCTCTGTCAACTGCTTGTGCTTCAACAGCCGGGTTCCACCACGGGTCGAGTATAAACACATAATCCGCTTCTGTTAAATTTAACCCTAATCCACCCGCTTTAATCGAGATTAAAAATATTTTCAGCTTTGGGTCTTTATTAAATCTTTCTACTTGTTCTTTTCTATCGTTGCTGCTTCCATCTAAATAAGCGAAATCAATTTTATGCGTTTTTAAATATTGACGTACAAGTTCCAAATGTTTTACGTACTGGCTAAACACTAAAACTTTATGATCTTCAGCTAAAGCACTTGCCAACATGTGCGTAATGTCTTCAAATTTACCTGAGTCACCTCCGTAATTAGCATCAATCATTTTAGGATGATTAGCCAACTGCCTGAGTTTAGTAAGGCCTTCTAAAATCATGAAGCGGCTGTTGCCTATTCCTTCCTTATCAATCAAATCTAAAATCTTACCGCGGTAATAGGCTTTTGCTTCTTCGTATTTTTCTTCTTGCTCACGACTCATCTCCACGTATTGCACATTCTCTACCTTCTCCGGTAATTCTGTTGCCACTTGCGATTTGTGCCTGCGCAACATAAATGGTTTGATGATGGTGTGCAAACGTTTCGAACGCGCTTCATCTCCTTTCTTTTCTATCGGTACTAAGAATTCATTTTTGAAATAACTCTGCGGACCCAACAACCCAGGATTGATGAACGTCATCTGCGACCATAAATCAAGCGTAGTATTTTCTAACGGTGTACCGGTTAATGCTAGTTTTTGTCTGGATTTTAATTCGTGTACAGCCTGCGCAATATTTGAGGTTGGGTTTTTAATCACTTGCGACTCATCGAGAATGATGTAGTTGAAATAAAAGTTTTTAAATAATTCTACATCTAAGCGTGTGATGCCGTAGGAAGTGATAACAATATCGTATTGCTCAAAACGCTTTACATCTTTATTGCGCTGCGTGCCAGTGTAGGTTAATATTTTAAGTTCGGGCACAAACTTTTGAGCTTCCATTTCCCAATTATATACCAGAGACGTTGGCATAACAAGCAATGAAGTGCCACGACCAGCTTCTTTTTCGGCTTGCATCAACGTGAGCGTTTGCACGGTTTTACCCAAACCCATATCATCAGCCAACACACCACCCAAACGATACTCATTTAAGAAACTAAGCCAGTTGTAGCCGGCTTTTTGATAGGGACGCAACTCACCCTTAAAGCCGGAAGGCAAAGGATAATTCTTAATACCTGTGAAGCTGCTCAAGTTTCGGAGTTTATCAGAGATTTGAACCTTCGCCAGGTTTCCATCTTCTAATTCTTTTACTAAAGCCAAATGATGTTTACGCAACACCGGTTTTTCATTCTTACCTTCTGTTTCACTTAAGGCGAACAAATCAGAATATTTGGTTAACCACGCTTCAGGTATAATCGCGATTTCTCCGTTGGGTAATTTAAACTCAACTTTTTTACGCATGATGAGTTTGCGCAATTCTTTAAAGGGAATATCAAAATCGCCAAAGCGAATTTTAGCGTGGATGTCGAACCAGTCGATGTTTTCTTTTACTTCTACTTCAAGAACAGCTTTACCAACAAAGTACTTTTTATCACGACTTTCAGGCTGGCTAACTTCAAAACCAAGGTTTAAAAGATTAACTCTGTTTTCATTCAACCACGAAAAGGCTTCAGACTTGGGTACAGCAATTCTAAAATCTTTAAAGGGCAATCCTAACTTTTGCAAAGTTTGTAAAAACTTTTTTTCTAAATCAGGCTTGCGTGTTACACGATGAAAGATATAATTATCTTCTTGCTTTTCTACCGACACATTAACTGCTCCGCTGGCATCTCCACGAAAACGATATTTACCATATTTAAAAGAAAGATCGAAAACTAATTTTCCGCTTTCATCTGTTTTATCTTCTGCTGCCGAGTTGGGCTGCTCGAACAAACCTGCAATTTGTTGTGTTTGCGCTGTGTGCAATTCCGATAAAGTTAAAACAGGATGCGGATCGTGATCATGCTTTTGAATTTGAAATCCTTGCGCTTCTATTTCATCGAAGGAAGCAATGAGTGGAGCCACGAAACGATTATAATAGGTTTCTTCTAAGTTTTTTGGGATAACAACAAACTTTTTAGAGAGAAATGGAATTAGTTTTTTACCATCAATAGGTTTCTCAAAACCATACAACTTACCGTTAAGAACCAACCACGCAGGAGTTTTGCAAACTAAAAAGGCACCAGGGTTGGGCAAGTCTAATTTTTTATCAGCATAATAAACAGTGGGAAAATAATTAGTGTTTTCTGCATTGCGTAAGAAATGGAATTGAACGGTGGTTTTCTTTTCCATTACTTCGAGTCTTCTATAGGTAGGTTCGCCATCGTTACCCATTTCAAAAACCATTTTGCCTTTAAGCAAATCCAACACTTGCGCTCTGCGCTTTTCCATGTAATCTTCAATCTGCTCTTGCACCAATTCGTTGCCTTTGTTTTTATCGAAGGTTTTGCTGAAGAATTCCTCAGGTTTGATTTGCTTGGCTGAAAACTTTTTTACTACAGCATCTTGCTGCATGCTGTCCATGATTTCAATCAACTTGAAATCGCGGTCGTCTAAGCCTTTGGCAAACTCGCGTGCATTTTTATGAGAGATATTTTGGTGCTGATAAGTTAGTTTTCCCTTTTCATCGAGGTGAACGATATAGGATTCAAACACATACCCCAAATACTCGTGCTGAAAAACCGAGTAAACAATTTGAAAGGGTTGTGATGCAGAAACTTTCATAAAACGTTAAAAAGCGAGTAAAACACCGCAATTCTACCAAGGCAAAACTACGGGAACCTGAAAGATAAGAAATTATTGACGTAAGAATTGTTAATTATTGACTTAGATAGTACATGAAACTTACTTCTACAAATAGTCAACTTTGGCATTTTTAGCAGCGAGCAACGCTGGTTTAATCGAAACCAAAAAGGTGATGCATGCCACAAGCACTAAAGCAAGAAGAAAATCACTTGCCATGGGTTTGATGGGATAGCCTTCTGTAACAGCATTGTTTACACCCATCGATATTAATTTGAAATTCATTTGAAGCCAGCAAATCAATCCACCTAATGCTAAACCGATGGTTGTACCTATACCTGCAATTAAAATACCTTCTAGCAGAAAAATTCTTTGAATAAATTTTTCGCTTGCGCCCATCGAAACTAAAATGGATAAGTCTTTCTTTTTGTCTAGTGTTAGCATCATCAAGCCAAAAAATATATTGAGCGCACCAATGCCTAAGAGAATGGCGAAAGCCATGAACACAAACAGTTTTTCCATCTTTAATAGTTTATACAAATCGGCATGTTGCTGTTGATGATTGAGTACTAAAAATCTTTCACCTAGTTTTTTCTGCAAAGCATTTTGTACTTGTGTTACTGAATAACTTTCTTTTGCTTTTATTTCGATTGCAGTTCTTCTGTTTTTGTAATCCATTAATTGTTCTGCAACACGCAAAGGAACAATCACATAGTGATCATCATATTGTTGTACAATCGAAAAAGAAGCAGTTGGTACTACATTGACCTGACTGTACAATTGACTTGGGTCTATGCTTCCACTCGTATTACTTTTTTTAATATAGTATAGTTGCATAGGAAAGTACGGCTCGTCTATCATTACAGATAAGTTATACTCGATGCCAGCACCTATGATTGCAAAATTTGAATTGTCTTCTGTTAGGCGAAGTTTTCCGTTGTTTATAGCCTTATCAATTCTTTTGTGATCTAAAAAGTTATTGCTCACACCTTTGATGGTTACCAATTGGTTGGCCTGTCTGTAGCGAAGGTAAGCGTAATCTTCAATCACTTCTGTTACAATGGCTACTCCCTCGGTTTGTTCAATTGTGTTTAGCAATGAATCTGTAACTACAAAAGATTTTCCTTTTGTTGGTTTAACTAATAGCGGAGCATCGAAAGTATTATTCAAGGAGAAAAGTAAATCTTCTAACCCATTAAAAACCGACATCACCACAATTAAAGAAGCTGTGATGATAGCCACAGCAGTTACAGCCAGCCACGAAATAATGCTGATGAAATTAGTTTTGCGTTTAGAAAGCAGGTAACGCTTGGCTATAAAAAACGAGGCATTCACGATTCTGGTTCGGCAGGTGGAATATGTAAGTTGTTGATGATATCGTCTAAGCGTTGTGCGCGCTCTTCAACATCATCAGCAAAGAAGGCAATTTCCGGAACAATTCTGAGTTGTTTGCCAACGCGGTCGCCTAGCAACTTTCTAAATTCTTTTTTATGATCGTTGATGGTGTTGATTAACTTTTGTTTGTCTTGGGCGAGTAAAGTACTGATATAAATTTTAGCAAGACTTAAATCCGGACTCATTTTAACATCAGCAATGCTGATAAAAGCGTTGCCTAATAAACTGCGTTTATCGCGCAGAAATATATCACTCATTTCTTTTTGAATCAGTTTTGCAACTTTCTGTTGCCTAGTTGATGCTGCCATATCGCAAGTTAGTACTAAGTAAAATGCTTGAAGCAGATTCTTTCATTTTTTTTGCAGATAATCAACCTCTGCCTTGTTTAGCGTATATTTCGAGAAAATTTAACTGCGTGCTCCGTTTTTTTAGTGTTAACGACCCGTATCGGCTTTTAGCTGCCTTCGTCATTTTTTTGCTGGTATCCTTACCGGTTTTTTTGCACGATTTCGGCATGAGTCGCACAGCAGTTTATGGCATTGTTTTGGGTCAAAAAATGTGGGAAGGTTTTACACCCTATATTACCCTGTTGGACCAAACTCCCATTTTATCTTTGTGGCTCAATCAGTTTTTCTTTTTTTTAGCAGGTAAGTCGGCTGCAGCAAGAGAGATTATTGCATTCTCAGTATTACTCTTTCAAGGTGCTTACTTGGCAGTCATATTTATTCAGAAAAAAGCTTTTGAAGAAAACACCTACTTGCCAGCCTTGATCTTTGTTTTGCTGTGTACACTTTCTTTTGATTTATTTTCTGTCACACCTACTTTATTGGCATCTGGTTTTTTGTTGTTGGCCATTAATAGTTTGTTTAAAGAAATTGAGTTTAAAAATTACCAGGATGATCAGGTATTGGTAACAGGTTTTTACTTAGGATTAACAACCCTTGCAGCAAACAGTTTTATAATTTTCTTTTTCGGAGCATGGTTGATTTTGTTTTTATTTACTAGATCCACCCTAAGAAAGCACCTATTGTTTGTTACAGGTTTTGTTTTTCCTCATCTGCTTTTGCTAACAGCTTATTGGTTTTTTGGATATGCCGAAGAACTTATTAACCAATACTATTATTATTTCTTTCATGAAACAGAAGCATTACTAAAATGGAAAGAGTTGTTGGTGATGTCTATCATACCATTGTTTTTTTTAGTTGTGGCTTTCTTCCGATTAACAGGAGGCTCTAGATTAACTAATTACCAATCTCAATTGGTGCAAATGATGTTTTTGTGGTTGTTAATTGGCTTTGTTCATTTATTCTTTGCTTCAGAGTTACGACCACAAAGTTTATTACCTATGTTCCCACCTTTATGTTTTTTGATATCACACTTCTTACTTACCATACAGCGTAAAAGATGGGGCGAAGTTTTTTTATGGTTAATGTTAATTGGCATTCCACTCTATGCGTGGTTATTGGAAAATGATAAAATTAATTGGGTTAATAACGCTTCTCTATATGTTAAAACGGATACCGAAGCAAAAAGAATCCGCGCATTAGTTCTAGAAAATCAAAATTCACTCGGACTTATATATGAACCTGCAACAGGACTAATGAGTGGAAAACAAAAAGAAGCTTTGTTTACAAATGAAGTAACTTATTCAAAAGTGAGCAAAATCGATGAGCAATTGCGTTTAGGAAATCCGGTGGTTATCGTAGATCCTAATAATTGGATGCAACCATTCTGGAAACATTTACCTCAATGGGAAAAGAAATATAAGAAGATTGGAAATTACTATTATCTGCAACCATGAGCGACATCAGGAAAATAAGCATGGAGGAACTAGGCCGCGTTTCTATTGATGCATTTAAAGATGCAGCAAAGATACCCGTAGTTATTTTGTTAGATAATGTAAGAAGTTTAAACAATGTAGGTTCAGCATTTAGAACAGCAGATGCATTTGCTGTAGAGAAAATAATTTTAACAGGCATAACCGGAACTCCACCCCATCGTGAGATTCAAAAAACAGCTTTAGGAGCTACTGAATCTGTTGCTTGGGAGTATGAAACAAATACAACAGAAGCGATTCAGAAATTGAAACAAGCCGGTCACATCATTATAGCTATCGAACAAACCAACCAAAGCAAAAGCTTACAGAACTTTAATCCTGAAAGTGATAAGAAATATTGTTTCATTTTTGGTAACGAAGTATCAGGTGTAAGTGATGAAGCCTTGCAATTAGTAGACGATTGCCTTGAAATACCGCAAAGTGGAACGAAGCATTCTCTCAATATTTCTGTATGTGTAGGCGTTGTATTGTGGCATGTTTACCATCAATATCGTTTTTAGATAGTTTCAATAAAAAAAAATAGACAAATTGCTCTTAAATCCAGAATTGTGAATTCAGATCGATACAATCTACGCGGAGTTTCCGCAGGTAAAGAAGAAGTACACAAAGCCATTAGTAAATTAGATAAGGGCTTGTTTCCGAAGGCATTTTGTAAAATCACGCCAGATTATCTGGCGCAAGATCCCGATTGGTGCACCATTATGCATGCCGATGGAGCAGGAACAAAATCATCACTTGCGTATTTGTATTGGAAAGAAACAGGAGACCTCTCAGTTTGGAAAGGCATAGCGCAAGATGCCATTGTAATGAACACCGATGACTTATTATGTGTGGGCGCAACTGGTCCTATGCTATTATCTTCCACCATTGGACGAAACAAAAACCTGATACCAGGAGAAGTAATCGCTGCCATTATTAATGGTACAGAAGAAGTATTGCAAACACTTAGAGATTATGGACTTGATATCACAAGTACAGGTGGAGAAACAGCAGATGTTGGAGACTTAGTAAGAACCATCATTGTTGATTCTACTGTGATTGCCCGTATGAAAAAAGCAGAAGTAATCGACAATGCTAACATTGAAGCAGGAGATGTAATTGTTGGCTTGGCTTCTTTTGGTCAAGCAAAATATGAGCAGCAATACAATGGTGGCATGGGAAGCAATGGCTTAACTTCTGCCAGACATGATGTATTGCATAAACTGTATAAAAATAAATTCCCAGAAAGTTTCGATCCATTAGTTCCAGAACATCTAGTATATAGTGGTGCATTACAATTAACGGATGCAGTACCTGGTCTGCCTGTTAATATGGGGCAATTGTTGTTATCACCAACTCGTACTTATGCACCAGTCATGGTTGCTATTTTAAAGGAGTTGAGAAAAGAAATACACGGTATTATTCATTGTAGTGGAGGTGCTCAAACAAAAATTTTACATTTCGTAGATCAGTTGCATATCGTTAAAAACAACTTGTTTCAAACACCACCACTTTTCGAGATTATTCAAGCGCAAAGTGGCACAAGTTGGCAAGAAATGTACAAGGTTTTTAACATGGGACACAGAATGGAAATCTATTTACCGAATGAACTGGCCCATGCAGTGATAGAAATCTCAAAGAGCTTTGGAATTGAAGCTCAAGTAATTGGATATGTAGAAAAATCTGAAACGAAGAAAGTGACTATCGTTTCATCTTATGGTCAATTCGAATACTAGGCAGTTCTTGCAGTTCTTTCCTTTTGCAAAGCCAGACGAATTTGTTTCATTGCCTCACGTTTAAATTGTTGGTAAGGCGTAGGATTAACCTTCGTTTGTAATAATTGCTGAGCATAAGCCAATACCTGACTGGCTTGTTGCTGATCCAACGTGCTGAAAACCTCCAGCAGTTGGTTCTGATTTGAGTTTGTCATTTTTTGTAGTGGTTGATACTAAATTAAACGGTTTATAAATCACTTTGTTTAATTTTAGTAAAGCCTCACAAAAAGTTAATGTAAGGTTAACACGTTGATTGTAAGGAAACTGCTCCCTCCTGCACCGGCCCAAACGGTGCAGAAGGTTAAACGCAGTATTGGCAAAGCCAATTTTTCACAACGATTGTGAAGTCAGTTCAGGTTTCTAACCTGAAATAGTTCTGATAGCTCCGAGGCTCTGTTTGCCTCGTACTTTTTTATTTGAGATTGAAGAATTTCTTTAATTTTATCAGTGTCGTTTTCTTGCATCAAAGCGATAGCTCCAAGCAAAGAAGAGAGGTAGGTAGCTTTCTGATTTATTTCATCAGTTAAAAAAACGACAGAAGTGGTTTTGTTAACAGATGAGTGACGAAGAGAACGAACAAGCTCAAAACCGGTGATAACAGGCAGGTCGGTGCCGACCAACATTAAATCGAATTGCTCGACTCTTCCGGCTAAGAGCCCATCAAAGCCGGAATCATAATGCCTGATTGTTGGATTAACCGATGCCAACACTGACTGGATATGACCAATAACCTCTTGCCGCCTGTTAATCACCAGAATTTTCATTTGAGAAACTTTACCTATGCGTTTATCGCAGGGATACTCAAAGATGGGTGATTCTAAAAATCAGGGATTATTATTCTAAAAGTTCAAATTACATTCAAATTGGTTCAGAAAAATAATCTATTGATTATCAATAGATTGGATGGGATCGACATTTTTTGAAGACTTAAAATTCAGTCGAAAAATGAGTAAAAACACCTATGCAAAAATTAGTTACTTGATGATGTTATGTTCGTAAGCATAGCGAACTATACCTACCACATTTTTAACTTCTATTTTTTCCATCACTTTAGCACGGTGGTTTTCTACGGTTCTCTCGCTTATACTTAAGCGCGTTCCGATTTCTTTTGTTGAATATTCTTGGCAAATCAGTTTAATAATTTCGACTTCTCGGTCAGTTAAAGAAACCTCCTTTCTAAAGTAAAAATTGTTATCTGGGAATACCTTTTGCTTCTTTAAAATAGATGAAACGATTTCGTTGTGGTAGAAATCTTTATCCACAACACTGTAGATGGCGGTTTCAAGTTCTTTAGGTTCTACATTCTTAAATAAAAAGGCTCTTGCGCCTATATCCATCAAGTGTAAAACGTAACGATCGCTATCATGCATGGATAGAATAATAACCTTAACATTCGGAAACTTCTGATATAAAATTTCGCAAGTTTCAGAGCCATCCATTACCGGCATTTTTAGGTCTAGTAAAACAACATCGGGCTCCTTTTCTTTCACAAGCTGTATTAGTTCTTTTCCATTTTCTGCATCTTTCACTTCTTTTACTCTTGCAAAAGAAAGCAGAAGTCCAGCTATTGCTTTTCTAAAAAGTGTATGATCATCGGCAACGTAAACAACTAACGATTTTTCCATAAAGCTTTATAATGGTATCGTGATTAAAAATTCACTTCCTTTTTCTTTTTCTGTATGGATATGAAATGTGCCATTTAATAATTTGATGCGTAAGTTAATACTATGTAGGCCAACACCAGTTTCCATAGTATGTAATTCTGTTGATACAGGAAGTTCAAAACCTTTACCATTATCTTTTACTTTGATGTTTAACGAGTCTGACCAATTCATGTTGACTATAACCTCGCTCGCGCCTGAATGTTTCAAAGCATTATTCATTAATTCCTGAATGATTCTGAACAGTTGCACTTCCTTTTCTTTCTTAATTTCTTTTTTATTTCCCACTTCTGTAAAACTCACCTTTACTTTTCCACTTAATGTAACTCTTTCGGCCATTTCCTGGAGTGTAAAGCTTAAGCCAAATTTTTCTAAGTTAATTGGCAATAAGTCGCGGCTAATTCTTCTTATAGTTTCAATGGTTTCATCAAGCATTTGCTTTGAACTGGCAAATAAATTATTTTCTTTTAGTTGGCCCTCTGCTGCATGTAAAGACAAACGTATAGTGGATAACATAGCACCAACACTATCATGTAAATCAGCCGCAATTCTCCCACGCTCATTTTCTTGAGAAATGAGGGTAGCTTCTAACATTTTTTGTTGATAGACAACTTCTAATTTTTCTCTTTTCAGTTTTTCATTTAGCATCCTTTTTTGATAAGCAATTACAAATACAATGATGGTAAAGGATAAAAGCAAAACAATGGCTAAACCTATGAGAAAAATGACAAAAAATTCGTTGTTATTAATGTTCATGCAAGGCTATTTTAACTGTTTTTATATGTAACAACAAAGCATAACTCAGTACAGAAAAGAAAATTATACTAAATACATTGTAGAAAGACCAGTATAAAATCATGTTTTCCTTTAATACTTCAACTAAATAACCATAAGTAAGCGTTACAATTAAGTAGCCACTAAAGTTGAAAAGTACTGCAGCAGCTACCCAAAACTCTGGTATTCTCAGTAAATTTTCTGCAGGTAAATATTTTAAGAGATAAGTAAAATAAAGAATTGCAAATAAGATTAGTCCAACGTAAGTAATGACACTATAAATAGAAAATAAATTATTATCGTTCAGATATACTAACAACAAAACCCAACAAACAAAACAAGATAGATTAAAAAGATAAAATAAAAGTTGAGAGAATTTTGATCGATTAATTTGTAAAAAAAATAAACTGATTATGAAGGCAAAAAATAACTGGTAAGCTTCTCCAATTTGATTCATATAGGCAGAGTGAAAAAAGAAAGTAGAAGTTATTTGAAATATATTGCCCATAACAGAAACAAATGCTGCAGCACCAACCAACTTGAACTTTTGATTGATATTTCTGTAATTACCTAAGAAAATAATGAAAAGAAAAAAGCTACAAAAAGCTTGGATGTAATGGGTTGATTTTAAAAAAATCATAAATCATTTTCGTCATTACAAATTGGCGGACAACGTTGCCCCCACTCAACTATAAGTTCAGCGTCTGTAGTAGATTCATCATTAGCAGGTAGTATGTTTTTACCTTTTTTATCAACACCAACTAAGATAAATTGTAATTGACCCTCATCATCAATACTATTGAATATTCTGATGCCAGCGCAACCGGGTTCATTCAGTAGTTCCTGAATTAAATCTTTATCAAAAGTTTCGGAATACAAAACTTTTGGATTGCCTTCGTTTTCTTTGCGATAACGCGCTACCCATTCGCGCGCTTGTTTCCTGGTAATTTTTCCGCCTGCTGCCATAAATGTATTTTTTTTGATTTACACCAAATATAATCATTAGGTTTGCTGAAAATCCAATTTTACCTATGAAGAATTCTTTTTCTTCTCGAACTATTGCCGTGCACGCTGGCTCTCAAGGCGATCCTCAATTTAAAGGAGCTGCCACCCCTTTGTATCCGGCATCAGCTTATGATTATGAAGGAAGGCCAACGTTGTATCCCCGTTATTATAATACACCCAACCTGGTTGCAGCATCCGAGAAAGTAGCAGCGCTTGAGGGTGCGGAAACTGGGCTGATGTTCAGCTCCGGCATGTCGGCCATTCTAACAGGTATTTTATCAGTAGTTAAGCAAGGTGATCATATCATTTTTCAAAGCGATTTATATGGCGGAACCTACTATTCTGTTTCAACTGAGTTACCACGCTTAGGTATAAGCATTTCCATGGTTGATGCAAGCAATCCGCAAAATTTCGCGCAAGCCATTCGCCCAGAAACTAAATTGATTTACATAGAAACGCCCTCTAATCCAACTTTAAAAATTACTGACATTAAAGCGGTGGCCGACATAGCAAAAGCAAAAGGAATTGTAACTATGATTGACAATACGTTTGCCTCGCCTGTCAACCAAAACCCCATTGCCTTAGGTATTGATATGATTGCGCATAGTGGCACAAAATACATTGGCGGCCATTCCGATTTATGCTGCGGATTTTTAGTTACATCAAAATCGCTTTTGCAGAATGTGCTTTCTAAAGCAATAAACTACGGAGGTTCAGCAGATGCCAACACTGCATGGTTAGTAGAAAGAAGTTTGAAAACAATTGTGATTCGTGTAAATCAGCAAAATCAAAATGCACAATGGTTGGCAGAAAAATTAGCAAGCGATAATCGTGTAAAAGCAGTGTATTATCCTGGTTTGGAAAATCATCCCAACCATGCAATTGCCAAGGTACAAATGCCCGGAGGTTTTGGTGGCATGTTAAGTTTCGAAACCAAAGAGAATGCGCATGAATTTATGGGTAGGTTGCAAGTGATTAAACGAGCTTTAAGTTTGGGTGGCGTAGAATCTACCATGTGTTCGCCTATGAAAACATCGCATTCTAAAATGACGGCTGAAGAAAGAAAAGCAATTGGTGTTGCCGATAACTTAGTTCGCTTTTCAGTTGGTATTGAAGAAGCTAAAGATTTGTGGGATGATATTAACCAAGCTTTGGTTTAATCTTCTACTTCAACAATCATTTCTATTTCAACAGCAAAACCAAGTGGTAGTGCATGCATACCAACAGCGGAGCGAGCGTGTTTGCCTTTTTCTCCGAAAATAGAAACCATTACATCGCTAAAGCCATTCATCACCTGGGGTTGTTCCGTAAATTGCTCGGTGCAATTAACCATGCCTAAAACTTTTACAACGCGTTTCACTTTATTCAAATCACCAATCTCAGCATGAAGAGTTGATAACAAAGAAATAGCTGTGAGTTTTGCAGCGTCTGCACCTTGCGCAGTTGTTAGGTCTCTTCCTACTTTTCCTACTACATAAGATCCATCTGGCTTAGCAGGACCATGACCGGCCAGAAAAATTAAATTACCACTGCGAACAGACTTAACATAATTAGCTACCGGTTTACCAGGTGCAGTTAACGTAATGTTCGCCTCTTTTAATTTTTGATAGACATCTTGTGACCAGCCTGCTTGGGTGACTAAAAAAAATAGGAAAAGAATTACATTTCTTGCCATAGGGTTGACAAAGCTTTAGTTTACTTTGTTTGAAAGTAAACAAATTATGGCTGATAAAGAAAAAATACGTTGCGGCTGGTGTTTGAAGTTTCAACAATACATCGATTACCACGATACCGAATGGGGTGTGCCCGTACATAACGACCAAACACATTTCGAATTTTTAATTTTAGAAGGCGCACAAGCCGGCTTAAGTTGGAGCACCATACTTAAAAAAAGAGAAGGATATAGAAAAGCTTTCGCCAATTTCGATCCGCAAAAAGTAGCTAAGTTTACCGAAACTAAACTAGAAAAGATTTTAACAAATCCTGAAATTGTACGGAACCGTTTAAAAGTATATGCTACCGTTAATAATGCCAAACAGTTTTTGAAAGTGCAAAAAGAGTTTGGTTCTTTCGATACTTACATCTGGGGTTTTGTAAACCATAAACCTATTGTTAACAAATGGAAAACCTTAAAGGAAATTCCGCCCACAACAAAAGAATCGGATGCATTGAGTAAAGATTTAATCAAGCGTGGATTTAAATTCGTTGGCAGCACTGTGATGTATGCACACATGCAAGCCTGCGGGTTAGTAAACGACCATTTAATAGATTGTTTTAGATATAAACAAGTATAGTTTTTTGAATGACTTGCTTCAATCGTTAAGGGAAAAACCAAAATCTATTTTTTTGTTAGATGCAGTGGGTGCATTTACGTCCTTAATTTCATTGTTAATTTTTATTTTTTTAACAGATGAATTAGATGCAATACCAAATCGAATAAAAATTGGATTATCTCTATTGATTTGTGTTTTAATTGCATGCGGAATTGCATTTTATTATTTAGCTAAATCAATTGCTAAGTTACTTCGTATTGTTATTGCCTATAATATCTTGTATGCAATTATTACTTTCTTTTTGTTATTAATTTATTTTGATAAGATTAAATGGATTGGAAAATCCTATCTCATCATCGAAATTCTAATTCTGATTGGTGTAGTGGTTTTTGAAAAATATTTTCTTTCTGTGTTTAAAAAAAGCTAAGCACCTTTTCCAGTTGCTAATCGTTTACGAATGCGACTAAGCGATTCAGGTTGAATACCCAAATAAGATGCAATGTATTGTAATGGCACGCGCTCCATTACTTTGGGCCTTTCTTTCATCAAGCGTAAGTATCTTTCCTCTGGAGAATTATACAACAAGGCTTTGTTCCGTGTTACTACAAATACTAACATGTATTCGGCCATTTTTCTTCCAAACTTCTGCCACACAGGATATTTTTCGTAGGCAGTCATTAAATCGGTGTATTGTAATTGCAGTATTTCTGCGTCTTCCATAGCAACCATGTTATCTATGCTAGGCTGCCTTGAAACAAAACTCACATAATCGGTAATGTAGTTGCCTTCAAAAGAAAAATTCACTGTTAAATCTTCTTCTTTAACTGTATTGTATATTCTAAAATAACCGGAGTTGATAAAAGTAACGTGGTCGCATACTTCACCTTCCCGTAAAATATACTCTCCTTTCTTAATAAATCTTCTTGTTAAAATAGATTGGTGGTAACGCCACTCTTCTTCATTAAACGTTACAAACTGACTAACAAATTTTTTGAGTAGGGAGAACTCGTCCATCCCCAAAAATAGGAAAAAACTCCTGCACCGGACCATAAATTTTATGATCCGGTGTGTAAGCCAGGAGTGTTCCGCAGGCATCAAAACGTGAACCTTACGAACGGAACGGGGAAAAATCCTTGTTGGTATTCTGTTACGATGCGATTAGTTCTTGGATTGTAGGATTGCGAAAAGATATTTTGATTGTTGGTAACATTTTGTAAGTCAATGGCAAGTTCTAATGTGCTCTTAGCATATTCTTTTCTATACGAAATACGCAAGTCGGTTCTAAAGTACGGATCTTGTTTTTCTGAAAAAGCTCTGGATTCGTTTAAGATGGTTCTGCCAAATTGTTGAGAGGCTGCTAAATCAACAGGTGTTAAATACTTTCCACCAATTGTTGTTAAACGAATGTTGAAGACCAAATAATTCTTCTTTCTGCCAACACGCCATTCTTTTCCGGCTAAGGCATTTACAACATACTGTGTATTAAAAGCAGAGTTACGTTTTACACCATCGCTTCCTTTGTATTCGGAATCAAACAAAGAACTTGTGATGAGGAAATAATATCCTTTGTTGAAAAATCTTTCGATGGTTAACTCAACACCGTAGTTTCTGCCAGTTCCATTGTTGACTAAACTGTCTTCATCGGAGGGGGCAAAACTTGCACCTGTGTTAATGGCAGCGAATGAAGATGGATTTCTTTCTACCGGAATTCTATCTAAATATTGATAATAGGTTTCAGCTTTTACACGCAACACTTCTGAAATATTCCAGTCGTAGGTAACTACTGCATGTTGACTTCTGGTGAAATCTAATTGTGTATTGTTTAACTGAACAGAATTATCAGGCAATTTTGTTTGTACGTAAGAGGTGTAAATGTTTTGTGCCTGATTGTGTATACCGTACCCTGCGCTAAGAGCATGTTTACCATTAAAGTTGTATTGCATGTTAAAACGAGGCTCCACTACAAACTGTTCGTTTAAAGAATAGTATTGAGCATGTAAACCAGCGTTGATCGAGAATTTACCCGAGAAACGGTGTTTCCAATTGGTGTAAGCCTGATAAAGTGTAGTTTGGTCTTTAGCATTTACACGGGTTGTGTCGCGACCTATGTTAGCATAAATATCTCTGTTGTAAAGTGAAAAGTCTGTATAATCGATGTAAAAGCCTGAAGTCAAACTGTTTTTGGAATTAAATTTTGTGCGAGTAAAACCAGTGAAGGATAATTTGTTTGTTGTTAACTCACTTTCGAATCTTCTAAATTTATTCGTTACATCGTTGTTGGTATTTCTTACTAAAGAGTCGCCTGTTACACCTTCATCTGTGTAGCTATGGCCTGCTGTAAGTTTGATAAATGTTTTAGGTGAAACATTTTTTTCGTAGCTGGCACCTGTAACGGTTGTTCTAAAGCGAGGGTAAGTGTCTTGATTTTCATTTCCATATAAATCGGTATCTTCACTTAAATCTGCTTCACTTCCTAATAAATCTATTTCGCTAATACCGGCAATGCCGAAGATAGTCCACTTGCCATTCCCTTTTGTAGGCAAAGAAAGTTTATAATTTAAATCTTGATATAAGGGTACGTTAGAACCTGTACCAAAATCAATTCCTAATGCATTAAAAACACCCAAAGTAGAGTAACGATAGTTGGCTATAAAGGATGATTTGGAATTTTTCTTTAGCGGTCCTTCAGCACCTAACTCAAAACCACCAAAACCAACTTGCGCAGTGTATTCATACTGTTCATTGTTGCCTTCGCGCATTCTAATATCGAATACACCGGCTGTAGCATTTCCATATTGCGATGGAAAAGCACTGGTGATGAAATCGGACTTATCGAGGTTATTGTTATTTAAAATACTTACCGGACCACCTGTGCTAACCAAGGCACCAAAGTGATTTGGGTTAGGAATATTTAAACCTTCTAATTGCCACAACATACCGATGGGCGAATTACCACGCACCACTATATCATTGCGTGAATCGTTACCTCCTACAACACCTGCAAAGTTAGCGGCCATTCGCGATGGGTCGCCTAATGCGCCTGCATATCGTTTGGTATCATCTACATTAAAAGAACGCGCACTCACTACAGCCAGATCGTTATTGGTAGCAGTTTTGTCTTCTTTTGTATTAGCCGTTACCACAATTTCGTTAAGTTGGTTTACTTGTTCGGTTAAAGAAAAGTTTAAGATCACTTCCTTACCTGCTGTAACAATAACGTTTGGGATGATTTGTTCTTCATAACCTATGTAACTTACTTTAAAGGTTTGTCTGCCAAGTGGCACATTGTTGATGCGATAAAAGCCATCCACATCGGTAGCGCTGCCTAGTAAAGTTTCAGTACCCAGTAAGGTAATGTTTACACCGATTAATGGCGTTTTAGAAATTTCGTCTAATACACGGCCGCGAACGGTTTGTGTATTCTGTGCATAGCTAAAAGTTGCCAGCAACATTAAAAAGTTAAACAGAATAAAACTTTTTTTGTGATTTTGAATTTGTGTGTTCATGGTTCGTTGTTTTGATGGTACAAAGTTGAACCCAACCTCTGTCTTTATACCTTGATTTGAGTTATACAAAACCGAAATACCGATTGATTTGAGTCAAGAAAATGGATGATAAGTCTATTATGACATGTTAATAATGTATAATTTTATTGAATAAAAATCGTTTCAGCTATATGAGGTTTACAAAAAACATGATTAGGAAAAGCATTTTACTAACATTGATTCTATCAATGTTCATTTTTAATGCCTGTGATGAAGAAGGAAAGTTTGAAGGAGATGCAGCTATTAACAAGTGGATTTACGATAACATGAAATATTACTATCTATGGACAGATGAAATTCCTGATAATCCCAACATAAATCAACAGCCTGAAGATTTTTTTGAAAGCATTTTATCCAACAAAGATAGATTTTCATGGATACAAGAAGATTATGAGGAATTATTGAAATCCTTACAAGGTGTTAATAAGGAGGCAGGATTTGAATTTGTTTTATATTTAGATGGCAATACTCCGGGTAACGTGTTAATGCAAATTGTTTATATCAAACCTAATTCTCCTGCATCGTCTACTGCATTAAAGCGTGGAGATATTATCACGGCAATTAATGGAACAACGCTAACTGAAAGTAACTATCGGTCTTTGCTGACACAAATGAGTGATAATTTTTCTGTCTCATATCGTGCTATAGATTTAAACACAGAAACTTTTGGCTCGGCAACTACTTTAAATCTTGCACCCGTGGAGTATTCAGAAAATCCAAACTATTTATCTTCTGTTATTACCATTGGCAATAAAAAAATCGGATACTATCTCTACAACTTTTTTGCCACTGGTCCTTCCTCTAACTCTAGTGAGTACAACAACCAGATGGATAATATTTTTGCTGAATTTAAAGCACAAGGTATAACAGATTTAGTACTTGACTTACGTTTTAATTCTGGCGGAGCAGAAACTGCTACACGCAATCTTGCAAGTTTGATTGGAGCTGGCGTTACAACCAACAATATTTTTGCCAAGCGAAAATATAATGATCAGTTAACAGAAGATTTAACCAATGACCCAGAATACGGCCCCGAATTTTTTAACACGCGTTTTGTATCTAAAACACAAAACATCGGTTCACAACTCGATAATTTTATCATCTTAACAAGTTCTCGTTCAGCTTCCGCCAGCGAATTATTGATCAATGGATTAAAACCTTATATGGATGTGTTCATCATAGGTGATGTTACTTTTGGAAAAAATGTAGGTTCTATTTCAATCTATCAACCGAACGATCCCAACAACACCTGGGGTATGCAACCCATCGTGGTTCAATCTTTTAATGCCAATGATGAATCTGATTACAGCGATGGCTTTTCACCAAACATTCTATTAAAAGACAATGATTTAATGTTACAGCCTTTAGGAAATCAAAACGAGCGTTTATTGAGTAAAGCATTAGAAGTTATAGCTGGACCTCCAACAATTGCAGCCCGTAAGCAAGATTCTCGTTATGAAAGAATGGAAATTGGAAACTCACATGATTTTAAGAAAATAAAGGCACCCATGTTGTTCGATGCGAAAAACTTATCTTTGCCAGAATAGCAATAAAGTTTTTTAATGGTTACACTCTTAGAGCATAAAGGTAAGCAAATTTTAATAGTTGACTACAGCCATGCGCGAGGGGATGAGTTAATAACTGTTTTTGATGAAGCCAAGAGCTTAGTATTCGAACGAGATTTATATGTTTACTCCCTAACTATTTGGAATGAAAAATCATATGTAAGCCCAAACTATTTAAACCACATTAAAAAAGAATTACCGCTGATTGATTACCGAATAAAAAAACAAGCCATCATGGGTGTTTCCAAAGTTCAGAAATGGATTTTAAGAGCTGTGAATGCCTGGTATGGAGAAAAACTAAAACTTGTTGAGTCTAAAGAAGAAGCCTTGCGTTATTTCGATGAAGACTAATTTACAAATAAATCAACTTAAGATTGATTTGTATTCTTTTTCTTAAAAAACTTTTTCTTGCCTTTAAAATTTTTACTCTTGGCTGGTTTTAACGTGGGGTTATAGGTTGGTCCCTCACCTAAGAATTCTGGCAATGGAAGTTTTGGTACTTCATACCCAATCAATCTTTCGATGCTCCCAAATCTTCTTTGATCTTTTTCTGTAATCAAAGTAATGGCTGTTCCTGTTCTTTGAGCGCGAGCGGTTCGGCCTACACGGTGCACATAATCTTCCGGATCGGGAGGTACATCTGCATTGATGACTAAATCTATTCCATCTACATCAATCCCTCTGGATAAAACATCGGTTCCGATTAATGTACTGATTTGTTTCGCTTTAAAGTTGCGCATGATTTCCTCGCGCTCTGATTGTTCTAAATCAGAATGAAAGGCGCTGGCTTTTAACCCTTCTTTTCTAAAAATTTTGTCTAAAGCTTTTGCATTATCTTTTGTGGAACAGAAAACAATAACGCTGCTATATGTGTCGTTGGTAAGGATGAGTTTGATTAGAGGAAATTTTTGTGTTTCATATACACAATATGCTTGTTGTAAAATGCCTTCAGCAGGTTTGGCAAGTGAAATATTTATCTCTTTGGGGTTTCGTAAAATTTTACCTGTAAGCTGTTTAATTTTTGGGGGCATGGTTGCCGAGAACATGAGCGTTTGGCGTTCTTGAGGCAGATAAGAAATAATTTTTACGATGTCTTCGTAAAAACCCATATCGAGCATGCGATCAGCTTCATCTAAAATTAAATGTTGCAAATGTTTTAAATTGATAGTGCCTGCAGCTAGCAGGGCAATTAATCTACCTGGTGTCGCTATAACGATATCTGCACCTTGTTCTAAAGCTTTACGTTGTACATCCCAAGTGGCGCCATCGCCACCGCCAAAAATAGGAATGGAGCTAACGCCTGTGAAATAGCCAAAGCCTTCTATTTGCTGGTCGATTTGTTGCGCAAGTTCACGAGTAGGTACAATAACCAATGTGTTTAGATGTCGATGGTCGCTGCCCATCATTTTATGAATAACCGGCAGAATAAAAGCAGCTGTTTTACCTGTTCCGGTTTGGGCGCATGCTAATAAATCGTGCCCTTCCATGATTAATGGAATGGCTTGTTGTTGTATAGGAGTAGGTTGGCGAAAATTCATGGCATCGAGGCCATCGAGCAAACGCGGTTCAAACTGAAAATCGTGGAATGTCAAGCAGGGATTTTTTAATAATCAAAAATACAAAATACGAGTGGGATGATGTAAAAAGAAAAGCCCCGAGTGGGAATTCCAATCGGGGCTGGTGTTTATCTTCTAAATAATCTTAGTTAGCTAAACGTACCTTTACGGCATTAAGGCCTTTTTTACCTTGTTGTACTTCGAAAGTTACAACATCGTTTTCGCGTACTTCGTCAACTAAACCTGTTACGTGTACGAAAAACTCTTCGCCTGTGGCTGAATCTTTTAAAAAACCAAAACCTTTGGTTTGATTAAAGAACTTTACTGTTCCTTGTTTCATTTGTAATGTGATAATTTTTGATAATAATGCACAAAGGTAACTAGAATAGTTGGTTATCAACCAAAATCTTTTTTATCCTTCTTTTTACGCTGATTAAGCCGCTTTTTGAATGTTTTCGAGTTTAACTACCTTATTATGATTAAGGTTAATCACTTTAAAAGCAGCTAATACTTTTATCACCAGATAAGTCGGGTCAATCTCATGCCAACGCACGCCACCAAAGTTGGCTCGCGAACCATGCTTGTGGTGATTGTTGTGGTAACTCTCACCCATCATTAAGAAATCTGTAGGCAAAAAGTTTCTGGAGGTATCTCCAACTTCATAATTTCTGTAACCATACTTATGGGCAAACCAATTGATAATGGCTCCATGGATGGGGCTCATTAAAAATTGTAATGGTAACAATAACCATAACCACCATTGTGTAGCGAATGCAGCATATACAGCAACGTAGATTGCGCCCCAAAAAATTCGGGATGGCCACGAACGGGCAAACTTATCGAAAGCTTCCCATTGAGGAACTCCTTCGGTAAAACGTTTTTCAGGAATGAACTTTTTATTGGCGATAGATGAATAAATTGTTTTGGTTTTCCACATCATGTTCCAAATTGTTTCATCGTATTTGGGAGAATGCGGATCATTTTCGGTGTCTGCAAAAGCATGGTGCATGCGGTGCATTACGCCATAGCCATAAGGACTTAAATAGTTAGATCCTTGAAAAATCCAGGTAAGAACAAAAAATATTTTTTCTGTGGTTTTGTTCATTGTAAATGCTTTGTGAGAAGCATAACGATGCAGAAAAAAAGTTTGAAAAAAGAGCGACAAATACCAATGCGCTACAAAAAAGGAAATGATAATCCACATGGTGTTAAACAGGTTAAATCAATAAAATGCACTCTCGTGCAAACCTGTAAGACAAAGTTGTCTTTTGCTTGTGACAGAATTTTTAAAATTTATTTTTGATGGAAGCAGCTATATCTTTTTTCAACTGCTGAATCAGCTCCGAAGCGTTATTGTAATCGCATGCCTTTTGAAAACTTTCTACCCAGGCCGGTTTATCGGGTAATTCAAAATGAATTTTCGATTTCTCTTCTTGCAATTTCTTTTTGGCACGACTTAACAATTGCCTGCAATGGTCTTTTTTCTTGTCGAGAATTTCTTGCAACGAATCGTAATCGTGATCGAATACTTCTTTTAAGATAAAAACGGCACGTTCCAGCGGTTCTAATTTATGATGGATAACTTTTACAGCATCTTTAAAATTGATTTCGAAATCGAGTTTGCTGAGGTTTGCTTCTTTTACCTTATGCAAAAACTCAGGTATTTGTATGCTATCCCAGTAGGTAGTCTTTCTTTTTTTTAGCGATTGTAGGTGATTGAGACAATGATTAGTTACTGCCTTTACGAGGTATGCTTTTGCATTTTCTACTTTATGGGTTTCGATGCTCAACCATTTTAAGAAAGTTTCCTGCACAATATCTTCTGCATCTGCTTTGCATCTAACCAGGTTATAGGCGATGGTTTGCAAAAGAGGTTGATACTGAGAAAAAGTTACAGCGGGATTCATAAAATAAAAGGTAAAGATAGGGCTTATATTTGGTAAAAACGGCAGATAAGTCTGTTAAACAAAAAGGCTTTAAAATCTGATTTTTGACAGGTTGTATGTGAAACACCACAGAAAATGCGAACTTCGTTTTTCACTATTATGAATCAAACGATTGCAGCGCCTGAAACCAGAAGAAAACCATTATTAAAACAAGAAATTGCATTCTTGTTGGTTCATCTTTTGCCTTTAGCAGCACTTTTTACCGGAGCCACTTTTTTCGATTGGATGGTTTGTTTAGCACTTTACCTGGTCAGAATGTTTTGGGTTACCGGTGGCTATCACCGCTATTTTGCACATAAGTCATACAAAACATCACGTTGGTTTCAGTTTGTAATCGCCTTTATGGCACAAACCACTGCGCAAAAAGGAGCGTTGTGGTGGGCTGCTCATCACCGCCATCATCATAGGCATAGCGATACCCCAGCCGATCCTCACTCTATGAAGATTTATGGCTTTTGGTATTCGCACATTGGTTGGATTATCGGTCCGGATTTTAAAGAAACTGATTACAAAGTAATCGGTGATTATGCTAAATATCCGGAGTTGGTTTGGTTGAACAAACACTATTTAGTGCCACCAACCATTTTAGCAATTGTTGTAACTGCTTTAGGCGCAATAGTAAATGGAAACGGATTGCAGGATTTCTTTACCAGCGCTGGACTATCCACCTTGTTTATCGGATTTTTTCTAAGCACTGTTATTTTGTACCACGCTACTTTTTCTATCAACTCGATTATGCATAAAGTGGGAACGCAACGTTATGAATCTGGTGATGAAAGTAGAAACTCATTGGTATTGGCACTCATTACCCTAGGCGAAGGCTGGCACAACAACCATCATTATTATGAAACGGCAGGGCGACAAGGATTTTTTTGGTGGGAAATCGACATTACGTATTATGTGTTGAAATTTTTTGAAAAGGTAGGATTGATTTGGGACTTAAAAGGCGTGCCCGATTATATCCTACATTCTAAAAACAAAGAAGAAGCTAAACAATTACGCAAAGCAAAAGAAGAGCTAATAAAAGCATAAAAAAATCTGACTCGTTTAACAAGTCAGATTTTCTAGAATGTATAATGGATGATTATAACCAAGAGATTTTATATTCATCAAACTCATCGCCATTGGCCACACTTTTTACATACTCAACTTTGGGAGAAATCACGCCAGTTTTGCGGATGATTTCATCTAGCAAACCAAATTGAAGTGTGCTGTTAAAAGTTTGTGTTCTGCGCATGATGATGTATTTCTTACTGTTTTCAATGATTTCCCAACCGCGCTTTAAAGGATCTTGAATCATGGTACTGGCTACTTTAGCAAGACCGCTCATCGCTTCTTCAGGAGATGGTTTTTCCGGAATAAGTTTAAAAGCTACCATCGCATTGAAGGCAGTGTTTCCAATTTTACGGCCTAGTTTGCGTGTATTAGCCTGACCAATTTGCGATTCAATCCAATCGCACATATCATTATAAACCTTCATTGAAACCATATTAGTTGGAGATGAAAGGTCTAAACCGGCAGCCATAGCTTTCAGTTTAGGATAATCTGTTTCGTTTTCTTTGTAAAGTTCGAGGATGTCGTTCACGAAAGCAGCTGCAAGCGTTACGTTGTCTGTAGAGTTATTCATAGGGCTTAATTTTAGGGTGCAATTATAGCAACAAGCCACAAAGAGAATGGTTTAAATAAGGTTAAAACATACATATCGTCATAGGGTAAAACTTTTTTAAAAAGAAATTTGAAAGATTTGGAAATTCAGGAGGTAGCATTAAATTTGCGTCCCGTTTGAACATAAAACGGCCAAAAAAGCGGGAGTAGCTCAGTTGGTAGAGCACGACCTTGCCAAGGTCGGGGTCGCGAGTTCGAGTCTCGTTTCCCGCTCAAAGCCCCTCTCCACGGAGAGGGGCTGTTTTTTAAGAGGTTTCATAACCTGCCCGGGTGGTGGAATTGGTAGACACGCAGGACTTAAAATCCTGTGGGCAGTAATGTCTGTACGGGTTCAAGTCCCGTCCTGGGTACAGATAAAAAGCTCCGCGAAAGTGGGGCTTTTTTTATTTCAAGTCCTTCATAAAAAAGCAAAACGTAGCATTGCTCATTCATCGCACTGCAACGGTTGAGAAATAAAATTCATCAACGTAAATATTTTGGGCGCCTTAGCCTTGCGGCTAACCGGGCTGTTCGGGGCTCCGGTGCTTCACTTCGCTACGCACCAAGCCCCTTCCATCCCTGGCGCAAGAGAAACTTTGCACAACATTTTAAATCAGTTATGCTAATTACTAAAAAACTATAAACCAGAAATTAACGAACCCCTATACTAACAAACCTAATTTGGTGTAGAGCAAAATGCAGGTATAAATACATGTATAAACAGAAATACTTTTTAGAGTGAACATCCAACAAAGCGAAAACTTAAAAGCTATTTTCTAAAGTGTAATGAAGTTAACAACTATTCTTTCTTGTAATCACCCGATTGAAAAACTTTAGGTGTAAAACCGGTTTCTTTTTTAAATACACGTATAAAATTTTGTACACTCTGAAAGCCCGTAAGAAAACTAACTTCTGAAACACTAATGGCAGGATTTTTTAAAAACTCTTTTGCTTGTGCAATTCTTTCGCGTAAAACGTAATCGCCAGGTGCATAACCAAATGCTTCCTTAAACTTGCGAAAGAAATTAGCGCGGCTCATACACGCTTTATTAGCCAGTGTGTGTAAGTCTATTTTTTCTCTTAAATTTTCTTTAATGTATTGTATAACATGTGCAAACCGATGATGGCTCGCCATTTTTATATAGTTAGTTTCAAATAACTGTCGCGCCTGTGTTTGCATAAGCCTAACCATTAACTCTTGCAAAGCAAGTTTGGCCAAAATATCTTTTTCACGCCTTTGTTCTTTTATGCTGATGTGAATAATGCGGTTGATAATGTCTACCAATTCATTAGAATTTTTAAGATGAAACAATTTTTCATCAATCGTCCATCTTTCGTTTCGTTCAACTTTTGCAAAGTTTTCATTTAACAAATTAATGGTGTTTTGAATTTCATTTCCAGAAATTGCTAAGGCAATGCATTGCGTAGGATTTCCCAATTGCGCTTCCGGAAAATCAATATTCATTACTTCATTAGGCGCCACCACCACCGATTCACCCGGTAGATAATCAAAAGAGGCTTTTCCGTTTAGGTGCATTACTTTTTTTCCGCGCAACATACTGGTGAGCACCATGTCGCCAAACACAAGGTTTACACTTTCAGCCTTTTGGTGCGTTTCAAAAATGTTTAACTCGCACGTTTCTAAAGTAAATGCTGAACGATTCTCCACCAGCTTAAAAAGCGAGCGTTCGCGCGTAAAGGGTAAAAGAAATGGTGTAGCCATTAAATAAATATAAAAAATTTCTGAAATCGATTGAAATGAGACTAACCATTAATTTTCTGATACGCATTGTTAATTCATAAAAAGAGCAGAGTAACAACTTTGGTGTATCAACCAAATCTCTAAACCAATGGAAACAGTATTAGAAAAAGAAACCAAGGTTTCTACACCCCGCCCCACATTTAAAAGTCATTACGATCATTTTATCGGAGGTCGATGGGTGGCTCCTTCAAGTGGCGAATATTTCGATAACATTTCGCCTATCGATGGCAAACCCTTCACAAAAGCAGCACGCGGAAATAAAGAAGATGTAGAAAAAGCATTGGATGCTGCACATAAGGCATTTGCATCGTGGTCTAAAACTTCGGCAGCACAACGTGCCAATGTATTATTGGCAATTGCCGACATTATGGAAAAAAATTCGGAGTTATTAGCACGTGTAGAAACTGTTGATAACGGCAAAGCCATTCGCGAAACACGCGCTGCTGATATTCCACTTAGTATAGACCACTTTCGATATTTTGCCGGAGTAATCCGTGCCGATGAAAGCACCATGTCGGAACACGATGAGTACACCATCAGCATAAATTTACAAGAACCACTCGGTGTAGTTGGTCAAATTATTCCGTGGAATTTTCCTCTCTTAATGGCTGCCTGGAAAATCGCACCTGCATTAGCAGCCGGATGTACAGTAGTAGTAAAGCCAGCAGAGCAAACACCAACAAGCATAATGGTATTAATGGAATTAATACAAGATGTATTACCAGCCGGAGTGCTAAACGTTGTAACCGGTTTTGGAATAGAAGCCGGGAAACCATTGGCAACTTCGCCACGCGTTGCAAAAGTGGCTTTTACAGGTGAAACAACAACCGGCCGATTGATAATGCAATACGCGAGCGAAAACCTTATTCCTGTAACCATGGAGTTAGGAGGAAAATCACCTAATATTTTTATGCCCAGCATTGCCGATGAAGACGATGAGTTTTTTGATAAGTGCGTAGAAGGTGCAGTAATGTTTGCCTTAAATCAAGGCGAAGTTTGCACGTGTCCGTCACGCATTTTAGTGCACGAAAAAATTTATGATAGATTTATGGAACGTGTTGTAAAGCGTACACGTGCCATTAAAGTAGGAAACCCTCTGGCAGACGACACCATGATGGGCGCGCAAGCCAGTAACGATCAGTTCGAAAAAATTCTTTCTTATATGAAAATAGGAAAAGAAGAAGGAGCACAAGTATTATGTGGTGGCGATGCATTTCATTTAAACAGTGGCTTAGAAAAAGGCTATTACATACAACCAACCATTTTTAAAGGCCATAACAAAATGAGAATTTTTCAGGAAGAAATTTTTGGGCCTGTAACTTCTGTAACTACTTTTAAAACCAGAGAAGAAGCCATAAGCATAGCTAACGATACCCTATATGGTTTAGGCGCGGGCTTATGGACACGCGATGCCCACGAAATGTACCAAATGCCACGCGCAATAGAGGCAGGGCGTGTGTGGGTAAATTGTTACCATGCTTATCCGGCACATGCCCCATTTGGTGGCTATAAAAAATCTGGCTTTGGTAGAGAAACCCACAAAATGATGCTTAATCATTATCGCAATACCAAGAATATGCTTATTTCTTACAATAAAAATAAACTTGGCTTTTTCTGATAAGTTTAGTGTTGAGGATGATCGGGCTTCTGCGAAAGCAGAAGCTCTCTCTTTATTTTTAAGTGTATGATACAACGAGTAACAGTAACAGATAAGGCAATTGCGCTTATCGAAAAGTTAAAGGCAATGCATGGCCCTTTACTTTTTCACCAAAGCGGAGGTTGTTGCGATGGCTCTCAGCCTATGTGCTTTGCAGCAGGAGAGTTTAAAATAAGTGAAGACAACGATGTAAAACTTGGGGATGTACACGATTGCCCGTTTTACATGGGCAAAGATCAGTATACCTATTGGGCACACACACAATTGCAAGTAGATGCAGCGCCTGGGCGTGGTTCCAGTTTCTCGCTTGAAATACCGTTGGGCTACAGGTTTATTATTCGTTCACGCTTATTTACCGAAGATGAGTTAGCCTTATTAAAAGAGAATTGATTTTTACATCAAAACTACAATTTCAATTTTAAGATTTAACTTTCTTTAACTTCTAAATGAGGCTTTTCTAAATGTCTTTGTTTCCATCGATTATGCGACCAAAGCCAATTAGCAGGTTGTTGTTGTATGGATGCCTCTATACCTTTTACATAAGTTTTTATTACTGATAAGTCTTCTTTCGAATAGGGTGGTTCTCCGCAAGGCAACAAGGTAATTTCATAATAACCTCGCTTCACTTTTTTTACAGAAGCATAAAACACAGGATACTGCATAAGTGTTGCCATCTGTTGAGAACCGAAAAAGAAGGCAGTCTCCTGATTTAAAAAAGTTGTGCTGTAATATTTATCATTATGACCAGGATATTGGTCGGCAACGATAGCTGTAGCACGAACGATATCTTTTCTCTTTACAATTTCGCGGGCTACTTGATAACGCTCGATAGGATACGATCCAAATCGCGAACGAATAGCTAACATTACCTTATCAAAAAATTTATTTTGCACAGCTTGGTATACAAAATCTATTTTCATGGGTAAACTAACAACACCTGAAACTAGCAACCACTCCCAATTAAATTGATGAGAAGATAATAAGATAACAGATTGTTGTTTGTTGGCATAACTTTGTAAAATCGATGGATTAGTAAAGCGCATTCTATCTTTAAGTTCTTTCGCTGAAAGATTTAAAAGCTTAATGGTTTCAAAAGCGTAATCACAAAGGTTTTTAAAAAAAATTTTCTCGATGTAAGCGAGTTCTTTCTGATTCTTTTCCGGGAATGCTTTTGCCAAATTTCTTCGAATCATCTTTCTACGGTACTTAACGATATAGAAACCAATTACAAAAAAGAAATCGGCCATCATATATAAAGCTCTGAGTGGGAGCCAAGCGAAAAGTCTAATAAAGAGCATACTTGATTAATTGCGCCAAGTTAAGCAAGTATTTGTATTTTTAACCTTTAGAAGACAGAAATGGACTGATGCGGGCATCTACCCATAAAGTGTATTAATAAAAATGAAGAATAAAATCGTATTGATTACAGGTGCAACTTCGGGCATAGGAAAAGCCTTGGCTTTTGAATTTGGTAAGCAGGGTAGCCAAGTTGCTATAACCGGCAGAAGAGAAAAAGAATTGCAAGAGGTTAAACAACAATTAGAGAACCAAGGAATTTCCTGCCTTGCCATTACAGGTGATGTAAGCATCGAAGCAGATGCCAAACAAATGGTTGAGCAAACTGTAAAGCATTTTGGGGCATTGGATATTTTAATTAATAATGCGGGCATATCTATGCGGGCACTCTTTCAAGATTTAGATATAGAAGTGTTTAAAAAAGTAATGGATATTAATTTTTACGGAACTGTTTACTGTACGAAATACGCTTTACCTCACATCTTACAAACAAAAGGTTCAATTGTTGGCATCTCTTCTATCAATGGAAGAAGAGCCACACCAGCGCGCAGCGCTTACTCTGCATCAAAATATGCGATGGAAGGTTTTTTAGAATCAATTCGCATGGAAGTAATGAAAAAAGGTGTGCATGTTTTGTCAGTTTGTCCTGGCTTTACGGCCTCGAATATTCGTAACACTGCGCTTACTGCAGATGGTAAAATACAAGGAGAATCGCCAAGAGCAGAAGGTAAAATGATGAGTGCAGAAGAAACGGCACATCACATATACAAGGCCGTTATTAACAGGCGAAGAGATTTAATTTTAACATTTCAGGGTAAGTTGGCGGTATGGCTAACGAAGTGGATGCCCGGCACCATGGATAAAATTACCTATAACTTTATGGCCAAAGAGCCGGACTCCCCCTTCAAATAACATTAGGTTTTGGTGAGCAAAACCAATTTGGTATTATCTGCTTTTATGATTGACTTATAGAAGTTTACTAAGTTGTTATAACTCGATGCAGGAAAAACACCTTTCTTCATCACTAATTTTCTTACATAAACTAAACTTCCTTCATCCATCAAATAAGAATTTTCGTACACACCAAATTCGGATTCAATTTTAGTAGGCTTGGGAATAAACTCAGGATAAAATGCTTCAGGAAACTGAAAGCGAATAGTATCAATATCTGTATAACCTATTCTGCGATTTACTGGTAAGGTTCTATTTTCAGAAGGAGCAGGTGCTTGACTGAAGCGATTCATTAAATTGGGAGTAATAAACATTCTTTTACCGCTTACATTGGCTAGTTTATTTAACTCTAATTTTAAATCAACATGGGCTGAAGGAATTTTATCTTTAATTTCTTTCACATGAAAATTAACCAAGTTAAACGAAGGGATTCCAGTATTTTCCTGAATCCATTTTTTTTGTAGATCGAATTGATCGTTTAGAATAAAATTAAGGTTGTCGTTTTCATATTGTTGTGCTTGGTAAATAGTTTTTACTTGAGCGATAGCATTGCCATTTGCATCTAATTTTACCTCCGCTATTCTATTTTGTAAATTTTCATTTTCGGTGTACTTAGGTGTGTAAACAATCTTGGCTCCTTCATCAGTAATGGCCAAAGCTTTTCTGTTTCCGGTAAAACTTCCCATATAACCAAAAGGATTGGTTTGGCTGGTGCATTCGAGCCACAAAGTATCTTTTGCATTGGGTACAGCTACAACAGCATGATTAAATTGTGAACTAGGAAACGTTTCATCTAAATCTCCTGCATTTTTTCCTGCTTCTATCAAGACATAGTTTGCTTCAATGCCAACCTCTTTTAGCATAGCTACCATGTAATTAGATAAAGCTTTGCAATCGCCATAACCGGCTTGATCAACAGAGAAAGCATCAATGGGTTGAAATCCACCTATACCAAATTGAATAGAAACATAGCGAGTTTTACTTTGCATGTATTCATAAATCGCTTTTATCTTTTCTTCATTAGTTGAATACTTAGCAGCAATTTGTTTTACTTCTTCAATTGTCTTTATAGGTAAATCTTGCTTACCAGCATTAAGTTGTGCAATCCATTGTCCAAAAGAATCCCAACTGTGCATTTCACCTTCATATTTGTCGAACTTAAATTTTTCTGGGGCTGCAGAGATGTGCGGGAAAATATATTGTGGATTAGGAGAATACTCTTCCGGTTTAATAGCTTTAAAATTTTTAAATTCGAAAGTTGTTACTTGTTTACCATCGCGGGAAGAGTTTAACAATGGTTCAGAAAAATTATAGGTTTTGAATCTTGGCTTTAGTTCTGCAGGATAGATAAAATCGCATTTACTAATTTCGGCTGAAGTGTAGTAATCTCCTGCAATAACAAACTCTGGAATTATAAATAGATAGTTGTATTTAAGTTCATACTCCCACTCAACTGTGTATGGGTAACTACCGTGTGTTAAATCTGCTGCCTTTAAACGATTATCACTATAAGAACCCTGACCTTCATAGGCACTTTGGTCATAAATTTCTGTTTGTTTTAGCCTCTTTATTTGCTTTCCGTTAGCATCAAAAGTTGCTCCTTTGAAATTATTAATCTTTATGTTTTTACTATAGCCTAAAACTTTTTGTGCTTGGTATTTAGCATTTGAATTGAGTATAGTAACAACTAGTCGTACTCGATAAATAGCTTCATCGTTATTTAAAATTTCAAATGTTGAATAATCTTCTCGAATTACAGCGTTCGCATCTTTTAATAATTCAGGATTAATATTATTGACAGCAAAGTTACCTTGCGCCATAACAAGGTTTATACACAAAGTGGATAACCAGAAAATTAAGTTTATCTTTTTCATTGCTTTTTCTTTAAAACGATTTGCTCGTTTTGTTTTGAGATGTATTGATTATAAAATTCTTTTAGCTGTATATATTCTTCGCCAACGTATAAGGTTTTATTGATTTGAAGATTACTCATGGTGTTTATTACATTTCCATTTTGTTGAGCATTATAGGTAAATCGACCGCTCTTATCTGGTAAAATAAATACTTTAGATTGGGGCATTTCATCTACAACATAACCATCCGGAATACTAATTTTTACTATGAATAATTCTTCTTGATTACTGCCAAAGTCAACAGGATACTCTCGCTTTTCGAGTTTAAAAGGATTTTGCTTAAGTTGTAAACTCAACAGCGGATTAAGATAAATCACATCTTCGCCCTGCGTTATCACTTCGTTTAAATTTACTTTAAAGGTCTCTTTTAAAGGTTTTTCAATTACTTCTGTATCTTCGATGAGATAATCTTCTACAGGAAGGTTCAGTTTTGTTTTTGCGTTTTTGCTGTATTCTTCATTCCCAAGTATTTTGTATTGTCTTCTTGCAGCGTGCGCAAAGTATCCATCGCTTATTTTTGTAATGGTTCCAACAGGATTATCAATTTGCTGCAAATTGATTTCTGCACTATAAGTTCTTTTAGATTTTGTTTTACTAGCAATGGGAATCCAGCCTTTGTTCGTGTTAGAAACCAATAATCCTTGTCCATTTAAACATCGTTCTGGCAATACATTAAAAGGAATAAATTTTTCTGTAGCATCCAGATAAATATAATTTTCGCCAACCTTAACTCTGCAAACAACATAGTTGAGTTGCCTCGACATAGGATACATTGTGCGTACAAAGCCATGGTCGCGCGTGCTTAGTAAAATCATTTCAGGAGTAAATCCTGCTTTATCTAAAAGAGATGCCATAAGAATGTTGATGTCTCCGGATGTACCTTTTCTCTTTTCAAGAACTTCCTTTAGGTTATCTGCATAAAAATCAGATTGCCCATCCCATTCAATATTTTGTTTTACGTAGTCATGAATAGCAATAATTTTTTCTTGGTCAGTAGTTTTACCTGCAATAATTGTTTCAACTGTTTTTTTAAGAAAGCCAGAACCGCTAATTGCTTTTCCAAAGTTTTCTGATTCTTTTAAGTTATTGACAAGCTTATCCCAAGTTCCCATTACTTCAATACTTGGTTCTCTAGGGAAATTGATATAAGCCAAAGCAAAATTCATCTTAGAAATGTAATCGTCTTTAGATGTCATAAATGGTTCGGGCTTAAAAGCGGGAACATCTTTATAAATCCAATGATGAATGGTTTCGTAGTAATTTGCTTGTGTTTTTTGTTTTGTGTCGTATGTAGTAGGAGATACATATCCTTGCGCATATTTTTCCATCACAAAAAATTCAGGAATAATGGCAACATACTCGCTATGAATCACAGGTATTTCATGTTGAAATTCCCAGTTAGGAAAATTAGAAAGAAAATCAGATTGTAAGGTATAACTGTATTCAATCACACTACCTACTTTAACATTAGGTATCGAGAACTTCATCAGGTTAGCGAAACGGTTAAACTTCTCTTTATATATAGCATCTTTATTCAATTTTGTTTCTTCTATTTTTCCATTTACTAAGTTGTATGAAGATGCCTTTAAATTTGTAATTCGTTCTTCTGCATCAGAACCTTGTCTGCTTACCAAAATATCTTGGTTAGAAAACATGGTTCCATCATTTTTTAAAATTTTTATACGCACGTGTTTGTCGAAGTAAAGTTTAGCCGAAACATTCGTTACACTGACATAAGCTTTACCATATTCAGCTAGCACGACTGCAATAGCAGAAGAATCTTTACTATAAATTTTCATGTTTAATTCTTCTGTAGAGATATCACCAAACTTAATCGGTGATTTTTGACAAAACGATTGAAGAGTAAGTAGAAGTAATAAAATTAATAATGGAGCCCGCATATTTTATTGTTGGTTTAGGTACCGAGTTTTCAAATATAATAACTGATTAATAAGATAGCAAAAATTTAAAAACCTAAAGATGTAAAGTTTTTAATTTGATGGTTTTTGTTTAAGATTTTTGAGGCCATATTTTTTAAACTATAAACAAGAATGACGCTTACTAAATTAAACTAGTTTTAAAAAATGTGTAAACACATAGTATAGTTAATTTAAATTTAAACAAACTCTATTTTGTTTATACATAATCTTAAATGTTTTAAGATTGTAATTTAGGTCTATTCGATTTTAGGATTTCCTTTTCAATACTATTTGTTCATTTTGTTTTGCAACACAATGATTATAAAATTCTTTTAGATCAGCATACTCAGTGCCTACATACAATGTTCTATTGATTTGAAAGTTAACCATGATGTTAATAGTATTGCCCATAGTTTGTGCACTTAGGGTGAATCTCCCACTCTTATCTGGCAATACATACATAATTGATTGTGGTAATTCTTCAACAACAAATTCGTCATGAATGGAATACTTAATGATAAACAATTGCTCTTGTGTACTACCGTAATCAACAGGGTATTCTCTTTTATCTTGTTTAAACGGATTTTCTTTTAATTGTAAACCTAACAATGGCTCAATATAAACTACATCTCCACTTTGTGTAACAAGTTCTTCTATATTTACATCAAAAACTTCCTTAACAGGTTTTTCTTCTTTATCAATGTCCTCAAGTTTCCAATCATTTACAGCTAGCTTTAGGCTATGAATTTCTGAATTTTTAAACGACTCTAATCCTAACTTTTTATGTTTTCTTCTTAACTCTTGTGCTGAATAGCCGTCACTTGTTTTGGTGATTGTGCCTGATGCCTCAGCTTGGGCAGAGATTGTTATGTTAGCTGCATAAATTGTTTTGGTTTTTACTTTTGTTTGTAGTTGCACCCATCCGCGGTTTGTTTCTGATACAAGTAACCCTTGACCATTTAAACAACGTTCAGGTAAAGTATTAATTGGAATAAATTTTTCTGTTGCATCAAGAAAAATAAAATCATTATTCAGTATAAGTCTACACACAACATAATTCATTTGTCTCGACATCGGGTATTCCACACGAATAAATCCGTGTTCTCGCGTACTTAGTAAAACCATATCTGGTTTAAAACCAGCTTTTTCTAGCATGGAGGCTAGCAGAATATTGATATCGCCTGAGGAACCAGTTTTATTTTCAAGTATTGATTTTAAATTTCCAGCTACATAATCTTCTTCACCATTCCACTCTATATTGCTTTTAACATAGTTGTGTATAGCTTTTACTTTTTCTTCGTCAGAACTTAAGTTAGCGATAAGTGGTTCTACAATTTTATTTAGAAACCCTGAGCCACTTATTGCATTGCCAAAACTATCAGAGTTTTTAAGAAGGGAGACAAGCTTATCCCAAGTACCCATGATTTCTACAGGAGGTCGATTAGGCATGTCTATATAAGCTAAAGCAAAATTTATTTTTGTAACATAATCTTTTTTAGAAGTCATAAATGGTTCAGGCTTGAAGGCTGGGACATTTTTGTAAATCCAATGGTTGGCAGTTTCATGATAGAAAGATTGTGTTCTTTCTGTTGCTTCAAACACTGATGGTGAAAGGTAACCTTGCGTATATTTTTCCATAATAAAAAACTCTGGAATAATTGCCCAATACTCGCTGTGCATACTTGGTATTTCGTATTGAAATTGCCAATTAGGAAAGTTAACAAGTAAATCAGATTGTATAGTATAACTGTACTCTATCACTGTCCCCACTTTAACATTTGGGATGGAGAACTTTTTAAGGTCAAAGAATTTATTGAATTTCACTTTCTGAAGAGATCGTTCATCAATTTCAGTCTTTTCAATTTCTCCATCTACTAGGTTGTATGCTGTTGCTTTAAACTTTGTTATGTTTTCATCATTCCTAGAATTCCCACTAAAAAGAGGGATCTCACCATCCGACCATCTCGTTCCATCACTTTTTAAAATTTTAATTCTTATGTGTTTGTCAAAAAATAGCTGGCTTGAAACATCACTGAAGCTTACATAAGCTTTACCGTAATCAGAAATAATGACAGCAACTGCAGACGAATCTGCTTCATAGGTTGTCATTTCTAAATCGCTGATGGAAACATCACCATATTTTATAGGAGATTTTTGCGCAGTAAGTGTAAAAAAATGTAGCGACAAGATTAAAGAAACTATTGGAGCCCGCATATTAGTTTAGGTTTATCATAACGAGATTTCAAATATATAAATGACTCTTAATTATTGAAAGAAAAACGAACTCTAAGATTACACGAAACTTTCTTTTATATAGATTTTGTAATAGCTTGTTTACTTTCTTAACTTGAATGATTAAACAAAACCAACATGTTTAGATTTTTTTCTGCTCTCATCTGTTTTTTTGTATTGGGTAGTCTCTCCGCACAAACAAAAAGTACATCGAACATTTCACCACAAGTTCAGGCAAACGAACTTTTAAGTGGTTTAACTTTTAGAAATATTGGCCCTGCTCGTGGAGGAAGAAGTACTGCTGTTGCTGGCTTTCATGCTATGCCTAATTCTTTCTTGATGGGTGCAACGGGTGGTGGAGTGTGGAGAACTGATGATGGAGGAACTACATGGAGAAATATTAGTGATGGATTTATTCCTGTTGGAAGTATCGGGGCCATAACGGTTGCGCCAAGCGATCAAAATGTGATTTATGTTGGAACAGGTTCTGCTGATCCTCGTGGAAATGTATCTATTGGTAAAGGAATTTATGTTTCGTACGACCAAGGTAAGTCTTGGCAATTCAGTGGTTTAGAGAAGGCAGGTCAAATAGGAAGAATAGAAATACATCCCCACAATGCTAACATTGCCTATGCGGCTGTATTAGGAAATCCTTTTGGGCCAAATAAAGAACGAGGCTTATATAAGACCGTTGACGGTGGCAAAACCTGGAAACAAGTGTTAAGCATAAGCGATAAAACGGGTGTAATCGATGTAACAATGGATAAGAACAACCCAAGAATTTTGCTGGCTGCAGCTTGGACATTTCAAAGAAAACCATGGACAACCATTGATGGCAGCGAAGAAGGTGGAGTTTATCAATCAACCGATGAGGGCGCAACTTGGAAGAAATTAAAGAATGGATTGCCCGAAGGTATCTTAGGAAAAATTGGAGTTGCCATTTCTCCTGCGAATAGTGAACGTATTTGGGTTTTAGCAGAATCAATAGACAACGAAAAAGGAGGTTTGTACGCCTCACACGATGGAGGGAAAAGTTTTAGAAGAATAAATGGTGATAGAGAACTGCGCACAAGGCATTGGTATTATACCAGGATTTTTGCCGATCCTAAAGATGAAGAAACAGTTTATATAAACAACGTTTCATTTTGGAAGTCAACTAACGGTGGTCTACACTTCGACAGAATTCGGGTAACACATGGCGATTGTCATGATTTGTGGATCAATCCAAACGATTCGAAAATTATGATTCATAGTAACGATGGAGGTGCCCATGTAACCTACAATGGAGGTTTCTCATGGAGCACATTGCAAAACCAACCTACAGCAGAAATTTATCGCGTAGCTGTTGATAATGCTTTTCCATACAGGGTATATGGTTGTCAACAAGATAACACATCAATTTCTGTTTCAAGTTCAGTTCGAGGTGGCACTGCATACCAACAAGATTGGTTGCACGTAGGAGGCGGAGAA
>JAPZUF010000018.1 GCA_027533395.1 Cyclobacteriaceae bacterium
GCACAAAAAACACCAACTACCACAACCAAGGTAACACAGATAGGAAATTCGCAAGGAGCAGCCACAGCAACAAGATGGGCCAGTGCTTACCCACATCTTTTTTGCAGGTTGATTATTTGGGCTGGGATTTTACCTGAAGATTTAGAAATTCAAGCCAACAATCGTGCTTTTAAAGACCTGCCCATCCATTTAGTTTATGGCAAACAAGACCCCTTTTTATCGGATGACCGAATGCTGAAGCAACAAGAAATAGAAGGCAAATTAGGCATTCAGTCTATCATTCACACCTTTGAAGGAGGACATGAAATCGAATCTGAAACTTTACTCAAGTTTAAATAGTTCTTTTAACCGTTGTGGCGCTGGCTTGTGCAGTTGGTAGGATTGTTATATCTGCTAATTGAATATGTGTAGGTGCCTCCATGACATAACGAATGGTTTCGGCAATATCTTCAGCTTTTAATGGCTGAAAACCTTTATAAACCTGAGCTGCTTTTGTTTCATCACCTTTAAAGCGTACTACCGAAAATTCTGTTTCTACCATGCCAGGATGAATACCAGTTACCTTAATCCCATAAGGATTCAAATCCAGACGCATGCCTTTGGTTAAAGCATCAACTGCAAACTTACTGGCGCAATACACATTTCCATTGGCATATACTTCTTTACCTGCAATGGAACCAATGTTGATGATGTGCCCACCTTGGTTGTTAGCAATCATCATGTTAATGATTGGTTTGGACACATACAACATACCCTTCACATTTCCATCCATCATGGCATCCCAATCATCTATGTTGCCAGTTTGTATAGGATCGAGTCCATGTGCGTTGCCTGCATTATTAATCAACACGCCAATATTTTTCCATTCTAAGGGAATCGAGTCAATAGCTTTTACAACCTCATCTCGATGACGAACATCAAAATTTAAAGTGAATATGTTTGTCTTATCTTTTAATTCGTTTTCCAATTGCGCGAGCCTCTCTTTTCTTCTACCACAAATAATGAGCGGATATTGAAGTGATGCTAATAAGCGAGCCGTTGCCGCTCCTATTCCAGCGGTTGCTCCCGTAATCAATACAATAGGTTTCTCCATTATTGAAACAATAAATAAATCGTGATGGTGTTGGTTGAAATGCTTTGCAAGGGTTGACCAAATGGATTGTTAGAATCTTTCAAAAGATTAGAAATGCCACGCGAGAATCTGATTTCGGGAGAGAATTTAAATAAGGGGTAATACAAATCAAAACCAAAACCTCCTTCTAAAGCTAGGTTAAATTCACGAACAGTTAATCTTGTTTGTTGTGCATCTAAATCTTTTTTACCTCCTGCCTCAAATCCTGGTTTAATGGCCCCTAACATATACATTCGGATGTTTCCACGTCTTACGGATTTATACTTGGCAATAAAAGGCAACTCCACCATCGTTGTTTCAATGTTTTGTGTATTATCAGGTGGATTAGTAGCTAACTTAGTATAGCGGTACGTTAGTTGGTGTTCATAAAAACCTACTTGTGGTGTAATGCGCAAATCTAAAAATTCGTTTACACGATAATTAACTATAAAACCTAAAACGAAACCTTGTGTCCAAGAAGGTTCAACAGAAAAAAGTGTATCTAATCCTTGTGAAGTATAGGCATCTGCATACTTAACGCGATAACTGGAATTGTGTAATCCGATTAAGAATCCATAGCTGAATCTTCTTCTTTCATCGTAGTTTGGATTATTGCGATTTTCAAATTTCTTATTCGAATAATATTGTGCATAACTACCAACTGAAAGCAAAAGCAATGCGATGACTAAGCTTAACTTTTGAATCTTCTTAAAAAAATATGCTGTGTTTGTTATGATCACTTTTTACCTGTATAAATAGAACTGATACCAAAAGTAAGTTTTTTAGCATGTGTTTGCTGAAATCCTACCTGATTGAGAACGTTTAAAAAAGCATTTCCGTATGGGAAGGCATCAACAGATTCGGGTAAATATTGATAGGCAGCATTGTCTTTCGATAACCAACTGCCCAACTTAGGTAAAATGAATTTAAAGTAGAATCCATACAATTGCTTGAATGGAAAACTTTCCGGTTTGGAAAACTCGAGTACAACGACAAGACCTCCTGGTTTTAGCACACGGTAAATTTCTCTTAATCCTTTCTCTAAGTTTTCGAAATTACGAACACCAAAAGCAACTGTAACAGCATCAAAAGTTTGATCGGCAAAAGGTAGATTTTCTGAATCACCGGATTTCATTTCGATGATGGTGTGTAGATTTTTTTCTTTCATTTTTTTTCTACCTACCTCTAGCATGCCTTCAGAAATATCTACTCCAACTATTTTTTCAGGTTTTAATTCCATAGCCTGAATAGCAAAATCTCCGGTGCCAGTGGCAACATCTAATAAAACTTTGGGTTGATGAGGTTTAAGAAAAGCAATTGCTTTTTTCCGCCATAGTTTATCTATGCCTAAACTTAAAAAATGATTGAGAAAATCATATCGATGGCTGATGTTATCGAACATTTTAGCCACTTGTTCTTTCTTTCCGGAAGTCTCGTTTTTATAAGGAAGTACTGTCATTTTAAGTTTGGCAATTGATTATACATAAGCAAACAAACCCAGGCATCGGTAGCAGCATATTCTATTTGCTTTTCAGTAAGGGTAGCTGCTTCCCAATTAGATGTTTGCGCGCTTTTTGATACTCTATAACCCAATAACAGGCCACATAGTTTTTTAACACTTTCAACTTCTATGCCTTGTGTTTTGGTGAGTTGTGTAAGTTCCACAAAACCCCCTGGCTGGAATTTAATGACGCGATGCAAGGCTTGTAAATCATCGCGTAAGCCAACTCCAATTTTTAGTACTGATTCATCTTCCAGAAATCGAATCAATTCTTCGGCGTAACCAGTTGATTGTGTTCTGATTAACCAGACTTTATCCATGCTGGCTAATTGGATAAGCGCAACTTTAAAGCGTTGTCCTTTTACAAAAGCTGGTCTAGTTTCCGTATCAAAACCTAAAGGTCCAGATTTTCTGGCTTCTGATAAGGCTTTTGTTAATGCTTCGGGGGTAGTAACCACAGCAACCTTTCCTGAATAGGCAAGCAGTGGTAAATCTTGCACTTCTTCATTAGAAATTGAAACCCTGTTATTCCGATTTTCATTATTGCTTGGCGGAACCATCGTCTGAAAATCTTCTGATCTTAATATTTAAATAAGCTTGTAACACTGTCATGATAGGACTTATGATACAGAAAAATGTATAAGGAGCATAAGCGGAAGTTGCAACACCTAACACTTTTGCCTGTGTTGCTCCGCAAGTATTCCAAGGAATGAGCACAGAAGTTACCGTGCCAGAGTCTTCTAGCGTTCTACTTAATACTTCAGGTTTAATGCCGCGCTTTCTGTAGGTATCAGCATACATTCTGCCAGGTACAGCGATGGCCATATATTGATCCGATGCCGTAAGGTTAAAGAAAATACAAGTGGCAGCTGTTGAAGCAACCAATGAACCGGTAGAGTGCGCCCAACCGATGATTCTTTCTGCTATTACTCTTAGCATCCCACAAGATTCCATGACGCCACCAAACATCATCGCGCAGGTGATTAACCAAATTGTATTCATCATGCCATACATCCCTCCTGTTGAAAGCAACTCGCTGATCATAGCATTGTCAGTTTTGATAGCCGTTTCTACAGACATAGCTTTCATCACAGCTAAAAAAGAAGCTTTCAAGTAAGTAGTGTTTACCACTGCAATTTCTTTTACGATTTCTGGTTGGAAAATAATGGCAAAAACTCCACCTAGTAATGAACCTATTAACAATGCAGGTAGTGCCGGCATTTTTTTAACAATCATAAAAATGACTAATGCTGGCACAATAAATAGCCAAGGCGTTATATTGAACTTGCTGTCAATGGCAGCTAAAACTGCTGCTGTCTCTTGTGATGTTGCTTGTGTATCGATGGTAAATCCCCAAATAAAGAATATGATTAGAGTGATAATAAGTGTAGGAATTGTTGTGTACATCATGTAACGCACGTGTGTAAACAAATCAGTACCTGCCATTGCAGGTGCTAAGTTTGTCGTGTCTGATAAAGGAGACATTTTATCACCAAAATAAGCACCAGACACAATCGCTCCGGCAATCACTGCTTCATTAATGCCTAACGTTTTACCAATACCAAGTAAGGCAATTCCGACCGTAGCAACTGTACTCCAGGAACTTCCTGTCGCTACTGATACAATGCAACACACAACACAAGCTGCAAAAAGAAATATGGTAGGATTTAAGATCTTTAATCCGTAGTAAATCATAGCCGGCACAATACCACTTAATAACCATGTTCCGGATAAAGCACCGATTACCATTAATATAAGAATGGCTGCCATTGCAGAAGAGATACTTTTGACGATGCTTTCTTCGATGTGTTTCCAGGAATGCCCAAGAGAAAAAGAAAAAATTGCTGCGACTCCTGCTGCCAAAACCATAGCTACCTGATTCGGACCTGACGTGGCATCTGCCCCAAAAATGATTACATTAATGAAAAGCAATAGTACCAAAACGCCTATTGGAATTAATGCTTGAACCAGTGTGGGTTGTTTTTCTACAGTCATCTAAAACAAACAATAATGTGGGTAAAACAAGTTCGTAAGATACAAAAATAACCGAATGGAAATGGATTAAAATTTGCCAAACCTTGGCTACTCTACATTGGCTTTATGGAAGAATTGCTTGGCAATGTTTAGCGGGCGGAAAGTATATCTTTTTTTATCAAAATGGCTAACCTGTCTACTTAAAATGTTAGATAATGTATGAATGGTTTTGCTTACAAATTTTCCTTTATTAAGCATCACACATTCAGCTTTAACAGCCATAGCAGCATCAGTAATTTCAGATCGGGTTGCGTAACCGGTTTTATTCATATTTTCTAAAACTTGAGTAGCCCAGATGACAGGTACATGAGCTGCTTCACAAAGCCATAAAATTTCCTCTTGAATTTCACTTAATCTTTCAAAACCAATTTCCACAGCTAAATCTCCTCTTGCAATCATAACACCTGCTCGCTCTTCTCGCATAGCAGTTAGTAATAAGACTGGTAGATTTTTAATGGCATCTAATCTTTCAATCTTTAAGATGATAGCTGGTTTTGATTGAGTTTTATATTGATTGATTTCGGCTTGAAGGGAAAGCAAATCATCTTCATTGCCTACAAATGAAAAGCCAACTAGATCGGCATGCTTACAAACAAAGGATAAGTTCTTTTTGTCTTCACTAGTTAAAGCAGGTATAGGCAAAACACTATCTGGAATATTCATTCCCTTTTCAATTTTTAACTGTGGTTTTTTAGTTGCAATGTTGATTATCTCAATTTGCGCATGATACTCACCTTTCTTTTTCACAATGGCTTCAAACTTGCCATCATCAAAGAAAATTCTTTCACCTTCATGTATGGCATCTATAATCTCCGCTGGCTCAACTACCAAAACAATCTCCGATTGATTTTGCCAAGGCTGAGGTATATTTTCTGCACAACAAACTCTTAGACTTTCTCCTTCAGTTAAATGAATTGCTTCAGCTAAACTACCTTTTTTCCAAATAGATTTTATCCTGATTTTAGGTCCGGCTAAATCCATATAGATCTTACAAGTTTTACCACAACGCATAGTCGCCTTTTGCAAAGTCTCAATCAAGCTTAACCAAACTTCCTCGTTATCATGCGCACAGTTAATACGCGCAACCGTCATTCCGGCTTCTAAAAAATTTTCGAATAATTTGAAGTTTCCTGCATCTGCACCGTTTAAAGTTACCATGATGTGCGGCATCTCCACTTGGAAATGCTTACCAAATAAATTGATTTTATTTCTTTGAACGATGGTCGTTGCTTTTTCAAAGTCACAGATATCAATATGGTCTACAAAGTCTGGTTGCATCCACCGGATGACTTTATTTAATTGAGCTTTTGTATGACTTTCGCTGCTTGTGAATGAGGATAAACCTAGTATGTGAAGCTTTTCCTGAATATCTCTAATATCGTGGCTGCGCAAAGTAAGGTAATGAATAAAATTGATTGCGCTTTGTACATGATTAGGATGAACTTGAGTAATAATGGATTGGCTTTCAGTTTCATTTTGAACCATCTTAAAAGCAATGGACTTTAATTCTTCCACTAAGCCAACTTGATGTGTTGGAGTTATATCCATTACTGATTTATTTTAAAACTTGGTAATAAGCCTGATAGAATGCCTGATAACTTTCAAAAACATCTTTCATCTCTAGCATGATTCTGATTTGAAAGGTTGCTAATCGGTTGCTGATTTCTTTTTGTCTAATGCTTATAATTTCTTTTTCGATTAACTCATCGAGTGTCTGAATGCTTTTCTGAAATAGAGCAAGTTGGTTGTCATTCATACCAGAAGCTTTTGCATTCAGCATGATTTCAGTTTTATCTTGTATCTCCAAAAATGATTGTTGAATTATTTTTATTTTATTTTGAAAAGCATCATCCGGCATAGGATGAAAATTACGATGATGCTCCAGACACAATTCTCCTATTAATTTTATACTTTGTTGAATATTTTGTAAAGCATCTAATGTTTGCATGTAATACTTAATGATGCCAGATTGCTCTTCATTGGTATTTCTAATTAACTTGATTACTTTACCTGTATATTTTTGATCGGACAAACTAGAATTCTGAATTGTTTTAAAACTCTTCTCTAACTTACTTTTCTTTCCATCTTGAATAAATTGAAAAGTTGATGTCAATACCGATTTGTAAAGTTGCAACTGTGAAGCAATGGTTTGTTGGGTTGATTTAGTTAATCCTTTATCAAAACTGCTGATAGAATCAGGAACAAAAGCATGCTCTGTTTTTTTATGTATTTCTTCTTTTTTATTAAAAAGGAGATGACTTCTTATTAATAAAAAGGCACAAACAAAAGTTAAAGTTAAAATCCCATATCCTTCTGTATAATATAATGTTACTGCGATAACTGCACTTCCTAAAAATGCAAATAGTGCTGTTAACAACCAGCCTCCTATTACTTGCATAACGCCAGCTATACGATACACTGCACTTTCTAAACCCCAGGCGCGATCTGCCAATGATGTGCCCATCGCAACCATAAAAGTTACAAACGTAGTTGATAGTGGTAACTTGCTTGCCGTACCATAGGCAATTAAAGCACTTGAAATAACCAAGTTGACAGACGCACGCAATAAATCGAAAGACGGAGCAACTTCATTTGGTTTTTGTTTGGGTTGCTTTAATTGAAAGAATCTATTATTAACAGCCTTCCATGTTTCTTTGGGTACAACACTAGTCCATACTCTACCAATGGTTAAAGCACCTGATAATAATGATCTTGAAATAAAATTGGGCTTAAATTTTTCTTCACCTTCCTCTTGCCTTCCTAAACTTACTTCTGTCTCTGTTACTTTTCTACTTTTGGCATTTGTCCAAAGTGTAATAACCATGATGATACCTGATATAATTAGTATATAAGGCGATGTTACTACTTCACCAGCTAATGCACTCATCATAAATTGATCGGCTGGCAGATTTTGCGAAGCCCAAAACTCAAAAGCAGAAAGTCCGGCAGCGGCAACACCTATAAAATTAACTAAGTCGTTACCGGCAAATGCCATGGCTAGGGAAAATGTTCCGGCTAATACAATAATTTTTAAAGGATTGATTTTCCAAAAACGAAGTGCTAATTCACTGATGATTGACCAGCTTGTAAAGGTGACCAACAATAACAAAATTGTGTTTTCATTGATCCATGCGCTTTGTTCTTTTGTAATCAATGAAGTTCCTTTTAAACCCTTTATCAAAAGAAAATAAGTAATAATCATCAGGCTTAATCCACTAAAAACAGAACCCATTAATCTTACTGTCTTTTTCAATCGAAAAGTAAAAATGGCACGTGTAAAAAAATGAACAATTGAACTCACAAAAAAAGAGACAAACACGGAAAGAAAAATACCACTTATGATGGTGAGTGCGCTTCTATAGTTAAGAATATCCTGAATTGCTTCAACGGGTTTTTGTTGTTCTATCAAAAATAAAATTCCAACAAAGAAAGATGCACCCAATAATTCAAATACAAGCGAAACGGTTGTTGAAGTAGGTAACCCATAAGAGTTATAAATATCCAGCAGAATAACATCTGTAAACATTACTGCAAGGAAGATGATCATCACTTTATCGAAAGTGAAAAAGGATGGTTGAAAAATTCCGCTTCGCGCTATCTCAATCATTCCTTCAGAAAAAATGGCACCTACCATAATACCAACACTGGCTATAATGAGAATAACGCGAATGGGTGCCACTTTTGAACCAATAGCAGAGTTTAAAAAATTAACTGCATCGTTACTAACACCTACAATTAAATCGACAATAGCTAGGACAAAAAGTAAAATCAATAAGAAGATATAGAATGTCATGGACAAGTTAAAAACTTAAAATTTGTCCAAATTAATAAAGGTAATATTACCAAATTGCTAACTTTTGTCAGCCTTTCAGCTGATGCTTTTTATTTCTACCTGATAAATTACTTCTCTGTCTTTTAAGTATTGCATGATGAAGTTAAAATTAATTTCATCTTTCCCTAAATATTCCGGTGGGTTAATGCCGGGATTTATAAATTTATCATTTGCCAATAAATGCAAAGCAGCTGTACAAGTGTAACCTGTTGTTCGCGCCATAGACAAAACACCTTTATTAGTTTTATCCAACAAAGAATATCGAATCGAAACTTCTTTATTATGCTGCACGCCATCAATGTCTATGCGCATAATAGTAAACTCTTCTTCCCCTGGTTTTAATTGCCATTTAGGAAATAACAATTTTGCCAATACATCAACAGGTTTTACCTTAACACCTTTCACTTCTATTTCATCATGCGAAAATAAACCTGTTTCTCTTAACACACGTAAGTATTCGATACAACCGGGATACCGCAATGTCTTTTCAATCATATCTGGTATCTGAGGCATCGTTTTCATCAAAGAACGAAGTCCGTCCGAATTCCAAGCTTCCAAGGTTCCAACTTTATCAAAGAAAATAAGTTCTGGATCGGATAAAGCTTCGCGAACAACCATCTTTCCATTTTGGATATAACGAGCAGGTCGCACATATTCTTCAATAACATCAATCGGGCTAAAAACTGCTTTGTATTCGTAAGGCCACTGTCTTACTTGTGGTAAACCTCCAACCAAACAAACATATTTCTTTACCTCCATCTTTTCATTATGATAGCCAAGGATGATATTACCCATACCCGGAGCAACACCACAATCAGTGACAATGGTTACTCCTTTCTTTTTGGCATCATCATTAAGCAAAAAAGGATCTTCAGGAAAAAACGAAATATCCACCATGTTTTTGCCAGCAGCAATAACTTGTTGCACTGTTTTAAAGCCTAAGAAACCAGGTACTGCACCTACTACCAAATCAAAATCAGCTAAGACTGTTTGAAGTTTACTCGAATCATTTACATCTAATTGAAGTGTTTTAATTTGCTTTTGCTTTAAACTTTGTAAGGCTTCCTCATTCGCATCGGCACTTGTTACATCAAAAGCTTCACTTAAATCTTCCGCCATAACTTTGCCTACAAGTCCGGCACCCAAAACAATTACTTTCTTTTTCATACTTTGCAAGGATAATATTTCTGTAAAGAATTGCAGAATTACTAAATTAGAAGCGATTAAAAAAATGATAAAAGATGTTATTTGATCAACAAAAGATTTTGAAAAAAGCTTATGAAAGTAAGTTTTATTTAAGGTTGCTCAACTTTGGTTTAAACAGGATGATTCCATTCAACCGACCTCATGGATTTACTGTCGTTGATATAAAACCTGACCGCATAAAAGTTAGATTACCTTACCGAAAAATTAACTTTAACCATATTCGAGGATTACATGCTTGTGCACTCGCAACTGTATCCGAATTCTGTACAGGTTTTTTATTGGTTTCAAAAATCGATGCAAAAAAATATCGAATCATTATGCAACGGTTAGAAATGGATTACCATTTCCAAGGCAAAATGGATGCCTATGCCCAATTTGAATTAAGTGATGATATTTTAGAGAAAGAAGTTTATCAACCCTTAACACAACAAGATGCCATTGTCTTACCTTGTATTGTAAAAATCACAGATGAGAAAGGAAATCATTTGACTACAGGTAAAATTTATTGGCAAGTGAAATCATGGAATAAAGTAAAGACAAAAGCATAAAATAAAAACCTATGAGAAAGATTGATGCCTTGTTAAGCGAGTATGGTGAAAGTCACCAAAACGTAACCAATAAAGCCATCCACTGGATTTGTGTTCCTTTAATTTTTTTCAGTGTAGTTGGTTTGTTAGCTTCTATTCCTTCCGGCTTTGTGCAGAGCTTTTTAGGCGAGGGAAATCCATATGCCAATTGGGCAACCGTAGTACTCATCGTTGTGATTGCATATTATATAACACTTTCTATTGTTTTAACAATCGGCATGACAATCTTCTCAGTGTTATGCTTGATGGCCGCAGCCTTTCTACAAACAAGATTTGAAACACCACTTTGGCTAATTTCATTGATCATCTTTTTTGTAGCGTGGGTAGGTCAGTTTTATGGACATAAAGTAGAAGGCAAGAAACCATCTTTCTTCAAAGACTTACAATTTTTAATGATTGGTCCCGCTTGGTTAATGCATTTCATTTATAAACGATTAGGAATTCCTTACTAAGTTGAAAAAAGTAGAAGCAACTGAAACTTTTCCGGATTACTTATTCCAATTGCTATACAATAAGCCGGATCATATTTTACTTAATGGCAAAGTAAAGTTGCTTTACCTAAACTATAGAAATTCTAAAAACGAGATTAAAGCAAGTTGGTGTATTCCCATTCTTCCACAAGTTAAACTACCACTTAGTGCGCCATTTGCCATTCCTGAAATTCAATCACTAACAGTAAAGGAAACCGTAACCTTTATTCAGCATGCAATTGATATTTTAAAACAACATCAGATAGAAAGTATTGAAATTACCTTGCCTCCTGAAAAATATAAAGCTTACAAACCATCACTGATTACTGAAATACTGTTAAGTGAAGGGTTTGTAATTAAAAAAGCCATCAATCATTTTTTGATTGATGTAGAAAAAGAGATTGCATTTGACCAATTGATTGAATCTATACAACATAGAAAGTTAAAAAAAGCGAGAGAAAAAAAGTTTACCTTTATTGAAGCTAGTAAAAAAAATCTTAAAGAAATATACCAGTTCATCTACGAGCAAAGACAAAACAAAAAATATCAATTATCACTAAGTATTGATAAAGTTAAAAAACTAGCCAACGAATTTCCTGAATCTATTAAACTCTTTTGTGTAAAAGAAAATTTAAAAATAATTGCTGCCTGCATAGCAATTTTACCTGATAATTCTACTTGTTACACTTTATATTACGATCAAGATTTTGAATACAAAATTTATAGCCCAAACGTTTTTCTATTAGAAGGTATTTATAAATGGTGTCAAAATAATCAAATCAACTTAATGGATTTAGGCAGCGCACATTTAGATAACAAACCTAATATTGGTTTACAAGATTTTAAGCGCAATGCAGGAGCGCTACCATCAGCAAGAGTTACCTTGTTTAAAGCTTTGTGATGAATACTCCGAAAGTTTCAATTATCTGCATATCTTATAATCAAGCAAACACTATCCAACAAACGCTTTTATCTGTTGCCAATCAGAACTTCAAAAAAGAAGAAATTGAATTGATTATTGTTGATGATGCTAGTAAAGATTATACTTCGACTATATTGAAACAACTTCAATTACCTATACCATACCAATTAGTAATACATCAAGAAAATAAAGGTTATTGCAAAACTTTCAATGAAGGATTGCATCTTTCGCATGGTAGGTTTATTATAGATTTGGCAGCAGATGATTTATTACATCCTGATTTTTTACAAATTGCAGTTAATCGATTAGAAGAATCGAATGATAAAGTTGCTGCACATTACTGTGATGCTTTTTTATTGGATATTAATGTAAATGAAAAGATACTTCACAGCGAGCAAACTAAATATAAAAAACGACCAGAAGGCACCATTTACAAAGAATTGATTCAACATTATTTCATTTGCTCTCCAACAGTACTATTTAAAAGAAAACACTTGATAGAAGTTGGTGGCTATGATGAAAACCTTATGTATGAAGATTTTGATATTCAAATTCGATTAGCAAGAAAATTTGATTTCTTATACACACCAAAACCTTTACTTACAAAACAGATTTTAAAATTGAATATGAGTGCAAGGCAAGTATCTTGGCGCTCTCCTTACCAATATAGCACGTATGTAGTTTGTAAAAAGATTCAGAAAATGAATTTGACTAAAGATGAACATAAAGCGTTGTTCTGGAGATGTTTTTATGAAATCAAAAAAAACATTCAACTAGGAAACTTCAAACTAACGCTTCAATATACTCTGCTAGCGTTTCAGTCTTATTTAAAAAGTTGAGACTTTTACTTCCTATTATCTTCACCAAGAAGCATACTCAAGTAATTTGAATAGCGTGATTGTGCAATTTTACCTGTAGAAACTGCTTCCTTTACTGCACAACTTGGTTCGTGGTGATGCAAACAACGTGAACCAAATTTGCAGGATTGCCTTAACTCCCGCATCTCTACAAAATAATCAGAGAGTTCTTCTTCGCTGATATCAACCAAACCTAATTCCTTAATGCCCGGTGTATCGATGATGTAAGTATTTTCATCAAGCGAAAACATTTCTGCAAAAGTTGTAGTGTGAATACCTTTACTTGAGAAATCAGAAATGAGCGAAGTTTTCTGATTGATGTTTCCTAATTGATTGATTAAGGTTGATTTTCCCACACCGGAATGTCCAGAGAAAAGTGTTTTCTTGTTTTGCAAAATCGGAAACAATAGTTGGCCGACTTCTTCATTCTTAGCTGATAACAAAATACATTTTACGTTTAAGCTAGAATAAACAGAAATCAAATTTTCAATTTCTTTTCTTTCTTCATCATTCAATAAATCTTCCTTATTAAAAACTATGATTTGCGGAATTCGGAATGACTCAGCCGCCACTAAAAAACGATCAATAAAACCTAATGATGTTCTTGGCTTTGCCCACGTTACTACTAATAAAGCCTGGTCGATGTTGGCAGCTATGATATGTGCATGACCTGTTTTTTTTACAGATTGGCGTGAGATAAAATTTTGACGAGGTAAAATTTCGGTAATAACACCTTCCTTATCTTTTTCAATTTGCAACAAGACGTAATCGCCAACTGCAACAGGATTAGTTTCTTTGATGCCGTCTAAACGAATTTTTCCGCGCATGCGCGCAGCATAAATTTCCTTATCCTCGCCTTCTACTTCGTACCAGCTTCCAGTAGATTTTAAAATAAGACCTTTCATGATAATTTATTCATAATCGCCTCCACAACCATTTTAGTTGCTCCCGTTTTACTGTTTACATAATCAATAGCTTTGCTACAAACATCATGATAAATCTCTTCTTTTTGTAAATTTTGAAAAATCATTTGAAATTCATTTTCATTTGCAATAGCAAAAGCCACACCGTTTTTTATCATTTCGCTTGCTTCTAAAAACTTTCGATAATTTTTATTACCAAAGAAAACAGGGATGCCATAACAGGCAGCTTCTAATGTATTGTGTAAACCTTTGCCAAAAGCGCCACCAATGTAAGCGTATTTGCCGTAGCGATACAAGCGAGAAAGCATCCCTACATTATCAATCCATAGAATTCTTTTTCCAATAACATTCTCTTCTTTAGCGTTAGAATATTTTAAACATTCATTTAAAAATTCCTTTTCAAAAATAGTATAATACTCTTCTTTTAATTCATGAGGTGCTATAATTGCGTGTAGCTGAGGGTTATTTTTTAAAAAGGGTATGATTACCTCAATATCTTCCTTCCAAATACTGCCTGCAACAACAACTTGTTTGTTGTTGGAAAATAAAGCTGCTAATGGAATTGGTGCTCCCTTTTTGGCTACTTCCGCTACCCTATCAAATCGTGAATCACCTGATTTTATCACTTGATTAATCCCTAAGGTCGATAACAATCGGACTGACTCTTCATTTTGGACAAAAAATTGATTTACACGAGATAAAATTTTGGCGTAAAAGCCACCATACCATTTAAAATAGATTTGTTCTCTTCTAAAAATAGATGATACCGACCAAATCTGAATTTTTTTTCTATTTAATGCTTGAATGTAGTAATGCCAGAATTCATACTTGATGAAAATGGCAAGATCAGGTTTTACAATCTCAACAAAATCCTTTGCATTTGTAGGTGAATCTAAAGGTAAATAAGTTACAACATCCACCTTATCATAGTTTTTTCTTAGTTCATATCCTGAGGGTGAAAAGAAGGTCAGTAAGATTTTTACTGAAACATTTCTATCTCTTAATGATTCAATGATTGGCCTGGCTTGCTCAAACTCACCAACAGATGCACAATGAAACCACAAAATAGGTTGAATTTTGTTTTCGAACTGAACGGATAATGCCTTTCTCCAGTTTTTCCTGCCTTTAACAAAAAGTGCAGCTTTAGGATTAAACCAGGATACCGTTTTATAGATTAAAAAAGACAACTGCGAAAAAATCCAATACAGAAAAATCATAATGTAAAAATAGGAAAAGCTTTTGAGGTTACATTTTTAGTGATACTGTTATAGACTTTGAAAATTTTTGGCTTACTTGTAATCAAAACCTAATCCAAATGAAAAAACAGTTCCGATTTATAGTTATGGCTTTGGGGTTGCTTTTAACCTCCACTTCTTTAACTTTCGCGCAAGGCAATCTCGATGATTTATTGAAGGGATCGCAGGCAGACGCTAACTATCTGGCACAAGGTTATCTTGAACCTTTCTTAAAAGTGACAGCTACCGGTCTTAACCAAGGTTGGTTTAACACTGCTAAACCACACAAAATTGCTGGTTTTGATATTACAGCTTCTGTTGCTTTTGTTTCACTTCCTGCTAGTGCAAAATTATTTACTGTTGATAATGCAAGACTTCAAAATATTGAACTAACTAATAGTGTTGATGGTAGCGCTGTAACCAATGGACAAGGACAGATACCCACTATTTTTGGTCCTGCCGGTGACGAAAATCAAGCAAGTTTTGATTTCAAGGAAAGTTTTCCCGGCTCATCATTTGATGCACCAGATGGTAGTGATTTTGGTGATTATTTCAGCAATAGAGTACCTATACCTGTGGCAAACGTAGGAATTGGTTTACCTAAAGGCACAGAATTAAAAGTTCGCTGGACACCAAAAATTGATATCGGAGATGGCGAATTAAGCATGATTGGATTTGGTTTAATGCACGATATCAAACAACATATCCCAGGTATCAAGTTACTGCCATTTGATTTATCTGCCTTAGTTACCTACTCTCGTTTCAATGTGAATGTTGATTTTAATGATCCCAATGTTCAAAATGGCAAAGGAGATTTTACAGTAACCGGAACAACTGTACAGGCTATCATCTCAAAGAAAATTTCTGTGCTTACACCATATGCCGCTATCGGATATGGTTTCGGAAAAGCTTCTGTTGATGTAAAGGGATCTTATGTGTTAGAGGAAGGAACTCCCGCTGTTAATGATCCTGTATCTTTAAGCACAACTCAAAACGGACCAAGAGTTACTGCAGGTTTACGCCTAAAACTTTTGATTTTAACTATCCACGCTGATTATACTTTGCAAAAGTATAGTACACTCACAGCTGGAGTTGGTCTATCTATCAGATAACAATAACTTAGTTAACATAAATAAAAAAGGGTTGATGATGCATCAACCCTTTTTTATTCTGTGCATTAATTAATTGTTTATTTGCCTCTAAAATTCGGTTTTCTTTTTTCAACGAAGGCGGCCATACCTTCTTTTTGATCTTCAGAAGCAAAGGCGAGATAAAAATTCTTTCTCTCAAAATGCAAACCTTCATCTAAATGAGTTTCAAAACTTCTGTTCACCGCTTCTTTAGCTAACATAACAGCAATAGGTGATTGTTGCGCAATTTCTTTTGCCAAGGTTAATGTTTCGTGCATTAACATTTCTACAGGTACAACTTTATTGATTAATCTATATTGTAAAGCTTCGTCAGCGCTGATGAATCTTCCGGTTAAAACCAATTCCATTGCCTTGGCTTTTCCAATCGCTTTTGTTAAACGTTGCGTGCCACCAGCTCCGGGCATAACTCCGATTTTTATTTCCGGCTGACCAAACTTGGCTGTTTCGCTTGCGATAATCATGTCGCAAGTCATGGCTAATTCACATCCACCACCCAATGCAAAACCAGATACCGCTGCAATAATGGGTTTTCTTGTTTTTCTTATTTGATCCCACGTGCTAAACTGATCAATCAATAACATATCAATCGCAGTTTTATCAGCCATTTGTTTGATATCCGCACCAGCCGCAAAAGCTTGCTCATTGCCAGTAATGATAATTACTTTGATAGTATCATCTGCATCAAATTCTTTTAATGCATCTCTTATCTCGCGCATTACTTGTAAGTTTAATGCGTTCAGCTCTTTAGGTCGGTTTAATGTAATTTGCGCAACACCTTCCGCTATTTGTTTATTTACCAATATCAATTCCATCTTTATCAAATTTTGAATTCAAATTAAAGGAAATGATTTGGTAAAAAGCAAGATTAAATTGTAAGGAGATACAAAGCCTGCTAGTTTTGTATTATGTCGAAAACCAAAGTTTTATTCGTTTGTCTTGGCAATATCTGCCGTTCACCTTTGGCAGAAGCCTTATTTAAACACAAAGTAACACAAGCCAGATTGCATGATTCATTTCTGATAGATTCTTGTGGCACGGCTAATTACCATGTTGGCATACCACCGGATGCGAGAACAATTTCCAATGCCAAACAAAATGGAATTGACATCAACCATCTCGGGAGACAATTCTCTCTGGATGATTTTGAAACATTCGATCATATTTTAGTAATGGATAAACAAAACTTAAAAAATGTTTTACGTCTAACTTCTAAAGAACAACATCAACAGAAAGTAAGATTATTAAGAAGCTTTGATACAAGTGATGATGAAAACGAAGTTCCTGATCCTTACTACGGAACAGAAAAAGATTTTCAACGTGTTTTTGAAGTACTAGATAAGGCAACAGCTGCCTTACTTCATCAACTAAAATGATGTTTCCGGTTTTATCAAGATTTGCAAAGTAGAGCGCGAAGATTGCTCCATGATTACGCCACGCTTATTTCTGTATTCATCAAATGTTTTTTGATCATAATTTTTAACTGTGATGAGTTGCAAGTTAGTGTTATAATAAATTTCGAATTGGTCGCGTAATTTTTCTATCAGTTTGTTCAATTTACTTTCGCGATAATCGAAACAAAAAGAAAATGAAATAGCAGAGTTCTGCATTAAATTTACTTTGATGCCTGCCTCAGATAATCCTCCAAAAATTTTTTCTATTTGCGCCTCGCTGATAAAACTGTAATCGGTAACCTTACAAGAAACCAAACATTGATTATCCTTGATGACAATTAAGGGAGGTAAATCTTGCACAGTGCAAGCATGAATTTTCGTTCCAGGTAAATCTGGATTATCGAAGTTTTTAACCCAAAGCGGAATGTTGGCATTCGCCAAAGGCTTAATGGTTTTAGGGTGAATAACCGAAGCACCGTAATAAGTCATTTCAGCAGCTTCTCTAAATGGTAACTCGTCAAAAACAATGGCTGCGTGTAAACGCTTGGGGTCGGCATTCATCACACCTGGCACATCCTTCCAAATGGTAACACTTTCTGCTTGCAAACACGATGCGATAATGGCAGCTGTATAATCAGAACCTTCTCGACCTAACGTAGTAGATAAACCACCCTCTGTTTTTCCGATAAAACCTTGTGTTAATTTAATAGCATTAGGATGTTGTTCATCGGCACGCTGTAAATTTTGTCGTGTTGCATTTACTTGCACTTTGCCTTCTCTGTAGGTATCATCCGTTACGATTAAATCACGCGCATCTAACCAAGCAACAGCTACGTTTAACTTTTGTAAATAGGCAGCTACAATTCTGGTGGAAAGAATTTCGCCTAAAGAAACAACTTGGTCGTATAAAACATCACCTTTCAAATTACCTTTTGCCAACCAATGCAAACTTTGTAAATCTTGCTGAATGCTCGCTTTAATCTCTTTTGCTTCATTGGCTATGAATAACTCATCAATTACCTGGAAGTGATAGTTCTCTAATTCTGCTAAGGCTTCCTGGAAAGGTTTTTTAGCATCCATAAGAGCAGCTACAATTTCTAAGGCATTGGTGGTTTTTCCCATAGCCGAGATCACTACCCATAAGGCATCTTGCTGATAACTTTTTAAAATCGAAGCTGTGTTCTTTACAGCTTGGGCATTTTTAACGGATGCCCCACCAAACTTAAAAACCTTCATTTTATTTGAACTAAATCGTTTGCAATCTATCTTTGTACCGATGATTAGCTCGCAAAATACAAGTATTAAATTGAACACTGCAAGCATGGAGAGTTCCAGAATTGCACAACCTATTGGTATCGCATTAGATAGGTTCATTAAAAACAACCAAGATGAGTTTGCTTTTGCCAGTGGCGAGCTTTCTCAATTGCTACGCGATATTGCTTTGGCATCTAAAGTAGTGAATCGAGAAATCAATAAAGCCGGTTTGATTGACATCATGGGTGGCATGGGTTCGCAAAATAATACCGGAGATGATCAACAAAAGTTAGATGTATTAGCCAATATCAGATTTACACGAGCTTTAGCAAAAGGTGGAGAAGCCTGTGCCTTGATTTCTGAAGAAAATGAATCGTATACCGATTTAAACAACGATGGAAAATACGTAATCGCTATTGATCCTTTGGATGGATCATCTAACATTGATGTAAATGTTTCTATTGGAACTATCTTTTCAATTTATAGAAGAAAAACAAAGGTGGGTACACCTATTAGCGAAGAAGATATTTTGCAAAAAGGAAGTGAGCAAGTTGCGGCAGGTTATATTTTGTATGGTTCGAGCACCATGTTGGTATACACAACGGGCCATGGCGTGAATTGCTTTACTTATGAGCCTAGTTTGGGTGAATATTTTTTATCGAAAGACAGATTGATGATGCCTGAGAAAGGAAAAATCTATTCCATCAATGAAGGTTCTGCCAATTCATTTCCGGATAATGTTAAAGCATACGTTCAATTTTGTAAAGACAATCAATACACTGCTCGATACATTGGTTCATTGGTAGCTGATTTCCACAGAAACATGTTGAAAGGTGGTATTTACATTTATCCTTCTACTGCAAAAGATCCTAATGGAAAATTAAGATTGATGTATGAGTGTAATGCTTTAGCCTTTATTGCAGAACAAGCCGGAGGTTTGGCCACTGATGGACAAAAAAGAATTTTAGATATACAACCAACAAGTCTGCATCAAAGAGTTCCCTTTTATGTTGGTTCCAAAAATATGGTAGAGAAAGCTGTGAGTTTTTAAATCAAATTATGATCAAGAGATTTTTTTGCAATCATTATTACAACAACTCATAAAATTTTTGAAAGGCTCCTGTTTTTTTTCTTTCAACAATTTTAATGTTTTCATTGTATCGATTATGCAACTGTTCAATCTCTTTATTGTTTCCATCAATATAAGCCACAACAAGATTTAGCTTGAAATCTATATCTAATGTACTTCCAATCTGATCAACAATTTTATTTTTTTGATGAAAGAAACTCCCTAATTCAATCTGATATTTAGTACAAATATCCTCCATAATGGCTTTTGCTTCATCTTTAGAGACATCGAATGTATAAACACCCATAAAAAATACATCTTTAAAAAAATGTACCTCCACTTTCATTTTATATTTATACACTTTTCTTTTGAAAAAATAAATTTTGTGTTCGGGGATACTTCTATTAGAATATGTGAAATGAGGATTACCTAATTTTTCCAGAATTTGCTTAGATCTTAAACCAAATTCTAAATCAAAACCGAATCGAATTCTCCTTTTAGTGATAACAATGTCTTTAACCTTCTCAATATTTAGAATTTGATTTTCTAGGTAATTATAGTGGCTATAAATTGAGCGGAAATAACTTTCTCTATCGTAATATTGAATAGCACGCTTCGCTCTGAAGAAACTTCTGATTTTGCGAAAACGCTCCATAAAAATATCTTAAAACTATTTGTTAAAAGCCAATAAATTGGCTTGGGCTTTAGACTAGGGTCGGTCAAAATTAAGAAACAATTAGGGAAACTACTTATTTGTTAAAAAAAATTATTCTGGATTAACACCGGTTAGTGATTAATCTATTTCAATCGAATGAAATGTAAACTTAGTGTTACATCAATGCTAAGTGAGCAAGGACGATTTAATCCTTTTCCTTTTTATCATCAGCAGATGATGCAGTTAAAATTTCCGGAGCATACTCTGCTATAATTCTATACCATCTAACAAGTTTCTTCATATCTGAAACGTACACTCTGCTTTCATCATAATCAGGAACAACAGATTTCAAGAACGATTTCAACTCGTTGTTTTCTCCTTCTCCATCAATACCAATATCGTTTTTATAATTATTATAAATCTTCTTCAATACTTCTTCTAATGAAATTGTACCTTCTTTTGAAGTAGTGTAAATCGAAATTTCACTTAAAACCGATAAACGGTGAGTAGCGTTAGCAACAATTTTCGTTTTGGCTGCATCCAGCGATTCTAAAATCACACCCGATTTACCAGGTTTTAAAACTTTAAAAAGTGTACTTTTTCCTGAGATGGTGGCTATTTCTGATAGCGTTATCGACATAAAATTCAAATTTGCGCAAAGCTATTTATTTTCTTCAGATTCAGTCATCACAGTTTGCATGAAGTTAAGAATTTCGTCTTTTCCTCGTCCAGTTTCAGCTGATGAAACAAAATTGGGTGGTAACTCTTCCCAAATTTCTAGAAATTTTTTCTCGTAGACTTTCATTGATTTGGCCAACTCATTACCAGAAAGTTTATCTGTTTTAGTGAAAATTAAGGCAATCGGCACACCATGTTCACCAGCCCATAAAATAAAATCCAGATCGATGCGCTGTGGTGTAAGTCGTCCGTCTAAAAGCACAAAAAGACAATCCAAATTGCTTCGCTTGGTAACATATTTATCGATCATCTTACCGAAACCAGCTTTTAAATCTTTAGAAACTGAAGCATACCCATACCCAGGCAAATCTACTAAGTAAAATTTTTCATTTACCAGAAAATGATTGATTGTCTGTGTTTTACCAGGTTTTTGAGAAACTTTGGCTAACCCTTTCTTACTTAACAACATGTTTAAAAGCGAGGATTTACCAACGTTTGATCGGCCAATGAAAGCAAACTCGTGCCTGTCGGGAGTTGGACATTGATCTAATCTTGCCACACTGGAAATAAACCTAGCTTCTTTGATGTACATGTTACTTAAAGTAAAACTTTCAGTTCGGCAAAGTAAACAAGTAATTGTTTAGTTTTTACGTAAAATAAAAATCTTTGAAAATAAATAGAATTTCCTACCTTAGTGGGCTATTACTTTTTATAAAAGTGCATGTTAGTTACGACTAAAATTTTTTGACCGATGCCCTTACTCAGGATACTAGCCATTTTTTCAACGTTTGTTCTGTTAACCTCCAAAGCATTCGCTCAAGAGGATAGCGTAGAACAATCCAAATCATATATGTTGCAGGCAGAATTGACTTTGGCTGAAACAAAAGCCGAAGACATTGCACTCGACTTAATGGTTATAGCTGCCAACTACGACCCCAAAAATTTAAAGGCCAATTTCGAAGCGGGTAGTTTACACTTAAAAACCATTGGCAAGGATAAAGCCGCAGAATATTTTTTACGCGTTTACAGAAACGATCCAGACTACAAATTTACAATCGAGTATTTAATTGGAAGAAGCTACCAGTACGGAATGCAATTCGATAAAGCCATTGAATACTATAATCTTTACAAAAAAAGATTACAAGCTAAATCAAACTACTCTGGAAAAGATAAAATTTCGGTTATTGAAACTGACAGAAGAATTTACGAGTGTGAAAATGGGAAAGAATATATGGCGAATCCCGGCCAATTTGCTGTTGTAAATATTGGAAGAGAAATTAATTCTGAATTCGAAGATTACGCACCCGTGCTTAATGAAGACGAAGATGAAATAGTTTTTACTTCACGTAGAAAAGATGGAAACTTAAACCAAAATGTGTTTGATGATAACAAGCCCTACGAAGATATTTTTATTGCCGTTAAAAAAGGCGATAAATGGGCCGATGCAACCAACATTGGCGCAAACGTAAACACACCTTACCACGACTCTAACTTAGCATTATCTCCAGACGGTAATACACTTTTTATCTATTCTGATGATAACGGTGGAGATATCATTTTTACAGAAAGGAAAAATGGAGAATGGACAGAACCAACTCCATTACCAGGCTTTATCAATTCTTCCGCTGAAGAAAACTCTGTATCTATCACAAAAGATGGTAAAACAATTTACTTTTCGAGCGACCGCCCCGGAGGCTATGGTGGATTAGATATTTACAAAGCCACCAAAGACAGCAAGGGTGAATGGAGTGGTGTAAAAAACATGGGGCCTAAAATCAATACCGATACGGATGATACGAGTCCCTTTATTGATTATGACCAAAAAACACTTTACTTCAGTTCTAAAGGAAGGAAAGGAATGGGTGGCTATGATATTTTCTCTTCTACCATGGATGTTGCCACAGGCGAATGGTCTGAACCTGTCAATCTTGGTTATCCTATCAACACAAGCGATGATGATATTTTTTATGTGAGAAATAAAGATGGGAAACGTGCCTACTACTCTTCTGTTAGAGAAGATGGTTTAGGATTCACGGACATCTATATGATTACTGAACCTGTTGCCCCTGTAGCTAAAAAAGATCCTGAAACAGTTAAAGTAGATCCGCCTAAAAAAGATAGTGTTGTTGTGGCTGACACAAAACCTGTTGATATAAAACCAGAGGTAAAACCTGAAATAAAACCAACCGAACCCAAAGTAGAAAAAACTGTTTCGCCTTCAACCTTTGTTGTTAAAGTTGTAGATGAAAACAACCAAGCGCTAGATGCTAAAGTAAGTTTGAAAGGCCTTCGCGATAATGTTATGGCCGGTGTAAAACAAAATGGACTAGGTGAATTTGAATTTTCTTTAACTGCTAAGCAAACCAAAGATTATAGACTTTCTGTTGAGGCAGACGGTTACGTCTTTCAAAATTTAAATGTAAAACTCGCTGGAGCATCTACCGATCCTAAAACAGTTAACAGGACCATTACGATGAAGAAATTATTGGTTGGAACTGTCTCCATTTTAAGAAACATCTATTTCGATTTTGGCAAAGCTTCATTTAAAACAGAAGCTTATCCTGAATTGAATAAACTCTTATCGATGATGCAAGGCAACAGCGCATTACAAGTTGAAATTGGCGGGCACACAGATTCTTATGGATCTAATTCAATGAATCTATTGTTATCAAAAAGAAGAGCTGAAGCGGTGAAAGATTATCTAGTGAAGAAAGGCATAGATGCCAGGAGAATTACTGCTAAAGGTTATGGAGAAACCAAACCATTGGCCAGCAATGATGACGAAGAAGAAGGCCGTGAATTAAACCGAAGAGTTGAATTTAAAGTTTTACAAAACTAGATCAACTTTTCTTTAAAGTTACCCATGCCAAAAAAGCACTGCCCAAAGTTAAAATACCGCCTACTAACATAGCAGCGCCAGGAAAGTATAGCGGAGCGTTATCACTTGTATAATAAGAAAACATTCCATTCATTAACAGCGGTCCTACAATTGCAGTTAAACTCATTACGCTGGTGAATCCACCTTGAAGCTCTCCTTGTTCGTTGGCTGGAATTAAAGAAGACATAACACCCTGCAAGGCTGGCCCTGCAATACCACCAAGGCAATACACAATTGTTATACCATACATCATCCAACCTTGATTGGCAAAAGCATATAGAATAAAGCCTATCGCATATAAGGCCAGGCCTGTGTAAATGCTCCGCTCCTCTCCCATCAAAGGAATAGTTTTACGAATAAGAACTCCTTGCACTAAACCAAAAACGATTCCTACTACTCCAAGTGAAATACCAATCTGTGTTTCTGTCCACTTAAATTTTTCTATTGTGTAAAACGACCAATTGCTTTGCACAGCATGCGATGCCAAATAAAGCAAAGCTAACGCACCAAAAAGTCCCGCAACCACTTTAAAGCGAAACAAACTTTTGATTGTTCCAATTGGATTTGCTCGTTGCCAAGCAAATGCTCTTTTGTTTTCTTCTTTCAAAGATTCTGGTAAAATGAAGTAACCATATAACCAATTACAAAACGTTAATCCTGCAGCTACAAAGAATGGTACTCGGCTTCCTAAATCACCTAGTAAACCTCCTATCACTGGCCCTAAAACAAAACCCATTCCAAAAGCAGCTCCCATCATACCAAAATTCTGCGCACGTTTATCAGGCTCACTTATATCTGCCATATAAGCGCCAGCTGTTGTAAAGCTGGCACCAAATATCCCAGCCAGAAAACGTCCAATAAATAACCAGGTAATGGATGGCGCAAAGGCAAGCAAAAGATAGTCGATAAAAAAACCAAATAACGAACAAAGCAATACAGGCCTTCTCCCATACCTATCGCTAATGGCACCAATAAGTGGCGCAAATAAAAATTGCATGCCTGCATATACCGCAACTAACCAAGCTCCAAATCGAGCAGCACCACTAATGTTAGTTCCTGTTAATTCTTGTATGATACCTGGCATTACCGGAATGATAATTCCAAAACCAGTGACATCGATAAGCAAGGTGATGAAGATAAACCAAACAGATGCTTTCTTGTTGCTTTTCATAAAAATTGATTATCGATTAACTGATGTTGTTAACAAAGTAATAGTAATTGTTAAACCTTTCTGTTGCCAAATTTGTAATCTGCTCCGGAGAATTGATAGCTCGTCTTCTGTTATTGCCACTTGCCATTCGCATTTATCTGTAAACATTTGATGAATGGGGTTAATCTTAAATTCGTTCAAAATTCTATTAACCAAATTTGTATTTGTGTAGTCGAAAGAAATAAGCACATTAACTGTTTGCTTTATTGGTTTCGGTATTACATGTTCAAGAGCAAGACCTGCAACTGTTTTGTATGCACTAATTAATCCACCAACTCCTAAATTTACACCGCCATAATAACGAACAACAACAACCAAAATGTTAGTTAATTGATGAGCGCGAATTTGACCTAGGATAGGAGCACCAGCGCTATAGGTTGGCTCGCCATCATCATGTGTTTTGTGTTGTTGTTTACTAAGTCTAATTTGCCAGGCATAGCAATGGTGTGTTGCATCAGGGAATTGCTTTTTTAAAGCCAACAAATGAGTTTCTATTTCGTTCAAGTCAACAACAGGAAAAGTAAAACAATTAAACTTACTGCCTTTCTCCTTTAATTGAGCAGAAGAGGAAATTGTTGGTTGGTAATATGTGAGCAAATCAGGCAGAAAATCGGATTAATTAAAATTAATTAATTTCATGCAACCCCAAACTAAAAATTGTGTCTTAACATAAAATATAACCATAATCAACCTCAATATGAAAAATAAACACTTAGCTCTTCTGATTTTCGCACTTACGCCTTTGCTTACTTTTGCCCAGAATAAGAAAACGTATAATCTTCCTGAGTTTAGCAAAATTTCTTTTGCTGGAGCTGGTAAAGTATATGTAACACAAGATGCACCACAGCGCGTTGTTGCAGAAGGATCTGAAGAATTGTTAGAGAAATATAACATAGAAGTAGAGGATGATAAATTAATTATCAAACCAAAAACAAAATGGATGGACTGGAATTGGGGGAATGATGATGAAATAACAGTCTATATTACAGTCGCAAATATAGAAGGACTTGCTGTTGCAGGCTCGGGCGATATGATTGCTAAGAACAGAATCAAAACCAATAAACTCTATTTACATGTTAGCGGCTCTGGTTTTTTACAAGCAGAGGCTGACGTAAAAGGAAATTTAGATGCAAAAGTTTCGGGCAGTGGCGATGTAAAAATTTCCGGTACTGCCAACTCTTTCGAAAGTCAGGTAAGTGGTTCGGGTGACGTAAATGCAAATGTGGTATGCGATGGCAATTCTTCATTTACAATCTCAGGTTCGGGTAAAATTGTTTTACAAGGAAAAGCAGATTTGTTCGAAGCCAGTATCAGTGGTTCTGGTGGTATAAAAGGAGAAAACTTTTCTGTTTCAACAGCCAAAATAAGAATTGCCGGTAGCGGTAATGTTGATATTCAAGTAAGCGAAGAACTAGACGCTAGTATTGCTGGTAGTGGCGATGTGCGTTATGTTGGAAATCCTAAGAAAGTTAACACGCGTGCAGGTGGAAGCGGAACTGTTAAAAAATTAAAATAAGAAATTGTTCTCTTGTAGGATGGAAAAGTATGAAGTAAATCTTCATACTTTTTTTTATTCAGGTTTTGGTAAATGTGTTTTACGAAAGAAGAAAGTGAGATAAAGAAATCCAATTAAGGCAATCATGGCACATACTGCAAAAGTTAAGGTGAAGAACTGATCATCATTTCCGTAAATAAAACCAGAGGCAAGTGCACCAATTCCTATACCTGCTTCCATGAAGATATATAGACTTGCAATGCCTCTACCTTTAAACTGATTTAAACTTAAATCTGTTGCCCACGCAAATAATGTAGGTGACGTCATGCCTTGAGCCATTCCATAAATAGTTATTCCTGTTAATGCCATAAAAGGATTATGAGCGAATGCAATAATTACCATTCCAACTACAATTAAGAATGTTGATAATCTTAAAACAGCTACTCTTCCTATTCTATCAGATAACTTCCCAGCTATAAGTCTTACGGCTAATGATGCAATAGTTAAGAAAGTAAACGGTACACCTTTATTCTTAATCCCAATGTATAAACCAAAGTCGGGTAATACGGTAAAGATGGCACCATATGCGTAACATGCTAGAAGCATGATGATACAAGGAATAATCACCCTTAGCTCAAGCAAATCGTGCCTTTCAAGTTTCAAAGCTGACAATGTAAATTTCTTTTTTGCTTGTAGTGTTTCTTTTACAGTAAACAAAATGGCAACAGATGCAGTAGCAAAAACTGAAGATGCATAAAAGAGTGCATCTAATGAAAAATGATTGGCTATTGCACCACCCATAGCAGGACCTGCCGCCATCCCAATGGAACCTGCTGTTCCTAAAATTCCCATCGCTTCTCCCCTTTTTTCAGCAGGTATAACGTCAGATAAGTAAGCAGTTAAACCAGTAGGTGTAAATCCGGTTGAAAACCCATGAATCAGCCTTAAAAATAAAAATCCGGAAACACTGGCCAAGATTGGATATAGTAAACTGCAGATGATACAAACAGCAGTGCCGAAAAACATAATAGGAACTCTTCCAATAGTGTCGGCTAACTTCCCACTAAAAGGTCGGGAAATCAAAGCAGTTAAGGTAAATAAAGAAATTATTAAACCTTTGTATTCTGCACCTCCTAATGATGATAGATAACCAGATAGCTCTGGTATCATCATGTTAAAACTTGAAAAAAATAACAGAGAACTTAAACAGACTAACCAGAATTGTGTATTGTATACTTTTTTATTTGTCGCCACGATTAATTACTTTTTCAAACTCTTCTTTCCATGCATATGAATTAGGCTTTGATGCATTTTTCAAAACTACTCTACCTTGTTTATCGTACCATACAAACTTAGGCAACTCTTGAATACTTAATTCTTTAATAAGTTGTGATTCATTACTAATCCAAAGGTGTCGTAAACTTGAGTTGGATTTCCAATTAAAAGTGTTTAAAACTTTTCGCCAAGCAGCACTGTCTCTATCAACTGATACTGCTAAAACAATTAAGTTGTCATTGTATTTTTGCTGATAAAGTGCTTTGATATCTTCTATACACGAAAGGCAAGCACTTCGCCAAAATAAAACAAATTTAGGAAGTTTAGAATTTGATTCAGTAAACCAACGATAACCTTCATCACCCAATTTGCCTTGGTTAATGTAATCAATTTGTGAAGCGCGATAAGTTGAGAATTGTTCTTGTAATGATTTCCCTCCTCCTAGGTCTGCCACAATTTTATTTTCTAATGGCGTAGCTTTTAAAATATTTTGGGAACTCCAAAACATTGAATCATAAGGAATTTGAATTAATTCAAACTTGTTTGGTTCTTTTGAATCGAAAAATCGTGTGTTAATTGTTTCAATTTCAGTTGAAACAAATTCGATATGAAAGTTATGAGATGAGCCATCGCGTGCGATAGATTTTCCATTTCTTATGATATGATATGGAAAGTAAAAGTTATTGTATTTTTTGTAATAAGTTGTTGTTTGAGTTGTATCAGCTTCCCAATATTTTACAAAATCTGTTTTTACAAATGCAAATTGTTTGGTTGTAATATATAAACTTCCTTTTTGACTCGGCAGGTATTTTATGCCTTGTGTGGTAACTACAGAATCTTGTTTGAATTGAAAATCCAAAACATAAACTTCTTCTCCATCTAATTTGGTAATACCTAAAAAAGAAAATGTATAAGCGCTAAAATCAGATGATAAATTAGATACATCTGAAAAAAAATCTACTCTATTGGTTGGCAGTACATGTCTGTAAGCATTGATATCGCTCTCTAAAATACTATTTATTGCTATTGGAACATGACCCATTGCGTAAACAGTTTTATCAACACTTCGTCTTAGTTGGTTCACGCGTATTCCTTCTTGCTGCCCGGGTTTAGTTCTTCTTGGTTTATAACCATTTTCTTTAAATACTTCAACTGATGCTTCTATTAAACGACCATAGGTATCATTATCCTTACAATAATGTCTATAAAAAAAAGTTTGATTAAAAGATGTCTGCAAACAATTGTCTTTGACAGATGCTAATGCCTTTTGCACTATTCTACCGGCATTCATCTTTTTGTTTGACACAATAATTTCTTCGAGTTGAGTAACAGATGGTTGAAGATAAATGACCTCTGGAAAAGGGCTTGTTAATTCAATTGAATTATATCCTATACAAGATATTTTAACTTTATCGTGTAAGTCGATAGTGAGTGTGAACTGACCATTGATGTTAGAACTTGTACCTTTTGCTGAACCTATCACGCCAATGGATGCATAAGGAACTGGTCGCTTCGTTTCTTGATCAATTAACAAAGCTTCTAGTTTCACTTGAGAAAGAGCTGGCAAAGTCAAAAACAATAAGCTCAATATGTGAAAATATTTCATCATGGTTGCTAAGCCTTTGTATTCTCTTGTTCTTGTGCTTCTAGTAAATATGCTTTTATGAAATCATCTAAATCTCCATCCAATACATTTTGTGCATCCGTACGTTCTACTCCTGTTCTCGCATCTTTTACAAGTTTATAAGGATGCAATACATAATTTCTGATTTGAGAACCAAAATCAATTTTCATTTTGCCAGCTTCTACTTTGTCACGTTCAGCATTTCGCTTATCCATTTCTATTTGATACAATCGCGACTTCAGCATTTGCATGGCTCGCTCTCGGTTGGCATGCTGCGAGCGTTCTACCTGACACACCACAACTATGCCAGTTGGTTTGTGTGTAAGTTGTACTTTGGTTTCTACTTTGTTTACGTTTTGTCCACCCGCTCCACCAGATCGAGAAGTATGAAATTCAATGTCACTTGGATTAATTTCAATTTCAACTGCATCATCTAATTTTGGGTATACAAAAACAGAAGCAAAAGATGTATGTCTTCTTCCGTTTGAATCAAAAGGAGAAATTCTTACTAATCGGTGAACACCTATTTCAGATTTTAATTTTCCATATGCAAACGAGCCTTCTAATTCTAGTGTAGACGATTTTAGTCCAGCTACTTCTCCAGGTTGATAATCTAGTTGTTTAACTGCAAATCCATTTTTTTCTCCCCACATTATATACATACGGTTGAGCATATCGGCCCAATCGTTGCTTTCGGTTCCACCGGCACCCGGATTAATTTCTAAGATAGCTGAGAGTTGATCCTCTTCTTTACTCAGCATCTTTTTGAACTCTAAATCTTCAATAACCTTAGCTGTAACTTCAAATTCCTTGTCTAATTCCTCATCGCTTACATCTCCAGCATCATGAAACTCATTTAATACTTCTAAGTCTTCTAATTTCTTTGAAACAGAATCAAAGGCATCAGTCCAAACTTTTATGGCTCTAAGATTTTTTAAAGTTGATTCGGCCTGCTTAGGATTATTCCAGAAATCGGCTTGTTGCGTAATCAATTCAAGATCTAGTACTTCTATTTTCTTTCTATCGTAGTCAAAGATAGCGCCTTAAAGCCACTAGGCGGGTTTTAAGGTCTTTGAGTTGCTCGGTTGTCATTTCTTATCAATAATAAAAACAAATATATCCATTTCTTTATTTTTTATTCATGACAAACCATAAATAGGTTGATAAATTGAATTATTGACCCATAAAAGGAAATTAGAGGAAGCTTACTGCTAAACCATCCTCCTTATTCTTGTACATTTTTTATTTTATTAGGTTTAAATACTTGTCTTTTGATTGTACGATGTTCCAAGCTGTTAAAGCAATAAGAATGATAGAAACTATGATACCATTTGGTTCTACGATAAAATGAACAAGGGAAATTCCAATTACAACTGGGAAAAGAACCAATGTTCCTACAGGGCGTGTCTGTTTAAAAATAATCAATAACCCGCCTACTATTTCTGTTACAGCCACTAACGGTAAAAGCCATTCAATTTCCATAAATGCTGCTAAATCATTTTTCATTGCTTCAGGCAAATCGGCAGGTGGAGGCAAATAATTGAATATTTTATTTAAACCTGCATTTAAAAACATGGCTGCCATTAGCCAGTTTAATACGTTTGTAACTTTTTGTTTCATGTTGGGGAGTTTATGTTTTATTCAATTTTTTTAAAACTACTATTCAGTTAAATTAGTTCAAGTCAATAGTTGTATAATATCCAAAATAGGACTATAAGCTAAAAATGATTTAAATCTAATATCTATAATTGAATTTAAATTGGCACCAACTACCCAATAAATTTATAATTTATAATAACCTTCTTTGATTGCATACTTTACCAAGCCAACATTAGTTCGAGCATTTATCTTTCTAATTAAATTATCTCGATGAATGAAATACGTTTGCTGCGTAATTTGTAGTCTTGCTGCAATTTCAGAAGGCCGCTGATCCTGACATATCAACATCAATATTTCTCGCTCACGTGGTGTTATAGGCTTGCTCAATTTTTTGCTGTCTGGCAAATGAGGCGTACTCAGTAAGCGACCAACTTTATTATTTACATAGAAGTCGTTATCGATGATATCATACAAAGCTCGCTCAACTTCTAGCGTATCACTATCCTTGTTTAAAAAACCATGAACACCATTTTCAAGTAACTCATGGATGATGATGGCATCTGTGTGCATAGTTAGCACTAACATCTTTACTGCTTCAAAATGTGTATTAATATATTTTGCAGTGTTAATGCCATTCATCACCGGCATTTCTACATCAAGGATTACAATGTCTGGTAAATTAATTTTTATTAAATCGATTAATTCTTTTCCGTTTTGTGCGTCCTTTACTTCAGCAACTCTTTCGAAAGTTTTTAACAGCCTAGTCATACCCTTTCTTACGAAAGTATGATCATCTGCAAGGTAAACTTTAAACTTACGCTTTTCCATTAGCTATCAATAAGGAATTACAACTGTAGCAGTTGTTCCTGGTTCATTAAAATTATTAACTATTGTAAAATCACCATCTAAATGTCGAACACGTATTTTAATATTCCAAAATCCTAAACCGTTAGAAGACTCAACGCTGGTAAGTCCTATTCCATAATCAATAACTCTAATCTCAAATTTTTCATGGCCCCAATTTGTGAAAACTAAAGTTTTATCAGTACCAGAATGTTTATAAGAATTATACATCAATTCCTGAAAGATGCGGTATACTTGCAAGGCACGTTCGCAATTCCAAATAAATTTATTTCCTGTTTCACTTAATTGAATGGTTAACTGTCTCGAATTCATCTTCAAACAAAAATCATGAATACTCTGAGATAATCCTTTGTTTGTAAATGTAGTTGGCGCAATTTCTAAGGCGAGTTCACGAATATAGACCATGCCTTTATTCATGTTCTCAATAATCTCATTGTTTATTTCTTCTGCTTCTGGATTACCTTTAATAAATGTTTGTAAGAAAGCAGCGCTTACTTTAGTAGCAAACAACAATGAACCCATAGAATCATGTAAGTCGCCACTGATTCTTTCGCGTACTACTTCCTGACTTCTGATTTCAAGTTCAAGCAATTGCTGCTGTTTATCTAACTCTAAGTTATTTAAATGCGCTGTTAAATCTGCTTTCTTTACTCGGTAATAATATACTAGGCCAATAATACCCGCTAAGACTAATAAAATAGAAATGACACCAATGAGGATACCACCTACAGTAGACGCATTCTGTAATTCGTCCATATGGCTAAAGCAAGGCAAACATTTTTAACAATATTCAAAATATTATGGAGTGTCCACTGTGATTGAAAATCCATCAAGTTTAATTCTAAAAACTGATTGTTAAAAATATAAGGGAAAAATACGCAGGTATAATAAAAAAGAACTCCACAACTTATCCAAAAAATGGGATGGTCGTAAAGATGCTTCACTGGCAATTCTTTCATGATTTTATTATAACAATCAAAAGTAAAAGCAATTAAAAATACTGAACCCACAAAGTTGGTTTCAGCATTTAATGATTTCTGATTGAATTCCCAATAATAGTTATATCCTGCAAAGCAGATAAAAAAGAAGACAAATATTAAAGCCCATATCTTTTTATTGAAAGAAAACAATATTGAAAACAAAACCAAAATTTGTAAGATGAGAAACAAGTTTATAAATGGCCAATTATTTTTGGTAATTAAGTGGTATTCATAACTTATAATATCTGTGGATATAGAAGCAAGGGAGAGTATAATTAAACTATCATAAATGCATAAAGGTCTCCTTGTAAAAGAAACTTTTGTAGCTATTGGCAAAATAGCTGATGCCGAAGATATAAAAGCAAGTATATAAAATGTTTTCAAAATCTGAAGATTAATTCAAATCATCACTACCTGTTGGTGGACATGTACCTGGGCAAGGTACAACTGCATCGTAAACGGAATACTCAGTTACAGAAGTTCTGCCCTTTGTACTTGGTAATAAATCTTCTCCTTTTGCATTCACACCAACTAAGACTAATTCGCGATTTCCCTTTTCATCAATGCCATGGTAAAATCTGATACCAACACTTCCTTCTTGCGCCAGTATGGCTTGTAAAGTTTCACGTCCAGAAAAATAAGCCCTTGCTCCTTTAGGGTTTTCTGCTTGCCAACGATGTGTCCATTCAGCAGCTAACTTTAGTTCTATAGGAGCCCCTTCAGTGCCATCAAAAACATCCCCATTGGCTAGGCGCGCAGAATTATTTTGTGTTTGGGGTAATTGCTGCGTGTTTAACTTTTGTTCAGGCTCCGCATGTTCTGAACAAGCAACTAATAATAAAACAAAAATAGAAAGGGATTGAGTTAAAAATTATGTCGTCATAATTTTAAAATTTAGGCGACCTAATTTCTTGTGTAGGCAATTATTGTGTGAACAATACTAAAAGAAACTTGTAAGAATAAATGATAAAGAGTTTTAAAGACATTTAAAGTTCATTAAATGATTTTATTTGTTCAGATTTTTTAAGAATAGCTTTCAATCTTAATCTTTAAAGGCTCAAACGCTGAGGATTTCCATTTAGTAAAATTAAAAGTGCAACATCTATTTACTTAGAAATGTCAAAAATGCAAATTAAAAAAGTCAAGCTATATATGCCTGACTTTCAATTTGAGTTTTATTTTATTAACGTAAAACCTTTAATTAGTAATTTACCACTTCACTAACCAATTGAAAACATCTTGTGACGAACCTCTCTTAATGGCGTCCAAGGATTGGTAAATTTGATTAGCTATTTTTCTTTCTGCAACAGGAGGTAGAACAAAATCACGATCATCGAAGCCAATCAATTCAATGTGTGCGATAGTAGCTGCTGGTCCTGCACCAAAGGCTTCGGTTACTGTTCCTTTTTCTAAACCTTCGCGCAACTCCTGTACAGAAATTTTTCTTTCTTCTGTTTCTATTCCCAAGTGTTGCGCTAACTTTAAAACACTATCTCGTGTGATACCTGCTAATATAGAGTCGCTCAATGCTGGTGTAATAAGTTTGTTGTTCATCACAAACATAACATTCATTGTTCCGGATTCTTCGATGTATTTATGTTCAACGCCATCTGTCCAGATAAGTTGATGGTATCCTTTGTCTTGCGCAAGTTTAGCCGGATATATAGCACCACCGTAGTTACCTCCTGCTTTAGCAAACCCAGTGCCTCCTGCCACTGCACGCGTATAATGCGATTCTACTTTCACTTTTACCGGAGTGGAATAGTAGGCACCAACAGGACAAAGAATAATTTGAAAGGTGAAATTTTCTGACGGTCGAATCCCAATGTATTCATCAGCAGAATACATAAACGGTCGGATATACAAAGAGCTACCTTCTGCTTGGGGAATCCAATTGCTATCCAGGGATATTAAGGTTTTTAAACCTTCCATAAAAATTTCTTCAGGAAGGTGGGGCATACACATTCTATGTGCCGATATATTGAGCCTTTTCCAGTTGTCTTGCGGACGGAAGATGAGAATTTCATCTTTATCGGTTTTTATTGCCTTTAATCCTTCGAAAATAGATTGGCCGTAATGCAGTGCAGGTGTTGCAGGACTAATAGGCATATAACCATAAGGTATGATTCTTAGATTTTGCCATTCACCATTCTTATAATCAGCCAGAAACATGTGATCAGTATAAATTTTACCAAATGGAATATTGTTAAAATCCACTTCGCTAATTCTACTTACTTTGGTTTTCTGAATAGAAATGTTCTCTGTTGCCACCATAATCATTGATTAGATGGCGAAATTTAAGAGATAAAAATTAATTAGCCTAACAATTGTTAGGAATCAGATATTAAATTTCTGCCTTCCAAGGAACCTCCGGAGCTTGTAATTCTTGTGTTAACTTGCGAGACAAAACAAATAGGTAATCGGAAAGCCGATTGATGTATTGCAATACCATATCTGGTACTGTTTCTTGTTGATGTAAGCTTAAAACATTGCGCTCTGCTCTTCTGCAAACTGTTCTGGCGATATGGCAATGAGAGACTATAGGATGACCTCCCGGTAATACGAAAAATCGCATAGGTGGCAATGAAGCGTCCATTTGATCCATTGCCTTTTCTAAATCAAGGATATGTTCTGGTTTTAGGGAAGGTATTTTTACTTTTTCGTTACCTGGTTCTGTTGCGAGGATTGATCCGATAACAAATAAATCATTTTGAATTTGAATAAGTAAATTTTGTCTGATTGTATTAATGGGCTGATCGCGCAAAAGCCCCAACCAAGAATTCAATTCGTCTATTGTGCCATAAGCTTCTACACGCAAATCATTTTTGGCTACTCTTTTTCCTCCGAATAAAGCGGTGGTTCCTTTATCTCCGGTTTTGGTCTAGATTTTCATACTTGAATTTTTGATGGTAATAAAAAGATTAACTAAATTAAAATAATTAAAGCTGATACAATTGTAACAGCTTCATTATTTAATAAAGGGAATATTTTATAAGTTAATATTCCCCGTTATAGTTTCGAAAGCAGCCGATAATTAAACAAAAAAAGATGCAATACCCTTGCATCTACTTGAAAATAAAGATAAAACCATTTTTATTGCTCAATTTCAACCATGAATGGGTTCTCCCCTGTTTACGTTTTCATTTTTTCTATCCCACTCTATCAATCCATCTTTTAATCGGATGATGCGGTGGGCGTAATGTGCAATATCATCTTCGTGTGTAACCATGATGATGGTGTTTCCTTTATCGTGTAACTCCTGAAACAAATTCATGATGGAATAAGAGGTTTTCGAATCGAGGTTACCCGTTGGTTCATCAGCTAGTATGATGGATGGATTATTTACTAATGCACGAGCAATAGCAACACGTTGTCTTTGTCCACCAGAAAGTTCGTTAGGCTTATGGTGCCAACGATCTTCAAGGTTTACATTTTTCAACGCTTCCATCGCCATGTCTTCTCTGTCTGATTTTCCATAACCGGCATAAATCAAAGGCAAAGCTACGTTTTCCAGTGCACTGGCTCTTGGCAAAAGATTAAAAGTTTGAAACACGAAACCGATTTCTTTATTGCGCACAACGGCCAATTCATTTTCTGTCATTTCGCTTACCACTTGATTATTCAGAATGTAAGTGCCGCTGCTGGGTGTATCTAAACAACCCACAATGTTCATCAAAGTCGATTTACCAGAACCTGATGGACCCATAAAGGCTACATATTCACCTTTATCTACTGAAATGGAAATATCTTGTAAAGCTTTTACCAAGTTGGTTCCCATTTTATATTCTCTGGAAATGTGGTGCGTTTCGATGATTTTCATGTGCTTGTCCGTGGCTATATTATCGATATTTTAAATACTCTTTTAATTATGATAAATGAATTGTTAAATAGGTAGAAGAATTAACTAAAAATTACATATTCTTTCTATTATTTTTCTATTGACGCTTTTTGCCTGATGAATGTTACAATTCGTTGAATCACTTCGTCATCCTTTAGTATACGATTATGCCCTAACCCATTCGTTTGCAATAACTCAGCCGAAGGGTAAACCGAGCGCAAAGCTTTTGGGTGTTCGATGGAAACTTCGGGGTCGGCCAAATCATGAACAAGCAAAAGATTCAATTCGATGGGTATTCTTTTGATAATGGATAACGCTGAGAAATACTCGAAAGGTTGATCTGTTTTTTGTATGATGTAAGTCCTAAAACGCTTGCCAATATCTTGGGATGCTTTTAATGCTTTCAAAAATGTTTGGATGATTTCTTCGCCAATAGTTGGGCTGGCAATATTGATTTGGATTTTATTTTGTAATCCTTCGCTAATCGCATATAAACTAGCTACTCCGCCAAAAGAATGAGCGATAATCGCACACGCATTTTCTTGTTGATAAATAGTGGAAATAACGCGAGCAAATTCTCTGATTTCCGTTTTGTTTCCATCACTTTTACCATGTGCGGGGCCATCAATCGCTACTAATTTAAAACCTGCCTGATTAAGGGGTTCTATCATTTTTCTAAATTGCGTACCTCTGCCTGCCCAACCATGTACAGCTAAAACTGCACGTCCTTCGCCCCAACTACAAACATGAATTTTCTTGTTTTCAACCTCTATAAAATACGATTTTCCCTTAGTAAGCGCTTCAATTTCTTTGTGTGTGGGTTTGTATTTAATCGGACTAAAAAACAAATGAATAAACCACTTAGCCGCCAGGTAAGATGAAATAAATTCTACCTTAGGATATAGAAACTGAATGGCTTTGAGTGCAAAAGGTAGCGATGGCTTTTTGTTTTTCTTCATATCATTAGCCCTCACAAATAAATTGATAGGTTTTCTCCGTATAGTCGAACGTGATTAAATCGTATGTTCGTTCAATAAAGTTTACTTCGTTGTGCTGATTGATTAATATTATAGTTGAACAACGCGTTCCATATCCCGGACTTTTAATAAAGCGAGAAGATAATACCCTTTCTCGTTCAATTCCGATTCCCGTATTCGGCAGTTGATTATCATTCGCTCTATTTTCATTCTTTAGGAGCGAAAACAAATCTTCGATTGATAATTCTTTATTGCTTATCAATTCCGAAAATTCTTGCTTTCCGCTTTCTACTTTAGGCCAAGGAGTATTGAGTAAAGCATTGCTTAAACCATGTACACCTTCCGTTATTTTTTCAAAACCTTCTTTATAATTAGAAGCGTACCAAAGTTCATTTACATTACCGACCACTAAATTAAAACCATTGTAAGTTGATGCGTGAGGTAGCAGTTTTTCGAGATAATCATGCGCAGAATCATTATTTTCTAAGAAATCAGAAACCAGTTTTCCACGCGATGGCGCTACCTCTTTCAAATTTTTTAAATCGCGGTAGTTTGTTACCCAGGCAATCTTTCCATTTTTATGAATACCCATCCAAGTGCCTCCCGCTTCAATATCGGTTCCGGCTAAAACCTCTTTTTCATCCCACCATTGTGCAGGTAAAGTGGGTCGGTTATAAAACTCATCGCGATTGGCAGCTACAATTAACTTGTAATCCGGATGTTGTTGTATGCCAAAAAATATCAAACACATAATTCTCTTATACTATTCAAATAAATCCAATTGTTTTTTCAAGAGTTGAAAACTCAATCTGTGATGGGGTGTAACGCCAAATTTTTCAATTCCTGTTCTATGCTCTACTGTTGGATAGCCAACATTTTTATTCCATCCATAGTTCGGATAATGCTGATGTAAATTTTTCATCAACTTATCTCTATAATTTTTCGCTAAAACTGAAGCAGCCGCAATAGATAGGTATTGACTATCTCCCTTAATGATGCATACATGTGGAATATCTTTAAAGGGTTTAAATCGGTTGCCATCAATCAGTAACAATTCAGGTTTTTTTTTCAATTGTTTTACGGCCAAATGCATGGCTTTATACGTTGCCTGTAAAATATTGATGGCATCTATTTCAGCCGGAGATACTTCCGATATAGCCCAAGCTAACGCAAGTTTTTTAATCTCGGGTTCTAACTTTATTCTCTGTGATTCTGATAATTTTTTTGAATCTGTTAACCCTTCAATCTCGCAACTTTTTGGTAAAATCACAGCGGCAGCAACTACAGGTCCTGCCAAACAACCACGACCTACTTCATCGCAGCCGGCTTCTATTTTATCAGATGAATAAAAAAGATTTAACACAGCCGAAAGATAAGTTATTTACCTTTGCGACTTGCTAAAAATTGATGCATGGAAAATAAATGGGTTACGCTTGATCAACAAACCATCTACGATAACAAATGGATTCGTTTGGAGGAACATCAGGTTATCAATCCTGGAGGTGGTAAAGGCATTTATGGCAAAGTTCATTTCAAAAATAAAGCCATTGGCATTGTACCGATAGATGCAGAAGGTAACACTTGGTTAGTCGGTCAGTTTCGCTATACACTTAACGAATGGAGCTGGGAAATTCCTGAAGGTGGCGGACCCTTGCACATTGATGTGCTTACATCAGCCAAAAGAGAATTAAAAGAAGAAACGGGCATTGAAGCCAATACGTGGCAATTGCTCATGCGTTTTCATACATCCAATTCTGTAACCGATGAAGAAGGCTTTATTTTTTTAGCAACTGATTTACAATTTGGTGATAATCAATTAGAAGAAAGCGAAGCCGATTTGCAAGTAAAGAAATTACCTTTTACTGAAGCTTTCAAGATGGTAATGGAAGGAAAGATAACCGATTCGATGAGTGTTGCCGGCATTTTGAAAGCAGCCATCTTATTAAACAAAATTGAATCATGACTTTAAAAGAACATATACAAAGTAACATTAAGATTGCTTTGCCTGTGATGTTGAGTCAACTCGGGCACATAGCAATGGGTGTTACCGATAATGTGATGGTGGGAAGAGTGGGTGCCACTCCACTGGCTGGTGCATCTTTAGCCAACGTTACATTCAATGTTTTGTTGGTTTTTGGCATAGGTGTTTCTTATGCCATCACTCCCTTAGTGGCGGAAGCCGATGGAAAAAAAGATGTGAATAAAATCGTGTCTGTTTTCAGACATGGTTTTGTTATCAATTTTTTAGTGAGTTTGTTTTTGGTTTTAGGTGTAATGGCCGGGAGCAATCTTCTTTTTCATCTAGATCAACCAGATGAAGTAGTTAACCAAGCTGTTCCATATTTAGAAATCATCACGTTCTCTTTAATTCCAACGCTAATCTTTCAAAGTTTCAGACAATTTTCTGATGGTTTGTCGCTCACTTATTTATCGCTTTACATCATCATTGCTGCTAATTTGCTGAACGTTTTATTGAATTACACTTTCATTTACGGGCATTTCGGTTTTGAGCCGATGGGGTTGACAGGTGCAGGTTACGCCACTTTGATTTCCAGAATTTTTATGGCAGCGGGAATTGCGCTGTACGTGTTTTTCCATTCGAAATTGAAAGCATACCGCGGCATCTTCATCTTAAAAAGTTTTGATGCTCAATTGTTTAAAAACATGTTGCACATCGGTTTGCCTGCAGGACTTCAATTTATTTTTGAAGTAGCAGCCTTCGATTTTAGTGCTGTGATGATGGGATGGATTGGAACAAATGCCTTGGCAGCGCATCAAATTGCTATCAACTTAGCAGCCATCAGTTACATGACAACCAGTGGATTAGGCGCAGCGGCAGTTATCCGATTGGGAAATGCTATTGGAAAAAATGCATGGCACGATTTACGATTAGCAGCTTATAGCTTAGTTGGAATGGCTTTAACATTAATGGGTGTTTTTGCATTTGTTTTTTTTATTGGTCGGTATTTTTTACCAAGCTTATATGTGAATGATTGGGCAGTAATTGAAATGGCAGCCCCGCTTATGATTATAGCAGGATTTTTTCAACTGTCGGATGGACTTCAAGTTGTTTGTGCGGGAGCCTTACGCGGTTTACAAGATGTAAAAATTCCTTCTGTTCTCATTTTTATTTCTTATTGGATTATTGGTTTGCCTCTTGGTTATTGGCTAGCCTTTTACGCTGACTGGGGCGCGAGCGGCATTTGGATGGGTTTATTGATTGGTTTAACCTTAGTGGCCATCGCTTTATTTATTCGCTTACGTAATCAGATCAAGAAAAAAATATCAGAAGCAGCAAACGATTTGTAAATTACATCAGCTAAAACAGTATTATGCAAGCCAGACCTGTTTCCTATTCTCAAACTACCATTACAGAACTGATGATTCCCTCCTATGCTAACTTCGGAGGTAAAATCCATGGTGGTATTTTATTATCCTTGATGGATAAAGTAGCGTATGCTACTGCCTCAAAACATGCCGGCACCTATTGCGTAACCGTTACAGTTGATAAAGTGGAGTTTTTACAACCTGTTGAAGTCGGTGAATTAGTTGCCTTGAAAGCATCCGTTAATTACGTTGGTAAAACATCGATGGTGATTGGCATTCGAGTGGAAGCGCAACAAATTAAAACAGGGAAAATCAAACACACTAACTCCTGTTATTTCACCATGGTAGCGAAAGGTGATGATGATAAACCTGCTCTTGTTCCTCCTTTATTATTGCAAAACCAAGAAGAAGTAAAACGCTTTATCGAAGCTTTGCACATGAAGGAAATCAAACAAAACATAAAACAACAGATGGATGATGCAAACTCGGCTGTACATTTAGATAAAGCAGAAGAATTATTAGCAAATGAAAGATGTGAAATTCAATTGAAAGCGTAACGAAATTCATTTATTGTTGTTTATTTTGAATTATGAAGTATTGGAAAGATCTTTTATCGGCAACACAATCTGTCAGACAAGGTTTATACCTCACCTGGAAACAGATGAAGACCGTTTTGAAAAAAGGTCAGCCAAGAGATATTCGCGATGTTGATTATTTCCAGAGAGCAGAAGGTACAGCAACCATTTCCTATCCACATGTTGAAATTCCCATACCAGATGTTGGAAGATATCAATTACACAATGAAATTGATGATTGTATTGTGTGCGATAAATGTGCAGTTGTGTGTCCGGTTGATTGTATCACCATCGAACCGATAAAATCCCCTGAAGTGATTGGCAAAACCTCTGATGGAACTTCTAAAAGAATTTACGCTGCGAAGTTTGACATCGACATGGCTAAATGTTGTTTCTGTGGTTTGTGTACTACAGTTTGTCCTACTGAATGCCTAACCATGACGCCTGATTTTGATTACAGCGTTACCAACATTAAAGAGCATAATTTTGCATTTGCAGTAATGAGTGCTGAAGAAATTGATGCAAAGCAAAAAGCATGGAGCGAACACCAGGCTGCTAAAGAAAGTGCCAAACAAACTCCTGCTATTGCTGAAGAAAATAATGCAAATCAACCCAACCAACCAAGCGATAAACCAAAAGCTATCAAGCCTGTGTTTAAACCTAAAATAAAACCACCCGGTAGTTCAACCCCACAAGCATGATTCAGTTTGTTTATTACTTTTTTATTTTCTTAACCTTAGCCTCTGCTTTTGCTCTATTATTTGTGAGGCAAATTTTATACGCAGTATTGCTTTTATTGGTAGTGATGTTGAGTGTTGCCGGTTTATTTATTTTGATGCAAGCAGAATTGAGTGGTGTTTCTCAAATTCTTATCTATGCCGGAGGTGTAGCAGTGTTATTCATTTTTGGTATTATGTTATCAGATAAGAAAGGTTTCAGTTTTACGAAAGTTGCCTATACACAAATTTTCTCCGGTATGGGTATTGCCTTAGTGTTAGGTTCACTTCTACTATATGCTACACAAGTCGTAAAAAAATTACCAACCGAAGTAAAAGTTAAGAACGATGTACAAAAACTTAGTTTTGAGTTGTTAAGTGATTTTGCGTTACCCTTTGAAGTAACAGGTATTTTGTTGCTTAGCATTTTTATTGGTGTAGCCTTCATAGCTGGAAAAACCAATCACACACAATCATGAATCCGACTTATCTCATTTATACTGCTATTGTGTTGGTTGCCATTGGCACCGCGTTGGTGTTAACCCGAAAAAGTTTATTATTTATTTTGATTGGAATAGAACTGATTTTAAATGCAGTCAATTTAAATTTAGTTGCGTTCAATCATTTGTATCCTCAAAATGTAAACGGACAAACAACAACGTTATTCATCATGGCCATAGCTATATGTGAAACAGCTTGTGGCGTTGCGATCATGATTCAGGTAGCTAGACAATATAAAACCATCACACCCAGTTCCATTCAAGATTTAAAAGAACAAGCATGAGTCAATCTTTTATTCTTGTGTCGCTAATTTGTTGCTTACCTTTTGCTGGTATGTTAATGAATCTATGGTTGAAAAAATATGTTGCGTATATATCAACGCTAGTTTTATTCATCATCAATATATTGGTTTTCTTTTTTATCAGTCAGCACGAAACACAAATAGAAACTAGTTTGATTTGGTTTAAGCTGCAAAACTTTACTATCGATTTTAATTATTACATCAATCAGGATAGCATCTTGCTATTGCCAGTAGTGAGTATCATTTCATTTTTGGTGCATGTTTTTTCTATTGGTTACATGGCCCATGAAAAATCTTTGTCGCGTTATTTTAATGGTTTGCTATTCTTCACAGCCTCCATGTTGCTTTTTGTTTGTTCCGGTAATTTGATTGTTATCTTTTTAGCATGGGAATGTCTAGGACTTGCTTCCTATCTTTTAATAGGTTTTTACAGAGAAAAAACAGAAGCAGGTTTCGCATCCTTAAAAGCCATGCTTTTGAATCGCTTAAGTGATTTGCTTTTGCTCAGTGCTTTTATATTGATGTTTGCTTACTATCAATCGTTCAATCTCAATGAAATCATCGATAGCCAACAAACTTTACCTCAACTGGTGGGCTGGATGTTACTTTTAGGTGTTCTGGCAAAATCAGCACAATTTCCTTTAATGAATTGGTTGCCGAGCGCCATGACTGGACCTTCTCCTGTTTCGGCACTGATACACGCTGCCACCATGGTTATTGCCGGTGTGTATTTGATGATCAGGCTATCTCCTATTTTACCTTTATCCGTATTACATGGTCTTACCACTATCGGTAGTTTAACAGCCTTTCTAGGAGCGCTGGCAGCCACACAACAATTTGATGTAAAGAAAATATTGGCTTACTCTACTATATCTCAATTGGGTTTGATCATGGCAGCTGTTGGAATTGCAAGTCCGCAAGCGGCAATCTTGCACATGGTGAGTCATGCTTTTTTTAAGGCTGGATTGTTTTTGGGCGTAGGCGCTTTAATTCATTATTTAAAGGATAATAGAGTAAATAGAGAAACTAACGCTCAAGATATACGCAATTTAGGAGCGCTTTACAAAAGTTATCCATATACCTTTTACACCATTCTAATTTTTAGTTTAGCATTATGTGGCATTCCTTTCACATCAGGGTTTTTATCGAAAGAATACTTATTAACCCAAGCCTGGAATAGCACAAACTCATTATCAATATTTTATTTTGTATTTATTATCCTGACATCTACTATAACGGTTATCTATACTACCCGTTTGATTGTTTATACCTTCTTCAATAAGAGAAAAGAGAACTTTAATTCAGCTGCATCAGAGAAAAAACGAGTTTTCTTATTTCCACTTATTGTGTTAAGTATCGCAAGTTTTTGGTGGATCATCAATATTAATCCATTCCATGCGGATTTTTATTTCTTTTCAAAAACAAAATTTATAACACCTGTTTGGTTAACCATCGGCAGCACGCTGTTCATTCCAATTTTGTTCTTTTTTGCATTTCGCTATTTCAATAGCAGAGAAATAAGCAACTCACCTAATCGACTCTTGCTGCAAGGCTTTGCCTTAGATGACTTGCAACAAAAGTTGATTGTTCAACCAACTCTCTTAATCGGAAATTTACTTTTATCCATAGAAAAAAAATGGATTGATGGATTTATTCATGCTATGGCTTTTGCGACTGTATTATTTAGTCATATCATCAGCTTTTTAGATTATTGGTTGGTAGATGGATTCGTACGCATGACTTACAAAGCAAGCTATACACTAGGTGGTTGGGTAAGAGTGAGCAGAAGTGGATATGTGCAACATTATTTATTTTGGTTTTTATTTACAGCTGTATTATTTATAATTTGGGTTTTATTCTAAAATGGAACTACCGTTATTAACATTATTGATTTTAATTCCATTACTGGGAGCCTTGCTTATCTTATTGGTTAATGGCGATAAGTTATTTAAACGCATAGCCTTGGTAGTAGGTCTGTTGCAAGTTCTACTATTCGGTGTCATTTTTTTCCAAACTTCTTTAAACTCGAACACAATCTATTTAAGCGAAAAAGTAAATTGGTTTACTTTACCTTTAGGCAAGAGTGGTGTTCTTCAAACCCATTATCACTTACTATTAGATGGTTTGAGTTTACCGATTATTGGTATGTCTATCCTTGTTTTGTTGATGGCTACTTTCGCTTCACAAGAAATTACTAACAAGAAAAAAGGATACTTCAGTTTATTGTTATTACTCAATGCGTCTATCATGGGTTCTTTTATGGCGCAAGATTTTCTGCTGTTCTATCTCTTCTTCGAGTTTATGCTATTACCCATGTATTTTTTAATCGGCATTTGGGGAGGCAAAAGAAGAGAGTACGCAAGTATCAAATTTTTTCTTTATACTTTATTGGGCTCTTTGCTGATCTTGGTTGTGTTAATTGCTTTGTACATGAGTTACGGACAAGGCGCTAACCCAACGGTTTATTCCTTTAGTTTCGATATGGCGCAGCAATCCAATTTATTACAAGCTGATGCCTTGCTTCATCCTAATAACGTTAGTGGTATAGGTGGATTGTCACTGAGAACATGGGCTTTCATATTTTTATTCATAGGCTTCGGCATTAAGTTACCAATGTTTCCCTTTCATACTTGGCTACCCGATGCACACGTTGAAGCGCCCACTCCTATTTCAGTTATTCTAGCAGCCATTCTTTTAAAAATTGGTGGCTATGGATTATTACGCATTGCATATCCTGTGTTTCCTTCAGAAGCCTTGCAACTTAGTTTCTGGGTTGGTTTAGTAGGTGTAGTATCCATCGTATATGGTGCGTGGTGTGCATTGGCATCAAAAGATTTAAAGAAGTTAATTGCTTATTCTTCTATCTCTCACATGGGTTTTGTGTTGTTAGGATTGGCCTCAGCACAAGCAGAAGGTATCGCAGGAGTTATCTACCAAATGGTGAGTCATGGTTTTATTTCTGCTATGTTATTCTTACTAGCCGGAGTTTTATATGTACGTACACATGATAGAAAAATTGCTCACTACTCCGGTTTGCACCAAGTAATGCCTGTTTATTTTTCATTTGTATTGATTGCCTTTTTTGCTTCACTTGGCATGCCCGGGTTATCTGGTTTTATGGCAGAGTTTTTTGTTTTAACGGGGGCATTTATGGCAGGAGGTTCGCAAGCTATCATCCCATTTGTTTTCCCAATGCTGGCATTGGTTGGCATTTTATTAAGTGCTGGCTATTACTTATGGACCATCCAACGCATGTTCATGGGAACTTTTCATACTTCTTTGTCCATAGAAAAATCTGTCTTTACTGACCTGAGTTTACAAGAAAAAATGACGCTCGTTCCGCTTGCCATTCTTGTTTTTGTATTGGGTTTATTTCCTCAAGTAATTTTACAATACATCAATCCATTTATTGAACAATGGATGTCAGTTGTTTTTCCAGCTTCAGCAATCAGTTTGTGATATGACGGGATTAGCAGAAAAAATACAACTGAGTGAATTGAGTTTATCTTTTATTCTACCTGAAATTATTTTGGCTATAGGAATTGTGTTGCTGGTTTTTACTATTCTTTTTAAACCATCAACAAGAAAACCAGTAGTCTGGACGATATCCATTCTTGCTATTCTCTTCTCTATCGTTTTGATTTTATCCAAACTTTCTACGTATTCAAATCCCATCTATTTATTTCATGGGCAATTAGTACAACATGCACCCGCTTTCCTTTTCATATTGGTTTGTGATGTTGCTATGTTGATTGGTTTACTCATCAGCATACCTTACATACGAAAAGATGAAACCGTATTCTTGATTTTATTGCTAAGCATTTTATTAGGATGTCATCTTCTGTGCTTATCTGCCAATTGGTTGATATTTTTTATCAGCTTGGAATTAATTGCCATACCAGGTTATTTGCTCGCTGCTTTTCAAAGAGAGAAAAAGAATTTCGAAGCCTCTATCAAATATTTTGTTTTTGGATCCTTTATATCAGCGTTAATGCTTTATGGCATCTCGTGGTTATATGGCATAACGGGTACTTTCAACTTTTATGATGCCGCTTTTAACGAACAGATTCAATTGAACCAACACGCTATTCTATTCATAGCAGTTTGCTTATTGTTAGGTGGATTACTTTTTAAAATCAATGTAGCTCCTGCTCATGCTTGGTCGCCAGATGTGTACGAAGGTGCGCCCGCTTCAGTAGTGGCCATCCTTTCCGTTGTTCCTAAAATTGCAGCAACCGGAGCTTTATTATTTGTTTGTTACCATATACAAACACGTTACGGAGTAAGATGGTCTGTGTTGATTGCCTACCTCTCACTTTTTACTTTATTGGTTGGTAACCTCAGTGCACTCCGACAAAAAAATGCCAGGCGCATGATGGCTTACTCATCTATTGCTCAATCTGGTTTTTTGTTGATGGCTATTCTCAATTTTGATTTACAAAATTTACCTGTCGTGCTGTTCTACTCCATCGTTTTTGTATTAGGTAATTACTGTGTTTTCTTATTGATACTTCACGCTGAGAAAAATGGAATAGAGAAAATAGAGGACTATGCCGGAAAAGGAAAAAAATACTTTTGGTGGATTTTCTTCGCGAGCGTGGGTTTAATTGCTTTAGCCGGCTTGCCTCCAACAGCAGGCTTTACAGGAAAATTTTTGATTTTCACTCAATTATGGGAGCAATATCAGGTAAGACCTAGTGCACTTTGGCTCAACTTACTCATTGTCGGCATCATCAACACGGCTCTTGCACTCTTCTACTATATCAAAATACCGTATTTCGCTTTCTTAAAAGAAGAAAATACTGCTTTACAAACCGAAACGACATCAAAAAAGCAGCGGAACTTTCCAGTTTTAGCTTTGGTTTTGGCATTATTGCTAATCAGTTTATTCTTATTCCCTTCTATGTTGATGGGTTGGCTGAATAGCTTTAACTTTGCCATAAGATAAGCCCTGCCATGACAGACGAAATTTTACACGAATGCGGAATTGCCATGATCCGCTTGCGTAAGCCATTATCCTATTACATCGAAAAATATGGCCCCACTTACGCCATGAATAAGATGTATATCCTCATGGAAAAACAAAACAACAGAGGGCAAGATGGCGCAGGCATAGCCAATATTAAAATTGATGTGGAGCCAGGGCATCGTTACATAAGCAGATACCGCTCCATCAAGCAACAACCGGTTGCTCACCTATTCAGAAAAATCAGCAAAAAATATAAGAAAGCACAAAAAGAAGGAAAGGCAAAATTTAAAGATGATTCCTGGCTAAAAGAAAATGTTGCTTTTACCGGAGAGTTGTGGCTCGGTCATTTACGCTACGGTACACATGGTAGAAATAGCATTGAAAATGTTCATCCTTTCTTGCGACAAAATAATTGGCGAAGTCGCAACTTGGTTATGGCAGGAAATTTTAACATGACCAACAATGATGAGTTGTTCGATATCCTTGTTCAACTAGGGCAACATCCGAAAGAAAAGGTAGATACTGTTACGGTGATGGAAAAAATCGGACACTTTTTAGATGAAGAAGTACAAAGCCTTTTCGAAAAATACAAAGACCAATACAGCAACAAAGAAATTTCTGAAATCATTGAAAATGAAATTGAAATTGAACGTGTGCTGAGAAGAGCATGCAAAGATTTTGATGGTGGTTATGCTATGGCAGGTTTAACTGGTTCCGGTTCTGCCTTTGTCGTGCGCGACCCGAATGGTATTCGTCCTGCTTATTTTTATGCTGATGATGAAGTAGTTGTTATCGCTTCAGAAAAACCAGCTATCAAAACAGCATTCAATATCAACTATAATCAGATTGAAGAAATAAAACCTGGCCACGCTTTGGTTATCAATAAGAATGGTGATTTTGAACAACATCAAATTCTTACACCTGGTAAAAAAACATCATGTAGTTTCGAACGCATTTATTTCAGCCGAGGTAACGACCCGGATATATACAGAGAAAGAAAACAATTGGGTAAATTGTTGGTGCCTCAGGTTTTAAAAGCTATCAACTTCGATTTAAAAAATACAGTTTTCTCTTACATTCCTAATACTGCCGAAACAGCCTTTTATGGAATGATGGCCGGCATCGAAGATTACCTGATTCAAAAACAAAAAGAAATTTTATTAGAAGGTAAACCAACGGTTGATGATATCGAAGACATTCTCACCTTCAGGCCGCGCATAGAAAAAATAGTGTTGAAAGATGTAAAGATGCGTACTTTCATTGCGGATGACGAACACCGCGATGAAATGGTTTCGCATGTGTACGATACAACGTATGAAGTTATTCGAAAAGGAATCGATACATTAGTTGTAATCGATGATTCAATTGTACGTGGTACAACGCTTGAGAAAAGTATTTTAAAAATGCTAGATAGGCTAAATCCGAAAAAAATAGTAGTCGTTTCTTCTTGTCCGCAAATTCGTTATCCTGATTGCTATGGCATTGATATGAGTAAGATGGGTGAGTTTGTGGCTTTCAGAGCCATGCGCGAATTGCTGAAAGAAAATGGCAAAGAATTTTTATTGGATGAAGTCTATGAGAAATGTAACAAATCGGTAAGCCAGCAAGAGTTTGCCAATTATGTTCAACACTTATACAGTCAATTTACAGATGAAGAAATTTCAGCTAAGATTTCTTCCATTGTAAAACCAGTAGAAATGAAAGCAGAATTATCTGTTGTTTTCCAAACCGTTGAGAACTTACACAAAGCGATACCCAACCATATAGGCGATTGGTATTTTACAGGCAACTACCCAACACGCGGTGGCATGGGAGTAGCCAATAAATCCTTCATGAATTATTTAGATGGAAAAATGGTAAGAGCGTATTGATATTCGATTTACGTAACAAACAAAGTCCACAACCTACATTGTGGACTTTTTGTTTTAATTCAATGTATCAATTCTAATAAATAAGAATACTTTTAGATTAAAAATGAATTGAACAAACTACTTTATGCTAAAACTTCAAAATTTAAATTCTAATTCAAATTTAGGAGTAAGCTCAAGAAAATCTTTTGTGCCTCTGCTTAAAGCCATTGGCAAAACTGTAAAACCCATTCTTTTCTTTGTATTAGAAACTCTAAAACCTAGTGAAGTACATGCACCAATATGAAAAGCCTGAAAATAGTCTGATGATCTTCGACCCGGATCACCTCCTGTTCCTGTCAACCCTGTTGCATAATTCAAAAATCCACCGGCACCCATAATAACTGAAAAAGACTGAATGCGTATCAAATCGAAATACAAAAGAGTTTGAAATGAAATAGAATTAAAAAACTGATCAGGAACATCGCTAATAGAACCAGACTTATAACGCCCATATATAAGATTATAATTAATTCTTGCTCTTTCATTTCGTAATTGTTGCTGGTAGCCTATTGAATGTAAAACACCCATTCCCTCTCCTTCGTCAAACATAGAAGCACCAAAACCAAAACCCATTTTGATGCTATGCTTAGTGAATTCTTGTGCATTAGTAGGACTAATAAAAAATAGAAATAATGAAATGATAAGAAGGAACTGTTTTGTTTTGAGCATGGCAAGTAAGATTGACAAGAAATTTACTTAATGTATCAATACAAATTAATTTTAATCTATAAAAAATAGATCTTACTCGAGAAAGTGTTTTAAATAGCCTGAAGTATGTTTTTATTGAACTAGTTTTTAATTAGAAAAGTGTAATATGCAAAAAGTCCACAACTTACATTGTGGACTTTATTTATTTTAAATAATAGATTTGATTTACTTTCTCTGAATAGACTAAATAAAAAATAATAACAATAATGGAACAGAAAATAATCTGGACGCACTTTTTGATTATTGGAATTAGTGCTGTAACTTTTTTTAGCATCATAGGCTGTGATCATGGTGAAACTGATTACATTCAACGTGCTGAATATGTTTACATGAATAAACTAAACCAACAATTGCGGTTTGAGATTTATGATACATACACTAAAGCATCTTATGAATTTGTTTTACATAGCCAAGACTCTGTTTCCTTTTTTAATAATGATGTTCCTGTTGCATTTCCTTTTAGTGGAAACGAGGTAGCCAATAGAATTGGAGATTCAATTGTATTCAGATTTAATAATAATAAATGTGTTCATTATCTTAGAAACAATTACACCTTACCTTTCGGTGGAGATGGCGTTTTTAACCTCACAGAATACGAAAACTATTCCCAAACTTTAGTGAATCAACAAGATTACAGATTGGTTTATCATATTGACCAAAAAGATATAGAAAGAGCTGTAGATTGTTTGTAAACCAACTTAATGATAATTTGAAGTAACTCTTATTGCCAATAATTTCATTTAACAACAATTAAAAAAGTCCACAACCAACATTGTAGACTTTTTGTTTTAAGATTATAGATTTGACGTAATAAATCAGATTTCTTTTGTAGAGAATCTGTGAATCTAAAAGATCAAAGCTAACTTTTAATTTGACACTGCATTAATATAATCTTGCTCAGTTATTGTGTATAAAAACTCTTGCTCGAAATCCCTTTTAGTGTCTTTTATTATTTTATTCTCATAATTTTTCTCATTAAAAAGATTTCTGTTATTGGTAAATAAAATAGCGTTAGGGTTATTACCAACTACTCCGTAATAATAATGTGTTGCAAACTTATTATTATCAAACAAAACCAATAAAGAGTCATATATATCGCCTAAAGATGCTGGATATGAAGTGCCCGGACTTTCTGATGAAGTAAAAATTGAAACCTTCTCATTTACATTAATTATTCTAGTCTGATAGTCAACTTTCGCACCATTTCGAAAAATGGCAAATTCGATTTTACTTCCAGATTCATTAAAAATATATGTAGTAGATTTATGTGAATCTTTATCTGTGCAAGAATAAAAAATTATTGTAATAATTGGAAGGAATTTGATAATCGTACTTCCTTTATACTTATTATGTTGTGTCATATTTTTATTTAGTTAACAAATTTAGTTTAATGTCTATTAAATCAAATTCTTGAACTAATCATCTAAATGATTAAAATTGATTTAGCAATTCATCTATTTGAGCATCGGTGACCCCTGCAGGTTTATTATCTTTTAGTTTTTCTCTTAATGAAGAAAAACCATAAACGTGCTTCAAAAAGCCAGACTCTATGTTTGCTAATGTGTATCCTTGTACATTATCTGTGATTGCAGTGCCGTTAAATCTACCAACTTGGTTATGATTATCAACAATATCAATAAATAAAGATGTATATGGATAGGCATCAGTTATACCGCTATTCCAATTTTGAAAACTAAATTGCAACCTTCCTAAATTTGGTATTGTAAAAAATGGTGTACCATAATTTGCAATTCCTTTTTCTCTATATTCCATTGAAGTAATGCGCCACTGCACAGCCACAGCCCAACTTTCAACAATTTTATCACTCACTTGCAGGAATTGAAACCAACCGCCATTCATGAGTTGTATGTGTGTAGTGTGGGCTATTTCGTGAATGGTTGTTGAGAATATCTCATCTGTTTCTCTTTCTCTATCGTCATCAAATCTCCAAATTTTTATATCTGAGAAAATACCTGTGTTATCCCAATCTCCTGTGTTTCGACCAAAAAGATCTTTCTTGCTGTCTTTATTGTAAGCAGATATTTTCATTTTAGTTATAGTTTTGGGTCTTCGTAAACCATCTATGTTTCCATAAAAGTATCGATGTGCGCCTCTGAAAACACTTGCATAAAAGCGTTGAACGCCATCCATGATGGATACATCCCATCTGCACTTGCATTCAGGTCCGTCCATATTGGCCTGTCCAAATGTGCCACTTCGAATATCAAAGTTTGCTCTTTCCCAAATAATTTTATAATAAAACTCATATCTATAGGTTCCCTCCGCCCAAAAATTTCCGCTTGCATCAGTAATTGCCTCATGATATTCAAAAAAACGTCTGGTTCTTATTTTAACACCTTCTAAAAAAATTACACCTACACGAGTATCCACATATCGAACAATGCCATTGGGATGATATTTAGGAGGCAATAAACCTTTTGTTCTTCCATTTTCAGTTTCGATTTTTTCTTCTTACGATAAGTTGTCTGTTAAAAGTAAAGATTCATATTCTAACATATCTACCCATTCTTCAACATTTTGTGATAATCTTCCAGATTCATCTTCTAATGTTGTATCTTCTTTAGGTAAATAAAGCTCATCCAAAACTTCAAATGCAACACCCGTAGGTGGCACGTAATCAATGGGTACAGAAGTATATTGATAAGTTGGCAAACCTTCGGGTATGGAAGGATCATGATAATATTCACCTTGTTCAATTACTTCATAATCCAATGGATAATCCTCTAGATAAAGTGTTGAATCATTTATTAAAGTATCATACAAAGCTTGATTAGGCGGTAGGTATCTTACATATAAATGTGTTGGCCTAATCTCTAAATCTTTTACGCGAGCACCAGCATTTTTTTCTAACAAGCTCTTATAGGCTTGTTGCATATTCGCGACAGAAAATGGATTCTTCAGTTTTTTCCCAAGTTTTGTCATCCTTGGTTCTTCAGAAACATCAGTAAGGGTCAGGCTTTCTTTCTCACAGGAACTAAATAACACACAGAAAGTAAAGAGAAGAGTTAAAATTTTCAAAAGCTTCATCTAATGTGAATTTTGGTGAACTAATTTTGTTATTCACAGAAGCTGGGATTATTTTAAAGTAGTTTTACATATTTGAAATAGTTAATTAATAAATATAGTTTTTTTCCTTCTAAAGAAAATAGCTTTAATAAAAATGAATGTTATTTTGTAAAAGTTATATGTATCTATCAAGTTCATAAATTATTACAAAGCGATGAATTGATGCAATAAAAAGTCCACAACTTACATTGTGGACTTTTTTTTCAATCTTCTCTTTCTAAAATGCAATTACTTTTTCTTCTTCTTACTCTCCTTCGCTTCTTCTTTTTCTATGGCTGCAATTTGATGCACCAATTCGTTGTACCAGGCTTCGCCATATTTGCGAATCAACGGATCTTTCAAAAATTTATACAAGGGTACTTGCAATTCTTTCCCTAATGCACACGCAGCCGAACATATGCTCCACTTGTGATAATTAACCGCTTCAAAATTTTTCTTCTTCGTAATTCTTATCGGATATAGATGACAAGAAATCGGTTTCTTATACTCTATCTTACCATCTAAATACGCTTGTTCAATACCGCACTTTAAAACATTCTTCTCATCATAAATGGCATATACACATTCTCTTCCTTTAATGATGGGCGTGCAATATTCTCCATCGTCATCTACCGTATGGGTTCCTTCTTTTTCAATTACTTTAATGCCTTCTTTAGATAGGTAAGGCTTCACCTTAGGATAAATTTCTTTTAAAATTTCTAATTCATTTTCTTCTAAGGGCGCACCAAAGTCTCCTTCCACACAACACGCTCCTTTGCACTTTTCGAGGTTGCAAACAAATTCTTTTTCTTTGATATCATCCGATACTAAAACTTCGCCTACTTGTATCATACTTACTAAAATAACTCCGTTTGTTGCATTCCACTTACTTTCACATCTTTTACAATTTCTTTGGCCGATACCAACCTTGAATACATGCCTACATAAAACACAGGCACATCCATTTGGGTATATTCCGATTTATGCGCAGATAAGGAAACTTGCATGCCTAAGGTGAGTAAATTATTTTGATGACTTCTCACCAGTTTTTTATAAAACTCTGTATTGGAATTGGCCGTCATTACCGCAGCTACATTTGGCCCAACAAAAGATTGTACCGTTTGTGCTGTCTCGCGCTGGTAGTGTTTATAATTCAATCTGTTGTTTAATGGAAAGGTGTAAGGAACGATAAAGCTAAATCCGAGATTGGCTAATTGCTCTATCAATGAAAATGAAATTGAAAAATGATGAGGATCTACTAAACAAAGTGGTGCCACTTTATGATTGCGTTTACTAGGCGGCACAAAATGATGCAGTTTGCGGATGAGTGAGTTTACATCTTCTTCAAATAACAAAACATTCCTTTGTCTGAAATATTTGTTAACCCTTACCTTCAAAGCTCTGGCATATTCAGGATTTTCTTCACAAAGAATTACTTTATGAAAAGGCGGATCTACCTTCAACGCTTCCAAAGAAGGCATGAGTACGATTTGTTTCTGTGCGCCTAAGCTGTAAAATCCACTACCGGCTTGTAAATCCAAAAAGATAATTTCATCTGCTAATCCGGTTGTTTGCAAGGTAAAGGCTTGTAAATACTCTTTAATCACTTGAACCTTTACTTTAAACCATGGCTCTATTGCAGTGATAGAGAAATCATCAGCAGAAAATGAAACAGGATTTACCAAAGAGTTTGCCATGTGAACAAACAAAAATAAAAAAAGCAAAGGCATTCTGTTGAATTCAAACTAAAATTATCTCTCATATTTTTTTTGAATAAGGCTCGCGTATGTAAAGTCTGTTTTATCTTGCGTGTTGGTTATGGCAGATTATCTAGATACACTTAATGAACCTCAACGCGAAGGTGTTTTAAACACGGAAGGGCCGTGCATGTTGATTGCTGGTGCAGGTTCCGGCAAAACAAGGGTTTTAACATATCGCATCGCGCATCTTATTCAGTCTAAACAAGTAGATGCGTTTAACATCATGGCGCTTACGTTCACCAATAAAGCAGCGAAAGAAATGCGCGAACGCATCGAAAAGGTGGTAGGAAGCGATGCTAAAAATTTGTGGATGGGAACTTTCCACAGTGTGTTTGCCAGAATTTTGCGTGCTGAAGCACATCACCTGGGTTATCCTTCTAACTTCACCATTTATGATGTAGATGATTCAAAGTCATTGTTAAAATCGATTGTAAAAGAAATGCAACTCGATGAAAACATCTACAAACCAAATATTTTATATAACAGAATTTCATCAGCGAAAAATAAATTAATTGGTTGGCAAGAATATGTTGGCAATGCTGAATTAATGGGTGACGATGCAGCCAACATGCGGCCAGAAATCGGAAGGATTTATAAAACCTATGCCCAGCGTTGTTTCAAATCCGGTGCCATGGATTTTGATGATTTATTATTCAACACCGATAAACTTTTTAAAGAACACCTCGAAGTTTTAAACAAGTATCAACACAAAATTCATTATGTGTTGGTAGATGAGTTTCAGGATACCAACTTGTGCCAGTATTACATCATTCGCAAGTTAGCTTCTGTACGCGAAAATGTTTGTGTTGTTGGTGATGATGCTCAAAGTATTTATGCTTTCCGTGGGGCCGACATTTCTAACATTTTAAATTTCGAACGCGATTATCCTGATTTACGTATCATCAAACTCGAACAGAATTATCGCTCAACCAAAAATATAGTAGAAGCTGCTAACTCTGTTATCAAAAAAAACAGAGCGCAACTTCCTAAAAATGTTTGGACAGAAAATGAAGAAGGTCAACTTATTGAATTGATTAAAGCTTTATCTGATAATGAAGAAGGTAGATTGATAGCCAGCTCCATTTTCGAAGAGAAGATGCAACATCAATTATCCTTCAGCGATTTTGCTGTGTTGTACAGAACCAATAGCCAATCGCGTGCTATTGAAGAGGCTTTGCGCAGAATGAACATCAAATATAAAGTGATTGGTGGTTTATCCTTCTATCAGCGCAAAGAGATAAAAGATATTTTGGCATATCTGCGTTACACCTTAAATCAGCAAGATGAAGCTTCGTTCAGAAGAATCATCAATTTACCAAAACGCGGCATTGGCGATACTACCATCGATAAAATTGTAGTAGCTGCCAACGATCACGGTACTTCTATTTGGGAAATATTACAAAACCCCTCTCCTTTTGTGGGAGGCCGAGCTGCTGCTCCTATCGAAGATTTTGTAGCCATGATCAAACGCTTTCAATTGGAAACAGAAAGAAAAGATGCATATGATGCTGCATTTGAAATTGCAAAAGGTTCTGGCTTACTGCGCGAGTTATACGAAGATAAAACAGTGGAAGGCTTAAGCCGATACGAAAACGTTCAAGAATTACTCAACGCGATTAAAGAGTTTGTAGACCAACCGGAAAGAGAAGACAAATCGCTTGGTTCTTTCTTACAAGAAGTTTCTTTGCTTACGGCCAACGATGAAGATAAAGATAAAGACCCCGATAAGGTTACATTGATGACCATCCACATGGCGAAAGGTTTGGAGTTTAAGTATGTGTATTTAGTTGGTTTAGAAGAAGATTTGTTTCCTTCGCAAATGATGCTGAGCAGTCGGGCAGAATTAGAAGAGGAAAGAAGATTGTTTTACGTAGCCATTACACGCGCAGAAAAGCGATTATTCTTATCTTACGCTTTATCACGCTACCGTTTTGGAAGATTAAAAAACTGCGAACCTAGCCGTTTCCTAGATGACATCAATTCCGCCTTCATCAAAACTTCATCTAAATCGGGAAGTGGGTATCAATCAACACCAAACTATGCTGCAGGCAATAGTCAATATGCAAAAAGCTTGGTCAGCAGCATCAGAAAAACGAATACACCTCCGGCCATTTCGTCAAAACCAAAAAATACTGTAGCTTACACGCCTCCGGCTGATTTTACGCCCAGTAACACCGACCAATTGCAAGCAGGACAAAAAGTGGAGCATCCTAAATTTGGCTTTGGCACCGTACAAGCTTTGGATGTGAGTGGAGCAGAAAGAAAAGCCAGGATACTTTTCGATAATTTTGGAGAAAAAACCTTATTACTTAGCTTTGCTAAACTGAAAATACACGCCTGAACTCTTAAAAGGCAAAAAAGCGATACATGACAGCAGAATACAATACCTCCCGCCCCGATATCATTTTAAAAGAATACGGGCGTAACGTGCAAAAATTAGTTGAATACATCCGCACAGTTCCAGACAAGGATAAAAGAACTTCACTCGCATCTACACTGATTGAGTTGATTAAATTCTTAAATCCTAGCATTAAAGACCAAGGTGAAGATCCACAACGCATGTGGGATGATTTATACATCATGGCGGATTTTAATCTCGATTTAAACAACCCATATCCTGTTCCAACTCCCGAAACATTGGCTAAAAAGCCGGAGAAAATGCCTTATCCACAATCAACTATTCGATACAAACATTATGGCAAAAACATCGAATTGCTGATTCAGGAAGCATTGAAGAAAACTGATCCGGAAGAAAGACAAGATGCCATCATTTACCTCGGTAAATTGATGAAAACCTTCTTTGCGAATTGGAACAAAGAAACCCTCGATGACTCAGTTATCTTACGCGATTTACAAACACTTTCTAAAGGCGCGCTAACCATCAACATCGAACAAATTCGCGAAGACAACATGTTCGAAAAATTATACCGCGATAAAAAGAAACAAAGACCTCACGGTTTTCAAGGCGGGCATCATGGGCAACGTCATCAAGGCAACAGGCCTTTCAATAAGCACAAGAATAAATTCAGAAGAAGAGATAACGGTTAATTATCTACATTCTTTCTTTGTAAACTATTATAAAAGTTTCCGAAAGGTCACATAGCAACACTATGATTTTTAGAATTCAAGGCGGCAAAAAATTAAAAGGAGAAATTATTCCGCAAGGTGCAAAAAACGAAGCCTTACAAATTGTAAGTGCCGTTTTGTTAACAGCCAAACCGGTTACCATTCATAACTTGCCCGATATCCGCGATGTAAACAAGTTGATTGAACTTGTAGCCGACCTTGGTTGTAAAGTAGAAAACTTAGGAAAGGGTTCCTTCAGGTTTACAGCCAGTAATATCAACATGGATTATTTAGAATCCGCTGATTACAGACAAAAAGCAGCTGCCTTGCGTGGCTCTGTTATGTTGCTAGGTCCCATTTTAGCACGCTTTGGCAAAGCCAGTTTACCTAAACCTGGTGGCGATAAAATTGGAAGAAGAAGATTAGATACACACTTTTTAGGATTTCAAAAGTTAGGGGCGAAATTTAACTTCGATGCCAGCGAACATCTTTTTCATATTGATGCCAGTGAATTAACGGGGTGCTATATGCTTTTAGACGAAGCATCTGTAACTGGAACGGCCAATGTTATCATGGCAGCAGTATTAGCGAAAGGAACAACAACTTTATACAACGCAGCCTGCGAACCTTATTTACAGCAACTTTGCTTGATGCTAAACAGAATGGGTGCCAATATCAGTGGCATTGGTTCTAATTTGTTAACCATCGAAGGTGTAAGTGAACTAAACGGAACCGAACATACTTTACTTCCGGATATGATTGAAATCGGAAGTTTTATTGGTTTAGCTGCGATGACTCAATCTGAAATTACCATTAAAAATTGTCGCATCGATATGTTGGGTATTATTCCTGATGTATTCAAAAGACTGGGTATTAAAATGGAATTTCGTGGAGATGATATTTATATTCCATCTCAAAACATATATGAGATCGATACTTTTATTGATGGCTCTATATTAACTATTGCAGATGCACCCTGGCCCGGTTTTACCCCGGATTTATTAAGCATAGTGTTAGTGGTTGCAACACAAGCGAAAGGCACAGTTTTGATTCATCAAAAAATGTTTGAAAGCAGATTATTCTTTGTAGATAAGTTAATCGACATGGGCGCTCAAATCATTTTGTGTGACCCACATCGCGCAACAGTTATCGGTTTAGAAAGAAAGCAACAATTACGCGGCATAAAAATGTCTTCACCAGATATCCGTGCAGGTGTTTCCTTGTTGATTGCTGCGCTTTCTGCCAATGGTACAAGCGAGATTTCTAATATCGAACAAATTGACAGAGGTTATCAGCAAATTGATCAACGTTTGCAAGCACTTGGAGCATCCATTGAAAGAGTAGCTGTTAAGGAATAAGAACAATTCTGCCTCGTTTAACTTTTCCTAAACAGGAGAATTCATATACGAGTACACCAGTTATTGCACGCAAATCCAACCGGATTAAATTAGTACCGACAAAAAAATGATGGTCAGTTAAATCACGCTGTAGAATTAATTTTCCGGTAGTATCATACAATTTGATAAAACTAATTTGGTTGTTTATCTCTTCTTTAATAATTGATTTAAACACAATGTAATTTTGTGCAGGCATGGGATAAGGTTCTGCTATTTCGATTCCTGCTTGATCAGTTACCTCAAAAGTGATAAGGTAAGGCTCGATTCCTGTATTATTTCCTTTCGCATCTGCCGCAGTTACTTGAAAGGTATAAACACCTTTCTCTTGCAAAAACGGTTTGAATAAAATAGAGAAGTTTTCATTTTCTGTGGCTGGCGTCCAACTGATGTCTGGTCTTTTAAAATAAATTCTTTCTGCCTGACATCCTGTGCAAGGCTTAGTCAAAAATAATTGAATACCCAGAGTATCTTGCTTATTGATCAATGAATTCTCATCAACAATAATAGTTTTGATTTCAGGATTTTTAGAAACAAAATCTCCGTTGCGCAATCTTCTTCCATCAAAAGTAACATCTAAAACAGGACTAAACGCATCTTCAATCACAAAGAAAGCATCAGTTACAGAAATATTATTATTTTCTAAATAACGTTCAGCTAAAGTTTCGTTCTCATTCACAATGATTCTTAAATCGTTCCATCCACTCAGGTTAATGGTCGAAAATCGAAAGGATACTATCTCCTCCTCTCCTATTGGTAAAGTTTGAATGCTCAAGCTTTTATCAACAACTAAATTCGAATTCTTATTGAAAATAGATATCCGCACAGGAATAGTTTCTGCAAAATTTTTATTTGAAATATTCTTAAAAGAAAAACTTAGTAAAATAGAATCTCCTTCTTGAACACCAGTAAGGTCAGTCTCACTTTTTGTTTTAAATTCTTTCAATTGCAAAATACCCTCCGGTAAGTTTTCTCCTGTAGCTAACCAAAATTGAAGTTGAGGCGCTGTAAGATTTACATTGTCTCTCCCTTGAAAGCTTAAATCCAGTGTTGGAATTATTGATGCATCAACTGATGTTAAATCTTCTTCTGCTGTCGCATCTGAGATAAAAACATTGCTAACACCTTGCTTATCATTTGTAAAAATGGTTAAGGTCTTTTCATCTTGGTCAAATAAAGTCCATTTACTTTTAAAGTTTTCCCAAGAACTACTTTTTCCAATATTTCGCCATTTCATTTCACCTAAAGGTTTTCGAGCTGTAACCTGAGTGTTTACAATCAACTCTTGTTCGATAGGTGATGATAACGTTGATGTATATATTGTAGCTCCATTCGAGCTTGCACCTTTTCGTCCGAAAATAACCAAAGGTTCACCATTGTTATAAGCATTTAACTGTGTTTGACTAATTCCCAAATTTTGTAGAGCAGTCCAAACCTGACTAGGATAACTTTTAACTTGAGGGTTGCCAATAGTGAATAAAACTACAGAATCTCCTGTAGCTATTCTGTTAACATAATCCACTAAATCATTAACACCATTATTAAAAACTTCCGAAAAGGTAAAACTCACAATAACCTGTGGTTCTCTTCCACAAGTACGTGGGTCTTGAAAGTTAAAAGGAATGCCGGCATACGGAATGTTATTCGTCCTATTAAAGGCTACTAAATTAATGGTATTATCTCTGCAAGGCTGACCTTGAGTGCTTAAATTATACTCAACTCCCTCTATCTTGAATGATACATCTGTAAATGGAGAGGGATTATTATCACCGAAAGTCTTAATCAAAACCGGAGTTTGTGTTTCTTCTAGATCAATTCTTCTTGCTTCTTCATTTAACTCGAGCTGATTTAACTGATTGTTGATGAATTGACCAAATTGAAATTGTCCCCATCCGTTGGTTTCATTTTGTATGAAAGTAAAAGATGAATTTTCCCAATCACTTGTTTCATTGGGAGCAGGAAATTTTAACTTAGTTCTCCAGTAGTAAGTCAGTGTATCCGTAGTTAATATAGAAAAATCTTTATTTGCCAGTAGCTGTTCACGAATTGCAAACTGTTTTTTGTAAGTAGAATTAAATTGATAGCTCGTATCGATTTCCAAAACATAACTTCTGAGGCTATCTAACAAATTGGCACTTTGAAAAACAAAATCAATATTAGTTTGATTTACAATCGCAAAATTTTCAGGATATAAATTTTTTGTACCACTTCGTGGGATAAATAAAGTATAAGTAAATCCATTGTTGGATTCACTCAATTCTTCTATTTCTTCATTGTCATCTGCTTTGATGATAAATTCATGTGTACCCGACAATGCTTTTGTATTATCAATAGTGATATACAACGTATCTCGGTTAAAAGTTGCTGCTACTTGTTGCGAATAATCTGTGATAGTGTTGTCTGGCTCTTTGTGTTCTACTTTCAGTTTATACTGATTAGGTAGAGCCAATCCACTATTTTTCGTAATAATTCGCAATTGATAGGTAGAGGTAAGATTTGTAATTTGTTTACCATCTTCACTTTGTGCAGTAACATCTCCGTTTTGAATGCTATAATCCGGCTTATCTGCGGGGAATAGTTTTACAGCCGGATCACCTAACAATATCATTTGCTGTACTTGCGTAATATTAGATAAAGTAGGAGTTACATTTTCGAGATAGCGCAAAGAAACAAACTTTTGAACGTCACCAATTCCTTTGTTAATTAAAGAAGGATCGGCAAATGCTACGAAATAAAAAATATCGGAGTAACGCTTAAGAGTAGATACAAATCCAAAGGAACTGTGCGCAAGAAAAGCAATTGCTCCTTTATCAGCAGCGTTTACCCAATCTTCACCAAACAAAACACGTGAGCTATTGAAAAACGCACCGGCATTACATCCATTAATCAACAAGGCTGGATACTTACCTTTATTATTATAACCTAATACGGGATCTGTAACAAAACCAATATCAAAATCTGTTGTTGTTGTAGAAGAGTGACCAAAAAAAGTGATGAGGTTCAATCCATCATTTACTTCTTCTGAAATATTTATACTTTTATCTGCTTCTAAAGATTGCTTAGCAATTGCTTTAACTTCTGCACCTAAAAAGGGTTCTTCCGCAATTGAAGCAAAGTCTTCCATATAACTTTTAAAGGCTGCGGGTTCTCCTGCAGCAATACCACCACTTAAATGCAAAATTCTCTTCCGCCAATCTTGGGTGAGTGATAATGCTTCTTGCTCAATCACTTTATTCAAATAAAAAACAACTTGCTCGGGCGAAGTTACACTTAGCCTTCCGGTTGGTATAGCAGGTTCGTTGGTGTTCGGGTCATTAAGACCAACGCTGTAATATAAGTCTGAGGCCGGGTAGCCGGCAGATGGAACATAATCTTTAAAAACTGCAAAAGCTGCATTATTTGGATTTCGATAATAGTTGTTAAAAATATCTAGACCACGACCAATAAAGAAAAGGTAATCAGGACGTTTTTTGCTTTCTAAAAATTTTAAAAAACGATAAATCGCCAAAGGAGTTGCTTCACCATAGGTAAACTGGTTATACAATTGATCAACTGTTACAGTGAGTGTATCATATCTTCCGCCAGCTTCGGATGCTCGATAGGCTGCATAAGCACGGATGGGATTAGTAACACCAGCAGCAGGTCTTTGAAAAGCACGATGTGTGATAATCAAAAAATCAGGTGAAACGTTCTGGAGCGATCGAAAGCTTACTCGCTTAATTTGATTTGAATTGATGGTATTGATAACTGATGTGGCAAAAAGTTTTCGTTGTTCGATTTGTGTACCGTCTACAATGGTTGTTAATGTTGTTGTACCTTGTGTACCAATTTGCCTTACATCATTCACATTGGTTACATCGTATATTCGTACGTTAACTGGTGCGTTTTCTAATTCTAGATAAGATTTATCGGCAAGATTGTTATACAATGTTATGTATCTTTCAGTTAAGCCGGCTAATGAAAAAGATTGCGGCATAGTTACACGAGCATAGCTCAAACTTATGAAGTCGGATCCACCCACGCCCAACACTTGCATGCGAACAACAATATTTCCTCCTGCACTGATATCAGAATATTGCAAATTATAATTAGCGGTAATGGGTTGAAAGCCTGCGAAGTCGATGGTTTGTAATAATCGGAGACTAGCCGAGTTAGCGCCAACCCAAATTTGCGCACGGTGACTACCGGCACTTCTTCCTAAAATTTGAATTTGTAAGTTGGGCAAACCTGAAGCTGGAATTGAATTAGTAAGACCTGTGATGCTTGCATCAGTAAAGTTACCTTCACGAACTATTGGCCCACTCCAACCTTCTCCTTCGTTAAAAGTAGACAACTGTATCGCACCACTTACAGTTTCGCCTGTCGAGTAAGAACTTGTATTGAGGAATAATCTCTCCGTTTGTTGTGCAGATTCTTTGGGCAAAGAACTGGTATTGGTTTCAAAAAATGTTTGAAGTCTTTTTCCTTGCGTGGTGGGATTAAAAGTTAAAAAATAATAAGTAGTGTCATTATAGAGAGGGTATAAATTATGAGGTTGATTACCTGGTATCTTATATAGAGCTTGATCTAAACTTCCATCATTTCGCTTTCCGTAAAATTCAATGTAATCTCCATCGTTAAAAATGGCATCTTCCTGCCCTGCAATTAACCTGGCTTGTTCAATTCCTTTTGAAAAAATCTGGTAACGCCTTGGGTCGAGATTAACAGGGAAGCCGGCTTGTTCTAAATCTGTTTTGGTAATTCTGTAAATTCCATCCTTACCAACCGGTATGCGGTAATAAAGCTGACCGAAATTAATCCATTCATTTCCCTGCTGTGCTTGCGCTGAGATATAAAAAAGACTTAATAAAATAGGGAAAAGGAATCTAAACTTCTTTTGCATCACGAATAATACCAACCAAAACCCGAAGGTAAACAAAAGGATGGAAAAGTCGATTTTTTCGCTTTTTAAGGCTTTTTAAAAAATAATTTAAAATTTTTTCTAAAGTACTTGGCTATACATAGTACTTTACCGTATAATAGTACTAGGAATAACCTAAAAGGCTTATGAACCTCGAAAACACACAAATTCAAATGAGGAAGGGCATTTTAGAGTATTGCATTTTACACATTATAGCGCGAGGTGAAGTTTATGCATCAGATATGATTGATGAATTGACCTCAGCAAAAATGATTGTCGTAGAAGGTACGCTCTATCCCCTTCTAACCCGGCTAAAAAACGCAGGGTTGGTAGAATACAAATGGGTTGAATCGAAATCGGGCCCACCTAGAAAATATTATACACTAACTGATGAAGGTAGATTATTTTTATATGGATTAACCGAAACCTGGAATGAATTGATTCATTCAACAAGTATGATAACCTCCAAAACACCAATCAAAGCTTAATAACCGAATCAACGTATGAAAAAGAATATTAGCATCAACATCAGTGGCATCATCTTTCACATTGAAGAAGACGGCTACGAACTTTTGCGCAAATACCTCGATTCGGTAAACCGATATTTTGCTTCTTTTGAAGACAGTGCTGAAATTTTAGCAGATATTGAAGGTCGCATTGCGGAAATATTTCTTTCCAAACTCAGCGAAAGTAAACAAATCATTACGGCAGAAGATGTCAACAATCTGATGAGCATCATGGGTAGCGTCAATGATTTTAAGGCTGCTGAACAAAGTGAAGCAACAAGTGAACAGACACAAACAGATCCAAAAACTTATGCTAAACAGAATCAGAGTTATCAATCAAACACTGGTAATAGTCAGCAAGGTCAAAACGGAAGCAAAAGATTATTTAGAGACTCTAGAAGAAAAATTTTAGGCGGTGTTTGCTCAGGCTTAGCCAACTATTTTCAAGTAGATGCAGTTTGGGTAAGATTAATTTTTGCCTTGTTAATGTTTGCCTACGGTTCAGCATTTATTGCCTACATCGTTTTATGGATTGCTGTACCTAACAGCGATGATTTAGATGAACCTATTGATACAAAAAAGATGTATCGAGATCCTGAAAACAAAGTATTGGGCGGTGTGGCATCTGGTGTAGCTGCTTACTTTGGAACTGATGTTGCTATTGTTCGAATATTATTCTTAGTGGGTGCCTTTGTCTTTGGTACAGGATTCTTATTGTATTTCATCTTATGGGTAGTTCTACCAGAAGCAAAAACGATAACCGAACGTATGCAAATGCAGGGAGAGCCGGTTACATTGTCGAATATAGAATCGAACATAAAAAAAAACATTCAAGACGAAAATAGTAAGGAAGAGAGTGCATTAACCAAAATTATTCTCTTACCCTTCAGAGCGTTAGGAGCAATATTTCAATTTATTGGCAGACTGTTAGTGCCCATTGCAGAAATAGTGAGAGTGATGGCCGGCATATTATTCGGCATCATCGCCATCTCATTTTTAATTGCAATTGTAGTTGGTGGTGGTGTATTATTGGGCTTGTTTTCCAGTGTTCCGGATTGGTTGCAAATAGGATTCCGATCTGATGTTAGTTTTCCGATTCAAGCTTTTTTAAACAGTTTTTCCCCAGTTACCATTATTGCAGCATTCGTTGCTAGCATTATACCTGTTCTATTTTTATTGTTGTTGAGCATTTCTATTATAGCTAAACGTTATGTTTTTGGAAGTGTTTTAGGCTGGACTTTCTTCGGCCTATGGATAACTGCAACCATTATTTTAGGAATTGCCATACCGCGAATTGCTTACGGTTTCCGCGAGAGCGCAGAAGTAAAAAAAGAATTAATATTTTCTCCGGCCGGTAAAACTCCAATTCTAAGAATCAAACCTGCCGGTATGGAAGATTATGATGAAGTTTCATTATTCCTAGAGGGTTATGAAGGTAATAATTTTAAGCTGGTTCAAAAGTTTAAATCACAAGGAACTTCGCAGCAAGATGCTTTGATAAATGCAGAAATGGTAACATATAACGTTGAGCTACAAGATTCTGTTCTGATTTTTGATTCAAATGTTAATTTCAAAAAAGATGCTGTTTTTAGAGGACAAGAACTCGATATGATTCTTTATATTCCTTTTAATAAACCCTTTATACTCGAAACATCCGCTGCGAGGTTTATCCAACAATATATAGACTGGGATAACCTTGATAGTAAAACCTGGCAAATGACTGAACAAGGGTTATCTTGTTTAAATTGTGAAGGAAGTTATGTTGACAATCTTAGTCAAAACTGGTCTTTCGATAAGGTAGATATTACTGGTTTTGCTGATGTTACAATCCAGGAAGGAGATATTTATCGAGTTGAAATTGTTGGGGAAGCAGATGAGAAATCCCATTATGTGGTAGAACAAGAAGGCAAAACTTTAGTTGTCAAATACAAAAAATTCGATGGCGATATCAATATTGATTGGAGTAAAAACCTTTTTAAAGAAGATGAGGTCGAAATAAAAATTATTATGCCTAACCTTGAAGAGTTAGAAGCAGCCGGAGCTGGAAAAATAAAGATTGGCAGATTTACGAGTGATGACCTAACCATCAACTTGTCTGGAGCTCTTAAATGTTCAGCCAATTTAACATCACATAACCTAAACGTTAATTTGGTTGGAGCTTCAGAGCTAGAATTATCTGGGGATGGTAATAACTTAGAAGCCAAGCTGGCAGGAGCATCTAAGTTAAAAGCTTACGATTATCAAACACAAGATGCAATCGTAGAAGTTGTAGGTGTTTCTAACGCTCGGGTTTTTGTTACTGAATCTATTGAGATTCATGAAACCGTTGGCAGTAAAGTCAGCTACAAAGGCAATCCTACTGAAATAAAAAAGAACAAATAGTTGTAACAAAATAACCCAAATTGAACTTTAACGTATAACGCATTAGCTAAACCCCACAAACCCCATGATCCTTTTCTTTTTGATTTTATTGATGATGTTTGTAATTGCCTGGATTTTTTAAACAGTCAATTAAATAAAGCCCAATAAGGTTGTTTCTAACGGAAGCAACCTTTTTTGTTTTTTGCTACTTTACATGTTTTAACTTAGTTAGATGAAAACCCTCCTTTGTAGCTTCCTGTGTGTTTTTGCTTTACTTAATCAAGCTGCTTTAGCCCAAAAATCAGGCATCAGGGGAAAAGTTACCTTTCTTTCAGGGAATCAAATGCCCGGACCTGATTATGTTAACTCCGGCAAAGGCGTAAAAAGAAAAATATTTGTTTACGAAGGCTTACAAATTCCCTTCGATAAACTTGAAAATGGTTTCTTCCCCATTCCACAAGAAAAACCAATAGTCATTATACAATCTAATAAAAAAGGAAAATTTAAAGTCAGGCTCAAGCCCGGCACCTATTCTTTACTAATAGCCGAAAAAGAGGGGTATTTATGGGGAAATGTATTTGACAGTCAAGGCTTTATAAATCCGGTAAAGGTTGATAAAGATAAAACATCAAACACAGAAATACAGATTAACTATAATGCCAGCTTTTAATTTTAAGATACATGCAACCTTAAGACTTAAAAATGCATCTGCCTTTTTAAACAACCATGACTCCCCTATTCGTGCAATACGGATCAGAAGATGATATTATCGCAGGTTGCAGAGTTAAAAAAGCTGCAGCTCAGGAGAAACTCTATGCCCAATATGCTGGTAGAATGTTTGCATTATGCTGCAGATATGTAAAAAACAAAATGGAAGCAGAGGATGTAATGGTCTCCGCTTTCACTAAAATATTTGAGAAAATCGATCAATTCAGAAATGAGGGAAGTTTCGAAGGTTGGATGAGGCGAGTAGTGGTAAACGAAGCGCTCACCTACCTCAGAAAAAACAAAGCCATGTATCTGGAAACAGATCTAGAATTGGCAGACAAAGAACCTAATTATCAAGAACTAGAGGCAGATATAGCCGCAGAAGATTTACTTAAAATTATTCAACAATTACCTACCGGTTATCAAATGGTTTTTAACCTTTACGCCATTGATGGCTATTCTCATAAAGAAATTGCTGAACAATTAAATATCAGCGAAAACACCTCAAAATCTCAGCTGAGCAGAGCGCGTACACACATTCAAAAAATATTGGCAAATCACGATTGGAATTATTACAAATCTAACTTGAGACAAGATGAAACAGCCGGATAAACTTTTTAAGGATAAACTGTATCACCACAGTGAGCCAATTCCCTCTCAAGCCTGGAACAAAATTCAAGCACAGATGCCAGCTAAAAAATGGAACTGGTTGGCCATTGCTGCCGCCATACTGCCATTCTTTATCGCAGCTATTTATTTTGTTTCGATTCAAAACTTTTCTGAAACTCAAAATTCAATCGCTTCAGTTGAATCACCTGTAATAACTGAAAAGAAAATTATCAATAAAAATAAAAAGCAAAATGAAGCGAAAACTTCAAAAGATAACATCCAAAAAAACAATAAAACAAAAGAAGTAAAAGATGATAAAGCCAACAAAAAAATCATCATTCCTCCCCAAACCATTCATATACAAAAAGAAAGTTGGGTAGCGGAAAATAAAATGGCTACAACTAAAGAGGAAGAAAAAAACATGGATGTTGTAGCATCTGTATCTGAAAAAGAAGTTGTAGAAGAAAAAGCAAAAAAATTAAATCAAGATAAAAGTAAAATCAATGCATCAACAACGTTGGTCTATACCATAGCTGAAGTAAATGAAAAATATATTTTGAAAAAAGAAGAAACAGAAGCAACCACTAATAACGAAAATGCATCTTCCTTTCAAAAGCTGTTGCAAAAAGCAGGAGAGTTAACAACCAATCAATCGCCTATCGCACAGCTAAGACAAAAGAAAAATGAAATTCTAGCGCTGGATTTCAAAAAAGAAAAAAGTGAAAGCAAAAACTAGCAACATGAAAAAATTTATTTCTCTTTCAGTTACTGCACTTATGATATGCACCTTAGCTGAAGCTCAACCTAAAAAAGCAGATACTGTAGTAGTCGAATTAGCTAAGAAAAGTAAAATGGTTTTAACCATTGGTGACAGAGCTGATTTACCAACTTTAAAAACATATGATTATGCCGCACTTTTTGCTGACATCATCAGAAAGTTAGAAGCAAAAGATACTACTATTCTTCCTTCACAACCCAATACTATAGTTACAGAAACAGAACCTGAATGGCCTGGTTATTCCAATAAAGAAAAGGATGAGGATAACGACTGGAGTAAAGAAAATACAAAGCGTAAAACAAAGTATTACGGCAAGAAAACATGGCAATCCTTCAACATCGATTTTGGTACAAACAATATTTTAGAAAACGGAAGTTTCCCTGACGACAATAACCAATTATATGCCGTTCGACCTTGGGGAAGTTGGTACATTGGTTTGAACTCAACACAAAGAACAAGAATTGCCGGAAAGTTTTTTTTAGAATGGGGTTTCGGTGTAAGCTGGTATAACTTCAAATTTCAAAACGATGGAACTGTGATTACAAAAGGTAATGATAATGTTGCTTTCGGTGAAATAGCTGCTGATTTATCGCCAGTGAAAAGTAAACTTACTGTTACCTATTTAAATGCATCACTTGTTCCTGTAATTGATTTTGGTAGCAACAGACACAAAGTGCGTTTCTGGGATTCAGATGAAGCCTTTAGAATTGGTGTAGGTCCTTATGTTGGCTATCGCATCGATAGTTATGCTAAAAATGTTTACAAAGAAAATGGCGACAAAGAACGCGACAGAAACAGAAGCAATTTCTATTTGAATAACCTTCGCTATGGTGCCAGACTTCAAGTAGGATACAGAGGAACAGATTTGTTTTTCAACTATGATTTCAACGAGTTGTTTGCCGATAACCGAGGACCATCACTCAATGCCTTCAGCTTTGGTATCATCTTCTAAAATCATCATACAATCAAAACAAAGAAATGCCCACTCGCTGGGCATTTTTACTTTGCAAATATTACTTCTCTCTCTGCATTGTTCAAATTTAAATCATTAGCCAAGCGTTCTCTTCCAGGCCAAATCAAAAAATAAAAAAGCAAATGCAAGCCAAAAGCTACTGATAACCATTCTAAGCCAGTGAGATACAAAGCAACTACTAACATCCACGACCCAGAATAAACCAAACCATATCTTACTAAGCACCAGTTGGCGTAAGCATCCAATCTTTCTCCTAAACTAACTTTTGTTCTAATCCGTTTTATCCCAAGTTGAAAAATGACTAAAGCAACTAAAGCATCTGTTAGAGCAACTAAGGCCAGTACCGCAGCTATCAACAAAGCTGACTCATCAATAAAAATTGGTGTTACCTCTCCTACCAAAATCAAGAAGTAAACTGCAAAAAAAGCTAACACTGGTAGAAAGGCAGGAATCAACTGCCTGTTCTGTATTTTAGAAAAATAGGTGGAAACTGAATTGTATTTCATATCTTAACAGATTGCAAATTATTCATATTTTTGAACAAAGTGCGATTGCCATGACAGAAGTAAATAGTATATCCCGAAAGGAACAGGTGATCAGAGTAGCCGCAGCTTTGTTTCGCGAGAAAGGTTACGTTGCAGCCAGTATGCGTGACCTTGCCCAAAAGTTGGGAATTGAAGCAGCCAGCTTGTACTCTCACATCAAGTCGAAAGAAGAAATTCTACATGTTTTATGTTTCGATATGGCCAAAGATTTTATGGCTTCTCTTGATAAAGTAGAAGCGCAAGTAAACCTAACTGCCAGTGAACGACTCCAACAAGGTATCATAGGACACGTGGAGGTAATGGCTAAAGATTTAACTGCATCGGCAGTATTCATGAATGAACACCGCCACCTTAGCCAACCTTATTTGCGTGATTTTCTGCTGCTTAGAATCAATTACATCAACCGCTTTAAGCTGATGATTGAAGCAGGAATGGAGAGTGGAGAATTCAAAAAATCAATCGATAAAAAACTTGCCGTGATGACGCTTTTCTCATCGCTGAATTGGATGCCTTTATGGTACGACCCCAACAGTGCGATTGAACCCGCAACTTTAGGCAAACAATTATCTGATATGTTGGTAAATGGTTTGAAACAAAACCCATCATAAAGTGTTTTACTAACAATTGTTAGTTTGTATCTTTAGACTTTAAAATTATTGATATGTACGGAGGCGGAAATACCTTTGAAGGAATCAAGACTGATTCGGTAGCACAAGAAGATCCTATCTTATTGGCAGCATTCGAAGCTAAAATTGAAAGAGGCGAAAAAATAGAACCAACCGATTGGATGCCTGCCTTGTACCGCAAGCAACTGATTCGCATGATTGAACAACATGCCCACAGCGAAATCATTGGTGCATTACCAGAAGGAACCTGGATTACCCGTGCACCTGGCTTTAAAAGAAAACTTTCTTTGATGGCCAAAGTGCAAGATGAAGTAGGACACGCCCAATTACTCTATAGCGCAGCTGAAACTTTAGGCAAGACCCGCGAAGAAATGATTGATGATTTACTGAACGGTAAATCTAAATACAGTAACATTTTTAATTATCCTGCTTTTACCTGGGCAGATTCTTGTTTCATCTCTTGGCTGGTGGATGCTGGTGCCATCGTTAATCAATTAGCCAATGCAAAAGGAAGTTATGGTCCTTACTGCCGTGCATTAGAAAGAATTTGTGCGGAAGAATCATTCCACCTCAAGTATGGTCACCATTGTGTTATTTACTTAGCAACCGGTACAGAAAAACAAAGACAAATGTTTCAGGAAGCCATCAACAGATGGTGGGCACCGATGATGCATTTCTTTGGACCATCTGATAAAATTTCAGCCCACACAGAAATTTTAATGAAGTGGAAGGTAAAGATGGGAACTAATGACGACATGCGTAATCAATTCCTCGACATGTACGTTCCTAAAATTTGGGAATTAGGTTTTACGATTCCTGATTCTAATCTTAAAAAGAATGTTGAAACAGGTAGGTGGGATTATACCGAACCCGACTGGGAAGAATTCAAACGTGTTATCAATGGTGATGGACCTTGTAACAAAGAAAGAATTGCCGTAAGAAGAATTGCAGAAGAAAGAGGAAAGTGGGTGCGTGAAGCATTAAAATCTCCATCAGTTGCCTACGTTACTCCTTTAGCCTAAAAATAATCTTACCATCACTGCCGACCTTACCGGCAGTGTTTTTTTTTATGAAATCCTTAGATCCACGCGTTAATCGCTTACCAGAAATTTCTAATGAAGTAAAACCAAAAGCTCCGCTCGATCAACTCGGAACTTTCGAGGTTTTTGTTCAAGCTAAAGAAAACAAACCTTTTCAACATGAAGGAATCGTTCATGCTTCTGATATTGAATTGGCATTTGTATTAGCGAAAGAAACTTTTACTAGGAGATTTACTTGCGTGGCTCTGTTTGTTACTGATACGAGAGATGTTTTTGTTTCGCCTCTAACTGAAAGTAATATCAATGCATATGATGTGCTTCCCGATGCAACTGAAAACCTAAAACAAAATGAAGAATCCTTTTTAATTTTTCATTTACCAAAACGTGGCAAGCAACATGTTTTAGTGGGTAATGTAATGGCAAGCAGTCCTTTAGAAGCTATGCACCAGGCAAAAAATACACTGCAAGATGGTAAACCAGTATTTAACGTTTGGGCTATACGCGAAAATGCCATTCGCATGACAAGTGAAGAAGAATTGATTTTGTGGCAATCTCTACCTAATAAAAAATACCGCGATGCTGCAGATTATAAAGCTGGAGATAAGTTAACTCGCTTCCTGGAAAAAAATAAGTCGTAGTCAATACAACATGGAAAACATTGCATTAAAAGAATTATTGTATAAAATAGCAGATGATCAATTGATACTCGGTCATCGAAATTCAGAGTGGACAGGCATGGGGCCGTTATTAGAAGAAGACATCGCTTTTTCTTCCATGGCACAAGATAAAGTAGGGCAAAGCTATGCTATCTATCAAATGTTGCATCAACTAGGTGAGCAAGAACCTGACACCGTTGCTTTCATGCGCAATGCTACTCAATTTCATAATTGTCAATTAGTAGAATTGCCAAATGGCGAATATGATTTTTCTTTGATCAGACATCTTTTATTCGATACAGCTGAATACATTCGCTTTGATTATTTATCTACTTCTTCTTACCAACCTTTAGCAGATTTAGCAGGTAAAATCAAAGGCGAATTACAATATCATACTTTACACGCCAACACTTTGATTAAAAAATTAGGAACAGCTACAGAAGAAAGTATCAATCGCTTACAGCACTCTTTGCAAGTTGCATTACCTTATGCATTAGGAATTTTTGAACCTTCCCCTTATGAAAACATATTAATTGAACACAAAATTTTTAAAGGCGAAGTAGCACTTCAACAAGCATGGCAAGAAAAAATTGAATTCATCATCAGCAAAACGCAACTAACATTAACAGATTGGAAAGTTTTGCAACCTGTTTATGGTGGTCGTGTTGGAAGGCATACTGAACATTTACAACCTTTGTTAGATGAAATGAGTGAAGTATTTAAAATAGATCCAACGGCAGAGTGGTAGTATGGAAATTGATATCGAAAAAGTTTGGAAGATTTTAGAAGAAGTAAAAGATCCTGAGATTCCGGTTTTATCTCTGGTTGACTTAGGTGTTATCACTAAAGTAGAAAATCAAAATCAAAACCTTTACATTGAAATCACGCCAACATTTGTGGGATGTCCTGCTTTGGACTTTATGAAGCAAGAGGTGGAAGAAAAATTAAATCAACATGGCTTTATCAAACACGAAGTAAAAGTCAGTTTTGAGAAACCCTGGAACAGCGACAAAATTTCAGAAAAAGGAAAACAAGCCCTTAAACAATTTGGATTAGCACCTCCCATTTCTGCTGAGCTTTTTACAGATATCAGTGTATTGGAGCATGTAATTTGCCCTAGGTGTAATAACAATAATACCGAACTTAAAAATCCTTTTGGTCCAACGCTTTGCAGATCTATTCATTATTGCAACGATTGCAAAGAGGCATTTGAGCAATTTAAACCCTTGCAGTAATAAACCTTACATGAGTCAGATGTTCTTTTTAAAAAGGAAAACCTAACCTCACCATTTCCGTTTTCAGAAAAAAGTAAATTACCGATAGTGAAATACAGTAAGGCTTTATTAGTTGTTTTTTCTCTTTTAACTTGGATTTTGGCGTGTAGTCCCAAGCATAATCCACCGATTGCCTCTAACTTTACCAAACAAGATTCCATCATGCAGCAATATCTAGACTATCAAGATAGTTTGGTTTTTGCCTGGAATACAATTTTGCATGATGACAATATCAAAATTCAAAACCTCAATTATATTTTGCATGAACTTGCGGTTGGTAAACAATTGAATAACATGGTTGAAGAAAGTTACAAGCAAAGACTAACACAATTATTGAATATTCGATTTACCGAAAAAACATTTAGCAATAAGGATGTTGTTTATGAATTTGATGTTGCTGAAGAAAAACTCATACAGGAAATTTCTGAGTTAGCTGTGCAATCTAAATTTTATGAGCAAAATCGCATGCTTCAAAATCTAACGCTGCAAATAGAAAAAGCCAATAAATTGAAGCCTGAATTACGTTCAGCTTACAATGCGTTGGCTTGGCAATACAATCAGTTTATTTCATCAAACAAAGATTTAATTCTGAAGGCAGACCCAACAGCCAATCTTGAATTAAAATCTTTATTTGAAATAGATAATAGGTAGGGCATTAACCCCACTTTGTACCGGAAGGTTTATCGCTTCTTCTTTCAGGCTTACCTCCTCTTCTGTCTTTCCCGTAAGAAGATGATTTGCTTTCAGAAAATCTTTTCTTCTCTCCTCTTCCACCACTTCTCGATTCAGAAAATCTACTATTCTCCTTAGCACTGTTACTTCTCTCTCTTCCTCCTCTTTCACTTCTGTCTCCTCTGTCTGATCTTTCTCTTCTGCCTCTTTCTTTTTCTTGTGTTATTTCAACACGCACCATTCTGCCTTTGTATTCCATGCCATGTAAATTCGATTGAACGAGTTGGCTTACTTCTTCTTCAACTTCAATAAAAGAATAGGCGCCTTTCAAATCAATTCTACCAATTACTGCACGTGTTACACCACAACGATCACAAATCATACCCAACAACTTTCCAGCGTCAAGTCCATCCATCTTTCCAATATTTATGAATAATCTGGTTCCTGTAGTGAAGCGTTCAGGTCTTGCACTAGCATCATTTGTTCTTTCTGACCTTTCTGTTCTGTTTAGATCTGGTGCGTCTCTGTAATAATCCAACAGATGATTAAATTCTAAAAACGTGAAACGCTTGATCACTTCTTCTTTGGATAAAGACTGGAGTTCTTCATAAACGGCAGGCAAAAGCGGAGAAATTTCTGCTTCATTTACTTTTACTTCGCGTAATTTATGTACTAAGTGAATCAATCTCTTTTGACAAACTTCTGCACCAGACGGAATATTAATGCGTTGAAATTTCGTGTTGACTACTTTTTCTATCTGTTTGATTTTACCCAACTCACGCTTCGTAATAATAGCAAGAGAAATACCTTGCTTACCTGCTCTGGCTGTTCTTCCACTTCTATGTGTATAGAATTCAATCTCATCAGGTAAATTCAAATTGATAACGTGTGTAATGTTACTCACGTCAATACCACGTGCAGCAACATCTGTTGCCACTAAAAACTGCAAGGTTTTATCCTTAAAGCTCTTCATTACTTTGTCGCGTTGTTGTTGTGTAAGGTCGCCATGCAAAGCATCTGCATTGTAACCATCGCGGATTAAATTCTCGGCAACTTTTTGTGTATCCAGTTTTGTTCTGCAAAAAATAACTGCAAATATTTCTATGTTGAAATCAACAATTCGTTTTAAAGCAGCGTAGCGGTCTCTCTCTTCTACTACAATGTATTGATGCTCGATATTTACATTTCCTTGGTTTTTATTTCCAACCGTTATCTCTAAAGGTTGAGACATATAAGCGCTCGCAATTGCACGAACTTCTCTTGGCATGGTAGCAGAGAACAACCACACTTTTTTAGTATCAGGAGTATCGGCTAAAATAGTATCGATATCATCTTTAAAACCCATGTTAAGCATTTCGTCTGCTTCATCAAGTACTACAATCTGAATAGACGAAATATCTACTGCGCGTCTATCCATCATATCCATTAATCGGCCGGGTGTTGCCACTACGATGTGCGCGCCACGTTTTACTTTTTTAATTTGTTCTACGATGCTTGCACCGCCATAGATAGGAACAATTTGAACCGCTTTTGTTCCTTTACAAAAATTTTCAAGATCATTGGTGATTTGCAAACAAAGTTCGCGTGTTGGTGCCAACACTAAGGCTTGTGTTGTTCTATCTGTTTCATCAATTAACTCAAGCATAGGTAAACCGAATGCTGCTGTTTTACCAGTGCCGGTTTGAGCCAAAGCAACCATGTCTCTATTTTCTTGTAAGAGTAAAGGAATGGCTTGTTCTTGAATGGGGGTTGGTGTTTCGAATCCTAACTTTGTAATAGATTCTACTAAGGCTTGTGACAAGCCTAATTCTTTAAATGTAGTCATGTATGTGTATGAAAGTGTTTACTTCAGCAGAAAATCTGATTCAAACCCTTTCATCAACCGGGCAGACTACCCAATTTATGCGTGAACGCGAATACTCTTTCTGCAAAGAAGTAGGCAAAGATAAGTTTATTATTTCAATTTCATTTAAAAAATAAATACTGCAATAACAAGTGCAATTAATTCTAATCAATAAAAACTTGATAAACCATAGTGTTTATCAGAAATACTATGAATCACCTAACTTAAATATTGTGATTCATCGATTTTACCATTAAATTCATTGCGGAAAATTTAGTTATGTCATTTATCAAACGCATTGGTTTTTTCACAGCCTTCATTCTTCCAGCCTTAACTATTGCCAGTGTTTATCTGGATGGTTATTACCAATTGGCAACGATTGTCTTCGTCTTTATTTTTATTCCGATTGTAGATTATTGGGTTGGGTTGGATACAAGCAATATCAACAAAGGGAAAGTTAAAGAAGAAACTGAAAAGTTTTATTACCGCTTTGTAACATATCTCTGGACTTACGTTCAAGTGATCTTTTTGTTTTGGTGTGTTTGGGTAATTGTTGAAGGTCGAATAACAGGTGTCTTCGAATGGACTTGTTTTGTACTCAGCACCGGATTGGTTACTGGTGGCATTGGCATAACGGTAGCGCATGAATTAGGGCACAAACAAACAGCAATCGAAAAACTGTATAGCCAGATTTTATTGATGACTGTATGCTACATGCATTTTTATATTGAACACAATCGTGGTCATCATGTTTATGTAGCCACTCCTCATGATCCAGCAACTGCACAGAAGAATGAAAATTTTTACCAGTTTTGGTTCAAGTCTGTTTTTAAAGGATATACTCATGCCTTGCATTTAGAAAATAAAAAATTGATTGATAATCAGCACAAGTTTTTATCTATTCATAATCGAATGTTATGGTATGTCGTATTACCTATTATCTTTTGTTTATTTTTGATTGGTTTTGCGTTTATAATTTCTAATCAATTTATGATTGAAATACCACTATTTTTCTTTGGACAAAGTGTGGTTGCCTTTACACTTTTAGAATTGGTTAATTACTTAGAACATTATGGCATAGAAAGAAAAGTATTATCCAATGGTCGCTTTGAGCCTGTAAATCCGCTTCACTCTTGGAATGCCAGTCATTTGATTAGTAACTTTTTTCTTTTCCAACTACAACGCCATTCCGATCATCATGCCTTTGCTTATAAACGATATCAAGTTTTAGAACATTATGATGAAAGCCCGCAATTGCCTTTTGGTTATCCAACTATGATATTAATTGCTTTATTACCACCACTTTGGTTTAATCTAATGAATAAAAAGTTGGAAGAATGGCATCAACGTGTTATTCCATCGGCTTAATCACTTTTATTCACTTTTTATTTCAATTTATTCTGAGTGAATTACATCTATTTGCAATTTCAAGTTATTAATTTGCGCCTTTACTTCTAAATTGACTATGTCGTTACCTAAAATTAATCCTACAGAAACAGAAGCTTGGAAAAAACTAGAAATTCATTTTCTCACCATGCAGGCCACTCATTTAAAAGATTTATTTGCAGATGACCCAGCTCGTTTTGACAAATTTCATTTACAATTCCATGATTTCTTAATCGATTATTCTAAAAATTTAATAGATAACGAGACACTCGATTTGTTAATAGAGCTTGCCGAGAGTTGTGAATTAAGTGCTGCCATCGAAAACATGTTCAAGGGTAATTTAATTAACCAAACTGAAAAACGAGCTGTATTGCACACAGCACTGCGTAACCAAAGTAATCAACCTGTAATGGTAGATGATCACGATGTTATGGGCGACATCAAAAAAGTTTTACAACAGATGAAAACTTTTACTGATAAACTTTTGCAAGGAAAGCATACTGGATTTAGCGGAAAAAAAATTACAGATATTGTTAACATTGGAATTGGAGGTTCAGATTTAGGTCCATACATGGTAACAGAAGCCTTAAAACCCTATTGGCAAGGCATTCAACCTCACTTTGTTTCTAACGTAGACGGAACACATATAGCCGAAACGTTAAAAAGAGTAAATCCTGAAACGACTTTATTTATCATTGCTTCTAAAACATTTACAACGCAAGAAACAATGACCAATGCTGAATCAGCTCGCGAGTGGTTTTTAAAACAAACCAACAACCAAGGCGATGTTGCTAAACATTTTGTTGCCGTTTCAACTAATCTAGAAGCTGTTAAAAACTTTGGTATCAATCCCGATAACATGTTTGTATTTTGGGATTGGGTTGGTGGAAGATATTCATTGTGGTCATCAATTGGTTTAAGCATAGCTTGTACTATAGGCTTCGATAATTTCGAAAAACTTTTGACTGGTGCATACAAAATGGATGAACATTTTAGACATCAGCCATTGAATAAAAATGCACCGGTATTGCTTGCATTGATTGGTATTTGGTACAATAACTTTTATGGCGCAGCTTCAGAAGCTATTCTACCATACGACCAATATTTACATCGCTTTGCAGCCTACTTTCAACAAGGCAACATGGAAAGCAATGGCAAAACCGTTGACAGAAATGGTGAGCCAGTCCACTATCAAACAGGTCCGATTATTTGGGGCGAACCTGGCACTAATGGGCAACATGCATTTTATCAACTCATTCATCAAGGAACTAAAATGATCCCTTGCGATTTTATTGGAGTTGTAAAAAGTCATAATCCTGTTGGCGACCATCATGATAAATTGATGTCGAACTTTTTCGCGCAACCTGAAGCATTGATGAATGGAAAAACATATGAGGAAGTAGAAAGTGAATTGAAGAAAAGTGGCATGAACGAAGATGAAATTGCCTTTCATGCACCTTACAGAGTCTTTGAAGGAAATAAGCCTACCAATTCCATTTTAATCCATCAATTAACACCTGAAACGTTAGGTACTTTGATTGCTATGTATGAACACAAAATATTTGTACAAGGAATCATTTGGAATATTTATAGTTTCGATCAGTGGGGTGTTGAATTGGGAAAAGTTCTGGCTAAGAAAATTCTACCTGAACTTAATCAATCTGAAGAAGTTACAAGCCACGATTCTTCCACAAACGGATTAATTAATCATTTCAAACGATTGAAGTTTACCAACTAAAAACTCATTCAATAATACCTGTATAAATCATTAGGAAAGTTTTATTCTAAGTGTATTTTTGACGCTGTTCTATGAGCCATAATAAAATTAAACGCATTGGTGTGTTTACATCCGGTGGTGATGCACCGGGAATGAATGCCGCTATCCGTGCTGTTGTAAGAACAGCGAGTTATTATCAAAAAGAAGTTTTCGGAATTATGCGCGGTTACGAAGGCATGATTGAAGGCGATATTGTAAAATTAGGTGCGCGGTCCGTTGGTAACATCATTCAAAGAGGTGGTACTATTTTAAAAACAGCAAGAAGCCAGGAATTCAGAACACCCGAAGGACGAAAGAAAGCATTTGAAAACTTGCAAAGAGAGGGTATAGATGCTTTAGTAGGTATTGGTGGCGATGGCTCCTTTACCGGCTTGCATTATCTGACAAAAGAATTCAATATTCCGGGTGTTTGTATCCCCGGTACCATTGATAACGACTTAGCTGGAACTGATTACACAATTGGCTATGATACAGCTACTAACACTGCTGTTGAAGCTATTGATAGAATTCGAGACACAGCACTATCGCACAATAGATTATTTTTTATTGAAGTAATGGGGCGTAACTCAGGTTACATAGCCATCAACAGCGGTATTGCCGGAGGAGCAGCTGCGATCATCATTCCAGAAGAAAACATGACCTTTGAAGAACTGATGAATCACTTAACCGAAGGTGAAGGCACTAGCAAGAAATCAAACTTAGTGGTAGTTGCAGAAGGTTCTAAAATAGGAGATGCCAATGAACTTGCCAGACGTGTAGCTGAGCGTTCTTCTTACTTTGATATTAAAGTTACCATATTAGGTCACTTACAACGCGGTGGTGCTCCCTCCTATTTTGATAGAGTGTTAGCGAGTAAAATGGGTGTAGCGGCTGTTGAAGGATTGTTAGCAGGACAAACTGATGTAATGGTAGGTATCAGAAATAATAAAATGGTTTTTAATTCATTTGAAACCATTATTAACCATATTCATGAAATAGATAACGAATCTCTTCGTATAGCAAAAATACTTTCCATCTAATTTAATTTTTATGAAAGAAGTAACAGCCGGAGTTGACATAGGCGGAACAAACACAAAGTTTGGCTTGGTTGACAGAGATGGAAATGTACTGACACAAGGCAGCATCTCAACACAAAATCACGATACGTTTGAAGATTTTATAGACGATATGGCTGAAGCTATCCGTCAATCTGTTGCTAAAGTTGGTAACTGTCAGTTAATTGGTATTGGAGTTGGTGCAGCTAATGGAAACTATTACACTGGCACCATCGAACATGCTACTAATTTAAAATGGAAAGGAATCATTCCATTAGCTGAATTATTTAAAAAGAAATTAGGCGTTCCTTGTATTGTAACGAATGATGCTAATGCAGCTGCTGTTGGAGAAATGGTGTATGGCGCAGCCAAAGGCATGAAAGATTTTATTGTGATTACATTGGGTACTGGCTTAGGAAGCGGACTTGTTTCTAACGGTCAGCTTATCAATGGTAAACATGGAATCGCAGGTGAAGTTGGCCATACTTCTGTAAATCCCGCAGGAAGATATTGCAATTGTGGTAAACGTGGTTGTTTAGAAACCTATGTGAGTGCAACGGGCATTCGCAGAACAGTTTACAAATTATTAGCTGATCATTTAGAAGACAGCGTACTTCGCGAAATCAGTTTTGATAATCTTGATACTAAAATGATTACGGATGCTGCTTTAAAAGGTGATGTAGTTGCTAAAGCAGCCTTCGAATACAGCGGAAGAATTTTGGGTATGAAATTGGCGGAAACTGTTGTTCACACAGATCCTGAAGCCATCTTTTTATTTGGCGGTTTGTCTTTAGCAGGTGATTTAATTTTTGAACCTACGATTCGTCACATGGAAGCTAACTTAATGCCTGTTTTCAAAGGTAAAGTGAAAATATTGCCATCTGGCTTACAAAATCAGGCTGCTTCAATTTTAGGAGCCAGCAGTTTGGTTTGGAATTATCTAGAGTTGCAAACAGTTAAATGAGTTAGCTGGAAAGAATTTCATATTGATTGTCTAAATTTTGCTAACTAAACTATAGCTAGCAAGGTCCATGCTTCAGCAATTAATTGTTTTTCCAGTAATCCTTTTACTTGCAAATGAATATTCGCATCTGAAGAAAAATGTTTTGCAGAAGGCAAGGCTTCAATATTGGCAAGCATGGCTAATTCATTGCCGGTTAACACTTTGCTTAATCTTATTTCATCTGGTAGCTGGTCAATGCCAATACCTATTTTTTCTAAAGGCTTAGGAACAGTAAACAACGCATTGCCATTGGCTCTGCAATACCAATCGCCACCCATGCGGGCTACTGCATCTAATTTGAATGGATCAACTTTTCCGTTTGAATCCAAAACACGTTCAGCTATATGTACCAACACCACTTCACAAATAATCAGGTTGCCTGCGCCTCCTTCTATTCCGGTTGGTATCACTTGCAAAACCTTACATTCGAAACTGGCTGGAGCATTGGCTACACGAGGTGGTTTTACTTTTTCTGAAGGTATCTCAGTTAATCCTGCTTTTACAAATTCATTTACACCTTTTGGATATTCCGTGCTGGCTAACGACATCTGTTGCACCATAGCATAATCAACTATGTTAATGGTTACTTCCGGTACTTCTAAAACATTTTCATATGAGTGTTTTACTGTGTTATCTCTTCCTCTTCTGGCAGGAGAAAAAATAAGAATAGGTGGATTGGCACCAAACACATTAAAAAAACTAAATGGACTTAAATTTACTTTTCCTTCTTTATCGATTGTGCTGGCAAAAGCTATAGGTCGAGGTGCTATGGCTCCCAACAAATAACTATGCAACACTCCAGTTGAAACTTCTTTCGGATCTATTCTCTTGTACATACCTACAGACTTTTAGCCGGTAAAATTTTTCCTTCGCAAACACCAAAACCAATTCTTACTTTGTCATTAGAAGCAAAAGCTTTCATGATGATAGAATCTCCATCTTGTATAAAAGTTCTGCTTTCGCCATTGCCTAATTCAATCGGTTTTTGTCCGTTCCAGGTTAATTCTAATAAGGAACCATACGAACCGGGTGATGGACCACTAATGGTTCCTGAAGCATACACATCTCCGACCGCAATGTTGCATCCGTTAATGGTATGATGCGCCAACTGTTGGGCAACGTTCCAGTATAAGTATTTCATGTTGGAACGGCAGATGGTAGTAGCTTCAGATTTTTCTGTTTGCAGATATACTTCTAACTGAATATCGAAATTTCTTTTGCCTTCTGTTTGTAGGTACGGCAATACTTGAGGATTTTGTTCCGGACCCTGCACACGAAAGGGTTCTAAGGCGTCAAGTGTTACCACCCAAGGTGATAAAGTTGAGCCAAAATTTTTACCTAAGAACGGACCTAGTGGTACGTATTCCCACTGCTGTATATCTCTTGCCGACCAATCATTAAAAAGAACCAGGCCCACTATATTAGCTTCTGCTTCTTTTGTTGACATCGGATGTCCAAGTGTACTTTCTCCGCAAGTGATAAAAGCCATCTCTAATTCAAAATCCATTTTGCGCGAGGCACTGAAAACCGGTAATTCTTGATCGGGTAATTTTATTTGTCCGTATGGACGATAAATTGCCGTACCTGAAACAACAATCGAAGAAGCTCTGCCATGATAACCCACCGGTAAATGTTTCCAATTTGGAAGCAGGGCATTTTTAGGGTCGCGAAACATACTGCCCACATTGGTTGCGTGTTCTTCGCTACTATAAAAATCAGTATAATTATGAACTTGCACCGGCATCAGCATTTTAACTTCTGCCATGGGCACAAGGGCAATTTCTCGTGCGGCTGCGTTTAATTCTTCATTATCGCGTTGCAACAATTCCGAAACTCTTTCGCGTACGCTGGAAATCTTTTTTCTTCCCAAAGCGAAAAAACCATTCAACTGTGCCTGATTAAAAATGCCGCTAGGCAAACCCAATCCATCCAGATAACCTTGTTCGTGGAGATAAACCAAGTCTAAAACAAAATTACCAATTGCCACTCCAGCACCCGGTGCCAAATAACGTGTTTTAAAAATACCAAAAGGCAAATTTTGAATTTGGAAATCGGAATTAGGTTCAACCTGAACCCATGATTTTAATTGCGGATTGTTCGCTGGTGACATAGGGCGTTAAGTTAGTAAATTTTATACCTTCGGCTTTTGGTGATTGAATTATGAAAGAAAATTTTTCCTGGCCATCCCATTTTGTTAGTCGTATGCAGGCCAGAAAAGGATTTGATGAAGAAGCATTTTTTAAAGCTTTACAAGAAGATGCTCCCACCAGCATCCGGTTCAATCCATCCAAAACTAATGCAGAAGAAATTCAAACTTTGTTTGAGAACAATTTAGAAAATGTTCCGTGGACAGAAACAGGATTTTACCTTCACAATCGGCCCAACTTTACTTTACTTCCTGCCTTGCATGGCGGGCATTTTTATGTTCAAGAAGCCAGTTCGATGTTGTTGGAGCAAGCCATCATCCAAACAAAACTGAATCAACCCAAACTTACCCTTTTAGATGCTTGCGCAGCACCGGGTGGTAAATCAACCCATCTGCTGAGTTTACTTTCGAGAGATGCTTTGCTTATTAGCAATGAAGTAATCAAATCCAGAGCATCTGTCTTGCACGAAAACATAACCAAGTGGGGTTATGGCAATGTGGTGATAACCAACAGCGACCCTGTTATATTTGGACAAACAGAAGGTTGGCTAGATGCTATTATTGTAGATGCACCTTGTTCCGGAGAAGGTTTGTTTAGAAAAGATAAACATGCAAGTGAAGAGTGGTCTGTTAATAACGCTCAGTTATGTGCGCAAAGGCAAATCAGAATTTTGGAAGATTTATGGCCAGCTTTAAAAGAAAATGGTTTACTAATTTATAGTACGTGTACCTATAATCCTGATGAAAACGAAAACAACCTCACGCGTTTTATCAAAAACAATGATGCAGAAAGTATAGAGTTGAATTTACAAAACGTGGGGGGAATAGAAGTTGTTAAAACAGAAGGCATCACAGGTTATTATTGTTTCCCTCACTTAGTTAAAGGTGAAGGTTTCTTTCTATCTGTTTTAAGAAAAAAAACTACTACAAGTCATACAAAATTGAAATCCAAAAAATCTGTTTTCACATCATTAGAAAAAAAACATACGAATGTGAAAGATTGGATTAACGATAGCAGTACTCTTTTTCAATACAAAGATCAAATTTTAGCCTTACCTATTGACCATCTTTCCACGATTGATTTTTTAACCCAACATGCTTATTTAGTTTCATGTGGTTTAATGGTGGGTAAAATCAAACAAAGCAAAGTAATACCTGCCCACGCTTTGGCTTTATCCATCGCTTTAAAAGAAAATGCATTTCCTTTTATTGATTTAGAAAAAGAGGAAGCTTTACTTTTTTTAAGAAAGGATCAATTTAATCACAATGCTATCGATCAAGCTGAAAATGGTTTTAACATCGTGCGCTATCAAAATGTGCAATTAGGCTTCATCAATAAAATAAGCAATCGATACAACAATTTGTATCCATCTGAGTGGAGAATCAGGATGGAATTGAAGTGATACATCAATATCCTTTGAAAAAAAAATTATCATTTAAATGAAAAAGCCCACGGTTGAATCGTGGACTTCCTTTTTATTTAATTCTTTTTAATCTAACAAATTCTAAAATGCTTGAATCGATTCTACAATAGCATCAGGTATAGCAACACCTGCGAAAAAAATCCCGACACAATATACTTTTTCATAGTAATTCGCCTTTGATATGGCTAATGGCAAAGTACTTACCGATAAAGCAGAAAATCCTATTCCAAATATCGCCACCATCAATACCAAAGCCAAAGGTGAACTTAACCCAACCACACCTGCAATAGCAACCAACACCAACACTGAACTCAACCAGAAAGACTTCATCAAGCCATAAGATGTAACCAATGAACTAAATGGTAAAGACAAGATCGCAGAGATAATCAAGATACCAACAGAAAAAACTTTGGGGTTATTTCCATTTAACAACATGCTTAATTTACTCGCTAACATTTCAGGGAAAATATTGAATAAAACAGTTGTGGCTAACCCTAATGAAAGTCCGATTAAAAGTATAAATCCATAACTCGATTTCTGTGTATCCAGTTTAAATGCCACGTTAGGTTTTGGTTCTTTGCCATTGCTTTTGTTAAATAAATCTGTAGCATTCTTTTTCAAAGCATAGCCCGAAATAAATACAACTACTCCCCCTGAAATAAAAGTTGCAGATGCGCCAACTGCATCAATTATATCTACAATAACAGGCTCTAGTGCATATAACAAATTGGCAACAATGGTTAAGATGGCCATGGCGCGCGGTAATTTTTCAACAGGCATAAATGTTTCAATCGTTGAAAGTGCAGGGCTGGTAAAAATGCTCATCGCTAACAACCAAAACACAATTAAAACAGGCAATACCCATCTGAAAATTTCTCCAGGATTACTCAACAACGTAAACGCTACCGCCATAAAAACCATAGCTGCGAAAGAAATACCTGCGCTGATAATGGGTAAACGATTTCCGCGTTGAAAACGATGTTTATCACCCAAGCGACCGGCAATTGGTGGCGTAATCACCAAAATTAAACCTTGTACAAAAGTGAGAAGGAAGGTAAAGTCTGTAAAGTTAAATTGAACCAATAATTTAGGTTGATAGCGTTGGTAGGCAATCCAACCGATTACCACCGATGCGTAAACCGCAGCCAAACTCCAAAACTGTTTCCATTCAATTTTTTGCTCATCATGCTGATGCACTGTCGTTTCCATGCTTTTAAGATTTTGGATGATATACGAAAGGTAGAAAGCTTTTGGATTTCTGGATTTAAAAAAAGATGCATTTCGGGCTTTTCCTTATTTTTGCGGCTCTAAAATTGAACACATGTCGTTAGCTACCAAATATAACCCGGCCGAAGTAGAAGACAAATGGTACCAATACTGGATGGATAAGCAATTTTTTACTGCTAATCCTAATCCAGAAAAAGAACCCTATACCATCGTCATTCCTCCTCCTAACGTCACTGGCGTGTTGCACATGGGGCACATGTTAAATAATACCATTCAAGATATACTCGTTCGCAGAGCGCGCATGCAAGGCAAAGAAGCGTGCTGGGTTCCGGGAACTGACCATGCTTCTATCGCTACTGAAGCAAAAGTTGTGGCGATGTTACGTGAGCGAGGAATAAAAAAATCTGATCTAACCCGCGAAGAATTTCTAAAATATGCGTGGGAATGGAAGGAGAAATATGGTGGCATTATTTTAGAACAATTAAAAAAATTAGGTGCATCGTGCGATTGGAGTAGAAATACTTTTACGATGGATGCAGGTTATTACGATGCCGTTATCGATACGTTTATCGATTTGTTTAAGAAAGGATACATCTACCGCGGCAAGCGCATGGTTAATTGGGATCCGCAAGGCAAAACTGCATTAGCTGATGATGAGGTAATCTACCGCGATGTTCAAAGCAAGTTGTATTACATCAACTACAAAATCGAAGGTTCACAGAATGAATTCGTAACCATCGCTACTGTTCGTCCGGAAACCATTATGGCAGATAGCGCCATTTGCATAAATCCTAATGATGAACGCTATCAACATTTAAAAGGTAAGAAAGTCATTATTCCCCTCATCAATAAAGCCATCCCTATTATTGAGGATGAATATGTTACAATGGATTTTGGTACGGGTTGTTTAAAAGTAACACCCGCTCACGATGTAAATGACTACGAATTAGGGATCAAACATAAATTAGCTGTCATTGATATTTTAAATGATGATGGCACTCTAAACAATAACGCTCAACTATATATTGGAGAAGATCGGTTTATAGCGCGCAAAAAAATTGCCAAAGAGTTAGAAGAAAAAGGATACTTACAAAAAGTTGAAGAATACAAGAGCAACGTAGGCTTTTCTGAACGAACAGATGCTGTGATTGAACCACGCTTGTCGATGCAATGGTTTGTAAAGATGGATACCATCACCAAACCGGCATTGGAACATGTAATGAATGACAATATTCAACTGATTCCGGCCAAGTTTAAAAATACATATCACCACTGGATGGCCAACGTGCGCGATTGGTGTATTTCCCGTCAGCTATGGTGGGGCCATCGCATTCCGGCATGGTATAACAGTAATGGAGAAATTGAAGTAGCCAAAACAATAGAAGAAGCGAAATCGCAATTTGAAGCTAAGGGATTATCCTCACAAAACATCAAACAAGATGAAGATGTGATGGACACTTGGTTCAGTTCGTGGTTATGGCCCATCGCTGTCTTCGATGCTACTGTCTTTAACGATAAGAAAAACAAAGGCAATGCGGATTTAAATTACTTCTACCCTACGCAAGATTTAGTTACAGCTCCGGAGATTTTATTTTTCTGGGTAGCCCGTATGATCATAGCCGGTTACGAGTACAGAGGAGAAATGCCATTTAAAAACGTATATCTCACCGGTATTGTACGCGATAAACAAGGCAGAAAAATGTCGAAGTCGTTGGGCAATTCTCCTGACCCATTAGATTTGATTGCTCAATATGGAGCAGATGCCATACGAACAGGAATGTTGTTTAGTTCGCCAGCCGGTAATGATTTATTGTACGATGAAAAACTAGTAGAACAAGGTAGAAATTTTGCAAATAAAATCTGGAATGCTTTCCGATTGGTAAAAGGTTTTCAAGTAGAAAGTATCAATACACCGGAGGAAAATAAAATCGCGATAGAATGGTTTGAAAATCGTTATCAATCCGGATTACAAGAATTGAACGACCATTTTGATAAATTCAGAATGTCGGATTCTTTAATGTGTGTGTATAAATTGATTTGGGATGATTTCTGTTCGTGGTATTTAGAAATCATTAAACCGGAATTTGGCAAACCGATTGATGCCTTCACCTATCAAAAAACCATTTCATTCTTTGAAAATCTATTGAAGATTTTACACCCATACATGCCTTTCATCACAGAAGAATTATGGCATGAATTAAAAGAAAGAAGCGAGAAAGATTGCATCATTATCAGTTCTTGGCCAGAAGCCAAAGCTTATCAAGCAGATATTTTACAACATGCTGAGTTTGCTTTTCAATTGGTTTCAGAAGTTAGAAACGTTCGCAGTTCTAAAGGATTATCGCCAAAAGAAAGTTTGAGTTTATTCACCAAAGATAACGCACAATCAAAGGCTTACTCCTTTTTACCTATTGTGAAAAAACTAGCGAACATCAGCGAAGTAAATTTTACGCAAGAAACTCCAGCGCAAGCCACCACTTTCTTGGTTCAATCTGCTGAGTTTGCCATTCCATTGGCTGGAAAAGTAGATGCCGGAAAAGAGAAAGAACAGTTATTAAAAGATCTTGAATATCAAAAAGGATTTTTAGCATCGGTGATGAAAAAGTTAAGCAATGAAAAATTTGTTGCCGGAGCCGCACAACACGTTGTTGATGCTGAAAAGAAAAAGAAAGCAGACTGCGAAGCTAAAATCAATAGTCTAGAGGAAGCGATTAAGCGTTTGGCGTAAATCGTTGTTTGTTATTCGTTTTTCGTTTTTCGAAGGTTATTGTAAAAGGATGTCAAAGAATAACGATATCAGTAAATAAAACTTACAAACATTTTATACAAAAAGTCCACGGTTTAAACTGTGGACTTTTCTTTTCTTACTATCTCTTATTCCTTAATCGAACAACTAAAAACGAGCAACGAGCAACGAAAGATTCGTTAGTCTACCTCAACCTAAACCTCAACTCTAATTGTTGCTTGTTGCTATTGATGCCATATACATACCCATCGCCTTTGTATTTTTCAAAGAATTCAATTACTTCTTCCGGATCTTTTACGCGTTGTCTGTTAATGGCTATGATGGTAAAATTCTCTGGTAAGCCTATCTGATCGAAAGTGCTTTTGGGTTTTATCTTAAATACTTTTACGCCATATTCATTGGCTTCTAATTGCGCACCAACTGCCGATGAAGTAATGATTCTTCTCTTAATCAAATCCGGTAATCCATTTTTATTCACTAAAGTAACCACACTTGTATTTACTTTGCTATCACGCATATAGGTAAGCGTTACTTTATCTCCAGGGTATTGGTACGCCATCCATTCTTCAAAATTACTTTTGCTGTTGATGGTCAATTCATTCCACTTCGTAATAATATCACCAGGCTTTAATCCGGCATTAGCTAACGGACCCTCCCGATCCATCTTCTCAATCACCACACCACTGAATTGTTTTACATCAGTTGGTAAATCATACTTCTTTGCGGTTTGATAATCATAATCAATTACATTTCCACCAGCCAAAGCCTTTTGAACAATGCCATATTTAATCAAATCTCCTACTACCTTTTTAGCGATATCAACAGGCACGGCAAAGGCATAGCCCGTATAAGATCCCGTTCGCGATAAAATGGCTGTATTGATACCCACCAACTCTCCGCTTTTGTTTACTAAAGCACCACCCGAATTACCAGGATTAATGGCAGCATCAGTTTGAATAAAAGATTCAATGGGGAATTTATCTTCTAAAATTCCAATTCTTCTTCCTTTTGCACTAACTATACCGGCAGTAACCGTTGAGGATAAGGAGAAAGGATTTCCAACCGCAATCAACCACTCACCTACTTGCACATTTTGTGCGTTGCCCAATACTACGGCTGGTAAATTTTTCTCTTCAATTTTTAAAACTGCTAAATCCGTTGATGGATCCGTACCCACTAACTCAGCCGGATACACGCGCTTGTTATAAATTACTTCAATTTTTTCTGCTGATTCGATAACGTGGTTATTGGTTACTATATACCCATCCGTAGAAAAAATGACACCCGAACCACTGCTCACTTGTTTTTGTGTGGTGTTGCTTCCACCAAAAAACCAATCCCACGAAGAAACAACACCTTGAGAAATGCTATTGATATACACCACACTCGGTATGGCTTTGGCAGCTGCTTCAGAAAAATCTACGGGGGCAGGTGAAGTTATACTTGTTTGATTGGAAAACTGAACAGTGGGCAAATCTTTCAGGGTTTGACTGCCATCTTGCCAGTTGGTGTTGGCCACTAAAGTCGTTTGTTCCGTTTGTAGCTGAGGTTTTATCCAGAAATGAAAGAAGGTAAAAGCTCCGCCTATACCGGCAATAAAACCTAACACAATGATTTTCAGCGATGTTTTCATACAGAATAAGAATAAACCTGATTAAGATGTTTGTACCTTAACTTTAGTTGTACACAAACGATACCAAAATTGATTTTGTTTGAGATTTTTCGTGTTCATACTCTATTGTATCTTGCACTATGGGTATTCGATCTTTTTTTGCAAAACCTTTGGCTGCGTATGTAGCCGCTCAAACGCGTAAGTGGAGCGCACAACCTGGTCTCCACCAAAATCAAATTTTATTGGCTAATCTTAAAAAAGCAACGAACACTGTTTTCGGTCGAGATCATGGCTTTGCTGATATTCAATCTTATACAGATTTTAAAAAGCAAGTTAAAGTACAAGATTATGAAGGCTTAAAAACTTATATCGATCAGGTTGTTGAAGGTAAACCCAACATAGTTTGGCCGGGTTTACCGGCATACTTTGCTAAAACTTCCGGCACCACTTCCGGCACAAAATATATTCCTATTTCCGAAGAAAGTAAATACACCCATTTTACCAATGCACGCAATGCCACGCTCAGCTATGTGAACGAAACAGGCAAAGCCGATTTTTTAGATGGCAACTTGATTTTCCTAAGTGGCAGTCCGGAACTAGATGTTGTAAATGGAATAAAAACTGGTCGTTTGTCGGGTATCTCTAATCATTTGGTTCCCGGTTATTTGCGCACCAATCAAAAACCAAGTTATGCGACCAATTGCATAGAAGATTGGGAAGAGAAGCTCGAACGTATTATAGATGAAACGCTACTAGCCAACATGACGCTCATCTCAGGCATTCCACCCTGGGCACAAATGTATTTCGATAGAATTATCGCGCGAACCGGAAAAAAAATAAAAGACGTATTCCCTAACTTTTCTGTGTTCGTGTACGGTGGCGTAAACTTTGAACCTTATAGAGCAAAGTTATTTGATTCAATTGGCAAAAAAGTAGATTCGATAGAAACCTACCCTGCATCAGAAGGTTTTATCGCCTATCAGGATTCGCAGCGAGAAGAAGGATTATTGTTATTATTAAACAGTGGTATTTTTTACGAATTTATTCCTACGGAAACTTATTTTTCTGATAATCCTACACGCCTATCCATTGAAGAAGTAGAACTTGGTAAAAATTATGCGCTGGTCATTAACTCCAATGCAGGTTTGTGGGGTTATTCTATTGGCGATACTGTAAAGTTTGTTTCTAAAAATCCATATCGGTTATTGGTTACCGGAAGAATCAAACATTTTATCTCCGCTTTTGGCGAACATGTAATTGGCGAGGAAGTAGAAAAAGCAATGAAGCATACCATGGAACAATTTCCTGAAACAGAATTGATTGAGTTTACCGTTGCACCGCAGGTTACACCTAAGGATGGATTGCCCCATCACGAATGGTTAATTGCTTTCGGTAATCCTCCGCGGGATAAAGAAGCCTTTCGATTGAAACTTGATGAAGCTTTGCGCGAACTCAACGTATATTACGATGATTTGATTACAGGTAACATTTTGCGTACACTCAAGATTACCTATCTGCAAAAAGATGCTTTTATCGAATACATGAAATCACAGGGCAAACTGGGCGGACAAAATAAAGTTCCTCGCTTATCGAACGATAGAAAAATTGCTGATGCCTTACAAGCATTTGCTTTGTCATGAGTGCTGCGGTTTACATTTTAATGCCCAACCGCAATGCTTTTCCTTTTTTGCAGGAAGCAGTAAACGGAATAATCAATCAAAGTTTCACCAACTGGCATTTGCATATCATTGATGATGCCTCTTCGGATGAAAGTATTCAGTACTTATCTTCCATCTATCATCCTTCTATTCAAGTTACTTTTTTAAGGGAGCAAGTCGGACCGGAAGCAATCATCAACACCTATCTTCAAGCTATTGAAACCGAATATTTTGCCATTACTGATGCTGATGATGTGTGGCATCCTGATAAACTCATGCTTCAAATCAAATTCCTTGAAGAAAACCAAGATCATTTATTTTGTGGCACTGCTTATTACACGATTAACGAAAATGGTTTCATCACCAAACGTCAAACTTTATTGAACGATTGGAATTCGATTAAACAACACGCACAACATCACGCTCAATTTTTAGCAGGAACAATTGTGTATAGAAAAAAGGCTTCCGCATTAGCACAACCTTTTTTTCAAACCAACAACCTCGAAGGGTATGGAGATATGTTGTTAATTTATACTTTGCTTCAATCTTACCCTTGTTCTAATCTGCCTCAGCCTTTATATGCTTATCGCATACTGGCAAGCAGTCGATCGCGACAAAATTTAACGCCAAAAAAACTTTCTATTTACTCGCTCATCGTAAGAAATCAATTTTATGATTTTAAGGAGCGCGCATCCAAAACCAAAGACCAATTTCATTTTAGTGCTGCCTTTTATCATTTGTATTGGTGTTTACCAGGCTTGGCTTATACCTCGGCCAAACAAGGTTTAAAAACAAGGTTTTCTATTCTCAATTTTTTTCGCTTCTTGTATATCCTTTTTAACATTGGATTGTTAAAAACTAAACAATCATTCAACAAAACACATTATTCTACCTTGTTTGCCCATCCATGAAGGAAAAAAAGAAAAGCATCGCCATTTTAGGTTCTACAGGTTCAATTGGCACACAAGCCTTGGATGTTATCCGTCAACACCACGACTATTTTGAAGTTGAAGTATTAACAGCCCAAAACAATGCCGACTTATTAATAGAACAAGCTATCGCTTTTCAACCTAATGTAGTAGTTATCGCCAACGAAACCCTGCTTGAAAAAGTAAAAATTGCTTTAAGTCATCATCCTATTAAAGTCTATGGTGGCGATGCTGCACTCGCCTCTGTTGTTCAAATGGAGTCTATCGATTTGGTTTTAACAGCACTGGTTGGCTATAGTGGCGTATTACCAACCATCAAAGCCATTGAAGCAGGTAAAAATATAGCTTTAGCCAACAAGGAAACGCTCGTTGTAGCGGGGGCGCTCATTACCAAATTAGCGCAGGAGAAAGGTGTAAACATTTACCCGGTTGATTCGGAACACTCTGCTATTTTCCAATGTATTGTAGGCGAGTTTCAAAATAAAATTGAAAAGATAATTCTGACGGCTTCCGGTGGACCCTTTCGCGGTAAAAACAGAGAAGAACTACAGCACGTTACCAAAGCGCAGGCTTTGAAACATCCTAACTGGAGCATGGGCGCGAAAGTAACCATCGACAGCGCTTCGTTAATGAACAAAGGTTTGGAAGTAATTGAAGCGAAATGGTTATTTCATTTAAAACCCGAGCAAATCGAGGTAGTTGTTCATCCTCAATCGATTATCCATTCTCTGGTGCAATTTGAAGATAGCAGCATAAAAGCGCAACTTGGTTTACCCGACATGCGTTTGCCTATTCAGTTCGCCATGACCTACCCTGCTCGTTTTAAGTGCGATTTCCCCAGATTTAATTTTGCGCAATATCCATCGCTTACATTTGAACAGCCCGATACAAAAACTTTTCGTAATCTTGCGCTGGCTTTTCAAGCTTTGGAAAAAGGAGGCAATGCACCTTGTGTGCTTAACGCAGCTAACGAAATTGCAGTAGCAGCCTTTTTGAAAGATGAAATTGGCTTTCTGGAAATGAGTTACCTCGTGGAACAATGTTTAAACGAAATGAGTTACATCAATGAACCTCGTTTCGAAGACTACGTTGAAACAGATGCTGCCACCAGAAGAAAAGCAACAGAAATAATTAAAAACAAAAAATAAAGATTTGACATGGAAGGGTTGATCATGACCGCTCAGATTTTGCTGAGCCTTTCAATTTTAGTAGCCGTTCACGAAATGGGACACTTACTCGCTGCCAAGTATTTTGGTATGCGCGTTGAACAATTTTCCATTGGTTTTCCTCCAAAAATATTTTCATTTAAAAAAGGTGAAACTGAATATGCTTTGAGTGCCATTCCGTTAGGTGGGTATGTAAAAATTTCAGGGATGATAGATGAATCTCTTGATTTGGAAAACATGAAAAAAGACCCCGAGCCGTGGGAGTTTAGAAGCAAGCCTGCCTGGCAACGTTTAATTGTAATGTTGGGTGGTATCGCTGTTAACGTTATTATGGGTGTGCTGATTTTTATCCTGATGGTTTGGATCATCGGTGATAAATATATTCCTAATAGCGAAGTCAATAAAAACGGTGGGATACATGCTCATGCATTGGCAAAAAGCATTGGATTAAAAAGTGGCGATAAAATATTACAGGTTAACGGACAAGCTATCGATGATTTCTCTGAAATCTATAATCCGGATAAATTATTATCCACTAACGCTTATTATACAGTTGAACGCGATGGTCAACAACTAGAAATAAAATTACCCGGTAACTTCATCGAGAATTTTAATGAGAGCGGAAAGGCTGGAGCGTTCGTTACACCAAGACAATTGCCGATTATTGGTGAGGTAGCGAAAGGCTCTCTGGCTGAAAAGTTGAATTTACAAGTGGGAGATAAATTTTTAAGTTTGAATAATCAACCTGTTTCTTATTTCGATGACATAGATGCCATCAAAGAAACTATTAAAGGCGATAGTATGAGTATTTCAATTGCAAGAGGGAATGAGATACTGAACTTCAAAGAATATGTAGGCAAGGATAAAACCATAGGGTTCCGTTCTCAGGGATTTAACTTTGAATTAGCGAAAATCAATTATGGCTTAGGTGAATCAGTTGTGTTGGGTGCTGAGCGTGCCTTCGGAATTGTTTTTGTGCAGTTAAAGGCCTTCAAGAAAATTTTCTCAGGAGAATTATCTATTCAGAAATCTTTATCTGGCCCGATTGGTATTGCGCAAGCCTATGGAGGTACGTGGGATTGGGAAAGATTTTGGCGCATGACAGGCTTATTATCCATGGTGCTAGCCTTCATGAATTTACTTCCTATTCCTGCGTTAGATGGAGGCCACGTTGTATTTTTAACCTACGAAATGGTATCAGGTAGAAAACCATCTGATAAATTTTTAGAAGTTGCTCAAAAAATTGGAATGGTGTTGTTGCTAGGTTTAATGGTGTTCATTTTTGCGAATGATATTATTAAATTAATTCCATAACCACGTCACTTTTTGAAATAGTTGTTCGTTTTTGGTTGCTCGTTTTTCGAACAACTAAATACGAACAACCAACAACAATCTATTACTTACTTTTCTCCTTCCCCTTTTTACTCATCGCAAAGGTGCGGGTCATGGTTTTAATATTTTCTGCTTTTCGAAAACGCAATGCACTCCAATCTTCATCGATAGCCACCATGCGCACACCTTCAAAACCAATATCACCTATAGCTTGCCAACCTGTATCACGGTTAAACTCACAAGTATGTTTTTTTGAACTTAGTTTAGGATAAGCCAACCAAACTATTTCATCTTCTTTATATAATTGTTTCAACTTAATGGCTATACTTTCTACATCTTTCAGTTTGGTAACAAATGCCAAAACAAAAGGAATTTCTTTCGCTTTCGCTAAATCTGTTTTAACCAATGCGACTTTCTCCATTTCATCTATTTCTTTTTGAAAAGAATCAGGTGCATTCAAAATGAAAATGATAGATTGATTTTTACAATTCAGTTTTTTGAAAAGGGGTGTCATATCATAAATTTGAAGTTCACTTTTACTCTGTCATTTAGTAATCCAGCGAATCATCGAATGGATTGATGATAAAATTGCTAAATTGTCTCACGCTAATCAATCTCGAATGAAAATACTTCATCTTTCCTTTTACTTTCTATTTTTATCATTAACCACTATGGCTCAAGTAAATAAAAAATTCATCAATCCTTTTGGTAATAAACCTCCTGGTTACACGCATGTCGTTGCAACCGAAGCTGGTACAACGTTGTATATTTCCGGTCAAGTACCAGTAAACCAAGCCGGACAATTAGTAGGTGAAAAAGATTTAAAAGCTCAAACCATTCAAGTGTACGAAAATTTACTTTTCTGTTTGCGTAGCGCTGGTGCTACGTTTGAAGATGTGGTAAAAATGAATACTTACGTTGTAAATTATAAATCAAGCGATATTGATATTATACGCGAAGTAAGAAAGGGATATCTTTCAAAAGAAAATCCACCGGCCAGTACTTTAGTAGGTGTGCAAGCTTTAGTAAGTCCTGATTTTTTAATTGAAATAGAAGCAATTGCTGTTATCCCCAACAAAAAATAATCAAGACTTTATTATTTTTTTGTTGATACGCTTAACGAAACCCGGACCTTCATATACAAAGCCCGTGTAGATTTGGATTAAATCTGCACCGGCTTTTAATCTTTCAATAGCCTGGTCTTCGTTCATAATTCCTCCAACTGAAATAATAGGAAAGTTTTTATCTAATCTCGCCCGTAAGTAGTGTAAAACTTCTAGACTACGTTGATGCAAAGGCAAACCACTTAGTCCACCGTTGCCAATACTTTGCAAAACATTTTCATCTGTTTGTAATCCAGCTCTGTTGATGGTTGTGTTGTTGGCAATTAATCCGTCAGTGCCCGTTTGTTTCACAATATCGATTACATCATCTAATTGTGCATCGTTTAAATCAGGTGCAATTTTTAGAAAGATAGGTTTTGCTTTGGCCTTGGTTTTATTCAATTGAATTAACTGATGCATCAAATGCATTAAAGGTTCTTTCTCTTGCAAATCACGCAAACCAGGTGTATTAGGTGAACTTACATTAACAACAAAATAATCGACAAAGGGAAATAGCGTTTCAAAAGCAATGATATAATCATTTACTGCTTGTTCATTCGGTGTTAATTTATTTTTACCGATGTTCCCTCCTACGATGATGTTAGATTTTCTGGCTGACAATCTTTGCACAGCCACATCTACACCACCATTATTAAAACCCATTCGGTTTATTAAGGCCTTATCTTTTGGCAAACGAAACAAGCGAGGTTTATCGTTACCAGGTTGTGCTTTTGGTGTTAAGGTTCCTATCTCGATAAAGCCGAAACCAAAATTTGCTAACTCATCAATCAATTTGGCATCTTTATCAAAACCTGCAGCTAAACCAACGGGATTGTTGAAATGCAATCCGCATATATTTCTATATAATGCAGGATGTTTAATAGTAAACTGTTTTCTTAAGATGAATGAAACGCCCGGAATTTTGTGTAAGAATTTTATAAGAGAAAAAACAAAATGATGTACTTTCTCAGCATCAAAAAGAAAAAGAATGGGTTTAACAATTACAGTATAAAACATCGTGCAAATTATAAAATTAGTACCATACAGGTTCAACTTCTAGGATGAAATTCTTGCACCACGCTGCGCAAGTAATCTCTGTCTAAATGAGTATAGATTTCAGTTGTGGTGATGGATTCGTGCCCTAACATTTCTTGCACAGCCCTTAGGTCTGCTCCGCCTTCCACTAAATGGGTAGCAAATGAATGGCGAAAGGTGTGAGGACTAATATTTTTTTTGATGCCTGCCTTAGCTGCTAAATTTTTGATGATGGTAAATATCATCACACGAGTTAATTTTTTTCCACGCCTGTTCAAAAACACATGGTTCTCAAAACCTTTTTGAATGGGCATACCATTTCTAATTTGCTCTATGTAAATGCGCACATACTTACTTGCCTCTTTACCAATCGGAACCAATCTTTCTTTGTTTCCTTTGCCCACCACTTTTACAAATCCCACTCCCATCTCTTCTAAATAAAGATTGCCAGTTTTTAATTCTACACATTCCGAAACACGCAATCCACAAGAATACAAAACTTCAAGAATGGCTTTGTTGCGCTGGCCTTCCGGTGTTGATAAATCGATGGCTTGTAACAAAGCATCTATCTCTTCTAAACTTAATGTATCGGGTAATTTTCTTCCCAATTTCGGACCTTCTAATAAAACAGTTGGGTCTTGTTTGATGATGTCCTCTGTTACCAAAAATTTATAGAAAGATTTGATACCAGATAAAATTCTCGCTTGGCTATAGGCGCTTAATCCTAACTCGGCCAGGTATTGTAAAAATTGCTGAAGTTGTTTTCCATCCCAATTCGCAATTGATGTTTTTGATTGGATGATGCTTTTGTATTGCATCAATTTTTCAACATCACGTTCGTAAGCTTGAATAGAATTATCAGAAAGCGACCGCTCTAACTTTAAGAAAGTGACAAACTGCTTCAGGTAAATTTCATCCATACAATACGTAAGAAACGCTTCTGCTAAGGTATCACATTTTTGATTTGTTAACGATTGTGAAACAGATGTTAAACCATGTTAATCGAATTTCTTGGTTTAAAGCTGTCCTCTACTTTTACTTTCAAACCAAAACCAATATGAAACAAATCATTTTCTTTTTCCTTCTTCTATTATCAATCCAAACGTATGCACAACAAAAACATTTAGCCGGGGTGGTAACACGCGATAGTTTAAGCAAAACTCCGTTTAACACTTGGTTTCAATCTAATTATGATGCTTACACTCCCCATCAAAAACACCTTGATGTTATTCCGTCACAAATTATTTCATCTACCCAAATAGAAATATATTTTGGAACGTGGTGTGGTGATACTAAAAGAGAAATGCCTCGTTTCTTTAAGATACTCGATCAACTCAAATTTCAAGCTAAGCAAATCAAATTGATTGCTGTTAATGGAGATGAAAACTATAAACAAAGTCCGGGTGGCGAAACTGTAGGCAAAAGCATTTATCGTGTACCTACTTTCATTTTTTATCAGCAAGGAAAAGAAATCGGTAGAATCGTTGAACATCCTGTTGAAAGTTTAGAAGCAGATATTGCTAAAATTTTAACCAAGCAACCTTATACACCCAGTTATCCTGCATTTGCTTTATTGGATAAGTGGCACAAAGAAGGAAAACTCACAGATCTCAATCAATCAGCCCGCAGTTTGGCCAGAGCCATTGATGCCACTGTTATTTCTTCTAGCGAGTTGAATAACTTTGGTTATGTGATGCAAGCCCAGCAACAATATGCAGTGGCCGAAATGGCTTTTAGAATTGCCGCCAACTTGTTCAGCGATCAACCAGAATCGTGGAGTCGTTTGGCCAATGCCTATTTGTTGAATGGAAAATTAAAAGAAGCAGATGAAGCCTTGAACTACGCTTTTAGTTTCCAGATAAAGCCCGAGGTTATGTATGAATTTCTGGATGTCTACTACAAAATCCGTAAAAAGAAAGAAGAAAAAGAGGCAAAACCCTGATTAGTAAGCATTTACATAATATTTAATTCACTAAACTTTATTCAAACTCTATTTTTCAAAAAACGATTGAATTGCTACCTTTGCAGTCCAAATTTTAAACAATTAACACAATGAAGAATTACGAGACGGTATTCATTTTAAATCCCGTTTTGTCTGAAGATCAGATGAAGGATACTGTCGAAAAATTCGTGAAAGTGTTGAAGAAGGCCAATGCCAACGTTATCAACGTTGAACATTGGGGCTTAAAAAAGCTGGCTTATCCAATCCAGCATAAGTCAACCGGATTCTACGCGTTAATCGAATTTACGGCAGCCTCTACAGTGGTTAACACTCTTGAAACAGAGTACAGACGAGACGAATCTGTAATGCGCTTTTTAACAACTGCTTTAGATAAGCACGCAGTGGCTTACAATGAACGCAGAAGAAAAGGCGAATTCAGCAAAAACAAAGAAAACAAAAAAACCACCAGAAAAACTGAGGAGGAGTTAGCCTAATGAGTTTACAAAACGAACCAATCAAACGCGCAGAAGTAAAAGCAAAATACTGCCGTTTTAAGAAAAGCGGTATCAAGTATATCGATTATAAAGATCCTGATTACTTGTTGAAGTTTATCAACGAGCAAGGTAAAATCCTTCCTCGCAGATTAACCGGAACAAGCTGGAAGTACCAAACAAGAGTGGCTCAGGCTGTAAAACGTGCCCGCCACATGGCTATCCTTCCTTTCACCGGAGATTCATTAAAGTAATAGTCCAAACATAAACGAAAGAAAAATGGAAGTTATCTTAAAAACTGACGTGGCTGGTTTGGGCTATAAGAACGAAGTAGTAAAAGTTCGCCCAGGTTATGCTAACAATTACCTGATTCCAACAGGTGCAGCAATTCTTGCAACTGATTCTAACAAGCGCATGAGCGCGGAGAACATCCGCCAGGCAGCACACAAAGCAGCTAAATTAAAATTAGATGCAGAAACTTTAGCACAACGCATTGGAGAATTAACACTCGAAATCGGAACAAAAGCAGGCGAAACCGGAAGAATTTTCGGTGCCGTAACTGCCACGCAAGTTGCTGATGCTTTAAAAGCTAAAAGTTTTGAAGTAGATCGTAGAAAAGTTGTGATGAAAGAAGTTCCTAAGCAATTAGGATCATACACAGTTGGTTTAGATCTTCACAAAGAAGTGAAGCACGAAATCAAAATCAATGTTGTAGCAGAATAATTTTATTACACAGCATACAAAGGCCGCTCCCAAAGAGTGGCCTTTTTTATTATCTTCCCTGCATGTTCAGAACTGAAATAGAAATCAAACCTTCACCCGTACACATACAACATCAGCATCAACTGTTGTTGATGGGTTCTTGCTTTTCTGATTCCATTGGCAAAAAATTAGCTGAATATAAATTTCATACTCTCATCAACCCATTTGGTACGCTCTTCCATCCTGTTGCTATTCATTCGGCTATTACATCCAGTATAGAAAATACAATAGATCCAGATTTATTTTTTACTAGAGATGATATTTGGCTGCATGGAGCTTATCATAGTCAACTGTTTGATGTTGATAAAGAAAAACTTATTCTGACAATACAAAAACAACAAGCTGCCACGCATCAGATTATAATAAATGCTGATTGGTTGATGCTCACCTATGGCACTTCCTTTCTGTATCAAATAAAATCAAATCAGAAATGGGTAGCCAATTGTCATAAAATGCCGGCTAATTTGTTTGATAAACAATTAAGTAGTTTAACCTCACTAGAAAAAGATTTTGATCTTTTTTATCAACATATAAAAAAGCTTAATCCAAAAATAAAAGTATTACTAACGATTAGTCCGGTTCGGCATACACGCGATACACTCGATCTCAATCAAGTTAGCAAAGCAACCTTGCGTTGTTTTGTACATCATGTTATGCAAAAGCATAAGGACGTGCATTATTTTCCTGCTTATGAAATCATGATGGATGATCTGCGTGATTATCGATTTTATGATCGAGATCTCATTCATCCAAACGAAACAGCCATCGACTATATATTTGAAAAATTCAGTCAAACTTTTTTTTCTGATGATACTCGAAAATTAATGAATGAATGGCAAATATTGAAAAGAGAATTAGCTCACAAAGCTTTTCATCCTTCAGGCAAACAACATCAACACTTTTTACAAAACTTATCTACTAAACTACAGAACTTAGCTTCGCGCCTCGATGTTAGAGAAGAATTAAAGCAAGTAGAAAAACAGATCATCAGGCCACATGAGAACTAATCAATTACGACACGCCACCTCTCCTTATCTTTTGCAACATGCCAACAATCCTGTTGCGTGGCAAGAGTGGAATACAGATACTTTAGAACAGGCCATACGAGAAGACAAACCCATTTTAGTAAGCATCGGATATTCATCGTGCCATTGGTGCCATGTGATGGAACACCAATCTTTTGAAAACGAAGAAATTGCCAAGTTGATGAACGAGTTTTTTGTCTGCATTAAAGTAGATAGAGAAGAAAGACCAGACATCGACCAGATTTATATGGATGCTGTGCAAGCCATGGGTAACAATGGTGGCTGGCCTTTGAATGTTTTTCTAACAGCAGAACAAAAACCCTTTTTTGGTGGAACATATTTTACACCTACAGCCTGGTCGCAAATATTAATTAACATACACCAAGCGTACAAAAATCGCAAAAACGAAATCCTTGAATCAGCTGAAGCTTTGGCTAAGCATATAACACAAGGTGATATACAAGGATTCATCAAAAAAAATGATAATGTAGAAATTCAATCTTTTTTGCAAAGTTCACTCGCTTCTGTCGAAGATAAATTTGATACTACTTGGGGAGGATTACAAAAAGCACCTAAGTTTATTATGCCCAGTATTTGGCAGTTTTTGTTGCGCTATCAGTATTTAACCAACCATGAAGACGTTAAAAAACAAGTTATATTTACACTCAATAAAATTTTAAATGGTGGTATCTACGATCAGGTTGGTGGTGGCTTTGCTCGCTACTCAGTAGATGCACAATGGTTTGCTCCACACTTCGAAAAAATGTTGTACGACAATGCGCAAATGCTTTCCTTATTGGCTGATGCATTTGCGATTACGCAGAACAATATATTTAAAACAGCTATCGAAGAAACAGTTGCCTGGTTAGATGCAGAAATGAAAGACAAAGAAGGTGCATACTACGCTGCTTTAGATGCCGACAGCGAGGGAGAAGAAGGAAAATTTTATGTGTGGAAGGATTCAGAATTAGCAGACATATTAAAGCAAGATTATGGATTATTCAGTTCGTACTTTAAAACAAAGAAAGAAGGAAATTGGGAACATGGCAACAATATTCTACTAAGAGATGAAACCATTCAAGTTGATGAAACTTACTTGAAGAAAGTAAAGAAACAAATTTATGAAGCCAGAAATAAAAGAATCAAACCTGGTTTAGATGATAAGATTTTAACAGGATGGAATGCATTGCTAATCTCTGGGTTGTGTGATGTGTATCGCGTAACACAACATACATTATATCTGGAAAATGCTTTACAAACGATTCGATTTATTGAATTAAAATTGATAGATGAGCCAATCGTTTACAGACATTATACAAAAGGAAAAACTTCTATAACAGAGGGTTTTCTCGAAGACTACGCTTGTTTAATTCAGGCCTACATTAGTTTACACCAAGCTACCTTGGATGAAAACTATTTGAAACAAGCCATTACCTGGTGTGACCAGGTGTTGTTAAAATTTTATGATGAAGAAGATGGATTTTTTTATTTCTCGGCAAGTGAAGCAGAAAAACTAATCGCAAGAAAGAAAGAATTGTTTGACAATGTCATTCCTTCCTCTAATTCTATTATGGCAAGAAATCTTTTGGTTCTAGGACAAATAACGAACAGAAAAAACTATACTCTAATCGCAGAACGAATGCTTGTTGGAATGCAACATCTCATCGCAAGTGAAATCAATTACACCAGCAATTGGGGTATGGCTTGGCTGGAATGGAAAAAAGAAAGACATGAAGTTGCAATCGAGAACGGAATAAACAATTCAATTACAAAAGCATTACAACAAAAGTTTCATCCTTTCACCTATCTATTTGAAACGAAACAAGAAAGCATCATCGAGCAAGCCAATAAACCATTAACAAACGGAAACAACGTATTCGTTTGTTACCAAAAAACTTGTCAGTTGCCGGTTCAAGATTTATCTGTCATTGAAAAATATTTAAAGTCTTAATCCTGTGGAAAATCTTTTTAATAAAGATGAAATGAAATTTGCAGATATTCTGCTTCCTCTTCCACTCGATGCTTTGTTTACCTATCGCGTACCAACAGATTTGTTATCACACGTACAAGTGGGTATGCGTGTAATTGTTCCTTTTGGTGAAAGAAAAATTACAACGGGTGTTATCATTCAACTTCATCAACAAGCTAATCCTGCCTATGAAGCAAAATACATTGCAGATGTATTAGATGAAAAGCCTAGCATTACACCTCAACAAATTGAGTTGCTTTTTTGGATGGCCGACTATTATGCTTGTACTCCTGGTGAGGTTTTACAAGCAGCGCTTCCTTCCGGTTTAAAACTTTCAAGTGAAAGTTACGTACAAATCCATCCGGAATTCTCATTTGAATCGAGTCGTTTCGAATTTTCAGCGAGGGAAGAAATTATACTGGAGAAAGTAAAAGATAAAGCAGCCAGCATTCCTGAACTTTCCTCCTTACTCAATATCAAAAATATTAGTCCGATAGTAAACGGTTTAATCAAGAAAGAAGCCATTGTTTTAGTTGAAAGCATCGAAGAGAAATACAAACCTAAACTTGAAAAGAGAATACGGCTTACTGAAAATTATTTGATAGAGAAAAATCTTCAGTCTTTATTCGAAAGATTAAGTAAAAAACCAAAGCAAGAAGAAGTTCTGCTAGCCTTCCTCCGATTGGTGAATGTATTACAAAATCAATCTGTCAATACTGAAGGTATTCGTAAAGAAAAATTGTTAGCAGAAGGAATTTCTACTTCATCCTTACAAACACTTATTAAAGATCAAATATTTGAAGAGTTTTCAATTGAAGTATCTCGTTTTAGCGAGTTTACTGAAGATATAATCTCTCCTAAGCTTAGCGAAATACAAATTGAAACTGTAAAAGAAATCCATCAGCAATGGCAAGAAAAAAATACCGTTCTCTTACATGGTATAACAGGTTCCGGTAAAACTGAAATCTATTGTCATTTAATTAAACAAGTAATAGATGCCGGTGCACAAACATTGTTCATGTTACCAGAAATTGCTTTGACCACTCAATTGGTTAATCGACTAAAAAACTTTTTTGGTGATGCATTGGGTGTTTATCATTCCAGGTTTAATGAAAATGAAAGAGTCGAGGTTTACCAAAAAGTTTTAAAAGGAGAATATCAAGTTATTGTAGGTGTTCGTTCTTCTATCTTTTTACCTTTTCAACATTTAGGGTTGATTGTTGTGGACGAAGAACATGAAGTTACATACAAGCAACAAGAACCTGCTCCTCGCTACCACGCCAGAGATTGTGCTATCATGTTGGCTTCCTTTCATCACGCAAAAGTGTTGCTCGGCTCAGCCACCCCAGCTTTGGAAACATATTACCAAGCCAAGCAAGGTAAATTTGGTTATGTTAGTATAACAGAACGCTATTCCGGCACTTCTCTCCCACTCATTCATTTAACAGATATGAAATTAGAGAAGTTGCAAAAAAAGAATAAAGGTGATTTTTCAGGATTGTTACTTACTAAAATAGAGGAGAGTTTACAGAAACAAGAACAAGCCATCATCTTTCAAAACAGGAGAGGATATTCTCCTTCGATTCAATGTGAAGTTTGTCAATGGGTAGCCACTTGCCCTAATTGCGCAGTAAGTCTTACTTATCATCAATTCAGAAAAGCGATGGTTTGCCATTACTGCGGCTATAAAGAGAAACATCCAACACAATGTCCAACCTGTCAATCGCAAAGGTTAAGTAATATAGGATATGGCACTGAAAAACTAGAAGAAGAATTGAAAATCTATTTTCCTGATCATCAAATTCAGCGCATGGATTTAGATACAACGCGCAATAAAAAAAGTTTTGATCAGATCATCGAAGACTTTGAAACAGGAAAAACTCAAATCCTGATTGGAACACAAATGATAACCAAAGGATTGGATTTTAATCGTGTACAAGTTGTAGGAATTTTTAATGCAGATCGCATGCTTTACTTTCCTGATTTTCGATCGCATGAGCGAGCTTTTCAACTGATTACACAAGTAAGTGGCCGTGCAGGAAGAAGAGAAAAACAAGGTGAGGTTGTGATTCAAACTTCTAATCCCAATCACTTGATTTTAGAATGGATCAAAGAACATGACTACGATAAATTCGCCAACCACGAATTGCAAGAAAGAAAAAATCACGAATATCCTCCTTATAGCAGATTAATAGAATTAACAATAAAACATATCGATGCTAAACGTGCCCGACAAACTGCCGAGTATCTAACAAATGAATTAAGAAAAAATTTAAAAGATATAAAAGTATTAGGCCCTGGCGAACCGATGATCAGTAAGATTAGGAATCAATATTTGATGACAACGCTCATTAAAATTTCAAGAAATAACAATAAGTTGAAAGAGATAAAAGAGTATATCAAAAAAATTACCCGGCATTTAAAAACTATAGACGAATATAAAAACACAAAAATTATAATCGATGTCGATCCGGTTTAGACTTAACCCTGAAAACCATCTTCTAAAACATCTAGTTCGCTGTTTATTTTTTTTACCACTACATCTATTTCTTCTGCTTGCATTACCATAGCATTAATAATAAAATCTGGATCCGGCCTCGGAGTTAGTTTGTTTAAATTAGCTAAACCTAAAATTCGTGCAACCGGCCCGCGTAAATGATGCGCATTCGTGTAGCTGTATTTTAATAATACTTCATTTTGTTTTACAATTTTTTGAGTTCGTTCCTCGACCAAACTTTCTAAATGTGAATTAATAGCATGAAGTTCTTCTTGCGCTTCTTTCAATTCAAAATTTTGTTCCTCAATTTGAATGGCCTTACTTTTTAGTTCTTTATTAGTTTCGATTAAAAAAAGTTGAATTTTATCGTAGCTGTCTTTTAATTTTTTTGTGCCATAATTTAAAATGATATACAAAATCGCATAAGTAACATAAACCGTTATGATTTGATTTAAATTTTCTGTAAACCTTAACTCGGGATTGAGAAATTGCACAACGAAAATTACTTGTACGGCTAAAAATGTTATCAGATGAGTAATTCTAAAATACCAACCTTTATCCATAACAGAATTTGTGAAACCGATAACCAATATGATCGATAAAGAGTTGGTTGTACTTATAGGCACTATTATGCTTTGGTAAACCATTGCTGCTAACACAACAAAAGAAACAAAAGAAGCTGAAGGCAGAGGCCACTTCGCCCTCCCAAAATAAGCCAGTATACAAGAAATTAAAATAATAAAGTCTAAAGAAAGGGATAGGACATCCTCTGGAAAGAAAATTACATCGGATATTGTTATACATACTAATCCTGCTATGGAAACCTTTAGCCAAGTCTCCAGAAAAAACTTTTCGATATTAAAGACTTTCATGGGAGGAGATGAAAAATACTTAAAGTAAGATACAAAACTTACTAAATACATTTAAAAGAAAAATCCCTTCGATTTAGAAGGGATTTTCTTTTTGTTAATATTTAATAAAGCTGTTCTAATCTCCTCCGCCCTTCGCCATAACTTCATAAGATGAAGTAATCGCAGAAAAATATTCGCGGTTCATGCGCGCGATGTTCGCCACACTGATGCCTTTCGGACATTCTGCTTCGCATGCTTTAGTATTGGTGCAAGCTCCGAAACCTTCTTCATCCATTTGTGCTACCATTTTCTCTACGCGTTCTTTTCTCTCTGGCTGACCTTGTGGTAACAAGGCAAACTGCGAAACTTTAGCGCTAACAAATAACATAGCAGAAGCATTTTTACATGCCGCTACACATGCACCACAACCAATACAAGTGGCAGCATCAAAAGCTTCATCTGCAATTTTCTTGGGAATAGCTATTTCATTCGCATCAGGTACACCACCTGTGTTAACAGAAACATAGCCACCCGCACGCTGAATTCTATCGAATGCACCTCTATCAACCACCAAATCTTTTACAACAGGAAATGCTTTAGCCCTCCATGGTTCAATGGTGATGGTTTCACCATCTTTGAAACTACGCATGTGCAATTGGCAAGTAGTGGTTTGTAAAGGACCGTGCGGTCTACCATTGATGTACAAGCTACACATTCCACAAATACCTTCGCGACAATCGTGGTCAAAAGCGATTGGCTCTTCACCTTTTTGTACCAACTCATTGTTCAATACATCCAACATTTCTAAGAAAGACATGTCTTGAGAAACATGACTGTGTTCGTAGGTTTTAAAAGCGCCTTTGGAGTTAGCGTCTTTTTGTCTCCAAACTTTTAAAGTAATCTTCATAATTTTATTTATAGCTACGCTGTGTCAACTTAACATTTTCAAAAATCAATTCTTCTTTGTGCAGTGCTTCAGACTGGTTTTCACCTTTGTATTCCCACGCTGCTACATAAGCGAACTCATCATCTTTTCTTTTTGCTTCACCATCTGGAGTAGCTGATTCTTCACGGAAGTGACCTCCGCAAGATTCTGATCTGTTGAGTGCATCATCTATCATCAACTCACCTAATTCAATAAAGTCTGCCACACGCAAGGCTTTCTCCAATTCTTGATTTAATTCTCCTGCTCCGCCCAATACAGCAACGTTACTCCAGAATTCTTCTTTCAACTTTTGAATTTTCTCCTTCGCGAATTTCAAACCTTTTTCGCTGCGCGACATTCCGCAATAATCCCACATCGTTAAACCTAATTCTCTGTGGAACTGATCAACAGTCTTCTTTCCTTTAATAGAAAGTAATTTATTGATTCTACTTTGTACGGTGTCGATTGCTTCTTTGAATTCAGGCCTGTCTGTGCTTACTTTTTCATAAGGCATACCAGCTAGGTAATCGCCAATGGTATAAGGGATTACAAAATATCCATCGGCTAATCCTTGCATCAAGGCAGAAGCACCTAATCGGTTTGCACCATGGTCAGAGAAGTTAGCTTCACCTAATGCATATAAACCAGGAACAGTTGTCATTAAGTTATAATCTACCCATAAGCCACCCATTGTATAATGCACAGCCGGGAAAATCATCATCGGAACTTTGTATGGATTATCTCCAGTGATTTGTGCATACATATCGAACAAGTTTCCATACTTCGCGCGAATAGTTGCTTCACCATCTCTCTTGATGGCATCAGAGAAATCTAAGAACACAGCTAAACCTGTTGTGCCAACTCCTCTTCCTTCATCGCAAACATATTTTGCATTTCTAGATGCCACATCTCGTGGTACTAAATTTCCGAAGGAAGGATATTTTCTTTCTAAGAAATAATCTCTTTCTGATTCAGGAATATTAACAGCATCTGCAGCTTTTAAGCCTGGCCTTGCTGTTTTGGGAACCCACACTCTTCCATCGTTTCTGAGCGACTCACTCATCAAGGTTAATTTTGATTGATGATCACCAGTTACAGGAATACAAGTAGGGTGAATTTGCGTAAAACAAGGGTTAGCAAACAAAGCACCTTTTTTGTGTGCGCGCCATGCTGCTGTTACGTTAGAACCTTTTGCGTTGGTTGATAGGAAAAACACGTTTCCATATCCACCAGTACATAACAATACTGCGTGGGCAGAATGTGATTCTATTTTACCAGTAATTAAATCTCTGGTGATGATGCCTCTCGCCTTTCCATCTACGATAACAACGTCCAACATTTCGGAACGTGTATACATTTTCACTTTTCCATTCGCGATTTGTCTGTTCAAAGCACCATAGGCGCCTAACAACAATTGTTGTCCGGTTTGTCCGCGTGCATAAAAAGTTCGCGATACTTGAGCACCACCAAACGAACGGTTAGATAACAACCCACCATATTCACGGGCAAATGGAACACCTTGCGCAACGCATTGGTCGATGATGTTAACGCTTACTTCTGCCAAACGGTAAACGTTGGCTTCGCGTGCACGGTAATCTCCACCTTTTATTGTATCATAAAAAAGACGATAGATTGAATCTCCATCGTTTTGATAATTTTTTGCTGCGTTGATACCTCCTTGAGCAGCAATGCTATGCGCTCTACGTGGGCTATCTTGGAAACAAAATGCTTTTACATTGTAACCCAACTCGCCTAACGATGCAGCAGCGGAAGCTCCGGCTAAACCGGTTCCTACTACAATAACATCGTACTTTCTTTTATTGGCAGGGTTAACCAATTTAAGATTGAACTTGTGTTTCGTCCACTTCTCTGCTAATGGACCTTCCGGTGCTTTTGAATCTAACTTCATATCGTTATCGAATCAGATGTTTGTATTGCAATACTAAAACCATTAAAAGAAAAACATGTTTATCGGAATCCAAGCAAAAAGTGCAGGAACTACTACAGCAAATGTTTTACCCAAGAAGTTGATGATACCGTTGTATTTAGGATGGTTTAAACCTAAAGTTTGGAATGAACTTGCAAAGCCATGCCATAAGTGAAAAGCAACTGCCGCCATGCAAAAAACGTACAGTGCTACATACCAGGGTAAAGCAAACCATTGAGCCACCAAAGAATAGATGTCGCGGTATTCGGTGCCATCATAAATTACTTTAGGCATATCACCAAAGTGCATCTCTGCCCAAAAATGTTTTAAATGTACCACTAAGAAAACCAAAACGATTGTTCCAAGAATTCCCATGTTTCGGGACGACCAAATGGATGATTTACCTGAAGTAACAGCATAACGGTCGGTTCCACGTGCTTGCCTGTTTTTTATGGTTAAAACAATAGAGATGAAGATGTGTAGCAGAATGAAAAAGAAATTTCCTTTCGATACAATTTGAATAAGCGGATTGGTGCTCATGAATTCAGCATAAACGTTGAAGGCACGACCACCATCATCTTTTAGCAATTGTAAGTTACCAATGAGGTGAACTGCCAAAAAAAGGATAAGGAATAAACCTGTGAGAGCCATTAATAACTTTCGGCCCAGTGTGCTGGTGAAAAGTGTAATTAACCAATTCATATAATATGTAGTCGGTGTTATTTAGGTGATGCCAAAAATAGTTCGCGATTGCGAGGTCACCAAAATAGTATACACTTTAAAAGCATTCTAAATAACATTTAATAGTAATTAGTATGCTCCAAAAATTAAAAGCGATGGCTAACAGAAGCCGCAATAATCAAAAAGCCAGATAATGATTAAAATAAGTGTAACGGTTAAGAAAAGGAACCATTCTTTTTTTACGAACGCCACTACCTTTCCAAAAAGCGATTTCATATTGATATTGATTTTCTTGGTTGATGCAAATTGTTATCCTTAAATGATAAGTCTTTCATAATCAACTATATAGATTAATTCAACAAAGTAAAAATTCCAATTTCGGTAAAGAAAAAGAGTATGATTTTCTCAGTTTGGGATATGAAATTAAACTGAGTGAAGCAGAATTTTATGGTAGAAAGCACTGTTACTTGATTAATTTTACAACCAACCACTACTGCACATGTATTTGATTTTTGATACGGAAACCACCGGGCTTCCGCGAAATAAAACTGCACCCATTTCCGACCTCGATAACTGGCCTCGCCTGGTACAATTGGCCTGGCAACTTCACGACCACAATGGAAAATTAATTAACAGACAAAATCATATCATCAAACCTGATGGTTATGATATTCCATATAAAGCTGAACAAGTACACGGCATTTCTACAGCTAAAGCTTTAGAAGTAGGTGAACCCATTCAAGAAGTATTAGAAGCCTTTCAACTTGATTTACAAAAAAGCACTTGTCTTGTTGGGCATAACATCGAATTTGATATTAACATAATTGGTTCAGAACTATTTCGATTACAAGCCAACTATCAATTACTTACCAGAGCTAATAAGATTGATACCGCTGAAGTAAGCATCGATTTTTGTCAGTTACCCGGTGGACCAGGTGGTAAATTTAAAATGCCAAAACTGAGCGAACTGCACATCAAACTTTTCGGAAAAGATTTTGGCGATGCACACGATGCAGCTTACGATGTGGCAGCAACCGGTCGCTGCTTCTTTGGTTTAATCAAAGCTTCGGTTGTAAAACCGCTTGGTGCATTAAAGATTGAAGAAATTGTTTACGAAGAACCTGTTTTAGAAAGCGCAAACTTTGCAGCTAAAAAAAGCGAAGGTGAAAAGAAAATAGAAACAAACAACGATGCAGTTGTAACCGATAAGCCTTTCTTTCATTTGCATGTACATTCGCAATATTCTGTTTTACAAGCTACACCCGAAATCAAAAAAATTGTTGCTAAAGCAAAAGCCATGAACATGCCTGCAGTTGCTTTAACTGATTTAGGTAATTTATATGGCGCATTCAAATTTGTAAGAGAAGCGTTGGATAATGGCATCAAACCGATTTTAGGATGTGAGTTTTATGTTGCAGAAGAAAGAAAGAAATTAAAATTTACTAAAGACAATCCTGATAAAAGATATAATCAGATTTTGTTCGCCAAGAACAAAGAAGGCTATCATAATTTAACCAAATTAAGTTCCCTTGCTTTTATCGAAGGTTTATATGGCATTCATCCGCGTATCGATAAAGATTTGATCAAACAATATGCTGACGGATTAATTGCCACAACAGGAAGTTTACAATCTGAAATTCCTTATTTGATTCTACACGTGGGTACCAAACAAGCAGAAGAAGTTTTTGCCTGGTACCAAGAAGTTTTCAAAGATGATTTTTACATTCAATTAAACCGACAAAGATTACCGGAGCAAGACCACGTAAACAAAGTATTGTTGGAGTTTGCTGCTAAGTATGGTGTGAAATACTATGCAGCCAACGAAGTTTATTATTTGCAACAAGAAGATGCAGATGCTCAAGATATTCTAATCTGTATCAAAGAACAAGAATTGAAGTCCACTCCTATTGGGCATGGACGAGGAACACGCTACGGCCTACCGAATCAGGAATTTTATTTTAAGTCGCAAGAAGAAATGAAACAACTCTTCCGCGATTTGCCCGAAGCCATCGAAACACTTTCTGAAATTGAAAATAAAATAGAAACGTATAAGCTTCAGCGCAATGTCTTACTTCCTAAATTCGATATACCTGAAAATTTCTCTTCAGAAGATGAATACCTCAGGCATTTAACTTACGAAGGTGCAAAAGCTAAATACGAAACCATCACTCCTGAAATACAAGAACGATTAGATTTCGAACTTGAAACCATTAAGAAAACCGGCTACCCAGGCTACTTCTTAATTGTTCAGGATTTTACAAACAAAGCGCGTGAGATGGGTGTATCCGTTGGGCCCGGACGCGGTTCTGCGGCTGGTTCTGCGGTTGCTTACGCCATTGGTATTACGAATGTAGATCCGATTAAATACGATTTACTTTTCGAGCGTTTCTTAAATCCGGATCGTGTTTCTTTACCCGATATCGATATTGATTTTGATGATGAAGGCCGCGACAAAGTCTTACAATATGTAATCGATAAATACGGCAAAAATCAAGTTGCGCAAATTATTACTTATGGTACGGAAGCTGCTAAATCTTCGATACGCGATTGCGCACGTGTGATGGAACTTCCGCTTAATGATGCAAACGCATTGGCCAAGTTAGTACCTGAAAGACCAGGAACATCATTGGAAAAAGCATTTACAGAAGTTAACGAACTTAAAGAAACGTTAAACGGCAGCGACCTGCGTGCACAAGTATTAAAACAAGCCAAGCGAGTAGAAGGTGCAGTTCGCAATACAGGTACACACGCATGTGGTGTCATTATCACTCCGGATGACTTAACCAATTTCGTTCCTGTTTCTACAGCGAAAGATTCGGACATGCTGGTTACCCAATTCGATAACAGTGTGGTAGAGAGTGCAGGTTTATTGAAGATGGACTTTTTAGGTTTAACCACTCTTTCTATCATCAACTCAGCGATAAAAAATATCAAGAAGAGTAAAGGCATTGTTATAGATGTAGATACCATTCCTTTGGATGATGTTAAGACCTATCAACTCTTTCAACGTGGCGATACAACCGGAACTTTTCAGTTTGAAAGTGTGGGCATGCAAAAATATTTGCGCCAACTCAAGCCCGATAAGTTTGAAGATTTAATTGCCATGAACGCCCTTTACAGACCGGGGCCAATGGAATACATTCCGCAATTCATCAATCGTAAACATGGTCGCGAAGCCATTCAATATGATTTGCCGGAAATGGAAGAATACCTCGCAGAAACCTATGGTATCACCGTATATCAGGAACAGGTAATGTTGCTTTCCCAAAAATTAGCAGGCTTTAGCAAAGGCGATGCAGACGTGCTGCGTAAAGCAATGGGTAAGAAACAAAAAGAAGTGTTGGATAAAATGAAAAGCAAATTCATTGAAGGATGTCAAAAGCATAACCATCCTGAAGAGATTTGCGAAAAGATTTGGAAAGACTGGGAAGCATTTGCCCAATATGCCTTTAACAAATCGCACTCTACTTGTTACTCACTAGTTGCTTATCACACTGCTTATTTAAAAGCAAATTATCCTGCGGAATACATGGCTGCGGTGCTCACACACTCACAAAGCAATTTAGAGAATGTAACTTTCTTTATAGAAGATTGCAAGTCGATGGGTTTGCAAGTGTTGGGACCACACATTAATGAATCAGGTGTTTACTTCGAAGTAAATAAACAAGGCGAAATTCGATTTGGGTTAGGAGCCATTAAAGGTGCTGGTGATGCCGCGGTGCAAGCCATTATTCAGGAACGCGATGCCAATGGCATTTATCAGGATATTTTCGATTTAACCAAAAGATTATCGGCAAAAAGTGTTACCAAAAAAACCTATGAATGTTTGGCTCAATCCGGAGCGTTTGATTGTTTTGAAGGTATTCACCGTAGGCAATATGTGTATGCCCGTGAAGGCGACACCAGTTTAATAGAGAAAGCCATGCGCTATGCCGCCAAAACGCAGCAAGAAGAATTGAGTTCGCAAGTAAGTTTGTTTGGTGGTGGCGCTACGGTTGCTTTACCCAAACCTAAAATTGAAACGTTGGAACCTTTCAGTGAAATTGAAAAGTTAAACTTAGAAAAAGAAGTGGTGGGTATTTACATTTCAGGCCACCCTCTTGATAATTTTAAATTCGAGTTAGAATCATTCACCAATTTAACTTGCCAACAGTTGAATGATATCGAACCTTTACTGGGTAAAGAAGCAAAAGTGGGCGGCATTATTTCTTCAGTAGAACATCGCACAACCAAAACAGGTAAACCTTTTGGCAAATTTACTTTAGAAGATTATTCAGGTAACTATACCTTCACTTTGTTTAGTGAAGATTACCTGAAATTCAGAAACATGCTGAACACAGGTTGGTTTGTTTTAGTGGAAGGTAGCATCATTAAAAATTCGTGGGGACAACAAACCATCGAAATGAAAATTAGAACCATTGAATTGTTGAATGAATTAGGGATAAAAAGATGCAAAGGCGTGCAAGCCAAAGTACAAACACATGAAATCAATGCCGAGTTGATTCATCAGATAGAATTGATTTGTGGAAAATTCAGCGGCAACACTCCTTTCTACTTAAAACTTCGAGACGAACAAGACAACATCAGTTTGGATATGTTATCGAGAAAATTCAGGATTAGTCCGGTAAACGACATGGTGAAGGAACTAAAAAAATGGGCAGAGGTAGAAGTTGTTTACTAAAAAATACAAATGGATTGGTTTATTTTATTTTGAACTAAACCTATTACCTTCGTGTTGATAATATCAAAATGTATAAATAATAAATAATTATAATATGGGAAAGGCTATAGAACTTACCGATTCAAATTTCGAACAATATGTAAATTCTGATAAACCTGTTTTGGTTGATTTCTGGGCAGAATGGTGTGGACCTTGCAAAATGATTGGTCCTTTGGTTGAAGAATTAGCTGGGGATTACGAAGGCAAAGCCATCATCGCTAAATTAAATGTTGATGAAAACCCAACCATGACAGCCAAATTTGGTGTAAGAAATATTCCTACCCTTTTGGTTTTCAAAAAAGGACAAGTTGTTGATAAGCAAATTGGCGCAGTACCTAAGTCAGTGTTATCACAAAAAATTGAAGCGCAATTAGCGTAGTTTGGTTGTTCGTTGTTGGTTGTTCGGTTACAAGAAAAAAAATCAAAATCAATCAATAGACAATTACTATATATTCTTTAAAACGAAAAAAGCTGTCATAAAAAGACAGCTTTTTTTATTTCCATTTTCGAATTAGAAGTTCTAATATTATTCGATAATAAATTGGTACACAAACTAAAAAACAACAATAATTAACGAATTACCAATAACAATTAACTAACAACGAAAGTCAATTACTCCTCTCAATCGTAAACTGCACTAAATCAATTAAAGATTTTTTGTAATTACTCTCTGGGATATTAGTTAACAGATTTAAGGCATCGGCATGGTAGCGGTTCATCACAGCTTTTGCATATTCTATACCACCTGATTGGCGAACAAACTCAATTACTTCTCTTACTTTTTTAGGTTTATCGCTTTCGTTGCGGACGATATTGGTAATTTTTCTTCTTTCTAACCATCCGCTTTGCGATAAAGCATAAATTAAAGGTAAAGTCATCTTCTTTTCTTTGATATCGATACCTAAGGGCTTGCCAATTTCTTCTTCTCCGTAATCAAACAAATCATCTTTAATCTGAAAAGCCATTCCTATCTTCTCTCCAAACAATTTCATGTTATCTACTGTGGCCTTATCTGCACCCGAAGAACTCGCTCCTACTGCGCAACACGATGCAATCAGCGAAGCAGTTTTTTGTCGGATGATTTCATAATACAATTCTTCGGTAATATTCAATTGTCGCGCTTTTTCCATTTGCAACAATTCGCCCTCACTCATTTCGCGCACAGCATTCGATACAATTTCTAATAAATGATATTCTTTGTGTTCAACCGAAAGCAAGAGCCCGCGTGCCAATAAAAAATCTCCTACTAAAACAGCAATTTTATTTTTCCACAAGGCATTAACAGAAAAAAAACCTCGTCTGTAATCGGCATTATCCACCACATCATCGTGTACCAAAGATGCGGTATGTAACAATTCAATTAAAGACGCTCCGCGGTAGGTTGATTCTGAAATTGTTCCGGTTGTTCCCGCGCTTAAAAAAACAAACATCGGACGCATCTGTTTACCTTTGCGTTTTACGATGTAAGTCATAATTTTATCCAACAACAACACACGGGTTTTCATAGAAGCCCTGAACTTTTTCTCGAAAGCTTCCATTTCTGCGTGTATCGGTGCTTTTATTTGCTCAAGGGATAAAGCCATGCACAATAATACTATCTAATTATTAAATACTATTACCAAACACATATAACTTTTCGCAAGTTTTAAAAAACATTTTACCTTTAAGGATATGGGACTTACCGAATTTGATGCACGCTATGGCCATTTTGTTTTCATCTTGATTGTGCTGGCATTTTCCTTTCTTGTCGCGCTTATATTAAAGTTTATGATTGGGCGCTTTGTGCGTATTTCTTCAACTAAATTGAAGGTAGATCCAACGAAACTTAAATTTTTTAAAAATGCAGTCGATTTCATTGTTTACTTAACAGCCGCCATTGTAATTTTTAAATCGATCCCCAGTTTAAACTCGTTAGGTAATGGTTTATTGGCCAGTGCTGGTGTGCTGGCAGCCATCGTGGGTTTGGCATCTCAATCGGCATTCTCCAATATAATTAGTGGTATTTTTCTAGTTATCTTCAGACCCTTTAGTGTGGGCGACAGAGTAAAAGTTGGGCAGCTTTATGTAGGAGATGTAGAAGACATTACCCTTCGGCATACTGTCATTCGCGATTTCGAGAATAAGCGCATAGTAATTCCCAACACAGTTATTAGCAACGAAACGATTTTAAACTCCAGCATACCGGGGGAATATTTGTGTGTTTTTGTAGAAATGAATATTGCTCTGCACACCACCGATATAAATAAAGCCATGCGTATCATGCAAGAACAAGCTGAAGCACATCCATTGCACGTTGATAACCGCACACCCGAAGAAAAAAAGAAAGGCGAACCTGTTGTAGTCGTTAGATTGTTACAATTTACAGATTCAGCTATGACCTTGCGCGCTTGGGTTTGGACAACCGACCCCACCAACGCATTCATCTTAAAATGCGATTTGTTAAAATCAATCAAACAAGCTTTTGACAAAGAAGGTATTGAAGTTCCATATCCTCATCGCATGGTTTTTTTACAAAATCAAAATGAAATTCGCTCATGACTGGCAAGCACGAATTGCATAATCCTCATTCTGGTAGAGCAATTTTAGAATTAATTCAATATGATAGAAATCATTATAATCGTTTCGATGATTTATCAGTAAATGAAATCATTCATAAAATTGATCCCCATCAGGTAAACTGGATTAATGTAGATGGTTTAGAGGAAACGCACATACTAGAAAGACTGCAAGAACATTTCTGTTTGCATACGTTGTTAATAGAAGATGTATTAAACGATCAACGACCGAAAGCTGAAGAGTATGAAGATTATTTATTCTTCACTTTAAAAATGTTATACAGAATTGATGCGAAACACATCGATTACGAGCAAATTAGTTTTGTTGTAGGCACAAATTTTCTGGTTTCCTTTCAAGAAAAAGAAGGTGATTTATTTGAAGCCTTCCGAGAAAGAATTCGATTGGATCAAGGTAAAGTAAGAAAGCAAAAAACCGATTATTTACTCTATCGTTTATTAGATATCATTGTTGACAATTATTACACCGTGCTCGATGCCATAGGTGAACAGATAGATGATATTGAAGAGAAAATTCAGTCGGGTTCGTCAGATTCAATTTTTTCGGAAATACAACAAATAAAAAAAGAACTTATTTTCTTACGAAAGGCAGTTTACCCGCTTCGCGATGCTTTAAGTAAATTAGTAAAAGGGGAAACGTCTTTTGTTACTGATCATACTACGAGGTATTTTGCTGATGTCTACGACCATATTGTACACCTGATTGATTCGTTAGATACTTATAAAGATCTGACAGCTTCATTATTGGACATCCATTTCAACACACAAAATAATCGCATGACGGAGGTGATGAAGGTATTGGCCGTAATCTCAACCATCTTTATTCCTTTAACTTTTATTGTTGGCGTTTATGGTATGAATTTCGAGTTTATGCCCGAATTAAAAACCAAATGGGGATATCCGTTAACTTGGTTAGTGATGCTTGGTATAGGAGGAAGTATGTTGATGTATTTTAAAAAGAAGAAATGGTTTTAGTAAAATTGTTGTCTACCTGACAAAAAAGCGTGTATATTTCGATAATAAAGTAACCTCAACCCTATGCTTTGGACAGTAGTCTTCTTATTCGTTGGCTTTGCAGTTTTAATAAAAGGAGCTGATTTTCTGGTAAATGGATCTTCTTCATTGGCCAAAAAAATGAATGTTTCTAACCTTGCGATTGGCCTCACCGTTGTTGCCTTTGGTACTTCAACACCAGAATTAATCGTTTCGTCTTTGGCGGCTATTGATGGCAAGAGTGATGCATCATTTGGTAATGTTATCGGTAGCAATAATTTCAACTTACTACTTATACTAGGCGTAGCTGGTTTAATTTATCCATTAACAGTACAAAGAAGTACTGTTAAGTATGAAGTTCCCATGTCTATTATTGCTGCACTTCTTTTATTTGTTTTAGTTAACGATGTTATTTTATGGAATGCATCAGTTTCTGATCCTAAAATTGGAGGAACTTTAAGTCGCTTAGATGCATCTATTTTGTTAGTGTTTTTCTTTGGTTTTCTGTTTTACATTTTCAGAACTATGAAGAACAATAGTGATCTAGACCAAGACGATGTTAAAATTTATGCTACCTGGTTATCTATTGTATTTGTAGTTGCCGGTTTGGCAATGCTTATTGGCGGTGGAAAATTAGTTGTTGATAATGCAATAGAAATAGCACAGCACTTTGGCATGAGCGAAAAGTTAATTGGTTTAACCATTCTGGCTGCCGGAACTTCTTTACCAGAGCTAGTTACTTCTTGTGTGGCGGCTTATCGTAAAAACACCGATATAGCTATTGGAAATGTTATTGGTTCTAACATATTTAACATCTTTTTCATTTTAGGTATTACAGGCATGATTAGCCCCATGAATTATTCATTAGCTATGAATTTCGATATGCAAATCTTATTGATTTCTACCGTAGTACTAATGATTTTCATGTTTACCATCAATACAAGAAAATTAGACAGATGGGAAGCGATGATTCTTTTACTTGGCTATATCACTTACACCTTATACTTAATTCAAATCGATTAAAGCATCAACCTGATTAAAGCTATTTCCGCAAGTAAAAAAAGTATTGATATAATTAAGGCAAGTTTCCACAGAGGCTTGCCTTTATAATTTTCATCTACAATGTTTTTAATCGCAGGTTTTGAACTATCATTTGTATCTAAAATAGTTGCATTTACTCCAAATCGTTTGAGCAATTCATCTTTCTTTATATACTGTAAATACGATTCTTTACTTTCCAAATTTTTAGCCACCAAATCTATTGTATCTTTTTCCTGCATAACCCAATAATGAGACGGAGCAAGGTTGACACCTTCTACATTCAACATAACTTGGTTGTTAATCAAACGTTGCTCAGGTATTACTTCAGTGTTTCCCTTTAACTTTAATGGTTTGCTTTCTAACTTCAAGTTATCCTTTGATTTTACAAAGACTAAATTGCTTTGCATATAAATTGATTTTGTGTTTTTTAAGCCTGTCACTGCCATCTTATACATCACCGGTACAAAAAGTGCATTCGTTGCAAAATTTGTAAACGGCAAACGTAGAGGACTTGAAACGATAAATACTTTACCTGTACGATTTATCGTACTTAAAAAGGGCTGATCGTTAACTAATTTTATTAAGGTTTCACCATTATCATTCCAATTTATAATTGGTTTCGATGTTGGTAATTCTATGTTGTCTTGTCTTGTCTCAAAAACATTCTTAAAAAAAGGATGGTCAAAATCTATTTTATTGATGGCAATGTTTGAAGTTGTTGTGACACTTTTTACTTGTGGCATTATGCTTTGAAATGAATTCCAGTCAGCACTTTCTGAGGGTATAACGAAAATACTTCCACCTTCCTTTAAATTTTTATCAATCACATTTTGCAATGAAGGTGATAAAGCGTTTAATTCATTTAAAATTAATAAATCAGCATTCTCCGCTGATTCATAATTCATATTCCCTTCTTTAAAAGATTTAAATTGAAACAATTGGTTATTAGCGAAAACTTTATCGATATAATTTAATGCCTTACTTGATTTAATTTCAACAACATTTACCTTCGTTGAGAAATCAAAAGCTAGGTAAAAATCATTATCAAAAGCATTACCAGCATCATTAACTGAAACTCTGCCTCTTTGCCAACCTGAAAGATTCATAGGTAAATCAAAAACGATTTCGTTATTTTTATTGGGTTGAATGTCTGTTGTAACAGACCCTACTTGAATTTCTTCAATAAAAAATCTAACCAAGACCTGGCTTCGCTTATCTACACCCGAATTGTGTAAAACACAAACAAGTTTATTCTTCTCCCCTTTTACTAAAAAAGGATTTTGCAAGTACACGCTATCAAAAAAGAGATTACTCGTATTCTCCTTTTGAAATGGAACTAAAACAAACGGAAAAGAGTCCACTTTAATGTTTTCAAATTGTTGCTGTTGAAAATCTGAGAGAACAAAGAAAGCATCTGTTTGGCGCCAGTCTTTGTTTACTATTCTTTCAAAACTTTTATTCTCTAATTCAGGCTTTATCTGTGTGAGATAATCACTCACTTCTTTCTTTGTTTTTGATTTCTTTAAAAACGCCTGGTTAGAGTTGGTTAACAAAACAAATCGTGTTTCGGCTGGAAATGCATCTATCAAATCTTGCGCATAGTTGACTGCTTGTTCTAAAAGTGTAGCATTACCATTTTGCAATGTCATACTATATGAATTATCAATATAAAGAACTACCGGTGAGCCCGCATTAAGTTGTTTGTCGGCAGGTATAAATGGCTGAGCGAAAGCCAACACAAGAAATGAAAGAAATAAAATTCTAGCTGCCAGAATCAAATATTGTTTGATTCGCTTTAAGGCAGTAGTCTCTTCCTTAATTTGTTTAATAAACCGAGTGTTTGAAAAATAAACAACTCTTTTTTTCCGAAAATTAAATAGGTGAATAACAATAGGAATGGACAAGGTTAGTAATGCCCACAAAAATTCAGGACGAAGCAATGTCATGCGGAAATATACAATGCCTTTCGATTAAAAGAAAACAACTTTTATATCTGAATAAAGGCACAAAACAGAAGAACTGAAAATCAAATTCTAATAGAAATTTTCGCTAAATTGAAGGTTAAAATTGTTCTAAAACCAACTATATGAGAACCTCTAACGTTTGGCTTTTTTTCATGCTGATTTGCCTACCTATCGCTATCCATGCACAAACTAAGTATGATAAAACATTAAAAAAAGCGGATAGCTACTACGAACAAGGAAGTTTCGACAAAGCCATCAGCACACTTAAAAAGTTAAAATCCAAAACAAACAGTAAGTTTGGCGCTTCCAATAAATATTTACCCCTCATATCATTAAGGGAAGCAAGAGTAGCATTAGCAAGCGGTTCACTAATCAATTTTGAAACTCAAATTAATAATACACTTACTCATAATGCCACTATCAACGGTGAAAAATCTGCTGCTTATGCAACTGCTCTGTTAGAAATTGCAGCAATGCAAAATGATTATGGCAATCATGTAAAGGCAAGGAATTTAGCAGATGAAGTAGACCAATTAATTGTTGACAACGGGCTAACCGATGAAAACTTAAAAGCTAAAGTTTCACTAGTTAGAGCTGAAGCTTTAATAGGACAAGGATATTGCAAAGGAGCGCTACGAGCATTAAATGATTTTGAAGATTTCTTTTTGAAACGTGCCGTTGATAAAGTGCAAACAGCTGAAAATGGAAAAATTGTAAAGAGTTGGATACCAGCCGAAGAATTGCCCATCAGATACGGAGACTATGCGAAACTTATTACCTTACGTGCTTTGGCATTGAGTAAAATGGGTGAACTTGTTCGTGCAGATTCTGCATTTATGGGAGCAAGAACCTGGGTAAAGAAAAATAATAGGTATCTCGGAGAGTTTAGTACCTACATGGTTTTTCTAAATTATTCTCAATCAAAAATGCTTGCAGAAAATGGATTAGAAAATTTCGGAGAAACTGAAAGTAATTTAGGTTTTGACAATGTTTTGGCTGACCTTAAAAAAGTCACTAAACCATCGCACCCACTCGGGCATGACGTTTACCGGGCATTCTTGGAACAATTACAAAAAGATAAAAGCAACTCAAAATACGCCAATACAAAATTTGAATACGAAAAAGTTTTAGATAAATATTTCAAAAAAGGCAGTGTACATTATGCCAACCTTACAGCTATAGAGTTTGACTCAAAACTTAGTAAAGACCAAACTAAGAATCTGGAAAACAGCGCAATAACTTTACTAGCCTCCTCTGCCCTACCCGAGAATTACAAAACCAGAATCAGAATACTTGAATTCCTTGTCGATTTATCTTCGCAGGAAAAAATGTATGCTAACACAGAAGGATATATCAATGCCATTATCAAAATTAAAAAAGAAATTTATGGGGAAAATTCTCCGGAGTATCATTTAGCTAAACTTAAATTAGCAACCTTTTACATCGATTACACCAATAAAATTGAAGAAGCAAAAGCAATTTTTGATACTAGTTATGAGAAAATAATTGCTAATGAAATCGGACCTTGGCATAAGGATCACTTAGAAATTTTAAATCACTTAGCCATTTTGTATGAATTTAAAGATCAGTATGCAAACGCTGACAAAACCTTGCAACGTGCATTGGATGTCGCTCGATCTAAATACGATGATAAAGATGCTGATTATGCTGTAGAGTTAGATAAGATTGCCGTACTTCAACTAAAGATCGGATCATACGATCAGGCAGAGCAAAATTTAAAAAATGCAATAATCATTTTTGAAGAAAATAAAAAAGATGAGAGCAGAACAGCACAATACATTCATGCTTTGGAAACACAAGCCAAACTTTTTGGTATACAAGGTTTGTTTGATGAAGCTGAAACTAACTTAGAAAAATCAGCTAAATTAACCCGCAAAGCCGATCAACTCATCAGTAGTGTACAATCTACAGCTGAAGAACTGTCATCTTTATTTATCCAACTCGGTAGATATTCGCAAACAGAAACCTTACTAAACTTATTGCTCACTGATTATGAAAAAACATATGGTGCCAATAGCATAAGATTGATAGAACCTTTAACTAATAAAGGGAAAATCTTATTAGCAAAAGGTGATTATACCGAAGCTGAAAGAATTGCAAAGCGCGCTTACTTAATAGCCAGCACAGTGTATGGAGAAATATCTACTAAAACTGCTCCAACACAAAAATTGTTGGGCGACATTTATTACACACTAGGCGATTACGATAAAGCTTTACCAGAAATTCAAAAAGCAATTGCCAGTCAGGAAAAACAATTTGGCAGGAACCACATCGAAGTAGCCAAATCTATTTCACAATATGCTCTTGTAAAGTTTCACAGAGGAGATGACCGTGCAGAAATTGAAAAACTCATGATTGAAAGCCGCGACATCATGGCAGCGAAATTGGGGAAAGAAAATCCACAATATGCTGAAATCTTAAAAAACGTGGCAGTAGTTTACTTATCACAAAAGAGATATGACATTGCTTTCAACTCATTAACAAATGCCGAAAGTATTTGGCGAATCAAAGCCGGTCAAAAAAATAACATCAACTTAGCAAGCATCTTTACTTTAACAGGTGATGTTTACTACAACTTGAAGAACTACAAAAAATCTGAAGAGTTTTATATTAAATCAAAAGATTTATATGAGAAATTTTTCAGCACCTCACATCCAGAGTTTGTAAAAGTGCAATCCAAATTAGCAAAAGTCTATTATCAGCAAAAAGATTATAAGCGATCTAAAAAACTTATTGAAGAATCATTAAATAACTACGAGGGATTTATCAAACAATATTTTCCGGCATTAAGTGAAAGAGAGAAGGCAAAGTATTGGAATACAATTAAAGCAGATTTTGAATTTTATAACACTTTGGCCTTTAGCAACCTCGAAGACTTTAAAGATTTGTCTGGCAAAGTTTATAATTATCAATTATTGACAAAAGCATTATTACTAAACTCATCTATTAAAGTTAGAGAGAGAATACTAGCCAGCTCCGATGAAGTTTTAAAAGGACAGTATAATGCCTGGCAAAAAAAGAAAGAAACATTAACAGTTGCTTTATCAATGAGTCAACAACAGTTAACAGATAATGGAATTGATCGTGCCTTGTTGGAAAAAGAAGTTGAAGCACTGGAAAAAGAACTGAGTCAACGATCCGAAGGCTTTGGACAAGGATTTGAAAATAGAAAAATTACTTTTGAAGACGTCAAAAAATCTTTAAGACCTAATGAAGTTGCTGTTGAAATGATTAGATACCGACATTTTGATCATGTGTTAACTGATTCCATAATCTATTGCGCACTATTCCTTAAGAATGAATTTAAAACACCTAAAGCTGTAGAGTTAAAAGAAGGCAAAAAAATGGAAGGAAGGTATTTTAAATACTACAGAAATGCCATCATCGGAAAAATTCAGGATAATTACTCTTACAAAATATTCTGGGAGCCTTTACAAAGGGAAATGGGACAAGTCTCTACCGTTTATTTATCAGCAGATGGTATTTACAATCAAATTAATCTAGAAGCTATTCCCACACCAGATGGACGTTTTGTGATTGATAATTCAAACATTGTGCTAGTAAGCAACACAAAGGATATCTACTTAAATAAAATTAGATCAAGAGCTAAATCTACCAATAACATAGCATCTATGTTTGGTAATCCTACTTTTTACATGGCAAGTAATGGAAACAGTATTCCTCCGCTTCCCGGTACAGAAAAGGAAGTAAGTCAACTTCAACTTTTGTTTAAGCAAAACGGATGGAATACGATGCAATATGTAGAAGACAAAGCTGATGAAGAGAGCATCAAAAATCTGAATAGTCCTAAAATCTTTCACATTGCAACACATGGCTTGTATAAACCATCCAATGAAATTTCTGCAGAACAAGAGTTAGAAGGAAACGAATCTTTACTCAACCAAAATCCATTGATGCGCACAGGGTTGTTGTTAACTGGCGCAGGTGATTTGTTAGAAAAGACAAGTTATAATTATAATATAGAAAATGGAATTCTCACGGCTTATGAAGCTATGAATTTAAATCTCGATAAAACTGATTTAGTTGTATTAAGTGCGTGCGAAACAGGTTTAGGAGATTTACAAGCTGGTGAAGGTGTTTACGGATTACAACGTGCATTTCTCGTTGCAGGTGCAAAAGTATTAATCATGAGTATGTTTAAAGTAGATGATGACGCAACTCAAAAATTATTCTTGAAATTTTATTTAAAGTGGTTAAACAGCGGTAAAATAAGAGAGAGTTTTACAGAAGCCAAGATTGAATTAAGAAGCGAATATCCTGAACCCATTTTTTGGGGAGCGTTTATGATGATTGGTATGGAATAAATAAACTGGCAATAGTGTAAACAAAAAAAAGACTGCGTGAATGCAGTCTTTTTTTATGACTAAGAAAGAAATTATTTAGAAATGAAATACCTAAAACCAAGCGAAGGGTTAAAAGACTCAGTTCCGAAAACAAATGTATTTCTTTTATCATCTTTAGATCCGCTAGCTGTGTTTGGATCGGATGAAGTGTAAGATATTCCTGCTAATTGAAAATCTAATGCCCATTTATCGCTAAAGAAATAAGAAAATCCTGGAGATATAGATTGAAATAGAATTTCTTTTATTTTCAGTAGTATTAGTAGGATTGGTATTTTTTGTTCTTGCTGAACCAAACCAAAGACCGGTTTCAGCCATAAAATAAAATTTATCTCCACTTGTAGGCATATAATATCGCGCAAATGGACCGAAATTAAAACTTGTTGTTGTTGATTCATTGTCATTTTGCCCAGCCTCAATATTTTGAGAAAAAAAACCAGCATTTAATCCAACCGCAATATTATCAGCAAGAAAATAACCCGCACTTGGGGAAATTCTTAACTCTGTTGTTTTGTCCTTTTCAGCATTGGGACCATTACCATCACTAGAGGTTGATATTTGAAACGATCCGCCTAACAGTATGGATCCTTGACTTACCTGCGCTTTTGCAAAAATAGATGTGATCAAAATTACAATTGTAAAAATTAACTTTTTCATATTTATTGATTTAGTGAAGCTTAAAATTTTTACTTACCTAATTTTATAAACTTATAGCCGAGCGATACTTGGAATACTTGATTTTTAGCTTCTGTGCTTTGGGGAGTATCATTTATTTTTGATAAGCCTAAGTTATATCTTGCATCAACAGTTAAGCCAAAAGGTAAGTCCCATCCTGCGCCTAATCCTAAACTGAAGTCGTTACCTTTTATTAAGCCTTTTACATCAACATCTTTTTCTATCTGGCCTGAAATCTCATTAAATCTATCTTCTTTGGCACTTGATACAAATCCTATTTGTGGTCCTGCTTGTAAATTCAAACCGCCAATCAAGTACAATTTTAACATGATGGGGATATTGATGTAAGAATAATTCTGTTCTAAATCTTGTCCTTGAAAAGTAATCTTCGAGCCTTGCTGCGAAAACAAGATTTCAGGCTGAATAGCAAACTTTGTGATTTTAAAAAGAGCAAATGCCCCAGCATGAAAACCTGTTCGGCTCTTATAATTTTGACCAGCGCTAGCCTTAGTGTCTATACTTGCAAAGTTAGGTCCTGCCTTTAATCCTAATGCAACTTGTACCTGAGCGTGACTTGCAACAGAAACTATTGCAAACACAAATAGTAAAATATACTTTTTCATATTCAGTTGGTTTGTTTGTAAAATTAAATTCAAATTGTTTAAAGTCTCTAAATTAAAATGCTATTTGACTAGTTTTTCTAGTGTTTCATCGCTCACTTTGTAAGCAAACGTTAGTTTTAATTTTTCGTTTTGCTTTTGCTCTCTTTGTGTTGCAAACTTCGCACCATCGTTTCCTGCCCATGCTCTTCTTGCTATGCCATTATAAACATCGAAAAACAACATATTTTGTAAATTTCTCTCTGCCTCCTCACTCCCATCCAATAGCATGCCAAATCCTCCATTGATTACTTCTCCCCAACCTACACCTCCTCCGTTATGGATAGAAACCCAAGTTGCACCTCTGAAACTATCGCCAATTACATTATGGATGGCCATATCAGCAGTGAACCTTGATCCATCATAAATGTTTGATGTTTCACGATAAGGACTATCTGTGCCGGATACATCGTGGTGATCTCTTCCTAAGATAACGGGTCCAATTTCTCCCTGCTTAATCGCTTCGTTAAATGCTTTCGCAATCTTTATTCGGCCTTCTGCATCTGCATATAATATACGCGCCTTCGAGCCTACAACTAATTTATTTTTTTCCGCTTCTTCAATCCATTTAATATTATCCTTTAACTGACCTTGGATTTCTATTGGTGCAATCTGAAGTATTTCTTTTAATACCGTTGCTGCCATCTGATCTGTTTTTCTCAAATCTTCTTCCTTACCACTGGCACATACCCATCTGAAAGGACCAAAACCATAATCAAAACACATCGGTCCCATGATGTCCTGAACATAAGAAGGGTATTTAAAATTAAGATGGTCGCTTGCCCAAACATCTCCTCCTGCTCTTGATACTTCTAATAAAAAGGCATTTCCATAATCAAAAAAGTAAGTTCCTTTTGCTGTATGTTTATTGATAGCATTGATATGCCTGATTAGTGTTTCGTGTATTAATTCTTTAAATCGTTCAGGATTTTTTGCTAAAATTTCATTGGCTTCTTCATAGGAATAACCAATGGGATAATATCCCCCTGACAAAGGGTTGTGTAAAGAAGTTTGATCAGAACCTAAATCAATAAAAATATTCTCTTCCTCAAACTTTTCCCATATAGCCACAACGTTACCTAAATAAGCAATGGAAACAATTTCTTTGTTCGCTTTAGCTTTCTTCACCCGCGCAACTAACGCATCCATATCAGTTACGATTTCATCTACCCAACCTTGTGCATGTCTTTTATAAGCAGCATGCGGGTTTATTTCTGCTACAACAGTTATGCAACCTGCAATATTACCTGCTTTAGGTTGTGCTCCACTCATTCCTCCTAAACCAGAAGTAACAAATAATTTTCCTGCTAAGTCTTCTCCATTTTTCGCAATTTTTCTTCCGGCATTTAAAACTGTAATGGTTGTTCCATGTACAATTCCTTGTGGTCCGATATACATGTACGAGCCAGCTGTCATTTGTCCGTATTGTGTTACACCCAACGCATTGAATTTTTCCCAATCATCAGGTTTCGAATAATTAGGAATCATCATTCCGTTTGTCACCACTACACGTGGTGCATGCTTTGAAGATGGAAACAAACCCATAGGATGACCTGAATACATATGTAAAGTTTGTTCCTCTGTCAATTGAGACAAGTATTGCATTGTAATTAAATACTGCGCCCAATTTTGAAAAACTGCTCCATTGCCACCATAGGTGATCAATTCATGCGGATGTTGGGCAACTGCCGGATCAAGGTTGTTTTGTATCATTAACATGATGGCTGAAGCTTTCCAACATTTGGCAGGATACTGCTCAATCGGTCTGGCTTTCATTTCATAGCTTGGCCGAAAACGATACATATAGATGCGTCCGTATTGCAATAACTCATTGTAAAATTCCGGAGCTAATACAGCATGAAAATGTTCCGGGAAATAACGCAAAGCATTTCGAACTGCTAATTTCTTTTCTTCCTTAGAAAGAATTTGTTTGCGGATAGGCGCATGACTAACCTGCACATCATAAACAGGTTTTGGTGGAAGTTCACTGGGAATACCTTGTAAAATAGCGGCTTGAAATTCATTTACATTCATGCTTGAAAAATCGGTTGTAGAATTTGTTGATTTTGTTTGATGTATTGATAACCAATATCAAAAATTTCTTTGGCTTTACTGATATCTAATGTTGTATAGTTAGCTAGTTCTGGTGGCTCGATTACTAAATTACTAAGACTTTTGCTGATCCCAGAGTTCATGTTAATAGCCAATAATAAACTGCGTTCTGTTACTTCGCGCATATTTTTTATATCAATTTTCTTACCAATGGGATTGGTATGGACAGCTATAACAAAATCACAATTACCAACCAGAGGGCGGACAGGTAAATTATCTACTATGCCACCATCGATATAAATACTATTTTGATAAGCCACAGGGTTAAATAACGCTGGTATACAAGACGATGCCACAACCGGTGTGATAAGATTACCTTCCGAAAAATAACAAACTGCGCCCTTTAATAAATCAGTAGCAGCCACAATTAGCGGAATTTGTAAACCCTCGAAAGATTGATGAGGAATATGTTTGATCAATACTTCTTTGAATCCATCCAAAGTGAGCAAACCTGAGAAGGACCAAGCAGGGCGAACACTTTTTAAAATACCAGTCGATGCAATGATATCATAGACTTCTTTTGGTTTATAACCTTGAGCTATAAAAGCGCCTGCGATTGCACCCGCACTTGTTCCTGATATTACATCGATTTTAATTCCTTCCTCTTGTAAAGCCTGTATCACACCTAAATGTGCGATACCCCGTGCTCCACCTCCCGAAAGTGCCATTCCGATTTTCATATCATTTTGTAAAGCTTATATCGAAATAAAAAAATGAAAATCTATTTATTAAAATTAAATCAAAAACGATTTTGAGGACTTAACCCAATTCACTTAAGGAAAAAGTTCTGTCTAGCCTCACTCCTTTCTCTGTTTGCTTAACCGTGCAACATTGATTTAAGGCATCGTGTTCTAAAAACAAAATATACTGTTTTTCAGCAGCTTCATTTAAAAATTTTTCTTTCTCTGCTAAAGTCAATAAAGGACGTGTATCGTATCCCATCACATAGGGTAAAGGAATATGTCCTACTGATGGCAACAAATCTGCCATGAAACAAATCGTATAATTTTTATATTGAATACGTGGAATCATCATACAATCTGTATGTCCGGAAACATAGGTGATATCGAATGGCAAATCTTGTTTTGTAGCATCTATAAAATGCAAGTGACCACTTTCTTGCATCGGTAAAATATTTTCTTTTAAGAACGATGCTTTCTCTCTTGGATTGGGTTCAGTAGCCCATAGCCAATGTTCTTTATTACTCCAGTACTTTGCGTTTTTAAAAACCAATTCTAGTTTATCGCCTGCATATTTAACGCCACCACCACAATGGTCGAAATGAAGATGAGATAAAAACATATCTGTAACATCATCTTCATGAAAGCCAGCTGCACGAATAGATTTTATCAATTCATCTTCTCCATGTAAGTAATAATGACTGAAAAACTTTGCGTCTTGCTTAGTGCCAATTCCATTATCAATCAAAATTAATCTGTTGTTAGTTTCAATTAATAAACAACGCATGGCCCAAGTACATAGGTTGTTCTCATCCGCAGGATTTGTTTTTTGCCAAATGGTTTTGGGCACTACACCAAACATAGCACCGCCATCTAATTTAAATAATCCTGTTTCGATTGAATGCAATTTCATCTTGTTATATTTTACTCATAAAAAAACCGCCATTGGCGGTTTTGCTTTTATTCTTTTACAACACCCATCGAACAGAATTTATCCATTCTATCGCTGATGCGTTGTTCGGGTGTTTGACTATTCAACGTTTTAAATGTTTCAAGAATGGTTTTCTTGATTTCGGCAGCCATCCATTTCACATCTGTGTGTGCACCACCTAATGGTTCTTTAATAATTCCATCAATCAACTTCAAAGAAAGCATATCCTTTCCTGTTAACTTCAATACTTCGGCTGCTTGTTCTTTGTAATCCCAACTTCTCCACAAAATAGAAGAGCAAGATTCAGGTGAGATAACAGAGTACCAAGTATTTTCCAGCATGAATACTTTATCACCTATAGCAATACCCAAAGCACCACCAGATGCACCTTCACCTATGATGATGCAGATAACTGGAACTTTTAGCATGAACATTTCTTTCAAGTTGCGTGCAATGGCTTCGCCTTGACCTCTTTCTTCTGCTTCCAAACCGGGAAATGCACCGGGAGTATCAATAAAAGTAATGATCGGCTTATTGAATTTTTCGGCCATTTTCATCAAGCGCAAAGCCTTGCGATATCCCTCAGGATTTGCCATCCCAAAGTTTCTTAATTGACGTTGCTTGGTATTTCTACCTTTTTGTTGACCAATCAACATGAAAGTTTGTCCATCAATGGTACCTAGACCACCAATCATGGCTTTATCATCAGCTACATTTCTATCGCCATGTAACTCGATAAAATCTGTCGTGATTTCGTAGATGTAATCAAGTGTGTAAGGTCTTTCAGGATGGCGAGACAATTGCACCCTTTGCCAGCCCGTAAGGTTATCGAAAGTTTCTTTTTTAAGATCTAATATTTTTTTCTCCAGCGCTTTTACAGCGGCCTGTACTTCTTTGTCGCTGTCACCGGCCAAGGTTTTCATATCTTCCAACTTGGCTTCCAGTTCTGCAATCGGTTTTTCAAAATCCAATAAAGTCATTCAGGTATGCTTTTAACCTGCCAAAATTAACAGAAAATATGATATGATGGATGCGTTAAACAATCAGTTGACAATGAGTGTTTTACACACATGAATGCACGATCAAACTTTGCGATATCAACGGTAACCGGGTTATTGTTGGTTTATGTTGTGGCCAGCACTTTACCGCTTGCTTTTGGCTTAGTCTTCTTTTTGTTTCTCCTCACCTCAGCCGGATTAATTTGGATGGTTTATCGGATTTTAACCGACACAGAAAACTACAATACACGCAAATTTGACGATTACTTTTACCAAGATGCCTCTATCAGAAAAGTGAAAGAAGTGTTGGTTGAGGTGAGAGATGAAAAAGTTTAAGTATTAGTAATTCGTTCTTAAGCAGTGATCAAAACTGTTTCTTACACATTGCGTTATAGTCTGAGCTTAATTTAAGTTAAAATGACAATCGATGATATCATCTTTCTAAAACATAAATTCAATCCTGAAAGGTTTAGAGCTAAAAAAATAATTGACCAGCATAAGGTATTAACCTACGATGTAATCAAAAACCTTCACGTTCAATTACCGATAAACGAATTTGACAAGCTTACAGAAGATCAAGTTCTGAAAGCTATTTGGAGTTCATAGAGATTGTTATTTGATCGCTTTAGGTATAATACCCTAATTATGATTTGTACAAAACATCAAAAATGAAAAGAGGGCATTTCGCCCTCTTTTGCTTTACTTCTTAACTGTTTCCTTAACAGTAGTTTTAGGATGCGTTTCAGCATACTTCTTTGTTACAAATTCGCCTGTGTCAGCTCTTCTGTACCTTGACTTGTTAGCCATATACTATGGTTTAAAATTCCAGCATTAGGCCGTCTACTAGAAACAATTTTTTTATTTGGAAAAAGATTTATAAGATTGAGTTATCAATTGAATCTTAAGGGTAATTATTGATTGTTTCATACCAACAATGATTACCTTTTCTTCTTTCCTCTTTGTAAATATCATAAAAAGGACTGTTAGTTCAAAAAGTAGAAATTCCCGATTTGAAAAAAGAACAATATTGAGAATTTGGTTTATACTACTGTATATCAATGACTTAAGTGTCAATCAGAATAATTTTAAATAAAGTTATCCACAAAAAAAATAATAATCAAAAGAGTAAGAAGGTTTCAAAATCTAGTTGGAGAAAATATCATAAAACAAAAAATCCTTCCTCGAAAATTACAAGGAAGGACCTCATTTCAGCGGGCCAAAGGGTACGGTTATCGAACTTTTTTGTTCAAGATTTATTGACTATTGAAAGATTTACAATAAAGCATAGGGTTTTATTTAAAAAAGATAGATTTTAATTCGACAAACATAAAAAGTTAAAATGAAGTGTATGAAAACACATTTCAATTTTGGCCAATTCTGAACATTACTGGAGTCGAATACTTAAAAATTGTGTAGTATTAAACTATACAATGTGTTAAAAAAACACTACTAAAACAGACTGTTTTACACACCTTCCAAACACCTGAAAATCAAATGATTAGAATCATTGATTTCTTAATGAAAATATTTGAAATGACCGTTTTAAGTGTATTAAAGTCTTAACTAAAACTTATCTTC
>JAPZUF010000022.1 GCA_027533395.1 Cyclobacteriaceae bacterium
AAAGAACCTTTGTTGTAATGAATATAACCTTGCGATTCAACCAAGGCTAAAGGTTGTTCTTTCTTTCTTTCGAAAGCTCGGCCACCTAAGTAACGATCGAGTTCATACTTTAAATACTTCTCAATTATTTCTTCGCTGAATTTATTCTTCATGACCATGAGGGCAGAGTATTGCGACATGGTTTCGCTAAGCATGGCATTTCCTTTTACGCCTGCTTCCATTACCTGATGACCCCACCATTGGTGAGCAACTTCGTGTGCTGTTACATAATAGGCCATATCCAAATCTTTATCCGGGTCTTCCACACGTTGAATAAACCCGATGCCTTCTGAAAAAGGAACGGTGTTAGCGAATGATTGCGCGAACGATGCATAACGTGGAAATTCCATTATGCGCATTTGTTTAAACTGGAACGGACTGAAGTTTTCTTCGTAATACACCAACGCATCTTTCATACCCTGCATCATTTTATCGAGGTTGTATTCGTGTCCTTTGTGATAGTATATCTCAAGGTTAACATCTTTCCACTTGTCGCGTTTGATTTCGTAACGCGCAGAAATCATGGAGAAGAAATTACACATGGGCGCGTCCATATCGTAGGTGAAGTAGCTGCGACCATTTTCTTCCCATTGTTTTACTAAATAACCCGGTGCAATTGCTGTTTGGCCTTTTTCTGTACTGATTTGCATTTTGAAATCGAGATGGTCGGCATCATCGCCAAACAAACTCATCGCCAAGCCACGCGGATCGTTGCGTTCCATCATACGCTCGCGCTCTGGTAATTTTTTCTCTTTGCGTTTATTATCATCGCTCATTTCATAATCGCGGTTGTAGCCGAGTGATGGGAAGTACCCGTTATTAAAAAATGTTCCGTTAAAAATTACTTGCGTATTCGAGCTTGAGTTTTCTACAAAGCCATTGGTTAAGAAAACTGTCTTAAAATCCATACGCAAACTATCTCCGGGTTGCAAAGGTGTTTCGAGTACGTAAATGGTGTATTTAAAATCATCATATTTTTTACTGATGCCGTTTTTCTTATCGAAGCGGATGTACTCGTTTTTTACTTCCGATGCAGGATTTTCCTGAATATGAATTTCGCTGATAGGTTGATTGGTTTTGTTCTTCAAAATAAAATAACCTTCCGCAGTGAAATCTCTTTTCGATGGATAGATATCAACCTTTAAATCAATTTTGGTGATACGAGGCTGCGCAATGAATTCGAATTTCTTTAATTCTTTTTCGTATGCAATTTGTCTTTCTTCCTGATCATCAGAGTTAGCATATCTGTTCAGAATATTTGTATTGTAAAAAATATAAAATCCTGAACTGATAAAAATGACAAAACCCGATGCTAGTAGTAAAACAAGAGGTCGGTTTAAACGGAGTTTACCACTTTTCCAACGCATGTTCATAACAGCCTCTGAACCACGCACGGAGAAAACAACTGCGATAGCGAAAAGGATAACAACAAAAGCAAACCAATATACTTGGAACCAAGTAAAAGGCGTAACGAAGTGGCCGTACACATTCATATCAGAATATGTACCCAAGCTACCGTTTCCGAATTGAAAGAGTGGATGTTCTAAACCAATCTGGCTAAAGAAAATAACCATGATAAAGAATGCAATAGAAACAGCAAATCCTAAGAATTTATTGTTCACCATTACCTGAATGAAAATAGAAAGTAATGTGTACAATACTAAGAAGGCGAGTGTTTCAGTATATAAACTTCCGAAATAGATGCCTAATTCGAATTTATAATACCCATAGCTAGCTTGGATGATAACACCACAAACAATTAAACCAAATAATAAAACACAATACACTAAGATTAACCCCACAAACTTGGATACCAATTGGATAAAGTCTGGCATGGGCATGGCATCAATAATCAAATTTAATTTCACTGCTCTTTCTTTCCAGACTAATTCGCCCGTATAGAGCACCGTGATGATGACAAAGAACAAATTAAATCCACTTAACAACCCAAGAATAGAGTACGTGGTAGGATAGGATTTCGTTCCGTATAACTCGTTTAGGTTTACTGCATTTAAGAACATCAGCAACATACCTGCAATTACAATGGCGATAAATGGTATTTCTCTGAATACCATTTTAAAGTAGAAGAAGGTAAGTTTGAAAAATTGTTTTACATAGGTAGAACCGTTAACAATTTGCTTAGCCACCGGAATAACCACTGACTCCGAACGAATTAATTGTTTTTCTTCTTTAATAGGTTTCGGTCTGAATAAACTGTTTTGCACTACATTAAACTTAAATGCAAAGTGCGTAATGACAAGAATAAGAATGCCCGCACCAACCCAAATTAATCTATTGAATAAAATCGGTCCTTGTAATGGAATTTGTAATGCATTGCGTTCTCCGGGTGTCCAATACTCTGTATAAAAATTAAAGGCTCGTACACCGAAAGGATCAATTAAAGAAGCAATTTCTTTTTGCTCCAAATCGCGTAGCATTGACTGACTCGCCAAATAAAGTACGAGTAATAAAATACCTTGTGTGTAAATCACAATTGATTTTCTACTTAATGCACCGCTCGCAAAAAAGATAGCACCAGTAAAAAACATATTCGGCACAACAAATACAAAGAAAGGTTGCCAGTAGGTGAGTAAGTAAAAAGGTAACAAACGATCTGCTTCGCGGGTTGGCCAAATATCGCCTAACATAAACGCAATGGGTAAACTCGTAGCTACTAAAAGCAACACAACAAAACTTCCCCAGAATCTTCCCATTAAATAGTTAAACTTTTTAATAGGCGTGCTAAACATGATGGCCTCTGTATTGTGTTCGAAATCTCTTAACACGGCAACTCCCATAATGGCCGATGAAATGAGTGTGAAAAATACGCTCATTATCAAAATCATTTGTGCAATAACAATGGGCGCGTTTTCTTTTACTTGACCAACTGCTCCGCCTATTTGTACTACATCAGTTGTAACAGCTGCAAAGCATAATAAAAACATGATGGCGAAGTACACATAATTAGCAGCGCGCGCTTTTCTATAACTGAGCTCGAAAGCAAAAATATCTTTAAACATAGCGTGAATTAGTTAGTAGCTAAAACATTTTGTTTTCCAAAAATGAGGGAGAAGTAAACATCTTCCAGATCTGCTTCTGTTTTCTGAAAACCTTCGGGTGCGCTATCTTCATTGTAAACAGTTATTTCAGGTCGGCCAGCAATTAATCTTTCTGAAATAACGGTGTACTGATTTCTGAATTCTTCCAGTTGATTTTTCTCAATTCTGCTCTTCCAAACTTTACCACTTACCGAAGCGATAGCATCTAACGGATTACCTTTGTATAATACTTCACCATTGTTGATGATGGCCATATCGGTGCATAATTCTTTTACATCTTCTACAATGTGTGTAGAAAGAATAACGATAGTGTTCTCTCCAATTTCTGAAAGTAGGTTTAGGAACCTGTTTCTTTCTGCGGGATCTAGCCCTGCAGTAGGCTCATCTACAATAATTAATTTAGGATTGGCTATTAACGCTTGTGCAATACCGAAGCGTTGTTTCATACCCCCGCTGTATCCACCCAGGTTTTTATTTTTAGCTTTCCATAAATTTGTTTTATGCAATAAGGCTTCGACTAATTCTTTTCTTTCTTTTTTATTTCTAATCCCTTTTAAAACAGCCAAATGATCGAGTAAGGTCACAGCATCTACTTTTGGATATACACCAAACTCTTGCGGTAAATAGCCTAGAATTTTTCGTACTTCTTCTTTTTGGGTTAATACATTTAATTCTCCTAATGTTATGGTGCCTGTGTCTGCTTCTTGTAAGGTTGCAATAGTGCGCATTAAAGAAGATTTGCCAGCACCATTAGGTCCTAATAAGCCAAACATCCCCTGATTGATGGTTAATGTAACACCCTTTAAAGCTTGTACGCCATTGGCGTATGTTTTGGTAAGATTATCGATTATGAGTTGCATGGAAGATTAAATTTAATGAGTATGTAGCTTTTAAGGTTAAAATGTTACAACGAGTGGCCTAAAAACAAAAAAACTCCAGCTAAGTGGAGTCTTTTAAACTTGGAAAAAAGAAGATTTTAATTGAGAGCTGGTTCCATAAAGCAAAGCAACTCATATTTCAACTTATCAAATTGCATGGAGAATTGAGTTAATTCATCCATCAAACCTTTATGTTCATTAAAGTAGCTGTTATCAGATTCATCGTTATTTTTTAAAATATGGGCTAAGCTGGCTTCATGTTTTCTGAGTTTAGAAGCTAAGGTATCAATAACTTCTCCTCCATAATACGTTATTAAACTTTGGAAGTGACTTATTTTCTTTTTGTCTTCTTCAAACTGAAAGGATGAAGAACGTAAATCTAATAATTTCTGAAAAAATTTAATCTCACATTTCCAGAGTTCGGCTGCAGATTGCCAGTCGATGCTTTGCTTGTGCATATCAATTAAACTTGATTGCAAAATATACTTGTTGGTGGTGCTAAGTACGGATATCATATTCATTTGATTTTGATATGAAGGTAAAAGAACGTGTTCCATTTTTTACTGACGTTCATCAAGGTATCAGCTGTAAAGTGATTTTTTAATCTGATTCCTGTCAGCGTTAGGACTGACCCAACTCATGCTTGAAAAAATCAGCTTTGCGTACGTTTGTTCGTAATCTTTTACGATATGAAAAAACGCGAACCAGTTTCTCACATTATGACACAACATGTTTACTCGGTGGAAGAACACGAATCGTTAGAGAAAGTAATGACAATTTTTCGCAAGCATAAAATCAGACATCTGCCTGTAACTAAAAATGGAGTGATTAGTGGAATGATCAGCAGCACAGACATTAATCGTTTAACATTTGGACGTTTATTCGAAAATCAGGATGAAGTGGACGAAGCTATTTTGCATATGTTAAAAATTCCACAAGTGATGACTGAAAAACCTAAAACAATTTCTTCAACTACAACCATTATGGAAACTGCTGAAATATTTTCGAAGGAAGATTATCATGCTTTGCCTGTGGTAGATAATAATGAGTTAAAAGGAATTGTCACAACTACTGATGTAATTCGTTATTTACTCGAACAATATTGATTTAGGTTTATGTTTAATAAAAAGAGGCTGCCTCGTTTGAGCAGCCTCTTTATTTTTATCTAAAAGAAATTATAAGTCATCGCGCTTTGTAATCGAAATCTTTAATGAGAGTAATTTCCACTTTATTATTTTTTCTTTCTGCATCGGCCATTCTAAAAGATGGATCAATTTCGATGGAAACTATATCACTTAGTTTATAAGATAACGTTGTAGTATAAGTTGGGTAAACCCACGGCCAGGCTTCTGCGTTTGTTCTTTTCATGTTGGTAGTTTCAGTAGGTTTATTACCGAGTGTTTCGTTAAGTGGTATGTAAAGCATTTCTTTGCTTCCATCTTTTAAAGTTATAACAACATCTAGCGGCATGGGGAAATCTCCCACACGTTCGAAAGTAATTTGTGTTCCGTTTTCATTACCTGTTATTTGTTTGATGCCATAATCAATTTTCTTCGTAGTGTTCACCCAATAATTCAAATACCAACTTAATTGTAAACCACTTTGTTTCTCCATGATGCGGATAAAATCAACAGGTTCCGGATGTTTAAATTTCCAGGTGTTGTAAAACCTGCGCATGCCGATATAAAAGTTTTCTTCACCTACAACATATTTTAATTGATTTAGGAAAACAGTTCCCATCGAATACGCTGCAATGGAATAAGCACGATTGGTATTGTAATGATCCGAATGTTGACTAATAGGTTCTTGCAAACCACTTTTTACAAGAGAAAAGTAAGCTTGGTAGCTTCCATCGTGCGAGCGTGCTACATCTCTGCCAGCCATGTTGGCTTCCGACTCTTGCGATGCAAAATCGGTAAACCCTTCGTCAATCCACGGATATAGCGCTTCGTTAGATGCTAACACACCTTGGTACCAACTGTGCGCCACTTCGTGTGCCATTACACCAACTAGACTTCCTAAATTCCTTTCGCCTGTAATCAAAGTACACATAGGATATTCCATTCCACCATCACCACCTTGAATGATGGAATATGTTTCGTATGGATATTTACCAAATGTTTTATTCATGAATTCAAAATGCTTAACAGCATAAGATTTTAATTCTTTCCAGTTCTCAGCTGTTTTTTCATTCTTCTGATAGAAGAAATGTAAAAGCGATCCGTTGGGAACTTGTGCTGTTTCGTGTGTATAATCCGGGTCGGCAGCAAAAGCAAAATCAATTACATTCTTTGCTATAAAATGCCAGGTAAGGTTTCCGGTTGGTTTTTTAACGGTTGTACCTTGCTTTTCATATCCATAACCTACTTTGTCAGCATTCATTAAAACACCGGTTCCTCCTATAACGTAAGTTGGATCAAGTGTAATTTTTACATCGAAATCTCCCCATACACCATGAAACTCTCTGGCTACATATTGGTAGGCGTGCCATCCTCTGAAATCATACTCAGCCATTTTAGGATACCATTGCGTCATCGAGTAAGCGATGCCTTCTTTGCTATCACGTCCTGATCTTCTGATTTGGATGGGAACTTGTGCATCGAAAGTCATATCGAAAACAGTTTTCGTGTTGGGTAAAATGGATTTGGGTAATGTTACTTCCAGAATAGTTCCGTTCACCACATACTTTGTGTCTTTACCATCTTGTTTTAAAGAGAGTATGTGTTGATAGCCGATTTCGTTGTCTTTTAACTTAGCAATTCTATCGCCAACACGCGGATCGGGATCTTGTATGTTGCGCGAGCGAACATCCATCATACTACCGGGTTGAAAGGCATTGAAGAAAAGATGATAATACACTTTATGGAGTGTGTCTTTAGAATTGTTGTAGTAAACTAATTTTTGGTTACCATTTACTTTGTGTGTGCGCACATCGAGTTGAACGTCCATCGAGTATTCTGCTCTCTGTTGCCAGCGAAAATCCTGAGCAATTGCAGAAGATATGATGCAAGTAAGCATCAGGCATAGTATACATCTCATAGGTTGATAATTAACAAGTAATAATAAAGAATGCCGGGCTTAATCCCAAAGGTTTTTGTTTTTGCGCAAGCTTATTGTGTACGAAAGGTTTGCAGAAAAGAAACTGCTTTCAGATAAAACTAAGGTTTCGGATGGCAATGCCTTAGGTATATGATAGGCATAGGAGAACATAAAGTTCCATTTTTTATAGGTAATGCTTACGGGAAAGTTGATGGCAACATTCATGATGCCAAACTCATGGATTTCTTTCTCTACGATAGAAAAACTACTTCCATACTTTTGTATGTTCTGTAGAGCCTCGCGAATGGTTTTGGGTTCCACATATTCTGTGAGATAGAATTTCTCATCTCCATAGAGTAAAGAAATGGAAGGTAAAAATGCAATTCGTTTAATGCCTTTCCAATTTCTTTTTTGCAAGGTAATGCCCAAAGATGGTAGTAAACGGTGGGCATGCTTATCGCCTGTATAAAACAAATAATTAAGATTGAAATTGATAATCTTATAATCGAAAGAAGGGGTGATGGTCCAAGAATTGGTATACGGTATATAACTATTTTCATCGAACCGATACAGGTAACGATCGTAGCCGGCCATCACTGAAAAGTAGGAATTGAATACATGCATATAGCCGAGCGATAATGTGGTAAGATAATATTTCGGAACGATGTCATCGCTCCAGTATCCGCTTACATCGGCAAATAATCCGAAACTGGAAAAGTAAGATAGAGAAGGAGCAAGTCCAAAATTTTCGAAACCCATGGTTCTTCCTGCGGCCAGTATGTTGCTGTTGTATCCTAACCTGAAACTAAGTTGATGATCGAGTTTCTCTTCAGCGAGGAGCAGGCTATCAATCAAATTAAAAATAGCCAGAGAATCACTTCCACTTAAGAATAAAGAATCAGTTTGCGTTAAAACACTATCAGCATCCTGACTTTTTACGGCCGAGGATGCTGAAATACTAACCCAAAGGAGGAGAATGACTTTCTTCATGCAGCCGGTTAAGGCTTAACTTTAATTGTTTCGTTGTTGTTGTCGTTGTTGAATTCTTTCGCGTTGCATTTCGCGGTTGTTTTGCATGTTTTGCCTTTGCTTAATTTGTTGCAACACGATTTTTTTAAAGTCTGCTTCTGCCTGTCGCAAGGCCATTAACTTCTGCGGAGAGATGGATTCCATCAATCTACCTGAATAATTTTTTTCTAAATCCAACTCTTGCTGTTTCAATTGTAAACCTAACTCAACCAATTCTTTGTCGGGTTTACCAGCGCGTTGGGCTTCGCGGTATTGCTGTTGCAGTTGTTGGCGTTTTTGCACAAACTCTCTGTACACAGGCCAGAACTTTTCTGCTTCGGCTGGGGTAAGTCCGAGTTTTTCGGTAATAAATGCGATGCGTGCTGCATTGATTTTATCTTTTGCTTTTTGATCGGGTGGTTCCGGTAAATCTTCTGTTTGAGCATAGCCAAACTGAAAGGCAAAAAGCACGGCTAATAAGGTGTTGATCAGTTTCATGTTAAAAAGTGTTTTCATCTAATTCTTCTATATAATTTTTTAATAAGCTATCATCAAGCGTTTGTTCAAATACTTCTGCTTCGATGGCTTGCACATCTTCGTTGCTTATTTCTTCATCGCTTATAAGGTTATCCAAGTTTTCTTCTTCAGCCAAGTAAGCAATCAAATCTTCGGTTTCTATTGAAGCCAGTAGATTTTCTGCATTTTCTACCTGATTGTTTTGAGACCACACCCAACCAAATACAGCAATTACAACCGAGGCAATTGCTATCCTAAAAGCAGGTTGGTGAAACCAAAGAACCTTTGCTTCGGGTTTCTCCAAGCGTTTGTTAATTCGATGCGATAAGGAATCGAAATAACCATCGGGTGCTTGCAGAAAGTCTTTTTTAGGTATGGAATCTAGTTTGCTCATATTTGCGAATTAGATGTTTCTCAGTTCAAAAGGTTTAATTATTCGGCTAAAAAATCTTCAATTTTCTTTACGGCATGGTGGTAGCTGGCTTTTAAAGCGCCCACGCTGGTTTGTGTAATTTCTGCGATTTCTTCATACGATAAGTCTTCGTAGTATTTCATATTAAATACAAGGCGTTGTTTATCTGGTAATTTTAATAATGCTTTTTGCAATTTGAGTTGAATTTCATCTCCGCTTAATCCAGGTTGATGTTCCAGTTTTTGGGTTAATTCTCCTTCAACATCGCCTATTGGTAAGAAAAACCTACGTTTCTTTTTTTGAAGAAAGGCAAGGCTTTCGTTGGTTGCAATTCGGTATATCCAGGTGAAGAGAGAAGCATCTTCTCGAAAGTTATCGAGGTAGCGGTGTACATTAATGAAAACTTCTTGTGTAACATCATCGGCATCATCGTGGTCGATGACCATTTTTCGAACATGACTATACACTCTTTTTTGATACGAATTGATCAATAGGTTAAAACCATACGAACGCGTATCCGGATTTCGAAGTTTAAGTAGGAGCTCGGAGTCTGTCAAAACCGCTTAAATGTTATACGGAAGATAGATAGTTTTTACAGGAAAAGGTTTAATCCGAACTGAAATTATCAAGAATAAAATTTTGAAAGAGGAATGGAAACCTTATCCCTTAAACTTGTCCAACGTGTCGACCAGCCATTCGAATTGTTCTTTGCTATGAGCAGGAAAATTGGCGAAACGCAATTGTTGTGTTTTGTTTTTGCCATAGCCATCGCCTGGTACAATGCCATGTTGCTGTAAAAATTGATTAACAGATTGGGTAACTTCACCACATTGCGCTACGATAACTGTTTTAGAACGATGTTCTTTTTTTTCAACAAATGGTTTTAAGATAGGATGTTGATCTAGCAGTTGGTATAAGATGGCGGCTTTGTACTCCGTTTCTTTTCTGATGGTATGAATGGTTCGTCTGTTAAAATCTTCAGCTACTTGTCCTAACAAATAAATGCCTAACGTATTGGGTGTTTCCGGAGTTTGATTTTTTACTGCGAAAGCATGAAGCGATGGCAAGTTGTGGTAAGTGCCGATGTTGATTTTTTTCTTTTGCAAATCGTTTGCTTTGGCCATGCATTTTGGATTAATACACCAGACACCCAAGCCCGGTGGTAAGCCAAATGCTTTTTGCACGGAAAAGAAAACGCCATCTATTACATCATAATTAAAATCAGGGTAGGGTAGAGATGAAACTGCATCTACCATAATTAAAGCATTCGGATAGATTGAGCGAAGTTTATTTAAATCTTCCAATGGCCAACTTACACCAGTGCTGGTTTCGTTGTGTGTGATGGCAACAAACTCAGCTTCTGGATAAATGCCTTCAGGTAATTCAAATCCTTTTCCTTCCTCAACTTGAATAAGGCTTACTTGTTTATGAAGTTGTGTGGCAATTTCTGCGTAGCGTGCCGAAAAGGAACCATTCACATAATGAATCGATTTCTCTTCAACTAAATTTTCAATGCTTCTTTCCCAAATTTCTGTAGCCGAACTTGTGAAGACAACAGTATAATTTTCTGGAAGCTGAAGTAAATGTTTTAATTCTCGAACAGCTTTTTCTACAATAGTTTCGAATGCTTTGCTGCGATGCGAAAGAGAAAGAATATTATTTTTAATAGCCGACTTAATATGATCGGGTACAGTAAAATAAAGTTGGGATGGACCGGGCGTGTAATTCGTCAATGCAGCCATTATTCAGAGGGAAGTTCAACTACTTCATTTTTTGAATCAGAGATTTTTCCGGCTTCACATTTTAAGATACGCGCAGGATATTTTCTGATTAATCGATAATCATGCGTTGCCATCATAATGGTTGTTCCACTCTTATTGATTTGATGAAACAGTTTAATGATGCCATCGCTTACTTCCGGATCGAGATTACCCGTGGGTTCATCGGCAATCAGCAACACAGGTTCATTCAAGAGCGCTCGCGCAATTACCACTCGCTGTTGTTCGCCACCTGATAATTGATGTGGATATTTTTTTTCTACCGAACCTAAACCAACTTGCAATAAAACTTCTGTGATGCGGTGTTTAATTTTGACGTTGTCTTTCCAACCGGTTGCTTTTAAAACAAAAAGTAAATTATCAGCAACGGTTCTATCATTAAACAATTGAAAGTCTTGAAAAATGATACCAAGTTTTCTTCTAAGAAATGGAATGTCTTTTTGTTTAATGCTTCTAATAGAAAAACCGGCAACAGAAATATCACCTAAACGTAGAGGCAAATCTCCATACAAAGTTTTCAGCAAGGATGATTTACCCGAACCTGTTTTACCTACTAAAAAAACGAATTCACCTTTTTCAATTTCAAGATTGAGTTGACTAAGCACAGTATGCTGGTCTTGAAAGATGGCAACATCTTTTAATCGAACAACAGGATCGGTAGAAAACATCGTTTGTTAATTCAGATGATGATAAAAATTAACCGTTTGCTTTTTTATGGTCGGCCAAAAATTTAGCTAAACCACTATCCGTTAAAGGATGATTCAACAATGCTGTAATAACATTGAGTGGGCAGGTTACAACATCGGCACCTATTTCGGCACATTGTACTAAATGCATGGTGTGGCGCACAGAAGCTGCTAATATTTCTGTTTCGAAACCGTAGTTATCGTAAATCAATCTTACTTGAGAAATAAATTCTAAACCATCTTGCGAAATATCATCTAATCTACCAATGAATGGAGATAAATAACTCGCACCTGCTTTAGCCGCTAAAATGGCCTGACCTGGAGAAAACACCAACGTACAATTGGTTCTAATGCCTTCGCTATTGAATTTTTTAATTGCTTTGATGCCATCTTTAATCATCGGCACTTTTACCACAATCTTGTCATCGATTTTAGCTAATTCATAGCCTTCCTTTATCATCCCTTCGAAATCGGTGGCAATTACTTCAGCACTTACATTATTATCTACAATGTTACAGATGGCTTTGTAATGCGCTTTGATGTTATCATGTCCTTTTATGCCTTCTTTGGCCATTAGAGATGGGTTGGTGGTAACACCATCTAAAACACCTAAGTCGTAAGCTTCTTTAATTTCGTTAAGGTTGGCTGTGTCGATAAAAAATTTCATATGAATATGGGTAGTGGATTTACCGCAAATTTATGAAATACTAGTTGATGGATAAGATTAATTTATGCTTTGCGAAAGAATATCGCTGTAAAAAAAAGATGCAAGCCAACATCGCACCGCTACAACCGCCTACCCTTGCTACCTTCCGGTCCTGGGGGAGTTCAGCAGGAGCTGGTCGTGCCGACTTGCGTTGCAAAGGTAGAAATAAATTTGATTGATAAGTATAAATCTTAAAAATCGTTTATCGATTCTATATCATGAAAACGCAGGGCTTTAGCGCGCAGAATCAACGTAAATTCGTGGGTAACAAAAGATTGAGATGCTATTTTTCTTATCGGAACTTCAAATACATAGCCCACACGAATAGCATCGCTTACGTTTAGCAAAGTATTGAGGCCCGCTGTGTGAAAGTTTCTGGTAAACAATCCTACTCCGTATTTATCTACTCCAATTACTGTTGCGCCTATATCGAAAGATGCTTTTGTTTTTGGCGCCAGCCTTACCAACGTAAATGGTTTTACTTTATACCGGGGCGCGATTTCTAACACGTAAGCACCATGAAAGAAAAATTGTTGGTTAAACAATGCAGTTGTTGTTTCATCTATTTGAGAAGTTACGCGCATCATGCGCGGGGCAGAAAATCCGAGTATCCAACTATCGGCAGTTAGCAATACCCCTGCGCCAAGGCTGGGTTTCATTTCACTTATGTTTTCCTGAAAGAAGGGATCGTTGGGTGCAATGTTTAAAGAAGAGAAATCGCTTTTAAAATTTACAAAGCCTGCTTGCATACCAAAATGTAACTTCTTGTTTTTAGCGATAGAAATAGCGTAGGAAAAAGCAGCTTGCACATCGGTAGTGTTCCTGGTGCCGATACGGTCTCTCATTACATTCAGGCCAGCACCCATTTTATCGGGTTTCAAAGAAAAGCTTCCGCTGAAAAGCCATGTTTCGGGTGCGCCATCAAAGCCTTGCCATTGCGAGCGATACGAAATATTTCCGTTGAAATTATTATGTAATCCGGCAACGGCAGCATTAACGATAAACGGATTGTTAATGTATTGCGTATACAAGGGATCTTGCTGCGCAAAGCAGATAAAGTGGGTAAGGGTTAATAGAAGAAGAATTATTTTTTTCATCGGATCAATGTAATGTAGCCCTTAATAGATTGCAGTCCGCTTTCAAACTCGATGGTGTAGAAGTATGTGCCGCTGGGTAATTCTCTGCCGCTGTTGCTTTCTCCTTTAAACACCCGATCGGTATTGTTATAATCTTTTACATCGAAAACCAAATCGCCCCACCTGTTAAAAATGTTCACTTTGTTTTTTGCTGCGCCTTCAACTACATCAATGTATTTTAATAAGAAGATATCGTTGATGCCATCTCCATTGGGGCTAAGTCCGTTAAAAATTTCCAAGGCGCCCACTACTTCAATATCGAGTATTTGTTGGATACATGCTCCGCTCAAATCGCAAACTTCGATTACCACACGATCTGTTCCGGTAAAGGGGAGATTATCATAATCGATAATCAATTCAAAATCTGTGCTGATAGAAGCCGGAGCCCCACGTGTTGTGAGTGCATTAACGAGCCGCAGTGTTGAAAAATCAAGATTGTTATCAGGGTCGCTGATGCGTTCGGTTAAATCAAGTGAAACTTTTCCTTCGATAGTTGTAGATGCTGGCGTGTTGTTAAATACAGGAGGTTGATTGGTTCCTCCGCAGGGTGGTTGCAATACATTAACAACTATCGGATCAGACGGAAAGCTTGGACAATTAGATGCCGTACGAACGGTTAAAAAAATAACAGATGTTTGATTAACAGTAATAGTTTGTGAGGTAGCTCCAGTCGACCACAAATATTGAAAGCCTGCCGGGCCCGAAAGTTCTACCGATCCGCTGCCACAGATAGTTGTATTACCTGTAACCGTAATTATTGGTTTAGTTGGTGCAGGTGTTACTGTTACTGTAACCGGATCGCTGGCCTGACTTAAACACGTGCCGTCTCCCGTCTGAACCGTATAGTTGCCCGTTGTTGTAACCAATATTTGCGAGGCATTAGCACCATTAGACCATTGGTATTGGCTAAACCCTTGTGGTGCCGTTAAGAATATGGAACTTCCTTCGCAAATTGAAATTGAGCCACTTGGCGAAATAGTAGGTTTGGCCAGTAATGTTAGTGTGGCTGTAACTTGTCGTCTTGCGCTTTCGCAACTTGTGGAGTTGTCGAATATGCTAACGAAATAATCTTCATTGGCTGTAAGTAACGGTGTAGTATAGGTGTCGCCACTAAAAAGGGGGGTATTGGTTAAGGCATCGGCATACCATCCGTACACCTGGTTGGCCCCTGCACCACTGGCTGTAAAGGTTACGGTTCCTTCGCCACAGCGGGTTTGGTTAGCCACTGTTGGTTGCGCAGGCGGTATACAAGCCGATATGGTGAAAGGTTCTGAAACCACTTCACTCCAAAAGCCTTCGTTGTCTTTTGCTCGCACAGATAATAGATGATTGCCTGTTGGCACAGCAGTTAAGTCGATGGCAACGTTCTGATCAATAGTACCGGCAGGAACAATGGTAATAGGAGTAGCGTTGTTAAATCCGGGATCTGTGTCAATATAATATTCAAGTTCAGTTATGTTTTTAGTAGGTAAGTTGGCTAAGTTGGTTACATAAAAAGTTTGTACGTGGGGTAAGCTCCAACGGGCAGGTACAGTATTGTTTTTATACCGTACATACAATCTGTTGAATCCAACGGGTAAACTTGTTACTGGTATTAAAAAGGTATTGTTTTGGTTGGCATTTGCCGTAATGGTAAGCGGAGTTCCGTTTCCTTGGCCAGGATCTGTGTTAAAGAAATATTCAGCTGCCACTAAAGTTTCTGTAAACACTGCCGGTGTTGGGGGTAACGAATAAAAAGTTTGAATGTGATCGATTGCCCAGCGGTTGTTATTATCTTTTGTTCGCACATACAAATTGTGAAATCCGGGGGTTAACGCATTGGTAGGAACAGTAAAATTTAGGTTGATGGAATTAGCAGCTGTAAACGGAATGTTCGTGGCGTTACCAAATCCGGGATCGTTATCGATAAACCACTCGGCTTCCGTAAGGAGAGTAGCGTTTAGTAACGTATTTGGCGGAACGATGTAAAAGGCTTGTACTGTGGTAATACTCCATACATTATTAGGCGATTGTTTTGTGCGAACGCCTAGTGTGTGAAAACCGCTTGTTAACGCTGTTGTATTGATCGTAAAATTTGAATTTATACTTGTGCCGGGAGTTATAGATACGGGTGTTCCATTACCAATACCCGGATCGTTATCTATAAAATACTCTGCACCTGTAATTTGTTGCGCCAGCAAATTACCGAAGCATGCAAAGCATAAAACAAAAAGAAAAAAACTACGCATACACTCAACCTTAATTGTTGATGCGTGCTTTAACATTAACATTAAGCGTACCATTAACAGGCACAGAAGCATTCTGAATATTCAGTTCAGAAATTTGTGGTATAGGAGGCATGGGGCTTGTGTCGTAAATGCTACCGGGTGTACCACCTGATGGAAAGGGATACGCTCCACCATAAATACCCAAATCGGTATTATCTGTACCTGCATTGCGGTAGATAGAAGTTGAACGAAGCCTGTAGTTAGCGTTATTTACGTAAGCATTTAAATTGCTTACACTTTCAAAGAGAGGATCTACACCAATGAAATTACCACCTCCTGTGTTGCTGCCACCACCCGCTCCTAAAAAGGTAGCAATAAAATCATTTGTTGGCGAAAAACTGCCTGCTGCACTTATGGTTGTTTGGTTCGATAAGTTGTTGTTAAACGTACAAAAAACTGGACCTGCTGTGCTGGCTGCATAAATAGTTCCAGAAGTTCTTACAAAAATGTTATTTGTGAAAATAGCGTTATATGTATTCCAGATGTTACCGGAAGATCCATCGCCTAAGAAAAGGTTATGATCGACTAATATCGTGTTGCTGTTAAAACGATAAATATATAAATCGTCTAATATATTATTGGCTATTAAAATATTGGTAGCAGAAGGAGAAGTTCTGGAGTTAGCACCACCATCTATATAACTAGAAATAACGTTGTTATAAATTAACCAACCATCGCAAAAAAATGATCCGGCATATAGAATCAAAGTAGAAAGTCTGTTTCTAAATAGCCGAACGTTATTTGTTGCTGCTAAAGAACTTGATGATAGAATAATAGTAGAAGTAACATTAAATCCGGTTATCACAGAACCACTTGGATTGTTTACGCCCGCATCGCGAAAAAAAGTAATAGAGGAAATTGTGGTGGCTTGGCCATATTGATTATTCGGATTGTAGCCTGATCCAATTAAAACCAATCGTTTAGAAATTGTAATGGATGGATAAGCAAAAGGCGACCCCAACACATAAATGGTATCGCCAGCGGCTGAGGCTGTCATGGCAGCATCTATTGTGCTGAATTGCGCTGGTCGGGTTGGGTTGTTGCTTACCGTTCTTACAGCACACCACGCAGAGGCATGGGTAAATAGTACAATGAAAATAACGAGTAGGTTTTTCATAGGGGAGTAATTTACATCCTAATTTACTACTTAATATAATGTGCCATACAAATGCAAGGCATAAATAATCTTATGCCTTTTATCGAAATACAGTTTTGTTTAAGATTATTACTTAATTTTTATCAAATGATAGGTATTTCCTGAATATTCTTTGTTTTGTAAGTGTAATATTCTTCCACCTTTTATTACTTCGAATTGTGCCCAATAATCTTCGGTAGCATTTTTAAATCGGTTAGTTATTATCAAACCCCAATTGCTAACAGTAGCCTTGCCTGTATATTTTTGGTTATACGTTGTAGTTGTGCCATAAACGCTAGATGCGCCAGCGTGTTTGCTACTATACGTTCCGTCTTTGTTAAACGTAAAATAATCGGTTGAACTTGCATAGTTCATGCCTGCATAACCGCCCGTATATACGTTATACAGATTTACACCTGCACTGCTAGATTCTGTCCACTCGCCAACCAAATCATTAGCAGAAACTGCAAACTTGTTATAGTTTAACATGTTCTGTAAGCCTTCAGGTTCTTTAAAATATTGATAAAAAATTTCGCGAGTGGGAGCTACTGCTAAAATGGGTTTACAAATTCCATTTTTAACGATAACAGATATACCAATGTAAACTGATTTTTGAGTAGCCATTTCAATAGCATTTCCTTCAATGAAATTAATTTTTAAGTAAGAAAAACCTTCATCTAATTTTTGAGCGTTTTGTATACGATAGTAAGGAACTACCCATCTATTCCAAAAAAAATCTGAAATATCGCCTTGCAGATTATCAGGATAATTTTCCGGATAGATCAATTTAACATCAACTCCTTCTTTTTTAACGCTGATAAAATCGGGTTGTACGTTAGCTATCCAACCATCATCGAAAGTAGTTGTAACAAAATAATAACCATCAGAATAGGTATTTGTAGTTTTAGTAGATGTGTTATTGTTTTCTGGTTGTATTACACTTTCTTTTTTTACCTCTGTTGGTTCTTTTATACTTTCATTTTTACTGATTTCAGCCTGCGTATTTATACGAGTTGGGTTGGAAGTATTTATTTCATTTACCGGCAATAGCCCATTCGGTACACTTCTTACTCGGGTTATATATACCAGCGTTTCATTTCTGCTGGTATTCATGTAAACCATAAAAACACCGGAAATATGATTCAACAAAAAGTAATCTGTTTCATCGGGTAAAGTTACTTTGGCAAACCCAGCGTTGTTGAGGTTGTTTAGTATTTCTTGTTCGGCTTGTTTATTGGTGGTGGGTATGGTTAAAATTTCCGGACTATTTTCTAACACAATGCCATGTTCTTGTGCTTCTAGTTCTAAAGCAGTTTGGGCAGCTGCAGTCGGAAAAACACGTTTATCTTGTTTTGCGCCTGCGGGTAAAGCAATTTTTGTTAATTCAGATTGCGTAACCGGTACAACGTTTTTTTGCGCAATAGATTCGAGGTTTAACAAAACACAAAACACAGCGAATGTTACTTTACGTAGAAGCATAGGGAGTTGAGGTTAGTAAATTCTTTTCTTACTCTTTCATATTCATTAATCCGGCTGCATATAAGTTAAATTCGAATGGATTACAAAGTTCAAATCCATCAGCTGCTAAATCTTCCTTTATTTCTTCATCGAAGGTTAGATCTCGCCATGAAACTTCGCCTTGTTTCGGTATGGTTAATTCTGTTCCAGCATGATGGATAGGATTTAATCTTACGATAATCGTAAAATCTTCGAACTGTTTTTTATAATATTCGTGTACGATATTGTTTGTTTTTGGCATGGTTCAAATGAATAAATTAGACTTACCCGTTAGTTTTCAATCGGAGAGATTAATCTTTACCAGACTAAGGTACGAAGATGCAGAAGAAATTTTTTATAGTTATGCCAGTAAATTAAAGTGTACTAAGTATTTAAGCTGGCCAACGCATCAAAAAATTACAGATACCCAACAATTTTTAAAATACGCCATTAAAGCCTGGAATAACGGCATAGATTATTCTTATAGCATTCGTTTACAGGAAAATAATAGTTTGGTTGGAGCGTACGGCATCATTAACGAAAATGGCAAAATTCAATTTGGGTATGTGTTGAGCGACCAACATTGGGGTAAAGGGTATGCTACAGAAGCTTGTAAACAAGTAACACTTCAATTAACAAAATTGAAAAACATTTTCAGAATAGGAACGTATGTAGATTGTGAGCATGAAGCTTCGTGCAAGGTTTTAGAAAAATCAGGTTTTAAAAGAGAAGCTCGCTTAAAAAATTGGTTGGTTTTTCCTAATCAAGGGAACTTGCCAAAAGATTGTTGGGTTTACATACTGCAGGATTAAAATAATTTATTTATCGCTTCGACTTTACTAAAAAAGAATTTGTTCCGTTACAGAAACCTTGGTTTATTAGATTCCATCGATCTGGAAACTGTGAAAAGTGAATACCAACGCAGTTACTTGATGGTTTCTATTCTTTTGGCAGGTGTTGCTATTGTAATCGTTAATTTTTTCATCATCGATATATCAGTTGCTCAGTTTTATGGTGGAGCACAAGTTTATTTTTTCACCATCCTCTGGTTGTTAATAATGGTTGCTTATGAAGCCATTATCCTTCAATTCTTAAAAAGAAAACTAAAGGCACAACAAAAGGTTTCCGATACCTTTAAAATGATTCACAGCTTTATTGAGGTAACTTTTCCCAGCTTGATTTTAGTGCAGATGGTTTTTGGTTACGAAATGCTAGCGATTATTGAGTCGCCCATTCTGGCTATTTATTATCTGTTTATCATTTTATCTATTCTGCATTTAGAATTTTCGATCAGTCTTTTTACCGGAGCCGTGGCGGCCATACAATTTGGGTTAATTGTATATTTTGGTTTTGA
>JAPZUF010000009.1 GCA_027533395.1 Cyclobacteriaceae bacterium
GGTTCTTTAGTGATGTATGCCTTACAAGATTATATTTCAGAAGATAGTGTAAACATGGCCTTAAAACGTTTCACGAAAGACTGGGCCTTTAAAGATGCGCCCTACCCTACCTCTGCCGATTTGTTAAAATATTTCAGACAAGTAACACCAGATAGTTTGCAATATCTTATCACAGATATGTTTGAAACGATTACCCTGTTTGAAAACAAAACGACAGAAGCGAGCTATACAGAAAAGAGTAAGGGTTTATATGAAGTAAGTTTAAAACTTTCTACAGAAAAATTGCGTGCCGATAGCACAGGTATCGAAAGCAATATTCCTATTCAAGATTGGATTGATATTGGAGTGTACGGAAAAAGTAAAGCAGGGAAAGACAGCTTGATTTATTTGAAGAAACATAAATTCACTACCAAGGATAATGAAATCAAAATTTTAGTAAAAGATAAACCGAGAAAAGCAGGTATCGATCCTTTGCATAAACTAATTGATCGCCATTCTGACGACAATACGAAGAGTTTGATAAAAAAGTAAAAACTTAAAAAGTAAGAAGGCTACTATCAGGTAGCCTTCTTTTTTATAGGATAATTTTATTCTTCCTAACAGTCATTAGGTAACAATTTATTACCTTGCGCAACCTAATAAACAATATGCCATACTCTAAAATAGCTGGTCTCGGCCATCATGTACCCGAGCAAATCATCACCAACGATTATTTATCTTCTTTAATGGATACCAACAACGAGTGGATAATCGAGCGAACAGGTATAAAAGAAAGACGTTGGTTTAACCCTGAAAAAGATACTGTGGCCAACATGGCAGCCAAAGCTAGCAGGATGGCATTAGAGCGAGCAGGTTTAAAAGAAAAGGATGTTGAGTTTATTGTATTTGCTACCATCACATCCGACTATTACTTCCCGGGTTCGGGTGTTCTATTGCAACGCGAATTAGGTTTAGAAGGAATTGGAGCACTTGATATTAAAAACGCATGTTCCGGTTTTATTTATGCTTTATCCATTGCCGATCAGTTTATTAAATCAGGCATGTATAAAACTGTTTTGGTGGTTGGCGCAGAAATTCAATCTTCTGCTTTAGATGTTACAACACGAGGACGCAATACTGCGGTAATCTTTGGTGATGGTGCCGGTGCAGCCGTTTTAACAGCCACTGATAAACAAGGTATTTTATCTACCCACCTGCATGCCGATGGAAGATTTGCTGAAGAATTATATGTGAAAGACCCCGGTAGCAGCAGACCTAGAGAAGAAAGACAGGCCGACCAAATTCTTGATACAACGGGATTTAAAGTCGTGATGAATGGCAATCAGGTTTTTAAACATGCTGTTGTCCGCTTTATGGAAGTAATAAACGAAGCCTTACACGCCAATAACCTTACAAAAGAGGATATTAACTTATTGGTTCCGCACCAGGCAAATCTGAGAATTAGTCAATATATACAGGAAAAGTTATCGCTTCGAGAAGATCAGGTTTACAACAACATCATGCGCTATGGTAATACTACCTCTGCTTCTATTCCTATTGCATTAAGTGAGGCCTGGGCAGAAGGAAAGTTGAAAGAAAATGACTTACTTTGTTTAGCCGCATTCGGAAGCGGGTTTACATGGGCCAGTGCATTAATAAGATGGCAATAGTAAAACCTGTTTTTGGGCGGATAGATTAAAAGAAGATGAAAACCTCCACGTATAATCCCAGTCCGCTAGAAGTAGATTTTGCAAATGCATTGTTCATTCTGCAAAAAGAAATTCAAAAGCATTTGTTGGATAACCAGGTTATCAATGTAGAAACCATGTTGAAGAAAGATAACCCTATGGTGAAATTCAGTTTGTTAGATAAAGATGGTGACCCACACGAAATTGTAGTGCGCATCATCCAGATACCTGATAAATTTTAAATTTAATCGCCATTATAAACCCAAAAAGAGCCATGTAGAAGTTTCTGATTTTACCAATACCTTCAGATTCAAATAAAAGACCACGATTAAAGTCGTGGTCTTTTATTTAGTATTAATTCTATTTTTTTAAAATGTTTCTTATCAACCAATTATAACTAATCATTTTTAGAAACAGCCTGCTTGTATACTAACCATCCCATCAAGGCAAAACAAGCAACACCCAATAATGCGTAACCGTTCTCTCCTATTGTGTTGGCAATAGCGTGTTCTGCGCTTACTTTTTTCATCTTCTCAAAAATTTCATCATTAACAGATAGCAAGGCTACAACCACACCTGATAAAGCACCGCCTGCAATTAAACCTGTTGCAAACAAACTTCCTTTTCCTAATTCTTCTTCGTGTGCGTTGGCTGATGGTTGCTTTTTCATTTTCATATCCACCAAACCTTTAATAGCACCACCTATAAAAATAGGTAACGTTGTAGATAAAGGTAGATACAAACCGATTGCAAATGCTAAGGCTTTAATGCCACATAATTCAATCATTACAGCAATAAAGACGCCCACCATCACAAATTGCCAGTCGAGATTGAAGGATAAAATACCACGCGCTAAAGTTGCCATTAACGTAGCTTGTGGCGCACTAAACTTTTCACTGCCAATAGCATGTGTAATACCTTGCGCTGCCATATCGGCTGTTGGAGTATCTAAAACTTTTACCACAATGCCAATGGCAATAGATGAAACAATCGCCCCAATAAATAAAGCAATTTGTTGGTAGCGTGGAGTAGCCCCAACAATAAATCCTGTTTTCAAATCCTGACTGGTTGCTCCCGCATTGGCAGCAGCGATACAAATCATTCCGCCTACCACTAATGCAAGTGGCTCATACAATTTACCACTCCACCCTACTGCTGTAAAAATCAAGCATGTTCCCATTAAGGTAGCAATGGTCATACCCGAAATCGGGCTATTGCTCGAACCCACTAAACCAACAATGCGGCTAGCCACAGTAACAAAAAAGAAACCGAAAATGATAATCAGAATACCGATTAATAATTTTTGAAAAAAACCATCGCCTGGAATACCCGGCAGAACAATCATTAACGCTACCAATATAAGACTACCGAAGATAACAACTTTAAAAGATAAGTCTCTTTCCGTTCTTAAAATTCCGCCTTCACTTTTTTCTTTTAAGGATGCTAAGCTATCGCGGAAGGAGCTGATGATGGTTGGAATTGTTTTAATCAACGTAATAAAACCACCGGCTGCCACAGCACCCGCCCCTATCTGTCGGATATACGCAAAGTATAGAGCACTGGAAGGGTTAGCGAAAGTTTTAGTTGCCGGATCCCAATTTCCTTTTCCTCCTGCTGTATTAACATCGGCTAAGTAGCCGAGCGTTACTAGTTGTTGAGCAACTGTTTCGAATGGAACTAAGGTTGATAAAAGCGGAATAATCGCCCACCAAGCCAATACAGATCCTGCTACTAATACCCCACCAATTTTAGGACCAATGATATACCCAACCCCTAAATATTCAGGTGTAATTTCTGCGTTGGTTGTAGCCGAAGGCCAAAACTTATTCACTTGGCTTGTTACATAAGCTGGTGTTTCAGCAATTACATGAAATACTTTTTGAAGCACAGCATACACCAAAGCGAAGCCCATACCGAAGAAGGCAGTTTTAGCAAACACTCCACCCTTCTCGCTTGCTTGTAACACAGAAGCACAAGCTGTGCCTTCCGGATAAGGTAACGTTTCATGTTCTTTTACAATGAGTGATCTTCTTAATGGAATCATCATCATGGTGCCCAACATACCGCCAAATGAAGCAAGAATTAAAATAGTTAAATAATTAAAATAACTCTCACCTATACTTACACCACTTTCAGTTGGAGAAAGAAATAAAAATCCGGGCAAAGTGAAAACAACACCGGCTGCAATGGATTCACCGGCTGAGCCCGTGGTTTGGATGATGTTGTTTTCGAGAATGGTTGTCTTCAAAAATTTTCTTCCTAAAGTAATTGCTAATACTGCAATTGGTATAGAAGCAGAAACGGTGAGACCTGCTTTAAGAGCGAGATAAACAGTAGAACAACCAAAGAGAATACCGAAGAGCGAACCAAACACAACAGACTTAACCGTAAACTCTGCTATGTTTTGCTCAGGAGCGATATAGGGTTTAAAAACTTTACCTTCCATATATTATTTGGAAATTCGTTTAACAATTAGTTGGTCATACGCCAACATTAAAACTGTACATGCTAAGCCAATCGCACCAACAATTTGCCACATTAGTTGTGGATTGCTTGTCATGTAATTAATTCTTAACCAATCAGAAATGGGACCGGCAGCAAACGAACCAATGGCAACGGGCAAAAAAGCAAAACCCATGTAGGTACCAACCTGATCTTGCGGAGCAAGTTTGCTAACATATTCATAAAAGCGCGGAGCTTGTGTTGCCTCACCAATAGCAAATATCGCAACAGCAATTACAGCCATTAAAATGGTTGGAAATAACCCTATCAAAAACCATGAAACACTGGCTAATAAAAATCCTACAATCATAGCTGTAAAAGGCTTCCAGTTTTTGGCTAAGGTTGCGATTAAAACACTAAAGAAAATAATGCACCAGGCATCAACTGTTTCTAAAATTTCGAATTCCTCGAATAACAAAACATCTTTAGAGTATGAAGGAAGTAAGTAAAAAATCTGCCAGAACATGATCCAGAAACCTGAGAAGATGACAAGGAAAGAAATGAATCTTACATTACCGAAAACAAGAAACATATCTTTGGTTACTTGCTTAAACGATTTCCCTTCGGGTTTCACTCCTTCCGGTTCTTTGAAAAAGAATATCGTTCCGAACATCAATAAGAAAGAAGTGACCGATGACATCATTAACACATATTCAATACCTATGTCTGTTCGTATTAACAAGGCAAGCATGGGTCCAATAGCTCCTCCAAAATTGACAAGTGAATAATAAATCGAAAATCCCAAAGCGCGGGTTTCTTCTTTACTAGTTTTGGTTACAGTGCCAACTATGCAAGGTTTAATCAAAGATCCACCAATGGCAGTTAACAATAAAACAGTGATGACATAGGGCTTTTTTCCAACAACATTTACAATATCTTCTGCAAATGCCAAACCAGCCATACCAATTAATAAATAGCCAATACCAAAAATGGCAAAACAGGCAATCAGTGTTTTTCTGAAACCATATTTATCAACTAACACGCCTGCAAAAATGGGTAAGGCGTAAATTACTCCTGAAAACATCCCGGCAAGTGCTCCGGCATCTTCAGCCAATCCAACTTTTTCTATTAAAAAAATGGTGAGCACTGCTTTGGCGCCATAAAAGGCTAGTCTTTCAAATAATTCTAAAGTATTGGCAATCCAAAAGGTTGAAGAGAATCCGTGGCGGGCTTCGTGCCAGCGTTGCGATAGGTTCATGGAAGGATTTTAAGGTTAAAAAATTTTGTAAGCAGTGGCAAAATCAATTAAAGTTGGGATTTTGGCAATACCAGCCAAACAAAATTCTAAAGTTTTGGTGAAAGTAAATGGTAATTCAATAAATATCAACCATCGCTAAAATTTAATATAACGATTTCGCAATCGTTTGAAAAAAGAATTTCTTACCTTCGCCTCTCTTAATTCACTACACTTTATGCAAGAAACAGGTATAAAACCCCTTAAACCTTTCTTAAAGAATCTGGGCATTCTCGAAGGCACCGCACATTGGAATTTATCTCCAGAAGAACTGGCTACCATTGCCGTTCGAAACGGACAGGCCACTCTGGCTGATAGTGGTGCCATCGCGGTTGATACTGGTGAATTTACAGGCCGTTCACCTAAAGATAAATTCACAGTTAAAGATGAAACAACAGTGAATAGTGTTTGGTGGAACAACTTTAACATTCCTTTCGATGCCGGCAAATTTGATGGCTTGTACCGAAAGATGATTCAATACTTTAATGGTAAAGAATTTTTTGTGCGCGATGCGCTAGCGTGTGCCGATCCCCGCTATGCCATCAAAATAAGAGTGATCAACGAATACCCTTGGTCGAACCAGTTTGCCTACAACATGTTTCTTCGACCTAAGCAAGAAGACTTAGCCACATTCGAACCGGAATGGTTAATTCTGAATGCTCCTGGTTTCCATGCTCATCCTGAAGTGGATGGAACGCGTCAGCACAACTTTTCAATAATCGATTTCAAACGCAAAATCATTTTAGTTGGTGGTAGCGGTTATACGGGTGAAATCAAAAAAGGAATCTTCACTGTTTTAAATTATGTGTTGCCTCATCAACGCAATGTATTATCCATGCATTGTTCTGCAAACGCAGGCGAGCAAGGTGATACCGCTCTTTTCTTCGGTTTATCTGGAACAGGAAAAACAACTTTATCTGCCGACCCTAATAGAAAACTAATAGGTGATGATGAACACGGCTGGACAGAAGATAATGTCATCTTCAATTTCGAAGGTGGATGTTATGCAAAGTGTATCGACTTAACAGAAGAAAAAGAACCGGATATTTTCCGTGCCATTAAACCCGGTGCGATTTTAGAAAATATCGTTTATAAAAAAGGTACTAACGAAGTTGATTTCGCAGACGGATCTCGCACTGAGAATACGCGTGTGAGTTATCCTATCGAACACATACACAACATTGCTGTTCCTTCCATCGGAAAAAATCCTAAAAATATTTTCTTCCTTACGTGCGATGCGTATGGTGTGCTTCCTCCTATTTCTAAATTAACTCCTGGTCAGGCAGCCTTTCATTTCATTTCTGGCTATACTGCAAAAGTTGCTGGAACTGAAGCAGGTGTTACCGAACCCACCATGACTTTCTCGGCTTGCTTTGGTGCACCTTTCATGCCATTGCATCCAACCAAATATGCTGAAATGTTGAGCCGCAAAATGCGCGAAGCAAATGTAAATGTGTGGTTAGTGAACACAGGTTGGAGTGGCGGACCTTATGGAGTTGGCAAACGCATGAGTTTAAAATACACACGCGCTTTGATTACTGCTGCTCTAATCGGTGCATTAGACAAGGTTCAATTTGTAAATCACGATGTTTTTGGAGTTGCTATGCCTACCTCTTGCGAAAATGTTCCATCAGAAATTCTTGATCCAAGAAATACATGGAGCGATAAGAATGCTTATGATGAGAAAGCAACTTTCTTAGCCAATGCATTCAATAATAATTTCGAAAAGTTTGCATCATTTGCTAACGATGAAATTTTAGCAGGTGCACCGCGAACCAAAGTATCTGCTTAAGATTGGAAGTATGATATCTGATTATCAGATGGTACGAACACTTTATATCAATTAAAAATAAACAGGTTATCGATTGATAACCTGTTTTGTTTTACATAACCTTTTGTTTGAGGCATTGTTAAATTAATATGTCTAAAAACATTCTTATTGTAGGCGCGAGTTCAGGTATTGGAGCAGCCCTAAGCCATCAACTTTCACAAAAAGGGTATCAGGTTTTTGAAGCATCCAGAAATGGAAAAATAAAATACGATGCCACACAAGATGCTTTGGATCTTTCAACACTTCCTTCTTCACTCCAAGGTTTGATTTATTGCCCGGGCTCTATCAATCTTAAACCTTTTCATCGCTTAAGTACACAAGATTTTATAGATGATTACCATATCAATGTATTAGGTGCTGTTAGAACAATTCAACAAGTGTTACCTTTATTAAAAGCAAGTGAAATCGTTTCTTCTGTTGTTTTGTTTAGTACGGTTGCTGTTCAGCAAGGCATGCCATTCCACGCTTCCATCGCAGCGGCCAAAGGAGCTATAGAAGGTTTAACCAAATCTTTGGCTGCTGAATTAGCACCTAAAATCAGAGTGAATGCAATTGCTCCATCTTTAACCGACACACCACTTGCTTCAAAAATTCTAGGAACGGAAGAAAAGAAAAAAGCATCTGCTGAAAGACATCCTTTAAAGAAAACTGGTACACCACAGGAATTAGCAGCTCTGGCTTCATTCTTAATTAGCGAAGAAGCAGGTTTTATCAGCGGACAAATTATAGGAGCAGATGGTGGTCTATCCACTTTAAGAGTTTAGTAAATTAAGTACACTTATCTATTTGAAAACTAGTGTTGGAGTGGGTATCTTTCAACAATTAAACTAAATCATTATGAACAACAAAAGAATTGTTCCCTTCATTATTCTAGGAGTTATCGCCTTATTTATCCTAATGGCCATATCATCCAGTTTATTTTACACTATTGAGGCCGGACAAAGAGCAGTGATATTTTACAAATTCGGAGATGGTTTGGATAAGGACAATATCATCGGTCCTGGTTTTCATACCAAAGCACCATGGAACGATGTATATGTTTACTCTGTACAAGAACAATTGAAAGACGAAAACATGGATGTGTTGGATAAAAGTGGTCTTTCCATTCATGTGGATGTCTCCGTTCGTTTCAATCCATTACCTGAAAAAATTGGATACATCCACGAAAAATTCAATCAAGGCTATATCGATATTTTAGTTGTTCCTGAAGTTAGGTCGGCTGTAAGACAGGTTATGGGGCGTTATACAGCTGAAGAAATTTATTCAACTAAACGAGCAGAGGTAGAAGCAACCATTAAAGAAGAATCTGAAAAAATATTGATTGCCAACAACGTACACATGGTTGCTTTGTTGATTCGTTCTATAAATCTCCCAGAACAAATTAAGGCTGCAATCGAAAGCAAATTGCAACAACAGCAAGAAGCGTTGGCTTACCAATTCAGATTAGATAAAGAAAGAAGCGAAGCAGAAAGAAAAAGAATCGCAGCTGAGGGTGAATCAAGAGCGAATAACATCATCAATAATAGCTTAACAGACAAATTATTAAAGATGCGCGGAATAGAGGCGACTTTAGAGTTATCGAAATCCCCCAATTCTAAAATCATTGTCGTTGGTTCAGGTAAAGATGGTATGCCTCTTATTTTAGGAAATAATTAAATTATCGAATAACATTTTTCTGAAAACGTTTACGCTCTATCTTTAAACCGGAAATTTTCAAAAACATGGCTAAAACAGCACAATTAACTTTCAACGGTCAAACCTATGAATTACCCATCATAGAAGGCTCAGAAAATGAAACCGCGATTGACATCAGCGAATTGCTGGAAAAAACCGGACTCGTAACGCTCGACATTGGTTATAAAAATACAGGTGCAACCAAAAGTGCTATCACTTTTTTAGATGGCGATCACGGTATTTTGAGATACCGCGGTTACGGGATTGAAGACCTAGCAGAAAAATCTACTTTTTTAGAAGTAGCTTATTTGTTGATTTTTGGTGAATTGCCAACCACCGAACAATTAAAGAAATTTACGCGCGACATTACAACTCATACATTGGTTCACGAAGACATCAAAAAAATTCTTGATGGTTTTCCTTCTACCTCCCACCCTATGGGTGTTTTGGCTTCTTTGTTCTGCGCACAAACAGCATTCTATCCAGAATCATTAGATCCCAACCGTTCAGCAGAAGGTGTTTATTTAAGCATCGTGCGTTCATTGGCTAAGATGCCAACTTTTGCGGCTTGGTCTTATAAAAATGCAGTTGGACATCCTGTAAATTATCCAGATAATTCTTTGGATTATTGTTCACGCTTTTTGAAAATGATGTTTGCTTTACCGGCTGAACATTATGAAGTAGATCCGGTAGTGGCTAACGCATTAGATAAATTATTAATTCTTCATGCTGACCATGAACAAAATTGTTCTACCTCTACTGTAAGAATTGTTGGGTCCTCTAAAGCAAGTATCTATTCTTCTATCTCTGCGGGCATTAATGCATTGTGGGGACCTTTACATGGTGGCGCTAATCAAGAAGTGATTGTAATGTTAGAGGCGATTCGCCAAGATGGAGGAAACATCGAGAAATGGATTAACAAAGCAAAAGATAAAAATGATCCTTTCCGTTTAATGGGATTTGGACACCGCGTTTACAAAAACTTCGATCCCCGCGCAAAAATAATTAAGAAAGCAGCAGACGATGTTTTGAATAAATTAGGTATCAATGATCCGGTTTTAGACATTGCCATGAAGTTAGAGGAAGTTGCACTGCGCGATCCTTACTTCATAGAAAGAAAACTATATCCGAACGTTGATTTCTATTCTGGTATCATCTATCGTGCTTTAGGTATTCCTGTAGATATGTTTACAGTAATGTTTGCAATGGGTCGTTTACCAGGTTGGATTGCACAATGGAAAGAATTGCGCGAGAACAAAGAACCAATTGGACGCCCAAGACAGGTTTACGTAGGTACAAAATCAAGGCCTTACGTAGAAATTGCGAAGCGATAATTAAAAATAGATTTATAACTTAAGGGCTGGAAACAGCCCTTTTTTTATGACACTACAAGAACAATTTGATGCTGCCGTTGCACAATCTAAAGAACTTACCAAAAGACCAAGTAACGAAGAACTTCTAAAAATTTATGCTTTGTTTAAACAAGCAACTGAAGGCGATGTAGGTGGTGAAAGACCCGGAGGTTTTGATTTTAAAGCCATTGCTAAATTTGATGCTTGGGCAGAACTAAAAGGAAAAACAAATGAACAAGCTAAGCAAGAGTACATTGATTTCATGACTACCCTTGTTCATCAATATAAATAAGTCACTTTGCTTTTCTTTCATCCATTCGATCAGGAAAATACTTTTACAATGTCGGAAGAAGAATCCAGACATTGTGTAAAAGCATTGCGTTATCAGAAAGGAGATCTTATTGATATAACTAATGGAAGAGGCGAATCAGCAGTAGCTGTTATTACTAACGATAACATAAAAGCTTGTGAGGTAAAGATTGTAGAAAGAAAAAAAGTAGAGCAAAAAAGATTTCTGCATTTAGCTATAGCACCCACAAAAAATGCTGATAGAATAGAGTGGTTAGTTGAAAAAGCAACTGAATTAGGTGTTGAGAAAATTTCCCTCATACAGACAGAAAGAACAGAAAGAAATTTTCTAAAGAAAGAGAGATTACAAAAAATCACTATTAGCGCCATTAAACAATCACATCAATTTCTTCTTCCAGAAATTGCTACGGAAGTTAAGTTTGAAGATGTTATCAATAATCAATCAGAAATAAATTTGATTGCTTTTGTTGACCCAAACAACCCTGTTCAATTCAAAGAGAAACTAATATCCAACAAAAAAATTTTAATCTTAATCGGGCCAGAAGGAGATTTTACTCTGGAAGAAGTAGCATTCGCTGAGCAACATCATTTCACCAAAATATCTTTAGGAAACAACATACTTAGAACAGAAACAGCAGGCTTGTTGGCCTGCTGCGCTGTTTATTCAATAAATGTTTAATACTAGTTTACGATAATCTTCTTCACAATCTTTCTTTGGCCTTGTTGCATTTCTACTAAATACATACCAGGATTTTTATTATCGATGTTAAATTCAACCGTGCCAGAGTTTCCATTTACCAAAGCCTGCTCCATTACTTTACCCGTTAAATCACGCAATAAAACAACGGCATCAGCATCATTACTCTTAAGGTAATCTGTTTTTAATTTTTGGTTTCTATTAACCGGATTAGGATATGGATTGATGTTAAATACGAAAGCATTTTCATCTACTACAATTCTAATTACGTCACTATATTCAAATTGACCGTTGAAATCAACTTGTCTCAATCTATAGTAATTGTTACCCATTAAAGGCTTATTATCACGGTAACTATAATTCGTTAAGTCAGTTGTTGTTCCAACACCTTTAACAATTCCAATTACTTCAAAAGTTTCCCCATCTACTGAACGTTGTAACTCAAAGAAATCATTGTCAATCTCTGTTGCTGTTCTCCATTCGATAATGTTGATTCCATTATCAAAGACTCCACTGAAACTTAGCAACTCAACCGGTAATGGATTAGCTACTTCTGTTGAACCCAACGTGACAATGTTTTCTGAGAAAGAAAGCGTAGAGACAGATTGGAAAGTACCAGCACTTTGTGTGTGACCCACAGAGAAATTTTGTCCACCACTGTTCGTCCAGTTGGTACCATTCCAAGTCATTACTTTCATTGATTCACGTTGCGATTGAATAGCTGATACATCACTTGCTGTTCCCCAACTTAAACCTACTCTAGCGGTTCTTCCATTAGAAGTACCTGAGCCATCTGAAACACGCCAATGTTCGCCAGTTGCAATTCTCAATATCAAAGGATCTGCGGAAGTAAAATTATTGACTGGATTATTTCGTGGTGCTGGAGCATTGGCAACCGCACCAGTTGCAGCACCGGGTATATATTCCATATCCCAGGTTCGTGTTCCACCTGTTGTGTTAAACAAGGCTCCCGGTCTCCATCTGTTTGTAGCCGCTGCTGTTCTACCAATAGGGAAGTTGAAAGTTCCATTGTTAATTACTTTAGACAACTTACCATTAACAAATGAATTTAAACTTCCTAACGTTGGAGTAGCGATAGCTGTTAAACCTAACAATAAAGTGTTAGTACCTGGCGTAATTAAACCATTGGTTAGACCTAACTCAGCATTTATGGTAACGTTACCTGCAAGAATTAAACCGGTGGCATTGTTAATCTCTAATCTATTAAATGCACGAAAAGAGAACAACGCGTTTGTAAAATTACCTGTTAAAGTTTGTTGAGAAGTGCCGTCAAAGAGAACAACTTGGCCTGTAGCACTTGCAGTTCCTGTTGTAAATGTTGCAGCATCTGCCACTGTCATGTTCCCTGCTACTTCTAACAAGTTACCAACTCCAGTACCTGTATTAAATGTACCACCTGTAACATTTATATTTCTACCAACTGCTTTAGTGCCACCAGTACCGCCATTGAAGGTGCCTGCAGATTGAATTAAATCTCTTGTAATATTCAAATTACCGGTTAGGGTATTCAATGCACCTGCATTATTAATGATCACATCATTTTGAACATTAATGGTTCTGCTGTTAATGATTGATAACGACCCTGAAGTCATGTTTACAGTTAAGTCGTTACAAATGGTAACATCATTGTTTGCAAAAGTCTTAGCACCTGAACCTAAAATAGTTAGATTTCTTAGGCTTGGTATTCCACCTAAAATTTCATAAGAACCACTGCCGCCAAAAATTAGCCCACCACCTGAGCAAGAGAAGAAATCGTCATAAACCGCTGCAGGTAAAACAAGACTAGTTGTATTGGATTCTACTCTTAAGTCTCCCGTTCCTGTTAAAGTTCCTAAGCGATGACCTATTGAACCTGTTGGAATCGTTAAGGTAGCACCCGCACTGATAGTTGTTTCATATAATGAAACGTTATTAATATTGAAAGTAACATTGTGTCCTGGTTCAATAATCACTTGTGCTCCGGTAGGAGCTCCACCTCCGGGAACTGCAGGTGTATAAATTGCTGCATTAACATTGCCTGAACCTGTTGTTCTGTAAGTCGGAACATTATCAGGAATGGCTAAATCCACACCGGCAAAATATTCTCCAGAAATACCAGCATCAGTTACTGAGCTGAAATCAAAGGTGATTGTATTAGATGCCTCATCTAAATCTGCAGTGGTAAACTTGTTAATACTATTAGATGCATTATTATCAGATAAAATTCTGGCAGGAATATAGTCTGCTTCCGTTCTAGGTGCTGTAACAGCTACTGCTGACTGGTCGTATTGCAAAGTCATAGTAGAACGGAAATTCGTATTTGTTATGTTATCAGCATTAATGATCCAATGATATTGCAAAGAGTTTTGATGATCATCAAAATCCTCAGGGCCAGCGCCTAAAGGTAACTCATCATCTTGTACAATGGATGGATGTCTTTCATTGGCAGGTCTTACAGTTATTACTGCCGCATTCGATCCTGTTGTATTGGGAGTAACAAAATTAAATGTAACTGGAGTGTATGCTAATTGTCCAACAGGAAAAACAAAAATAGCTGCATTAAAATTGGTAGGGAAAATTTTGCGAACACCAAAGTCAGTAAATGAACTATTGGTTTGAATCATGTTCGTTACCGAGAATGGGTTTACAGCCGTTATCAACGCAGAAGAGTTAAGAGTTAGTAAGCTACTTCCAATATCCCATACTCCTCTTTGCATTCTTAATCCGTTATTGATTGTAAAATTAAAGCCGTTTCCATCAGGTATCACTACACCATTAGTGTTGTTTATGGTTACAATACCTAATGTGGTTGTTCCTGCAATATTCCTTGTTAATTGTTGTTGTGTTGATCCTGCAAATATTAAACCGTTACCACTTGTAGATGTGAAATTTGATGAAAGAGCTGCATTACCTATGAGGGTAATATCGAATCCAGTGTGAGCAACTGTTCCGGCAGTAACAGTAAGATCTTTGTTGATTGTAATATTCTTAGAGACAGTCAAAGTTCCTGCTCCTGACTTAGAAAAGCTAAAGAAATTAAACAAAGGTGTTGCTCCAGAAACTACTGCCGCAGCAGTATTGGTAAAAAATGTAGTATTTCCGTTTGGAATGTAAGAGCCATCTACCGTCATGTTTCCACGGATGGTTAGGTTTAAACCATTTGCATCAAACGTATTGCTAGTATTAACTGTTAAGGAACCATTTAAAGTTAACGGTAAGCTATATAATCTAACTACAGGGCTATTTACTCCATTAACCACCAAATTATTTAAAGTTGCAGATGCACGAAGACCTATATTTAGCGCATTAACTCCACTTGGTGTTGCCGCACTACCAATATTAATTGTTGAAGCAGCAGTAACAGTTGAAGTCGTTGGTTCTAGCCAAATACTTGGTATGGTCGTACTGTTAATACCTCGCACTACTGTAAATGTTCCTCCCGAATGATTGAATAGACTTCCTGAGTTCAGTACTTCAAATACACCGCGGGAAGTTGTAGTAGCAGATTCGTTACCAACTGTAAATATACCACCGGACTGTGTAAACCTTAATACACCAGTATCGCTGGTTAACTGCCTGCGTACTTGACCGGCAACAGTTAAAGTACCAGAAGTTATTTCAATGGATGCATTTCCAGAGTTAGTGTACTCAATATAATTTGTATCTGTGGTTGTGCCACCATTAACACTTAATGTTCCACCGCTTACTCTTATTAAACCATCTAATACAATGTTTGCATTTGTAGATGTTGTAGATGTAGCAGCAGTACCCTGCCTAACTTCTAAACCCGATGTACCTGGAATATAAAAATCAGCACCTCCAGATGTAAGAGTAAAATTTAGTGCCGCATCATCCATGATTAACAGACCGTTCTGCAAAGTGAGTGGTTTGGTTGCTGCATCAAAAGGGCCATTTAGGGTAACGTTATCAGTGAGTGTAAAGGTGGTAGCAATTGAGTTTCCTTTGTTCATCACAATTCTAAATAAATCTGGTGTATTACCAGAAGCATTAGTGAAGCTTCCATTTGTTGATGAAATTAGTTCAAGGGAAACCTGATTATCGGTTGCTCCGGCTCCACTGTACAAATCAATAAGACCAGTATTAAGGGTGATGTTGCCTGATACTCTTAAAGTATGCAATCTTGTGGAGGGCGTTGTATTTAAAACCTCAACTCTATTATTAGCACTGTTGTTACTAGTTAGATCTCTACCAACGTTAACAATATAGTTTCCACCTTCTCCAAATTGGAAGCGTCCTCCCCCACCTCCTCCTGCGCCTGGCAGCATATCGCGAACGATTGTAACAGTATTACCTGCTCTAAATGTCCCGCCCCAATCCATCCACAAATCTCTGTTGATGGTAACAGGGTTAGGATTTGTCATGACTCTCAAGCCATTGTTATTGCTTCCATCGTTTCCTTCAATACGAAGGTTGGGATATTCTGTAAATGATGTATATAAATTATAGGTTGCGTTGTTTTCTACTTTGTAGATAAACACACTAGCATCTTGTCTGGCAAAATTTCCAATATCAGTAGTAGTAAGATTTGGTAAACTACCGTTAGCTTCAACCATTATAGTTCCTGTGCCCGAAACTACACCTAAAGAAACTGTTCTTCCATTTTGAACTGTTATACGTGGCGACCAACCTCCGCCAGTATTATCGAAAATTACTGCAGCTACTTCCACATCTACATCCATAATTATCCACGCATTACCATTAGCTTCTCCAAAATTTCTAACGATAGCAATGTCACCAGGACCAGGAGATTGATTAGTTGCTGAACCCGTATGACTTATTAAAGACCATTTGTTGTTATCTTCCCAACCTAGTTGGCCAGTGTTAAGGTTGTAATAAGTTTCGGGAGTTCCGGTGAACATGCCATTAGAACCACCTGTATAAGCAGCATTTTCTAAAGTAAAACCTGCACCTGGAAAACCTCCTCCAGTTGTAGTTCCATTAAAAGTTAAAACATTGGTTGTTGTGTTGATATCGGTGCCATCCTCACTTGACCTAGTAAATGGAGTACCTGTTAACACTTTTCCTGGAACATAAGAGGCTTCGGAGCCATCTGCGTCTGTTTGATCATAGGTAAATTGGTAACTGATTCGAGGAAGTGTAGTAAAGTTTGAATGGTTGGCTCTCCAGTTGTAACTTAAACTGTTGGTTGCAGGCAAATTAGCGAGTTGAAGCAAACGGTCTTCTATGCTGATACGAATTAGTCCATCATCTGCAAAACTTTGTGTAGTAGCAGTAACAGGCGAATAACGAAATGAAGAATTTGCATTCGTTCCTATTGGGTAAACAATTGTTTCATTGGCATTAAAGTACATTTCAAGTCCACCATCTCCAGCATTTCCAGCCATTTGAATCATCTTTGTTGTGCTATAACCTGTGCCGGAAATAGCTGCACTTGCTCCATTAAAGGTTAGTCTTCTTGTGTTGATATTAAAAATACCATCTGTTAAAGTTAATGTTCCAGTGATGGTTAAATTTCCTGAAGCCAAAGATACAGTTCTGTTAGCTGTTGTTTTATTGATCTCCATGCTTACGATGGTGGCTCCCAAAGTAGAGATGGTTTGATCAACGGTTGCACCAAAAACTAAACGGCCTGCACTCGTAGTTCTACCAACGGTTACTCCACTGGATAAACTTACGTTTTCATTTATTGCTAATCTAAACGCTCCATAGTCGAATAAACCTCTTGTAACAGTAAAAGTGCCATTTACTTGTATGGCAGCGTTAGGCGCTGCTCGACCAGCTGCAATAACTACCTCATCGGATGATGAATTTTTGTTAATAACTAAGTTATTAAAGGTTTGAGTTGTAGTTGTATTTCCTAAAGTAATAGAGGCAACTCCGATTCCATTAAAAGTTGTTGTATTTGAACCGTGAGTATATATACCACCGTTAGCTATTTCAAAACTTCCACCGAGAGTGATATCAGCATTATTGGTTTCAAAGGTTGCATTATTCTCAATGGTTAAATCATTTAGAACAGTTAAGGGCTGTATACCTAAAGTAACTTCGCCACCTCCCTGACCTGATGTCGTACCTAAAAGTTGAAAGGTTCTTGATCCACCAGTTGCTCTGAAAATCGCATTCCAAAAAGTGGCTCTTGAAGTTATTCTGTAGGTCACAGCCTGATCAGCTTCAAAAATTACGGTTCCTCCTGTTATGCTTACGTTAGCAGGATCAGAGTTGATGAAAACAGAACCACGTGTGCTGGCTGTTCCTAAGTTATTAGCACTTTGGATAGTTAAAGTTCCACCGCTCATGTTGAACACATTACCCGGATAGGTTAAACTAAAAACTGCAAATTCATCACTTATATCGTTACCTGTTAGTACAACATCACCACCAGTTTGAATGTAACTTCCATCTGAGCTTACTCCTGCTGTAGATGTTCTAATCTGTCTGGTTGTAATTGTACCACCATCAACTTGAATGATACCATTTTCTCGAGTAGTAATTCCTCCTGTAACATCTGCTGTTAAATTACCTGCAGAAACTCGAAGTCTACCATAGGGAACTATTGCTGTATTACCAGTCTTGGTTACTGTTGCTCCATTAACCCAAAGTTGTGCACCTTCATAAATTGCCAAATTACCACTTGTGTTGAGTGTAACGCTAACATTAGTACCCAATTCAACTGTTCCATAAATTAATCCTAATGCATTCTCGTTTGTTGTTGCCTGATCGGTATCTATAGTGAAATTTGAACGACCGAATAAATTGAAGTTACTACTTGTTGAAGCTGATAGTGTAGTTTTATAAGTATCGTTTAATCCTTTGTTTATTTCTATTCTCGAAAATCTTGTTTCACCATTACATAATATTTGCTGGTCGCGTGTGGCATTCAATGTATTAAAATCAGCAAAACCAGTATTATCATCAGCCGTGAAATTGGCTGAGGTTCTATTCGTGAAATAAGCCGTGCCTCCATCATTAACGAAATTGCCATATAGATTGAATTCGTGACGAGTAGTGCTTGCTGTATTACCAACACGAATTCCTCCACTTGCATTCACAGTTACATTTCCAAAAATATTTATGACAAAGTTGGAAAGTGTACTGTTATCATTAATTCTAAATAATCCATTTTCGATGGTAAGGTTTCCATTAATTGTAAAATTGGTGACGAGAGTTAACAAATCTGTTGAGCCCGTCATATTAACAACTACGTTGTTTAGCGTACGGTTGGATGAAAGTGTTTTTCCTGAACCATAAAACTCTACTGTTCCACCGATGCTATTATCTGCAAATGAAGTAACTGATCCCGCAGGGAAATTATCAGTTGAGCCAGATAGTCTGATTCTTCCATTTCCTGATATATTGATAAAGTTATGACCTGTTGTGGCTGCTAAATCTAGTGTGCCAATTACTTGCATACTGTTTATCTGAACATTGTTTGTGTTCATAGTAATTGTTCTTCCCGAGGTAACAATCACGTTATCTGTAAGTGAAGGAACCTCATTAGAGGGATTAACAAAAAGTGGTGTTATACCTCCATCTAAAGTCCAAGAAAGTGGGTCAGTCCAGTTACCTGATTGATAGCTATACCAAGTTCTATTAGAAACACCTGTAACAGGGCTGTTTGTTAAATCGAGTGTGCCAAGAGTGTAAACTCCATCAATTAAATTGGTGTCAGTAACTCTAAAGGAAATTTGGTCACCAGAAATAGTTTTGTCTCCGGATGTTATACCCGATACAACATCATAATTTCCTGTTGATATATTTAATCTTAGCAAGACATAATTGTCTTTATTTTGAGGGAATTGCCCACTAATTCCTTCACTAAAATCAAAAGTTAAATCTGCATCTAAAGTACCTGCAGTTGTTTTATCGATATACCAAGTTCTATTCCAACGCTGCACAACTCCTCCTGTTCCTAAGTTTGTGGTTACAGCAGAATTGGTAACACCATTATGAGCTGCCATTACATACTCTGCATCTGCATTTAGTGTACCGTTTGCCGGAGCTAAAATAAAACCACTTGAGTTAGCTAAAACATGTTGACCAGAAGATTGTTGACCAAAACCTGCAAGGTCGAAGTCGTGATTAAAAGTAGGTGAACCGGCAACATCTCCCCCATAAAAGTCGACACCACCAGCTATTGCTATATTGTATTTTGCTGCAAGGTAGTTTTCAACAATTTGTCTTTGTGCAACATTTAAAGCAGATCTGTAAAGTATAACTTCAACAATCTCTCCCTCAAAATTATTAACATTTGATGCTTCATATGTACCTACAAAAAGGTTAGATGGATTATTGTTCATGCTTGAACCAGTTGCAGTAATAGCGCCTCCTGTTCCATTTGTGGTCCCAGTCTGAGTTGTTCCTGCCATCGTGAAAGCAATTATGTTTGAAGCTGTCGATCCTCCAATGTTGCGAGTAGATCCATTTGCAACTGTAATTCTATACTGGCCTGAGGTTACTGCTCTATCTATAAAAAATGATTGGTTAGTTCCGGCTGAAGTTCTTTTAGATAAAACACCGTATGTTGTAGTTGCATTTGCGGGTCTGGAGACAATGAAGGCAGAAAAGTTGCTTGTATTGTCTAAATTATCATTATCGGGAACCTCCAAATAAAAATTCAATCCTGGATCACTGGGAAAAGTGATGGATGGAAAATTATTGAAATTTGCATCACTGCCATTCAGAGTAGGACGCGTAGCTCCAGTTCCTAATGCGTTATTGCCATTTCCTGATTGATCGGCCCAAACATCAACCAAAGCACCACTTGTAGTAATTCCTGTGTTGGATCTCAACCATAAAACGTTGGACGGCTGACCGTTTATTCCGGTTGCATTTCCAACACCTCCGGGGCCAGTTTGGGCAGTTGCCAGTTGAAAAGTTAATACTAAAATGAGAGTCAGCGTAAAGATTGTTGAGAATCTCTTGCCGGACATAAAGCAAACCATAAGACAGATTTTAGGTATTTTAAACAACAAATTAAACTCAATAACAATTACTTATGAAATTAATTAAATGTTATTTGGTCTTTTATTGATACTTGATTAAGAGAAAAGGTAACGGATAAAAACTATAAATTGCTGAATGATTTTAAACTACTTATGGGCTGCTTTCTTTATAGTGGCAGCCTTTATAGCTTTTTTCAGGCTTTTGATTTTTAGCGATGGTAGTCTCTTCCCTGCTATGATTGATGCTACTTTTCAAGCATCAAAAACTGGTTTTGAAATATCACTTTACCTAACAGGTGTTATGGCTCTATGGCTTGGCTTAATGAAAATAGGTGAAAGAGGCGGAATCGTACCTATACTAGCAAAAGTGATAGGACCTTTTTCCAAACGTTTGTTTCCCTCCGTACCCAATGAACATCCTGCGTCAGGATCTATCATCATGAATTTTAGTGCTAACATGCTCGGCTTGGATAATGCTGCTACACCCTTAGGTTTAAAAGCAATGAAAGAATTGCAAGAACTAAACCCTAAGAAAGACGAAGCCTCTGACGCACAAATTGCTTTTATGGTACTCAATGCTTCTGGTTTAACTATTATACCTATCACCATAATTGCAGATAGGGCAACGTTAGGCTCTATCAATCCTACCAGCATTTTTATTCCAACCTTACTTGCCACTTTTGTAAGTACAATGGCAGGTCTTGTTTATCTTTCTTTTAAACAAAAGATAAGATGGGATTTTGTCTTTTTGAGTTATATCATTGGACTTTGTGTATTCGTAAGTGCTTCGATGTATTATTTCACTTCATTAGGTCCTGAATCGCTAAAATTAAAATCAAGCATCATTTCAAGTCTTATTATTTTCACCATCATACTTTCGTTCATAACACTAGGCATAAAAAGGAAAATTCCTTTGTTCGAAACCTTTGTTGAAGGTGCCAAAGAAGGTTTTGAAACAGCCATTAAAATAATTCCTTATTTAGTAGCTATGCTCGTTGGCATAGCTGTTTTTCGTGCTAGTGGTGCTATCGACTACCTTATGGATGGAATGAAATTTTTATTTGGCACTCTGTTACAAATCAACACAGCCTTTGTAGATGCACTTCCAGTTGCTATTTTAAAACCTCTAACAGGTCAAGGTTCGCGCGCTATGATGATGGACATTGCTAAGACTTTGGGGCCGGATTCGTTCGCAGGAAATCTCGCCAGTATTTTTAGGGGCTGCTCTGAAACAACTTTTTATGTTGTAGCGGTTTACTTTGGCTCGGTTAATATAAAAAAGACAAGATATGCAGTAACCGGAGGCTTACTTGCCGATATAGCAGGTGCTGTTGCCGCCATCTTTATCGCTTATCTTTTCTTTGATGTGGTCTAAAATTCTGGTTTATTTGTTATATTGAAACTCTACCGATAACCTTGTCTATGGAAAAAAAAGCTGAGATCCAAAAAACGATTTACGATAATGCTAAGACACACTTTCTTGGCAACTTTCCTGATTCGTTACCAATCGAACAAGCCTACGTACACATTGGTATGTACTTAGGTTGGATTATTGAACATGAATTATATTCAGAATATTTTGAAGAAGAAGCATCTGTTCAAATTTTCCGCTTTAAAAGAAGAGAAATTTCCTGCACTATTCTAAGTGAAATTTGGGATGGTTATTTAGGTTTTGAATTGTTCAATAAACAAGGTAACATGTTCACCTATTATTATTATGGTGGTGGTATCTATAGAAACGATTATGATGAAATATTAGTAAAAGGTTTACCTTCTATTTATCACGTTACTGATAGTTGGGAAAATTATGAGAAAATAAAAAACCGCATTGATTTGCGGTTTCAAGATTGGAAAAAATTAACCGGGCAATAAACCCGGTTTTTTTTTATTGCTTAAGTTTTCCGTTTTTATCGATGTTGTAAACTCTTGCATCGCTTGTACTAATAGCTAACTCTCCACTTACAAAATTGGCCGTAGCAGGAATTCCATCAAGTAGAAAATCAAATTGCCATGCTAATCCATCGCTTCTATAAATTTTTGCGACTGTTACTGGATATTTTCCTTCTTTATTAGTTTTACTTTCAGAATAAATCAAAACAAAAAATATCTGTGCAGCCGGGTCTGTTACTAAAATACTTTTAGCAAATGCCTGACGAAATTTACTAAAATACTTTTTGTCGAGATTGAATGTAAATTTTAAATCAGGCTTGCGCGATGTTGGAATGTTAAACAAATAACCCGATACTGTCGCAGTGTCTTTGTAATGTAAACCTGTTGTAAATTTATCTGGAATCACTAATAAAGGCTGAAATGCGTATTGTTCACCCGGGTTATTAAATAAGGCTACCGAATCTGTATCACTTGTTAACCACTTCAAACCTCTTGTTCTAAAATTTAATTCAAACTTTTTAAGTTGAACTTGTTTTTCGCTATACTCTTGCAGTCCTCTTATATACGTTTTAAGGATAGTAGCTTTATTAAATGTGTTGGTGATGAAATGCTGATAGTCGTATGCTCGTTTATCTATTTCGATTAAATCAAATTTACTTACCAAACTATCTAAATTTTTTATGGCTTGGTATTCGGACTGAATTGCTTTTATCATAATATAATAATCTGCACTGTCTCGTAACTTCTTATTTGAGACAATCAGTGATTTATACTTCAATTCATTAATCTTGCTTTGAAGCACGAAAATTGGAAGAGGATTTTCATCCACAGTGCGCATCAATTCATAGGGCAATTTAGTCTCTATTTTTTGAATCTCTGTGTAGACAGAAATTGAATCAACTTCCAATTTGTTTCTCAATTTATTTATCTCAATATCTAGGTTAACTAATTGATCTCTTACCGGAATCCAATCTGTTTTTATTAGTTTCGTCTGCTTGTCGGCAAAAATTTTATAATCCCATAACTTCAAATCATTCTCAAAAAAGTTAGCTGGCTCTTTACCATCTTTACTGATATCATCAATATTTAATAGAGAAATTTTCTGATCATACTTTCCTTTCGATAAAGCAACAACGTTTGTCTTATAAATTCCGAAAGCTTTCGTACAAGAATCAAACTTTACACTGATTGCATTTAATTGTTTGAGTGTTTCATCATCTGCTTGTAAAACTAAACTTTTATTGGTTCTGTATTTTTCAACCAAATTTGCAAATAACTTTTGTGTGCCTTTGTAGAGTGAATCAGACAAGACAAAGTAAGTATTGGTAAGTTTTACTTTGTCTGCTCTTTCTTTTAATTCTTGTTGTTTTTTCTCTAAAAAAAACTGAACATCACTGAGCTTTACGCCAAACTCACCTGTTCTTAAGTCGCGTCTTTTAAATGATTCATAATATTCATCATTTTTTCTTAACTCTTTCTCTGTAATGGTTGTATAAGCTTTATTCAAATACAAAATTGAAGAGTCAATTTGCAACAATAACTTTTTAGTTTCCTTTAATACATCTGCTTTGTTTAGTTTATGCTCATAAAGCAAGCCCATAAAAAGAAATGCATTGGGATTATCATCATTTTCTTTAACATACTTTTTTAAAAATGGCTCTGCCTCATCATATTGCTTGTTGGCCAACCAGGTGTAAATATCCTTATACTTAACTTTTTGTGCGAAAGAAGTAGAAAAAGAGAGTAAGAAAAGAATAATAAAAAATCTTTTATACATTGAGGAATAATTTAACCTACGAAATTAAACAGTTTTCATTAAATTACTATACATCTTTTGTGCCAAAATGAAAATACGAGTTTGGTTACTTAGTCTACTGTTGCTGATTGCTTACTTTTCTAATGAAGTTTTAGCTAGACCAATCGATGCTGATGTTCATGCAAATCAACTAAAAAAGGCAGACACGCTTGATTTTAATTTTAACGTGATCGATTTATCTGGGAAATCTATTTCGCTTAATAAATGGAAAGGTAAATTTGTTTTAATTAATCTTTGGGCAACTTGGTGTGGTCCATGCAGAGTAGAGATGCCTCACCTACAAAAACTATATACAACCTTCGAGCATCCTGACTTTGAGATAATCACCTTTTCACTTGATAAGCAGAACCAAGTTGAAAAGGTTAAATCATACCTGAGTAGAAGTAATTACACTTTTAGTGTGTTTTTTCCAGATAAGGATTTTCCTGATGTACTTAAAGTGAAATCCATTCCTTCCTCTTTTTTAATTGATGATAAAGGAAAAATTGTTTGGCAACATACAGGTGTGTTTAGGTTTGATAAGTCATCTTTCAAAAAAAAGCTTCGTCAACTTATGCATTCAAACGAAGCTGAATAATTTCACCTGCTAATCGTAAACCATCTAAAGTTAATTTTGCTTTTACGTCAGTAAAAGTGTCTTTTACTACAGGAAGAATGGAAGAAAGACCGCCTGTAGCAACAACAGGTAAATCAGGAATTCCCAATTCAGTTTTCACTCTGTTTACCATGTGCGTAACTAAACCTTCATAGCCAATTAAAACGCCTGCTTGTATAGCATGAGTTGTATCCTTTCCCAAAACGGAGACAGGAACTTGTAGTGGTACTTCGAATAAGCGTGCTGTATTTTGAGTTAATGCTTTGATAGAAGTTTTTAAGCCGGGTAAGATGGCCACTCCTTCTATTAAACCATTGTTGGATAGGGTTGTAAAAGTTAAAGCAGTTCCAAAATCAACAACAAGGCAAGCACGTTTGTATAAATGATAAGCTGCTAAAGCATTGCAAACTAAGTCTGAACCAATTTGATGCGGATTTAAAACTTTGATTGGAAGTAATGTGAAATTTTCTGCACTTAAGATAATTGGTTTTTTTTCTGTGAGCTGTGCAATAGCTTGTTCAATATGTGGTGTTAAGTCAGGCACCACACTACTGATGGCGATTAAGGATAGTTTATCAAACTTTAATTGATGCTCTAAAAACAAATCGCGCAACGAATTAAAATAAAGATGAACTGGTTTTTCTATGTCAGATGGCAATCTGAAAACATGGCGCCACTCTTGGTCGTATCCTACTCCAATGGTGATGTCTGTGTTACCAATGTCAAAGACCAAACTTTTCATGATTGCTTTACATTTCAATTTTTTCGACTAAAAACTTATTTAAATATTCAACCAATTTGTCAATTCCTGTTGTTGCGTTTTCTTTCCAACAAATAAAATCCTCTCTTCCGGCAACCTCAGCGGGTAAATTTGGGTCAATCAAAAATTTTTGTGCAGTGGGTGGGCAGTATCTCCACAAACCAGCCGCAGGATACACTCGTAAAGATGTGCCTATGATTAAAAAGTAATCAGCATTTGCCACTTCTTGCGCTGCGTATTCTATTAAGGGTACTGCCTCGCCAAACCAGACAATATGCGGGCGAAGTTGCGCTCCATCCGGACAAAGTTCTCCGACAGCAATCAAATTATTTTTGACAGGAGAAACTTGATTTGTTTTGGTGCTTCTTGCTTCGAATAAATTGCCGTGCAGATGCATTACTTTCTTAGAACCTGCGCGCTCATGCAAATCATCCACATTTTGAGTAATAACTTGTACATCAAAATAGTCTTGCAACTTACTTAGTAAAATATGAGCTCGATTGGGTTGAGCGGCAGCCGCATTTAATCTTCTTAAGTTGTAAAACTCTAATACCTTTTTAAAATCTTTTTGCCATGCCTCAGGTGTTGCAACTTCTTCAATCTTATAACCGGCCCATAAACCATCTTCTGCCCTAAAAGTAGGAATACCACTTTCTGCGCTAATGCCTGAACCTGATAATACTACTAATTTTTCTTTCATGATAACAAAAAAATCCACCGGATTTGGCGAGGTGTTTCTGAACCCCAAGATGACAAGTTTTGAGCTGCCAACAACCGCAACCTTCTTCTGTTAACCTGCTTTTTGGGCGAGGTCACGCACAAAGCGTGATGAGGCCTGATTTTGTTTGTCAGCTTTCGCTCGGTATTGTTTTTATTGTTAGGTTCAGCAAACGTGTCCCAAATCCGAGTGGACCTGATTCAAAAGTAATAAATATTCAGCTTGAAATTAAATCTATCAAAGCAATGAGTTTTGTTTCGAAAGACACAGCAATTTGATTTTCTGATTATACCTTTGCGAACTTTAACTTGAAGAGAAATGCGCAAAACTCAAATAAATTTTACCGTAGAATTAGACACCAACAATATCCCTGAGAAAATTTTATGGGATGCTACCGATAAACCAGAAGAAGGTTTAACTGAAACTAAAGCTATCAGCGTGGCCCTTTGGGATCACCAGCAAAAAAATACGCTTCGCATAGACTTGTGGGCTAAAGACATGCCTGTGCTTGAAATGAAGCGATTTTATATTGATTGCATTGGTGGATTAGCCCAAAGTGCGCTAAATTCTACAGGAGATGAGTTTTTAAGTGCTGAAATACACGCTTTGTGTGAAAAACTAGTAAAACACCTACAAGCCGAAAGTAAAAAGGAAGCTTAAAGTATCACTTTAATTTCCGCAACCGATTTCTTTTTTTCTTCACAAAATTTTGTACTTTGCCACGTGGCAAAAACCCAATTTTATTCAACTAAATAGGGTTTTTGTTGTTACATCATGTTATAACCAAACAAAACTGTATGACAAAATTCTACAAACGTTTGCTGTTACCCATAGCCCTGCTACTACTAGCAGCAACAGCAAGCTGGGCCCAAACAACCATTTCGGGTACAGTAAAAGATGGCACTACCGGTGATAAACTAGCCGGTGTAAACATAGTAGTAAAAGGAAGAGTAGCAGGAACCATTTCCAATGCTGATGGTTCTTTCTCGCTTAAAGTGAGTGATGCACCTCCTTTAACTTTATCGTTTTCATTTATAGGCTTTAAATCACAAGAATTAACCATTAGTAATGCCAACACAACAGGACTTGAAATCGTAATGGAAGAACAAACTTTACTGGGTCAGGAAGTCGTAATCTCAGCCTCACGTGTTGAAGAAAACATCCTGAGGTCACCAGTAACCGTTGAAAAAGTAGATTTAATTGGTATTCAACAAGCTAGCGCTCCTGAATACTTCGATGCCTTAGCTAACGTGAAAGGTGTGCAAGTAACTAGCAGTAGCTTAAACTTTCCAGCGATTAATACACGTGGTTTTGCCACTATTGCCAACGAGCGTTTTGTTCAATGGATTGATGGTATCGATGGCTCTGCTCCTATTCTTAACTTTCCTACCGGTAATATTGTAGGTATTGGCGAACTAGATGCAGAAGGTTTAGAGTTGATTCCGGGAGCAGCTTCTGCACTTTACGGACCAAATGCTTTTAATGGTATATTGATTATGACTTCCAAAAGTCCATTCGATTACCAAGGAGTAAGCGCACAATTCAAAACAGGTTTTACTGATTCTGATGCTCAGGGCGAAATTAATCCTTACAACAATTTTGGTATTCGTTATGCTAAAGCATTCAATAACAAGTTTGCTTTCAAAGTAAATTTCAGCTACTTCAAAGCAGAAGATTGGGTTGGTAACGATTATAAACAAGATCGTTTAAGAGCAAACTCTGAAACTGATTTAAGCGGATCTCCAGATTTTGATGGTGTTAATACTTATGGTGATGAAGCAGTTATCTCTATACCAGGTTTTCCTACTACTTTAAGAAGAACTGGCTTCAGAGAAGAAGACATTATGGATAGCTATTCTGCAAAAAGTATCAAAGGTGATGTAGCTTTACATTACAGAATCAACGACAAAATTGAGGCATTATACAACTATCGTTACGGTTCTGGTGATGCTATCTATCAAGGTGATGCTAAATATGCTTTACGCGGCTTCACTCAGGTTTTCCAAAAGTTAGAATTACGAGCTGATAACTTCTTTGTTAGAGGTTATGTTACCCAAACAGATGCAGGAGACTCATATAACTTATTGGCTTTAGGTTCATTCATGAACGAAGCTGTTAGCCCATCTGCAAGCTCATGGGTTCCTGATTTCTTAGATGCATTTAGTGGAAACGCACCTAATACTCCAGCAGGTAATTATGCCGCTGCGAGACAGTTTGCTGATAGGAGAATTCCTCAAGCTGGCACACAAGATTTTAGGTTATTAACCGACTCTGTTAGAACTGCCCTATTTCAAGGACGTCCTCCTGGTGCAACTTTCAAAGACGATTCTAGAATATGGCACGGAGAATTTAATTACAACTTTAAAAACCAAATCAGTTTTATGGAGTTGATGGTGGGTGGTAACTACAGACAATATGATTTATTCACAGACGGTACAATCTTAAATGAAGATCCTGACGGTACAAGAAAAAACCCGAATGACCCAAATGATCGAGATAGTTTAAACTTTGAAAGAATTAAAATCAATGAATTTGGAGGTTATATTCAAGCAGCTAAGACATTTGGAGGTTTGAAAATTACTGCCTCCGCGCGATTCGATAAAAACGAAAACTTCGAAGGTCAGTTTACGCCACGCGTGTCCGCTGTTTACACTATAAATGATAATCACAATTTCAGAGCTTCGTTTCAAACTGGCTTCAGAAACCCTCAAACACAAGCACAATTCATTTACTTCCCTGCATCTGATGCGATTCTGTTAGGAAGCACGGAAGCTAATGCATCGCGCTATGGCGTACACAACGGTGGCGCATGGACAAGAGATTCATTTAGAAATTTTCAAGCTTCTGGAGGATCTGTGGATGCAAATGGAAACCTAGTTGGTGGTAATCAATCCTTATTAGTAGATACAAATGTTCCTTATGTTCAACCGGAGCAATTGCAAGCTTATGAAGTAGGTTACAAAGGTTTGTTCGAAAACAAAATCCTTGTGGATTTGAATGCCTATTACAACATCTATAATGATTTTATCGGAACTGATTTTGTAGCGAGCAAAGCACCAGCCGTTCACCAAGGAACGACTTTAAATACTGGAACAATTTTCAGTTTGTATTCAAACGCACCCAATGAAATCACTTCTTATGGTGTTGGTTTAGGCTTAACCTACAATCTACCTAAAGGTTATACCTTAAATGCGAATTACAACTACGCAGATTTTGAGGAAGAACAAATTGCAGACCGCGTTTTCAATGCAGGCTTTAACACACCAAACAATAAATTCAATATTGGTATTGGCAACCGTAAGCTAACTAAAAACTTAGGTTTTAATGTAAACTACCGTTGGCAGGAAGGTTTCAACTGGTTTAGCTCATTTGGTACTTGGGATGTACCTGAATTTGGAGTTTTCGATGCTTCCCTTAGCTACCGCGTTCCTTCCATCAAATCGATTGTTAAAGCTGGTGGTACCAACTTGTTTGGTGGCGACTATCGCACTAACTTAGGTGGACCATTCGTTGGCCAGATGTACTACATCTCAATTACTTTCGATGAATTCTTTAAATAATTGAATTACCGACTATGAAAAAATATTCAATCTTTACAACCTTGTTAGCTACAGCCCTATTAGTAGGCTGCGAACAAGAACTGGCAGATTTAAAGCCGCCAGTAACAACAACACCAACTGGTGACCTCGGCTCAATAAATGCTACCAAGTTTTCAACTTTAGGTAACTCTTTAGTTGCTGGTTTTCAATCTAATGCGTTGTTTAATGAAGGACAAGAAGAATCAATCGGGAAAATCATTAATCAACAGTTAACTTTCGCGGGTGGCACCTCTGCCTTTAATCAACCAAACATTAATTCTGTAAATGGTTTTTCCGGTTTGTTCAATGAAACTACACCAGTTGGTAGGCTTGTTCTTTTTGATCCAGATGGAAGTACTGATCCAGACGGAGCTGGTTGCTTAATATCAAGATCACCATCTCCAACTGCATCAGGTACACCGGCAAGAAACTCCACTTGTCCTTCTGTTATAGAAACTCCAGCAATGCCAGCTCCTTACAATACAGCAGACGCTCCTTCACCCTTTACTGGTGATAAGACTGCATTAAACAATTTTGGTGTACCTGGAATTCTCTTAGGCCAAACTTTAACTCCATTAACTGGTGGCCCATCAACTGGCAATCCCGCATATAATGCATTATATGCAAGATTCGCTAGCAATCCAGGTACATCAACAATTGTTGGTGATTTCATTGCGTCTCAACCAACTTTCTTCCTCATTGAAGTCGGAAATAATGATGTTTTAGGTTATGCAACAACTGGAGCTTCAGGTGCTATTCCTCTAACATCTGCTGCCGCTTTTCAAGGTCAATATCAAGCATTGATTAATAGCATATTAACAGGTCCAGGAACATTAGCCACGGCAAAAGGCGTTGTAGCAAATATTCCTTACGTTACTGATATTCCATTTTTTAAGACTGTAGCATGGAATTCAGTAGAATTTGTTTTACGTGGATGTGATTTCAACAGCAATGGAACAGATGATGTTCAGGAACAATTAAATCAATTAAATGGAGCAACTGGTTTTGGAGGTTATAATGGGGCTCTTGATTTTTTAGTTACTCAAGGTGCTATTACACAAGAAGAAGCGAATAAAAGAAAGGTAACATTTGTGGCTGGTAAGAATGGAATTGTAATTAATGACGAAAATTTAACACCTGACTTGACAGCCGCATTATCCGGAATTAATCCTGCATTAGCAGCTTATGGTAGAACAAGACAAGCCAATGCAAATGATCTCATTACACTTTCAGCCGGTTCGATATTAGGAACTTGCGTAAGTAATAATCCGGCCTTAATTAATGGAGTTTCTGTTCCTTTAGCTGACCAATTTGTTTTGCTTCCATCTGAAGTAACTGAAATAAGAAATAGGACGGACGAGTTTAACGCAGCTATCGAGACTATTGTAGATGCTAACCCAACGCGACTTGCCTTAGCAGATGTAAATGCCGCTTTTACAGATTTTGCATCAAGACCTACTGGAACATTAGTTAACGGGATTTTACTTACTCCTTCAATTACTCCTCCTTACGCAGGATTTTCTGAAGATGGTGTTCACCCTAATGGAAGAGGTTATGCATTTTTAGCAAACATTTTCATAAGAGCCATTAATGAGAAGTTTGATGCCACTATTCCAGAAGCAGATATAACTAAATACAGAGGAACCAGAACACCGGTTTCCCCTCAAAAATCTTTCTAGTTGAAATAAGCTTAACAAAAAAGGTTGTCGTAAATGACAACCTTTTTTTATTGTGTGTTTTGATCATTAAATAATTATAAACCGAATGCTTTTCGTGTCGTTTATCTATAAAAGGAGTTAAGAATTTATTGACTAACCGCTCTATTTTTAAAAAGTAATTTTGTGATCTTACTTTAATAAGAAAGTATTCTTGTTATCCGGCAAAAAAGAGCCAAGAACAGGTAGTATATCGTTAGTTAAAGTTCTTCCGGAAAAAGAACTTTGGCTTTAACTGAAATAAGATTCATTTTATCATCATGTAATTGCTGATTATGAAATTACAAAGTTTACACCTGCACAATGGGGTGAGTAATTAATTGATATTTTCACCAATTGAATCCTACATAAATCAAATCTTTGGAATAGATTAGTCACTATCCACAAATAAAAAACCCCAACCTTATAGTCGGGGTTTTGTTGAGTTTAATTTATTAAAGATTAGTTGTTATCTACTCCTAGTTCCTTTAATTTTTTCTCAATAGCTGCTGCTTTTGCATCTTCGCCTAAGTAATAATACATCATACTAAGTTTATCCAATACCTCAATGCGTGTGTTATTATCGTCTATCTTCATGGTGTTGGCCTTCTCCCAATAAGGTAAAGCAATTTTATATTTATCAACTAAGGTCTTATCTAGTTCTAATTTCTTTTTCTGATCTTCTTTAGAGATACCTAAGTTATTCATTTCACGCTTTACCTTTTCTGCATCAATCAAATAGATTTGAGCTAAATAGTACTGTGCTTCAAAATAATCTTTATCAATTTTTAAGGCTTCTAAGTAATTAATTTTTGATTCTTCCCATTTTTCTAATTTAGAATTGACATAACCCAAATAGAAGTGTAAAATTTTATTGGTTGGTTCTTTCGCAATTGCCTGCTCCAAACCGCCTTTTGCTTCATCTACCTTATTTAAATCAATTAAGATTCCAATTTCAACTTTTGGTAAATCTGAGTTGTTCGGGAATTTAACTTTTGCATCTTTAACAATTTTCAAAGCTTCTTCTTTTTGCTCTAAGGGACCATTTAGTGCGTTGATGATTAACAAATAAGAATCTTGGGATTTGCCACCATTCTCTTGGTATTTTTTCAAATCCTCCACGGCAGCTTTGTAATCTTCCTTTTGAAAATTAGCATATCCAGAGTAGAAGTAAGCTGTGGTATCTTTTAGATTTACAGTTTGTGATTTTCTAAAATAGGCAATTGCACCATCAAAATCATCTTCTTGGTAGGCGGCTACACCTTTATTCAGATAGGTACTAGCTAATACCTGAAGTTGTTGTTCTTTTAAAATTGGCAAACCCATTTGATCAGATATAAAGTAACCTTTTCCTTTACCCATAGATTCTGCTTTATCAAAAGCAGCCATAGCTGTGGTTAATGGATTTTCAGCGAGTTTTTTAAAGTTATCGTTGCTGGTTGTATCTAATGCTGCGTAGATTAAACCTTTATAGTAAAATGTTTTTCCATCTAAAGAGAGTTTTGGATCAGTTTCAGCAACATCAATCATTGCCTTAGCTTCATCGAGTTTATTGTCTTGCCAAAGCTTAAGTGCTTTATTTAAGTTTGGTTTAATAGGCTTTTGCGCGAAGGCAATCATGGGTGCCAACAGCAGCACTACAATCACTTTTTTCATGTTAGTTCAGGTTTATAAATCAAATTTAGTTATTGGTTTCTTCAGTTGGTGGGTTTTCATTATTGTTTTCTGTATTCGGTTCAGCCTCGTTTCCATTTTCCGCCTCTCCTTCTACTTTTTGTATTTTTTCTACCGATGAAATGCTGTCGTCATCGCTTAACTTTATCAATCTTACGCCCTGCGTGGCACGGCCCATTACACGAAGTTCATCAACTTTTATACGAATGGTTATACCAGAGCGATTGATAATCATCAATTCATCATCATCTAATACTTCTTTTATAGCTACCAATTTTCCTGTTTTTTCAGAAACATTAATAGTTTTTACGCCTTTACCTCCTCTTCTGGTGATTCGGTAATCGTCTATCGGTGAGCGTTTTCCATAACCGTTTTCCGAAACAACCAGCAGGTTAGCATCTTCGCGTGTTACACATACCATGCCAATTACTATGTCGTTTTCTGAATCAAGGGTTACTGCTCTTACACCGGCAGCATTTCTTCCCATAGGTCTTACTTCGCTTTCATCGAAATGCACGGCTTTACCTTCTGCTTTAGCAATGATAATATGGTTGGAACCATTGGTTAATGAAGCATTGAGTAATTTATCTCCATCATTTATAGTAATAGCATTGATACCAGCCGCGCGAGGACGGGAATAAGCTTCCAAAGAGGTTTTCTTAATCACACCTCTTTCTGTACATAGAATGACATAGTTATTATTGATGTAATCTTCGTCTTCTAAACTGCGTACGTTGATAACAGCTCTTACCACATCTCCTTGTTCGATATTCAATAAGTTTTGAATGGCTCTCCCTTTGCTGGTTTTCGTGCCTTCGGGTATTTCGTATGCTTTTTTCCAGAATACTTTTCCGGAGTTGGTGAAAATCAATAAGTAGTTATGAGCGTTCGCTATGAATAAATGTTCTGTGAAATCATCTTCTTTTGAGGCTGCCCCTCTTGAGCCAACTCCTCCTCTTCCTTGCGTTCTATATTCTGATAGAGATGTTCTTTTGATATATCCCTGATTGGAAATGGTAATCACCATTGCCTCATTCGGAATCATATCTTCAATGGTAATGTCTTCTTCTGTATGAACAATCTCTGTTCTGCGCTTATCTCCGTAACGTTCTTTCAGTTCTGATAACTCATCTTTGATGATTTGCATGCGCACAGGCTCTGAATCTAAAATTGCATTTAACCTGTCGATCAAATCTTTTACCTCTTTGTATTCTTGTTGGATTTTATCTCTTTCCAGTCCTGTTAAACGTTGTAAACGCATTTCCAGAATAGCTTTCGATTGAATCTCTGATAATCCAAAACGTGCCATTAATTCTGTTTTGGCTGTATCTGGATCTTTAGAGTTTCGAATTAAAGAGATGACCTCGTCCAAGTTATCTAAAGCAATTAAATAACCTTCGAGTATATGCGCGCGTTTTTCTGCTTCGGCTAATTCAAATTTTGTTCTTCGTATAACTACTTCGTGGCGGTGCTCTACGAAGTATTTGATTAAGTCTTTTAAGTTTAAGGTTTGTGGTCTTCCTTTTACCAAGGCCACATTGTTGATGCCAAAAGAATTTTGAAGCTGAGTGTATTTAAATAAGTTGGCTAGAACTACGTTGGGGATTGCATCTTTGCGCAAGTCATACACCACGCGATATCCATCTCTATCTGATTCATCGCGTAAGGCTGTAATGCCTTCAATTTTCTTTTCGTTGATTAAGGCAGCCGTTTTTTCAATCATCATGGCTTTATTCACCTGATACGGAATCTCCGTTACGATAATCTGGTCCTTGCCATTCTCGTTAGTTACAATTTCTGCTTTGGCTCTTAATACAACTCTTCCTCGGCCTGTTCTATAAGCTTCTCTAACGCCAGACGTTCCATAGATAATACCACCTGTAGGAAAATCTGGTGCGGTAACAAATTTCATTAATTCATCGATGGTGATGTCGTTATTATCGATATAAGCATGAATGCCATTAACCACTTCCACCAAATTGTGTGGTGCCATGTTAGTGGCCATCCCAACGGCAATTCCGGATGCACCGTTTACCAATAAGTTAGGCATCTTGCCCGGTAGTACGGTTGGCTCCGTTAAGGAATCGTCAAAGTTGGGCTGGAAATCAACGGTTTCTTTGTTGATATCATAGAGCATTTCTTCTGCAATTCTTCTCAAGCGCGCTTCTGTGTAACGCATGGCTGCAGGTGCATCGCCATCAACAGAACCGAAGTTACCTTGACCATCTACCAAAGGGTATCGCATTGACCAATCTTGTGCCAAGCGAACCATGGTGTCATATACAGAACTATCGCCATGTGGGTGGTATTTACCCAATACTTCCCCAACAATTCTGGCTGATTTTTTATAAGGCTTATTGTAGTTTACACCCAATTCGAGCATTCCAAACAATACTCTTCTGTGTACTGGTTTTAATCCGTCTCGTACATCGGGCAAAGCTCTGGAAATGATAACCGACATCGAATAATCGATGTAGGCTGCTCTCATTTCATCTTCAATATTGATTGGAATAATGCTTTGTCTGCCGGGTTGCAGACCTTCGGTTTCTTCGGCCATGTAGGAAAAAAATTAACGCGTTTTATAAAGCGCGCAAGATACATAAAAGCGAGTAAATCAGTAGTAAAAAATGGGAGGATGTGCGATAATTAAATCACTAAAAATCAAAGGATTAATATGGGTTTATTTTGCGCTTGTTTTTGCCTTTGTATTTAATCAAAGTGGGATGATTTTCTCCGTAGTTCGGATTTTGTTTTAAATAAATTGGATGCACTTTACTTCTGTATTCACGGTTACCATGCGCATGATTCATTTGTGCTTTACAACCCTTGATTACACAACGCCTCAGTTCAGGAATTCTATAAGTGGCACCCACATTTAAATAGAAGGCATTGAATTTATGCTTGATACCTCCGGCATCTGGAACACCTAAAGTAAGACTCTTGAATTCGAATGAAGGTCTTACAAACAATTTGAAGTATTCAGACATATCGCGTTCGATAGTGAAACCAAGGTTGTAATACAAACCTTTGGATATCTGACCCATATTAAAAGTGCGACTAGGTTTGAAACCACCAATCTGGACATCTGCAACCAATAAATACTCCTGGTATCGATACAATGCAGCGCCTAATACCACAAAATACTTTCTCATGAAGCCACCTTTCGCATTTGGAGAAAATGTGCCAAGCTGACCAAATTCTTTTGACTCAAAGTCGCCAATCCAAAGATATTCGTAAGAATAGCCGGCACCAATCCTGTATCTCTTCCATTCGTAATGCGCGGTAAGCTTCAATGGAATACTTCCTCCTCTGCCCTGAAAACTAACTTTGGCATCGTCTGTATTTACTTGAAAAGTTGAAGGTGTGATGGCAAAGTTAGAGGCTTCGGTTCGGTTAAACCAATTGCTGAACTGACCTCCTGCTGTTGTTTGTATAAAGGGACCGCTATCCGGATTTTTATTAACAATAAAACCAGAAAGGTTGTGGTTAAAGTAAGACCTTCCATAACCAGTGCTCAAGCCCCAGGTTATTTTTGAAAGATACTTTCTTAATACAGGTGGACCTTTTCTTTTGATATAAAAATGTTCCAAAGGAATAGATGCGTCTTTCTCTGTTTCATACTGCGCCAACACAACATCAGCAGAAAGTATTAACATTAGAAAAAGAAAGCATTTTTTCACTATCATCAATTCTTAATAAAGTAAAACTAAGAAATTAAAGGGAATAATATCTCGGTGAAACGACTAGCAAGATTTTAAATCTGCAATTACTTTCTCGGGTTGGTTGGCACTGAAAACGAAATTACCTGCTACTAAAACATCTGCTCCAGCTTCTTTTAGTTTCGGAGCATTTTGCACATTAACGCCACCATCAATCTCGATTAAAAAAGATGCCTTGCTTTGCTGACGCATGGCATGCAACTGCTTTACTTTATCGTAAGTTTTTTCAATGAATTTTTGTCCACCAAACCCGGGGTTAACAGACATCAAGCAAACTAAATCTAAATCGTTTAATATATTTTCCAGTTGTTGAACAGACGTGTGCGGATTTACGGCTACACCTGCTTTGATGCCGTAACTTCTGATTTGTTGTAAAGTGCGATGCAAGTGTGTGCTGGCTTCTATGTGTACACTGATAATGGCTGCTCCAGCTTTGTAAAATGCTTCCACATATTTTTCGGGTTCTACAATCATCAAGTGAACATCCAAAGGTTTGGTTGCATGTTTGTGAATGGCTTGTGTTACCGGCAAACCAAAAGAAAGGTTAGGTACAAAAACACCATCCATGATATCGACATGAATGTAGTCGGCCTGGCTGCGGTTGAGCATTTCAACTTCTTTTTGAAGATTAGCGAAGTCGGCAGCTAAAATAGATGGAGCAATATGAAGTGCCATAATAAAAGCAAAGATAAACGTTGTTTGTTGGATTATGGTTAAACGATGTTAAGGAATGATAATTTTATGAGTAAAATAGGATGATTGTGTTTTTACCTTTAACAGGTAATTTCCTTTTTGCAAATCATTTAAATCAATTTCGTATTGAATAACTTTATCTGTGAGTAAAGGTTTCCATGTTTTTATATTCTTTCCTTGAGCATCTACTACTTCAATTGCTTCCAATGAAAAATGTAAATTGTTTTTCTCTTTAATGAGCAATAATTTTTGATTGAGTGGATTCGGAAAAAAGATATAAGGATGATTTATCTCTTCAACACCAACAGGAAAATTGATGTAATTCACAATTCTTTCGTAATTCGGTATGCCATAACCTAAACTATTATCTGGTTCTGCCGCTTGAGAAGAAGTTTGTAATATAACTTCTCTTAATTCGCTTACTTTCTTATCAGGGAATTGCTGTATCAATCCAGCCAATAAGCCACTGATGAGTGGTGTTGCTTCTGATGTACCGCTTACAAACTTAACATTGCCACTGGTACCGATAGCTGCTGTTGATGAACCCATAGCTACTACCTCAGGTTTAATGCGATTGTCGGTCGTTGGACCAAATGAACTAAATGAACTTTTAACGCCAGTTGCTGTAACTGAGCCAACCGCAAAAATATCTTCAGCATCAGCCGGAGGCGTAATGGTTTGCCATGAATTATTTCCTTCATTACCGGCACTTACTACAACAGCAATCCCTTTGCTGGATGCAATGGCTGCCGCTTTTGTAACGATTGCGGTTTGACCATCTAATTGAGATTTTACATAATCCATAGAAGCATCATCAAAGGTGTTGTAACCTAATGATGCATTGAGAATATCTGCGCCAGTGCTATCGGCACGTTCTGCTGCGCACAACCATTGAAATTCTTCAATTCGATATTCATCCGGCACATGCTCAGTAACATATAAACAAAATGATGCCTCTGGCGCTGCCCCAACAAATTCATCTCCTTTTAGTGCTGCAATAATCGACAACACTTCTGTACCATGTGAATCGTTGACAAACGCGTCATCATCTCTGTTAACAAAATTATATTGGTCTACTAACTTTGCTTGTATATGCGCAAAAGGAGATAAAGTATTCACTCCAGGAAACCCGGAATCAAGTATGGCGATTAAAACTCCATTTCCCTTATAGTTGTTGCTATGCATCTGAGGAATGCCTAACATATTCAATTGGTTTTGAGTAGCAGTGCCGGATTTAATCCGCATGTTTAATTTGATACCGCCATTACTAACATCAGGTTGAGTTGGCTGCAACCCGGGCGCTACTAAAATGCTTTGTTGCACAAAAGAAAGATTATTGATTTCCATAATTTGGGTAAGAGTTGCCTCGGCAATGATAACGTTAAGCCAACGAGAAGTAAATAAAACTTTAGCTCCTGTGTTTGCGATAGCTTGTTTGTAATTCGAGTTTACCGGGAAGTCTTGTTCAGTTACCAGTACGTCATGTTTCACTCTTCTGTCAATGGCGCGCTGCGATAAAAATTGAATAGGGTTCGATGCTGAAAAGGAAGTATTGTTTTTATCCTTTAAATAAATGGCATAGCGATTTTGTGCCAAGCCATTATAAACACATGAAACAAAAAGAATCAACCACACTTTACTCTTCCACACCATATGCTATTAATTTAGTTGATTCAATAATGCCAGATTGGATGATTTGTTGACCCAAGCAGGCTGGAGTATTGGTGCAATAGGTAATTTTTTCGGTGTAAGTTTCAATCAAGCCAACCTGATAGGCAAACCATTCACGTTGTATATCATTACCTATAATTCGATCTACTTCGTTGCTGTATTCTACTTCTGCTACATTTGGATAAGTGAAATTTTCAACTTCTTTGGTATCTAATAAATCAATAATCTTTATGTTTTTTTCGGGTTCGATGTTGAACTCGTTTACATTCCATTCATTACCTTTCACAACCGGAAATTTTAGTTTTTGAAATCCTTTGTTGTCTTCTTCAATTATCAAACCAAAACTATTAATCGTTGCTTGTAAGGTTTTTTGATAAGACCAATCTGCAGATTCATTAACACGTGTTAATTCATGTAGAATGAAGCTTTCTTCATTTTCATCATTGATAAAACGTTCAATAACCAACCATTTTTTCTGGAATTGATTGACCGTACCGACAGGTCCGGCAGTATAAACAGTAGACTGCACTTGAAATTGAAGGAAATAACCTTTTTGTAAAGGAAAAAACTGTTTGTCTTCCAAGCCGAAAGGTTTATCATCACCAGAATCGCAAGCGAACAGGAGTATAAAAAAGAGAGGAATACAAATTCTAGACACTTCCTTCATTTTGCGTTTAATTTTAAACGAATTCTCTGCAAAGTTATTTTTTCTTTTCAACTTTGAACATGGCTTTAAAAACCTTTGTAAAAGTAAGTAACGTAACTAACCTAAGCGATGCCCGCTATTGTGCCGGCATGGAGGTAGATATGCTAGGTTTTGCTTGTGTAACCGGTAAATCTCATTTTGTTCCCGTTTCCCAATTTCAAGATATTAGAGGATGGATAATAGGTCCGGCTATTGTTGCAGAGATTGAAGGGATAGAAGAAGAAGAGGTATCCTCTATAATAGAAAATTATAAACCTGATTATTTGCAGGTTAACTATCAACTTGCACAAAAAATTACTAATGATTTACCCCTAATTATCAGATTCGAACCTAGCATCAATTGGGAAACTTTAAACAACCGGAAAATTAATTTTTGCATTTTAACTGCCGAACAATTTCAGCAACATAAAGAAATTATTCCAGCATCTATTGCTTTGATTGTTGAGCATATAAAAGATGATTCATTATCCATATTTGTTGAGGAAAAAATTGGTATAGCCTTGTCTGGCTCTGATGAAATCAGTCCGGGTTTAAAGGATTTTGATTCTTTAGCAAACATTCTGGAACAATTAGAAGTTGAATAATATCCATGGAAAGAATTGAACAAGAAATCAAATCCCTGACAGAAATTCTTAATCAATATAATTATCAATACTATGTGTTGCATCAATCTCCCGTAAGTGATTTCGAGTTTGATCAACTGTTAAAAAAATTACAACAACTCGAAGCTAATTATCCACACTTAGCGCAACCAGATTCTCCAACGCAACGTGTAGGTGGCACCATCACTAAGGATTTTGCAAGCGTGCAGCATCAATATCCGATGCTATCATTGGGTAATACCTATGATGAACAAGAGTTACGCGATTTTGATGCACGTGTAAAAAGAGGTTTGGAGGGTGAAGCCTACGAATATTTTTGTGAATTAAAATTTGATGGTGTTTCCATCAGTTTGATTTATGAAAATGGAAATTTAGTACGAGCCGTTACGCGTGGCGATGGACAACAAGGTGATGATGTTACCAACAATGTAAAGACTATTAAAACAATCCCTTTAAAAGTTAGTCATACTGATTTACCACCCAAGTTTGAAGTGCGTGGTGAAATTTTTATGCCCAAGAAAGTCTTCGAACAATTGAATCGTGAACGTGAGGATATTGGAGAAGAAAAATATGCCAATGCACGCAACACAGCATCGGGCACAGTAAAGATGCAAGACTCCTCCGAAGTAGCAAGAAGAAAATTAGATTGCTTTGTCTATTATTTGTTAGGAGAAAATTTACCTTATGCCACACACGCTGAAAGTATACAGGCGTTACAAGACTGGAAGTTTAATGTATCACCAACTTTTAAAGCGTGTAAGAACATAGATGAAGTTTTGGATTACATCTATAGCTGGGATAAAAAACGACACGAACTTCCACTAGAAACAGATGGTGTCGTGATTAAAGTTAACAATATCAATCAGCAACAACTTCTAGGCTATACGGCAAAAAGTCCGCGTTGGGCAACTTCTTATAAATACAAAGCTGAAAGTGTTAGCACAAGATTGAATAGCATTACCTATCAAGTAGGAAGAACCGGTGCTATTACCCCAGTTGCTGAATTAGAACCTGTATTTTTAGCCGGAACAACTGTAAAGCGAGCATCATTGCACAATGCCAACGAGATTGAAAGACTGGGATTGTGCGAAGGCGATTATGTATTTGTAGAAAAAGGTGGAGAGATAATTCCTAAAGTAACAGGCGTTGATGTTAGCAAGAGAAAGAATGATGCGAAAAACATACAATACATAACACATTGCCCTGAATGCGGTACCGAACTGCAACGCGAGCCGGGTGAAGCGCAGCATTACTGTCCGAACTACAATGGTTGTGCTCCGCAGATAACAGGAAAGATAGAACACTTTATACAACGCAAAGCGATGAACATAGAATCGCTGGGCGAGCAAACCATAAAACAATTGTATGAGCGTGGTTTTGTTAAAAGTGCTGCAGATTTATATGCCTTAACAAAAGAACAATTGTTAACGCTTGATAAAACAAAAGAAAAAACAGCCACTAATATTTTAAGTGGCATCGCTGCTTCTAAAAATACTCCATTCGAAAGCGTATTGTTTGCTATTGGTATCAGGCATGTTGGTAAAACAGTTGCTGAAAAACTAGCGTGGCATTTTCAATCTATTGATAACATTAGCAAGGCGAGTAGAGAAGAATTGTTGAAAGCTCCAGATGTAGGAGAAAAAATCGCAGAATCTGTCATACAATTTTTTCAAGACGAAAAAAATAAATGGGAGATACATCGCTTACGCGTTGCTGGCTTAGCAATGGAAACAAAGCAAACGAGTTTCGAAGCCAGTAGCAATATACTGGGCGGAAAATCTTTTTTGATTTCGGGTGTGTTTAAAAATTATGAGCGCGAGCAATTACAAGAGTTAATTCAACAAAATGGTGGTAGAATAGTTTCATCTGTTTCGGGTAAATTAGATTACTTGGTAGCAGGAGAAAATATGGGACCCAGTAAGAAAGAGAAAGCAGAGAAATTGGGCGTTCGTATTATTGATGAAGATACCATTACCCAGATGCTGAAAGGCTGAATTTTTATAGCTAAAAAAAAATGGTAGTTTCGAGGTCTTATTTAAAAATGAATCCGGCATGAAACAAACTTTTATCCGATTACAGGTTAACAGTCTTGCTAAGAAATCGAAGGCCATTCGAAGTAGCATTCCTTTTGATGATGCTCTTTCGTTTGGTATTATTTATACAACGGATGATAAAAGGAAACACGACATCGTAAAAGATTTGTGCAAACAATTAGAGACGAAAGGTAAGCGAGTAAATGTTTTAACCTTATTGCCGGAGAAGAAAGAGAACTTTGAATTTTTGTTTCCTTATTATACTAAAAAAGATTTCTCGTTTTTCGGTCAGCTGCAATCGCACGATGCAGATAAATTTTGTGCGATGACTTTTGATTACCTGTATTGTTTAGATGAAGTACCTCAACCCATGATATTGTATATTCTGGCTAAAAGTAAAGCCAAATGCAGAGTGGGTAAATATTCTGAAGGTTTGGAGAGTTTTTTTGAGTTGATGGTAGAAGAAAAAGGAAGCGTACAACAATTAAAAGATAATATGCTGAAGTATACAGCGGTGTTGAGATAGATTATGCCTCACCCCCCACCCCTCTCCTGCGGATAGGGGTGTTGGAAGTGTGTAGAACTTTTTACATAAAGTATGGATTGAAAATCCATTGATTATTTTTCCGAATTACAAATTCGGAAGAGCAAAGTTTACATAAACCTTCTTTATCTGATCAACAATAAGACTCCAAGGAAAAAGAAAAATTGAGCAACAACTAATGCAACTGAAAACTGATTTGGCTTAATCTTTAATTTGTAAAGCCAAGCAGCTGCAAGCGCACTAACCGCCCACCAACTTATATAGTTGTAAGCAGGAATCTCACCTCCCTCCCATTGCCAAAAGTTAAAATGAATGGCAACAGGTTCCATTACAAAATCAAATAATGTGGCGAGCACACCTGTCAGCACAACTAACAAGATTGCTGAATCCGTTTTTAGCAATTTTTTAAAAATATAATGACTAATCACAAAACAACCAGAAACAACTAAAGCCCAGTTAACACCTATAATGAGTGGAACTTCTAAAAAAGAAAATCCCAATACAGGTGAGTAAGCATAATTTCCAAATACCCATCCTTTGTGAACACCCAACCACTCGGCTGAAAATCCAAGTATCACTATTGGAATATAGAAAAATATAGAAATATTTTTTTCTTCGTTCCAACTAAAAAGCAAAGCCATCAACAATAAATTATAAGGAGAAAGCGAAGCTAGAAAATCACTGCCCCATAATTGTAACGCCAATAATCCTCCGGCATGAATAACAATGGCTATAAGAACGGAAACTATTAATTTATTTTTATTGATAAAGTTAGGTATAGACATACTGGCAACTCTAAGCTGAAAACTTCTCTGTTACTAATTGTTCGACTAACACAGCACTTTTTAAACACAAAGGGATTCCGCCACCCGGATGTACCGAACCGCCACAAAAAAATAAGTTTTTATACTCACTGGATTCATTAGCATGTCGCATGAAGGCAGCGATCTTATCATTCGATGCACTTCCATATAAAGAACCTAAATAAGAGTTTGTATCCGTATCGATGCCTTGTGGTGTCCAAATGAATTCGGTGATTATGGCAGCTTGTATATCAATCGATAAAAATCTTTTAATCTTCTGGAGAACAGTATCTTTTAACTTCATTAATTGTTCATTTGTAACAATTGACTGTTTTGCAGGCGCATTGACCATCACAAACCAATTTTCAGCATCTGCCGGAGCATGGCTTTCGTCTAGCTTACTGGTAATGTTGATATAAATAGTTGGATCGTCTGGTAATTGTTTTTGCACAAACAACTGATCAAATTCTTTTTTATAATCATCTGAAAATAAAATGTTGTGGAGAGACAATGCCTGGCTCTTTACCTTTACACCCCAATAAAAAATGATCGCACTCGTTGATCGTTCTAACTTAGCAATTTGTTGTGACTTATCTTTTCTATTCAGCAATTGATTGTAGGTATAAAACACATCCATGTTGCTGACGAAGATATCGCCTTCTACTTTTTGATTTTGAGTTTCAGCATACAGCACTCTTCCATTATAGGTGTGTAATCTTCTTACCTCTGTATTGAATTCAAAAACAACGCCCAGTTCAGTAGCTAATTGATACATGGATTGTGTTAAAGATATCATGCCCCCTTTAGGATAAAACGCACCTTCGTTTTGTTCGAGGTGTGGAATCATCGTTAACATGGCAGGTGCTTGATAGGGATTGCTACCATTATAGGTTGCGAAGCGATTAAAAATTTGTATGGTCTTGTGGTTGCGAAATCTTTTCTCATTGTATTGATGAACCGATTGAAACAAATGAGAAAGTTTAACTAACGCTAACGCCTTTACTATTTTTTTCTGCAACCACGTTTTGATGCGATGCAATGGATAGTCTAAAAATATTTTGCCTATTCCTTCGTACAATTGTTGTGCTTCTTGTAAGTAAGTTGTGATGGCTTGGGGTTTCTCTCCCAATTTACGTTGAACTTCCTCTTCGAATTTTTGCCTATCTATAAAAGCATGAACAACCGTACCATCGCTGAAAAAATAGCGATTGGCTTCTTCTAATTTTTTTACTGAAACGTAATCGTAAAAATTGCGGTTAGCTGCCGCAAATAATTTCTCAAAATTAGTGGGTTGTGTAAATAAACTTGGTCCTTTATCGAAATGAAATCCATCTAGTTGTATTTCACTTAATTTACCTCCGGGGTATTCATTTTTCTCCAGCACTACAACTTGAAATCCTTTGGCTCGTAAGCGAATAGCTGTTGCCAAACCACCCACACCAGAACCAATAACAATTGCTTTTGCCATAGAAAAGGTAAACAGCAAAAATAGTGTTTTGTTAATTGGGATAAAGTAGATGAAAATAAAAAAATGAATAAATACTACCTGTCAAGCCAAGTTCTGAAATCTTGCACGCGTTCGCGGGCTACAATTAAATCAGGTTCTTCGTTTTGATGCAAAACCAATTTGAGGCGACTATTGGTTATTTGAATGATATCTTTTATTGAGGAAACACTAACAATATGTTTTCGATTAATTCTGAAGAATATCTCCGGATTAAGCAAATCTTCTAAGGCATCCAACGAAAAATCGATGATGTGTTTCTTTTTATCCTTATCGATGGCGAATGTAACTTTTTCTTCACTAAAGAAAATGGCGATATCTTTACTTTCTACCGACTTGATGTGTTCCCCCACTCTAATCAGAAATCGTTCTTTATATTTTTTCTGATATGCTTTCATCAGCGAAGCAGCCTGTAAAATCAACTCAGGTGATACTTTACCTTGTGTCATAGATTGCCATTTTTGGATGGCATTGTGTAAATCTTGCTCTGCTATTGGTTTCAACAAATAATCGATGCTCGATACTTTAAACGCACGCAAGGCATATTCGTTAAACGCGGTAGTAAAAATAACCGGTACATTTACTTTCACTTTTTCGAAAATCTCGAAACTGATACCATCTGCCAATTGAATATCCATGAAAATCAAATCCAGGTTATGATTTTCTTGTAGGAAAGTAATCGTCTCTTTCACTGAATCGTGAACAGCTACAATCTCTAATTCAATAAAATTCTTCAGCAATCTTTTTAGTTGCTGAACTGCATGGGGTTCGTCTTCAACTATGAGTACTTTCTTTAGCATGCTTTAAGATTGCAAAATGGGAATGCTAACAATAAAATACCCATTTTCGTTTTTAATTGTAACCGGTAAATCACTCACAAAAGAATAACGCTCTTGTATATTCTTTAATCCTTTTCCGATGGATTCTTCTAAATTGCTTTTAATGTTAATTTTATTTTTAACTGTCCAGTATTTTTCCTCTTCATAAACTTCTACCAACAAAGGAGCATTTTCTGCGATTACATTGTGTTTGATGGCGTTTTCAATTAACATTTGCAATGCCAATGGAGCAATCAGTCCTTTCTTGTTATGGATGAACACATTGATCTTCAATTTTTGTCCGAATCGGATTTCTTGTAAAAAGATATACGACTTTAAAAAATCTAATTCTTCTTCTATACTAACCAATTCTTTGTCTGCACTTTCCAACACATAGCGATAAACTTGTGACAATTGCTTGATAAAACTGACAGCTTTTTCTTTGTCTTCGTACACTAGATTAGTTAAGGCATTTAAGCTGTTGAAAAGAAAATGTGGATTAACCTGATTTTTTAAACTATCGTACCGAGCTACCGCACTTTCTCTTCTGGCTTTTTCTGCATCAATCTCTGTTTGTTTCCAGTTCAATAAAAATGCCCGACCTGTCATGAACATGGTAATAATCAACGTTATCACTACCGTACTCACATACGTTTGTTCTAAATCATCTCCTAATTTAAATCCGGCAAAGCTATATGCTTTAATGATGATAAATACAATTCCTAACGTATACACTACCATGCCAACCACACCAATAGCAAATCTTTGTAGTGGCTGTGTTTTCCAATTATAGAATAAACTTAGCCAATCGCTTAAATAAGCATTGCCCAGCCAAAGCGCTATCCATAATGTAGATGTAAATGCTGAAATCCAGTAAAACGAATGAATGCTTTCGCAACAACCCTTCCAAATAAAATAACTCATTCCGGTTGCTGCAACAATCAGAATCAAGATGAGTTTTAAATTGGTTTTTAGGAATTCTAATTTCATCTTATTTGCCACCAAACAATGAGTTGATCATTTCTATGTTAACGGTTTGTTCTGTTTGATTAACCGTGAATTTACATTTTTCAAAATCAGGGCCGCCAAAGCGTGGTTTGAAATTGTTAGAAAAAGCAAAAGGTTCTTTAGGCACACCAAAAGTTCCGGTATCTAATTTACCATTTCCATTTTCATCTTGATAAATAGCAATGGCATAGTCGCCATATATTACTTCTCCCAAATCAAATACACATGTTGCGCTGTTGCAAGTGCCTGTTAATCGCTTTACAATTTTATCCTCTCCATCTGGGAATTTATCGTTTGGCTTATGCACGGCTACATAAACTTTACCTTGCTTGGTAATGTTTGTTATCACTAATTTAAGTGTGGCTTTGTCTTCTGCTTTTATGCATAACAAACTTGTTACCATGCCTATTGCAATCACTACTATTTTCATCTTTACAATATTATTTAAATTTATTTACACTGACTTAAAAATTTCTCTGCCATGCCTTTGCCCCATATGGGTTTCAATGAAATTTCATCTTTCTCTTCTTTAAATTTAGTTACTGCTGCTTGTCCGGTTTGGCAAGCTTCATCAGTTGATCCATTGAAAAATTTCGCTGTACCATATTGCATTTGCGCTAATAATGATAATGCACGTGGATTATTCGGATTGATTTGTAACGCTTTTTGATACGCTGCAAATGCTTTGCCAGAGTATAGCTGTCCGCGACTGGCAGGGTCTACCGTTACCATCATCATATATACAAATCCTTCTAAAGCTACCACTTCGGAAACATCAGCTGATGCTATTTGTTTGGCAGCTTCTACGTTTTTTAAAGCTATCTCTAAATAAGCATCTTTCTTTTTGTTATCGGTTTCTCTGGTGGCCATCATCACCCTACCAAAAGCTGCATAATACAAGGGTTCCCATTTTTCTTTTTCTACTGCGCTAATTCGATCGAACGTGTTCACAACTTCTGCTAAGCTTTCAACTGTTTGCGCCTGATAAACTGCGAGGATTTGCTTCTTCATCGTGTTTACATACTTGTCGTCTTCAGCCTGTGCGAACAAAACTGTAAGACATACGAGTACAAGGGATAATCTGAATTTAATTTTCATAGTTATTATAATTAAAGTGATGGTAATTGATTGTTTACTTTGTCTTTTGAAAGGGTAATGAAAACACCTAGAAAAATGAATCTTGGTGCTGCTTGCCTGATGGGTCTGGATAAATATATTCCTTCGTTATTTGGCTGATTAGAGAATTGATATCCAAAAATGTTATCTCTGCCCAATACGTTGGTGCAAGAGAAATGAACGATGATGTTAGGTTTGGGTAGGTAACTCCAATTGAAACTTAAATCGCTATAGTAGGGAGTTCGGCCATTCATAAATTTATTTTGGTTAGGGTTATGATAAGGTCTTCCACTCGTATAGGAGTACGTTAAACCCACTTGTGACTTCAATACCACGAAGTAATATTTACCCACGATAGAAAAATTATGTGCCGATGCGAAAGAGGGCATCACTTGTTCTGGGAAATTTCCCTGCTTTCTTTTTGTATCTAAGTAGGAATAGGATAACCAATAATCTAAACGCTCGATGCTGCGGTTATCCCTCCAGAATAATTCAAAACCTTTTGCATAACCCGCTCCATCGTTTGCCAGGCGCTGGGTGATTTGATTTTGGGTAACCAGATTTTCATACTCTTTGTAATACACTTCAGCTCTGAAGGTTCGGCTGTTTTCTATAAGTTGATAACTCAGAATGTAATGACTGGATAACTCTTGTTGTAAAGTTGAATTCATCCTTACATATTCATTGCGTGGACTTTGTCTGAATCGACCGTATGCAAAAGAGAATTGTCCTTCTTTACCAGGTTTAAAGGCTAATGAAAATCGTGGATCAACAGCCAGTTTATTCAGCAATGAATTATATTCAGTGCGAACACCTGTTTTAATCACAAAATTATTACTGATGTAATATTGACTCTCAGCAAACGAAGCCAATACATCTTCTTTAAACTGAAGTGAATAAACAGAAGTATCCACCTTTACATCATACGAGTGATTAATCCATTCTGCACCCAATACAATTTCTGCTGCATCTGATAACGAACTTTCAGCAACCCACTTTGTGTGTATTCCTTTATCTACCTCATCAACCTTTCTTTCTCCAATACCAATATCATTTTTAATATATGTAAAAGAAGTGCCACTGCGCATATTCCAATTTTTACTGATGGCTTGTTTATAAGCTGTGTTGATGTATCGATAACCATTATTTAATTGAAAACGAGTGCGCTGGTTTTCATCCAAAATATCTTTCTCGAATAAAGAGAAATCGGATTGATTAAAATTACCGAATACTTTCAACAAACCTGTTTTACCTACCTGCTGACGGAATGCTGCGCTACCTTCGTAGGATAAAGGCGCTTTGTCCCACTCAATCTCTTGGTTGATTAAACCAAAGTAAGGCCGGATGTTGGTGTATTGAATTTTACCTGCCAGCGATGCTTTGTTCCAAACTTGCGTGTGCGCAACATCGGCTCCAACAGAAAGCAAACCTATATCTGTACGTGTGATGCTCTCTGTATCTTTAGAATCTAATACCAAAGCAGAAGATAAAGCTTGCCCATATTCAGCAGAGTATCCACCTGTGCTAAAACTTGTTCCTTTGAACATGAAAGGCAAAAATCTTCCTCTCGAAGGCGTGTTGGGCGCAGCTGCACCATACGCATCGAGTACCAACATACCATCTATAAATGTTCTGGTTTCAGTTCCATCGCCACCACGTACAAATAATCGTCCGCTCTCTCCTACTTTTTGTGTGCCGGGTAAGGTGTTCAAAGCTCCGGCAATATCAGCAGTTGCACCAGCTGTAGTTGCAATATCTAACGCTTTAAAAACTGTTCGTCTCGATTCATCACTTGCATTAAACGAACCAGCCGTAATTACCACAGCTTCTAATTCGTTAATGCTTTCCTTTAATGTGATGGTTACTTGAATAGGATTTCCGTTCGCTGTTATATTTTGTTGGAAAGGTTTGTAGCCAATAAATGAAACAGCTAGAACCAGAGCACCTTTTTCTTGTGTAGTAAACTGAAACTTTCCTTCTTCGTTGGTGCTGGCGCCATCGTACGCTCCAACTATCGAAACATTTGCACCCGGAATTACTTCTCCTTTTTCGTCCGTAACAATTCCCGAAATTTTGGTTTGCGCCAATGCGAGTGTCTGTATCAAAGCAAAAAATAATAGTAAGCATGTTTTCATGCTTCGAAATTGTGTTCATTCTAAGGCACAGCATAAAAATACTTACCGAGTTGTAGGATTGGCCTGCTGAACTGTAATAATGGAATGCTGGTCAATTCTAGCCATTAACAGAAAATGTCATTTTTTAGTGATACGCTAGTTTTTTACTTTTGCGGTTCGCTAATTTTTATTGACGCAACATGGCCGACTACAGTAAAGAAGAAATCAGGAAAATTGAAGAGAAATGGCAACGCATTTGGGAAGAAAAACAACTCTACCGGGTAGAAAACCACTCAGATAAACCGAAATACTATGTATTAGACATGTTTCCTTATCCTTCGGGTGCAGGTTTGCATGTGGGGCATCCTCTCGGTTATATCGCGTCAGATATTGTGGCGCGCTACAAGCGTTTGCAAGGTTTTAATGTGTTGCATCCCATGGGCTTCGATGCTTTTGGTTTACCTGCTGAACAATATGCTATTCAAACCGGACAACATCCTGCTATTACTACGGCTAAAAACATAGAAACCTATAAAAGACAATTGCGCCAGATTGGATTTTCTTATGATTGGAGTAGAGAAGTTCAAACCTGTGATCCGGATTATTACAAATGGACACAATGGATTTTTGCACAACTTTTTAATGCTTGGTACAATTTGAAACCTTCGGCTGATTTTCCGCATGGCAAAGCTGAACACATTGAAACCTTAATTCAACATCTGAACCAACAAGGTAATGCAAACTTGCAAGCAGCTTGTGATGAAGATACACCACAAGTTAACGCTCAACAATGGCTTGCCATGAACGAAGCAGAAAAAGAAAATTTTCTTCAACATTATCGCATCGCTTACCAAAGCGAAACCATGGTGAATTGGTGTGCCGCACTCGGAACTGTTTTATCGAATGATGAAGTAAAAGATGGCGTAAGCGAACGGGGTGGTTATCCTGTTGAACGCATGAAGATGTTACAATGGAGCATGCGCATTTCTGCTTATGCAGAAAGATTATTAACCGGATTAGATTCCATCGATTGGCCCGAAGCTGTAAAAGAAATGCAGCGCAACTGGATTGGAAAATCAAGAGGTTGCGAATTAAGTTTTAGCCTAGCCCACGATAAAACAAAAGGTATAAAAGTATTTACGACACGCATTGATACCATTTACGGAGTTACCTTTTTAGTATTAGCACCTGAACATGAGTTGGTAGAGGAAATCACAACTGCAGAACAAAAAAATACCGTTCAGCTATATGTAGAACAAGCCAAAAACAGAAGCGAACGCGAAAGAATGGCCGATGTGAAACGTGTAAGCGGTGCTTTTACTGGAAGTTACGCCATTAATCCTTTTAACGGTGAACGTATTCCTGTTTGGATTTCTGATTATGTATTGGCTGGTTATGGAACAGGCGCTGTTATGGCAGTTCCCGGACACGATGAAAGAGATCATCGCTTTGCCAAACATTTTACCTTACCTATTCTTCAAGTTGTAGAAGGACCGAGTGTGGAGAAAGAAGCCTTTGTAAGTTGGGATGCGAAAATTATCAATTCAGATTTTTTAAATGGCTTAACAGTTGATGAAGCTATTGAAAAAGGAATTGAAAAAGTGGAAACCTTAGGCATTGGGTATGGCAAAACCAATTACAGAATGCGCGATGCCATCTTTGGGCGACAACGGTATTGGGGTGAACCTTTTCCGGTGTATTATAAAAATGGTATTCCGCAAATCGTACCCGATAGTGAACTTCCCATTATTTTACCGGAGATTGATGAATATAAACCGACCGCTACCGGTGATCCGCCCTTAGCAAGAGCAAAGGATTGGGGATATGCGAAGCAAGGTGCAGAAAACAAATATCCATTCGAGCTAACAACCATGCCAGGTTGGGCAGGTTCGAGTTGGTATTGGTTCCGCTATATGGATCCGCATAATGATAATGCCTTCTGCGATGCCAACATTCAACAGTATTGGAAAGAAGTTGATTTATACATGGGTGGAAGTGAACATGCCACCGGTCATTTGCTGTATGCACGCTTCTGGTGCAAAGCCTTGCGCGATTTAGGCTTTGTGAATGCAGAAGAACCCTTTAAGAAATTAATCAATCAGGGACATATACAAGGTATGTCTAAGTTTGTGTATCGGGTTAATGGAACAAATCAATTTGTTTCTCAATCTAAAAAATCAAACTATGAAACAACAGCGTTACATGTAGATATCAGTTTTGTTGATGTTGATAAGCTAGATATCGAAAAGTTTAAAAACTGGCGAGATGATTTTAAAAATGCTGAGTTCATTTTAGAAGAAGATGGATCCTACTTATGTGGAACAGAAGTAGAAAAAATGTCGAAATCGAAATACAACGTTGTTAACCCTGATGAAATAGTTTCGAACTATGGTGCAGATACGCTTCGTTTGTACGAGATGTTTTTAGGTCCTTTAGAACTTTCTAAACCCTGGAATGTACAAGGCATAGATGGTGTGTATAAATTCTTACGAAGATTCTGGAATTTATTTCATGATAAGCAAGGCAATTTCAGCGTTACTGATGAAGAAGCCACAGCAGAAGAATTGAAAATTTTACACAAAACATTAAAGAAAGTAGCTCATGATATTGAGAATTTTTCTTTCAATACCACGGTAAGTGAATTCATGATTTGTACTAACCAACTCTCTTCGCTTGCATGTAAAAAGAGAAATATTCTTGAACCACTTTGTATTGCCTTAGCTCCTTATGCACCTCACATCACAGAAGAGTTATGGAGTTTACTTGGTCATAGTAGCAGTATCTTCCATGCACAATTTCCTATGCATGATGAAAAGTATTTAACGGAAAGCAGTTTCGAATATCCCATTTCTGTTAATGGAAAAGTAAGATCGAAAATGACTTTCCCTGTTGATACTGCTAAAGAGATTATTGAAAAAGCTGTGTTAGAATCGGAAACAATTCAAAAGTGGACCGAAGGTAAAACACCTAAGAAAATAATTGTTGTACCTAATAAAATTGTTAACGTTGTCGTATAAGAAAGAAGCCCGAAATTCGGGCTTCTTTTATTTTAACTTCTTTCCTGCTTCAATTGCGTTTGCAACTGCTAACTCTGTTTCATTTAGGTAAGAAACTTCTATTCGTGTATTACTTTCTATCCACTCGGTGATTTTATCTAAGCGTTTCTTTTTAACATTCTTTAAAACGGGAACACCTAACTTTTTTAAAGCAATGGCATTGTAATGTTGTTCGTATTGGTTTTTCATGGGAACAACCATTACTTTCTTATTTAAGTATAGTGCTTCTGCAGGTGTCTCAAAACCTGCTCCACACAATACACCTGTTGCTGAGGTTAAGCTTGCTTCAAATTCTTCTTTGTTAACCGGATAAACAGATAACTTCCCGATATGATAGGGTGACTTTGCATGCTTAGAAAAAACATGCCATCGAACTTGTGGCAATTTAGTTAACAATGGAACTAATTTTTTATCATCGTAAGCAGGTAAATACACCGTATAATGTCCTCTGTCTGTATTCGTTGCCAAACGCATACCACTTCGAATAACGGGTGTATATATGTTTTTATCAAATTTTTCGAAATGAAAACCAACCCAGGTTGGTACGGGTGCGTAATGTTTTAAAATCCAATCTCCTACCGGATCGTAGTGCTTAGGTTTAGGCACGAAGGGAGACTGAAGCGCTGCTTGGTGGCTTAAACCAACGCAAGGAATTTCTTTTTTTCTACATGCCCAAGCCGTAATAGGTTCAAAATCATTCACCACTAAATCATATTTCTCTACCGGAAAACTTTTTATTTCTTTGAAAACATCTTTCGAACTATTCTTTTTCAATGTTTTATACAAATCAACACCACCTTTCTTTCCAAAATAAAAACTTAATCCTTTTGATTTGTATTGAATGGGAAAAGGAAGTTTAATATCTGCTTGTGCACCACTCACAAACAAATCAACATCTCCATGTTGTTTTAATGCAGGCACAACATCTTCGGCACGAGCCAAATGTCCGTTGCCTGTACCCTGTATGGCATAAAGAATTTTCACTGTTTTTTGGTTACGAATTGACTGACCAGATCGCGAAAAATTTCATCGTTGTTCATTTTATCACGAAGTCGTTTAGGCAATTTAATAGATTTAGCCACAGGATCGTCAAAGTACCGGTAAATTGTCCAGGAATTATTGGCGTATTCTAAGGCAGTCAGGTTTTCTACCCAATCGCCAGAGTTTAAATACACCACGCTACCTTTATCAGTTTCTATTGTTTTTATTTCGGGCTGATGAATGTGCCCGCACACTACGTAATCGTACCCATTCTGAATAGCAATTTCTGCTGCTGTTATTTCAAAATCGTTGATGAATTTAACGGCACCTTTAACAGAATCCTTTACACGTTTAGATAAAGATATTTTTTCTCTTCCTAATTTATTCAACAACCAGTTAACAGATGCATTCAACAAAATTAAAGTATCATACCCAATAGCACCTAACTTCGCTAACCATTTAGAGTATTGCATCGTAACATCAAAAACATCACCATGAAAAACCCAAGCTTTTTGTCCGTTTACTTTCAACACTACTTTGTTGTCGATAGTAAAAGTTCCTAATCTAAAACCTGCAAATTTGCGCAGCATTTCATCGTGGTTGCCGGTCAGGTAAATGATTTTAGTATTTTTTGTTAATAAACTGGTGATGTGTTTAACAACTTGCATATGTGATTTAGGCCAGTAGCGTTTACTGAACTGCCACATATCAATAATGTCGCCATTGAGAATAATTTTTTTGGGTTTGATTGATTTTAGATAGCGTAACAGTTCTTCGGCATGACAACCATAGGTGCCTAAATGTATATCAGATAATACAACTAATTCTACTTCTCTTTTTTTACGTTTTTTTGCCATGCTATAAAAAAGGAAACCCCGCGACTTTGCAGCCTGAGGTAACCTAAACCTATGATGAAGTAATGAACAAAAGTATCTCGGTTATATTAACTGGTTGCATAGGCTGTATTACCAAATTGTTATTTCAGGTTGTTATTCGTTATTGGTTTTTCGATGTTAGTTGTTAAATAGAAATTAAATAGTGAAAAAAAATAAAAATCCCTTCTCCATAGGAGAAGGGATTTAGGGATGAGGCCTTGTTGTCACTTACTAAAAATGAAACCTCAAATACTTTATGGTTTCGCCTTCGGCAGCAAACATTTGCTCATACTTTGTTTTAATATCAAAACATTCGGGTCTGAGTTCTGATTGATATACATTGTGGGTGAATACTAAGTCTTTTACATCACCCCTACTTTGCAAAACTTCTAACGTATAATCGAATAAAGCTGTGTTATCAGTTTTAAATCGAATCATGCCACCTGGCTTGATTAAATTTTTATACATATCCAAATACCGAGGTGAAGTCAGCCTTCTTTTAATATCTCGTTTTTTAGGACGAGGATCGGGAAAAGTAATCCATATTTCATCTACTTCATGTTGTGCAAAGAAGTTTTCAATCATGATGATGTGCGTACGCAAGAAAGCCACATTATTCAATTTCTTCTCCAATGCTGTGCTGCTTCCTTTCCAAATGCGTTCTCCTTTTATATCTATCCCAATATAATTTCTATCCGAAAAAATTTCAGCTAAACCTAAGGTGTATTCCCCTCTGCCGCAAGCCAATTCAATTGTAATAGGGTTTTCATTTTTGAAATAAATATTCCACTGACCCTTCATGTCGTGGTAAAACTCTTTAGAAGGTTCAACTACATTTGTATTCTCCTCAATTACTTTAAATCGCTCTAACTTTCTTTTTCCCATTACAAATTATTTATTTCTGCCACCACAAATGTACTGCCTCCAATAAAAATCATATCATCTTTCTGTGCTGTTTGTTTGGCTTTTTCTATTGCTTCGTTTACGTCTGCTATTACTTCTCCTTTTAATTCAAATTTAGCTGCTTTCTCTGCTAAGATTGTTGCTGATTCTGCCCGCGGAATATTCGCCTGACAAAAATAATACTGCGCGTGCTTCGGCAGTAAAGCTAAAATCTTTTCATGGTCTTTATCTTTTACCATGCCCCACACGATATGCAAGTTTTGATGTGGCGTTCTCTTTATTTGTTCCAACACATAGTTAATACCATTGAGATTATGACCAGTATCGCAAACAATAAAAGGATCTCTTTGTAAAATCTGCCAACGACCTTTTAAACCTGTGTTTGTAATTACGTTTTGTAATCCGTTAATAATTTTTTGTTTTTCTATGATGAAGCCTGATTCATTTAACAGCTCACAAGCCATCAACACGCCAGTAATATTTTTCTTTTGGTATAAACCACCTAAAGGAAAATGTTCTATAGTTAAAAATGGTTCGTGATTCCATAGTACATCAAATTTGGTTATGAGTTTTTCATCCTCGCTCATAACCGTGTACACATCTTCGGCAAAAACTAATTGACTCTCTTCTGCTTCTGCCTTCCATAAAAAAACTTCTTCAACTTCAAAATTTCTTTCGCTGACCACAACCGGAATTTTATACTTGATGATACCTGCTTTTTCTTTTGCAATTAAAGGCAAAGTATCGCCTAATAAATCCGTGTGATCCCAACCAATATTGGTAATAACACTCAACTCCGGTGTGATAACATTGGTAGAGTCTAATCTTCCGCCTAAACCAACTTCAATTACGGCAACATCTACTTTTTCTTTGGCAAAATAATGCAAGGCCATGGCAACCGTTAATTCAAAAAATGAAGGTTGTACTTTTTCAATTACAGGCAATAAAAGATTGACACATGATACTACTTCCTCTTCTGTAATATAATTTCCATTTATTTTAATTCGCTCTCTGTAATCTTTTAAATGAGGCGAAGTATAAAGTCCGGTTTTGTAACCCACTTCTTGCAAAATAGAAGCAAGCATGTGCGATGTACTTCCCTTTCCATTGGTGCCTGCAATATGTATGGTTTTGATTGCATGTTGAGGGTTACCCAAGGCTTCGCATAGTGCAAGTGTATTCGTTAAATCTTTTTTATAGGCTACTTGCCCTACGCGTTGAAACATGGGCAATTGCTGAAACAAAAACGCAACTGTTTCTTTGTACGATTCAAAAGGTTTCATTGCGGCAAAGGTAAGCAAGCGAAAGGTTAATCAGATTGCTTCGCAGATTTTAAATAAAATTCAATTTGATCTTCTATTCTTTTGGGGCGAAGTGTTTGCCTGTCGAGCATGCACCAAGTTGTAACCGCTTTAGCTACAATCTTTTTAGTTTGAGTATTTAATAATTCAACATGGCGAAAACTGGTTGCACCTTTCTTTTCGGCTAACCAAGTTCGCGCAAGAATAATATCATGGGGTTTAATTTCTGAGAGATAATCTATTTCGTGCCTTACTACTACCCAAGCTACTTCTTGTTGTAAACTTGTGGGTGCGTGGGTTTTCCAATGCAGTTCGGCAATCTCTTGTACATAACGCAAATAAACCACGTTGTTCACGTGGTTCATTTCGTCAATATCTGTTGGTTTTATGGTAACCGGATGCTCGAATACAAACATGAATGGTTAAGAATTTTCTACCAATTTAATCGATAAAGAATTGATGCAATAGCGCAAGCCTGAAGGTGGTGGACCATCTTGAAAAACATGTCCTAAATGGCAATCACAAATATTGCATTCTACTTCAACTCTTACCATTCCATAACTTGTATCTTTGGCATATTTGATTACTTCCGGTTGTACAGATTGAGTAAAACTTGGCCAGCCTGTGCCCGATTCAAATTTGGTTCGGGAATCGAATAGTACAGTGCCACAACAACGACAAGCATACAAGCCCGGTTGATGCGCTTCGCAATATTCGCCAGACCAAGGTCGCTCTGTACCTTTTTTTCTGCATACATAAAATTCTTCTTCACTCAGGATGGCACGCCATTCTTCATCCGTTTTTTCAATGCGATGAGGTGGCTTTAAATTACCCTTAGCAGCTAAGGCAATTACATCCATCCATTTTAAAATATTTTGCATTTATTTTTTAAGTAAGTCTCTTATCTCAGTTAGCAATTTAATATCGGCAGGTGGTTCGGCAGATGACGCAGGTTTTGCATCTTCTTTCTTCTGTGCGGCATTCATTGCCTTTACAATCATGAATAAAACAAAAGCCACAATTAAAAAGTTGATGGTTGCTGCAATGAATTTCCCATATTTTACAGCACCCAAAGCAGTTAAATCTTCTAGTTTACTGAGGTGAGCTGCATCTAATGCAGGCTTTAAAAGCAAAGGAGTTAAAATATCATAAATAAGGGAATTAACAATTGTTGTGAAGGCTGCACCGATAATGACCCCCACTGCAAGGTCAACCACATTGCCACGCATGGCGAAAGCTTTAAATTCTTTAAGCATGATATAAAAGTTAGGTTACCTTAAATTAAGATGAATTCTGTTGTAAATCCAAATGTATGTTTCGAGATAAACTTGCAGAATTTTGTTGAGTATAATAAGCTATATTGAATTTATATGTTGACAATTAAGGTTATACCTTTTTTTGCCACTTCCTTTAGACACTATGAAGAAGACCCTAAAAAAGAAAATGAGGCAAAAGCCAAGGCTTTCTTTAAAGATAAGTAGGAATGAATCTTCGCTTGTGGAATCAATAGAAAACTCCGGTATGGGTTTTTGGCAGTGGATTGTAGGTAGCGATGTCATTGAATGGTCCGACCAAGTTTATAAGCTTTATGATGTAAAACCTAAAGAATTTGATTGCAGATATGAAAGTTATTTAAAACTCATTCATCCACAAGACAGAAACAAAATTTCTAAAACAATCGAAAATGCGTTTACTAAAGGTAAGAATTACACAATTCAACATAGGTTAAAACTAAAAAATGGAAAGATAAAATGGATTGAAGGTGTAGGTAATATCATTAAAAACACTAAAGGAAAAGTAACGAAGATTGCCGGTATTGTTAGAGATATTACCTCTGAAAAAAAAATAGAATCAGATCGAGCAAATTGGAAAAACAGATTCGATTTGATTGCAAAATCCGCAGGCGTTGTTCTTTATGATTATCAAATTAAATCTGGAAAAATTCAATGGTCAGGCGAATCTATTGAAACATTAGGTTACACGCATAAAGAAATGGGTAATGTTGACGCTTGGGAGAAACGAATACATCCGGAAGACAGAGAACAAGCGATTGCCTTGCTTGATAAAGCCATGGAAAATGTTTCCAGATATGACGTTTCCTATCGGTTTAAAAATAAAGTTGGCAAATATATCCACCTGCATGACAGAGGTTTTTTCTTAGCTGGTGAAGATGGCAAAGCACAAACGATGTTGGGCATGATGAACGACATCTCAGATCGGTTAGAGGCTGAAGGAAAATTTCAAAAATTAATAAGTGAACTCACCATAGGCGTTCTTGTTTATGATGCAAATGGAAAAGTTATTGTCACCAACAATAAAGCGCAGGAAATTTTAAACTATCATCCATTTGGATTAGTGGGACTCGCTCTTGAAAATAAATTAATGAAAGAAGATGGCACGCGCTACCAAGAAAAAGATTTAATACTGCAGTTTTCTACCAGAAGCAAATCAAAGAAGAAAGATATAATCGTTGGTATAGAACATGAACAACAAAAAGTAAAATGGATTATTCTTCAATCACAACCTTTAACAGATAAACAAGGTAAAGTAAATCAGCTTGTAGTAACTCTTACCGATATAACTGAGAATAAAAAATACCAAACTGATTTAATCGAAAGTGAAAAAAGATTTAGATCCTTACAAGAAGCTTCGTTCGGAGGAATCGGAATGCATGATAAGGGAATCATTATCGATTGTAACCAGGGTTTGTGCGAAATAACAGGATATTCCTATAATGAACTCATCGGGATGAATGGTTTAAACTTAATAGCTGAAGAATACAGAAGTTTCGTCTTAGAAAGAATTGTTTCAGGCTACGAAAAACCTTATGATACCGAAGGAATTAAAAAAGATGGAACAAGATACTTTCTTGAAATAAGAGGAAAAAATACACCCTACAAGGGAAAAGAAATTAGAGTAACAGAGTTTAGAGACATCACTGAAAGAAAAAAATCTGAACAAAAAATTTCCGAACAAAATGCCAGACTAATCGCTATAGCAGAAGATTTAAAACTAAAGAACGACCAACTGGAAGAGTTCACCCAAATTGTATCTCATAACCTTAGGTCTCCTGTAGGAAACATCATCACATTGTTAGAATTTATCGAAAACAGCGTAACAGAAGCAGAGAAATCAGAATACCTTAATTTACTTAAAGTATCAGCAGAGAAAATTCAATCAACTTTAACTGAATTACATGAAGTTTTGCGCATCAAACAAAACACCAATATTGAAAAAACTAATCTATCATTTTTTGAAACACTGGCTGCCACTAAACTTTTATTGCACACCCAAATTGTGCAGAGCAATACCATAATTGAAGCTGATTTCTCTGCGTGTGAAACGATATTCTATCCAAAGGTTTATTTAGACAGTATCATGCTCAACTTAATTAGCAACGCCATTAAGTATAGCAAAAAAAATGTGCCACCAATTATTCGAATCAAAACTGAGAAAAAAAATGGTGTTTGCATCATGACATGCTCAGACAATGGTCTGGGAATCGATCTGGAAAAAAATGGTCAAAAGTTGTTTAAACTGCATAAAACCTTTCACGAACATCCAGAAAGCAGAGGAATAGGACTTTTTATGATCAAAAATCAGATTGAAGCTATGGGTGGTTCCATTAAAGCCGAAAGCAAAGTGAACAATGGTACCACTTTTATTGTTAATTTTAATGAATACAATCCTACCTGATGGCAGCGCCCATTATAGCATTAATCGATGACGATGATGTTTTTCAATTAACATCATCTCGCATGCTGCGTGCCATTAATCCGGAATTAAACATCAACCAATTTGCTAACGGTGCTGAAGCCTTAACTTTTTTTTCTGAGAATATTAATAATCCTGATTTACTACCCGATATTATTCTTCTTGACATTAATATGCCTTATGTTGATGGTTGGATGTTTTTACAAGATTTTGAAAAGATGAAAGTTAACCTCGCCAAGCAACCTACTATTTATATGGTTAGCTCTTCGATTGACCCGACTGACATTAATAAGGCTAAAGAAAACGAACAGGTTGAAGACTACCTCATAAAACCAATTACGAAAGCCAAGTTTGAGGTATTAGTAAATCATCAATAAAATTATTTAACCATGTTCAAAGGATGCTTCAGGTTGCCATAATCTGTTAATTCTACACCTGCACTTCCGATAAACATAGCCGCATCAATCTTTAAAGGTATTCTGTTTTTATCATCCGAAAACCAAGCCGTAATTGAATTCTCGCCATCAAACAATTTGTTATCTGGCATGACGGGTTTAAACTTTAATGCCCGCACTTTTCCGAATTTCACTTTTACTACATCTTTACCGTGATAAACAATAGGTTGTTGATAAAATGTATCTTCAAAAAAACCTTTTATCATCACTGTATCACCAGGTTTTAATGCAGAAAAATCCAATGTGCGCATGTATAAAAAACCAGCTAGCATATCGCGAGTATGAAAGCCGGTTTCGTATTGTTTAGATTCTTTGAACTTGCCAGTGTTTTTGTCTAATGCTTTAACAGAAACAATTCTTTTCTCGTGATCGAAAGTTGTGTATTCGTCTAGTTTATATCGTCCTTCGCGAATAATGCGGTAACTCATGTGCGGTAAAATGGAAGCAGTATCAATATAAGCACCCCAATGGTCATCAACATCTGTTACCCAACTTACCATGCCGCTTGTGTTACCAAAAGCATCCACCTTATAGCAATAGCGGTTATTCATCATGTAATATTGCTTACTGATTTCCGCCTTGCCTCTGCCTACTGTAAAAATACCATAGCTAAGTTTGTATTTGATAAACTCGCCTTTTTGGAAACTATCATGCTTTACTACAGGATGAATTTCTTCTTTTGTAGTTGCCAATAGAAATGGAACCAATAAAGTCAGCAAAAAGGAAACCCGCTTCTTCATACATCAAAAATAAACATTCGATATGAAAACAGAATGAAATTTACCTTATCTGTTTATGATGTTCACTCAATCGATGTGCCAAACTTAAACTGCCACTTGATTGTCGCGTAAGGCATCATTCAAGGAAGTTTTTTTATCGGTACTTTCTTTTCTTTTTCCAATAATCAAAGCGCATGGCACTTGAAACTCTCCGGCCGGAAATTTTTTAGTATAAGAACCCGGTATAACTACGGAACGCTCAGGTACATATCCCATGTATTCGACAGGACTAGGACCTGTTACATCAATGATTTTAGAACTTCCGGTTAGTACCACATTGGCACCTAATACAGCTTCTTTACCAACCCTTACTCCTTCCACCACTATGCAACGCGACCCAATAAAAGCATTGTCTTCAATAATCACAGGTGCAGCTTGCACAGGTTCTAACACGCCTCCTATTCCAACACCACCACTTAAATGAACGTTTTTACCAATCTGTGCACAACTTCCTACTGTAGCCCAGGTGTCGACCATGGTTCCTTCATCTACATAAGCTCCAATATTTACATAGGAAGGCATCATGATTACACCTTTTTGTAAAAACGAACCATGTCGCGCAATGGCATGTGGCACTACTCTCACGCCCAATGCTTTATAATTTTTCTTCAAGGCAATTTTATCATGAAATTCGAATGGACCTACTTCAATGGTTTCCATCGCTTGTATAGGGAAATAAAGAATTACACCCTTTTTAACCCATTCATTCACTTGCCATCCTTGTTCTGTTGGCTCAGCCACTCTGATTAAACCCTTGTCTAATTGATTCACTAATTCTCTGATAGCTGCTTGTGTTTCTGCTTGTTGAAGCATAGAACGATCGTTCCAAGCTTTCTCTATTAATTCCTTCATGCTTTCCTTAACTTTGAATTGAGATGCAAGAAAGTAAAAAAATGAAAATAGTGGTGGCTTCGGTATTAAAACCTGTGGATGATACCCGCATGTTTGAAAAAATCGGAAGCAGTTTTGCCAGAAAAGGTTTTGAAGTGCATCTTTTTGGTAATGGAAATACTAATAACACTCAAAAAATAGAAGATATTTTTTTTCATCATCATATAATCAAAAAGAGATTAAGTTTAAAAAGATGGTTTATTCCATTTTGGGTTTTTCGTAAACTTCTCTTTTTAAAACCTCAAGTGGTAGTAATCGCAAGTCATGAACTTCTATGGATGGCTGTCATCTATCGTCTTTTTTTTGCTGTTAAAGTTGTCTATGATGTTCGTGAAAATTACGCGTTGAATATAAAACTGCGGCAAAAAAATAAATGGATTGATTCGCTTCTAAGTCATTACATGAATTGGAAACAAAAAATGACATCGTATGGAATAGATGTTTTCTGGTTAGCTGAAAGTTGTTACCTAACACAACTTTCCTTTCTTCCTAATCAATCTATTTACGTGGTTGAAAACAGAGCTTCGAAGCAGTTTACTATTCCCAACAAAAGCCTAGGATATCATTCCATTTTATTTACCGGCACATTAGCAAGTAGTACAGGTGTTTTGAGGTTTATTGAATTTGCGAAATACATATTAAAAGAAGATGAGCGTTTTCAATTCACCATAGCAGGTCATAGCTATGATTATAATTTTTTGCAAAACCTAAAGGAATTGATTCAACCTTATCCGCAAATTCAATTAATTGGCGGAAGCGAATATGTTGCTCATGCAACTATTTATCAACTCATTAGCCAAGCTGATTTTGGATTTATTGATTATCCGATACATGTTGCTACACAAGGCAAAAAAGCAACAAAATATTTTGAATACGCAGCTTCGGGACTTCCAATCATTACCTCAATCAAAAGCGAATATGCAACTCTTCTCATAACTGAAAAAACAGGTTTAGTGTGGAACGAGCACGAAAATGCTGCTGAGTTCATCTACAAATTAAAAAACTATACAAAAAATCAAATAACCAACCCAAATTGGTTTTGGGAAAGCTCTGAAAATCAACTCATTGAAAGCATAGCACACTAATTATTTTTTTAGATTAATCTAAACTTTTATTTTTGTCTTTCTGTTATCACATTATGCTTTCTTTTACAGAAGAAAATTACATCAAAGCCATCTATCATTTATCTGATGCTGGTCAGTTGGCCGTATCTACCAACGACATTGCCTTGCATTTGCAAACCAAGGCTGCAACCGTAACCGACATGATTAAAAAGCTAGCCAATAAAGATTTGCTTGCTTATGAAAAATATTATGGTGTTAGCTTGAGCAAAAAAGGAAAAACCACCGCTTTATACATTGTGCGTAAGCATAGATTATGGGAAACTTTTTTAGTAAAGAAATTAGGTTTTCAATGGGATGAAGTACACGAGGTAGCAGAACAATTGGAACACATTCAATCGAATTTATTAATTGAAAAACTTGATGCTTTCTTAGGTCATCCGGAAACTGATCCACATGGTCATCCCATTCCAGATAAAAATGGAAAAGTAAAACAGGTTAAACAATTTAGTTTGTCTCAAGGTAAAAATGGAAGTAAGTATATTGTATCCGAAGTCAAAGATGGTTCTGCCACTTTTTTACAATACTTAGCTAAATACGACTTATATCCGGGCGTTACAATTCAGATCAAAGAAATTTTACCTTTCGATGGTTCTATGATTGTACAATTACAGAACAAACAAAAAATCACTTTATCAAAAGCTACCTCCGAAAATATTCTAATCAAAAACAACGAATAATTATATGAAATTAAAATTATACATCACACTTACTTTTATCAGTTTGCTAATGGTAAGCTGCAAGAAGAAAGACGAAAACAAAACCAACGCCTTAACCATTACTACTACTACAGGAATGTTAGCTGATGCGGTTAAAAACATTGTGCAAGATAAGGCAACAGTTATCAGTTTAATGGGACCGGGTGTCGACCCTCATTTATATAAAGCTACTCAAGGCGATTTGAAAAGATTAACTGAAGCTGATATTGTTTTTTACAACGGTTTACACCTGGAAGGTAAAATGGCTGAAGTATTAGAAAAGATGAAACGCAATCGCACAGTTGTAGCTGTTGCTGAAAATATTCCGGTAGACAGTTTAAGATTGACTGAAGAAGGTGTAGCTGACCCCCATGTTTGGTTTGATGTAATGCTTTGGAAGAATGTGGTGGAAACAATTTCAAACCAAATTCAAAAAAGCGATTCATTGAATGCCACATTTTATAAAACACAAACTGAAATTTATTTATCGAAATTAGATTCACTTCATGCTTTTGTGAAAAAAGAAATTGAAAGCATCCCTCCTACTCAAAGAATACTAATTACTGCACACGATGCATTTGGATATTTTGGCGATGCCTATGGCATAGAAGTACATGGCTTACAAGGTATTTCTACTGTTTCTGAATTTGGTTTAAACGATGTAAAGTCATTAACAGATTTCATCATCACCCATAAAATCAAAGCCATCTTTGTTGAGAGTAGTGTATCAGATAAATCGATGCAAGCTGTTTTACAAGGTTGCCAAGCAAAAGGCTGGCCGGTAGTAATCGGTGGCAATTTATTTTCTGATGCCATGGGTGAAAAAGGTACACCAGAAGGAACTTACATCGGTATGGTTAAACACAACACACGCACGATTGTAAACGCATTAAGATAATGGCAAATACCAATTTAAATATACCTGCTCTAGAAATTCACGATTTAACAGTTGCGTTTGATCGTAAGCCTGTATTGTGGAATATAGACCTAACGTTGCCACAAGGAAAACTTGTTGGTATTATCGGTCCGAACGGTGCAGGTAAATCAACATTGATAAAATCTGTCATGGGTTTATTACCGCTCAGCAGTGGTTACATTAAATTATTTGATCAAGATTTAGAAACAGTAAGAAATAAAGTAAGTTATGTTCCCCAACGCAATTCTGTGGATTGGGATTTTCCTGTTTCGGTTTTGGATGTGGTGTTGATGGGAAGATACGCGGGTTTAGGTCTGTTTAAAAGTATCAGACCAGCAGATAAAGAAATGGCAATGGATTGCTTAAGAAAAGTAGGCATGGAAAACTTTGCTAACCGACAAATCTCTCAACTTTCGGGTGGACAACAACAAAGAACTTTTTTGGCGCGTTCGCTTGCTCAACAAGCTGATGTTTATTTTATGGATGAACCCTTTGCAGGAGTAGATGCAGCTACAGAAAAAACCATTATACAACTTTTGCAGAACATGACCCAACAAGGTAAAACCATTATTGTTGTTCATCACGACTTACATGCTGTTACTTCTTATTTCGATTGGCTTATCATGCTCAACACCAGATTAGTGGCGCATGGTGCCACAGCTGAAATATTTAACAGAGAAAATCTACAGCATACTTATGGAGGTAAACTTACATTACTCAGTGATGTTGGCGAATTATTCAAACGAGAAGAATTACCAAACCGCGAAAAGTAATGGAAAACCTGATTGACTTTTTTAGTTTTTCCGATCCCAATGTTCGGTATGTAACATTGGGTATTATTTTCATTATGGCATGCGCTGCGATGGTTGGCACATTTACCTTCTTAACTAAAAAATCTTTATTAGGCGATGCCATTGCGCATGCTGTTTTACCCGGCATTTGTCTTGGCTTTATGCTTTCAGGAACAAAAAATCCATTGGTACTTATTCCTGCTGCATTTGCTTTCGGCTGGCTGTCGCTAATCTGTATCAATTTTATAACCTATAGAAGTAGAATTAAAGAAGATACTGCCATCGGTTTAGTATTATCAGTTTTTTTTGCTGTTGGTATTTTCTTGCTCACTATCATTCAGAAAAATGGAAATGCCAATCAATCCGGATTAGACCATTTTCTATTTGGCAAAGCTGCCGCTTTAGTAATGGAAGATATTATTGCTTTCTCCATCGTTGCCTTACTCTTAATGCTTCTTACTTTATTCTTATTTAAAGAGTTTACTTTAATTTCATTCGATAAAGACTTTGCTTTGAGTAGTGGTATTCCGGTTAGAACATTGGAGATTTTACAAACAGGAATGATTGTATTAACCGTTGTAATAGGTATTCAAGCAGTAGGTGTTGTTTTAATGGCAGCCGTTTTAATTACTCCAGCTGCCGTTGCGCGTTATTGGACTGACAACATCAAAACCATGTTAGCCATTGCTTTAATCACTGGTGTCTTCAGCGGTATTGCCGGAGCATACCTTTCGTATAGTGCGCCCAACATGCCAACCGGACCATGGATTGTCATCTTTATTTCTACACTGGCTTTACTTTCTTTTTTTCTGTCTCCTAAAAAAGGAATTATCAATAAAATTTTAAAACAAAAACGATATAAGCGACAAATTCAAGACGAAAATGTTTTAAAAACATTGTATCAATTAGGCGAAAAAACAAATCAGTTTTTCTTATCACAACAAGAAGCGAATATTTCAGATAAAAGATTCTTCGCTAAAAATATTTTGAGTAACTCATTGCACAGACTTATGCGCAATGGTTTTGTAAGCAAACAAAAAAATGCCTGGCAATTAACAGATGCCGGAAAATTGCGCGGACAAAGACTGGTGAAAATACATCGATTGTGGGAATTGTATTTAACAACTTACGCCAACATTGCGCCTGATCATGTACATGAAGATGCAGATACCATTGAACACTTTTTAACTCCTGAATTAGAAGCAGCGTTGGAACAGCAACTTAATTTCCCTGAAAAAGATCCACATCAAACCATCATTCCTTACCAATAATATGGCAACAGATTTTTGGATAATACTAACAGCTTCTCTCGTTTCAACTTGTTGTGCGATATTAGGTTGCTATTTGATTTTACGAAGAATGGCCATGATTGGAGATGCAATCTCTCACGCTGTTTTACCTGGTATTGTGCTTGCGTTTTTATTTACAGGTTCCAGAGATTCTGTTACCATGTTGATTGGCGCAGGAGCAGTAGGAATCTTTACCACTTTTTTAATCGAGTTTTTTAACAAGCAAGCTAAACTGCAAGCTGATGCAGCCATTGGTGTAACGTTTACTTGGTTGTTTGCTATCGGTGTAGTATTAATTAGTGTCTTTGCAGAACAAGTTGATCTTGATCAAGACTGTGTTTTATACGGAGAATTGGCTTATGTGCCTTTAGATACTATTCAGGTTTTTTCTTTCACTAATGAAATACCAAAAGCGAGTGTGGTGATGTTGGTTATTTTAATTTCTATCCTACTTGTCATTCGTTTATTTGGTAAACAATTACTCATCACTTCTTTCGATCCTGCATATGCAAGCAGCATTGGCATTGCAACTACTATTTGGCACTATGTGTTAATGAGCATGGTTTCTGCCACTACTGTTGCTTCTTTCGAAGCAGTTGGTGCTATATTAGTAGTAGCCTTATTGATTGTACCCGCAGCCACAGCATACTTGTTAACAGATGATTTTAGTTTAATGATGAAACTGAGTATTGCAATAGGTGTTTTGGCTTCAGTTTCAGGTTATTACCTAGCTTACTGGCTAGATGGTTCAATCGCAGCTGCTATAGCAATCGTATGTGGAATCTTCTTTAGTCTCGCGCTTATCTTCTCTCCTACACAAGGATTATTTAAGAAGAGTAAAAAAATGGTTATGCATTAAGATTGCCTTTCTTCATCTTGTTTACTAGCCTTTTCTTTTTCTTCAACTTCTTGCAATTGTTTATTTAATAAGTTGATTCTTACTAATAGATTTAAAATCATCGCGTCTTTAACTTTTTCGCTGGGTCTGTTTTGAAATTCCTCTTGCAAAACAGCATACATCGCTTCCAATTGTTGGAAATCTAGCGTGAATCCATTTAAGTCAGATTGATTTGCTTGAATGATATCCATTTTATCAGCAATCATACTTTGATAAAATGCTTCTGTATTTTTAAAGTCGGCAACGTTAGATGGGATAGATCTTTCAGAAAAATAGTTATATAAAAAACCAAGATTAATAGTAAGCAATAATACAGCTGCAACTTGCCAAAAACGCAGGCTATTGTTTCTCCAAATTGATTTTGTTGAAAGCGAGGCTTTCACGTACTGCCAAACTTTTTCTCTAGGTATTTTAGAATCGAAAGCTTCTCTGTTGCTTTCAATCAATTTCTTTAAATCATCTTGCATAAAATTGTTCTGTTAAGATATCTTTTAACTTTGCTTTTGCTCGGTTCAATTGTGATTTTGATGTTGATTCATTTATTTGTAGAATCTCAGCTATTTCCTGATGGTCATATCCTTCCAATAAATAAAGTGATAAAACATTTCTATAACCATCCGGTAATTGCATCAACGCTTTTCTCACTTTTTCTACATTCAATTCTTCTTTATAAACAAACGGTTCTTCTTCTGGTATCAATTCTGTTTTTTCATCTACAGGTACAATGTCTTGTTTTCGATTGCGCAAAACATTAATTCCTTTATTGATGACAATTCGTTTTAACCACGCACCAAAAGGTGAATCGCCCCGATAAGCGTGAATATTTTTAAATGCAGAAATGAAGGCATCTTGTAAAACATCCTCAGCTTCTTCTTCCCTACCCGTTACGCGATAAGCAACATTATACATCGCTTTTGCATACAAGGTATAGAGTTGTTCAAACGCTTTTTCATCGCCATGCTTACATCTATCAATTATTGATTGCTGATTATCTAAAAAGCGATTGTTCACACTTCTAATTTACCGGAAAGACAAGGTAAAAAGAAAAAGGTTGCAAATAGCTTCGATTATTTTTGAACAAAAATTCCTTTCTCTTTAGTTAGTTTTGTGAGAAGAGCGATTGCAGCTTCTTTCTCATTGGGAATAATACCTTCTAAAATAGCTTCTTTTATCGCTTCCTTTAAATCGCCTACTAATTTGCCAGGAGGTATGTTATACAAATTCATAATTTCTTCACCACTTATGGGCGGTTGAAAATTTCGAATATGATCTTTCGCTTCTACCTCTTTCATCTTCTTTTCTACTTTATCGAAATTGGTAAGGAAACGTGTTACTTTTTCATGATTTTTTGAAGTGATATCTGCTCTGCACAAAGCCATCAACGCATCAATATCATCTCCGGCTTCAAACAATAACCTGCGAATGGCTGAGTCTGTTACTTCTTTCACCAACGATATAGGTCGCAAATGTAAGCGAACTAATTTTTGCACGAACAACATGCGATCATTCAAAGGTAATTTTAAACGCTTGAAAATTTTGGGCGTCATGCGCGCTCCTCTGTCCTCGTGTCCGTGAAATGTAAAGCCAACTTTTGGATCGTACCGTTTGGTGGCAGGTTTTGCAATGTCATGCATAATGGCCGCCCAGCGCAACCATAAATCATTGCTATATTTTGAAACGTTATCTAAAACTTGAAGGGTGTGATAAAAATTATCTTTGTGTGCATTCCCACCAACATATTCAACGCCTTGTAACGCTACCAACTCAGGAAAAAACTGATGTAACAATTTACTTTGAAACAGAAGTTTAAATCCATACGATGGTGTTTTAGATAAAATTATTTTATTCAATTCATCTGTGATTCTTTCTTGTGATACTATCGCTAATCTTTCTGCTTGTTGTATGATAGATTGAAAAGTATCTGCTTCTATATCAAAGTTCAATTGTGATGCAAAACGAACGCCACGCATCATGCGCAAAGGATCGTCTGAAAAAGTAATGGCAGGATCCAGTGGCGTTTTTAAGATCTTGCTTTGTAAATCTTGCAAGCCATTAAAGGGATCAATCAAATCGCCAAAAGAATTTTTGTTTAAACTGATGGCTAACGCATTGATGGTAAAATCTCTTCTCTTTTGATCATCTTCTAATGTGCCATCTTCTACGATGGGCTTTCTCGAATCTGATCTATAGGATTCTTTTCTCGCGCCTACAAATTCTAAATCAAAATCTTCGAAAGGAATTTGTGCTGTGCCAAAATTTTTAAATGAGTTTACAGGGATATTATTTCCTAATAATATAGCAACTTGGTTTGCCAATTCAATTCCACTTCCTACACAAACAAAATCTAAATCTTTGCTTGGCCGGTTCAATAACAAATCTCTTACATAACCACCTACCACATAAGTTTCGAAACCGGTTTGAGTAGCCGCATTCGATACAATCTCGAAAATGGGATGATTAAGTTTTTCTTTTAGATTCATGCGGATTGAAAATCATGTAAAGGTAACAAAGGCTGATAAAAAAAGCCGCATCTCGCGGCTTTTCAACTTTACTATCAGTATCAGTATCTATCATTAATTCCAGAATCCTTCCTTGCTATTAAAACTTGGACAAGGAATCAATCTGTATTTTCTTTTCACACTTCTGTTAACTGGCTTTGCCACGAATTCAAAAATTAAACTGATTTCGTGCGCACCACCGGCACTGGTTTGCAATTCAGAAACAGTGAAATCATAGCTGTAACCAACTGTAAGATTTTTGAAGTACATTCCCAATGAAAGTATCATCGCATCTTGCGCTATGGTATTGATTACTGTTTTTTCGAAAGGCTTGCCTCTGTACCAAAAGCCAACTGAAACAGGATCGATGTGATAATTAATACCAACATCTAACTGTTTAAATGCCGGACCTTGTTGACGATAAATAAAGGAGGGCGTTAAATAAGAAATCTTAGCTATCGTTTTTGGTCCTCTGTATAAAGGGATTTTAGCGCCACCATGAATAGAAACTTTCATGGGCAAACGGCTGATATCACCTAATACAGATAAGTTAGGTTGATTCATGTGATGAAAAGCACCTCCTAACCAAATGTTTCGATTGTAGAATATAAAACCAGAACCAAAATCGAAATAAGATTGGTTGCCAAGTTTATTCAATTCCGGGTCAACAGATTGTCCATCGCGGTAGCGAAGTCCGTCTTCTAATCTCAATAAAGTTCTATCTAAACCATTGATACCATAACCGAAAGAAATACCTGGGGAAAAAACCAGATTTTCGGAAAGCTTTACCTTGAAAGAATATAATCCGTTCACAGTCGTGGTTGTCCATCCGGCAGAACCCATTTTATCCCGCGTTGCCACAACTCCAAAACCACTGCGCAATTCTTCCACAAAAATATCATAAGATGCTGCATACGTTGCAAAAGCTTGCGGGAGGTTGGGCCACTGAATGCGATGGTTTACAACAATACGTTGTTGAGGTGTAATCCCTGTAAAGCCAGGATTTAGATACAACGGTGCCGAGTAGTATTGTGAGAATTGTGGGTCTTGAGCTTGCACAGCAAAACCTACAATTAAACCAGTAAAGATTAGGAGGCAGAATCTTACCATAGCTGAAAGTTAACGAATAAGTGTAACATCACCAACCCTTGTTGTGCGCTCACCATTAGAGAGGCGCAACACTAACTTATACACATACACACCAGATGGTAAAGCATTAGCATTTCTATCGTAACCATCCCAGCCTTGATTTTTGTCGCGACTTTCGAAAACCAAATTACCCCAGCGATCGAAGATTTGCATCTGGAATTCTTCTACACCTTCTGTAATTGGTAAGAATACGTCATTTAGCGAACCACTTCCACTGTTGCCACCGTTCGGGCCATTCGGACTAGGCGTAAACGAGTTTGGTATTTTAGTGATACCACCATCTTTCGCTAAAATCTCTTTGGTAATTTCATCATAGCAAATCAAGTTGCCATCATTATCACCATCACCATCAAAATCTTTTACACCGTAATCACGACCAACTTTTAAGTTGATAGGATAAGTACCTTCAATTCTATATTTATGAACAGGTTCGAAATCAAAATACTTAGTACCATCTCCAAAATCCCACTCATACATGTTAGCATCCGCACTGAGGTTAATGATTTTCAACTCAGTATCTGGAACGAACACAACAGTTTGACGGAAATCGAAGTTGGCAACTGGGTTAGTGTACACAGTTGCAATTTTTTCAATAGGGCCTATGGATTGATTGGTAATTGCATTTCTATTGGTTAATCGTAGAAAATATGTTCCTGCTCTTGTTACTTCAAAAGTAGGTTCAATTCCATTGGAAGTGGCGGCTAATTCTATGTTTGCTGAGTTTTCAGGATTGACATAAAGTTCCCAAATGAATACATCACCTGTTGGTGTCGTTACACCATCATAATTAACGGTAAGTGTCGCTGGTAAACAAACATTGCTAGGTGTCAAGTTAAAATCAGCAACAAGTGGTTCAAGTATAATACTCAATATTCTTCTTACTCTTGTTTGACAACGCTCTAATGAAGCTGGCGCGTTTAGGTTTGTTACAACCAAGGAAATTTCTCTTTCACCATATTGTGCGTAATCAACTGTAAAGTTAGTTGCAGTAGTGGTAGAAGTTTCAGGAGTTGCATCTCTATCGAAATCCCATTCATAAGAGAAATTGGCAGGTTCGATTAGGTCTGTTGTATTTTGAATTTGCGCTTGTGCATTTCCTAAGCTCCAAATAATATCCATAACAGCAGTTGCAGGTTCCGCATCTACTGATGTAAACTGAAAGTTAGCATTTGCTTTTCTATATACAGTGATGGGGATTTGTCTGCTATCCGAACAAGTTACTCCTAATGCATCATTTACAATTTCATAAGTGATGGTATAGGTTTTAGGATTTGCACCTCCTGGTGCATTATTATTGAATAAATAATTTCGAGATGTAGCTGAAGTTAATGTTACCGGATTTGGTAAGCCAACACCTATATCAGATTGAACAACAATATTATTTTCATCTCTTACTGTCCAGATGTGGTTGCCTACCCCTAACGAAGAATTATTAACAATGATAGGTGTACCTGAACAAATCTCTGTTTTATCAGCAGCGATTTGAATAATAATACTTGGTTTTACTTTTACTGTTCTGTTTGTAGGGCCGCTAATACAACTTTCTGTTACATGTTCTGCTTGTAATAACACAGGTAAATCACTATCAGATGTTGTGCTTGTGTTATTAAATGTTTGACTTATCGAACTTGTGCCTACCGGCAAACTATTTTCTGTAATTATAAGAGAGTTTCCATCTGGCCAAAACCAAGTATACCTTACGTCAGGATCAACTGTCCAATTAAACTCAAAACTTCCTCCGCTACAAATAGGGTCAGGATTGGTAATAGTGAAACTTGAACTAATTGTTATTACATCTGTAGATACAGCAATGTTGGGCAGAATTACACATTTGTTAAAATCTTCTACTCGTGTTAATGTCCATGTTCTGTCGACATCCATGTTAGAGAAGAATAACTGGTTAGTATCATTCCCTACTCTTTGTACTAACCCTGTTTTAGAATCGGTAAACTCAAATCTATAAGGAGCTGTTCCAGTAAAGTTTGCGTCAATCAATAAATTGTCACCTGGACAAATTGTTGCATCACCTGGGTCACTCAATTGGAAAACTGCAGTAGGCAAAGGATTAACGGTAACGGTTACTTCATTGCTAAATAAGGTAACACAGGTACCGGAAGAAACTGCTCTTCTAAATACAGTTGTTTGGGTTAATGAACCTGCTCCATCTGCGTCAAAGGTTGCGCTATTTGCACCCACAATATTTGTAAATGGTCCGCCCCCTATTGATTGTTGCCATTGATACGTATAGGCTTGATCATTATTATTTATTCCTCCAAATGGAGAAGCTACAACTTGGAATGCAGTTGCATTATTATTAGGTGCTGCAATACAAATGCTTCTATCAAAACCAATCACACCTTCGAATAACGGAATAGGATTAACCAGAATCACAGGTAAAGATTCTTGTGTACAACCGTTCAAATCAGTTATGCGAACATTGTACAGAATATCTGCTGATAAGCCAGAGAAGCTTAAAGCAGCTGAAGGTCCTTGCAAAACATCATCGCTATCATCTAATAATTCATACAAATAAGTTGGTACACCACCTGTTGAAGTTGTGATGTTCAGACTTCCATCAGCAGCACCTTCACAACTTACATCAAAACTATTGTAAGGAGATTGTTTAGCAATAGTAATACTTAATCGTGTTGGCTGAGTGAGGGCAGTAACTGGGGTAGTGAAGATACATTTGTTTACATCTTCTACTCTCACTCTGTAAGAACCTGCTCTCAATGTGGTGAATATTCCATTTGTAGAACCAGAAACATTTCCAGGATTTTCGAGTAAAGTATAACTAAATGGACCAGTTCCTCCTACTAAATTTTGAACTTCTAATACACCATTATCTTCATTGAAACAACGGATATCAAAACCATTGAAATCACTTGCTCCAACAGTATTGGCATTTAATGCAGCTGGCTGGGTAATGGTTAATGGATCAGAAGTATCTGAACAACCATTTACATCCGTTCCGGTAAAGGTAAGATTAACTCCGGCATCAAGCGTAGTAAAGATACCGGAGAACTTACCAGTTTCATTTGCAGGAACCTGATCAAAAACAAATTCTGGTGCACCAGTTCCGCCAACAAAAGTTACATCTACAATACCATCGCGAGCATTGAAGCAACTGATGTCTTGTAGATTATAAGGTGATCTCTTAACTGCTGTTACTATCAATTGAGGTGGTTCAGTAACATCTAAAAGATTAGAAACAGGAGAAACGCAACCATTTACATCTGTAACTGTAAAGCCATAACCTGTTCCATCAACAACATTCGCAAAGTCGAAGAAAGTGGCAGTTGTTAGTGGCGATGAGGTTGGAATATTCGTAAATGTATAGGTAGCATTCCCTGTAGTTCCTCCACTTCTTGTTACTCTTATCACTGCATCATTAGCATTGAAACAAGAAATTTGTTGTCCGTTATAATTGCTGATCACACTCGCAGTAGCTAACAATTGCGCAGGTTGGCTTACTACGATATTGGATGAAGTTCTTGAACAAGCGTTGGCATCAGTTAATCTTACTTGATAGGTATTAGCATTTATTAAAGTATTAAATAAATTAGAAGCTTGTGGACCTAGTAAAACTGTATTATCAGAAGTACGAATCAATTCAAATGAATAAGTTGTTACGCCTCCAGAAGCTGTAGCTGTAATGATACCGTCATCTTCTCCAAAGCACGAAATCTGTTGCCCACTATAGTTGCTTGTAACCAATCCTGAAATTTGCAATTGAGTAGGTTGATTGACAGTTATAGGACCAATATTTACAAAACAACCATTAGCATCTCTTATCGTTGCATTATATGTTCCGGCAGCAATACCTGTATAAATACCTCCAGAATTACCAGTAGTATTTAAAGGCAATTCATCAATTTTATAAAAGTAATTACCAGGTAAAGTAACAGTTCCACCTGAGCCTGTAATTACGATTGAACCATCACTTGCTCCAAAACAAGTAATTGCCTGTCCATTGTAAGGAGTTGGTATAGAAGAAGTAGCGGTAACAGCCGTTGGATGAGTGATATTAATTGGCGCGGTATTAACCGAACAATTATTCGCATCTCTTGCTGTAAAAATTAAGTTTGTACTATTGCCTATACCAGCAAAAACACCACTTGTAGCTCCTGAAACATTTCCAGGTTGGTTTGTGAATACATAACTCATTACTCCAGTTCCGCCAGCACTTGTTACGGTAATAACACCATCTGCTGCATTGAAGCAAGAAATCTGTGCTCCATTATAATCACTGGTTACTGCTGCAGATGCTGTGACTGCTGTAGGCTGAGTAATAGTAATTGGAATTGCTAATGCTGTACAGCCGTTGATATCTCTTGCTTGAAATTGATAATTCACCCCTGCTGGTATACCAGTAAAAATACCAGATGTTGAGCCAGTCACGTTAGCTGGAATAGTCAAAAACTGGAAGCTAAATCCGCCAGGAGTACCTCCTGTTCTTGTAACTGTTACTTCACCATTACTGTCACCAAAACATCTTATCTGTGCACCATTGTAATTACTAGACACGATTGCGGTTGCTGTTAACTGTGCAGGATTTGCGATAGTTACCACAGCAGATGTGTTTGAACATCCGTTAGCATCTGTTACTTGGAGTGTGTAAGTTCCAGCACCTAAACCTGGGAAGTTTGCAGATGGATTACCATTAGCAGTAGTTGCTGTTGAAACAATTTGAAACGTATAGTTGAGCGTGGTAATCCCACCTGCGCCTGTTGCCGTAATTTGACCATCAGTAGCTCCAAAGCAGCTAACTTGAGAACCATTAAAGTTGCTGGTAACCAAGCCTGATACTGTTACTTGAGTTGGTTGAGTTACCGTTACCCCTGAGGAAGTAAAAGCACAATTATTGGCATCACGAACAGTAACGGTATAGCTTCCTGCTGGCAAATTAGTGTAAACACCATTTGCATTTCCACTCGTATTGGCTGGGTTTTGGTTTAACTCAAAAGTATAAGTGCCGAGAGGAACAGTAGTACCTCCATTTGGAACTATCGTAATAGTACCATCTGATCCACCAAAACAATTAACGCCAAAACCATTAAAGTTTGAAGTTAAGGAACCATTAGCAGTAACTGCTATAGGTTGCGTTACATTGATGGGTGTTGTAACAACTGTACAACCTTCTGCATCACTTACTGTGAACGTATAGTTTGTACCTGCAGCAACACCTGAAAACAAGCCACTAAACTGACCCGTTATATTCGGAGTACTATCGAAAACGTAATTTAAAGTTCCTGTACCTCCACTAGCTGTAACTTGAATGGTACCATCGGCTAAACCATTGCAACTAATTTGAGAACCGTTGTAATTACTAGTTACAACAGCTGAAGCTACCAGTAAAGGAGGCTGTACAATTACTCTTGAAGTATTCGCTGTACAATTATTCAAGTCGCGTACTGCAAAGTTGTATGTACCATCCGCTAATCCACTAAAAATTCCTGTTGCGTTAAATACTCCTGCTATCCTTTCGAAAGTATAAGCACCCGTTCCGCCTGTTCCAAAAACAGTAATTTCACCATCACTTCCACCGAAACAACTAATGTTATTGGTGATGATTGTAGATGCAACAAGTTGGGTTGGTTCTGTTACATTAACCAATGCTGTAGTAACAGTACATCCAACAGCGTCTGTAACTTGGATGGAATAGTTATTAGGTCCAAGATTTTCGTAGGAACCATCAGCGTTACCAGTAACATTAGCATTATCCTGAACTAACAAGAAAGTATAGCCTCCGTTTCCTCCATTCGGAGTTGCAGTTACTTGAGCATCATCTGCTCCGAAACAACTTATTTTAGCACCGTTATAATTACTTGTAACTGATGCAAAAGCTGTTAAGGCAGAAGGTTGCGTTACATTAACTGGGTTAGAAATTGAAAAACAGTTATTATCATCTTCAACGCGAATGGTATATGTTCCAGCGCCCAAGCCTCCGATTATACCTGTATTATTGGTTGTGGCAGGTGGCTGAACTAACGTGAAGGTATAAGTACCTAACTCAGTTCCTCCTGTTGCTGTTACTGTAATCACACCGTCATTTAATCCATTACAAGAAACTGGTGTTGTTAAAACCGCAGTTGGTAAAATGGCAGGAGGGTCAGTTAAAGATACTGCATTCGCAATAGCTTGACAACTGTTGGCATCGCGCACTAGTATAGTATAAGTTCCAGCACGCAGACCGTCATAAAAAGCATCAGTATTACCGCTAGTATTGCCAGGTAATTCTAGTATCTGATAAGTATAACCAAAACCAGTTCCGCCTAATGGTGTAGCTGTAATTTGTCCGTCTGAAGCAGCCTGACAACTTACATCTGCACCGTTATAGTCAAGAGAACGCGCAGCTGTAACCGTTAAGGCAGGTGGGTCAATAATTGTTAAAGGAGCTGAGTTAGCAATACACCCATTAAAATCTCTCACGCGAACAACATAAGGCCCGCCAACAGCAGATAATCCATTAAATACATTTGATGTGAAGAAACTTGCTCCTGCATCAATGCTAAATAAATATGGACCTGTACCTAAACTTGGTGTTGCTGTTAATTGACCATTCGCAGCTCCTGTACAACTAACATCAAAACCATTGAAGGCTAATGTTTTTGCTGTTAACACCTGTGGTGTAGGATTAACTGTATACGAAACTTGAGCAACTTTGGTACATTGTCCGTTATCAACATTAACAAATACCGGATCTCCATTTACGATTGAATAACTACCTGGTGTAGCTATCGGTGAACTCAACGCTAAATCTTCAAACCAGTTAAAAGTAATTCCACCTCCACTATTAACTGTGTTTTGTAAGGCAGTTAAACTGATTACTGCATTGTTACCTCCAGCTGCATCAGAACAAACTATTTGTGTTATGTCATTAGCCGTAGGAGAAGGATTAATATCAATTTGAATATTCTGAGAAGCACTCACACAACCATTCAAAGTAGCGCGAACTGAATATACAACCGATCCCGTAGCTGCAGTATTGTTAATTAAAACATCTGGAATATTAATAGTGCCATTACCCGAAGAGGCTCCAGAAATTAGACCCGTAATGCTACCTACGCTCCATGCGAAATTACTACCGACAGCAGGTGTTGCAGCAAGCGTAACTGTTGGCGATTCTCCACTACAGATAATATTAGTTGGTAACGGAGTAACTATAGGTTCTGGTTTAACACGGATGGTTACAGGCACTGCAGGATCCCCGATACAAGTTGTGCCTGAATTTCTTGGTTTAATATTATAGATGACATCAACGTTGGCTCCGGTTTTATTTTCCCAGATATCATCTAATAAAAATGAAGTTGACGTAAAGGTTCCAACTGTAGGATTTCCAGCCAATGATGTTAAACCATTTGGGATAATAGATTCTACAACATATTCATCAGCAGGGGAGCTACCAGAAGATAAACCTAAAATAACTTCAACGGCTTCAGTTGTACTACAAATTTCATCAAACAAGCCAGCTTGTAAAATGGGTTCTGGTCTTACTGTTAATTGCACAATCGCACTCGCACCTTCGCAACCAGATGTACTTACAGGTTCTACAGTATAAGATACTACTAAGTTACCTCCAGTTAAGTTATTGAATGTGTCGTTAAACAATACACCTGAGGCCCCACCTACAACAGTTGCTCGCGTAGGCGGTACTAATCCAGGCTGAACGTTTACATTAGTGATGTTAAAAGTTGCGCCAGGGAAGGCAACCGGATTGGTTACAGCTAAGGTAATTCCGGCAGCCGGATCATCTGAACAAATAGTAGCCGAAACAGGAGCTAAAGTTGGCCGTGGGTTTACGGTAACAACTTGAGATGCTTGTGGACCTGTACAACTAGCCGATACTTCTTTTACTCTAATTTGGAAGTTAGTTGTAGAGGCCGAAACTTGTGCTCTGTTTGTATTAGGCACAACAATAATAGATGCTGCAGTTGGCGGATCTACTTCCCAATCGTAGGATGAAATTGGGGCATTACTTGGTGTGGCTTCATAAGTAAATACTTCGTTTTCACATAAATCGAAATCTCCAACGATAACAATGGGAGCAGGCGATGCATTAGCTGTGATGGCAAAAGTATTCGGGTCTCCTGAACAACGTAAGATACCACTTGCATCATATAGAGGGATAGTTGTGTATCCTGTTGAATAGCGGATGCGCTCAACCACAGAGATATTCTGCGCTGGATTAACCACATTGGGGAATTCGAGGAAAACGTTAAAGTTGGTTGTTACGCCCCCGACATTTGTAAATACTCCGGGAACTGTCCATTGATAATCACGGTCAGCGGCCGGTGATATAAAATAGAAACCTTGGTCAGGAGGTGTTAATCCTGCACATCTCGAAGCAGAACCTACAATAGGATTTGCTGCTGGAAGAGCCCTCACGTTGGCAACAACAGCTGCTGTATTAAAGCAACCTGTTGTATTATTTTCAACTCTTACAAAATAGTTAGGTGAGGCATTTGTAACGGTCGTGCTAGTAGCAACGATTGCGTTAGCATCATTATCTGCATCAGCTTGAGTTGTGTGCCATGTAAATGTAAAGCCCGCTCCAGATGTTATTTCTCCATTGAAAACAGTTAGATTAACATTAGAAGCTTGACCTGGCGTAAATATATTATCTTCACAAAATTGAACCACTCCTTTATCCGGAATTGGAGTTCCATCAAGATTGACAGTAACTGGTTTTGGGTTTACGCGAACTGTGAATACACCTGTTCTCTCGCATTGTGGTGTTACATCTGTTCTTCTAACTCTTACAAAAACTGTTTGATTATTTTGATAGGCAGCGTTACTCGTATAAGGAATAGTTAAACCAGCATTAACAAAAAATTCAACCGAACGATTAGTTGAGGAAGGGATTCCAGTAATATTATCGTTAAAAGAGGTTAAATAGGCTGGTGTTACTGTCGCTTCAACAAGGCCACCAGCTGGCGCATCTTCACACAAAGGAGTAGCCGTTAATCCAGCGTCTGTTAATGCAGGCAATGCATTTCTAGTAATAATCACTTCATCAAATACAGGCGCACAAACACCTAATTCACTTGCCACAGTCCAGCGTATAGTTGTTGCAGCAGCATCTGGTAAATTAGAAACTGTTGCTGTAGGCGAATTAATATTCGATACTGTTACACCAACAGGAAAAGTCCATGTGCCCGTACCACCAAAATTAGCTGGAGTAGCTGCCAATACGGTTGAACTAGTACAAATTTGTTGATCTCCTCCTGCTGCTGCAGTTGGCAATCGATCAAAAGCAATCGTTACGTTACTTCCAACCGAGGTACAGCCCCCGATAGGATCATCGGATTCTAACCTAACAACTACACTACCGGCTGTAAAATCTGCAGCTGATGGCCTGTAGACATCCGTTGCTGGGCTAGATGCATCAAAATTTCCTGTGTTCGTTGTACTACTTGCAAATGTTCCACTTCCTGTTACTAGTACCCATCGAGCACTGGTTGCGCCTCCTCCAAAAGTTCCGCTTAAATTAACATCGAAAGCTGCGGTTTGTGGCGAATTTAAACATGAAGTAAAGTTTGCAGGTGGTGTTACTGTAGGCGGTGTTCTATAAACTATGGTTACATCTGATTGTGTGGCTGTACAAGTTCCTGATGTGTATCTCCATCTGTATACATAAGTTCCAGCAGCTGTTGCTGTTACTGTTGCGTTTCTTGTATTTACGTTAGGTGCAAATGTTGTAGTACCTGGTCCACTCACTTGCGACCATGTACCGGTTTCAAATGTAGGTGTTGACCCATTTAAAGTAGCAACCAAACCACAGACATCTTGATTTGTTCCAGCACTTGGCATACCTGGAGCAGTTCCATAATCAATTTGCACATCGCTAAAAGAAGAACAAGATCCGTTCACAACTGACCATCTTAATACATAAATACCATTGAGCGATACTGTCGCAGTTGAAGTTGGAGAATTGATATTTGAAAAAGTGACGGTTCCGGGGCCAGATTGTTTTGTCCATGTACCAGTGCCAACACCAGGACTGCTCCCAGCCAGCGTGGCAACTAATGGTCCTGCAGCAAAACAAAGTTGTTGATTAGGGCCTGCACTTGCTAATGCTGGGTTAGCTGAGACATTTACAACAGAGTTATCAACTGTAGAAGTACAAAATACACCTCCACCAAAATCAGCTGTGACCTGGTAAGATAAATTATAAGTTCCAGCAGCTGTCGAAGCTTGTACTGTTGGCTGTTGGATATTTGTCGCATCTAAAATAGCAGTTGACCCCGTCCAGGCATGAATAGAAACAGTGGGTGTAAATCCTGCTGCTGCTGCCGGAAGAACTGGATTTCCATTTAATTGTATTGTTGAACCTTCACAAATATTAGCAGGATCAGGTGAAATATTCACTGTTGGTCTTGCTCGAACATTGATATTTAAAGTTGTGGCTGCTGCGGCACAATTTGGTGCAACAGCATATTGATTAACTACACTAACAGTACCTGCGCCAGTTGTTGCTCCTGTTGTTACAGTAATAGATTGTGTTCCTTGTCCACTATTAATTGTCCACGTTCCAGGAACAGTCCATTGATGTACAGTTGCTCTAGTGACATCAGGATCAGGTGTAGGATCAGTTAATGTAATAGTTGGTGGTGGAGACGGCAAAGAAAAAGTATAAGTCGAATTAGGACACAAATTGACTGGTCCAGAAATTGGACTTGGAGTTGTTAAAGCTGACCTTCGGAAGAGCCTCACCTCGGTTGGTGGACTCACGCAATTGCCAGGTTCTGTAGATTCTACTGTTACCCAGAAATGAGTTACTTGACCTGCAGGTGCTTGGCCAGTTGTTGGAGTAAATGAATTTCCTGTTCCTACTTGGGTAGTTAGTGTTGAATTTGAATACCAACGGTACAAAAATCCAGCACCTAATGGTGTGGTTACAGTCAGTGTACTGCTATCACCAGAACAAATTTCTCTATCAGGAACGATAGGTGCTGGTGGAGAATCAATGATTACGATATCTTTGTTTAATGTTACTGGTGCTTCTATGGCATTAGGAAAAGCAGAACCTCCACCAGGTTGGTTAAATAAACCCGCTGCTGTAAACCACTTATTGTCTGCAACTGGGCCAATTATGTTTGTACCTCCAACAGGGTTCAAACCATTACCATCTCCCGTATTATTATCATATTGCCTACACGTATTCCATGATCTTAATTGCACAACGAAACGCTGACCTACCGTAGCAGAAGTAGGCATCTGGATAGGATAAGCTAATGAAGAAGGATCGGTCACTGGCGAGGCTAGATATTCAACCGGACCATAAATTGGGAAGTCTGCCAAATTAAAATCAATTCCATTAATGGTAATTTTTTCATTAGCTGCGGCACCAGTTGTTACATTCGTGCCAGCTACGCCATATACCCATTGTACCCATCGAGACTCATAATTGGGGGTAGCTGGCAGAGGTATAGCTTGCCTCGCCTCCTCTACAACAGTACAGTTAAATTCACTGGCATCAACTAAGTTAACTGCTGTTCTATTTCCTTCACATACTTCAAACTCTTCATCAGTGGCATCAGGACCGTCAGGGTTAACATTTTGTTGTCCACGAACTGTTCCTGGATCATCCCAGACTGTGTGGGTAGTGGTTAAATCAGTTGCAGCCCCACTAAGTCTACAGTTTCCCAAGTCCGCATCAATTTTAAAAGTACAACCACTACCTGTTGGATTTAATGCTGGGTTATCACCTAATGAATAATCGTATGTTTTGAGAATATTAGCTTCATACCTCCTGAAGGCTTTATTCAACTCTGGAGTTCCAAGAAACGAGTTTAAAAGAGTAAGATTAGTTAATGTGCCAGTAGCTCCATCATCTCCAAAGTTGATATTAGCTTGCACTGGTAAAGAAGCTTGTGGCCAATCAACACCTGTGTACCTAACAGTCAAAATTACTTGAGAAGGAGAACAGACATTTATAGTAGCCAAACCGATTTCCTTATCTGGAATAACTGTGTTAGAGCCTGGTTTGAAGCAACGATTACCAGAAAGTACCCCAGCAGTTCTGTCAACTGGAGCCGTTAATGGACCTGCTCCGTCTTGGGCAGTAAAGAAAACTCTATAATTTGAAGCAACGCTAAGATAAATTGATACAACTCTTTCAATTGTAATTTCTCCATCAATAGCGTTACAACCAGGAGGTGTGATTCTACAATATGAAGCATCCCCAAAATTAAAATTACCACTGGTTACTAAAGAAGTAACAGGTGCTGTCCCTGGGTTTCTAATTTGTGCAGCTGTCAGCGTACCTGATGCAGGCTCCGTACCTGTTACTCTATATATTATGTAATAAACTGTTGCCTTTCTATCTAAATTTACTCGCATTCCCAAACTTCGGGACTCGGATTGAAGGGCAGGGTAGCCTGGATCCCATACAGGTTGCGCATAGGCTATTTGTAAAGCAAATAGGAAAATGATGAACAGTAAAAATTTGAGCTTTTGCACAGAAACTCTCATGCTTTATAATTCAGGTTTACGGTTGTTGTATATCAAAAAATGAAGGTGTGTAACCTTATTAATCCACTAAAATAGTCAAAAATTATTATTCTCGGTTTATTTACTGATAAACGGTACAAATTGCACCACAATTTTTAATCTTTCTTTAATATTCATTTATTTCAATAGCTAGGGTTTTCACCTTACCACTAAAGTCCTACCTTTGCACGCGATTTTTAGGCTGTCATGACCCAAGCAAAACATATCTTCGTTACCGGTGGCGTTACTTCTTCTCTTGGAAAAGGTATTGTCGCAGCATCTCTTGCTCGCCTTTTGCAAGCTCGCGGCTTTCGGGTAACGATTCAAAAGTTTGATCCTTACATTAATATAGATCCAGGTACTCTTAATCCTTACGAACATGGCGAATGTTATGTAACGGATGATGGTGCTGAAACCGACCTAGATCTTGGTCATTACGAGCGTTTTCTAAATGTTCCAACTTCTCAAGCTAATAATATTACAACAGGCCGCATTTATTTCAATGTAATAACTAAAGAGAGAAAAGGTGAATACCTCGGTAAAACGGTTCAGGTCATCCCACATATTACAGATGAAATCAAGCGTAACATGCTTTTGCTCGGGCAAAGCGACCAATACGATTTCGTTATTACAGAGTTAGGAGGCACAGTGGGTGATATAGAATCTCTTCCTTTTATAGAAGCAGTTCGTCAGATTAAATGGGAATTAGGGCCAGGAAACTCTCTTGTTATTCATCTTACCCTTATCCCCTATTTAGCAGCTGCTAAAGAATTAAAAACAAAACCTACTCAACATTCTGTAAAAGAATTATTAGAAGCAGGTATTCAACCTGATATTTTGGTTTGCCGTTCCGATCGATCTATACCAACAGAAATCAGAAAAAAACTAGCCTTATTCTGCAATGTGAACATCAACTCCGTTATTGAAGCTGTTGATGCAGAAACTATTTACGATGTGCCGCTTTTAATGCGTAAAGAAAAGTTAGATGAACGTGTTTTATCAAAATTAAAAATTCCTGTAAAGAACGAGCCCGATTTAGATGGCTGGAAAGATTTTTTAGGCAAACTGAAAAATCCTGATGAAGAAGTTAACATTGCCATTGTAGGAAAATATGTCTCTTTACCTGATGCTTACAAATCAATCGCTGAAGCATTTGTACACGCTGGCGCACAAAACCATTGTAAAGTAAAAGTAAAATGGATTTCTTCTGAAGATATCAATGCTTCTTCAGTACAAGATATTCTGAGCAATTTAGATGGTGTGCTTGTCGCTCCTGGTTTTGGTGAACGAGGGATGGAAGGCAAAATCGAAGCGATAAAACATGTGAGAGAAAACAAAATTCCGTTTTTTGGCATCTGTTTAGGTATGCAATGTTGTGTGATTGAGTTTGCACGCCATGTTGCAGGTTTACAGGACGCCAGCTCAACTGAATTAAATCCTAACACAAAGTATCCTGTCATCGACATGATGGAGGAGCAGAAAAAAATTACCTCAAAAGGTGGAACCATGCGTTTAGGAACTTACACTTGTAAAATTAAAAAAGGTTCTAAGGCACATCAGGTATATGGTGAAACAACCATTCAGGAACGTCACCGTCACCGTTACGAATTCAATAATAAATATTTAGAAAAACTAGAAGAGGCTGGATTAAAAGCCACAGGCATCAACCCTGATTCGGGCTTGGTAGAAATTGTAGAATTAAAAGACCACCCTTGGTTTATCGGAGTACAATATCATCCCGAATTAAAAAGTACGGTGATGAATCCACATCCTCTTTTCGTCAAATTTGTAGAAGCAGCGATCAAGTATAAAAAAGATTTAGTCAGACAATAATGGATAGAAACACTGCCATCGGGATGACCCTCATGGGTGCCCTTTTACTCGCTTATTTTTATTTTTTCCCAGGCACGCCACCTCAACAAACACCAGTGGCCGACTCTGTAAAAACTCAAAGCATTCAACCTAAAAATGAGTTAGCCGCAACGGCACCTGCTATTGATAGCGCACAACGTGTGGCAATGCAAGGATTTGGAGCTTTTATAAGTGGAACGGAACAGTTACAAACTGTTGAAAACCAGGATGTAAAAGTAGTTTTCTCTTCACGTGGTGGTATCATTCAATCGCTTGAATTAAAAAATTATAAAACCTACTTCGGTACACCCTTATTTTTGGTTCAGCCAAACACTTTCCGAACAGAATTATCTGCTTCTATCAACAACACTAAAGTTGATTTGTACGAATTGTATTATCAATCAGAGGTGAAATCTAAATCGGATACAACTGAAATCGTATTCAGTTTAATTGATGGAAATGGAAATTACTTTAAACAAGTTTATAGCTTACCCAAATCAGGTTTTGAAATTGGTTATCGCTTAGAAAACAAAGGTATGGTTAACCAATTCAGCGGAGAAAATCTTTCCCTGCATTGGAAAGCTATTTTAAAACCATTAGAGAAAGACATTGCGGATAGTCGTAATAACACAACCATCAACACCTATACGGTTGCCGGAGATTTTGATTATTTATCTGAACGTTCGACAGATACTGAAACTGAAGTTTATGCTGATCCAATAAAATGGATAGCTATCAAACAAAAATTCTTTTTAGCATCCATCATCAGCAAAAATGGATTTAAAGGTGGAGAAGTTTCTACTTCAGTTAACATGGCAGATACTTCGGTAGTAAAAAGAGCCAATTCAACTTTATTTATTTCTAAAGAAGAAGTCGTAAACAACAAAGCAAACTTTACTTTTTACTTTGGCCCTAACGAATACAATAAACTTGAAGCCGTAACAACAGGTTTTTCTGAAAATGTTTACTTAGGCTGGCCTCCTGTTAAATACATCAACAAGTTTGTTATCCGACCTATCTTTAACTTCTTGGTTAGCTTCGGTTGGCACATGGGATTGGTTATCGTTATCCTTGTGATTTTGTTGAGAATCGTTTTGCTTCCTCTTTCTTATAGCTCAAACATCAGCATGGCTAAAATGAAAGTATTGAAGCCAGACTTAGATTTAATTAAAGAAAAATTCCCTGATGATATGGCTAAGGCTCAGCAAGAGCAATTAAAGTTGTATCAACAAGTGGGTGTAAATCCTTTGAGTGGTTGTATTCCAGTTTTATTGCAATTACCCATTTTGATGGCGATGTTTTATCTTTTCCCCAACAGTATTGAATTGCGTCAGCAATCTTTATGGTGGGCAGAAGATTTATCTACTTACGATGCAATTGTTAATTTGCCTTTCACCATTCCGTTTTATGGTAGCCACGTCAGTTTGTTTGTATTATTGATGACTGCAGCCACCTTGTATTACACTTGGCAAAATAACCAGATGACAACCGTACAAGGCCCGATGAAATCATTGTCTTACATCATGCCGGTAGTTTTCATTTTCGTACTTAACTCTTTCCCTGCTTCCTTAAGTTTTTATTATTTCGTTTCTACCATGACAACCATCTTCCAACAAATCATTATTAAGCGATTTGTTGATGAAGATAAAATCAAAGCTGTGATGGAAGAAAACAGAAAACGCATTGCACAAGGAGGTGGTAAAAAATCTAAATTCATGAGCAAACTGGAAGACGCCATGAAAGCCAGCGAAGAAGCCAGAAGAAAGGCTGAAGAAGAAAAGAAAAAACGTAAGAATAAATAAAACTAACTCACTTAGTAATTTTAACTATCTGATTTAAAGAGATTTAGATTCTATCCACCACCAATCATCCACATTGTGGATAAAGCGTGGAACGTTTGTGGAACATAAATCGGGCTTAGGAATTACAGCCTACTATATTTGAAGTCTTGCTCGCGCAAGACTTTATTTTTTTAATCCATTTACATCACATGGGAAAAATCATTGCCATTGCCAACCAAAAAGGTGGCGTAGGAAAAACAACTACTGCCATCAACCTTGCTGCTAGTTTAGCTGTATTGGAGCACAAAACTTTGTTAGTTGATGCCGACCCACAAGCCAACTCTACCTCAGGTTTAGGTATCAATCCAAAAGATGTAGAAAATGGTATTTACGAATGCATGGTAGATGGCGTAAAGCCAAAAGATGCTATTGTGACCAACTCTAACTTAAAAATGTTGGACATTATGCCTTCGCATATCGACTTAGTAGGTGCGGAGGTAGAAATGGTAAACATTGAAAGGCGTGAAGAAAAAATGCGAGAAGCTTTAAAAACAGTGAAAGATCAATACGATTATATCATCATCGATTGTTCTCCATCTCTAGGTTTAATCACCATTAATGCGTTAACGGCAGCAGATGCGATTATCATTCCCGTTCAATGCGAATATTTTGCCTTGGAAGGATTAGGTAAGTTATTGAACACTATCAAGATTATACAAACCAGGTTAAATCCGAAATTAGAAATTGAAGGTATTCTTTTAACACTATACGATTCGCGCACGAGTTTGGGCAATCAGGTAGTGGAAGAAGTTAGAACACATTTTAATAAAATGACTTTCAAAACCATCATTCCTCGTAATGTAAAGTTAAGTGAGTCGCCATCCTTCGGATTGCCTGCCATTGTTCACGATGCTGAAAGCAAAGGAGCCATCAGTTATTTGAATCTTGCCAACGAAATTTTAAAGAAAAACGGTAAATCGAAATGAGTAAGAAGAAAGCCCTTGGCCGTGGTTTAAATGCTTTGTTAAGCGATAGCGACACCACCGACCGTTTAGAAGTTGACGCACCAGCATTAACAGAAAATGAAATTGGTTCGAATCCGATTACAAGTTCTATTAACGAAATACCGGTTTCGCAAATTGAAACAAATCCTTTTCAGCCCAGAACACATTTTGATGAGTTAGCGCTGTTAGAACTTTCTGAATCCATCAAAGTTCATGGTATCATTCAACCTATAACAGTAAGAAGATTAGCGGAAAATCAATATCAATTGATTTCGGGTGAGAGAAGATTTCAAGCGTCTAAACTTGCAGGACTTGAAAAAATTCCGGCTTACATTCGTTCGGCAGACGACCAGCAAATGCTGGAGATGGCTTTGATAGAAAACATCCAGCGTGAAAACTTAAATGCCATCGAAATTGCATTAAGCTATCAGCGTTTATTGACCGAATGTAATTTAAAACAAGAACAACTAGGTGAAAGAGTAGGTAAAAACAGAGCGACAGTTACCAATTATTTGAGATTGCTAAAACTTCCTCCAGATATACAAATTGCAGTACGCGATAACCAACTATCGATGGGCCACGCTCGTGCCATTATCAATGTAGAAAATGCAGACCAACAACTTTATATCTATAAAAGAATTTTGGCAGAAGATTTATCTGTTAGAAAAGTAGAAGAATTAGTTCGTGAACTAAGTCAGCATAAAAGCCAGGAGAAACCGTCTAACACTTCAACTGCCAATCCGGTTGCCAGAGAAATTTCTCAACTTCAGTCTAAATTATCCTCTCATTTTAGTACAAGGGTTTCCATTAAAAGTGATGGCAGAAAAGGTGAAATCAAAATCCCATTTGTATCGGTAGAAGATTTAAACAGAATTTTAGATATTCTTCGAGTATCATAAAAAAACTGATAAAACAGAGATTCTATTTACCTTTGCACGGTATTTGCAAAGACCGCGAACATGAATGAATGGTATAAACTGATTTTAAAAGCCAAAGTTTCGGTCTTTACTTTTGTATGGATTTTATTATTCAACTGTCCTTTACAAGCACAAAGCGATACTACCAAAACTATTATCATCACCGAAAACAAAACTGATTCGGTACGCATGCGTTCCTACGCTGCGCGTTTCGATCCTCAACGTGCTTTACTATTGGCCGCAGTATTACCGGGTTCAGGTCAGGTTTACAATAAAAAATATTGGAAGGTTCCGCTTGTATATGGCGGTTTCGCTTTTTTTGGTTTTTATATTGATGCCTATAATGATGGTTACAAAAAGTATAAAGGAGAGTTATTTGAAGTTATCAGCACAAATAGTAGAACCAGTAGTAGTGGTTTTAGCGAAGGACAACTTCGAACTGTAGTTGATCGCTACAGAAGAGAACGCGACTTCTTTATTATTTTGGCCGGTCTTTGGTATCTATTGCAAATTACAGACGCCCACGTAGATGCTCATCTAAAAGAGTTTGATGTCAATCCTAACTTAAAAGTTAGAATCGAACCTAAACTCAGCAACGATGCTTGGGCTGGTACACATGGTGGTTTAGCTTTAACTTTCAGGTTTAAACCTTAATTCGAATTTTATTTTGATTATCTAATTTCATTCAATCCAAATCGATTATAATTCAGATGAATATTGCATTGATAGGTTATGGCAAAATGGGGAAAACCATAGAAGGTTTGGCTTTGGCACGTAATCATTCCATCTCGTATAAAATAGACGAAAACAACCAACACGACATCCAACATGTAAAAGCAGATGTTGCCATTGAGTTTACTCATCCTGAGGCTGCATTTGAAAATATAAAAACTTGTTTACAACAAAAGATTCCAGTTGTGTGTGGCACAACAGGTTGGCTTCATCACTTACCTGAGATAGAAAAACTTTGCCATGAAGTAAACGGCACATTTTTTTATGCTTCCAACTTTAGTATTGGAGTTAATTTATTTTTTAAACTGAATAAACAATTAACAACTTTAATGAGTAATTTTTCTCAATACCAAGTTGCATTATCTGAGACTCATCACATCCATAAAAAGGATGCACCCAGCGGAACAGCCATTACATTAGCCGAAGGCATTATCCAACAACACCAACATTATCATGCTTATCAATTAGATAAATCAAGCCAAGAAGGAGTAATTTCGATTGAAGCTATTCGCGAAGGTGAAGTGCCTGGCACACACGTTGTCACTTATAAAAGTGAAGTAGATGAAATTTCTATCCGGCATGAAGCCTACTCCAGACAAGGTTTTGCAGCCGGAGCGCTTGCCATTGCAGAATGGATTGTAAAAGAAAATAAAAAAGGCATGCTGAATATGAACGACTATTTGAAATTTTGAACCAATAATCACGACAAATCCATTTATTTGCATCGCCAAATCTGTTAAACACTTAATACTATGAATTGGAAGTTCTGGGAGAAAAATCCTAAAAAAGAGGAAAAACCTAAATCGAAAGTAAGAGAATGGGTTGATGCCATCACTTTTGCTGTTGTTGCCGCTACTTTGATCCGTTGGTTGATTATGGAAGCTTATACCATCCCCACTCCTTCTATGGAAAAATCACTTTTGGTTGGCGACTTTTTATTTGTAAGTAAGTTTCATTATGGAACAAGAACGCCTAAAACACCTTTGCAAATTCCACTAACCCACCAAAAGATTTGGTTTACTGATATCCCATCTTACTTAGATTGGATTCAGTTGCCACAATATCGCTTGCCCGGCATTAGCGAGGTAAAAAGAAACGATGTGGTCGTGTTTAACATTCCACCGAAAGAATTGAATGATAACAAAGATTATCCGGTTGATTTAAAAACAAATTACATTAAACGCTGCGTTGCTATTTCTGGCGATACCATCAGCATAAGTGATAGGCAAGTTTTCATCAATGGTAAAGCATCTGAAAATCCTCCGATGATGCAATTCAGTCATTTGGTAACAGCCAGTAGCGACATCAACGAAAGAATCTTAAATCAATACAAAATTTCTGACTACCAAATTGTAGGGAGACCTACCGATGCAGTTTTTTATCAAATGAACATCACGCCAGAGGTGGCTGAAGAATTAAAAAAATTACCATTTATTAAAGAAGTTAAAATTGCTACCTATAACGGCCCAGAAGGATTTTCAACCAGAACAAAAGAAGATACTGAGTTTAACATATATCCTGACGTTACTCGTTTTCCATGGAATGGCGATTTCTTCGGACCATTAGTAGTGCCCAAAGAAGGAATGACAATTACCATCGACAGCACAACTTTATCATTATATGGTAAAATGATTACGCAATACGATTTTAATGAAGATGCTAAAATCGAAAACGGAAAGTTATTCATCGATGGAAAAGAAGTTTCTTCTTATACTTTCAAACAAAATTATTTCTTCATGATGGGCGATAACAGACACAACTCTCTAGATTCTCGCTATTGGGGTTTTGTACCGGAAGACCATATTGTAGGTAAAGCATTCTTCATTTGGTTGTCGCTAGATGCCAACGAAAGTTTCTTCAACAAAATAAGATGGCGAAGATTTTTTAAGTTAATTGAATAAGCACATGTTTATCTGTTTAGGAAGAAAGAAAGAAAGAAAGAAAATAATAAGTAAAAACAGTTAATAAAAAAGGGTTGAGAATTGTCTCAACCCTTTTTCTGTTATTATAGATATTAATCAAATAACTATCCTTTTACATAAGGAGACTTGTATTGTTTTTCCCAATCATTCCATTTAATATTTTTGTAATGACCATATCCTATGAATTGAACAATTTTATGAAATTCATCTGCTTTTCTGTAACCAGCCAATGGTTGAATCATGGCAAAATCTTCGTTTAAAAAAACAACCGTTGGATAACTTAATTGATTATTTAATAGAGCGGCTGCTAATTCGTGATAACCATTTTTACCTGATGCCACAAATTTAAAAGTTGTGCCGTTGAAAACCACATTCTCTTTCTGTTCAGCATCAAACTTTACAGCATAGAACTTTGAGTTAAGAATTTTGGCAACCTCAGGGTCGCTAAATGTGTTTTTATCCATCACTTTGCACCAACCACACCAATCGGTGTAAACGTCAATAAAGATGGGTCTTTTTTCAGTTTTAGCTTTTTCGACTGCTTGCTCAAAGGTTAACCAATTAACCGCTGGCGTTTCAGCTTTTTTGGCACTTGTTAAAGTGATTAAAATAAAAGCTAGTATGGCTACAAAAGTTAATCTCATCTTGCTGTAATTTTTAAATGTCGTGTAATACAAATGTAAGTAGAAATTAATGTTTAAAGTTCCACTTGCGTAACCTCAGTAAACCGTTAAACTTTGTTAAAGCTATGGAAAGAACTTTATATTCTGATAATCAAGGTTTTAAAAAGAAAAAAGCTCCAGCAAGTCGCTTAGTTAGCTTACATCATCTGTTGCTCCACAAAAAGCAAAAGCAACAATTTATATGGGTCTCTATTGGTTTTTTGGTGGCTTTGTTTGGTTTGTGGCAAGTTTCCAGTCAAACTTTAAGTGATGAGTTTGGTTTAGAAACCAATGTTTCCGGTAAAGTGATGATGCAAGTGGCAGAATCAGGAAAAAATGTAATCGTTGAACTTGCCCAATGGCTTATCCATTACACCCTATAAGCGTAGTAATGTAAAACTTCTTCTATCGCTTTTTGTATCGCCACATTGATAGGAAAAAACTGCTTCGTAAGGTCATCATCTATAGCAGCTAATTGCATATAAAACTGATTGAATACAGGCACGGCAACATCATTTTCAATTGCCACAGTTGTAGCTTCATATTGCGCTTTTTGCTCTGATTTAATAATCTGACAAGTTACTAGTTCCTTCTTTCCATACTTATTGGTTCGAGCAGCATAGCCGAATAATCTGCAAATTAAGCCACGGTGTTTGTACTCTGTGCAAAGCCCTGCCCCGCTTTGGTTTTCATTAAAAATTAAACAGATAGAATTATCGTTACTTTTTAGTCTTTCCCACCAAAGTTCAGCTTTATTATTTTGATAGAGATAAAAAGCAAAAGGTAGAAACTCTAGAACAGTGGCTTCGATATCCGGTTTGGTGCAACATTTGCCGCAGCCAAACTTACAATGCAAAGTAGTCGCTTCTTGAAAAGATGCGATTTGCTTATCCAACTTTACATATAGATGCTCAACCTGATTTACCTTTTCTTCAATCGACATGTACAAAAATAAGCAATCACATCAAGGTAATTTTTCTTTTGCACGTTGTTCTTTTACGAAGTCTGTACCGAAAGAAAGCTTTTTATTGAGAGCAGAATTGCTTTCCACTACGCGCCAAAACGGAGTGATGTTTTTCAATGCTTTCCCTTGTTCATATTCTTCATAAGCGGCCTCCGATACTATTCTTAAAAAAATACCTGTTGTAACGGGGCAAGTAACTTCTGCTTGATGTTCAAGTGCTAAATCTCTGCGCAAAGTTTTCAACGAAACTTGATTGCCTTTCGGGATTTGCCGAACGTACTCATCAATAATTTTCGGTGTAGCGATTAGCATCGTTGCGTCTTCCGGCATATCAGCAAAAGCTTTATCTAATTTTTTAACGATAGCTTCTTTGCTGTCATCGTCCCTTTTCTCTATCCAAGTTTTCTTCTTAGCTGCCATAATCAATATAGAATTTGATAATGTTGTTGGACTAAACCACTTTCGTATGTTTTACAATTTATTAAAGATAGATGGATTCGCTTTGGAATGTTTGCAAAAAATTCTTTTCCGTTTCCTAAAATAATAGGATGAACAGAAAGCATCATTTCATCTACCAACTTAGCTTGCAATAAAGATTGAAAAAAAATGGAACCTCCAAACAGCCAAATATTTTGTGATGAATTACTTTTTAGTTGTTCAATATGAGCAATGGCATTATTTGGAATAGGTGTAACCAATGCATGAGATTGAACTGGATTTTTGCTAAACACAAGCCACGGAATTTTCCCAAAATATCTTTCAAGATCTCCCCCTTCATTTACAACTGTTTGATAACTTTTTGCTCCGGAAATAATTAAATTAGTTTGCTTTAAAAATTCTTGCATCCCATAGTCTTGATCGGTAAAACACCAATCGTACTCTCCATTAGGTCCTTCTATTTTTCCATCAAAACTGATGGCAAGATTGGCTATGATTTTAGTTTTCATATTTAATCTTTTAATTCTTCACAATTAAAACCTGCTTGCTTGAAAAGTTGAATTGTTTTATGAACGTTCACTTTGGTTGATACAGTTCTAAAAATTTTATCTTGATCCTCTAAATCAAAATTCCATTTTCTTCTTCCTGCTTCTTTATCAAGTAACTGGCGTAATTGCTTTATGTGTTCTTTGGTTTGTACTGATGTTTTAAAAACTAAAATGTTACTTGATTTTCTGATTTCATGTTTTCCCGTTGTTACCATAACGAATGTATTAAATGATTCCCATTTGTATTTCAGTAACGTTTGCATCTGCATTATCAAAATCTACTTGTATGTACAATTCTCTGTTTTCGATAGCAGGTTGCAAGCTTTGAGCTTGCATAAACTGCATGATGTTTGCGAAAGTGTTGGGGATGTCTGTCCATTTTCCTTCATGCATAGCACTGACGCAACGAAAAGGAGCTGTTTTCTTCAACATGAAATCTCCTTTATAATCGTTAGGAAGTGATACAACCGGAAGCGAGATTTCTAAAGTAAAAGGTTGGCTTTCATCTCCCATAAAATTTTTATAATGCCAATGAACAGGGCCAGCTAAAGTAAGGCCATACTTTGCTGCTTCTTGTAATAATTTTCCTGAAACAGGAAAGAAACTAGATAATTGTTGAATGGTTGTTTCTGTTTGATAATACAGAAAGTTAATGGGATGTACTGTTTTTACTTTCATATTTATTGAGTTATACAACAAATAGAATATGCGGCAGTGACAACCTTATGGCAGTAAGAAAAATAATTTTAAAGAATTATTGACAATCCTATGACAAGAGGTGAAATAATCAACTCTTTTGAACAATTTCCTCAGGGAAATAAGTGTGCACAAGTTCGCGCACGAGCTCGCGCATGGTTTCATTTAAAGAAATCGGTTCCTCTATCTCTATGGCATTGCCATAAGACAAAAGCCATCTGGCCATACTGGGTAAATGGCCTACTAAAAAATACATGCGTATGCCTTCTTCTGAAATTTCTTCTCTTACAAAGCCAAAATAGTAACGAGAATTAGAAACATAGGCAGCAGTCTTTCTATCAAAAGTGACAACCACTTGTTGCATGTTCACTTCATTATCGTGAACGCTGTTGAAATAATCTTGTAAAGAAACGATATCTCCAGGAATAAATTTCTCGTCATTTATTTTCAAATCTAATATTCTATCGGTTCGGAAATCGCGTACACTTTTTCTTAACCTACACCATGCAATTAAATGCCAAGACATGTTATAATAAAATAAACCGATGGGTTCAACTTCTCGCTTTGTTGTTTCTTGTTGATAATTACTGGTATAAGTTATCGATAGAACTTGCTTATCCACTATTGCTTTTCGAATTTCATTCAAGAATTTTCCTGTGATGGGTTGTGTAGCTATAGGTGGTAATACTTCAATGTGATCTTCTAAATCAGCCACATGGTTTTTCTCTGCTTGTTGCAATACTGCTTTTACTTTTGAGAGAGAAGATTGAAATGCCTTTTTAATGGATGGATCTGTAAAACTATCCACTAACTTTCCGGCCATCACCATAGCTGCAGCTTCATCTTGCGTAAACATAACCGGAGGCAGATAATAACCATCAACAATGAAATAACCTTTACCGGCTTCCGAACCAATGGGTACTCCTGCTTCCATCAATGTCTTAACATCGCGGTAAACAGTTCGCAAACTAATTTCAAAACGTGTAGCAATTTCTTCTGCCTTGACAACTTTTTTTGTTTGTAAGTGTATTAAGATAGCAGTGAGTCGATCTATTCTATTCATAATTAGTTGGCAGGTATTCTAACTTCGAAACGTGCACCACCTTCTGGTAAATTAAGAGCTCTGATTTGTCCATTGAGTTGCTGTACCATTTCCTTTACAATAATTAAACCCAGACCACTTCCTTTAGCAGCTACTTTTTTCATATCAGATTGCTGAAAGAGTTGTTGCATTTGCTCTTCCGGAATGCCAGGCCCAGAGTCGGTAACATGTAAATAAATAAAAGTTTCAATCTGTTTAAGCGCGATGATTACTTTTTTACCTGAACTATAACGTACTGCATTTGTCAATAAATTTCTAACAATGGTTTTAAATGCATTTCTATCAGTTAAAAATGAATCAAGAAAAATTTGTTGTTCAATAGTAACATTTTCTGTGAGCGAAAGATTGGCTAATTCTTTGTTTACTTCCTGAATCAGTTCTTGTGTATTCACAACTTGTTTTTCAATTAAGACTTTATCACGTTGCAAGGCCACCCATTGCAATAAATTATCTAATAATACTGAACCTTTTGCTGCTGTGTCGTGCATCATGGCCACGCGTTGTTGAACTTCATCAGCGGGTAATTCTTTTTCCATCATCGTTATTTTAGTTAATCCTAACAAGGAGCGAAATGGTGCGCGAACATCGTGCGAAATTACAGATAGCAACATGCGCATAGTTTCATTGTGCGTTTCAACTTCTTTCACGTAATTTTTAATTAACTGATTGCTTTTTCTGAGCGAGCGATATAAAAATAAAGTAAAAATAAGTAAGCCGCATACAATCACTAATCCTATTAGTAAGGTTTGATTAAATTGCTTTTGTAATGTGTTAACCTCATCTTTTTCTTTTATAATATTTTTTTGCTGGCGGATTTCTAATTCATTTTCGTATTGCAACACGAGGTTACTCATCACCAATAACTCATCATTATTTTTGTTATTAAAAATTTTTTCTTTGAAATCATAATAGTTGATGCTGGCTTCTGTAAAAGATATAGAATCCTTCTTCATTTTAAATAAATTTCTATAAGATTGCAAAACACCTAGTTGACCGAATGGATACGGATTTTGTTTTAGTAAATTATTGGCTTCTAGCAAAGTTTGTTCAGCTTCTTTCAATTGATTTAATTCAATTAAATAATTCGCCAGTAATGTTTTATATCGTATCTGATGCTGCTTAATGCCAAACTTTTGGGAGGCTTCTAATGCTTTGTTTATAAAATACAAAGCTGAATCTTGTTGTTTGTTACTCTTATAAATTTCAAAACCAGCTAAATAAATTTGCTGAGGAATAAACTGAGCATCCCATTTGTAGCGAGGATGATTTTTCAATTCAACTTCTTTATACAATTGCAAGGATTGTTGAAAATTTTGAATGGCTGCCTTCGAATCTTTTCTTCTTAAAAAATACAAAGAAAGATTACGCAAGGTATAAGCAGCGTAAACATTGTCTTTTATTTCTTTTTGCAAGGCCAGAGATTGATTCAATAAAAATTGCGAACTGTCAGATTGATGCAATCTTTCAATGACTAAAGCTGCATTACTTAATGCAATTGATTTGCCTAAAGGATCGTTAGTTCTGGTAAAAACATCATTGGCTCTTGTATATAATTTTAAAGCAATTTGATCGAGCGACAATTGAAAGTAAACATTACCCATTTCAGTGTAGACATAGCCAGACTCATCGTTATTAGCCGAAAAATCTTTGCTTATAGCATTCAAAAAAAACAATGCGCTGTCGTTTCTGTTATTTAAACGATAATGATATATTCGAGCTAAATCTGTCTCAGAGATAGTAACTTGAGCAAGAACAGATTGAGCCAGCAATAGGAGAAAAATAGAACTTATTTTATATTTAATCATCTTAAAAAATTATCGCTAAAAGAATTAACAAATTAAAGTATATGGAAAGGAACTTAGGACTTTTTATTGGATTTTTTTATTCTCTTTTTCTAATGGCTTGTACCAGCGATTCACTAGAAGATAATGCCTTTGATTGCAGTCAAACTGATTTATCTATAAGTTTAACCAATAGTTCAGCTGTTTCTTCCTGCGCAGTTAATGATGGTGCCATTAGTGTTCAGGCTACTGGAGGACAATCACCTTATACTTTCAGTATCAATGGAGGAGGCTTTCAAAGTAATGCTAGCTTTAACAATTTGGGAGCCGGCACATATACCATTGAAGTTAAAGATGCAAATGGTTGCATTAAAACACTCAGTCCTTCAGCTACAATTGCCAATCCATCAACTGATTTAAATGCAACTATTGAAAAAACAGCTGATAATGTTTGTGTAGGTGGAAACGGAAGTTTCACTATCAACGCTACAGGAGGAACGCCACCATATAGCTATAAAATAGGCTCTGGATTGTTTACTGAAAACAATGTTTTTCAATTGTTGGAAAATGGTAATTATACCCTCGTTATTAAAGATGCAGAGAATTGTCAGGTTTCTTTTAATCAAAGTATTGAGCGTGCAGCCACTGGATTATCTTATACCAATGAGATTAAAAACATAATTAACGCAAGTTGTAATTTATCGCAATGTCATGGTGGAGGAAGGCAGCCTAATTTAACTACTTATGCCAACGTAAATACCAACAAAACAACTATTAAGAGTGTTCTACTTAATAATAGTATGCCAAATTCTCCAGGTACTATTACTTCTGAAAACAGACAAAAAATTATTTGCTGGATTGATGATGGTGCGCCTAATAACTAAATGCTTTGACGCATCTTTAAATTAAAATATCAGTCGACAAATTCCTCTGGCAAAAATCTTAACGATGAAACAATTGTATTGCATCAACAATTCATTTTTGTTTTGAGAAAGATATTAGTTAATCAAAAACATTTTTGAATTGATTGCATCATTTTAGCATTAAAAATTTTATACTCTGAGAACAGTAACTCAATCGATAAAGTGAAACAATCACTTCTTACTCTGAAGGTTATTACAGTTTTAATTCAATCAACTGTAAGTCATTTTAAAATATCTGAGTATCCGCATCAGGTCTTAAATCAAAAATCACCATGTAAAATGAACCTCACCCCCTGCCTACAGGCAGGCAGGCTTCCCCTCTCTATTTGGAGAGGGGTGACCGAAGCATAAGGTCGGGGTGAGGTTTTCTTAGGACATCAAGAGGAAACTCAGTTTAAATTAAATCTTTCAGATTGATTGTTTTTGTTACCATTAAAACTTTGTGTATCTGTTCAAGTATTTTGATTCGCTCAAAAAATACAATCATAATCCCGAATAAAATTCTGCAAATCTGAATTATTTAAATCGCTTTCTTAATCTTAAATAATTCAACATGATGAAAACCATTTTTCAATTCTGTTTTGTTGTATTGTCGCTAATACTAATTCAATCCTGTAGTAGTGACTCTGTAGAACAACCATTTGATTGCAATCAAGGCAATCTCTCAATTTCATTAAGCACAACAAATAATGTAACTTCTTGTTCAGATAACAATGGATCTATTTCTGTACAAGCAACAGGTGGAACTGCACCTTATTTATTCAGAATAAATGGTGGGAATTTTTCAAGCAACTCTTCTTTTAACAACCTTTCAGCCGGCACGTACACAGTAGAAGTGAAGGATGCTAATGGTTGCTTAAAAGTTTTAAATTCTTCCCCATCTATAACTAATATTGTAAGTTCATTATCAGTCTCTGAAGTTCAAAAAACCTCTGATACAAATTGTTCAACTGGTAACGGCACGTTAACTGTAACAGCCGCTGGAGGAACAACTCCTTACACTTATAAAATTGGAAATGGGGCTTTTGGTGTTAGTAATGTTTTTAATGGTCTTGAAACAGGAAATTATACCATAACAGTTAAAGATGCAGGAAACTGTGAAGTAACTAGCAACCAAACAATAGAAAGAGGAACTACAGGTGTTTCATATATAAACGAAATAAGAAACATTATCATTGCAAGTTGCAATTTACCACAATGCCATAGCGGTTCTAATGGACTACCTGCGTTTACTTCATACGCAGATGTTGAAATACGAAAAAATACAATAAAAACAAGACTTTTAAATAATTCAATGCCAATAGCACCGGGTACTATTTCAGCAGAAAACAGACAAAAAATTATTTGTTGGATTGATGATGGTGCGCCTAATAACTAAAAGCTTTGACGCATCTCTAATTTAAGTTGTTCCAGTTTGTTGCGTTCATTTTGCAACTCTCTGGACAACTTCATTTGCTTTTCTAATGATCGCTGTTTCAAGTTTTCGTATTCACTACTTACTCCTAATAATTCTTGCTTTTTATGGCTAAGTTTAACAGCTAATACTTGATTACGAATTACAAAAAATGATACTGCTGCTATTGCAGCGCTTATCATTATCCCACAAAAAATCAACCAAGTGTTTTTATGTACATCAAAGCCTGCAAAACTAACATGAGTTTGAACAATTTCTTGATTTTTTAAATTGGCTTTTGTTGCAGCTAAATCGTTTTGAAACAATTCCAATTGTTTTTTAAGTTGAAGATTTTCCTCTTGCAGTTTCTTTATAGATTCATTTTGAGAGGATAAGAAATGATCAATTTCATTTGTCCAACTGTTAAGCAATTGCATCTTAATCACTTTGTAGTCTTTGTATGTTTGACTCGTTTGTTGTATCGTTTTAAACTTTTGTAGAAGGTTTTGTGTTGAATCTGCTTTGGATATAGTAATAACTGCTGCTAAAAATAAAAGGGAGATGATATGTTTCATAACAAGCTTTTAGATTGTATACGCTTGTTAAGAGTAAAATCTTAAGGTTCAGAAAAGTTTCCGATTAAGCTAAATCTAGTAACGATGAATCTACAATTTGGAAGTTGATTAGCAGTTACCAAGAAAAGATATCATCCTTTACTTAAAGCTATTTTTAATAGTAACATAATCAAGAAAATAAGTAATGCGCAATGAAACACTATTAATGTGTGGTTCTCGAACGGCATCGCTTAAATTAATAAAGTAAGGTACTTCCGTATTATTAGTAAAATTTTGGATGGCGTCTTTCCAGACGAAGTTCACAAAGGAACCTGGTGCTATTTGCCAGAAGTAAACCAAGTCCAGATTAAGTGCATTAAAATTTGTATCGAAACGTTTGGGTTGACCAGTTTCCGGATGTGTATCATCAAAACTGATTTGGGTTAAATCACCATTAGCTTCTAACTCAAAATATTTTTCATAGCGTATAGTTGTCCAATTATGGCGGATGCGCAAACGTAAACCCATATTACGGTTAAATGTAACGTTAAAGCCATAAATGTTAGTAGTGTTTTGCATAGTACGTAAACCAAACATGATGAAATCCATTTTAGGTTGGTCGTTTACATAACCACGGCTATCGCCAACTTCATAATTTACTTCCACGTCCGTAGAAACCTTATTGTTGATTCTCCAGCGAAGGTATGTGCCCCACCATCTGAAGGTCTGTTCCCATGAAGGTCTCCGCCAACGTCCTGTATATGCATTACCTGCCAATGCTTTTCTATTGTCACTTTCCACAAAAATATTGGCATTAAAACTTTCGGGTTGCCTGAAGTAACGACCATTTACTCGTGGTTCAAAATAATCATAACCGCGTACTGGATTAACGCCAACGTTGAAACCTACACCCCAAAAGTTTTTGAATTGTGTATAGTGATTCAAATTAGTTTGTAGAGATGCATAAGTTCTTGGCGAATATAAATATTGATTGCTTACACGTAAGCCTGTGCTGCTATTATTGATAACTCCAATTGGCTTGAGGATATTATACTGTAAAAAAACTCTGTGTGTAATTTCATTGGGGGCTAGGAGAAAACCAAGGTCTCGAGGATTGTAGGTATCACTTTCAATATTCTGAGAAACACCATATTGCCATTTACCGGAAATTTTTGCTAAATCAATAATGTGTTTAAATCCTTCTTCTTTCTTGTAACCATTTTCTCTTGAGTTGAAAATTAAATTGTAAGCACCGAAAGTATATAATTGATATGTATTGGTTTTATCACGCAAGGTTAAACTTAAGCCGGAAACATTGGCATCTTTGCCTCCGCTACCTCTTGTAACATTGGTATTAGTAAAGTTAATGTTAGAATTATTTTTTAAGTTTTGGTCGATTACAAAAACATTAAAGTTGGTAAGCGGATCTACTCTTACTTTTCTTGTTTCTCCATTTTCTTTATTTCGAATAATGGCATGTGTTTCTTTTGAAATAGCATTAAATAAACCAACACCGAAACCATTTTTATCTCTACCTGAAAGTTTTGTAGCATTTAATAGATTGGCAGCAGTTGGTGATTCAATTACTTCTTCCGTTTCTTCATTATATTTTACTGAGCGAAAAGATTGACCAACCCTTCGTGAATAAAACAAACCGCTTTTATTGAACAAATCTGTTCCTTCAGTGAAGAATTGTCGGTTCTCATTAAACTGTACTTCAAATGGTGAAATATTGTACACGATGTTATCCGATTGCACTTGGCTAAAATCAGGAATTAAAGTCATGTCAAGCGTATAACTCTCGTTGAGTCCGTATTTTAGATCAAGACCACCAGCCCATGAAAATTCACCTTTGTTGGAGTAACCATCGTGGTTAAAAATACCGGTTACATAAGGAGAAAGCGATAATCGCAAGGGAGGTTTGATATCGGTTATACCCTGCAAGGTCCCTTGTTGATTGACGATGCCATCAATACCATTATCTACATGATTCCAATACGATTCTTCTTGTTTACGCTTTACATTTCGGTAAAAATTCACGCCCCAATTTTGTTCTTTTTGATTGGGGAATCGAATAGCAAAATAGGGTATCATCATTTCAACTGTCCAGCCGTTTTCATCTATTTTGATGGCGCTATTCCAAACTGCATCCCAACTTTGATCGAATTCACCTACAGTTAAAAAATAATCGCCTTGCACACCGGCCGCACTTACAAAAAAAGAAAAAGCGTTAATCCCACTTTGATAAGGATCAATCATAAATCCAAACCAATCTGTGTTTCTGTTGAAATCATCACGCTGACCAAACTCTTTTTGTATCAGATGAGGTTCAGGGTCATATAAACGTGCAGCAACATAAACTGCCTGATCTGTGTAAATAACTTGTACTTGAGTTTGAAAAGCAGATGGCGCACCGTTATTGGGTGCAAATTGGGTGAAATACATTTTTGATGCTTGCTGATTCCAAACCGGATCAGACAAATTGCCATCAATTTTTGGGCTATTCTCAACTCTGTTTGCTTGAAAAGACCGCTTTTCTTTTTCTTTTGCTTGAAGTATGAAGGGGAGTAAAAAGATAAAGATGGTTAGTCGCATGTATAGGTTTTGCTTATTAACTGCAAAACGCTGCGCAAGTTGCATCTTTCATCATAAATTTTGTTAACTAGCTTTAAACTAAACTTACATATAAACTTTTTTCCATGAGTGGCATTAGGATAGGACTGTTATCAGATACGCATGGTTATATCGATGAACCCATCATAAAATTATTAAAGGAATGTGATGAGGTATGGCATGCTGGTGATATCGGAGAAAATGAAGTTTATCAACAGCTTCAACAATTTACGAACCTCAGGATTGTGTTTGGTAACATTGATTCTATCTCTATTCAAAAAAGTATATTGGAAGATGAAATTTTCTATGTTGAGGGTTTCAAAGTTTTGATGACGCACATTGCGGGTAATCCTCCAAAATTTAATAAACGTGTTAAAGACTTATTGGCAAAGGAGAAACCCAATATCTTAGTTTGTGGTCATTCTCATATTTTAAAATTCGGTTGGGACAAGGAACAGCAACTGTGGTTCATGAATCCTGGGGCTGCTGGTAAACATGGTTTTCATCAGATGAGAACTATGTTGCGATTTACATTACAAAATGGCAAAATTGAAAATGCAGAAGTAATTGAATTAGGTAAGCGTGGAGTAATCTAGCTATTTCTTTAACTCAGCTGCTTTTTTTCTATACTCCTCTCCTTCTGCTCCGGGTAATATTTCACCTAATCTAACATATACATCAGCGTTATCAGGATTGTAATAAACAGCTTCTTTGTATAGCTCAATTGCTTTGTTGGTTTGATTGCGGGTGTCATATAAGTATCCTAACACATGACATAGCCAACCATTCTTATAATCTGCCTGATAAGCTTTTTCATACCATGTGAAACTATTATTGAAATCTTTTTGATCATAGTAAGCATCTCCCAATAGTTGCAATGCCTGCCCATTATTGGGTTCATCTTTGGTTAATGAAATAAGTCTGCTTATTGCTTCACTATAATTTTTCTGGCTATAGTGCCACCAAGCCATGTTATATCTGCCCGCACTAAAACGCGCATCTATGGAAACAGATTTTTGATAATAAATTAAGGCAGAATCAATTTCGTTGTTTGCGTATTTTAAATTGCCCAGGCCTAACCATACACCTGGATAGTTGGGGTTTTTCTCTTTTGCTTTTGAATAATAATAGCTGGCTGAGTCATAATCAGAATAGGTATAACTGTTGTCTCCTTTTACCACTAATTCCTCGGCACTTAAATTTTCAAATGCTTCCTCACTATCATCTCCGCTAATAATGGCAAAACCAAAAACAAATACTATAATTCCTATGACAATGTAACCAATTGAGGATAAGATTTTCTTTACAACATCTTGAATTTCTATCGGTTTAACCTTTTTAAAATTCTGTTTTTGCTGTTTAGATTGATTTCCATCTTTAGTTGTTTGCTTTATGCTTACCTCTTTGAGCAACTCTTCCAAACTAACTTCTTCCTCTTGTTCAGGTTCAATTGTATTATTAATCCAATTAGAATTTACTTTCCAATGCAAAACAAAAGCAGAGCAAGCTAATCCGAAAGTTAACCATGCGAGGGCGACATCAATGCTCCAAATCAAAGCGAAAATGAAAGCAAAACCAATTCCTATAAAGAGGAAAACCGAATGCTTTTTTTGCTGAACCATAATCTAATTTATTGATTTAATTTCTGCTTATAAAATAAAAAGGCCTGCTGTTTAGGGCAGGCACTTTTCAGAGGGTCCTTACATTTCTGTAAAGACAGGATTAATCAGCCAGCACTTCCACTTCTACGCGAACGTTTTTCTTAGCATTCGCTCCGTGTTTATCATATAAAGGTTTTTTACCTCCATATCCTTTTACTTCGATACGATCGGAAGCAATTCCTTTAGATTCTAAATATTCCTTAATAATTTCTGCTCGCTCGAAACTCAATTGTTTAGCTGAGCCAACAGTTGAAACAGATTCTTTAGTTAAAGCAAAGAAGCTTTTGTCTGGTCCCATTTTAATGATTTTACCATGGTAATTTCCGTTGGTATGGCCGCGTAACCTTACTTTCATAGTCGGGCTTTCGGTCATCATTTGTAGTAACACATTTATTTCGTACAAAGATTCTGGTAACATAACTGCCGCATCATTAAAGAAATACACATGCGATAATGTTTGAACATCTCCTTTTCTATACCGAACTAAATCGAATGTCATTACAAAACTTAGACCCATACGTTGAAAGAAATAATTTACGGTATCGGCTTGAGGGTTTTTAAAGTTTACTTCATGTTGAAGTTTTCTATAGCCGAAAACATCACAAATCATCAGCAGTTTTCCGCTCGTACTTTTTGGATCGGGAAGAGTTGTATACTCATTTCCTTTAACTGTTTTTAGCACTCTTCCTCTTTCTGCATCTACAATAGTAACTTCTCCATCTACAATTCTATTATTGGAGGCATTGAATAAACTCAGAAAGATTTCTGAGTTGCCCAGTGTCATAGGAGTATATTGAATTATTTTTTCTTCAGGTTGAACCTCTACAGCTTCTTCTACTTTTGTCTCTGTTACTACTTTTTGCTCTTCTTTTAAGTTTACTTCTGCTATAGGAGTTGTTTCCTTCTTTTGTTCTATTTTCTCTTCTTTTCTTTCTTCTTTAATCGGTGCATCTCCGGTTTTTGCTAACACTTCGGCTGTGATTACAGGTTTTGGAGGCTCTGCTGTTTGTCCTATAACACCTGGTACAACACGCACCCATGCAGCTTGAAACTCAGTTTCCTTTCTAAACTTGTACATGCTTTGTAAGGCATCTTTTAAGTTGTTTTGTTGATCTACGTAAACAAAGAACATATTCCTTGTTTTATTGAAACCATAATTTGCATTGTAATTTTTAGCTTTTAAAGTTTCAGTATAACGAGCAGCATAGTCGCCCCTTTGGTTATCGTAAGCAGCAACAACCAGGTAATAGCCGGCAGGAAGTTCGTTTGTTGTTTGGGCAGCCAGTTGGCTTAGGCAAGTGGCTACAAAGAAGATGATAAGGTAGAATTTCTTCATGTAAGGTTTTCGGTAATTGCGACTAATTTCAAGCAATTTTTTACAAAAACCTATCTTGTTTTAATTTTTTTATTTTAAATCTCTATAAAATCAATGTATTATTTTAATCGCTCTTTCAAGAAACCAAGACCATAACCTGTTAATTGAACAATTGAAGCTGGTAAACAAAGAAAACCAACCCAAATACTGGAATAGTTTACTGCTCCGCCAACAAAAATGGCTAAAAAGTAAATGACCCAGCAAAATGCCACAATCGTAAAAAGAGTATGATTAAATAAAAAGAGAATCGGCCACAAAAGAAAAACTAATGTAAAAACTGAAGGGAACCAATGGGTTAATTTGATTGCGCCATTATGGGTTTTACCAACTAAAACCCTGCCTCTTCCAAAATTGAATACTTGTTTAAAAAACTGTTTGAAATTGGTTCGTCTTTTATGAAAAACATAGGCTTCTTCCAAGAGCACCACCGAAAAACCCATTTTGTCCATTCTTATACTCAACTCAATATCTTCCGCAAAACGCGCAAAGGCAAAGCCTCCAGTAGCTTCTATCACTTTTTTAGATAAACCCAAATTGAAACTTCGGGGCTGAAACTTGCCAATCTGTTTTTTTCCACCTCGAATTCCTCCGGTTGTCAAAAATGCGCTCATGGTATATGCCATCGCTTTTTGAATGTTGGTGAAATCTTTATGCGCTTTATCTGGTCCACCCCAGGCATCAATTTTTTGTGTACTTAGTTTTTCTTTTACACATTGTAAATAATGTGGCGGAATGATACAATCGGAATCAAAAACAACCGCGTATTCTCCTTGCATGTTTTTAAATCCTACGTTACGACTAGGACCGGGGCCGGAATTCTCTTTTACAACATATTGGATGGATAATTGGGATTGCCAACTTTTTACCACCTCTTCACTTGGTATTTGTGATCCATCTTCGATAACAACTACTTCAAAGTTTTTATATTCTTGCCTAGAAAGGCTTTGCAATAACTCATGTAATTCTTCGGGTCGATTATAAACCGGAACGATAATAGAAAAAAAGTAAGGATTCTGGGCTACCATATTACAAAAGTAAACACATGCAGTTAGATGGATATAACTTTTGCTGATTACTTTTGTAAATGGCTATTATCGGCACTGATATAATAAATGCAATTTCATTTTTACAAAAAGATGAGTTAGTAGCTATACCTACTGAAACAGTTTATGGTTTAGCCGGCAATGCATTTTCTACCAAAGCAATTACAGCCATTTTCGAAACTAAGAACAGACCGAGTTTCGATCCATTAATTGTGCATGTTGCAGACGCTGAACAACTGAATGATTTAGTGACTGAGGTTCCAGCTGCGGCACAAAAACTCATTGACGCTTTCTGGCCTGGTCCGCTTACTTTGTTACTTCCAAAATCTGCAAGTATACCAGATTTTGTAACCGCAGGAAGTAAACTTGTTGGCGTTCGCTGTCCCGATCATCCGCTTACGCATCAGTTATTGCAACAATTACCTTTTCCATTGGCTGCGCCAAGTGCGAATCCTTTTGGTTACATCAGCCCTACAACTCCAGATCATGTTGCAAAGCAATTAGGAGAGAAAATCCCTTACATTTTAGATGGAGGACCTGCAGGCATCGGGTTAGAATCTACTATTGTAGGATTTGAAGATAATCAAGCTTTTGTTTACCGCTTAGGTGGGTTATCTATTGAGGCATTAGAAAAAATAATTGGAAGAGTAAATATTCAATTGAATGTATCTTCTAATCCTAAAGCACCTGGTCAGCTGAAAAGTCATTACGCACCCAAAAAGAAATTTTTGATTAAAGAAAAAGAACAATTTAATCAGCCTCAAAAAAACATTGGTTTGTTAAGTTTCCAAAAAGATTATCAATTTCAGATACAAAAAATTTTGTCGCCTTCAGGCAATTTAGCCGAAGCAGCAGCAAATCTGTTTACTTATATGCGAGCGTTAGACGAAAGCCCTGTAGATGAAATCTGGACAGAACTTGTGCCAGATATGGGTTTAGGCAAAGCCATTAACGACAGATTAATTAGAGCAAGTGCAGAAAAATAAATAATTACGATATGACAAAAAAAGTGTTGATTTTAACAGGAGGTGGCGATTGCCCGGGTTTAAATGCAGTAATCCGCGGTATTGCCAAACGGGCAAGAAAAGAAAAAGATTGGGAAGTATATGGCAGTATTGAAGCCTTCAATGGTGTATTACGCGATCCACAGGAAATTGTAAAGCTAACCAGCAAAAGAACAGCAGGCATTCATATTAAAGGAGGTACCATTTTAAAAACCACCAACAAAGCAAACCCTATTAAATATCCTGTACCACAACCTGATGGAAGCATCAAGTTTGAAGACCGTTCAGCAGAATTGGTAAAAAAATTGAAAGATTTAAATTTTGATGCGATCATCAACATTGGTGGGGATGGTTCTCAAAAAATTTCAAAAGCTTTATACGATCAAGGTATTCCCATCATTGGCGTACCTAAAACCATTGATAATGATTTAGCTGCTACTGATGTAACTTTCGGCTTTCAAACAGCTGTTCAAATTGCAACCGATAGTTTCGATAAATTGGTTACCACAGCTGAAAGTCACCATCGCTGCATGATCATGGAAGTTATGGGCCGTGATGCCGGTTGGATTGCCTTGCATACTGCTATTGCAGGCGGAGCAGAAATCTGTTTGATTCCAGAAATACCGTATGATATACAAAAGCTAGTAAAACGTATAGCTCTCCGTTATAAGAATGGAAGAGGGTTTTGTAACATTGTAATTGCTGAGGGTGCCAAACCAAAAGATGGTACAGTGGTTTCACAAAAAGGAGAAAAAGGTTCTGAACATGTTCGCTTAGGCGGTGTTGCCTATCAGTTGGCTGCGCAATTAAAAGCTGCAGGTTGTACAGCAGAAATAAGAGAAACCGTATTAGGCCATACGCAAAGAGGAGGAACACCGGTAGCCTTCGATAGAGTATTAGCATCATTATATGGAGTTAAAGCTTTTGAATTAGTGCTTGAGAAGAAATTCGGTCACATGGTTTCATTAATCAATAATCAAATTACTTCAGTATCATTAGAAGAAGCCACTCAAGGTGGTAGGTTCATTCAAAAGGAGGATTACTTAATTCAAGCTGCAAAAGGATTAGGCATTACATTTGGTGATTAAACCGAATTCGTTTGCATGATTTTTTTGTGAAAAGTTTTGCCAATAACTGATGCTCGTCAGCATTAACTTATCGGCTGCTTTTGTAGCTTTAACACTGTATTGATTTTATCAACTTATTGTAAAATAAAAATGAAAACTGTAAACGACTTTAATTTTAAAGACAAGCGCGCACTTATCCGTGTAGATTTTAATGTTCCACTAGATAAGGCATTTCAAGTAACTGATGATAATCGTATTCGCGCTACCATACCTACCTTAAAAAAGATTTTAGCAGATGGTGGCTCTTTGGTATTAATGTCGCATTTAGGAAGACCAAAAGATGGACCAGAAGAAAAATATTCATTAAAGCATACCATTACCACAACCGAAAAACTATTAGGCACAAAGGTGAAATTTGCAACTGATTGTATTGGTTCTGATGCTTATCAAATATCATCAACCTTGCAGGCTGGAGAAGTTTTGTTACTAGAAAACCTTCGATTCTATAAAGAGGAAGAAAAAGGAGATGTTAGTTTTGCCGAAAAACTTTCTAAACACGGTGATGTATATGTTAACGATGCCTTTGGCACTGCCCACCGAGCACACGCTTCAACAACTATTGTTGCACAATTCTTTCAGGAAAAATGTGCAGGATTTGTGATGGCTGCGGAACTTAATAACGCTAAAAAAGTTTTAGAAAATGCGGCAAAACCATTTACAGCCATTATGGGTGGAGCTAAAATTTCTGATAAAATCTTAATCATTGAAAAGCTATTAGATAAAGTAAACCATTTAATTATTGGTGGGGGCATGGCTTATACTTTCTTTAAAGCGATGGACGGCAATATTGGCAACTCATTAGTAGAAGCTGATAAATTAGATTTAGCAAAAGAATTACTACAAAAAGCGAAAGCGAAAGGTGTAGAATTACATTTACCTATCGACTCTACAATTGCTGATAAATTTGATGCTCAGGCAAACACGGATATATCTATGAACAATGCGATTCCTGATGGTTGGATGGGCTTAGACATTGGACCACAAGCTATTGCTGTATTTTCGAAAGTTGTAGAAGATTCTAAAACTATTTTATGGAATGGGCCAATGGGTGTCTTCGAAATGAAAAAGTTTGAAAGCGGCACTAAATCAATTGCTGAGGCAGTAGTTAAAGCAACTAAAAATGGAGCCTTTTCTCTAATTGGAGGTGGCGATTCTGCTGCGGCTGTTGCGCAATTCGGATTTGAAAATGAGGTTAGTTATGTCTCTACTGGTGGAGGTGCTTTACTTGAATATTTTGAAGGTAAAATATTGCCTGGCGTAGCAGCTTTAGAAAAATAAGGTTAGAAAAACCTTAAATCAGTAAGTGCAATTGAACAGTTCGCCACAAAAACTTTTAAAATTGATAGAATTCATTATATTTGATTACGATTCGAACATTTGCTTGCCAATTTTCGTTTCCTGTTTAATTATCACCTAATTTCTTTTTTATCATGAACATTTTTGTTGCTAAGCTGAACTTCAAAACCCGTAAGGAAGATCTACAAGCTGCGTTCGAAAAGTTTGGAGAAGTTTCTTCGGCAAAAATCGTTTTGGATCGCGACACCAAGCGCTCTAAAGGCTTTGGTTTCGTAGAAATGCCAAACGACAACGAAGCGCTTCAGGCAATTGCTGCACTTAACGAAAAAGAGCTTGACGGCCGCGTAATTGTAGTGAAGCCTGCTAACCCCAAACCTGCTGCTAACTAATTACGAGTAATATATTTAGCGTACCGGTATTCAGTCCTTTCATCCTTGAAAGGACTTTTTTTATGTCATGCCTTCTTTGTAAAATTATCAGATGGAATTTGCACCTGCTATTCAAATTCGTAAAATAGGTTTCTTTGTTGGTCCTATTTTGTTCTTATCGTTTTTCATTTTAAACATAGGTCACACTATTCATACTCAAGCTCCGGTAACATTTGGTTTATTAACTTGGATGATCACTTGGTGGATAACTGAATCTGCCCCAATGGCTGTAGTTGCTTTGTTGCCTTTAATAATTTTTCCAGGTTTTGGTGTGTTAACGATGGAAAAAGCGGTCGTACCTTATGCCAATACATCTGTTTTCCTATTTATGGGAGGATTTTTAATAGCTCTCGCATTAGAGAAGCACAACTTACACCAAAGAATAGCACTTCAACTTATTAAGTTAAGCGGCACAAGTGGAAGAGGTATTATTGCTGGTTTCTCCTTAGCAACAGGGCTATTGAGTATGTGGATAAGCAATACTGCTACAGCCATGATGATGCTGCCAATAGCAATTTCAGTCATACAATTACTGCAACAAAATGATACAATTAACGATGAGAAAGACAAAAGAAATTTTGCTTTAGCATTGATGCTAACGATTGGCTATATGGCCAGTATTGGAGGAATGGCTACTATAATAGGTACCCCACCTAATACAGCATTTGTAGGATATGTAAAAGATTTCTATCAACATGACATCACTTTTGGTAAATGGATATTGATAGGATTACCGGTTGCTCTATTATTAGGAATGACCTGTTACTGTTTAATTGTATTTGTTTTATTTCCAATAAAACTTAAAAAAATTGAAGGAAGTGAAAACATCATTCTACAAAAATTGAATCTTTTGGGTAAACCAAAAACAGGAGAAAAATTAGTTATGGTGGTCTTCAGTTTAACAGCGCTTGCCTGGATACTTCAATTACCTATCAATACCTTAATAGGTAGCGAAATGCTGAATGATACAAACATAGCGATAGCGGGTGGAGTAGCTATGTTTCTTGTACCTGAACGTTGGAGTGAATTCAAATTCTTGCTTCAGTGGGAAGATACTAAAAAACTACCATGGGGAATTTTACTTTTATTTGGCGGAGGAATTTGCCTTGCAAAAGGTATGGGCGAAACCGGAATTATTCAATTTATAGGGGACTCTATAGCTAAAACTGGTTCGGTGAGTCTAATTGTTTTGCTTTTGATTATAGTAACAGCTTCTGTAATGCTTACAGAAATTATGAGCAACATTGCACTGGTTACCATTTTTATTCCTGTTGTTTTCGGTATAGCCAATTCATTTAACATTAATCCAATCCTTCTAGGGTTACCTGTAACTTTTGCAGCAAGCAGTGGTTACATGCTTCCAATTTCTACGCCACCTAACGCTATCGTATTTTCAAGTGGACATATCCGAATGAAAGAAATGGTTAAGGCCGGATTTTGGTTGGATATCGCCTCCATCCTCATCATTGTTTTATTATCTTGGTTACTCTTAGATAAAATCAATCTTTAATCTTATCTCAATATCATCATCAATAATTCTCAGAATAATCATCTCACATAAATAGTTAGTTTCACTCTAATAATAAATCAATAGCTCTTGTAATTTTTTCAAATGGGAAAAGGAACTTTATATTTTCAAAATTTGATTTTATTCCATCCAAACATAAATTCCCAATACTTCCTTCGTGTGTGTGGTGTATTGATCCACTATAATTAAATGCACCATTCTCAATTGCCATACCCACTTGTTGATAGGCATCTCTAAATGGAACTCCTGTTACTACTAACTTATTTACTTCTTCTACGCTAAAAATGTATTTGTATTTTTCATCCGCTAATAAATTAGTTTTAACGATAATGTTAGATAACATAAAGCGCATCATTTCTAAGCAAGAGTTAAGCGTACCAAAGGCTGGCAAAATTTTTTCCTTTAACAATTGAAAATCGCGGTGATAGCCTGAGGGTAAATTATTGGTTAATAAAATTATTTGATTAGGCAAACCTTGTAAGTCGTTGCACTTCGCTCGTATCAACTCAAACACATCCGGATTTTTTTTATGTGGCATAATACTTGAACCTGTCGTTAAGGCAGAAGGAAAAGAAATAAAATCAAAATTCTGATTAACGAACAAACAAATATCCATTGCCAATTTTGATAAGGTAGCTGCTACATTCGCCATGGATTGCGCTACGATGCGTTCTGTTTTGCCACGCATCATTTGGGCATACACTGAATTATAATGTAAATCATCAAATCCCAATAAAGTAGTAGTTAACTTTCGGTTTATAGGGAAAGAAGATCCATAACCAGCCGCTGAACCTAAGGGATTTTTATTGACCAATCGAAAAGCTGATTCTATTAATATTAAATCATCTGATAAACTTTCTGCGTATGCTCCAAACCACAAACCAAAGGATGAAGGCATAGCGATTTGTAAATGAGTATAGCCAGGCATTAAATCCTTTTGATGCTTTTCGCTCTTTTCAATTAATAAATTGAATAAAGATTCTACTTTACTAACAACTTGTTGCAATTCAGCGCGCATAAAAAGTTTCATGTCAACCAACACCTGATCATTGCGCGATCTCGCACTGTGAATTTTCTTTCCTATTTCTCCATGTTTATTGGTTAGCATCAGTTCTATTTGCGAATGAACATCTTCTATGCCATCTCCAATCACAAACTCCCCTCTTAAAATTTGTGAATAAATTTCCTTTAAAGATCTTGAAAGTATTTGCAGCTCTTCAGTATTCAATAAACCAACTGAAGCCAGCATTTTAATATGCGCTAAAGAACCTTGCACATCGTATCGCGCCAACTGTACATCAAATTGTTTATCGTTGCCGATAGTAAAATCATTTACTTTATCATGACTTGCACTATCTTTTTGCCAAAGTTTCATATCGTTTGTACTTTTTTCTTTACTTAAAAATTACTTTAGATGCAGCAAGGCTTCTATCAATTGGGTATATCCTTCAATACCTTTTTTAATTTCATCTACAAAAATAAACTCATCAGCACTATGCGAACGAGAAGAATCTCCCGGTCCGATTTTGATAGAAGGGACAGGAATCAAAGCCTGATCAGAAGTAGTAGGAGATCCATATAATGGATATCCCAATTTGGAAGCTACTTGAAACAAAGGATGCGTTGCAGCAATACTTGATGGTCTGACTCTAATGGACCGCGGAACTACTTCACAACTTACATGGTCTTTAATAATCGCCAAAACTTCTTCTAACGTATAGACATCCGTTACTCTGATATCTACAATAAAATTACATTCGGGTGGTACCTGATTATGCGCCTGGCCAGCGTGAATACTCGTTACAGACATCTTTACTTTACCAAGTGTTTTAGAAATTTTTTGAAACTGAAATTGTTGAAACCATTGTAAATCCGGTAATGCCTGATAAATAGCATTTACTCCCTCCTCTCGTGCTGCATGTCCTGCCTTTCCTTTTGCTTTACAATCTAACACAAGTAATCCCTTTTCAGCAATGGCTACTTGCATGCTGGTAGGTTCTCCTACAATCGCACAATCAATCGTTGGTAAGTCATTCCAAATTAATTCAATTCCACCCTTTCCGGAAATTTCTTCTTCTGCAGTGAGTGCAAGAACGAAATTCCAACTTAAATTTTCTTCTTTATAAAAATGCAAAAAAGTGAAAATCAAAGAAACAAGCGAAGCACCGGCATCATTGCTTCCTAATCCAAAAATTTTTCCATCTTCTTCACTTGCTTCAAAGGGATTGCGTGTGTAGCCAGCATTGGGCTTAACAGTATCATGATGCGAGTTAAGTATCAAAGTTGGCTTCTGTTGATTAAAAAATTGATTGGATGCCCACACATTATTACCCTTACGATGTACATCTATATTTTGACTTTTTAAAAAATCATAAAGTAACTCTGCCGTTTGTGCTTCTTCCTTGCTAAAAGAAGGAATGGTTATTAATTGTTTTAATAACTTGATTGCTGATGTTAAAGTGTCTTCTTTCACGGTTATGGCAGAATTAACGTCCCCTTTGTTTCATATCCTAAATTGGCAGTCAAATTAGTGTGTTCACCAATTACCACTTCCTTAACACCGGCTTGTATGGAATTAAATGCATTTTCAAGTTTTGGAAGTATCCCATCGTGAAATGCATTCTCTGTTAGTAATTTTTCATATACACTTCTCGTCAATGTAGTGATTACTGAGTTCTCATCATTTACATTTCTTAATACACCCGCTTTCTCGAAACAATAAAGTAATCGAACATCAAAATGTTTACTCAATGCAATAGCTAACACGGAAGCAATCGTATCTGCATTGGTATTAAGCATGGTTCCATTAGCATGTGTTAAAGGAGCAAACACAGGAATAATATTTTGTTTTAAAAGAAAATATAAGAAAGTAGAATGAACACTTTCAGGAGTTATGTCACCAACATAACCATAGTCTGTTTCTTTCACTTCTCTTTTAGTTGCTCGAATTAAATTTCCATCAGCACCTGTTACTCCCATGGCATTGCATTGTAAAGCTTGTAATTGTGCTACTAATTGTTTGTTCACCAAGCCACCATATACCATCGTTACCAAATCCAAGGTCTGTTCATCCGTAATCCTCCTTCCTCTTACATAATGTGATTGTATACCTAATTGGTCTCCAATACGTGTGGCTAATTTTCCTCCACCATGAACTAAAATTTTTGGCGCTTTAATTTTTGCGAAATCTGTCAAAAACTTTTTTAAGGATGGCTCATCATCCAATACATGTCCACCGATTTTAATGATGTATAATTTATTCATGACTACTTGCAGACAAAATTTCACTTAATACAGCTTGCGCAGCCCAAACTCGATTGGCTGCTTGTTCGGTTACCAGACTGTGTCGGCTATCTAAAACTTCATCGCTTACTTCAACGTTTCTTCTAACGGGTAAACAATGCATGATTTTCGCATTATTTGTATGTTTAAGTTTATCCATAGTCAACATCCAGTTTGAATGATTACCTAACACCTTACCATACTCGCGATAAGCACTCCAATTTTTTACATACACAAAATCTGCGTCTTGTAAAGCTTCTGTCTGATTATGCGTTATTATAGCACCTTTGGTAAAGTTCTCAGCCAATTCATATCCTTCAGGGTGCGTGATAACAAAATCAGCTTGATTCCATTGGGTTATCCATTGAGCAAAGCTATTGGCTACACATTGTGGCAACGCTTTGATATGCGGAGCCCACGTTAACACAATTTTTGGTTTACGTTTTTCTTTAAAATGTTCTTGAATAGTTATAATGTCTGTTAAACTTTGTAAAGGATGTAACGTGGCACTCTCTAAACTGATGATAGGAGCACCTGCATAGTGTATAATTTGCTGTAAATAAAACTCTGCATAATCTTCTTCTTTGTTGTGTAAACCTGGAAATGTACGAACACCTATCACATCAAAATATTTTCCTAATATGGGTGCGGCATCTTTAATGTGTTCAACAGTATGGCCCTGCATAATGGCACCTTCTTCAAATTCTAATGCCCAACCATCTTGCCCTACATTAAACACTACTACTTCCATTCCCAATTGTTGTGCAGCAACTTGCGTACTTAAACGCGTGCGCATACTAGGATTTAAAAAAAGTAATCCCATTCTTTTTTTGTTACCTAAAGTACTGTGCAAATAGGGATTGATTTTATAAGCCAATGCTTTATTAACCAAGTGTTGGATGTCGGGAACATCCTCAACAGAAATAAATTGCTTCATCTTAATGTTTACTTGTTTCTTTTTCTAATGCGCTAAAAAAATAGGCTACTTCTTCTTTTGTTAATGCAAGTGAAGGTAGCAAACGAATAGTGTTGGGTTTGGCTTCGCCCGTAAAAATGCTGTGTTCGGTAAGCAAAGTGTTTCTTAAGTGCAATAAAGGTTGTGGCAAATCAAAACCAATCATCAAACCTTTGCCTCGCACATCTTCAAAATACTGACTAGCTTTCAATCTTTCTAAGATTTCATTTCCTATTTTTTGTGCATGATGCATCAGATTCTCTTTTTCAATCACTTCTAACACAGCCAATGCTGCTGCGCAAGCCAAGTAATTGCCTCCAAAAGTTGTACCTAACATGCCGCTCCATGGTTGTATGGAAGGATGAATTAAAACGCCACCAATCGGAAAGCCATTGCCCATTCCTTTGGCTACTGTAATTAAATCGGGTTGAATATCGGCATGTTGATGTGCAAAAAATTTACCTGTGCGGCCATAGCCAGATTGAACTTCATCTGCAATTAATAATGCGCCATTTTTCTTACATATAGCCGACAGTTGCTGTAAAAAGGATGCCTCCGGAATATGAATACCTCCTACTCCTTGTATTCCTTCTATCAAAACAGCCGCCACTGTTTCATCTATATGCTGATGAAGAGCTGCTACATCATTAAGCGGCAAAAAAATTACCTCATGCACTGCATTAAAGGGTGCAACAATTTTTGGATTATCTGTAACGGCTACTGCTCCGGACGTACGACCGTGAAATGCTTTTAGAAAAGCAATTATTTTTTTTCTTCCTGTTACAAAAGAGGCCAACTTGATGGCGTTCTCGTTCGCTTCTGCTCCGGAGTTACATAGGAATAATTGATACGTAGGATAACCTGAAAGTTTACCCAGTTTATCGGCAAGTTCTTCTTGTAATGTATTTTTTACACTGTTGCTGTAAAAAGAAATTTTATTCAATTGCTCGGTTAGTCTTTCTACAAAGTGCGGATGATTATGACCGATGCTGATAACTGCATGACCACCATATAAATCTAAGTATTTTTTATTGTTTACATCCCACAACCAAGATCCTCTGGCTTTAACAGGTTCAATTGGAAATAATGGGTAAACATCAAATAATTTCATGTTGATAGAATTAAAATGCTGATGCTTTAATTTTTAAACCAGATGTTTCGTCCAAATCAAAAAGCAAATTCATGTTTTGTATGGCTTGACCACTCGCGCCTTTAATTAAATTATCAATCGCGGCATGTATAACCAACTTATTTCCTACTTTTTCAAGCTGCAATACACACTTATTAGTATTGATAACTTGTTTCAAATCAAGTGTTGCAGGTGTTATATGTGTAAAAGGATGTGTTGTGTAATAAGACAAATACAAATCGTTAACTTCTTGAAAAGTCATATCACAAGTAATTACTGAGGATGTAAAAATCCCTCTGGTAAAATCACCTCGCCACGGCACAAAATGAATACCTTCTTGAAAAGAAGGATGAAGATGTTGAATGCTTTTAGTAATCTCACCAAGATGTTGGTGTGTTAACGTTTTGTAAGCTGATACGTTATGAGAACGCCAGGTGAAGTGCGAAGTATCTTGCAATTTTTGTCCTGCCCCGGTTGAACCTGTTATGCCAGTAACGAAAGTTTCACTCAATGCTTTCTCTTTTGCCAAGGGTAACAAACTCAATTGAATAGCTGTAGCAAAGCAACCAGGGTTAGCAATGTTTTGTGCATTTCTTATATTATCTCTATACAATTCAGGTAATCCATAAACAAATTCTCTTTCGCCAAGTAAAGTATCAATTCTGAAATCATTTCCTAAATCAATTACTTTTGTTGAGGTTGGGAGTGAGTTTTGCTTTAACCATTCTTTGCTCTCTCCATGACTCAAGCATAAGAAAAGTACATCTACCTGCTGTTTAATTTCAGATGCAAATTGCAAATCTGTTTCACCTAGTAAATCTTTATGCACCGCAGAAATTGATTTGTCTGCCTGGCTTCGGCTTTGTGCACAGACTATTTCTACATCGGGATGTTGTAACAACAGTCGCAACATTTCTCCTCCAGTATAACCGGCTGCGCCAATAATTCCAACTTTAATTTTATTTGTCCTCATACTTTTTCGGCTTCAGCTTTTACATGGTGAAAAATAGCCACCTGATTGCCTGCTATTTTGGTAAATCCTTTAACATCTTCACCTGTCCATCCCACATTCATTTCTCCATATTTACCAAAGCGAGAAGACATTAAATCATATTTAGATTCAATGCCATTGATAATAAAACGATGTGGGAATAATGTTAACGACACTACTCCACAAACATGTTGTTGTGATTGCGTTAAGAAAGCTTCTATATCGCGCATTACAGGATCTAAGTATTGACCTTCGTGTAACCAATTGCCATAAAATTGGCTCAATTGTTCTTTCCAGTTTAACTGCCATTTAGTTAATACATGTTTTTCTAAAGCATGGTGTGACTTTATAATAATGATTGGCGCAGCTGCTTCGAAACCCACTCTTCCTTTAATACCAATGATGGTGTCGCCAATATGAATATCTCTGCCTATGCCATATGGAGAAGCCAAGCTGTGTAAAGCAAGTATCGCTTCAGTTGGATGATGAAATAATTTATTGTTTATGCCAACTAATTCTCCTTTTTCAAAGTGTAATTTTAATTCTTCACTACCTGTTTTAGTAATGGGTGTTGGCCAAGCTTCTTCCGGTAATTGCCCCATAGAGGTAAGTGTTTCTTGTCCACCAACAGAAGTTCCCCATATACCTTTGTTAATAGAGTATTTAGCTTTTTCAAAATTGAAGGATACACCTTTGCTTTTGAGATAATCAATTTCAGTTTCGCGACTTAATCGTTTGTCGCGAATGGGTGTAATAATTTCAACTTCAGGAAGCATGATTTGTAAAATCATATCGAAACGAACTTGGTCGTTACCTGCGCCTGTGCTACCATGTGCTACTGCATCAGCTTGTATTTGTTTGGCGTAGCTTGCAACAGCTAAGGCTTGCGACATACGCTCTGCACTTACGCTTAATGGGTAGGTTGCATTCTTCAAAATATTTCCGAAAACCAAATACTTGATTACTTTTTGATAATAGTTGTGCACTTCATCTACAGTAATGTGAGAAGCAACGCCTAAACTTTTTGCTCTGCTTTCAATTTCATTAACTTCATCAGAAGTAAAACCTCCTGTATTAACTGTTATGGCGTGTACTTCATATCCAAGATCTTCAGATAAATATTTTGCGCAATATGATGTGTCTAAACCGCCACTAAACGCTAGTACTACTTTTTTCATTTTCATTTAATTCTTTATTAATCAATCACTTCATTCAAAGGAAACAAATCTCCTTATCTACTTATTTTTTATACGATTCACCAGAAAAACAAAAAACTGAGGATAGCATTTTTCTTGGGCTTATCTGAATGATCATCTTTTTTCTTCCATCCTTTGAGTAACACAAATTGCTTGAAGCGCACCCAACGATCGAATACCTTATTGTCTTTGCGCAAACTGCGACCCCAAAAGTTTTGTGCAGATGCTTCACGATTTTTCTTCTCTGCTGCTTCTTTTGCTTTTTCTTCAGGATCGTACAACATGGCTGTGCAGATACAATTCTGTCTGTTCTTACTCATTAAAATATCGTAGTTCACACAACTTTGGCATCCCTTCCAAAACTGGTCATCAGTTGTTAATTGGTTGTAGGTAACTGGTTCGTAACCTAAATCAGAATTGATTTTCATAACGGCCAAACCAGTTGTTAATCCAAAAATTTTAGCATGAGGATACTTTTTGCGCGATAGTTCAAACACTTTACGTTTGATTTCCGTGGCCACACCGGTTTTGCGGAATGAAGGAGAAACAATCAGTCCGCTGTTAGCAACAAACTTTTCGTGTTCCCACGACTCGATGTAGCAAAAGCCAACCCACGTGCCATCGGGTGTTAAAGCAATAACGGCTTTGCCTTCTTCCATCTTTTGTTGAATATACATTGGCGAACGTTTGGCAATTCCTGTACCCCTTACTTTGGCCGACTCAGCCATTTCGGTAGTAATGGTTTCAGCATAATGTATGTCAGCAGCAGTAGCTGTTCTGACAAGTATTGAGTTTGTCACAAGTAGAAAAAATTAAAATGAATAGATAAACTGGTGCAAAAGCACAAGAGAGCGAAAGTCAACTATTGATTTTCGCAGGGACGTTAGTAAGAAAGATTAACGATTCAGATTCGGATTCGCCTATGCGGGCGCCTGGTCACCTGACAGGCAGAGAGTGGAGCGTTGAACAATGCTAGGGAGGCACTGAAGAGGTTGGTATCGAAACCGGAAACCTCAGAAGGGGTGAACAATTTTTTCAATTCGCGTAAGATGTTTTTAGTTAGATAAAAGGCATGAATATTTGTTTTGTACAAAATTAATGGAATTAAAAACGATAATCCTAACATCAGGTTATGATTTTATGAATTATTTCTGAAGTAAGCTTAACTTGAGTGATTCTTAATCCTATCGGAAAAACTAGTAGGAAGCGATGTAAGACAATCTTACCCAGGAACAAAAATTTTTGAAATAAATTTATAAGGATTGTAACCGAAGGATAAGACCTAGAGTCAAAGCACCAAATCACAAACAATAAAAATATGGAAACCGAAAGCATTGCAGTATTAATCCCAATTGTAACCGTAATCAGTGGTGTGGTACTAGCCAGTTATATCCGCAAAATGATTCACCTCGAAAAATTGGCAATGATAGAGAAAGGAGTAAGTCCTGAATTCTTAGCATCTAAAAAGAAAGGAAGAAGTTCTGCTGCGCTACGCTTCGGACTACTCTCCATTGGTGTTGGTTTGGGCTTCTTCATTGGCTATTTCTTAGACTTACAGTACAACATGGAAGAAGTTGGTTACTTTGCAATGTTGTTTATCCTTGGTGGTGCCGGGTTGGTCATATCTTATCTGATTGAAGAGAAAAAAGAGAAAAGCAATCCTGAATCAACTCTTTAAAAGCTGCCTACTCGTACATGGTTACAGATGCAGACAGCATATTGATTAATAGGATACTCTCTGGCGAGCAACATTTATTCGCGCAGTTAGTGAATAAGCATAAATCTTATGCTTATTCGCTTGCTTTAAGAATAATAGAAAACAAAGCAGATGCAGAAGAGATCGCTCAAGACTCGTTCATTAAAGCATTCAAATACCTGGCTTCCTTCCAACAGGAATCAAAATTCTCTACTTGGTTGTACCGCATCGTGTTTAACACAGCGATTACTTATAAGAGAAAAAACAAAGTAAGTTGGCAGAGTATTGAACATTTGCAAAAAGGATACTGGCAAGATGATACCGAGCAAGCTGATAAAAAGAAGTTTATTGCGCAAGCCATTCATTTATTGCCCGAGCAAGACCAAGCGGTTATAACGCTTTACTATATGCAAGAACTTTCATTAGAAGAAATGGCAGATATTTTACAAAGTCAGGCTAATACTGTAAAAGTTCGTGTACACCGTGCCCGTTTAAAACTGGCAGAAATTTTAAAAACAATATTGAAGAAAGAAGCATTAACTTTATAGCGATGAGTGGAAGTAAAAATTTTTCGAGAGAAGATGTTTGGCGCTACCTCGACCATGACATGAACGAGGAAGAAAAAACTAATTTCTTGGCAGCTGTAAAGGCTGATAAAAATTTAGAAAGAATACTGGAAGAAGAAAAACTTATCCAATCTCATTTTACACGAATTAAACTTAGCGAACCCAGTGCGGGATTTACCAATCTGGTGATGGAGAAAATTCAGAAAGCGCAAGGTGAGTTTTCAATTTCAATTAAACGTAGTATGCTTTTATTAGCAGGTGTTTTGTTAGTTACTATGCTCACCGCTTTTTTAGTATCTAAAGGAATTTTTGATTCAACAGGAACAATCCAATTACCTGAAATAAATCCTGTTGTTAATCAATATCTGCCCAATATGCCGGAAGCAAGTCAGTTTACCATCAACAACAAAATAGTAGTAAATGGTATCATCATTTTAAACCTGATAATTGGTTTTGTTTTATTGGATAGAACTGTATTGAGACCTTATTTCCAAAAAAGAATGCGACATTCGTAACGGAGGCCTATAAGCCTCCTTCTTCTTTTTTAGGCATCGGGCATTCCAGTTTCCAATCTTTGGCTAATGGAATTTCTCCGGCTTTTACTTTTTCAATCACCTCTTCTTTTTTTCTTCTGCAACCGATATCTACATACCTGAATTTTCCGCCATCCACTAAAAAGTTATAATGACATTCATTTTTAGCTTTTATATTTTTGCTGCAAACAAATTCAACATTTTCCTGATAAGTGAAATTATCATCTGTAAAAGAAAAAAGAATGACAGAAAGTATAAGGATGATTAATGTTTTCATACAATAAAAATAGTTTTTTCTTTCCTTATTCAAGCAAAGGCTTTCAAATAAAATTTAATCTTAGAACACGATTTAAATCGTGAAATGAATCAATAAATTGATTTCAAAAGGTTAAAAACAACATTCCTGATTACCAATTATATCTTAATCTTAATCTTAATCTTAATCTCAATATCAATATCAATATCAAAAAAAAAGACACGATTGAAATCGTGTCTTTTAATTCAAAAACTATTAATCGAAATTAATATCTATAATACTCTGGCTTAAACGGACCTTGTGGTTCTACGCCAATGTACTTAGCTTGTTCAGTAGAAAGTGTTTCTAACTCTACGCCTATTTTCTTTAAATGCAAGAAAGCTACTTTCTCATCTAAATGCTTAGGCAACATGTACACTTTGTTTTCATACTTATCAGCATGTTTCCAAAGTTCGATTTGTGCTAAAGTTTGGTTAGTAAATGAGTTAGACATAACAAATGAAGGGTGACCAGTTGCACAACCCAAGTTTACCAATCTACCTTCGGCTAACAAGATAATCTGATTGCCATTCTTTAAGTTAACTAAATCAACTTGTGGTTTAATGTTATCCCACTCACCATTTTCGCGTAACCAAGCAACATCAATTTCATTATCGAAGTGACCAATGTTACATACGATGGTTTTGTCTTTCATCTTTTTAAAGTGTCTGTCGGTAACAATACCAAAGTTACCGGTCGCTGTTACTACAATATCCACTTCACCAACAACATCATCCATTTTCTTTACCGCGAAACCATCCATTGCCGCTTGTAAAGCACAAATAGGATCGATCTCAGTTACGATTACGCGGCAACCTGCGCCTCGCAAAGAAGCAGCAGATCCTTTTCCTACATCACCATAACCAGCAACAACTGCTACTTTACCTGCAATCATTACATCAGTTGCTCTGCGAATAGCATCTACCAATGATTCTTTACAACCGTACTTGTTATCAAACTTAGATTTAGTAACTGAATCATTAATGTTGATAGCAGGTAAAGGAAGCGTTCCTTTATTTGCGCGTTCTTGTAAGCGGTGTACACCGGTTGTTGTTTCTTCAGATATTCCACGGATACCTGCCACTAATTCAGGATAACGATCCAATACCATGTTAGTTAAATCGCCACCATCATCTAAAATCATATTCAAAGGTTTGCCATCTTTAAAGGCAAACAAAGTTTGTTCAATGCACCAATCGAATTCTTGTTCGTTCATGCCTTTCCACGCATACACTGGAATACCAGCCGCTGCAATGGCAGATGCTGCATGATCTTGTGTAGAGAAGATATTACAAGAAGACCAGCTTACTTCAGCTCCTAACTCAACTAATGTTTCAATTAGAACAGCCGTTTGGATAGTCATGTGCAAACAGCCAGCTATGCGCGCACCCTTTAAAGGTTGCTCTTTACCAAACTCTTCGCGTAAGGCCATTAAGCCTGGCATCTCTGCTTCAGCTAATTTAATTTCTTTGCGGCCCCATTCGGCCAGACTAAGGTCTTTTACCTTGTACTTTACAGTTGCGTCAACCACCATGTTTTAATGTTTAAGTCTTTTCAAAACACAAAGATAAGCCAAAGGTTTATACCTTGTAAATAGTTTAGGAACTATTTAGTAAAGTATGTAGTTCATGCCTTATCCGAAATCGAATGAAAATGAAAGAAAAGGTTAAAGTAAAGATTGATGTTGTTTCTGATGTAGTTTGCCCTTGGTGTTACATAGGCAAAAGAAGACTGGAAAAGGCTATGGCTCAACTTAACGAGACTCATGAATTTAGTGTTACTTATTTGCCTTTTGAATTAAATCCGTTAATGCCCGAAAAAGGCATGCATCAACCTACTTATCTATCTAAAAAATTTGGTAGCGAAGAAAGGTATCATCAAATAACACAACATGTAAGCGAAGTGGCGGCAACTGAAGGTTTAACGTTTAGATTTGATTTGCAACAAGTATCGCCCAATACTAGAAAAGCGCACATGCTTTTGTTACTGGCTATTCAACAAGGTAAACAAAACGAGCTGAAAGAAGCTTTGATGAAAGCCTATTTTACCGATGGCGTAGATTTGTCTAACGAAGATAATCTCATTCGCTTAGCAGAAGGTGTTGGTGTAAGCGGAAACCTTCAACAATTTTTACAAACCAAATCCAACGAAAATCATGTTGTTGAATTAGAAAAACAAATGCAACAATTGGGTATCAGTGGAGTTCCGTTTTTCATCATCAATAATAAAACAGGTGTATCGGGTGCGCAACCAACTGAAACCTTCTTAGAATTATTTCACGATTTGCAAAAAGAACAATCGCTTACCGAAGAAAGCTGTGATGTAGACGGAGAAAATTGTTGAAGTCAAAACATTTCAATCCAAAATCATTTTCACTTCTTTTAAATCGTACTGTTTGATGATTCCAGAATGATATATGCAAACATGACCAGAGTCTAAAACGTCTTCTATCTTTCCTAAAAATATTCCTTCAGCATCTTCAAATTTTTGCTCTGTTTGAAAAGCCATTAAAGAAGAAAGATATTCTTGTTTGATTAATGGGTATAAGCCTGCTTTCAGTTGTAAATATCTTTTCTCTATAAATAGGGTAAGAGATTGAAAACATAATCTTACATCTTGCTCTACTCCTATTACCTGGTAAACTGATGTGGCAGCCAATTCTCCAAAATGGGTTTGGTTGATATTGATACCAATTCCCCAAACACTATGTTGAATGACGGTGCCTCTTAATTGATTTTCTAGTAAGATGCCTGCTACTTTATTCTTACCTATATATACATCATTTGGCCACTTTACTTTAACGTCCTTTATGTTCAAACTTTTTAACCAATCGGCAACTGCCAGACTACACGCCATGCTCATGAAAAATTGATGAGTAGGTAACATGAATATAGGTTTGAACAAAACGGAAAATGTAAGGTTTTTATCAGGCTCGGTTACCCATGTGTTCCCTCTTTGTCCTTTACCGGCAGTTTGCTTACTGGTGATTACCACTAAACCTTCATGCAAAGATTGACGGCCAAGCTCTGCCAGCAAAAAATCATTAGTGGAAGGGCATTCAGGCAGATAAATTATCTGTTTTGCGGTAAAAAGCGTGTCTTTTACTGTTTCGTACACGATTAAATTGGGTTAACTTTGCAAATTGTACAATTCAAAATAGTAATCAGCCTGATGGCAAAAAAAAGAAAATCAAATAATTCAGAAAAACTAGCTCAAACAATCGTAAAGGGCATGCAAGAAAAGAAGGCAGTCGATATCGTGATGATGGACTTGCGACAAGTAAAAAACGCAGTTGCCGACTTTTTTGTGGTTTGTTCCGGTAACAGCGATAAACAACTTGATGCCATTGCAGACTCTATCGATGAGGTAGTTTTAAAAGATTTAAAAGAAAATCCATGGCATATGGAAGGAAAAAACACTAAAGAGTGGGTATTACTCGACTACATCAATGTGGTTGCCCATGTGTTTAGAAAAGATAAAAGAGAATTCTATGCACTGGAAAAACTTTGGGGAGATGCGGATATTACCGAAATCGAAGATTCTAATTGAACCAAAGCCAATAGAAACCGTTATTTGTTTGATAGTAAATTTTAAAAGTAAGAATGGACAAGCCTAGTAATAAAGGACCTTTAGCACCCAAAAATAATCCGCGTGGTAATTACCAATTGTGGGTTATTTTAGGAACAATTGTTTTAGTTATAGCCCTCATGGTTTTAAACAATGCCGGTAGCTTAAAAGAAACCGACATGCTGAATTTTAAAGCAATGGTGGCTGAACGCAATGTGAAAAAAGTTGTATTAATCAAAAACCTGGAGTATGTAGAAATCACCTTAAAGTCGGAGGCATTACAAAACTCCAAATACAAATCTGAGTTAGAAAAAGGAAATGCCATGGGTGTTAACGCCAATGGTCCTCATTATAAATTAAACATCGGCTCGATTGAAGGATTCGAAAAAGAATTCGCAGAACTGAATAAAAAACTTCCGACAAGCGAACAAATCCAATACAACGTAGAAAAGCGCGATGATTATGTTGGATTATTTTTTAGCTGGGGATTACTCTTTCTAGTATTGATTGGTTTCTGGATGTTGATGCGCAGAATGAGTGGCGGTGGTGGACCGGGCGGACAAATCTTCAACATCGGTAAAAGCAAAGCTGCTCTATTTGATGCTGAGAACAAGGTAAAAATTACGTTCGCTGATGTAGCAGGTTTAGATGAAGCCAAAGAAGAAATAAAAGAAATCGTAGACTTCTTAAAAACACCAACTAAGTTTACCAAACTTGGTGGTAAAATTCCAAAAGGTGCGTTGTTAGTCGGCCCTCCGGGTACAGGTAAAACCTTATTAGCAAAAGCTGTAGCAGGTGAAGCAGGAGTTCCCTTCTTCTCTTTATCAGGTTCAGACTTTGTTGAAATGTTTGTGGGAGTAGGCGCAGCGCGCGTAAGAGATTTATTTAAACAAGCCAAAGAGAAGGCACCGTGTATTGTATTTATTGATGAGATTGATGCGATAGGTCGTTCGCGCGGACGTGGACAAATGCCGGGTGCAAACGATGAAAGAGAAAACACCTTGAACTCATTATTAGTGGAAATGGATGGTTTTGCCACTGACTCAGGTGTAATCATTCTAGCAGCTACCAACCGCCCTGATGTTTTAGACTCTGCTTTATTAAGACCAGGCCGCTTTGATAGACAAATTTCTATTGATAAACCAGATGTTGTTGGTCGCGAAGCAATATTCAAAGTTCACTTAAAGCCAATAAAATTGGATACGAGTGTTGATGTTAAAAAATTGGCCGCACAAACGCCTGGTTTTGCTGGTGCCGAAATTGCCAACGTATGTAACGAAGCTGCACTTATTGCTGCGCGAAGAGATAAGAAAGCTGTTGATATGCAGGACTTTCAAGATGCGATCGACAGAGTGATTGGTGGTTTAGAAAAGAAAACAAAAATCATTTCACCTGAAGAAAAGAAAATTGTTGCTTACCACGAAGCAGGTCATGCAGTGGCAGGCTGGTTTTTAGAACATGCTGATCCACTCGTAAAAGTAAGCATAGTACCACGCGGTGTGGCAGCATTAGGTTACGCACAATATTTACCGAAAGAACAATTCTTATATCAAACCGAACAAATGATGGACGAAATGTGTATGACTTTTGGAGGTCGTGCAGCCGAAGACATTGTGTTTGGAAAAATTTCTACCGGTGCTTTAAGCGATTTAGAACGCATTACCAAAATGGCTTACAGCATCGTTACTGTATATGGCATGAACGATAAAATCGGAAACATGTCGTTCTACGATAGCAAAGCATCAGAGTATAATTTCAATAAGCCTTACTCAGAAGCAACCGCTGAAAAAATTGATGTGGAAGTAAAACGCATTATTGATGGCGCTTACGAAAGAACCAAGCAGTTGCTTTTAAAACATAAAAATGAGTTAGAAATAATTGCAAAAGAATTACTGGAAAAAGAGATTCTATTTCAATCAGATTTAGAAAGATTGATTGGCAAAAGACCTTTCGAAAAATTAACTACCTACCAACAATTTACGAACGGTAGCATGGATAAGAAAGAAGAAGTGAAACCAGAAGAAAAAGTTGTAGAAAACACTACAGCTACAGAAGAAAAAACAGCTGAGTAATTTTTATTCATTAGAAAAAATAAAAGCCACCAGATGGGGTGGCTTTTTTGTTTATTAGAATTTATGACTACTCTTTCTATTAATTAATTAATTAATTAACTAATTTATTCCTCCTCATCGTCTCTCTCCTCATTTTCACCTTCCTCATCATGTAAATAATCACCAATAAAGTCATCCAAACTAGCTGATAGTTTATAGAACTTACCATTTTCGTGTTCCCACATGTAAACAGGACAATCTTTTCTTATGATGTTTACTGCTAGGAATTGTGAATCTTCAATTGAACCAAAGGGCATAAAATGCTCGCGTTGATCTTCATCTTCTAATTCACAATCTTGATATTCTTCAAATAGAAGCTGAATCCCATCGGCTAAAAAACTTACAGACGGCCAATTTCTGTAATGTGGTAAATTGCTTACAAATTTTCCAGTTAGCTTTTGATGTTCTTCAGTTCCGAAAAAAATTTGTAATCTCTTAGGTACTTTAATCTCAGGAAAATGTTCCTGAATTAACTCTTCATAAAAATTCATTTCTATAAAATTTGATTTGTGCAAAGCAATCAATTTTATAAAAACACAAGTAATTTTATAGGTAACAAAAGGTTAACAACCCTCTAAAAATAGGTTACAAAAAGTTAACAATTTTTAAAACTGTTGTTATAAATTAGTTTGATATTGTAATAGAGTTAATTGTATTCCTTTAAGGAACATCAGTTTTTAATCTTTAACTAAAACTAATTTCCAGGCATCATCATACATAATCTTGTTTTGCTCGAGTAAATGCCTGATGGCTTCAGAAAATTCACTTGTGTATTCCGGATTAACTCTTTCTTCTAAGGCGTCAATGGTCATGCTCTCGCTTGACAAAATTTTGATAATGACTTCTTGCAGATGATGAGTTTCATTTTCATGTAAAGTCTTTTTCTTATCTATACACACATCGCACAAGCCACAAGCTTCCCCATCTTGCTCTCCAAAATAATGCATCATCACCAACATTCTGCATAGCTCTTTTTGTTGCACATAGTTTATAACGGCTTGCATTTTATTTTCCAGTAAGGTCTTTCTTGCTTCCCATTTTTGCCTATCGATGGGTAAATGCTTTGCCTCTACCCGTCTGTGAAGAAATGTAATTTGTGGTGTATCTTTCTTAGGTTGGTAATCAACAATTTGCATTTTACTCAAGTGTTGCAAGAGCTCCACACATTCTTTCAAAGATAATTTTGCTGCTTCAGCCAGTTGTTTTTCTTGTATTGTAACATACTCGCTCAACAACACACCACCATACATGCGCAGCAATACTTTTATAAAAAAATCGAATCGTGCCTGTGCTACCTGAAATTCGTATAACCTGCCTTTATCTAAGCTTATATGCAATAACGATGGACTATAATAACTCTCATTAAATGTAAGAACACCATTTTCTTCCAACTTTCTTAAAGCATGAAAAACTTCGTGAGAGAAAAAATGAAAACGATCGCTAAACTCTGCCAAATCAAAATCGTAACTCTCTCCTTCTCCCGCTCCCATTGCAATTTGAAAGTAATTCATCAAAGCTGTATAAACACGGTCTACATATTCTCTTGCAGGATTTGATTTAGCAGTTTTTTCTTTTAATACATCGATATCTGCCAAATCGTATAAAACAGTAGCGTACGATTTTTTTCCATCTCTTCCCGCTCTTCCTGCTTCTTGATAATAAGCTTCGAGGTTTTCAGGTAAATCCATGTGAACGACTAAACGCACATCTGGTTTATCAATACCCATACCAAATGCATTAGTAGAAACCATGATTCTGTTTTTATTTTGAATCCATGCATCTTGCAACTCATTTCTAACTTCGTGTTTTAATCCGGCATGGTAAAACAAAGCTGAAAAACCATGTGTATTCAAAAATGAAGCTAGTTCTTGAGAACGCTTCCTTGACCTAGTATAAACGATAGCTGTTCCCGGTACTTTTTTAAATACATCTAATAACTTTTTTTCTTTATTATCAGTCTTGCGAACAACAAAACTAATGTTGTCGCGCTTAAAACTTTTAAAAAATCGTTGATAAGGTTTACGAAATGCCAGCTTCTCCATGATATCAACTTGCGCTTCTGGTGTGGCAGATGCAGTTAAAGCCAATATAGGAACGTTAGGTTGCAGTTCTCTGATGGTAGCAATCTCTAAATAAGAAGGTCGAAAATCATAACCCCACTGGGAAATGCAATGCGCTTCGTCAACGGCCAGTAAACTGACTTGCATGTTTTTAAAGCGCTCTAAAAAAATATCAGTTTTTAACCTTTCAGGTGAAACATATAAAAATTTTAATCCCCCATTTAAGGCATTATTTAAATACAAATCAATTTCCTGAAAACTCATGCCGCTGTAAATGGCTTCCGCCAGAATGCCACGTTTCTTTAAGTTTTCAACCTGGTCTTTCATTAAAGCAATAAGTGGAGAGATAACGATGCATACACCTTCTCGCATCAATCCAGGCACCTGAAAACAGATGGATTTTCCTCCTCCGGTAGGCAATAAAGCTAAGGTATCCTTCCCTTTTAATATAGTATCGATGATCTCATCTTGTGGAGAACGAAATTGGGTATAGCCCCAATAGGATTGCAAAATTCGTAAAGCTTCGTTCATCGATATATAGCTAAACGTTATTTACCAGCTTATTTTTTCTTTCTTTAAAAATGCCGCTATTCCTTTTTTACAATCTGCGGTAGCTCTTGCTTCAGCGTTTATAGCTGCTGCGTAGGCCAATGCCGAGGGTGCATCTAAACCAGGAATGGTCGCTAACATTTTTTTCGTAGTCGCCATAGCTTGAGCAGAATTTTGAGTAATCAGTTGTTGCGTTAATGTTGATACTTCTTCCTGTAATTTTTCTGCTTCAACCACTTGATTAATTAATCCCATTTGATTTGCCTGCTCAGCCGTTATTAAATCTCCACTTAACAATAGCTGTCTTGCTTTTCCTTCCCCTATTTTCTTCACCAAAAAATACATAACAATAGCAGGAATAAAACCAATCTTCACTTCTGTATATCCGAACTTGGCAGAAGGCACTGCAATAGCAAAATCACAAACGGAAGCTAAACCACAACCTCCGGCTAAAGCATGGCCTTGCACCGCAGCTATTACAATTTTCGGTAAGGTATAGATTTGATAAAACAATTCTTTTAGATGCGTGGAATCTTCGTGGTTTTGTTGTAAAGTATTGGCTTGTAATTTTTGTAAGTAGGCTAAATCTGCACCGGCACAAAAAGATTCTCCGTTGGCTTGCAAGACGATTACTTTGGCTATCGCATCTTCTTCAGCTTGTTTAAAAGCTTTCTTCAACTCACTCACCATCTCATCACTTAAAGCATTTCTTTTTTCGGGTCGATTCAATGTAATGTAAGCCACACGGTCTTTGCATTCGTATTTTACAATTGCATGGTTCATAAAGTAAGAGATTGATGTAAAATCAAGTATTGTAATTTCCTTTTGCTCGCTTCTCTTTCGAAAAGTTTGGTAAAATACACTTTGTTCGAAGCATCTAAAAGGAAAACTGCATCTTGTTGCGATTCAGGTATGTGTTTTGGTAAGACAGCCTGATGTGAAATAAGGTAATAATCCACTTTAAAATTGGGCCAGTGTTTTGGTTTACGGTTAACAATGGCCACTATTTTATTGTGGTGTTGAATGAACGTAAAATCGTTATTTTGAGATAAAGCGAAATGCTGAATACTGTTCGGAGAAACCCCGGCTCTCAATCTTCCCGGGGCAATATGCATGCGCAATGCACTTTTGTTTGTTGTTAATGTATCAGCCCGATACCAAATACTTTTACCCTTTTGAAAGTGTTCAACACTTGTTTGATTGTTGATGGCGTGGATAACCAATAGATCTGTTTGCCGAAAGTTTAATTCATGTTCCAACTGAACCAGTAATAAACAAGAAAAAGTTCCTGCCAGTAGCCAGGCTCCGAATTTTAATTTATGTTCCCACCACATCCATAATCCAAATAATAGGCTCAACAACAACCAACTCTGTGCAATATTGATGTAAATATTGTCAATCACACTTCCCGGCAATATTTCTACTAAACGAACAGATGCATTCATTATCAATATCATAAAATCAGTTATCCAAACTAAGCCAGACATCAATAAATCAGAAAAAGAAAAAGCTAAACAGGCTAAGCCTCCCACTAAGGCTATGGTTGATACCGGAATCACAATCAGATTCGAAAAAATAAAATAAACCGGAAACTGATGGAAATACAATAAACCCAAAGGCAAGGTTGCCAATTGTGCAGCAATAGATACCGCACATACTTTCCAGATTTGATCGCCCATATAGGTGCGTGGTTCATACAAACGATAAATAGGTTTCTGAAAAATAATAATGCCCAACACTGCTAAATAGGATAATTGGAATCCTACTGACATCAACATAAAAGGATCCCAGAGTAATAACACAAATGCGGATAAAGCCACAGCGTTGAATACATTGCCTTTTCTTTTCAAAGGTTTGGAAAACACCATAATAGAAATCATAACAGCTGAACGCATAACCGATGGCGACCAACCGGTAATGAAAGCATAAGTCCACATGATGATTAAACTTACTATCGCTAACCACCAACCATGCGTAACTTTTTTGCCGAGTGGTTTTGCTAAGCCAATCAATAAAGTATATAAAATAGTAACATGCATGCCCGACACAGCCAACACATGCATAGCTCCTGCTGCTGCATAGGCTTGTGAGATATCTTCATCAATACCATCAGTTACACCTAACACCAAGGCACGCATAATTTCTAATCTTTCAGCCTGATGAAAATTTTGTTTTAATATGCCATCAGCCCATTGCCGCATCTTCAAAGCATAATAAATAACAGGATTACCTACATCAGATTGTATAATACCAAAGTGATTTTCTTTTCGAATAAAATGCTGATGATATATCTGTTTAAAGGATAAGTATTGTTTGATGTTAAATTCTCCAGGGTTTCTAGGCTTCTCTAAAACTTGTGGTTGACCTTGTATAAGCAACTGGTCACCATAAAAAGGAATGGTATCAAAATTTTTTTTAAAAAAATACAATTGAACTTTGCCAATGGCTTGTTGCCAACCTTTTTTGGTTTTTACTTGTTTGATTTGCCCTATGGTTTTCCAGACTTTTTCTCGCTCCTGAAAAAAGTAATCGATTTTAACGGTGTAATATACGATAGTATCTTTCTGATTAATAATGTGCAAAGGGTCTGTGCTTTCATGGCTCATCTTCACGCGCATCATGCCTAGCGTAAATAAAATAAGCAAGGATAATAATCCTAATGATAATTTATGTTGGTTGTGTTTAAAAATAAACAATACAATCAACCCAACACTTAGCAACAAACAAAAAATAAAAAACCACCAGGCAGGATAATCTTCGATGAAGAATACACCAGCAATAATACCTATGGCTAAAAACAAAACATACCTGACAAAAACAAAGGGAGTCCAGAACAAACCGGATTTACCCATGCGAACTTTTCTCGTAGGCTTCTATAATGTCTCTTACTAATTTATGACGCACCACATCTTTTTCATTCAACTCCACAAAGCCAATGCCTCTTACACCTGTTAAAATTCTGATGGCTTCTTTCAATCCTGATTTCTGATTATGCGGTAAATCAATTTGAGAAGCATCCCCGGTTACCACCATTTTAGACTCTGGTCCCATGCGGGTTAAAAACATTTTCATTTGCATGGGTGTGGTGTTTTGTGCCTCATCCAACAAAATAAAAGCATTGTTGAGTGTTCTACCGCGCATATAGGCCAAAGGTGCGATTTCGATAATCTCACGTTCCATATAATACCGCAGTTTTTCAAAGGGTATCATATCATTGAGCGCATCATAAATGGGCCGCAAGTAAGGATCAATTTTCTCTTTTAAATCGCCTGGCAAAAAACCAAGATTTTCTCCAGCCTCAACGGCCGGACGAGTAATGATAATTTTTTTGATGTGTTTTTCTTTCAGGGCCTTAACGGCCATTGCCACCGAAATAAAAGTTTTTCCGGTTCCTGCTGGTCCTGATGCAAAAACCAAATCGTTGTCTTCTACCAGTTGCACCAATTTAAGTTGATTAACTGTTTTAGGTTTGATGGGCACGCCCTTCGTACCGTACAACAAAATATCTTCGTGTTGAGGAATGAGCGGCTCCGGCAACATGACCTCTTCTTCTTTGCCTATGCGCGTTAATACATTTTCTTGTGTAACCCTGCCGTACTCATGGTAATGCCTGATGAGCGATTGCACAATCTCTTCAATTTGCTGAATTTCTGATGGCGTTCCTTTTACAATAATCTGGTCGCCACGCGAAACAATTCTGATTTTAGGAAAGGCCGAAGCCAACGTGTAAATGTTTCGGTTTTCTTCTCCCAGAAAATCTACCAGCGAAACAATGTCCAGTTCAATAATTTTTTCTGTCAAATCAATGTGTTTATTAAGAAACAAAAATGTGCAAAAGTGTTTAACTTGCCCGTAAATTTAATCATTACTCAGGTAGCTTCTATCATGGCCATCGTTACCTTATTAACAGATTCCGGAGAAAACGATCACTATGTGGCAGCCATAAAGGCGAAGATATTGTCTACCAACCCATCTATCAAAATTATTGACATCTCTCATAAAATTGCGCCTTGCGATTTAGGTCATGCTGCCTTTGTGTTAAAATCGGTTTTTCGCGATTTCCCAAAAGGAACCATCCATTTAGTAGGTGTAGATGCCACTGGTAAAAATAAAGATGCGGCCATCGTTTTGCAGTTAGAAGATCATTTTTTTGTTGGAGCAGATAATGGTTTGTTCGGGTTGATTACCGATAAATCGCATCAGCAAATTGCAGAGCTGAATACCATTCAACCTATTATTACTACTTTTCCTGAAAAAGATATTTTCGCACCCGCGGCAGCTAAATTAGCCAGTGGCGTATCGTTAACCGATTTAGGACGACCCATGCCATCATTTAAAAGAATGATTGACAGAACAGTAAAAGCAACCAAAAAAGGAATTGCCGGAACTGTAGTTCGAGTAGATGGTTACGGTAATTTGATTACTAATATTCCTAAAGATGCTTTTGATATTTTAAGCAAAGACAAAGTTTTTACCGTTGCCTTCGGTGGCGAGAAATTCCGAAGAATCCATCAGCAATATTTTGATGTGGAAGAAGGTGATTGCTTTATTTTATTTAATTCGTTGGGTCTATTAGAAATTGGTGTTAACCGAGGTAATGCCTCAGAATTATTAGGCATGCAATACGATAGTGCAGTTACAATAACTTTTGAAGAATAAATACATGATCATTAGAATAGTACGCATGCATTTTACCGAAGCCGGTGTAGAAGAATTTCTGCAAGTGTTTAATGATCATAAAACACAAATCAGGAATTTTCCGGGTTGCACACACCTACAATTACTGAAAGATGTTAACGACCCCACCGTTTATACAACACTCAGCCATTGGAATAGCGAAGAAGATTTAGAACACTACCGGCAGTCAGCTCTTTTTGGAAAAGTCTGGGGCCAGGTAAAAACCTTATTTTCCGAGCGCTCACAAGCCTTTTCGCTCGAAAGATTTATCGATTTATAAAATAAGTTTTTCAGGTCGGGCAAATCAGCGATATTTCGACAGATTGTTCCATGCTCAAAATAGACGCCCATACCCACATCATCCCCAAGAAACTTCCTAACTGGAGCGATAAGTTCGGTTATGGAGATTTCATCTACCTGCAACACCACAAAAAAGGTTTTGCTAAAATGATGCGTGGCAATCAGTTTTTCAGAGAAATAAAAGAAAACTGTTGGGATGCCGATATCCGAATAGAAGAATACAAACAGTTTCATACGCACGTTCAAGTTGTGTGTACTATACCTGTTATGTTTTCGTATTGGGCCAAACCGTTGGATTGTCTAGATGTTTCAAAATTTTTGAACGACCACATTGCCGAACTTGTAAAAACTTATCCCAAACAATACATAGGTTTAGGCACTGTGCCGATGCAAGATGCAGATGTAGCAATACAAGAATTAGAAAGATGCAAAGAAATTGGTTTGGTTGGTATCCAAATCGGATCGAACATCAACGATGAAAACTTAAACGAAGAAAAATTCTTTCCCATTTTCGAAGCGTGCGAAAAATTAGGCATGGCCGTACTCGTTCATCCCTGGAATATGATGGGACAAAAGAACATGCAACGCTATTGGTTGCCTTGGCTAGTGGGCATGCCGGCTGAAACAACCCGTGCCATTTGTTCTTTCATTTTCGGTGGTATATTCGAAAGGTTGCCCAACCTGCGTGTCAATTTTGCTCATGCCGGAGGTTCTTTTTTGCCAACCATAGGTCGCATTCAGCATGGCTTTGATTGCAGACCTGATTTGGTGGCCATCGATAATCCGGTTCCGCCTAAAAATTACATTGGTAAATTTTGGGTTGATAGCATTACACATGATCCAATGATGTTAGAGTATGTAATGAAAATGCAAGGCTCGGCAAAAATTACGTTAGGTAGCGATTATCCTTTTCCATTAGGCGATTTAGAAATTGGAAAGTTTATTGAAGACATGAACTTACCGAAACAAGACCTCGAAAATATTTTCTATCGATCAACTTTACAGTGGCTACAATTAGATGAAAATAAATTTTTATAAGATGAAGCATTTGTTGTGCATTTTCTTTTTGTCAGTACTTTCTTTAAACTTATTGGCACAAACAGATAGCGAAAAAGCTAACGAATACCGCACGCAGCAAGAAGCTTATCGAAAAGGTTTGTTGCTTCAACAATTAGATTCTGGTAAACTCTTAATGGAAAATGGTCAGTATGAAGCAGCCGATAAAAAATTCAAATATGTTTTAGATAATATCAAAAGTGTTCCTTCTGATTTAACTTATTTCTTTGGTAAAAATTCTCTCTACCTTAAAAAATATAAACAAAGTATAGATTGGCTTACTAAATACATCCAACTAAAAGGAACAGCCGGTCAATATTATGCAGATGCAACCAAATCTTTACAACAAGCGGAATCAGCATACATAGAAACTAGAAAAACTGAAACCAAGCAAATTGGTGAAGTCTTATCTCGCAATTATGACATTGACTGCGGACCAGGCTTGAAAGTAGTCTGCCCAGTTTGTAAAGGTACAACGGTTGTCAAAAAAATAGGCGTTTTTGGTGAATCCTTTAAAACCTGCACTTTTTGCGATAAACATGGCTTTTTGAGCTGTGAAGACTATAATAAACTCATAAGAGGTGAGCTTCAACAAGAGGTTAAACAGTAATTTCTCGATAAATTGTCGTAAATTAGGTTAAACTGCCTTATTCTCAACTTACTATTTTTCAGGCTATCTGTCTGACTTTCATTATCTTTGTGGGTTGATTTTCAACCCAATATGCCCTTACACAACCGCATCGACAAACGTATTTTAAAAGAAAAACTTTCGAATTTACAGGAAGAAAGAATTACCATTTCTTTCTATAAATACCATCAAATTGCCGAACCACAGGCTTTCCGCGATACGTTGTACAAAACTTTCGAGCAAATTCATGTAATGGGCAGAATTTACGTAGCGCACGAAGGCATCAACGCACAAATTTCTATTCCGAAAGATAAATTCGAAATTTTCAGAGATACACTTTTTAGCATTTCATTTTTAAATGGCATCAGATTAAATGTAGCTGTTGATGATAATGGCAAGTCTTTCTTCAAACTTAAAATTTTAGTTAGAAAGAAAATCGTTGCCGATGGATTAGACGATGGCTCCTTCGATGTTACCAACTCAGGGAAACATGTTAACGCAGCAGAATTTAATCAACTTGCCGAAGACCCCAACACGATTATTGTAGATATGCGCAACCACTACGAAAGCGAAGTGGGGCATTTCAAAGGAGCCATCTTACCTGATGTTGATACCTTCAGAGAAGAATTGCAAGTTGTAGAAGATATTTTAAAAGATAACAAAGACAAAAACTTGTTGATGTATTGCACCGGAGGTATCCGTTGCGAAAAGGCCAGCGCATGGATGAAACACCTTGGTTTCAACAATGTGTATCAGTTAAATGGTGGCATTATTGAATATGCACGACAAGTAAAATCGGAAGGATTAGAAAATAAATTTATTGGAAAGAATTTCGTTTTTGATGAACGATTAGGAGAAAGAATTTCTGATGATATCATCAGCAGTTGCCACCAGTGCGGTGCACCATGCGACACACACACCAATTGCAAAAACGATGGCTGTCATTTGCTCTTTATCCAATGCGAAGAATGTGCTAAAACCTACAACGGTTGTTGCTCAACCGAATGCAAAGAAATAATAGCCTTACCAGTTGAAGCCCAAAAAGAATTACGAAAAGGAATCAACAAAGGCAGACAAGTATTTAAAAAAGGAAGAAGTGAAAAACTTCCTTATATGAAAAACTTATCAGCAACTACAAGCCCAAAATCCTGATATGGCCAGAATAAAATATTATTACGACACCGAAACGTGTAAGTACGAAAGAGTAAAAACAAAAAACAGCGACATCATCCTCAATGCTTTGGGTATCATATCGCTTACCCTTTCTTTAGCCGTAGGCTTAGTGTTTATGTATAGCAATTATTTCGAATCGCCCAGAGAAATAATTTTAAAAAATCAGGTTAAAGAACTTGAATTCTATTATAAAAACTTAAACACTGAAGTAGACCAGCTTCGTGGTATTTTAAATAATATAGAACAACGTGATGACAATATTTATCGCGCAGTTCTAGGTGCAGAACCAATAGACAAAGCAGTTCGTGATGCGGGTATAGGTGGTGCAGAACGTTATGCAGATATAAAAGATAAAAACATTGACCAAGAAGAATTGATTATTTCTTTACATGAAAAAATTGATCAGCTCAGACGAAAATTATACATCGAATCAAAATCACAAGATGAAGTAATTCAATTAGCCGAGCACAAGGAAAAACAATTAGCAGCTGTTCCGGCTATTCAACCTGTTTCTAATAAACAATTACTAGCACTGGCGTCAGGTTTTGGTTTGCGCATTCATCCTATTTACAAAGTGAAGAAGATGCATACAGGAATTGACTTCGCTGCATCCATCGGCACACCTATTTACGCAACAGCAGATGGCAAAGTAATGGAAGTGAGCATTAAGTTCAGTGGGTATGGCAAGATGGTTGAAATCGATCATGGCTTTGGATTTAGAACACGCTATGCGCACATGCACGATTTCGCTGTGCGCCCAGGGCAACAAGTAAGACGAGGCGATTTAATCGGTTACGTTGGCAATACCGGTCTTTCTACTGCACCCCACTTACACTACGAAGTTTTATTAAATGGTAATCATATCAATCCTGTGCATTACTTCTTTAATGATTTAACACCTGCTGAATACGAAAAAATTATTGAATTAGCTTCTATTGAAAACCAATCGCTTGGTATGTAATGCAAACTTTTAAATGTTGAAGTGGAAACCCTGCTAGTTTAGCAGGGTTTCTTTTTTTATATTCACTCATTAAAATCTTTCGATGCGATTTCAAATCTTTCTACTACTGTTGCTCTCCTCAATCAAATTGGCATATTCTCAAGGTTGTAGCGATGCAGGATTTTGCACGATGGGTGCAATGAAACCCGATCAGCCCTATAACAAAAAAGCGCAAATACGTTTACGCGCGATGGAAATTTCATTTTATCGAGGCACAACTAACATGACACCCATTATCTATGTAGCCAACGCGGATTTTAGTTTTTCAATTAATAACAAATATTCCTTTCAAGTAAAATTACCTTATCAAATGGTGAGTGGCCGTTTAGCCAACACAGCTTCACTCGGTGATATTTCTATAAGTGCGACACGCAACTTAGTAAGCAACGATGATTATGATATTAATTTTTCTGTTGGTGCAAAAATTCCAACTAACAACAGCAACTTAACAGAGAATGGCAGACCTTTACCCATGTATTATCAAACCAGTTTAGGAACATATGATGCTATTGCAGGCATATCTCTTTTAACGCGTAAATGGTTGTTTGCTACTGGCATACAAATCCCACTCAACAAAAATAAAAATGAATTCTTATGGGGGCGATGGGCTGATAGTGGAGAAGATATGACCTACATAGAAAGATATGCGCGAGCAAATGATTTAAAAAGAGGTATAGATGTGATGCTACGCATCGAGAGAAATTTTCGATTTAGTCAATTTAATTTCTCGCTTGGCTTACTCCCTATCTACAGAATCAATCGTGATGAAGTTTTATTAAGCGATGGCAGTATTTTTAAAAACAATGATGCACAAGGATTAGCTGCATCTGTAATTGGCACTATGGGGTATAATGTGGATATCCATCATGGTTTTCGCTTGTTGATAGGACACAAAGTTGAACAAAGAAAAATCAATGCTGATGGATTGTCTCGTGAGTTAGTGAGTTCTGTTGCTTACATTTATCGTTTTTAGAATGAAGTATTTTATATCAATAGTAATTATCCTACTTTCTATCCATACATGGGCTCAAGAATTGAAACTAATCGATGAAATTGATTCATTAATCTTATTCGGAGAATTTAATCGAGCCCAAGAGAAAATAGCATTCCTTAAAAAAGAAAATCAAACTAAAGCATCGCAGTTCGAAATTGATTTACTCATTGAACAACAAAATAATAATGATCTTAAAAAAAAGATAAGCGATGTGCCAGCTGGCATGATTGAAGAAAGTATTCTACAAACTTATTGGGCTTCTTATTATTTAATAAACGATCAACAAGAACAAAACTTAAATGCAATTGAAAAGGCAAAATCAATTTTTATTAAGCAAAATAATACCAACAATTTATCCTATATAAAATTTCTAAAAACTTCCGCCCTCTCCTACTTTAATGCAGGCCAAACCGCAGAAGCCGAAGAAAATAGTAAGGAAGCGATTACATTATACAAAGATTTCAAAAAACAATCTTTGTTATTCAAAGCTTCTTTGTTAAATGATTTAGGATTAATTAAAAGTATTTCAAATATCAATGAAGCTTTAATTGCATATGAAGAAGCTTTAGTTATTTATAAAAAAACACTTCCTAATAATCATCCAAAAATTGGTATCAACTTAATGAATACTGCTATTTTATTGCGGAATGATGAATCCTTTGGTGAAGCTATTAATAATCTTGAAGAAGCCATTACTCTTTTTAAAAAGGATGAAGAAAAATATTCCATCAGAATAGGTTTTGCTTTATTTCAACTCGGAATCACCTATGAGAAAATGAAGAAACTGCCCGAGGCGAAATCTTATTATCAACAAGCGCTTACTTATTATTTAAAAAATAATTCAACGCCAACAGCGAACCTCATTGAAGTTTATAACAACTTAGGATTGATTGAAAAAAATGATAATGCTTTCAAATCTGCTCAGGAATATTTCGATAAAGCTTTACAGGTAAATCTAGTCAGCACAAATAATACATTGTCTTATTATAAAAATTCATACTATGCTATTTATTCACACTCTTTTCACGCTCAAAATCTGGAACAACAACATGCACAAAAAACGCTAAAGTTTAAAGATATTGTAAAGGCTTTGTCACACATACAAAAAGCAGACAGCCTGATTGATTTGGTAAGAAAAAGTACAATTAAGGAAAGTGATAAAATAAAATTATCAGAAATCTCCAATGAAGTATATGCCGATGGTGTACGTATCGCTCACTACGCTAGCGAAGTAACAAGTAAAAATAAAAAGCGATTTTTAGCTTTAGCCTTTTACTATGCCGAGAAAAGCAGGGCGGCAACTTTACAAGAAGCCATACAACAAGCCAAAGCTAAAACTTTCGCTGGTTTACCAGAAAATATTTTAAAGGCAGAACAAAATTTAAAATCAACACTGGCTAATTTATCTCTTCAACTAGCTAATTCCGCCCAATCAGAATCGGTACAAAAAGAATATTTTGAAGTAAAAAAACAGCTCGATTTATTAGAAAATGAAATCAAACAAAATTATCCTGACTATTTTAAACTGAAAGTAAACAACGAAATTCCAACTGTATCAACTATTCAAAATAAGTTGAATGAGAATGAAGTATTGATTACTTACTTTATTGATGATAGTAAAAGTAACAATTTAAATGCATTGTATATTTTCGAATGCAACAAGCAAAAACTGATTGTATCGAAAAGAACACTTTCGGATCAATACAATAAAATGATTACTGGTTTTAAAAATGGTTTATATTTTTCTGAACCTAACATTACTAAAGAAACTAGTGCTACTTTATACAAATTACTTTTTCCTAAAGGTTTACCAAAACAACAAAACCTGATTATCATTCCAAATGCCAGATTTAGTATTATTCCTTTCGAAGCTTTAATTGTAAAAGAGAAGCAAGGCGAAGTAGAATATCTAGTAGAAAGAAAAAGTGTTCGGTACGAGATTGCAAGCAGCCTTATGCTCGATAATAAAGTCAACTATCAATCCAATAATCCAAATCTTTTTTGCGCACCCGAAACTTTTTCTACTTACTATAATCTATCTGATTTACCTGGAAGTAAAACCGAAATCATTAACATCGAAAATACATTCAAGAATAAAAACCTAATCTTTACTTCACTAACCTCCATACAAGCCACAGAAGTAAACTTTAAGTCTGCCCTCTCATCCACAGCAAATTTTAACATCGTTCATTTAGCTACCCATGGAGAAGTAAACGAAGAATTTCCGGATAAATCGAGAATTTATTTATTGCCAGCATCCAATGAAGATGGACCCATTTATAACGGTGAGTTATATAATTTGAAAATTCCGGCCAATCTCATCACGCTTTCAGCTTGCGAAACAGGTTTAGGAAAAATGCGAAAAGGCGAAGGTTTAATTGGCTTATCCAGAGCTTTGCGTTTTGCAGGTGCACAACAAATTATTGTTTCGTTCTGGAAAGTAGCCGATGCTTCTACTGCTTTGTTGATGCAATACTTTTATGAAAATGCAATAGAAAAAAAGCTTCCGTTTCCGGAAGCTTTACAAAAGGCAAAAATTGCTTTGATGAAAGATGGCTATGATGACCCTTATTACTGGGCGCCATTCGTATTATTAGGGTATTAATGTTTGGCTTCACCTACTCTAAATCTAAAACCAGCGTAAGTCATTCTGCCAAAAATAGGTCCCCACACCATCGAGGTGTCAAAATTGTTGTTAGCATTAAATGGGTCATTCGCACCAACAATCGGGTTACTCAATGTATAATTTCCTAAGTTCTCTACTCCGAGATAAACACTCCATTTTTTACCTAAATCTTTGGTGATTTGTGCATTCATCAAAACGTAATCAGGTGAATAAGCAGGCAGTTGATTTTGCGATTCGTTTAATGAAGTATCAGGTATACGTTGTTTACCTAACCATTGAATGGTAAAATCAAATTTCCAGAGATTGCGAGTCTCATATGCCACATTCATAAAAGCACGATGCTGAGGGATTAACGGTCTTTGCAAGCGCTGAGACAAATAATCTGCTTCCACTAATAGATAACGGTAAGCTATACGCAAATCTAATCTCCGAATCAATTCATAATCAACTTGTGCCTGAAAGCTATGCGAATAGGATTTACCGCGTAAACCAAAAAAGTTCGCTTCGCGGGTGCTTTCATCCATGTCTAAAACAGCTTGATTAACAAAGTTGGTGTAGAAATAATCTAACACAAAGGAACCCGAGCGATAATCTAGAGTAAAGTCTTGCGAAAAATTCAATCCAAAATTCCAAGCTTCATCCATTTTAAATCCATACGCTTCATTGGTATTGAAGTTAGACAGAACTATTTGTCTTGCTGAAGCCAAGATGCCAGTATTTTCTGTGAACAAATTAGCAACTCGCATACCTTTACCGGCAGATGCCCGCAACGAAGTTGATTCAGTCAATAAAAATCTCGTATGTAACCGAGGATTAAACAACCATCCAAATATATTGTGGTAATCCATACGCAAGCCGGCAATTACTTGAACATTCTTATGGTTATCATAATCATACTCAAAAAATCCACCGACAACTTGTTCAGTTCTATCAAAATCAAGAGTATTAAAAGCCAATTCAGAGCCATTGTTATTTCTGATAAGGATGGGCAATTGTGCATTGCTTAGCACTTCATCGTAATTATCGTATTGAAAACTAATACCCGTTTTAAACTTATGATTGGTTTGCCCAATATTGGATTGATAAATTAAATTTCCATATGCGGATTGTTGTTTGGCATTGTGTTGAGTAAAACCAAAAAAACTTTCGTGATCGTGTAAACTTCCGTTCCATTGAAAACCTACACTTTTATAAGGTTGACCAGGAAACTGATATCCTACTTTTCCAAAAACTTCTTGTCGTTGTGTTTTAATTTCTAAGCCATAACGGTTGGTCATAAATTTATCTTCGTCATCAAAATTAGTTTGTCCACCAAACTTTGTATCAGATAAAACTTTTACACCCCATTGCGTAAGCAAACCTTTTCCATCGCTATACACCCATCGATTAATAAAGTTGAGTTGCGTTCCTGTTGGAAAATCTAAAAATGAATCATCATTCTGATCCATTTCAAATGGACGAGTGCTTGCATGTAACAAAGTTGTTGTTGCTAATTTTTTTCCAATATGGTTGGTAATGTTAGCGTTCAACTCACTTCTACCTGATTCATTCACATAGCCATTTAAATATAAGTCTTCGCTTTCTTCCGGTTTCTTTAGCTCAACGTTAATTTGTCCGGCAATGCTTTCATAGCCATTTACAACTGAGCCTACACCTTTAGTCACTTGTATCGACTGTATCCACGTGCCCGGAATAAATTGAATACCTTGACTTGCCGCTAATCCACGAACACCAGGCATATTTTCAACACTTATCATTGTGTTGGGTCCTGCTAATCCTAGCATTTGTATTTGGCGTGTTCCTGTTACAGCGTCAGTAAAGGCGACATCCACAGAAGGATTGGTTTCAAAACTTTCGCTCAAGTTGCAACACGCAGCTTTAAACAGTTCTTTCTCGGTCATCACTACTGTGTTAATTGGTTTAAGTTGGTCCATACCGGCAGAAGAACGCCAACCTTGTACCACTACTTCATTTAGTGTTTCAGGCTTTAATTCAATTTTTAAAGGTGATTGTCCTTCGTAGGTAATAGTATCTGCTTTATAACCAACATAACTGACCACTATACGTTTGTAGCCTTCTAGTTTATTTAATAGAAATACACCATTAGCACCAGTTGTTGTTCCTTTTGTACTTCCTAACCATATCACAGTTGCTCCGGGCAATGGTTGTTCCACGCCTTGGTTATCTTTCTCAATAACCAAGCCCATGATTTTCTGAGCATGCGCAAATGTTGTCATCAGCATGATGCTGATGAATAAACATAAAAATCTAATCTTCATGATTACGATGATTAGTTATCCTTCATGCCACTATGGTCGTGATCGCGGTATAAACAACAGAAAGGTAGTCCAGCGTAAACTTCGTCTTTTGCTTTAGCCTTTTCAGTATCGTGTCCTACTTCTGAAATCCAGGTATGGATTTGTGTTTCCTTTACCTTGGCACTGTTGTAAACAACTTTCAGCATTTTGGTTTTAGTATCCCACGTTGCCATTTTGATGCCGTTACGATCTAAAGCTTTTTCGATTCTGCTTTTACACATACCGCAATTTCCGAATACCTTAATTTCGGAAGTTTTTATTTTGTCGTCTTGTATAGGCGAATTAAAGATGAAGAAAGTATAAAATATAAGATTGATTAAGTTCATACTAATTTGAGTTAATGTTAATAGAAAAGAAAACAGTTTGTCGAACCGACAAATAGAACTAACTCAAAGCGGACTCAGTGATTTTAGGTTGATTAAAGAAACGATAAAGCGGCACTTTTAATGGTGGCGCTTTTGTTTTAAAATATTCCGGATTGAAAACGGAATTAGAAAAAGTTGAAACAGCAATTGTTTCGTAAAGATTTCCTAATTCAAATAACACAGGTTCGGAGAGTGATACAATCGATGTTGCAGTTTGATCTTCATCTAATTGAATCAAATCTGTTTTATCAGAACAACATGGTGATTTTTCCAATTTTGAGAGAAATGCAGAGCAAGCACATGATTTAACAGAGAAAGAGTAGTATGAAAAACCACTCTCCCTGCCCAGGCAGTAGTGAGTGGTTTTAACCACGCCTACTGTCAGGTGCAGGTAAACACACGTGAACGCTATGGCAAAAAGCTTAAACACTGTGTAGAGAGAACCCTAAAGTAAGGAGGTTGGTTTCACTTTTCCTAAAGTTTTTTAGAAACTTTGTTAAAGCGGAAAAATTGGCTTTTTTCGTGCCATAATTTCATGGCCTTAGATACCTATAAAACACGCGGTTTACGGAACAAATTGGTAAAACTACTTGAAAATAAGGGAGTTACAGATTTATCAGTTTTACAAGCTATCGGTAAGGTTCCTCGACATGTTTTTTTCGAGACTGCACTTTTAGAGCACGCCTACCAAGATAAAGCTTTCCCGATTGGCGAAGGTCAAACTATTTCTCAGCCCTACACAGTGGCATTTCAAAGCGAAAAATTAGAAATCAAACCAAAAGACAAAGTTTTGGAAGTTGGAACCGGTTCAGGCTATCAGGCCGCTATTTTGTTGGAAATGGGCGCTGTTGTTTATACCATCGAATACAATCAGATTTTGTTTGAAAAAACTCGAAAATTTCTTCCCGAAATGGGATATAAACCCTTTTTCTTTCATGGAGATGGCTCAAAAGGCTTACCTGCTAAAGCTCCATTTGATAAAATTATTGTAACGGCTGGAGCCCCAGTGGTTCCCGAAGCACTTACCCAACAATTGGCGGAAGGAGGCATTTTAATCATTCCGGTTGGTAATCAGGAAAAACAAAAAATGTTGCGCATCCGCAAGCAAAAAGGCAAGCTCATTCAAGAAGAGTTTGATTACTTTGCATTCGTTCCGCTTTTAGGCGAACAAGGATGGAAAAAATAATATGGCAAAGAAGAAAAAAACTCCTAGCGAATCTTTTATCAGCATGACAGAATTAGTGCTGCCTAACGATACCAACACGTTAAATAATTTAATGGGCGGACGCCTCATGCATTGGATGGATATTGTTTCGGCCATTGCCGCCCAAAAACATTCTAATCGAATTGTGGTAACAGCTTCTGTTGATAACATCTCTTTCAAACATCCCATTCAATTGGGCAATGTGGTAACGCTGAAAGCTAAAGTAACTCGTGCCTTTAATTCTTCGATGGAAGTTCGCATTGATGTTGATGCAGAAGATATACCGGCAAGCAGAAAAGTAGACAGCAACAGTGCTTATTTTACCTTTGTGGCAGTTGACCAATCCGGAAGACCCATCGATGTGCCCGAAGTAGAACCAGAAACAGAGGAAGAAAAAGAGTTCTTTAATGGAGCTTTACGCAGAAGACAGCTTCGCTTAATTTTATCCGGAAGAATGAAGCCTACCGAAGCCAACGAACTAAAATCTATTTTCGATATCAAAGATGACAAATGATGAACTGGGTTTCTTTCTTATACGATAAGGAAATTTATTCGCAACCCGAAACCACAGTTGTGTTACTCAAAAAAAATTGGGCTGATTTAACTGAAGAAGAGGTAACCTTACTAAACAAGATACTTAGCGCAGTAAAAGTGAATCCGGCAGGTGCTGTTTTTATTAAGACTTCGGAAATTGATTATTCTTTGTTAAATAATTACAGGGCAGGAAAAACACTTGCCTTTGGGTTTTTAAGTCCAGAGAAAGAAGACCATGGTTTTTTATCTCATTCCAATAACAAAATTGTTTTTTCACCAGAGCTTAGCTCGTTAAATGACAACGAAAAGAAAATTTTGTGGGGTAATCTGAAGAAAGCCTTCTCCTAAGCCTGAAAATCAAGCATTTGCCTTGCTTGCGCTTTATTTTTCTTATCCTATATTTGCCACGCCTTTTGCCACCCTGTTATCGGGTGGTTTTTAGTCTATAATAAACCAAAACTTAAACATGGAAAACGTACTGTACTCATTGCCTGTTTTCGGTTTGCTCGGTTTGCTTTTCGTTGTATGGAAAAGCGCCTGGATTGCGAAACAGGATGCCGGCACCGACAAAATGAAAAAAATTGCAGCCCACATTGCCGAGGGCGCTATGGCCTTTTTAAAAGCTGAGTATAAAATACTCTCGATCTTTGTAATCTGTGTGGCCATCTTATTAGGTGTTACTGCAAATTCAGAAACCTCATCACCGTTAGTTGCTGTCTCATTTGTATTTGGTGCTTTCACATCTGCATTAGCTGGTTTTATCGGTATGCGTGTGGCAACCAAAGCCAATGTACGCACAACCAATGCAGCCAGAACTTCTTTAGGTAAAGCTTTGGAAGTTGCCTTTACCGGAGGTTCGGTAATGGGTATGGGTGTTGTAGGTTTAGGTGTTTTAGGTCTTAGCTCTTTATTTATAGTTTACGCTCAGATTTTTGGCGTTGACTCTCAAAATAGTTTAAATCAAGTTATCACTGTTTTAACAGGCTTTTCATTCGGTGCCTCTTCGATTGCACTTTTTGCCCGTGTAGGTGGTGGTATTTACACAAAAGCTGCGGATGTGGGTGCCGACTTAGTTGGTAAAGTAGAAGCGGGTATTCCGGAAGATCATCCGCTTAATCCTGCTACTATTGCTGATAACGTAGGTGATAACGTGGGTGATGTAGCCGGTATGGGTGCCGATTTATTCGAATCTTATGTAGGATCGATTGTGGGTACGATGGTATTAGGCGCTGCCTTTATGGTGCCCGGTTTTGTAGATAGCTTTAATGGATTATCTGCTGTTTTATTGCCTTTGGTTTTAGCCGCAGTAGGTATCGTAATGTCGTTCCTCGGAACTTTCTTCGTGCGAGTTGCAGAAGGTGGCGATCCACAAAAAGCATTGAACAGAGGAGAATTCATTTCTTCTGCCTTCATGATTGCAGCTTCCTATTTTATCATCACATGGATGTTACCTGCAGAATGGTGGTTCAAAGATCCGCTTTACGCTTGGGAAAATCCTGAGTTAGGTAATCATTATACAGCTATTGGTATTTTCTGGGCTACCGTTATAGGTTTGATTGGTGGTTTGCTAGTTGGTTTAATCACTGAATATTATACTGGTATGGGTAAGAAACCCGTACTATCGATAGTAAGACAATCTTCAACTGGTGCTGCAACAAACATCATCGCTGGTTTAGGTGTAGGTATGATGTCAACCGCATTACCAATTATTATCATTGCATTCTCTATTATCGGTGCTTTTGAATTTGGTGGATTGTATGGTATCGCCATAGCAGCGGTAGGTATGTTATCTAATTTAGGTATTCAATTAGCAGTAGACGCTTACGGACCTATTTCAGATAATGCAGGAGGTATTGCAGAGATGTCTGAATTACCTAAAGAAGTTCGCTCACGCACCGATAAATTGGATGCAGTTGGTAACACAACTGCCGCTATCGGAAAAGGTTTCGCTATTGCCTCTGCTGCCTTAACAGCTTTAGCATTATTCGGTGCTTTTATGACAACCGCTAACTTAAAATCAATCGATGTATCAAAAGCCAATGTAATGGCCGGATTATTCATCGGTGCGATGTTACCTTTTGTGTTCTCGGCTTTAGCTATGGGTGCTGTTGGTCGCGCAGCGATGAGTATGATTGAAGAAGTACGCAGACAATTCAATAACATTCCAGCCTTGAAAGCAGCATTAGAAGTAATGCGCAAAAATGGTGATAAGGATATGCACGATTGGTCTGCAGAAGACCAGAAAACTTTTAGCGAGGCTGATGGAAAAGCAGAGTATGGCAAGTGCGTTGAAATCTCAACCAAAGCAGCTATTAGAGAAATGGTTTTACCGGGTTTAATGGCTGTTGTAGTTCCAGTTGTAATTGCTTTCCTACCAGGTTTTGGTGTTGAAGCCCTTGGAGGAATGTTAGCTGGTGTGACGGTTGCCGGTGTATTGATGGCGATTTTCCAATCTAATGCCGGTGGCGCGTGGGACAATGCGAAGAAAAGCTTTGAGGAAGGTGTAGAAATCAACGGACAGAAATACTACAAGAAATCAGATCCACATAAAGCGGCTGTTGTAGGTGATACTGTTGGCGATCCATTCAAAGACACTTCAGGTCCATCGTTAAACATTTTATTAAAGTTAATGTCGGTAGTAGCCTTGGTTATTGCTCCACTCATTGCTTTAGAAAAAGAACCTGCTGCGACTGTAGAAGCACAAAAACCTGTAATGGAAATTGTGAGCCAAACTCCGACTGAAACAACACCTACAGAAACAGAAGAAAAAACAGAAAAAGAAGTTCAGTAATCCTGTTCTTTTACCTTTCATGAAAAGCCATAACAAATGTTATGGCTTTTCTTATTTTTGAACACATGAAACAATCCATTGTATTGCTCCTTCTGCTTCTATATGCTTCAATTGCCTTTCCTCAAAACTCAATTGCTGGAAAATGGAAAACGGTGGACGACAACTCGGGTGAAGTAAAATCCATCATTGAGATTTATGAAAAAGCTGGATTAACCTATGGGAAAATAATCAGTATCTTTCCAAAAGCCGGAGAAGACCAAGATCCGGTTTGTTTAGAATGTGATGCAAAAGATGACCGATATAAAAAAAAGATAATTGGAATGGAAATCATCCGCAGATTAAAGAATTCTGGTAACGAATGGGGTTCTGGCGAAATCCTTGACCCAGAAAACGGAAATGTATACAGATGTAAAATTTGGGTAGAAGATAAAAAACTAAAAGTTCGAGGATATCTCGGCCCCTTTTACAGAACACAAACGTGGTTACCAGTTAGATAATCGAAATTTTAAACGAATAAAATAGATCGTGGTTACTTATTGATATTCCATGGCATTTAAAAACAAAGAAATGAGTGAAACTGAAGTATTCGATCGCATCAAAGGCGGAGACGAAAAGGCTTTAGAATATCTCTACAAAAAATACTATAGGATGATGACCAAATTGGTTATCTCCAATAGTGGCACAGAAGACGAAGCACGAGACATCTATCAAGATGCTTTAGTGGTTTTCTGGCAAAAATGCACTTCCGGAAATCTAGTGATGACATCAAAAATCAGCACTTATATCTACAGCATTTGCCAGAACTTGTGGCGAAAAGAATTAGAAAGAAAAAAAAGACTTTCGAACGAAGAAAAAGATATGCCTGTTGTGTTGGATACCGATACAGCAGAAAGAGAAAAAATAATAGCAGCCTGCATTAATGAGCTTGGCGAAACATGTAAAAAGGTACTTACCTATTACTACTTCGATGAACTTTCGATGCAAGACATAGCTGATAAAATGGGATTTGCCAATACCGATACGGCTAAAACCAAAAAATACAAGTGTAAAAAGAAGTTGGATGAATTGATTAAATCAAAGTATTCGGAATTAGATTTTTTAGATTGAGAACATGACCACAGAGCAAGACATATCATTAATCGAAGACTACCTCGCAAACAGGCTTTCTGATGCTGAGAAAGAAGCGTTTGAAGTTCGTTTGAAGACAGATAAATCTTTTTCCGAAGCCTATAGCTTTCAACAAGCTGTAATTAAAGGAATACAAAATGCAAGGATTGCTGAGTTAAAAGCAATGCTAAACCAAGTACCGGTTGGTTCTTCTTCGATATCTTCTACTGCGATAAAAGCTATTGTAGGTGTTTCAATTACAGCAGTAATATCTACTATCAGTTATTTCGTTTTTGTTTATCCAAATAGTGAGGAAGTCAAATCATCCGCTATTGAAGAAGTGCTTGTTCCTAAAGCTGAAAATCAAACAGAAGCAACTGAAGTTGTGGGAGCAACTGAGAATAAAAATATTTCCACACAACATGAAACTGAACCTCCATCAATTCAGCAAAATATAGCAGAAAATAAAATCGAAAAACGCAAGAAGGCAGCCAACAATGAAATAAAAGAAGGAAAAGTGGTTGAACCTAAAATCGAGATTTTTGATCCCCTTGCTGAGGATGGTCAAGCCACAGAAGAACCAATGCTAGAGGACAAACCAGAAGAGGATGTCTTCACTAAATCAAATACTTTAAAAACTGAAGTTCAACCAAAAGACAGAAGACATAGCTTTCATTATCAAATTGAAGGTGATCAATTAAAACTTTATGGTCCTTTCGAGAAAGAACTTTACGAAGTACTTGAATTTTTTAGTAACGATAAACGCACTGCTTTCCTATATTATAACCGAACGTATTATTCATTGGCAGCCAACTCAGCCATTGCAGAATTAAAGCCCGTCATGGATCCAAAGCTTATCCAAAAATTGGAACAATACAGAAAGAATCAATAATTAAAAGCCGTTTAAAACGGCTTTTTTCTTTTATACTAGAATTAAATTTACAAACGAGCAAATGTTGTAAATTTGAAGCATGAAGGCGCAATCGAGCAAAAGAATTGGCTCCTACCCGGCATTAGGCGTTACCTTAAGCATTAGTTTAGCACTTTATGCTATTGGGATTTTTGGCATTTTGATTATTTATGCTGATGGTCTAGAAAAATTGGTTCGTGAGAATGTGATGATGCAGATTTATCTCAATTCAAGTGTAAATGAAACCCAACAACAGCAATTAGAAAATAAATTGAAAAATTTACCTTTTACGGATAAATCGAAAGCAAATTCCATTCAATTTGTGTCCAAAGAGGAAGCAGCAAAAAAATTTATTGCAGAAACTGGAGAAGATTTTCAATCCTTTTTAGGAGATAATCCACTTAAAGATGCATTTTTAATAAGAGTTGCACCTGAATATCAAAACAGTCAATCTTTACTTTCAATCAAAAAACAATTGGAGAGCATCAATGGAGTATTTCAAGCGTTTTATGTAGAAGGCTTAATTGATAACATCAACAACAACGTAAACAAAATTGGATTATTCTTAATCTTTATCATCAGTCTTTTATTAATCACGATTATCGTTTTGATTAACAATACCATCCGTATTGCATTATTCTCCCAAAGATTTTTAATCCGTTCCATGCAATTGGTTGGAGCCAAACAAAGCTTTATTCAGTGGCCGTTTTTGAAACGAGCCTTACTTTATGGATTCATAGCATCCATAGTTGCAACGTTAGGTTTATATGGTTCTATTTGGTATGCACAACAACAAATTGTTGAATTAGTTGTCTTGTTTAATATTCAACAATTTTTTATACTCAGTGGTGTGTTAGCTATCATAGGATTACTTATCAGTTTAATTAGTTCTTACTTTGCAACCCGTAAGTATCTTAGGCTTTCATTAGACGAATTGTTTTAACTAAAATTTACAACAGTGGAAAATAAACTTCCTTTTACAAAAAAGAATTATCAACTGATGATCATTGGATTGGGTATCCTTATCTCTGGTTTTACCATTATGTCTTTAGATTCAGAACCCTTTGGATTTGGATTTTTAGGAATAACCCTTGGTCCGGTAGTCGTTATGGCAGGTTTCATTTTTGAAATCTATGCTATTCTTTATTCACCGAAAAAATAACTTTTATTAATGGAAATCTGGCAAGCAATCGTTCTAGCCATTGTTGAAGGTATTACAGAGTTTTTACCTGTTTCTTCAACAGGACATATGATTATTGTTTCTTCTTTCATGGGTATTGCTTCCGATTCATTTGTTAAGTTGTTTACCATTGCTATTCAATTTGGTGCAATCCTCTCCGTGATTGTCTTATACTGGAAACGTTTTTTTCAATCTTTCGAATTCTATTTTAAAATATTCTTGGCATTTATACCGGCAGCCATCATCGGTTTTCTTTTAAATGATTTTATAGATGCTTTATTAGAAAGAGTGGATGTTGTAGCTTATATGCTTATAGCTGGTGGAATTTTCTTTTTATGGGTTGATAAGATTTTTAAACAAAATGAAACTCAACCTAAAGATTCAACCTACTTGTCATCCTTTAAAATTGGATTGTTCCAATTATTAGCATTGATACCAGGTGTATCGCGCTCGGCTGCTACCATAATTGGAGGATTAACACAAGGATTGAATAAAAAAAATGCGGCAGAGTTTTCGTTCTTCTTAGCTGTGCCCACCATGTTTGCAGCTACTTCCTATAAACTGTTTTCATATTGGAAAAACGGTGGAACATTTGGAGACAATGAAATTTCCATTTTACTAATGGGTAACATAGTTGCTTTCATAGTGGCTATGCTAGCAATAAAATCTTTTATCGCCTATCTTACCAAACATGGATTTAAAATGTTTGGCTACTATCGTATTATATTAGGTGTCATCCTTCTCATTTTCCTTACACTAGGTTACGATTTAAAAATTGTGTAGCACTATGGAGATTCCAGCAGAAGGATTAATGCTCTTGATTAACAAACCTATCGGCTGGACTTCCTTCGATGTAGTAAGAAAACTTCGCTACACACTAAAAATAAAAAAGATTGGTCATGCCGGAACGCTTGATCCACTGGCAACAGGATTATTGATAGTTTGTGCCGGGAAAATGACCAAACAAATCGATGCCTTCATGGGCATGGAAAAAGAATATACAGGAACGTTAACAATCGGGCATACCACACCCTCTTTCGACCTGGAAACAGAACCTGAAAACGAAAAAGAATATCATCATATTACAAAAGAATTTGCAAGTGAGGTGTTTAAAAAATTTATTGGCGAAATCGAACAAATTCCCCCGGCTCATTCTGCCATCAAAGTAAATGGAAAACGCGCCTACGAATTAGCTCGTAAAGGGGAAGAAGTTGAGTTAAAGAAAAGAAAGATAAAAATTACATCATTTGAGATAACAAGCTTTGAATTACCACACATCGATTTCAAAGTAGTTTGCTCCAAAGGAACTTACGTTAGAAGTTTAGCACGCGATGTTGGTGAAGCATTAGGCACTGGCGCTTACTTATCTGCCCTCTGCAGAACAAGAATCGGAAACTTTTTGTTAGCAGATGCAAAAGAAATAGAGTCCTTTAAAAAAGAAGAAACGCAGGAAGCATTATGAAAATTTATCATGGCATAGAAGATTTCTCTCCCCTATCCTATGCGGTGGTAACTACAGGCACTTTCGATGGTGTTCATATTGGGCATCAAAAAATTTTAAATCGATTAACCACACTAGCCAAAAGCAATAAAGGAGAAAGCGTAGTTATTACCTACTGGCCTCATCCACGTCTAGTTTTAAAACCAGAAGATACTTCCATTCGCTTACTCAATACATTCGAAGAAAAAGCAGACTTACTAAAAAAGTTTGGCATTGACCACCTTATCCGGATTCCTTTCACCAAAGAATTTTCACAATTATCATCAGATGAATACATTAACGAAATCTTAGTGAAGAAAATCGGAACCAAGAAATTGGTTATTGGTTACGACCATCGCTTTGGTAAAAACAGAGAAGGAAGTTTTGAAGAGCTTAAAAAAAACGCTCAAACATATGGTTTTGAAGTAGAAGAAATTCCGCGGCAAGACATCGACCACGCAGGCGTATCATCAACGCGTATACGCAAAGCGTTAGCGGAGGCAGATGTGTTGCAAGCGAAACAACTCTTAGGTAGTTCTTATGCCCTTACAGGTAGAGTAATTGCCGGAGATAAAATCGGCAGAATGCTTGGCTTCCCAACAGCAAACATTGAGTTAGATTATCCCTACAAACTTATTCCGGCAGATGCCATCTATGCTGTAACCATTTCACATGAAAGAGTATTGTACAAAGGGATGTTATACATTGGCACACGACCCACCATTAATGGAACAAAACGTAATATCGAAGTAAACATATTTGATTTTGATAAGTCCATTTATGGTGAAACCATCTCCATCAACTTCGAACATTTAATTCGAAGCGATGCTGCCTTTTCTGATTTAGAAAGTTTAAAAAAACAACTCGCGCTTGATAAAATTAAAGCACTGGAATTATTAACTTGATTTTAAAATTATTATTCTTTTGATATGATTAATAAAGTTGTAGAAAACGCCATTGTTGCAACAGCCGATATACCGGATAACGCTACCTTAATGTTAGGTGGATTTGGCTTGTGCGGTATACCTGAGAATTCTATTTCTGCTTTATTGAAAAAGGGAGTGAAAGGACTAACCTGCATTTCTAACAACGCTGGTGTAGATGATTTCGGAATTGGCTTGCTATTAAAAACCCGACAAGTAAGAAAAATGATTTCTTCATACGTTGGAGAAAATGCAGAATTTGAAAGACAATTATTGAGCGGTGAATTAGAAGTTGAATTAATTCCGCAAGGCACGCTGGCAGAAAGAATTCGCGCAGGCGGTGCCGGTATTCCTGCTTTCTACACTCCGGCTGGTGTAGGAACTGAAGTGGCAATCGGAAAAGAAACACGCGATTTCGATGGCAAAGTATATCTCTTAGAAAGTTGGTTGCGTGCTGATTTTTCGATTGTAAAAGCTTGGAAAGGAGATACGGCAGGGAACTTAGTGTATAAAGGGACTGCCAGAAATTTCAATCCGATGATGGCAGCCGCTGGTAAAATTACCATTGCAGAAGTTGAAGAATTAGTTCCGCTGGGTGAATTAGATCCAAATCAAATACATACTCCGGGCATATATGTGCACCGTATTTTTAAAGGAACAGGGTACGAAAAAAGAATTGAACAAAGAACGACAAGATAACTTTTATGATTGATAAGACCGGAATAGCTAAACGAATTGCACAAGAAGTAAGAGATGGAATGTATATCAATTTAGGCATAGGTATTCCTACGCTTGTGGCGAATTATATCCCGAAAAATTTAAATGTTGTATTGCAATCTGAAAATGGATTGTTGGGCATTGGGCCCTTTCCAACTGAAGACCAAGTTGATCCAGATTTGATTAACGCAGGCAAACAAACCATTACCATGATGCCGGGTTCAGCTTTGTTTAGTTCAGCAGAAAGTTTTGCCATGATAAGAGGTGGACATGTTGATTTAACAATATTGGGCGCTATGGAAGTTTCTGAAAGAGGTGATATAGCCAATTGGAAAGTACCAGGTAAAATGGTGAAAGGTATGGGTGGCGCGATGGACTTAGTAGCTTCTGCAAAAAATATTATTGTTGCCATGCAACATTGTAGTAAAGATGGTGCTTCTAAACTTTTACCAACATGTACGCTACCCATTACAGGTTTACAATGTGTAAAGAAAATTGTAAGCGATATGGCTGTGTTGGATGTTTTACCTGAAGGTGGCTTTAAATTGTTAGAACGCGCACCAGGTATTTCTGTTGAACAAATTAAAAATGCAACAGCAGGTAAGTTAGTAGTTGAAGGTGAAATCCCTGAGATGATGATTAATTAATTCTTGAAAGCGAATATTTAAATTGGTATTATTATAAATCACATTTATTAAATTCGTTGCCAAATAGTTAATGGCCCTCCATCAACTTCAATGCCATTGCTGAATTGGAGTATTTTCTTTCTTTTATCATACGTAACCATTCCATTGAACCAATTGTATAAGTTATTTCCTTTTATAAGTTTACAATCAATATAAATCAAATTACCTTCTCTTTTTAAATTAAAAATATAGATAGAAATTTCTTTATTGACACTAGCACTTTTATAAAACAATGATATGGTGTCTGCTTTAACTTCTATTACATAATCTGACAATTCTTCTTTATCTGAGAATCCCAACTGACTACTTATTGATTGATATGTTCCCTCAAAATCTAAAGCTGGTAAATTGAAATTTTCCTTACTCATTCCTGCTTTATTTTTAACCGTACTACAACTATATGAAAGCGAAATTAAAACTAAATATGCGATATATGGTTTAATCCTTTCCATCCCTTTTAAATCGAATAACTTAACATAAACGATCTTTCTTATTATAGTTAAAGATTTTTACTTACCAGTACGAAATTGAATGTATGTAGAAAATTAGAATCCCTTTAAATCATCGTTCTTAAAAGTCCAGTCAGGTGTTTGTAATGAATTAGAAAAATCTGCCTCGTACCAAGGACTTAATGCCGCGTTTGTAGGATTTTTCAAAATCTGAATTTCCTGTGCTGGCATGTAGCTTTGAGCTAATAAAAACAACTTTTTTCCATCCGATCTTCGTTGTACCAAATCCACTACTACTACTGCATGGCCAGGACTACCACCTTGTATCCATACATCTCCGATTTGTAGATTCATAATTTCTTTTGGTTTTAATTCTTTGCTTAAAGATAAAGTGCCTGCATAAGTAAAAACAGTTTCTAAATATTTCCAAAAGATTTGTTCAGTATCGGCAAAACTTGTTTTTTTCTTCCATTGTACGTTATTTCCATTTACTATAATCCTGTTTCCTTCCATCCAGTTAGCATACGATGCTACAAATCCATTGGTAAACGTAAACTGAATTTCATCTTTTCTATTTTGCTTATATAAATAACGTGCACGTACATGCATAATAGCATCTGCACATTGATGTAAATCTTTGTTACCAATGGGGAGATTGACAACAGCATCATATACATGATTTGAGATTTTCTCACGACCATCGAAATAATTCACTTTAGAACCATGCTCCTTTAATGGAAGATGACGCAAGTAATAAGCAAAGCTTGATTCATCAACTTTTACTCTTTCAAATCCCGTTGGTGCAATAAAACGAGCAAATATTGTTTTACCAGCTGTTTGTACGTGACTCTTTTGCGTTTGAGTTAATAGGCAAACATCCGTTGAAGAACTCAACGGATGATGCACAACAAGAATCAAAAGGATAAGAATTAAGTATATTTTCATTTTCTACTTTTGTAATTGAAAATTAATAGCTTGTGCCATACGAACATTGACAGGCTTACCTCTTTGTTTGCCAGCATTCCATTTACTTTTTTGAATTACCCGAATGGCTTCTGCATCACAAGGCTCACATAAACTTTTTAAAATTTTGAAATCACTCAAACTTCCATCTTTTCTAACCACAAACTCAATGATTACCTTGCCAGTAATTTCATTTCTTTTAGCGAATGCCGGATATTTCAAATGTTTACTAAGCAATTCGTAAAATCCTTTTAAGCCACCAACTGGTTCAGGCATTGATTCAACAAAAATAAACGTTGTTTCTTCTAATGGCTCAGGTTCTGATTCAATAGCATTAGTATTTACTTCTAAAACTTCTCCAGATTCAATCGGTTCTTGAAATTCAACCATTACCACTTCTTTTTCTGCGATGGGTTCATCATTCTTCACTTCAATAAAGCGATTGGTTTCTTTTACATGTGGAATTTCCTTCTTAATCTCTACAAGTTTATACGCTTTCAATTCTTCCACTATAGTAACAGGAAGTTTGAATGTATCGTGCTCTGTTAATTCTGTTTTAACAGGAACTGTCCACTCAAATAATACAATCAAAATCAACGTACTGATGCTTAGTCCGGTAAAGAACAAAGCTGGGCGTAAGCGATGTACATCGCTGGCAGGATTTTTCTTTGGTTCCATAGTTTTAACGTTTAGGTATAGTAGGAACCGCGCGGAATGGATTTACTCCATCAACATGTTTGCAATAGAATGATGATAGTTGTAAAAAGTCACAATCTTTTTTTAATAGTCACAAAGTTTTTCTCTTTTTTCTTATTGATTTCAATTGCCTGCCTTAAAAAGCTTTTAAGCATTCTAACTTTTAATTTTTCTATATCTGGTACATATAGTTTTCGAATGTTTTGCGTGTCCTTACTTAATACTCCTTTTTCATCTTTTAATAAAACACCTTCTACAAAACCTATGCAAACTTGTTTCGATTTCTTTTCATAATTCAGGTAACACAGCAAACCATGATATTGATAAAATGGAATGCGCCATTTAATCGATTCCTCAACACCTTTTACTGTTTCAAAAATGATATCGCGCAGGATTTCCATGGTCATGCGTTCCTTTTCAGGTAAATCGAATAAAAAATTATCAACTGCCGGACTACGCATAAACTTCTTATTGTGCTTTACTGTTACTAAATTACGATAGGAAATGAATAATTACTTCTGATTGATTAAAAAGTTGATATCATTTCTATCTAAATCATTTATTTCCAAAAGCAAATGAAAAACGAAAGCAAAATCTGGAGAGAATATTGGCAGGAAGAAGTAGACGCTGCTTTTCTTTATACAGTGTTAGCCGAACTTACACCCAACGAACAAGAGAGAAATTCTTATTTCAAACTTGCCGATATAGAGGATAAACATGCGCAGGCCTGGGAGAAAATGTTGGAAGAAAAGAACCATAAAAAGTTGGTTCGGCAACCTTCGTTGAAAGCGAGATTGCTGGCCAGTTTCACCAAGAAAACAGGAACATCTCTTTTAAAAGATTGGTTGAGAAAAGAAGAAAGTTCTGAAGTCAAATCATATCTCCATCTTTATAAAAACTCTGTTGATGCACCTACACAGAAATTAGCTTTGCGTTTAGCCCAAGACTCTGCTCAACACGCAGAACAATTAGGTAAGATGAATAACAGTGCCACAGAACCGTGGCATAAGACATCATCGGGGGGTATGCTGCGCAATGTTGTATATGGATTTAATGATGGTTTAACAGCGAACTTCGGATTACTTGCCGGAATTGTTGGCGCGCAAGCAGCCCCTCACATCATTTTATTAAGTGGCATGGCCGGAACATTAGCCAATGCATTGTCGATGGGTTCATCGGGTTACTTGGCCGCGAAGAGCGAGAAAGAAGTGTATGAGAAAGAACGAAGAATGGAAGCTGATGAAATTCGTTTGATGCCCGACCTAGAAACAGATGAATTAGCTGCAATTTATGAATCGAAAGGAATTGAACCCGATCGTGCCCGCAGCATGGCGAAGGAATTGATGTTGAATCCGGAGAAGGCGTTAGAAGAAAAAGTAAAAGAAGAATTAGGCATCAGCGCAGAAACAATTAGTCCGATGAAAGAAGCCTGGGTAACAGGTAGTGCGACTGCTATAGGATCCATTATACCTGTTGTTCCATTTTTGTTTACTTCAGGTGTTACTGCAGCGTGGCTGTCATTTTTGATTGCCATGTTTGCTCATTATGCTGTTGGCGCAGCACGAAGCTTCTTTACAGGAAAAGGATTATGGAAAAGCGGATGGGAAATGCTGTTGGTTGGTTTTGGTGTTGCTGCTGTAGGTTATTTCTTAGGAGAATGGATGATTAAGATACTTTAAGTACTAATTACTTATTTTCTTAATGGTTCAAATGAAAAAATTTAATTTGCATTTTATTTAAAGTCCACGATTAAAATCGTGGACTGGTTCCATTAAATTTATTAAAGTTCTTTATCTGAGTTATGATTTAAATTGCAACCTACTCTTTAATAGCTCGATTACATTAAATACAATAGGACAAAGTTTGTAGTTTGTCATCACACTTCTCCAACGGTACTTTATATGCGGATGATGCAAATGCGGATAATCCGCACAAGAAAGAGGTCGTTTTTGATAGATGCTACAAATGTTACCCTCTAAAAAGATACAAGGTTGCTTTTTTAAGTAAGTGATAGTAGAACCCGGCTCAGTTGCCAGATAGTTCTGTGTAAACTCTTTATTTGTTGTGTTTTTTATATCCGACAAAACTTGTACTTCTTCAGCAGTTACCGGTGGCTCCAACACTTTGCAACAATTACCACATTTTGTACAATCAATTTGTTTGGAAACCTCTTCATTTAAACGATGAACAAGTTCATCAATTTCTTTAATAGGTATGGTTTTAATAAAAGTTTTAAAATCCTGATTCTCTTCTTCTTTCTCTACTGATATTCTTCTTATTTCTTCCAGATTGATTTGCATGTATAAAAATAGAAAGGGTGCTGTAAATTACAACACCCCAAACGCTATGGCTGGCGTATCTTTATGCTACTAATTTTAAATGTTGAATCTTAAACAAAGTTCTGGCAATGCGCTTACACACTTCGTATTCCTCTTTCTGTTCATAACTTTTTAACATGCCGCGTAAAGCCTCAGCAAAAAAAGACTCCTCTATGTAACAACCAGGACCGAGGTAAATTCTTTGCGCAGCCAAACCATTAAAATGAGCTTCCAGATACTCCAAAATTTCTGTTTCGTTCAATGGTTTTTGCTCTGTGAAATTAAAATATCGCGCGGTATCATCTGTATGTCCATATCCGGTAATCACTTGCTTAAAAAAGCGATTGAGCACCAATTCTTTTCCTGTTGTTGAAGTGTAGATGTCCATAACTTGTTCGATTTGATGATGTAAAGAAAATAAAGTCAAAAGACAATTTGTGTCAATCTCGAAAAGGGTGTAAATAGCTGTATTATTTCGACTCAAACATGAAAAAGAAAGCCAAAACCGCAGATATACCGCAAGCCAAGATTTTACGTGTCTTTCAATTAATCGGTTTGTTAAAAGCAGGAGGACGAACGGTGCAGCAATTGGCACAACAATTAGATGCCAACGCACGAACGATTTATCGCTATTTTAAATTGTTGGAAGAGTTGGGCTTTATCATCGACCAGGATTTTCATGGCAAATTCTTTATCCATCGTGAAGATGGAGAGAATCCGGAAGATAGATTTTCCTTGGAAGAGGTAAGCATGATGCGACAACTGTTGCAAAGTGGCGCTGCCGGACATCCGCTTCAACAAGCGTTGTTGCGCAAGTTATCTTTTCACTCTGAAGCACGCGATCTACCTGAACAATTCTTAAAAATGCGTGTAGCAAAACTTTTCAGAACGATTAACGAAGCCATTGAAAATAAAAAACAAATCGTTCTAAAAAATTATCACTCGGCCAATAGTCAGGAAATTACGGATAGACTGGTGGAACCTTTTCAATTTGGAGAAGGCTTTCAGTCCGTTTTAGCGCTTGATACTAAAGACAAGCAAAGTAAATATTTTAAACTTGAGCGCATTGGCGATGTTCAAGTTTTGGATAAAGGATATAAGTTTGAACAACTGCATCAGAAAAATGCCACTGATATTTTTGGACTGAGTGGTCGCAAACAAGTTTGGGTAAAAATGAAGTTAAGTTTAAAAGCGTGTGTTTTGTTGAGAGAGGAATTTCCGTTGGCTGCGAAGTATGTAGAAAAAGATGAGGCCAGTGAAGGCAAACTATATCATTTCAACGGCCCTGTGTTAAACTATAAAGGGATTGGAAGGTTTGTAATGGGACTTGCTGATGAAATTGAAATAGAAAGTCCGAAAGAATTTAAAGATTACATTAAAGATATTATCAAGAAGCAGACCCTCGTATAGCATGAACAGTATTGAAGAATTAAGACATACTTACGAATTATTGAAGAAAGAGAAAGAAGAAGACCTGCTACAATATCAACAAAAAGTTTTACGACAATCGATTAGCGAAAAAAAGAAATCGGGAATTTGTTGGTATCCTGTTAAACTCGATCGGTCATACATCGGTACGGGAGAAAGATTAATTGTAGAATTACAAAGAACCAATTCATTCGAACAAAAACATTTATTTCAAGCAGGTCGTGCTGTTAGCTTCTTCTCGAACGCACAACAAAAACCAACACGCGACCATGTTAACGCTGTCGTAAACTATGTGCGCGATAATCAGATGGTATTAACCTTAAATGTGGATGATTTACCCGAATGGATAGACGATGGTTCCTTAGGCGTAGATGTTATGTTTGATGAGAACAGTTACCGCGAAATGGACTTTGCAATCAAACAAGTAATCAAAGCAACAGAAGGAAGAATTATTGAGTTAAGAGAAATTCTATTAGGAAAAACACAGGCTAGTTTCAATACAACCATACAAGTTGAAAAACCAGAACATTTAAATGAAAGTCAACAACAAGCTTTGATAAAGATGATACAAGCGCAAGATGTTGGCGTTATTCATGGACCACCAGGAACAGGCAAAACAACCACATTGGTTGCCTGTATAGAAGAAGTGGTAAAAAATGAAAAACAAGTTATAGTTTGTGCGCCTAGTAATGCTGCAATCGATTTATTAGTAGAAAAGTTAAGTGATAAAGGTTTGAGCGTTTTACGTATCGGGCATCCGGCACGTGTAACCGAACAATCACTAAGCAAAACGCTAGATTACCGCATTGCCACACATGATTATTATCGCGATTTAAAACTGATGCGTAGGCGAATGGAAGAATTGCGCACCATGGCCTTTAAATACAAACGCAAGTATGGATATGAAGAACGAGAGCAACGTAAATTGTTGATGGATGAAGTCCGTGCATTAAAAGCAGATGCAGATGTTTTGGAATTCTACATTACAAATAATCTGATTGAAAACAGTGATGTGATTGCTTGCACTTTGGTGGGCGCCAATCATTATGTTTTAAAAGGAAAAAAATTCAAAACTGTTTTTATTGATGAAGCTGCGCAATCATTGGAGCCTGCGTGTTGGATTCCGATTTTGAAAAGCGAGCGTGTTATTTTTGCTGGCGACCATCAACAATTACCGCCAACTATTAAATCGTTTGAAGCAGCAAAAGCCGGATTATCAGAAACGTTAATGGAGAAATGCCAAAAGCGGTTACCTAACGTTGCCAGTATGTTGCGCACGCAATATCGTATGCACGAAAAAATTATGGCATTCTCATCAGCCTATTTTTATCATAATGAATTAGAAGCAGATGAGAAAGTAAAGAATCATTTGTTACCGAACGACACAACTCCTTTTCTATTTGTAGATACTGCAGGTAAAGGATTTGATGAGAAACATCATCCTGAAACGTTGAGTCGATTCAATGAAGAAGAAGCCCGCCTACTTATTCAATTAATTGAACAAACGATAAGAGAAGTAGGAGAAGAAAAATGGCGAGAAGAAAAATTAACGATGGGCATCATTACACCTTATAGTGCACAAGTAGAATTGCTGGCATCGTTGGCAGAACAATCAGAAGAAATTGTAAGTATAAAAGAATATGTAACGATTAATACAGTAGATGCCTTTCAGGGACAAGAAAGAGATTTAATAGCCATTAGCTTTGTACGTTCGAATGCTGAGGCTGAAGTTGGATTTTTAGGAGACATACGCAGAACCAATGTGGCCTTAACGCGAGCCAGGAAAAAAGTAATAGCTGTTGGTGATTCTGCCACCTTAGGTGCACATCCATTCTATGAAAAGTGGATTGAGTTTTTACAAACCCATCAATTTTATAAAAGTGCTTTTGAATTTTAACTGTATACAATAAAGTAAAGTGATTTGTTTTAGTAATTTTATAAGAAGTTAATTGAACTTTTAACAAAATAGAATTTGTAAACAGGTTTATACATTTAAAACATAAACTTGTTCGCATATGGATCAAATTAGAAGACTCCAAATCATAAAAGATCAATGGATTGAATTAGAAAAAAAAGATAAGCTTCGCGAAATTTTTGGTCCTAATCTTCATCAATATATCTTAAAAAGTATTGCACCAATAGAAGCTATCGAGAGTGGTGAGAGGTATTATAGATTCAAAGTTCCTGATGAATATAAAAGTTATTTAACAAATGTTTCTAATGGTGGGGCTGGTCCCTGCTCAGGATTGTTTCCATTACAACATAGTTTATTACCACTTGGCGAAAGTTATCTTGTAAACAACCCGAATCATTATGCTAAACCCTTTCCATTTTCTATGGATGATGCCAACCAATTTAAGCAAGAGTTAAACCAAAATAAGAATTTTAATCTTTCACTTTCAAAGCAGGCAGGTGGTTATCTCTTTCTAACAGAATATGGTTGTGGCGGATTTTATATATTAATAGTAAATGGCAATTGTTGCGGGCAAGTATGGTATATTAATTTAAATTCGGTCTCATCTGAAAATCAAAAGTCGTACTGTGCATATCCACAATTTAAGGGAGAAAAACCCTTAACTTTTTTAGATTGGATAGAAGAACATTTAAGTTATTATTTAACAGAAGGGAACTTCATACCCGATGCGGAAGAAGAATTTCAACACCCATCATCGATAAAACACTTGATCATCACAAATAAAGAAATGCTGAACATTCCGCAGCATTGGTTTGCATGTAAGAACGTTGAATTAATCAAAATCAATTCATGTCAACTAAAGAAATTAGATCCAAAAATCAAACATTTTAATCAACTTAGAATACTTGATTTGTTTTATAATGATTTACATGATTTACCAGAAGAGATTTGTGAACTAAATCAACTTAAAGAACTTTACTTAAAATCCAATAACATCATTCGGCTTCCATACAATATAGGAAAACTGCAACAATTGGAAGTTCTTGATATCTCATTTACCAAGATCCATCAATTTCCTTCCTCTTTCTTTGAATTACAAAATCTCAAACAACTAGTGGCACGAGATTTAAATCAGGATATAATTCAGCATATCAGAAAAAACTTTCCCAATCTAAATCTAGAGTTACAATAAAAAAGGCTAGTCAATTTTTAACTGACTAGCCTTCCTCTAATTTTGTTTAAATTATTTACTGACTAAAACTGCATCCTTCAAAATAAAATTAACATGTTCAATATCTTCTGCATTTAACTTTAGTTTTCCCTTTACGGTAATCAAATCATCAACCTGAAATTTCATTTTTCCTTTTGCAAAACTTACTTCGGCAATAGACTCTGGCCCTGCACCTCCACAAAAGAAACATTGGCTCATCGGATATTTTGAGATAATAACATAATCTCCATCTTCCGGAGCAAACGGAACATAAAAACCTTGAATGGTAATTTCTTTTCCTTCTAATGCTTTCAGATTTGCCGGGAAATTGGGGAAAAACAAATACTCACCAATCTTTTCGTAATACTTAGGTTCGAATTTGGTTTTGGCAAACTCGCTCCACATATCTGATTTAGTTTGAGCAATAGACAATGAGAAAGCAAAAACAGCTATGATAAGGAAACAAAATTTTTTCATCTTTTTAATTTTTAGCTAATACCTCCGAAATATTGGTTTTGTATGCTTGCCATGCAGGTAAAATGGCGCATACACAACCTAATAACAAACTTCCGGCCAAAAGTATCCATTCTTCTTGATAAATAATAAAGGCACTGAAACCAGTTTTTTGCAGTTCAGGCAAAAAGGCAATCAAGGCATAAATAACAGCGTGACCCACTACAATTCCAAGGATGCTACCTGCAAGTGTAAGCCAAATGCTTTCTGTAAATACAGTAACTAAAATTTTCAGTCGTGATGCGCCCATCGAACGCATAATGGCTAAATCGTATCTTCTTTCTTTTAAGGAATTATACAATGCAATAAAAATGCTGAGGGATGAAATAAAAATGAGTAAATAAGCAAAACCCATTAGCACATCTACTCCAACTCCTAAAATAGAGAATAAACGGGCTGTTTCAAAAGCAGGAGAGGCAGCTTGTAAAGTACTTTGTGCATTTACAAAACGAGGCATTTGCACCGCACCCATAGGCGAACGGTATTCAATCAATAAGGAAGTAACTTCGTGAGTAGAATCGTTCGCACTAACGGATGAAACTAATTTTGATGGATTAACGATAGAAGCCGTATCGTGGTGGTGATGATGTTCTTCTTCCTCTCCTTCTTCATGTTCTTCGTGCATGATCCACACGCTTTCAATAGATGTAAAAATTAAATTATCCGTTACGGATGCCGAAGGTTCTAAAATACCCACGACTGTAAACAAATGTTCATCGTGACTATGCCCGCCTTCTGTCATGCCATGAGAACTGGCAAAGGTATCGCCCAATTTTAATCCAGCTGTTTGCGCTACGTAAGAACCAATCGTTACTTCTAAAGGCTTCGACCAAAATTTTCCTGCGTTGATTTTTAAATCATATAACTGAACGTAGTCTTTATTAGTTCCAATAATTCTGTAGCCGGCATAACTATCACCTAAGGCTAAAGGAATAGCTTGATTAACCAATCTGTTTTTGGCAATTTTTTCTGCTTCATTCAATTTGATGTTTCCTGTTGGGAAATCAACGTGAAAAATGTTACACAAAATCAACTGCATCGGGCTGCCTTTCGCACCCACTACCAAATCAATTCCTCTTCCATTTTTTGTGATATTCGATTGTAATTGATTGTTGAAAACTAACAACAACGTAATAACTGCTATACCCAATGCAAGCAGAATAAGATTTAAAACCGTGTTAAGCGGTTTTGCTTTCAGATAATTCCAAACCAACACAAACAAGTTCATACCTCAGGAATTTAAAATGATTTGTTTACTGATTTTATTTTTCACGCGCTGATCATGCGTGGCCATGATTAAAGTTGCCTGACTTTCGTTTGCCATTTCCAATAACAAATCGATTACAACATCGCAGTTTTTATCATCGAGGGCAGAGGTGGGTTCATCTGCAAACAATACTGCCGGTTGATTAACCAAGGCGCGTGCAATGGCTACGCGCTGCGCCTGCCCCTGACTTAATGTTTTTACGTTGGCTTTTCTCTTTTTCTCTAAGCCCAATCGGTTTAACAAATAGTGAATTCTTTCTTTATCAGATTTCTTAGCAGCTAAGTAGGGAGATAACAGAAGATTTTGCTCTGTTGTAAGCGCACTGATTAAATGATTTTTCTGAAAGATGAAACCTATATGCTGAGCACGAAACTGATCGAGTTGAGATTCGCTTAAAGTGTTTAATTCTTTTTGCAAAAAATGGATACTGCCTTTGTATCCACGAAGTAAACCGCTGATGAGATGCAGTAGCGTGGTTTTGCCACTTCCTGATTCCCCTAATAACAAAGTATGTTCGCCTTTCTTGATTGAAAAATCTTGAAAAGCAATGGTTTTATCTCCCGGATATTGAAAAGAAACGGATTGTGATTCTATCATAATGTCGCAACAAGGTTGCAAATTAAACAAGTATATCGGTAAACAAAAAAGCCAGAGAAAAATCTCTGGCTTTTATTTGCCTCACCTCATTCTTTCTCCTATTGAGAAGACTAATTTTTAGGTGAGTTTTATTCTATACTTTCATTAAGAAAAAAAACAAAAATTTTATTTAATAGGTTGATAATCTTTAAATGGGTTAAGAGTTACTTTCTCCATCATCGCACGGTATTCTTTCCAGGTTTTTTCGTAAAACTGATTTACGCTATCTATGGCTTTTTGCACACTTTGTTGTGCTTTACCAAAAACTCTTCTATCGGTTTCGTTAATTGGATTAATATTACCATCGATGTAAGATTCGGCTGTTTGAATATCAACCACTGGTCCTTCAGAATCTCTGGTTAAACCTTGGCGTTTATCTTCTTTGTCCAAAATTTTATCGAACAAAGCATTAATAGAATCTTTTACTGCTTTTGATTTATCTTGAGCCTCCTTCAAATCAGTTCGCTTGCTTTCTTTCATCTTTGTTTCTAAATCAGAAACTAAATCGAGAGATTCGCGCAAACGAGTTGTAGCTTCTGCTAAGTTGGATGTCATTTTTTCTAAGTCTTTCATCATGGCATAACGGCTCTCGATAACAGAAGAAGAAACATTTAAACGTGGGTCGGCCTTTACCTCAACGTTAGTTGAATCTTTCTGATCACCAAATGTTACACGCAGTTTGTATGTACCCGGCAACACTTGCAAACCACCTGGCTCGCCAGCATTGTTTCTTGGTTTCTCTCTTGATGGACCTCGAACTCCTTTTTGGTTCATCATCCATTGCATGCGTTGTACTCCGTTTTCATCCGGAGCTTTTTGTTTCATCGTGCGAATTTTTTCATTCTTTGCATTGAAGATTTCAACCGTCAGAGAATCGTATTTCACTTTAGGTGTTTCCGGTTTCTTTTCTTCTTTTACAGGTTCAGCTTTTTTACCTTTTGCATCTGTTTTAGCAGGTTCAGCTTTTTTCTCTTCTTTCTTCTCAGCGGGTTTGTTTACCACATAAGAAATCATCGCACCATACGGTCTGTTTTCTCCATTGAATACTGCGTCTGCATCGAAACGCGGACCAGTAGGTTGTTGGTTAATGGCTTGATAAGCGACAGGAGCCGGAAATACATGTAACGTTTTGTTCAATACATTGCTTCCTTTGCCGGCTAAATCGCGTAGAGGTCTGATATCATCTAGCACATATAGAGCACGACCAAACGTACCAATTACTAAATCATGTTCGCGAGGGTGAATTACTAAATCAATGGTTGGTACTCCCGCAGGATATGCGTTCGTCCATTTTGTCCAGTTCTTACCTTCATCAATAGAAACCCACATACCATTTTCTGTTCCTAAGAAAAGTAATTTAGGTTCTACTGGGTCTTGCACGACAGCTAAGGTGTAATTGCTCTCACCAACTTGTGCAGGTGTTACCACTGTTTCCCAAGTTGCACCAAAGTCGCGCGTTCTGAATAAATAAGGTTTATAATCGAATTGGCGATAATTGTTTACTACAACATATGCTTCGCCCGCTTTGTAGGTGGATGCTTTAATTTGTGGCACCCACGCATTTTTAGGTAAGCCCACAATTTTAGGCGATGTGTTTGTCCAGGTTTTGCCGCCATCGCGTGTAACCTGAACGTTACCATCATCTGTGCCCACCCATATAACATTTTTATCTAGCGGAGATGGAGCGATAGCCAAAATTGTACAATGGTTTTCTGCTCCGGTGGCATCCATGGTTAAACCACCGCTTTCATCTTGTTTTTGCTTTTCTTTATCGTTTGTGGTTAAATCTGGTGAGATAACTTGCCATGTATTTCCTTTATCGGTGCTTTTGTGCAAGAATTGACTTCCATAATACAAAGAAGATACATCATGCGGATCTTGAGCCAAAGCAGAGTTCCAATTGTATCTGAGTTTTACACTAGCATCAGGATGTGTTGGTTTGATGTATTGGTTATTCCCGGTAACCTGATCGTAACGTTGTAGGTTACCACCTTGCCACATTGTATAGCCATAACGTGGGTCTACAGGATCGGGCGATACATCGAAGCCATCGCCAAAAGATACTTCTTGCCAATAGCTATTGCGAATACCTGCTCTTCGCCAAACATAAGCGGGGCCCGACCACGAGCCATTGTCTTGCATACCTCCATATACATTGTATGGATGTTGATTATCTACATTGATGTGGTAAAACTGACCAACCGGAATATTATCTATGAAATGCCAAGTTTTTCCTCCATCGCGTGAGATGTTGAAACCACCATCGTTACCATCTACAATAAACTCAGGATTTTCCGGATGTATCCACCAAGCGTGGTGATCGAGGTGAACTTTCCAACCTACTAAACTTTTGAATGTTCTTCCTCCGTCTTCACTCATCGTTACGATGGTGTGTAGCGAGTAAATTCTGTTTTCATTTTTAGGATCAACATAAATTTCCCAGAAATAAAATGGTCTTCCGCTTACGTTGGTCTGGTTGTTTACATCGGTAACTTTTGTCCATTTGTTACCACCATCTTCAGATTTATACAAGGCATTTTTCTTTGATTCAATTAAAGCATATACCACATCAGGTTTACTTCTGGCAATAGCCAAACCCATTCTACCCAATTCACCTTCTGGTAAACCATCTTTATCTGTTTTCTTCGTCCAGGTTTTTCCGCCATCGAAAGTGATGTACAAACCTGAGCTTGGTCCCCCTGATTTGAAAGTCCACGGCCATCTGCGGTGTTCCCACATATTAGCGATTAACTTATTAGGATTGCTAGGATCCATTACCAGTTCAGCACAACCTGTTTTATTATCTACAAACAAAACTCTTTCCCAAGTATTTCCTCCATCTGTTGTTTTATACACACCACGTTCAGGATGTTCGCCCCACGGAGAACCAATTGCCGCAACATAAACTGTATTTGGATTTTTTGGATCGATAATTACGCGATGGATATGACGTGTTTTTTCTAAACCCATTTTTTTCCAGGTCTTACCACCATCTAAGGTTTTGTAAATGCCATCGCCACCATTTAAACTATTGCGCGGATTACCCTCGCCTGTTCCTACCCACACGACAGAAGGATTATCTTGTTGAATAGCGATAGCTCCAACTGATAATGTCGATTCTTTATCGAACACAGACTCCCAACTGATACCACCCGAAACTGTTTTCCACACCCCACCTGATGCTGCACCCACATACATGATGTCAGGATCTTTTATGACAACATCTACTGCTGTAACACGACCACTCATGGCAGCAGGACCTATGGCGCGGGGCTTCATGCCTTTTAGTAATTCCATATCAATTTTTTGCGCGAATGCTGATGGAATTATCAGAACGAGCACAAAAAACAAGTGTAAACATCTTTTTATCATACAATAAATTTTAAGCTATCGTACAAGATACAGGAATAGATGTGCATTTCTAAGCTGAATTGACCTTCGGTTTTTACTTCTTACCAATTGCATTGGGTTGATGTAGATGGTAAAATAAAAAAGGAGGGCGTCTCCCTCCTTTTATAGCTCTTTATACTTTAAACATAAATCTATTGAGCAGTGCCTTTCTTTACTTCAAGTTGTTTGAGGGCTGCATTTTTATCAATCTTTCCCATTAAGTAATCGGTTAAAACAGATGCTTTTGCATTGATTTCTACTGTAGAAGGTATACCACAACCTTTGCATTTGGTAACATTAACTTGAAACGATAATACTTCGTTTGGCTTAAGTGATTTTACTGTTCTGCCATATTCTAAAATATTTTCTTTCAACTCTAGTTCGAACTTTGGATAGAGTTCTGTTACCTTTTTGTTTCTCTCTTCCTCAGATAGTTTATCCAATTTTAATGTTGGCATATAAAAAGTACCACGATCCATTTGATTAGAAGAAAATACTGACATATAGTATATCACACCGTAGTCTGATAGTCTTTCGTAATAAATATCCCCTTCAGTAAAGAATGTTTTCGATAGATCAGGTTGATAAAGTCTGTCGAAAATAGTGGTGATTAAATCTAAATCCTGGCTTCTTTCGTTGCTTACTTCACTTTCGGTTACTTTTATTTTGTTAATGAATTGCTCACGATTTAGTTTACCACTCTGGTATTGCTTGACATCAGCCTGAGAAATTTCAATAGTAAGGTAAGTTCGCTTTGCATCATCTTGCCAAATTCTATAATAACTATTGTTGTCATTTCTTTTGTTAGTAATCACTATTCTTTCGCTATCTCTTAATTGACTTAAAATACTTGCATAATCTGCAAGGAAGGTTTTGGAAGCTTTTATAGTTTTTTCTTTTAATTCTAAGGTTGCCTTTTCAATTTCTTCCTCATCATAAATAGTATCACCTAATTTAGCGTCTCTTTTGTTTTTTTCAGCTTTACGAGCTGCATCTTTTGCTTCTGCTTCCGCTTGCTTAGCTTTTTTCTCTGCTTCAAGTGCTTTTGGACTTACTATATCCACAACATCATCGTCTCCTTCAATTCTTTCGGAAATAATTTCACCAACTTCATCTCTTTCGAATGTATAAGAAAAACCATCTCCTCCTCTATGCGTTCTTATTCTTGCAGGGCGATTTACTGCGCCATTTAAAAAGACTGCAGTTGATGGAAATTGACCAATTGAATAATCAGGTATAAAGAATGTAACTCCGTAGCCTTCTTTATAATTAGACGAAATATTGACAGGCATCCAGGAATTAAAATTTTTCTCCTGTTTAATCAGTGTACCCAACACATTTTCTGCTACTTGTAAATCGCGCTCCATGCGATCGTCCTGACTGCTCTGGGCAAAACTTGCTGCAAGCAAGTTGGTAGCCAATACTAACGTTACTATATACTTTTTCATATTTTCAATTTTTAAAATCTTGATTATTAATTCCTGATACCTGCTGGCAACGTACGGCCGTTGTTGTTGCTGATCAGGCTGGTTAAAATTTGTTCTGTTTCTGCTTTAAACTGATTATTGTTTTGTTCTACATCTGTAATCTTTGCTTGTAATAAGCGTAAATCATCGTTGCGTTGTTGTTGCAAATATTTAGCAAAATCTACCAGTAATCCTTCGATGTAGGCTTTCTGATCATTAGATGTTAAGGTTAAATATTCCTGCATCGATTTTAAATTTTGCTGCTGCATGCTGGCCATGTAGGCTTGCACTTGAGTTTGTGAAGCATTGGCAACTTGCTGCACGAGCAAATCAAATTTTTCATTGTTGCTGGCAGTGCGTGCTAAGTTTTTGTTAACTGACTTCTTCAACTCTTCTTGTTGTTGTATCCACTTTTGTTCTAAAATAGTTGCGTTGCTTGCGATGGATTGGTTGATTAAAGCTTGTACTTCTTCGTTCGTTAAATTTGGTTTTGCATCAACGGATTCAATTACTTTTTCTTCTCCAAAAGCAAAGCGAACTCCATTGCCATCGGTTTGAATATGAAAATTCGTTAACCAACCTGCCACAATAATGATTAACAAAGAAGCAGCTACGCTTAAAATCGTTTTTGCATAAGGGAATTGCCAAAAACTATTTTGTGCATTGGTGATAAACAAAGGGGGAGCAATTACTTCTTTGTCTTCTACGCTTGTCATCCATTTGCGTATTTCCTGTAACGACTCCAGTTTTTTTTGTGCTTCCGGATTTTCGATAAGATAAGCCTCGAAGCGCATTACTTGCTCGCTACTCATGTTACCATAGAGGTAATCTATCCAGTCAGCTTCGGTGGGATTATATTTCATAATGAACGGTTTCTTTGTTAATATTTTTACTGGTTAATATTTTTTTCAAGGCATCGAGTCCGTAATACAAACGCGACTTCACTGTGTTTTCAGATATGTTTAACACTTCTGCTATTTCTCTGAATTTCATTCCTTCGTACTCTTTCATAATCACTACTTCTTTTTGTTCGGCACTTATCATGCATAATGCTCGTTGTAAAATATCACTCAACTCTCTGCTCTGATAAACCTTTTCAGGGTTATCGTGTCTTAGGCTTGTTCCTTCCCAGTTTGGCGATTGTTCACTTTCAGGGTTTACAACCAAATCGAAAGAAACTGCTTTTTTGTTTTTTGTCTTTCTGGCTTCTTCTCTGCAATAATTTACTGCGATGGTATACAACCATGATTTAAACCTGAGCACATCTTGCAGGGCCGGTAACGATTTGCACATGGCAATAAATGTTTTCTGTGTTACCTCCATGGCCAGGTCGTGGTCCTGAAAAAACTTAAAGCAGAAATTATAAATTCTTTTATACCACAATTGCACCAGTCGGCCCTGGGCATGCTGGTCTCCTTGCTTCGCGCGTAAAATCAAGGTGTCGGCATGCATCATCGCGATATCTAGTAATGTTTCGGCCAAATTATTTGCTTTATGCCTGTAAGATGGTGGTACTCACCAAAAAGTTTTACGAATCTAAAAAAACTTTACGCTGATTGAATAATCTCCTAAAAAAGGTGGTCATATTCACTTAATTTGCGCTATCTATGAAGTTTATTATCTCATTTCTAGTGCGTTTCGTACCCCGAAAGTATTTGCAATTGCTTAGCGGGTGGGGATTAAAAGTTACAGGATTTTTATTTTATTCCGGTAAAACGGTGCAATGCCCGGTGTGTGAACATTCATATCGTGAGTTTTTACCGTATGGTAGGATCAATACAAGAAAAAATGCTTTGTGTCCTAATTGTCTTTCTTTGGAGCGTCATCGATTAATTTTTGTTTACTTGAAAGATGAAACTGATTTCTTTACTTCAAAAAAATCTGTTTTACACATAGCTCCAGAATTGTGTTTCATGAAACAGTTCGAATCCCAACATGGCGAACACTATATTACTGCGGATATTGAATCGCCTTTAGCAAAAGTGAAAATGGATATTCATGAAATGCCTTTTGCTGATAAGCAATTTGATTATGTGTTGTGTAATCATGTATTGGAACACGTGCGTGATGATATTCAGGCCATGCAAGAAATAAAACGCGTATTAAAACCAGGCGGACAAGCCATTTTACAAGTTCCGTTTTTTAGTCCGGTGCCTGATAAAACTTTTGAAGACCCTAGCATAACTGATAAGAGAGAAAGAGAAAAAATTTTCGGACAAGATGATCACGTAAGAAAATACGGTAGAGATTATCCTGAAAGGATGAAGCGTGCAGGATTGACACCCGAACTCATACACCTCACCAAAAAATTAGGAGAAGAGAAATGCTTTCAGTTTGGATTAGCACAAGGAGAAATTCTATATACAGGGAAAAATCTTTCATTCTAATAATTTAGTTGCTAAATTGATAGCTACACAATCCGAATGTGGATTGTGTTTAATGCTCGTTCATCTTTGTGCTACTTTTACCTGTTAAAGATTATGCCTGATTTAAAAAGCCACTCGACAAAGCAAACCATTTTTGAATCTAAAAAAGGTTGTAGTAAGAGCTTCCTTCTTATTCTCTTTTCCTTTATCACTGTTAGCGGAATAGTCATTCATTTAATCTTACCAGATTTTAATAGCATGCCCTGGGCACCCATCAAAGTAACATGTTGGATGATGAGTTTTTTTATATTCATTATCGTATTTGTAAGTTTTGGTACATTAAACGAACAACCGGGTAGTTATGTGTTCGACCATGAAAAAGGTTGGGTTGCTATTCATTCCATTACTAATCCATCCGTAATTGGCTATGTTTTATATGCAGAAATTCTAAAACTCGACATTCATATTGAATCTAGAAAAAGTAAAAACTCTACCACTTATTATTACAATGGATATTTAGAAAAAAAAGATGGAAGTAAATGGCATTTTGTGCGAAGTCAAAATAAAGATGAAGTTGTTAAAATAATCGAAGACTTGTTGCCTTGTATCAAAACAGATCTTTCAACTTCTGCACCGATACAAGATGAGTTGAGTAATAAAATTGAAAAACTAGGAAATAAAGTTCAGGCAGTTTTACATTGGCAAAACAAAGCAGTATTCAGAACGATACAACTCATTATCTATTCGTTCATCTACCTTGGCTTTATTGGTTTTTGTTTGTTAGCTCTATTTGTTTTTACTGAAACACCAGCAGGCGCAAAGATTGTTGTTGGTATCTTCTTATTGCTTTTCGGAAGTTTGCTTGGCTATGCGCTTGTAACAGCTTTCAAAAGAAATCTTAAAAATTTATTTCGCAAGTTCGCACTTGCTATAAACTCTGCCCAGCTAGAATATTATGAGTTCAATAAACTTACTGGCAAACAAAAAAAGAATGTTTCATTTCCATTGAATTCAATTGGTACTATCCGATACACTTATGTTTCGTGGGAAAACATTAAAAAACCAATTGAGGTAATCGCTAAAGACAAAAATGAAAAAATGGTTGAGATTCATATAGATGCATTAAGTCCGGTGGAGTGCCTGCAAATTGAGAATTGGTTGCAGCAAACCATCAGAGAAAAAACTGGCATTACAGATTGGACTGTATAGTTACACCAGAAATTATAGTTAACTATCCGGCTATGTAAATAGAATAACGCTGTAAGGAAGATTAGTCTACTTGTACAATTTCTTTTGATATTATTTCTTTTGGCAAATAAAAAGGTAAGATTCATTAGAGTTTCCAAAATTTTGCTTAGTCAGAAAAAAACAACTTTGGTTTTAACAGAGCATTCAATCAAGACTTTTTTTCTGCACAAGTAAACTTTTACTAAAAATTTACCGTTGTTGCAGACTGAATCCCTTACATGAAATCAGAAAAAATTCTTCTCTTTACCTTAGCCGCAGTTATGTTTACGCACATCATGGATTTTATGATCATGATGCCACTGGGTCCACAACTTATCCGCTTGTTAGAAATATCACCACAACAATTTTCTTTGTTGGTTGCATCTTATACCATTACAGCAGGCATTACGGGCTTTATCTCTGCTTTCTTAATTGATAGGTTTGATAGAAAAACAAGCTTGATTGTCATGTATGCAGGTTTTGCATTTGGAACATTAGCCTGTGGCTTTTCAACTACGTACGATATGCTGATGATTACGCGATCGCTTGCCGGAGCATTTGGAGGAGTGTTGGGTGCGTTAGTGATGTCGATGGTAAGCGATGCTGTTCCTCTGGAAAGAAGAGCTGGAGCTATCGGTTTAGTAATGGCATCCTTCTCTGTTGCATCAGTAGCTGGTGTTCCTATAGGATTGTTTTTAGCAGATAAATCTAACTGGCAAATGCCTTTTCTTTCGTTAGGTGGTTTTTCGGTTTTGGTTTGGTTAACTTCATTTTATACAATACCGGTGATGAGAAAACATTTAATCGCTGGCGAAAAACCAAAAAATCCTTTGCAAGTACTTACTTCTATTTTTGGCAATAAGAATGCTCGCATCGGTTTAACTTTTTCTGCTGTGCTTATGCTGGGGCATTTTACTATCATTCCGTTTATATCGCCTTACATGGTAGGTAATGTTGGATTAAGCGAAGGTGAGTTAATGTATATCTATTTAGTAGGTGGAGCTTGCACGATGTTCTTTTCACCTTGGGTGGGTAAGATGGCTGATAAACATGGTCGACTTACCATCTTTACTATATTTGGAACGTTAGTTATGCTACCGATTTTTACTATTACAAATTTACCCGTTCTACCCCTTTGGCTATGCTTGTTTGTTGCTGCTGTTTTCTTTGTTTTTTCTAATGGTAGGCTTGTACCGAGCACTACGATGGAAACAGCCCTAATCGCTCCAGAGATAAGAGGAAGTTACATGAGCATTCGTTCGTCTGTACAACAGTTGGCATCTGGTTTGGCTGCTTTTGTTGCGGGCATAATCATCACAGAAAAACCATCCGTTTTTTCGCAAGAAGCCAAAGCATTGGTGAATTATAATTATGTTGGGTATATCGCCATTTTCTTTTCGCTGGTTGCTTTGTGGGTGGCACGTCATTTAAGGACAACTACTACTCAATAAAAGTAATTTTTTATCTAGGTAGGAAAGATTAGGTAAGCCTCTTCTGAACATATACTAAAAGGGTAATCGATGGCGTTAGGTTCAAAACCTACTTCGCTATGTTAAGAACACTGCTCGTTGTGTTGTTGAGTTTTCATATTTCTTTTGCTCAACAAAAAAGTAAACCGATACTTTTTCACTTTTCTGTTACGCCAGGCATTTCAACGAATGGCATACACGGAAGCGATAAAACAAATGTCTTCTCAATTAATTTTACATCAGGTTATACAGGCGGAACTCAATTTTTAGAATTCGGTTTGATATCTAATGCAAATGAACGTGAAACGCATGGTTTACAATTTGCAGGCTTAAGTAACATAACAGGCATCAATGCTTTTAAGGGTCTATCAAAAAAAGAAATAGAGGTTAAATACAAGTCTGGCTTTGCAGTTAACTTAAGTGGTGCGCAATTTTCTGGTTTATTCAATTATGTATTATCCGATACGTATGGCATGCAGGCTTCGGGAGGGATGAATTACACCGGTAATGCATTTTTTGGTTTTCAACTGGCTGGCTTATCAAACATCGTAAAAAAATATTCATTTGGATTTCAACTGGCAGGTATCAGCAATGTATCTTACGAATCGATGGATGGGGCTCAACTTGCATTCATCAGCAATTATACTAACGGTGGCTTATATGGTTTTCAAATGAGTTTATTCAACACTGCTGGTTTTATTGAGGGAAGAAACGGTTACGATAACAAAGATCCTACGGCCATTCAAATCGGCTTATTCAACCATGCCAAAGACCATATGAATGGCTACCAAGTAGGCTTAATAAATATAAGTGGTCGCATGCAAGGCACGCAAATAGGTCTAATAAACATTTACAAAAGAGGAAAAGAAACCGGAACAAAAGATGGAACTTCTATCGGACTTCTTAATATTGGTATGTTCGGGCACTTATCATTATATAGTAATGAATTGTTTACTTTGACTGTTGAGTTTTCAACAGGCACATTAAAGAATGGCAGAATTTTAAAATCTCATAAAAATAAATATGTTCTTAATTCTATTATTTACTCCAGCCAACCTAATAACATAATAGATAGAAATGCAACATGGGGATTAGGGTATGCTATACGCAAATACTTTTATAAACGTTCAGACCTTCCGGGCAGAAATGAATTTTGGTTTTATGCCTATGGATTGCAACTGCAACAATTGGATACGAAAGAAAAAAAGTTTACAAAAGATTTAAACTTAATCTCCAAACCCGAACTTATTTTAGGTAGCAGATTACATCCGAAATTATTAAATGTATATGTGTTTACTTCATTAAGTTGGAATACTCATTTTTTCCATTCTCAAAAAGAAAGTAACGCCAATAAAGTAATAAGCCTAACACATTGGCCCGGCCTATCCGTTGGCGTACACATACACTAACCAATAGGCAAAATAAAATCTAACGTAAATTATGCGTAAATTGATTTAGGCACAATAGTTGGGAGCCTTTTCGCTCTACCCCATTACAATATGAAAATTTATAGTATCCTTTTCGCCTTATTGCTTGTTGGCTGTTCCCAAAAAATTGAGCGTACTGCACAAGCCCCAGTTCAACCTATCGATTCAGTTGAACATTCTACCTATACATGGACAAAACTATTAGATAGTGCAGCGTGGAGAAAAAATTATAATTTTCAGTTGGTTAGTCATAACGATAGTCTATATGTTTTACACCCCGATGGCACATGGGTTTCTAAAGATGGAAGTACATGGACAAAATCTTCCTTGCAAAACACCATACACAACCACGCTTTTCTGGATTATGTTTATTTTAATCGTGCCTTATTAGGGCTTGGCCATTTTAAAGGAAACATAGAAGCCTTCACCTTTCAACCATCAATTTTCTTGTCTGAGAATTTAACATCATGGAAAACAGTAAGCACTACCAGTAACTTGCCCAACCGCTTCTTCTATCATCCATTTGTATTTAAAAACAAAATTTGGATTATTGGAGGTGAAGACAAGCAAAAAGTATATGCAGACATTTGGAATTCCGAAGATGGCATTCGCTGGACAAAGCAAAAAGATAACAGCAATATTGGCCCAAGAAGTGGAAGTCAAATTGTTTGCAAAAATGATTCTTTGTTTTTATTCAATAACGATGTGTGGACGTCAACTGACGGACTAAACTGGACTAAGCTTAAAGATGAAATTGTGAGAGGCGAAGAAATATTTGGTTACACTGCCGTTGTATACGATAACCAAATATGGCTTTTAGGTTGCAACCGTAATGGAGAATTTTCCAGTGAAGTATTGTATAGTAAAGATGGGAAAAACTGGCAACAACAACGTGCCCCTTGGCTGCCTCGCGGTGGAATTGCCGCTACAGTTCATCAAAATAAAATTTTTATAACTGGTGGTAAATATGGTGGCACAACCAACCATCCTGATTTTCGCTACGATAATGATGTGTGGATCATGGAAAAGAAGTAAAAACCTTAAAGAGAAAATACTATCTTTAACTTTGATCTAATCTATATGTCTCCCGAAAAATTATTCTCAATTTGTAATAGTCTAGCTCCATTTGGATGGTTGTTAATGTGGTTCGCTCCAACATGGAAGGGCACACAATGGCTGGTTCGTTATTTAATCATTCCACTATTATTCAGTTTTGTTTACATTGGTCTAATTATCAGCGCTGGCTCATTGTCTTTCTCCGACTTCGGAACGTTAGCGGGCATTAAAAAACTATTCAGCAACGATTACCTATTGGTTGCAGGTTGGGTACATTACCTCGCTTTCGATTTGTTTGTAGGTTCCTGGATTTTATTAAAAGGCCAAGAAGCTAAAATTCCTCATCTTTATTTAATCGTTTGTACATTTTTCACTTTTATGCTGGGACCAATCGGCTTGCTCTTATTTCACATCGTGAGATACTTCCACACCAAAAAATTACAACATGAGAATTTCTAATTTTCTTACTTCACTCCAAAAACGAAATCCATTGTTGTTTACTTTTGGTGTCTTACACTTTGGTTTATTCGTCATCTGTCTTTTGCTTTTCTTTTATGACGATACTTTGGTTTCCGGCATCAATGCCTGGATCAAACCCATGAAGTTTTCATTAAGCATTACGATTTATCTTTTCACATTCGCTTGGTGTTTGCATTATTTAACATCAGAAAGAAGTAAAAAAATTATTTCATGGGTGGTGCTTATTACTATGTTAGTAGAAATCATCATCATTGTTTTTCAAGCAGCCCGAGGAGAACGTTCTCATTTTAATATCACCACGATACCGAATGCCATTCTGTTTTCAACCATGGGTATCTTTATCGGCATCAACACTGTAATCAATCTATATACATTGTTTTTATTTTTGATGCCCGAAAAAACTACCTTGAAAGGCAACAATCTTGTTGCGTGGCAGTTTGCATTATTATTTTTCTGTTTAGGTAGTATTTCAGGTGGCATCATGAGTTCTCAACTAGCACATAGTGTTGGGTCAGCAGATGGTGGAGCTGGCTTACTATTCTTGAATTGGAATACTTTAGCAGGTGATGTTCGGGTTCCTCACTTCTTTACCTTACATGGTTTACAGCTTATTCCATTGGTTCAATACTATATCATTAAGGATAAACCTAAAGCCATCTTGTTTACCTTTGCTTTACTGTATCTCGCGTTTTGCGTGTATTTGCATCAACAAGCTTTATCCGGTATACCTTTTATAAAAATTAATTGAAAATTGTCAGCCAAGATTTGGCTTATTCGTACATCTTGTCTTTCTTCGCACCAAGAAATATGAAAAACACACAAAACATCCACCGTCACCATCATCATTCAGGCAATGATTGTCGTGGCATGGCTATGTTTTGTTAATTGATAGCAAAAGGAAACTAGGAGGCTTGTCACGTTGTGGCAAGCCTTTTTTATTTTTAAAAGTATGATGGAAAATGTATTAAGAATAGCGATTCAAAAATCAGGAAGATTACAAGAAGGTTCGCTGCAATTGTTAAAAGAAAGCGGGCTTTCCATCTCAAATGGAAAGGACCAACTGAAGGCCCAGGTAAGAAATTTCCCTGTAGAAATTCTTTTTCTACGCGATGATGATATTCCTCAATATGTAGAAGATAAAGTAGCCGATGTGGGCATTGTAGGTGAAAATGTGTTCATAGAAAAAGAAAAGAAGAATACACTCATCAAACGATTGGATTTTGCGAAGTGCCGTTTATGTTTGGCTATTCCCCGAAGCGAAGCTTACACGGGTTTACAGTGGTTTCAGAATAAAAACATAGCTACTTCCTACCCTACTATCGTTTCTCAATTTTTGAAAAAAAATAACATCGAAGCAGGCATACACGAAATCAGCGGTTCCGTTGAAATTGCTCCGGGTATAGGTTTAGCAGATGGCATTTGCGATATCGTTAGCACAGGCTCAACACTTTTATCCAATGGATTAAAGGAGGTAGAAACCGTTTTGTATTCGGAAGCGGTAATGATTGCCACACCGGAGCTGGTACAAGAAAAGCAAAACATTCTTAACAAATTGTTGTTCCGCATTGAAGCAGTGCAAAAAGCAAAGAACAACAAATATATTTTATTGAATTGCCCGAACGATGCCATCGAAAAAATTACAACGGTTATTCCGGGCATGAATAGTCCAACCATTTTACCCTTAAAAAAAGAAGGCTGGTCATCCTTACACTCAGTTGTTGATGAAAATGATTTCTGGCAAAAAATTGATCAGCTAAAAAGTTTTGGTGCGCAAGGCATCTTGGTAATACCTATTGAAAAAATGATTAAATAACGCTTAATTATATGCAGATATTTATTAATCCAGATCAACACCAGTGGAGTAAGCTTGCAACACGTCCGCAACTATCTCTTGAATTTTTAGAAAGTGCAACACGCAACATTTTAGCGAGGGTGCAACAATCTGGCGATGCAGCGTTGTTCGCATTAACCGAACAGCACGATAAAGCTAAGTTACAATCCTTAGTTGTGAGTGAAGAAGAAATTCAAACTGCCAACAGCAGATTGAGTGCAGACCTCAAGCTAGCTATCTTACAAGCCAAAGCGAATATCGAAAAATTTCACGCAGCACAATCACGAAACGAACATATAATTGAAACGATGCCCGGTGTTAAGTGTTGGCGCAAGGCCGTTCCAATTTCTAAAGTTGGTATTTATATTCCGGGTGGAACCGCTCCGTTGTTTTCTACTGTCTTAATGCTAGCTGTTCCCGCCTCATTAGCTGGTTGCAAAGAAATTATTTTATGCTCACCACCTGATAGCAGCGGACAGATTCATGATGCTATCTTATTCGCTGCATCCGTTACAGGAGTTACCAAAATTATAAAAGCAGGAGGTGCGCAAGCGATAGCTGCCTTAGCGTATGGTACTGAATCTGTTCCTAAAGTGCATAAAATTTTCGGACCGGGCAATCAGTATGTAACCAAAGCCAAACAATTGGTTAATCAAGAAGGAACGGCCATCGATATGCCTGCAGGACCATCAGAAGTTTTAGTATTGGTTGATGAAAGTGCTGACCCTACTTTTGTTGCGGCCGACTTACTTGCACAAGCAGAACATGGCGTGGATAGCCAAGTAATGTTAGTAACAACCTCAAGAGAAATTATTAATCAGGTAGAAAAAGAAATTGATAAACAACTAAAAGCCTTACCAAGAAAAGAGTTAGCTCAACAAGCTTTGCAGAATAGCAGAGTTTTGTATTTCGCAGCACAAGAAACTGCGTTAGACTTTGTTAACTTCTATTCACCGGAACATTTAATCATCAATACAAAAAATGAAAACGAAGTTGTAGAGAAAATAACAGATGCAGGATCTGTTTTCATTGGTGCTTATACCCCGGAATCAGCTGGTGATTATGCTTCCGGAACGAATCATACTTTGCCTACCAATGGCTATGCAAAAGCATATGCCGGAGTTTCATTAGATAGTTTTGTGAAAAACATTACGTATCAGCAAATCAGTGAAGAAGGTATTCAACATATCGGACCGATAGTAACAACCATGGCAGAAGCAGAATTACTAAAAGCACATGCCGAAGCCATCACCATTCGTTTACAAAAATTAAAGTCAAAATGAGTTTCTCGCTAGACACAATCATTCGCAACAATATTAAACAGATGAAGCCTTACTCCTCTGCACGCGATGAATTTAAAGGAGAAGCCGATGTTTATTTAGATGCGAACGAAAACCCATTTGAGAATGGTTACAATCGTTATCCTGACCCCTTACAAATCAAAGTAAAGGAGCGACTTGCTGCAATAAAAAATACTAAGGTTGAAAACATTATTCTTGGAAATGGTAGCGATGAGATAATCGATTTACTCATTAGAGCTTGTTGTGAACCCGGCAAAGATGCCATTCTTTTAGCTGAACCCACTTATGGCATGTATGGTGTTTGTGCACAAGTGAATAACGTGGCTGTCAAGAAGATATCTCTTACTAAAGAATTCCAACTCGATTGGAATGCTATTCTCCAAGTTGATTTTTCAACTATAAAGATCACTTTCATTTGTTCGCCCAACAATCCGAGTGGGAATTTATTTAAAAAAGAAGATGTCATTTCATTGATTAAACAAAGTAAAGGAATTGTAGTAGTTGATGAAGCATATATTGATTTTGCAAACGATGAAGGATTTCTTCCCATGCTCAATCAATTTCCTAACCTTGTGGTGATGCAAACTTTTTCTAAAGCCTGGGGAATGGCCGGATTGCGTTTAGGAATTGGTTATGCATCAACTGAGTTGATTACAGTCTTAAATAAGATAAAATATCCATATAACATCAACACTTTCACACAAAATTTCGCTTTACAACAACTTAGTCAGGTTGAAAATATTCGCAAGCAAGTGAACGAAATTTTAACAGAACGCGAAAAGCTAAAATTAGATTTAGTTAATCTTCCATCTGTACTAAATATTTATCCTTCTGATGCCAACTTTCTTTTAGTAAAAGTAAATGATGCGAGAAAGATGTATCTTCGCTTGCAACAGCAAGGCATCATCGTACGAGACAGATCGAATGTAATCTTATGTGATGACTGTTTACGCATAACTATCGGCACAGTAGATGAAAACAAAAAATTGATTGAAGCCATTCAACATTTCTCATTATAAAATATGAATATGAAAAAAATTCTTTTCATCGATAGAGATGGAACATTGATTAAAGAACCTTCCGATGAACAGATCGATAGTTTTGAAAAGCTTGAATATTTACCTTTCGTTTTTCAAGGTTTAAGTCAAATAGCTAACGCTAATCTATACGAATTGGTCATCGTTACCAACCAAGACGGATTAGGCACAGATAGATTTCCAGAAAATACATTTTGGCCGGCACATCAAAAAATGATGCAAGCTTTCGAAAACGAAGGCATTACTTTCTCTGCTGTTCACATAGATAAATCCTTTCCACACGAAAACTTACCAACGCGTAAGCCAGGCATAGGTATGTTAACAACTTACCTGAATGTACAGTATGACATCACTAACTCACTTGTTATTGGTGATAGAGTTACAGATGTTATATTTGCCAAAAACTTAGGATGCAAAGCTATTTTTATCAACGATGGCAGCAAAGCCAATGAGGTTCAAACGCAAGGTCTAACTGATTTTCTTGCATTAACAACAACATCGTGGAAAGACATTGCTACTTTTATATTAAAACCAGAAAGAAAAGTTTCGCACATAAGAAAAACCAAAGAAACCGACATCTCTATCACCTTAAATTTAGATGGAACTGGCATAGCAAAAAATGAAACCGGACTTGGCTTTTTTGATCACATGCTCGATCAACTAGCTAAACACGGTAACATCGATTTAGCTATTGTTTGCAAAGGAGATTTACATATTGACGAACACCACACCATAGAAGACACTGCGCTTGCATTGGGTGAAGCATTTGCGTTAGCCTTAACCGATAAGCGAGGGTTAGAACGTTATGGCTTCTGCTTACCTATGGATGACTGCCTGGCACAAGTAGCTATTGATTTTGGTGGAAGACCTTGGCTAGTGTGGGAGGCTACTTTTACTAGAGAAAAAATTGGAGAGATGCCTACCGAAATGTTTATGCATTTCTTTAAATCATTTTCAGATGCAGCTAAATGCAACCTCAATATAAAAGCAGAAGGTGGCAACGAACACCATAAAATAGAAGCCATCTTTAAAGCCTTTGCAAAATCTATAAAAATGGCCATCAAAAGGGAAGGCAATCAACTTCCATCAACCAAAGGTGTTTTATGAAAGTCGCTGTTATCAAATATAACGCTGGTAATATACGCTCGGTGGCGTATGCATTGGAGCGCTTGCAAGTTGATTTTTCCATAACAGATGAACATGAAGAAATTCTAAAAGCGGATAAAGTAATTTTTCCAGGAGTTGGCGAGGCAAGTTCAACGATGCGCTATTTAAGAGATCATAAGTTGGATGAATTGATTAAATCACTGCAACAACCTGTTTTAGGTGTTTGTTTAGGTATGCAACTGATGTGCAAATATTCTGAAGAAAACGATACTGCTTGTTTAGGCATTTTTGATGAAAAGGTAAAAAAATTTATTCCTCAACAAAAAGAAAAAGTACCTCATATGGGTTGGAACACCATCACCACAACCAATAGTTGGCTGGGTGAAAGTGTAAACAATCAATATGTCTATTTTGTACACGGGTATTATGTACCGGTTAATGAAAACACAGCAGCTATAGCACAATATATTCAGCCTTTTAGCGCAGCGTTAAAGAAAGATAATTTTTATGCAGTTCAATTTCATCCGGAGAAATCAGCAGAAACCGGACAGAAAATTTTAGAAAGTTTTTTAAATTCTAGATCATGATTATTTTTCCGGCTATCGATATCATAGAAGGCAAATGCGTGCGCTTAACGCAAGGCGATTATCAAGCTAAAACCATCTACCACGATAAACCTGCCGACATGGCAAAAATGTTTGAAGATGAGGGATTCTCTCACTTACATGTTGTAGATTTAGATGGTGCGCAAGCTGGCGCAATTAGAAATTGGCGTTCAATAGAAGAGATAACAAAATCAACCAACCTAAATGTCGATGTTGGCGGTGGCATTAAAACAGCATCAACTATTGAATCCTTATTAGAACTAGGTGTAAAACAAGTTAACTTAGGAAGCATCGCACACAAAGCCCCTGAACTGGTACAAGAATGGATGGAACAATTTGGAAACAATACCATCATCATCAGTGCTGATGTACGCGATGAAAATATTGCTGTTCAAGGTTGGCAAAATCAATCCACTTCTAATGTATTCGATTTTATAAAAAATAATCAGTGGGAAAAAGCGACCATCACTTGCACCGATATTCAAACAGATGGTATGCTTAGCGGACCCAACGTTAGTTTATATGCCAAACTAAGACAACAATTTCCACAAGCCAGTATCATAGCCAGTGGTGGTGTTGGGAATATAGAACATATCAAAGCTTTAAAAGAATTAAAAGTATTTGGTGTTATAGTAGGCAAGGCTATTTACGAAAACAAAATCAGTTTAAAAGAATTACAAAGTTATGCTGGCTAAACGCATTATTCCTTGCTTGGATATTAAAGATGGTAGAACTGTAAAAGGCATCAACTTTGAAAACATGCGCGATGCCGGAGATCCGGTTGCCTTAGGAGAAAAGTACGCCAAAGAAGGTGCTGATGAATTGGTGTTTCTAGATATCTCTGCCACACAAGAGCAACGCAAAACTTTTGCCTCTCTTGTAAACGAAATCGCGCGCCACCTCAACATACCTTTTACGGTGGGTGGCGGCATCAGCTCCATTGCTGACGCAGAAAAATTATTAGAAGCAGGTGCAGATAAAGTAAGCATCAATTCATCTGCAGTGTACAATCCGGATTTAATCAATGAAATGGCAAAAGCTTTTGGTTCTCAATTTGTTGTCGTTGCCATCGATGCCAAAAAAGAAATTAATAACTGGGTAGTACATACACATGGTGGCAAAAAAGCAACAGATAAAAGATTGTATTCATGGGCGTTAGAAACACAAGAGCGTGGTGCGGGAGAAATTTTATTTACCAGCATGAACCACGATGGTGCCAAACAAGGTTTCGCCAATGAGGCTTTAGAAAAACTACACCATGCTTTACAAATACCCGTTATTGCCAGCGGTGGCGCAGGCGATTACGGTCATTTCATGGATGTTTTTACATTAGGAAAAGCTGATGCCGCCTTAGCAGCTAGTGTTTTTCACTTTGGCGAAATCAGTGTGCCACAACTTAAATCATACTTACGCTCAAAACTTATATCGGTACGATAATGAATATTGAAACATTACGATTTGATAAATTGCAAGGTCTTATTCCTTGCATTGTTCAAGATAGCGAAACAAAAGCTGTGCTGATGCTAGGCTTCATGAACCAAGAAGCATTGGAAAAAACAATAGCTGAGAAAAGAGTTACTTTCTTCTCCCGATCTAAAAACAGGTTATGGACAAAAGGAGAAACTTCCGGTAATTTTTTAGAAGTAGAAAATATCATCGCAGATTGTGATCAGGATACGCTATTGATAGAAGCCAAACCCAAAGGTGTTGTTTGCCATACCGGAACTTCAACTTGCTTTGGCAATTCTAGTCCGGATAAATTTTCATTAGCCAGCTTAGATGCTTTAATTCAGGATAGAAAGGTACATCCTATCGAGAAGTCATATACCAACACGTTATTAGCTGGTTCGATCAATAAAGTAGCGCAAAAAGTAGGTGAAGAAGCGGTAGAATTGGTAATCGAAAGCAAAGACAACGACAAAGATTTGTTTTTAGGGGAAGCAGCAGACTTAATGTATCATTTCTTAATATTGCTAGCCGCCAAAAATTATAGACTTAGTGATGTAGAAGAAGTGTTGGAGAAAAGATTTCGCAAAAAAACAACAGAATAATACATCTAACTGTTAAATAAACTTCATAGTAACTTAACATAGGCTAAAAGTTAAAGTATCGATTAGCTGATACCTTTACGCGTGACCATCTTGATGCGTTTTTTTAACTCCATTAGTAAGCGACTGTTTCTTGCACTTAGCATCGTTTTTATAACTGTTATTGGCATTTCTATTTTATCCTATCAGTTTAATCTCAAAAATAAAAAACTTTACGCGCTGGTCAATCAACTGGAAAGTCAACGTGTTAATGCTTTAGAGTTAGTTAAAAACGATTTAGACTTTCTTCGTTTCGAAATTATCAATGCTGCATTCTACCAAAACAAACAATCCTACCATACACTTCGCCACGATACAATTTTAAAACAAGTATTAACTCAACATCAACTGCTTGAAAGCAAACTGCATGTTCTTAGCGAAGATCTTTCGACTGATATGGTAACCGCAGAAATTCAATTGCTACAATACGATACGCTCTTCAAAACCTTCAAAGATTTACAAATCAAAAGGGGATTTAAAGATTTTGGCTTGGAAGGTAAAATGCGGAGATACGCTCATGAACTTGAAAATCACTCAGAAGATATTTCCATGGTTGATGTTTTAACTTTGCGCAGACATGAGAAAGATTTCTTCCTTAGAAAAGAGGCCACCTATCAAAATAAATTTAATCAACTGATTAATTTAATCCTGCAGAACTTAAAGATTAAAAAGAGTTACAATCCTTATACCATTTATTTACTCACTTCTTACAAGCAATATTTTAACGAACTAGCCACCATCGATATTCAACTAGGGCAAGGTGCCGATCAAGGTTTAACAGGAAAGCTTAATCAGCAAGCACAATTGTTTTCAGCAACAATTGAAAAAACAGTATTGTTAGCCAATGCAAAGGCCGAGGAAGTCATTCGGCAGTCTTTGTATTCCAGTATATTAATTGGAACTTGTTTATTTCTGTTGGCAGGAATGCTTACATTTTTTACAGCATCGAGTTTAACTTTACCTATCAAGAAATTAAGTTTCTTAATGAGTAAATATTTTATTCGACAATCTATTCGTGAAAAAGACTTACCGAATCATTATCACATTTCTGAAATTCAGAATTTATCAGAATCATTTTTACTACTCACTAAAAAACTAAAAGCACAATTCGCGGATGCAGAAAAGAAATCTCAACTCATCGAAAAACGAAACAAAGAATTGCAACAACTCAATGAAGAATTAGATCGATTCATCTATAGTTCAGCTCACGATTTAAAATCTCCTTTGGCATCACTTGAAGGGCTAATCTATTTATTTAAGTTGGATAATAAAGATGAAAGTCTACACCACTATTTCGATAAAATGAAAAAAAGTGTTGATCGAATGAATGGTTTTATTAAAGACATAACCGATTATGCTAAAAATAAACGACAACATATTCAACCAGAAATCATCAATCTGTCTTATCAGATAAAAGAAATTATCGATGCATTACAGTTTCTTCCTGAAATGAAAAACATCAACATTGAAATGGATATTGATGAAGCTAATAACTTTGTGACAACTGATAAAACTAGATTAGAAATTATATTAAAAAATATCATTTCAAATGCTATCAAATACTACGATCCACAAAAAGAAAATCCTAAAGTATATATCCACGTTAAGCAAGAAAGCTACGATGTTACAATAACCATTAAAGATAACGGCATTGGCATCGCAACAGAACACTTACCCAAAATTTTTGATATGTTTTATCGCGCTGTAGAAAATGCAAAAGGCTCGGGTATTGGTTTATTTTTGGTAAAAGAATCTGTAAAAATGATTCGTGGCCACATTGAAGTACAGTCAGTTATTGGCCAAGGAACAACCTTTATTTTAAGCTTTCCATCTTTACTTCATGTAAATGTAAACCACTTACCAGAATCGGAGGCCCTACTTCCACTTTTAAAAGTAAAAACAAGCGTTTAATACCGTTTTTTGTCTCTTCCACTTGAATTTGTATAATTAAAAGTCCAACTTTAGGGTTGAATGCATACCACTTTGGGCTATATTTTTCATTTTCAGAGAACCCTCTTTCTGTTTTGGGTTTTGATTTTTCTTTTATTAGCTCAGGTAACTTTCGCCCAAAATTACCATAAAGACAGAGCTCGATATTATAAAAATCAATACAAAAAAACGAACCCAACTTATAAGCGTGCTTGTAATTTGTTAGAGCGAAAGCATAAAAAAACAAAAAACAAAAAGGTACCGAAGCTTGCTGGCAAACCGAGAAAGTCTACACCTGTATTACAAGCAGAAGTAGAAACCATTGCTTCTTCTAAACCTATACCTCCTCCGTTAAAACCAAAACCTACTGCAACAACTGCCAAACCTACCTTTACGCCATCACCAATAGTTTCGAAAAAAACATTGGATGAATTGCATAATAAAGAAGACCAGGTTTTAAAATTGAATAATCTCCCTGCACCTTCTTCAGAAAAACACGAAGAAATAAGAAGATTGGTAGCCAACACTTTAGCGAATAAAAAAGACAACGAACCAATAGAACTTGAGCCTTTGTATTTTACTTTCGATCAAGATGAGTTTTCTGTTGTTGATATGGATCCTTTTTTAATTGCGGTTGAGTTTGCATTGCAAGGCAAACACATCCTTATTGAAGGGCACACAGATCATGAAGGAAAGGATGATTACAATGTTCAACTCTCCATTAAAAGAGTTGAGAAAATAAGACAACTCATGCAAGAGATGGGTGTACCTGATGATAGAATTTCAGTTGTTGGTTACGGTGAAGAAGTAACCGATCATACAGATAAAACAGATGAAGGCCGGCAAAAAAACAGACGCGTAGATTTCAAAGCATTTTAAAATTTCGTCTTTTAGTTTCCTTCACAAAATTCATTCTTGAACAACTAATGTTACTTGAACGATTGGAAATAAAAAAGCCGAAGAAATTCTTCGGCTTTCGTTTAAATTTTGGGTAAATAATTATCCTAATTTTTCTAAAACATCCATTACTTCTCTTACCGCTTTACGGCTCGATTCCAGTAAGGCTTTTTCTTCTGCATTCAAATCTAATTCTATCACTTTCTCTATACCATTTTTGCCTAACACAACCGGTACTCCTAAATAGCAATCATTGATGCCATATTCTCCTTCAAGTTTGATACAAACAGGGAAAACTCTTCTTTGATCTTTCACGATGGCTTCTACCATTTGCGCAGCGGCTGAGCCTGGTGCATACCAAGCAGAAGTTCCCATTAGTTTTACCAATTCCCCACCTCCTACTTTTGTTCTTTCTAATATGGCATTCAATTTATCTTTGTCGATAAGTTCAGTCACCGGAATACCAGCTACAGTTGTATAGCGCGGTAGCGGCACCATAGTATCACCATGCCCACCCAACAACATGGCTTGAATATCTTTAGGAGATACATTTAAAGCTTCAGCTAAAAAAGCTCTATAACGTGCTGTATCTAATATACCAGCCATTCCCATCACTTTAGTGCGAGGAAATTTTGAAGTGAGATGCGCCTGATAAGTCATTACATCCAAAGGATTAGATACAACGATGATGATGGCATTTGGCGAATGCTTTACTACGTTTTCAGTAACTGTTTTTACAATGCCGGCATTTGTTGTAATTAAATCATCGCGGCTCATGCCGGGTTTTCTCGGTAAACCGGAAGTAATGACCACAACATCAGAATTCGCTGTTTTGGTATAATCATTAGTTGAACCTATCGTACGAGAGTCGTACAAATCAATAGGCGCTTTTTGCCAGATATCAAGCGATTTTCCTTCGGCTAGTCCTTCCTTAATGTCTACCAAAACAATTTCGTTGGCTACTTCGCGGTAAGCCAAAACATCTGCACAGGTAGCGCCAACATTACCAGCGCCAACGACCGTAACTTTCATATCGATTGAGTTTAGTTAATAAAATGATAAAGCCCAGTTTGCTTTGTTTATTTGGGCGCGTGAATTTAGGATGACAATCGGCAAAAGAAAAAGATATTAATCATTTATTAAGGTGAAATTTATCTCGACCGCCATTTTGGTCTGCTCAGACAGTCGAAAATGTTCACTTTGGCGCTTTCCAACCAACCAAATGATTTTATCTTCGGTTAATAAAACTGTTTGTTTATCTTTTTCTACTTGAGGTATTTTTAAGTCGATGAGGTAATCGCTCACATTTTTGGTTCCCTCTAAACCAAAGGGTTGAAATTTATCTCCTGCTTGCCAATTACGCCAAGTGAGTGGAAAAGGTAATAAGTCAGCATCGAAATAAGCACGATTAGGTGAGAAAACAACTTCTTCTTTTCTTACCAATTTTAATGCTAACAATTGATTACTTACTGCGTGAACACCACTTGCTTGTTGTATCAAAGGAAATTTTTGAGGTTCGGCCACTTTGAAATTGATAATAAGAAATTGTCGGTCAACAACTAGCCTTGCAAATTCATTTTCGAATTGATTTCCCACGCGGGATAAATCACTTTTCGCAATGGCATCGCAATGGTCGTAGGAAAAACCATAGCCTTCTAACAATTCGTAAAGAATAGCAGTGCCATTTTCTAAAGCTTGTAAGCCCGCGATTGCGATCCGAAGTTCACCCTTGTTTTGTTCTACAAATTGCTTTTTAAATTCATTTACAGCCCAGGTTCTAAAGGCCGTTTCATCTTCTGTTTTCTTAATGGTTCTTTCAAAAGCCTTTTGCCAGGTAGGATGCCATTGATACAGATGAGGCAAAACCTCGTTTCTTAAAGTATTGCGTTTGTAATCATTTTTTTCGTTGCTACTATCTTCTCTCCAGTTGATGTGATTAGTTTTTGCATAAGCAACAATTTCGTCTTTGTTAAAATATAAAAGTGGCCTAACAATATACAAATGAACCGGTCTTATACCCGCAAGTGAAAACGGGCTACCTCCGTGCATAAAATTTAATAAAGCACTTTCGAAGCGATCATTAGCGTGATGAGCAGTAGCTACCCAATCAAATTGCCCCATCCTTTTTAAAAAATGAAACCAATGGTAACGTAATTCTCGCGCTGCCATTTGTATCGACATATTTTTTTCAGCTTTGTATTGAAGTGTATCGAAACTTTGCTCGAAAAAAGGAACATTAAGTTTTGTTGCAGTTTCCTTTACAAAGGCTGCGTCAGCATCCGATTCTTCTCCTCGTAATTGAAAATTACAATGTGCAATAGCAAATTGATAACCTGCCTCCTTAAAGAGGTGAGCCATTACCATAGAATCGACTCCACCGCTTACGGCCAATAAAAATTTTTGTGATGCAGGATTTTGACCAGTTATTTCGGGAAGATGGCTTGTAAATTGCTTTATCACGCCACAAAATTAACATTTCGAATTTAGGTTGTAGCTTGCAGACAAATAGTTATGCGTTTTTATTCTAATAAGAGAAGTATTTTTTCCCTTTCTCCTTTGCTTTCAGCAATGGTTATGCTATTGCTTATCTTATCATTTGAATCTTTAGCCCAAAAAAGAGTTAAACTAGAACATGCCGACAGACTAAAACGTGGTGTCCGAGATAATGAAAAATATGAGCGTTTACTAGGAAACGTAGTTTTTACCCAAAATAAAACCACTATCTATTGCGATAGCGCGCACTTTTTCAAAGAAAAAAACAGCATTACTGCCTTTGGTCGTATTCGCATCACAGAAGGAGATTCAGTTACAGTTACTGCCAATAACCTAGAGTACGATGGAAACTTACGTAAAGCTAAGCTTCGCAAAAATGTTGTGTTCACCAAACTGGCAACTGCTACCCTTTACACAGACTATCTCGATTACGACAGGCCTACCAACCTAGCCTATTATTTCAACAATGGAAAACTGGTTGATAGTGTTAATGTATTAACGAGCACGAAAGGTTATTACAATCTCAATAACAATCTGTCAGCCTTTAAGAAAGAGGTTGTTGTTACCAATCCCGATTACACGATGTATGCTGATAGCTTGCAATATAATTCGAAATCAAAAATCATTTATTTCGTAACGCCAACAACAGTTATTGATAAAGACAGCGCGAAATTTATTTATCAACAAGGCCAATACAACACGCAAGAGAAAAAATCAGATTTGAAGGAAGGTGCTGGGGAGAGTCTTTCTTATAAAATTAGCGGTAATCAATATAGTTTGGATGACCAAAAGAAAATTTATCGCGTGCGTGGCAATGTCGTAATGACATCCAAAGAGCAAAACTTAATTATCTATGGCCAAGCATCGGATGCTTATCGTTCGCAAAACATCGCTAAGGTCTACAACAATGCCTATCTCGCTAAAATTACCGATGAAGGCGATACACTTTTTTTATCTGCTGACACACTAGTATCGATTGATAGCACCGATCCAAAAAAGAAAAGAGTATTGGCCTACCACAATGTAAAAATCTTTAAAAAAGATTTACAAGGAATTGCTGATTCTCTTGAATATCGTTTGGCTGATTCACTTTTAGTTTTCTATAAAAAACCGGTTTTGTGGACCAACGACAATCAAATGTCGGCAGACTCGGTGAGCATGCAAATTGAAAACAATACCATTAGAAGGATATTTTTAAAAACTAACGCATTTGTTGTTTCAGAAGATACAACCATTCATGATTTCAATCAGATAAAAGGCAGAACCATGATTGCAGAAATTAAGAATCGAAAAATTGATAGAGTGCAAGTAAATGGCAATGCCGAAAATCTCTACTTCGCGCTCGATGAAAAAACCAAAGCGATGATGGGTATGAATAAAATGATCAGCAGCTCCATCCTCATCAAATTTAAGGAAGGCAAATTATTTACCTTTCACGCGTACGTAAAACCAGAGGCCAAATTTATTCCACCCCATGAGTTAACGCCTGAAGATAAAAAACTCAAAGGCTTCAATTGGCAATTAGACAAAAGACCAAAAAAGGAAGATGTCGTGAAGAATTAAATTCATACACTAAAACTTGGCTTTAACCGTTAAAAATGCCAGCAGAAAAGTTTACAATATGGTCTAAACCGTGATTTCTTAGTGGATTAAACAAAATTTCATTTCTACCCATCATCTATTATATTTGCAGGCTTATGCAGAACCGTATTTTGGTTTTTATCGGATTTTTAGCTCTTCTTTTCATTTCTGGCTGTAGTAAGTTTAGAAAAATCGAAAAAAGTGAGGATTGGCGCGTGAAATACGAAGCTGCCATCAATTATTACGAGAAAAAAGACTACTACCGTTCTTCCGTACTTTTTGACCAGATTTTGCCAATTGTTCGTGGTTTACCTGAAGGTGAAAAGGTTCAGTTTTACCTTGGTTTCTGTCAATTTTATGATAAAAACTATCTCTTCGCAGCAGAGTATTTCAAAACTTTTTTCACGACTTACGGACGAAGTGCCAGTGTAGAAGAAGCCCGGTATATGCATGCTTATTCATTATACATGGCTTCGCCAGGTTCAAACCTCGACCAGTCGGCTAGTATCGAAGCGATGATTTCCATGCAGGATTTCTTAAATCGTTATCCACAAACTTCCTACCTAGATAAGGCAGTAGAAGTCATTAATAATATTCAAGTAAAGTTAGAAAAGAAGGGCTTTGAAAATGCCAAGCAATATTATCGAACTCGTTCTTATAAAGCAGCTATCACTGCATTTGATAACTTTAAAAAGAATTTTCCTGATAGCAATCTTCATGAAGAAGCAGATTACTTAGTTATAGAATCAATCTATAAATTGGCTGTACAAAGTTTCCAGTCAAAACAGAAAGAAAGATACCAACAAGTAGTAGATCGCTATTTGGAGTTTCTAGATAAGTATCCAAAAAGTAAATTCTTAAACCCGGCAGAGAAAATGTATGCCGACAGTATCATTCAATTAGCAAAACTTAAAAACGTAAATTCATAAGCCATGGCCACGAATCCATCCATCATTACTCGCGACTTAGAAAGATTAATCGAACCAACTAACAATGTATATGAATCTGTTGTGGTTATCTCTAAGCGTGCGCGCCAAATCGCCTCCAACATCAAAGAAGAATTAAACAATAAACTGGCTGAGTTCGCTACAACGGTTGATAACCTTGAAGAAGTGTTCGAAAACCGTGAGCAAATCGAAATCTCTAAGTTTTATGAACGCATGCCGAAACCAACTTCCACAGCGATTGAAGAATTTTTTGATAATAAATTGAATTTCAGAGTACGCGGTGAAAATGAAGACCGCCAAGAAGTTTAAGAAAATTGTCGCCTAAACATCAAAGGTTCAGAATAAGTTAAATACCTTATTTCCTGAACCTTTCTTTTTTTAATTTAGCCCTTATGCTGAAGCAAAAAAAAATAATTGTAGCTGTTACCGGAAGCATTGCTGCTTACAAATCCGCTTTGCTCGTTCGTTTATTGGTAAAAGCTGGTGCTGATGTTAAGGTAATTTTGACTGAAGATGCCAAAGCATTTATCACACCGTTAACTTTAGGTACACTTTCTAAAAATGAAGTTTACTCCTCATTTGCCAATCAGGAAAATGGCACCTGGCACAACCATGTTGAATTAGGTATATGGGGAGACGCATTTGTGGTTGTTCCTGCAACAGCTAATACTCTGGCTAAAATGGCTAATGGAATTTGCGATAATCTCTTGCTGGCAACTTACTTATCAGCTAAATGTCCTGTTTTCTTTGCTCCGGCAATGGACTTAGATATGTTGCAACATCCAGCCACTCAAAAAAATATTCAAACCTTGATTTCTTTTGGCAACCATTTGATTAAACCAACCCATGGCGAACTGGCGAGTGGCTTAGTAGGTGAAGGTCGATTAGCAGAGCCGGAAGAAATTCTTGAAGTGTTAGAAAGCTTTTTTACACCAAAAAGATTAAGCGGTAAAAATGTTTTGATAACAGCAGGTCCAACTTACGAAGCCATTGACTCTGTTCGTTTCATTGGGAATTATTCTTCTGGGAAGATGGGATTTGCTCTGGCTGAAACCTTAGCTGCCGAAGGAGCTAAAGTAGAATTGGTGAGCGGACCTACACATCTTCAAAGTAAACATCATAACATCTCCTTACATCGTGTTAAAAATGCAGCAAGTATGTTTGGAGTTTGTGAAAAGTTTTTCGCACAATCCGATATTACTATTTTAGCAGCTGCTGTAGCCGATTATAAACCAGAAACCGTTGCTGATCAAAAAATCAAAAAGAAAGAAGAGCATTTCTCACTTCAATTAACTAAAACGATTGACATCGCGGCTACTTTAGGCAAACAGAAAAAAAGTAATCAAATCGTAGTTGGCTTTGCTTTGGAAACAGAAAACGAAGAAACCAACGCGTTAAAAAAGTTGGAATCGAAAAACCTGGATATGATTGTGTTAAATTCTTTACAAGAAGTAGGAGCAGGATTCGGACATGAAACGAATAAAGTAACCATCTACCAAAAAAATAAAAACAAAATCAATTTTGATTTAAAAAATAAAAAAGAAGTTGCACGCGATATCGTTCAATGCATCGTTGATTACATAAATCCATCCTGATAAAAAATGATGAGTCGCAGCTTCATATTGATTATCTTTCTTACAACTACGTTTAATTCTTTTGGTCAAGAACTGAATTGCAAAGTTTCCATTAACGTTGGGCCTAAAGTAGCCACAACCGACCAAAGTGTTTTCAAGGATATGAAAATTGCTTTTGAGCAATTTTTAAATACCCGAAAATGGACAAACGATGCTTACAAAGCACACGAAAGAATCGCTTGTAATTTCCTCATCAATATAAATGAAATGCCTTCAATTGGGTCGTTTAAAGCATCCGTTCAAATTCAGGCTGCACGTCCTGTTTATCTGGCCAATTATACTTCTTTAATTTTTAATTTTGCTGATCGCGATTGGGAATTTGAATATGTGGAATCTCAACCACTTGAGTTTAATGATAACACTTACATTTCTAATCTCACCAGTATGCTGGCATTCTATGCTTATGTTATTATTGGTGCGGATTACGATACATTCAGTGAATTAGGAGGAACTCCCTATTTTCAAAAAGCACAATTAGTGGTTAACAATGCACAAACTGCCAACAGAGAAGGTTGGCAAAGTTTAGGAAGCAATAGAAACCGATATTGGTTAGTCGAGAATTACATTAACGGTCAGGCACAAGATTTAAGAAAAGCGAATTATCGCTACCATAGATTGGGTTTAGATAATTTTCACAAAACACCTGACCAATCGCGAGAAGTAATTTTCAAATGTTTGCAAGACGTTAAAAAAGTTCGAGACATCAACCCTACAGCTATCCTTGTTATTTCATTTTTTGATGCTAAAGCCAAAGAATTGTCAAACATATTTTCAGAAGGTGAGCTTAACTTACGCAGGCAAGCTTATGATTTAATCACCACTCTCGATCCTGCCAATAAAGGTTCGTACGGAAAAATAATAGGAAATTAAAATCTGGCTGCCATCAATAATTCTATGTTTTTAAATTTCATTCCGAATTTTCTAGCCAGTGATTCATTCGTTAAACCACCATTGAAAGTGTAAACTCCTTTCATAAATCCTTTGTGAGAGAATATCATTTTTTCAACACCACCTTCCTCTGCTGCTCGCAAAATGGTTGGCGTAAAAATATTACTTAATGCAGTAGCAGCAGTGTGAGAAACCCTTGAGGCAACATTGGGAACACAATAATGGATTACATCGTGTTTTTTGTATACAGGAGCGTTGAGTGTTGTCATCTCACTGGTCTCGATGCATCCACCCTGATCAATGCTGATGTCTATGATGATGGAGTCAGCCTTCATTCTTGTAACCATCTCTTCTGTCACCACTTGTCTGGCCCTCCCCTTTTCCGCTCTTAATGCTCCAATCAATACATCAGCAGTTTTTAACGTTTCAGATAAAGTAAGCGTATCAATTGTTGATGTATAAATCTGTTGACTCAACAATTGTTTGATTCTTCTTAATTTATACAAATGATTATCGAATATTTGTACGTCTGCACCCAATCCTAAAGCAGCTCTGGCTGCGTACTCTCCAACTGTTCCTGCTCCAATAATCACCACTTTAGTAGGTGGCACGCCTGTGATTCCACCTAATATTACTCCTTTACCACTATTGGTTGTACTTAAATATTCGCTAGCAATTAACATCACAGAACTTCCTGCAATTTCACTCATAGCACGAATAATAGGTATGCCTCCTACTTTATCTTCAATAAATTCAAATGCCAAAGCTGTAATTCTTTTCTTCAATAAGGCTTCTAAAGTTTCTACCTGTAAGTGCCCCAATTGAATAGCCGATATTAAGGCTTGGCCGGAGCGCATCAATTCAATTTCATCTAAGGAAGGTGGATCAATTTTTAAAATAACTTCCGCCTTGTAAACTTCTTGTGGAGAATAAACAATTTTGGCACCGGCATCACTGTATTGTTTATCAGAAAATTTTGAACCTAAGCCTGCTTTTGTTTCTATCCACACTTCGTGTCCGTTGTTTACCAAAATAGCTACGGCATCAGGAGTTAAACTGATTCTGTTTTCGTAGGGCGAAATCTCTTTTGGTAAACCAATAAAAAAACGATGGTTCTTAGTGCTGACAGGCATCAGTTGCTCTTGTGGAGAAAAACTACTTTTCGCCAGTGTTTCGAATGTACTTTTCTTTTCAACCATGTTGTGTTACTTGTATGGTTCTTTGGTTTTCATTTTCAATGGTAATTGAAACCTGCATCCATTGCTCTGGTAACAAATCCGGAATTCTTTCCGGCCATTCTATAAAACAATATTCATTGGAGTAAAAATATTCTTCTACCCCAATATCAAAAGCTTCTTGCTGATTCTTGATACGATAAAAATCGAAATGAAAAACGGATGACTGACTTTCGGTTTTGTATTCATTTACAATAGAAAAAGTCGGACTGCTCATGTTGTCTACTACTTGCAAAGCTTTGCAAAAAGATTTAACAAAAGTTGTTTTTCCTGCTCCCATTTCTCCTAACATCAACCAGATTTTTAATGAATGTTGTGTTATCAATTTTTTAGCCAACTCATCTAAGTCTTTCATCTCAACACTCTTAAATGTTTGTTGCATATCAACCTGCATTTTTGGGTGTTAAGGTTACTAAAGGAATAATAACTTCTTCTAAACTTACTCCTCCATGTTGAAAGGTATCTTTATAAAAGTTAACGTAATAGTTGTAGTTATTGGGATAAGCAAAAAATTGGTCTTCTGTTGCAAAAACATACGAAGTAGAAACATTCAACTTAGGAAGAAAGAATTTTTCTGGTTTGGTTGCAACCATTACTTTATCTCCATCATAACTTAAATTTTTTCCTTGCTTGTATCTCAAGTTGGTGTTAACACTTTTATCGCCAATAATTTTAAATGGCCGCTTTACACGAATCGTACCATGATCGGTAGTTATAATGACTTTACAAGGCAAATCAGAAAGTTTTTTAAACATATCTAACAAAGGCGAATGCGTAAACCAAGATTTAGTTATGGAACGATAGGCAGATTCATCTGGTGCTAATTCGCGAATCATGGCCATATCAGTTCGAGCATGCGAAAGCATGTCAACAAAATTGTAGACGATCACATTCAGATCATTTTTATACACATTTTGAAGAGTCTCAACCAAACTTCTTCCTTCTTCTAAGTTTTTAATTTTATGATAACTGAACTTGATATTGAGATTATTTCTTCTGATTTGTTTTTCTAAGAAATCCGCCTCTGCATTATTTTTCCCTTCATCATCTTCTTCGCTTACCCACAACTCTGGGTTGGTTTTTGCCATTTCTGACGGTAACATGCCGCTAAAAATTGCATTACGTGCATAGGCTGTTGTGGTGGGCAAAATAGAATAATAGGTTTCTTCTTGTTGAACATCAAAATACTCTGCTAAGATGGGTTCAATGCCTTTCCACTGATCGAAACGTAAATTATCGATAACAAACATAAAAACCGGTAATCCTTTACCTGTCTCTGTTAATACTTTTCGTTTCATTAACTGATGCGAGAGTAATGGCTTGGAAGTATTGGGATCGTTCAACCATTTTTCATAATTGCGAATTACATATTTACAAAAGTTAGCATTGGCTTCTGCTTTTTGCATGTTCAATACTTCGGCCATGTCTTGGTTATCGGCATTATCCATTTCCAATTCCCAGTACACAAGTTTTTTGTAAATATCCGCCCACTCTTCATGATTTAAATTATTCTGAAAAGCCAAACTTATTTTTTGGAACTCTTGCTGATAACTTAAATTCGTTTTCTCAATTACTAATCTTTTGTTATCTAAAATCTTCTTGACTGAAAGTAAAATCTGGCTGGGATTTAAGGGTTTGATGAGGTAGTCTGCAATCTTGGAACCAATTGCCTCTTCCATAATTTGTTCTTCTTCGTTTTTGGTAATCATCACCACCGGCAAATTGGGTTTGGTGTTTTTAATGATACCCAAGGCTTCGAGACCCGACATACCAGGCATGTGTTCGTCTAAAAAAACCACATCGAAGTTTTTCTCATCGCAAAGCTCGATGGCATCGCTGGCATTATTAACAGGTGTAATGTCGTAACCCCGCTGTTCAAGAAACATGATATGCGGTTTCAGTAAATCTATTTCATCATCTGCCCAAAGTATGCTGTATCTTTGCATGCCATCATTTTTTACCAAGTTACTAAAATATCAGCCTAGGTGAATAAGAAAAAAATAATTAACGACCCTGTTTACGGATTTTTACATATACAATCTGATTTCATATTCGATATCATTCAGCATCCGTATTTTCAAAGACTTCGGCACATTAATCAATTGGGATTGTCTGAATACGTCTATCCTGGTGCCAGGCATACTCGCTTTCAACATGCTTTGGGCGCAATGCATTTAACCAACCGTGCCGTAGAATCCCTCAAAACAAAAGGAGTTGAAATCAGTGATGCCGAAGCTGAAGCCGTTCAATTAGCCGTTTTGTTACATGATATTGGCCATGGACCGTTTTCGCATACTTTGGAAGAATCGCTGTTAACTGGTATAAGACATGAAAGTATTTCTTATGTGCTGATGAATAAGTTGAATGATGAGTTTGATAGAAGACTTGACTTGGCACTGACCATTTTTAGAAACGCTTATCCAAGAAAATTCTTTCACCAGTTGGTCAGCAGTCAATTGGATATGGACCGATTGGATTACCTGAAAAGAGATTGCTTTTTTACCGGAGTAGAAGAAGGAACGATTGGTGTGGATCGCATCATAGCGATGCTAGCTGTTCATGAAGATGAACTAGTCGTAGAAGAAAAAGGCATCTATAACATTGAAAATTTTATAACATCGCGTAGGTTAATGTATTGGCAAGTTTACCTGCACAAAACTGCAGTAGCCGCAGAGCGAATGTTAGTAAATGTAATTAAGCGAGCGAAGGCTTTAACCCAGGCCGGAGAAACAGTTCCGGCAAGTGATGCTTTGCAGTTTTTCTTATCTAAGTCTTATTCGATTGATGATTTTAACAACAATACTCAAGTAGCAGAAAACTTTGGCAAACTTGACGACCACGATATTTGGGGAGCAGTAAAGCTTTGGCAAGATTATCCTGATTTCATTTTATCTCATTTATCTACTGCCTTGTTACAGCGAAAATTATTTCAAATAAGATTTTCAAATGATGCCATCAAGAAAGAATCCATCGAAAAAGTAAAGCAAGCCGTAGCCAACCAATACAATCTATTAAAGGCAGAAACTTCTTACTTGGTTTCTTTTGGGTCGGTGAGCAATGAAGCCTATACTGAAGGACAAAAAATAAATTTATTAATGAAAGATGGAAGATTAATAGACATCGCCCAGGCTTCAGATTTGCCAAACATACAGGCCTTATCGAAGGTGGTGAAAAAAAACTACCTCTGCTGGCCTAAAAATGTATCTTTGTAAGAATAGGTTCACTACATTACAAGATTAATCATTAAGCCATCTCTGTCTCTTTTTATGGAGTTTACAATAGATCAAATTGCAGCCATGTTAGGCGGCCAAGTGCAAGGAAAAAGCACGGAAAAAATTAGCATGTTGGCCAAAATTCAAGATGCGAAACCAGGTCAACTATCCTTTTTATCTAACCCAAAATACGAGCAATTCATTTATACAACCCAAGCTTCAGCGGTTATTGTTAAAAAGGATTTTGTACCGAAAAAAGAAATTACAACAGCGCTCATTTTAGTTGACGATCCTTATGTAAGTTTCACTGTTTTGCTAGAGGAATACCATAAGCTTATCAGTTTTCAAAAGCATGGTGTAGAAGAACCTTCTTTTGTTGGAAAAGATGTTCAAATAGGAAAAGGTATTTACAGAGGCGCGTTTTCATACATTGGCAACCACGCCAACATCGGCAACAATGTAAAAATTTATCCTCACGTTTATATTGGCGATAATGTGGTGATTGGCGATAATACCATTATCCACTCAGGCGTAAAAATTTATTCAGATACCCGCATCGGAAGTAATTGTGTAATCCATGCAGGAACTGTAATTGGCAGCGATGGATTTGGTTTTGCGCCACAAGCTGATGGTTCTTACAAAACTATTCCACAGCTTGGCAATGTAGTGATTGGAGATGATGTTGCCATCGGTGCTAACACCGTGATCGATTGCGCTACTCTTTTTGGAGATTCAACAGTAATCAACAAAGGTGTAAAACTCGATAACCTGATTCAGATTGCCCATAATGTAGAAATCGGAAAGAATACGGTTATAGCAGCTCAATCCGGGGTTTCTGGCTCTTCTAAAGTAGGCGAAAATTGTATGATTGCCGGACAGGTAGGTATTGCCGGCCACCTGGTTATCGCTAATAAAACCAGCATAGGCGCTCAAGCCGGGGTTTCTAAATCCATTTCAGAAGAAGGTCAAAGATTAATTGGCTATCCTGTTCTCGATATCCGCGAATACTTTAAATCTTACGCTATTTTCAAGAAACTACCTGAAATCAATAGCCGTTTAGCTGATTTGGAGAAAAAATTGGGTAACAACTAAAACGTTTGAATCACACAAAAAAACGAGCAGTTGGTTTATACCAATAAATCGGGCTAAATTGCGAACTTTTAGTTTGTAAACATGCTCAATATCAAACAGCAAACAATCCAAAAATCGGTTACCATTTCCGGTGTAGGTCTTCATACGGGTGCGCCCACTCGCATGACCTTCGTTCCTGCTAAACCCAACCACGGCATCAAATTCCAAAGAATTGATTTGCCAGGTTCACCCATCATCGATGCTGACTGTGATAATGTTGTTGATGTTTCTCGAGGTACTACCATTGAACAAAGTGGCGGCCGCGTAAGCACAATCGAACATACTTTAGCTGCACTTGTAGGGTTAGAAATCGATAATGTATTGATTCAATTAGACGGCCCCGAATGCCCGATCATGGATGGCAGCTCCATTGAGTTTGTCAATATTCTAAAAGAAGCTGGCACCGAGGAACAAAATGCTTTACGCGACTTCTTCGATGTTCACGAACCCATCTTTTACCGAGAAGCAGCACGCAACGTAGAAATTGCAGCATTACCATTGGATGATTATCGTGTTACTGTAATGGTTGATTATAACTCTCCTGTATTAGGTAGCCAACATGCTTCTATAACCGACATCAGACAATTCGAAAAAGAAATTGCTTCTTGCCGTACATTTTGTTTTTTGCATGAGTTAGAAATGCTTTACAAAAACAATTTGATAAGAGGTGGAGATTTAAACAACGCCATCGTTATTGTCGATAGAGTTGTTAAAGAAGATGAACTCGCCAGTATTGCTAAAATGTTAGGTAAACCTAAAGTAGAAGTAAAACACGAAGGCATTTTAAACAATGTTGAACTTCGATATAAAAATGAACCTGCACGCCACAAATTATTAGACGTTGTAGGAGATTTAGCCCTAGCAGGCAGACCTTTAAAGGCACAAGTTTTAGCAGCCAGACCAGGCCATGCAGCCAACGTAGCTTTCGCAAAAAAGTTGAAGAAAGCGATGGCAGAAGCCGACAAACAAGGAAGACCTAAATACAATCCGAGTTTGCCTCCGGTAATGGACATTAACAAAATATCTGCTACCCTTCCGCATCGTTATCCATTCCTATTAATTGATAAAATCATTTATCTGGATAATGAAAGTGTGGCTGGTGTGAAAAATGTAACCATGAACGAAAACTTCTTCCAAGGACATTTTCCTGGCAACCCTGTAATGCCCGGTGTGTTACAGGTAGAAGCCATGGCACAAATTGGAGGTATCTTAGTTTTACATACTGTTCCAGATCCTGAGAATTATTGGACTTACTTTTTAGGTATAGAGAATTTCAGATTTAGAAAAATGGTTTTACCGGGTGATACGCTTGTAATACAATGCGACTTACTTGCCCCCATTAAAAGAGGTATTGCCAAAATGAGCGGACGCGCTTATGTAGGCAATACTTTAGTTTGTGAAGGAACCATGATTGCCAGCATAGTTAGAAAAAATCCATGAGCCAATATCCTTTAGCCAACGTTCACCCTGAAGCAAAAATTGGTGCCAACGTTATTATAGAACCATTTGCCACTGTTCAAAAAGATGTAGTAATCGGAGACGGTTGCTGGATTGGCCCGGGAGCCATTCTTTGGGAAGGAACAAGATTAGGTAAAAATGTAAAGATTTATCCCGGAGCCTCAGTTTCTTCTATTCCACAAGATTTAAAATTCTCTGGCGAGAAAACTGAAACATATATTGGTGACAATACTGTTATTCGAGAATATGTTACCATTAGCCGAGGTACAGTTGACAAATTAAAAACTGTTATAGGCAAAAATTGCTTACTGATGGCATATGTGCACGTTGCTCACGATTGCATCATTGGTAACAATTGTATTTTGGTTAACACAGTACAAGTAGCCGGTCATGTTACTATTGATGATTGGGCTATCATTGGTGGAGCTTCTGCCTTGCATCAGTTTGTAAAAGTGGGTGCACATGTCATGTTATCGGGTGGTTCTTTAGTTCGTAAAGATGTCCCTCCTTTTACTAAAGCTGCTCGAGAGCCACTTACTTACGCGGGTATCAACACAGTAGGTTTAAAGAGAAGAGGTTTTACAACTGAAAAGATTAATGAGATTCAGGAAATTTACCGCTACGTATTTATGAAAGGTTTAAACAACTCTAAAGCCTTAGAGATGATTGAAGCCGAACTACCTGCTAGTGATGAAAGAGATATCATCGTTAAATTCATCAGAGAATCAGAGCGGGGCATTATGAAGGGTTACGGTAATTAACCTAACCTATGTCATCTCAAGCATTAAGTATACAGCTGGTTGCTAAAAACTTAGGTAAAAGATTTCGCAACGAGTGGATATTTAAAAACTTTGACTACGACTTCCAAGCAGGTAACGTATATGCTATAACAGGAGCCAATGGCTCAGGAAAATCGACCTTATTACAATTATTATGGGCACAAACGCTTCCAACAACAGGAAGCGTTTCTTATTTACTAAACAATCAAGAAATTGAAGTACAAAGCATATATCAACAAGTTGCCATTGTTGCTCCTTATTTAGAGCTGATTGAAGAATTTACTTTAGAGGAATTGGTTCAATTTCACTTTAAATTGAGAAAACCCATAGAAGGAATTAATGTTAAAGACATTATAACTTTACTTCATCTAAATCATGCGTCACTTAAACAGATAGGCAACTTTTCTTCTGGTATGAGGCAACGGGTAAAGCTAGGCTTAGCTGTTTTAACTGAAAAAAAAGTGTTGTTCTTAGATGAGCCGTACACCAACTTAGATGAAACATCATGTTTGTGGGCTGAGGATTTAATTAAAAAATATCCCACAGATCTTACATTCATTGCCTCTAATGACAAAAATGAATACAGACATGCCGATCAGGTAATTGATATGCATACCTTTAAATAGAGCCTAGGTTACTTAAAGGTTAAAAATTGTCATTTATCACCAAATTTTAATAAAATATTTGAGAAACGAAGTAATTCCCTATTTTTGGATATTAAAACAAGAAAAAATGAACGTAATGAAGCGACTTGCATGGTTTTTATTGGCAGTATTAGCAGTTGGATTAGCAGCTTGTGGTAAAAGTGATGATGCCAAACCAATCAATCAAACTAAATTAGAAGAGTTAAGCAAAACTTGGTCTTTAACAAGTGCAAAGCTTGATGGAAATGATAGAAACGATTTTACAAACGTTACTTTAACAATATCGGGTTCATTTAATGGTGCCAATCCTTTAGGACCTTATGACTATGATTTCAACGGAACTTTCCCTAATCCAAGCCCTTGGCCAACCGATGGCGAATGGACATTTTCTGATGAAAATGCTACAAGTATCATACGTGGCGGAGACTCGCAAGTAGTTACTTACGCTGTTTCTGGTAATCAATTGACTTTAACCATTTCTGGTTACAGTGGTCCTGGTTTTACTGGTGGTTCGTTTTCTAGAACTAAGGCCGTTACGGGAACGTGGATTTTTACTTTTACAGCGCAATAAATAGCAAAAACTTAATTTTGATAAAGAGCCACCTTAGGGTGGCTTTTTTGTTTTCAATTTAAAAAATGAATTTCTGCGCTTTTCTTATTATAGGTGTCGGCTTTAAATCCTAAAAATCACCTCACCCCGACCTCATGCTTCGTTCACCCATCTCCATTGGAGAGGAGAAGCCTGGCTGCCAATAGGCTGAGGTGTGAGGTTTAATTTAAAGGATGATATTCTCAATTAGGACTTGATGCGTATACTTACATTTCTTAATGAGAAAAATTCCAATACTTAAACTGATAGACAAAAAGTTTAAAATGGTGCAGGTAATTAAAGTTGGATCCAATCACTTGAAGTAACTATTCGTTGTTGCAAATTAAATTGAAATAATTTTAAGTAATCAATCACTATAGATCAGCGTTATTTTTAATAAGACTATTCCATATTATTACTAGTGTTTTTCATTTTTTTGGTTTAAGTAATTATTACCTCTAAGCATGAATTGTAACTTTACCTTAACACAGATGTAATCTTACTTTCAGTTTTTTTAAAGTTGGGTTAAGTTTATTTGCTGTCAAATCAAATAAACCAATCCATGAGAAGAATTCTACAATTTACTCTCCTAACTTTTATTACCCTTTGCTCGTTGCCTGGTTTTGGGCAGTTTACTACAGGTAATCTGGTAGTATTACAAGCCGAGGCTTCAGCTAACAATACAACTTGCAGTATTGTTGAAATTAATAAAAACGCTTCAGGCCAGTCTGCCCTTACTACAACCATTATAAATGGTACAGGTGTAAACGCATTTAGGATTTCCGGAAGCGCAACCTCAACAGGATATCTTTCGCATAGTAATGATAGAAGCTTGGTGGTTTTTAATGGTGCGAATTCAGAAACTACTTCATCCAATGTAAATACACTAAACCCAAGAGGTGTAGCTACACTAAATGCCGATCAAATTTTCACTATTCAAACTACTTATACTGGTATTTCAGGTAACCAAACAAGAAGTGCCACAAGCCTTAATAACACAGATTGGTTTATTGCAGACCAAGGAGGTATTTATACCAATAATGCAACTGCAGCAAGTCCAACAGGAAACTTCAGAAGCATAAAGCCTTTTGGCGGAATTGTTTATGTAGCACAAGCAAGCAGTACTGTAACCACAATACAAGTAAGCACAGTTTCTGCTGCCACAGGAGGAACAATAACTGGCTTGCCGGGACTTATAAACAATGCCAGCATACAAGATTTTTATTTGATTGCATCGGGCAATAATGGAGATACTTTTGATGTGTTATATGTGCTTTCTGCTACCAGCAATACAGCAGGTAATATTTCTAAATATGCTTTGGTTAATGGCACTTGGACTGCCAACGGTTCGTACGTAACCAATTTTGGTGGTTTTAGTTTAGCCGCAGAAAGAACAGGTAATGAAGCAAACTTATATGTTACAACAGGACAAGGCGCATTAACCGCCAATAGTGTTATTAAACTCACTGATGCTTCAGGCTTTAATGCAGACATCAATATTACAACAGCCAATAATGTTTCGCTTTACACGGCACCTTCAGGTAAAATTGTTAAGGGCATTAATTTCACACCGGTAAAGCAAACTCAGCCTGGCGATTTGGCTTTTGTTGGTTTAAATGCCGAAAACAATGATGATTATTCTCTTGTTGCACTTCACACCATACCCGAAAACAGTACGTTTTATTTTAGAGATGACGAGTGGAACGGATCTGCGCTTGGAGCAGGTGGTGCCTTTATAGATGCTGCCGAAAGCTCTTTCCAATGGAACACCGGTAGTACAGCAATTGAAGCAGGAACAGTAATTTCATTCAATAACATTGGTAATTCTACATTAGCAACAGTATCTGTAGGATTAATAACGTATATTAATACAGCCAATACAGGTGTAGGTGGCAACGATGAGGCTATCTTCGTTTACAGAGGAACTGATGTTAATACACCTACAAGTTTTATCACAGCTTTCGGAAAAGGAGTAAATGCATTTGGTACTGCAGGACTTAACGGAACCGGACTTACCGAAGGTGCAACCGCAGTTTACTTTTCTGCTGGTATCGATATTGCTGCATATAATGGCCAACGCACTGGTTTAATGGTAAACGATTTTCAAACAGCTATAAACAACTCAATAAATTGGATTACAGAAGATGGAAGTGGAGACCAATATAACAATAGCATACAACCCGACACTCCCTTTAGCACAACGGCTTTTACATTTAGTGCCGGAGATGTTACTCCTCCCTCTGTTATATCAGTAGCAATTACAAGTCTTACAACAATAGATGTAACCTACAGCGAATCGGTAACAAATGCATCTGCAACTGCATTGGCCAACTACACCTTAACACAAGGTGCAACTGTAACTAACATTACATACAACAATACTACACGCAAGGCAACCCTTACAGTAAGTACATTAAGCTATGGACTAAGCTATACTTTAACAATTAATGGAATTGAAGATGGCTCAGGCAACAGTATTACAACGGCCTTTGTTAGCCCTGTTTTAATCTTTAACAATGCAACACCTTCTTTAGTAATAACGGAAATAATGTATAATGCTCTAAACATACCACAAGCCGATGCCTTAGAGTTTATAGAAATACACAACACCAGTAACGATGTTATACAAGCTGGTGGCTTGCGAATAAAAGATGCAAACAACTTTGATTTTTCTTTACCAGAAACAACTATACCAGCCAACGGATTTTTATTATTGGCAACAGATAAGGCAGGTGCCGAAGCATTCTACATAGGTAAAACATTTTTAGATTTACCTGTTACCGGCAATGTGCTTAGCAACGGAGGTGAACTTATTCAATTGCTGAACAGCCTTGGTACAATTATCGATGAAGTTAATTATGATGATGTAGCACCTTGGCCTACCGATGCAGACGAGAAAGGTTTCTCACTGGAATTATACCGAGCAGATTTGGATAATAATGTTGGCAGTAACTGGGGCTTGCCTTCGCAAAGTGTAGGAACATTATCGGGTACAACAATTTTTGCCACACCAGGGAATTTTTCAGCCGCTCTTCCGCCCATATCATTTTTAACAGAGACTACCACAACAACAGAAAACGCAGCGGGTGCAATTAATATTAACTTAAGAATCGCATTTAGCGATCCGGCCAATTCTTCAACAGTAGAAGTTATGGTTACAAGTGGTACTGCAATACTAAATCAAGATTATACTTTTACTAGTCCGGTTGCAACCTTTCCTGCAAACAATAGTGCCAACCAAAGTATATCGATTAACATCCTGGATAACACCAACGCAACTCAAGATAAATATCTAGTACTTGAAATAAAAAATCCTGGCAATGCATCTTTGGGCGCTATTAAAAGACACGTCATATTTATAAAAGATAACGATAGAACAGCCATTAACCCAAGCAACGCGCTCAACTTAAATTTCACCAGTAATTTTAAAGTTCCAGAAACAGGAAGTTCTGCAGAAATATCTGCCTACGACCCTGATAGCAAAAGACTGTTCGTAGTAAATTCACTTTTAAATAAATTGGAAATTCTAAACTTCGCTAACCCCGAAGTCATTACTCGAATTACATCGGTTAGCATGGCTCCTTATGGTGCAGGTATAAATAGTGTAGCAGTAAAAAATGGTATTGTTGCCGTTGCATTAGAAAACACCAATGAAACCAACGGAAAGGTTGCATTTTTTACAACCGAAGGCGTGCATCAAGTATCTATTGATGCAGGAAATCTACCAGACATGGTAACATTTTCGCCCGATGGAAAGTATGTGCTTACGGCAAACGAAGGCCAACCCATTTTTTATACGCCAACGTTAAACGATCCGGAAGGAAGCATAACCATCATAGATATATCGGGTGGAATATCCAATTTAACACAAGCCAATGCCACTCAGGTAAACTTCAATGCTTTCGATTCTCAGATGGCTTCATTAAAAACTGCAGGAGTTCGAATATTCGGTCCGGGTTCATCCGTGTCGCAAGATCTTGAACCAGAATTTATAACAGTTTCAGCAGACTCTAAAAAAGCTTGGGTAACCTTGCAAGAGAATAATGCAGTTGCTTTTATCGACCTAACTACTAAAACCATTACAGATATTAAGCCATTAGGATTAAAGGATTATTCAATGCCTGAAAATACATTTGATGCTTCAGATGTTTCTGGCGAGCCTTTCTTCGGAACATGGAAAATTAAAGGTATGTATATGCCTGATGCAATTGCCTCATTTGAAGTTGCCGGAATTCCATACTTAATTACAGCTAACGAAGGCGATGCAAGAGAATATACAGGAATTACAGACGAAGTATCGTTTGCTTCTTTAAACTTAGATGCAACCGCATTTCCTGATGCGGCAGTTCTAAAGAACAATTCTTTATTAGGTAGACTATTGGTAACAAATAAAAATGGCGATACCGATGGCGATGGCGATTATGACGAAGTATACGCCTACGGTGCACGTTCTTTTACAATCTGGAATGGAGTAACAGGTGCAAAAGTTTTTGATAGTGGTAACCAAATTGAAAGAATAACAGCCGAAGATCCTGTATGGGGAGCTTTCTTTAATGCAAACAATAGCACTGGTGCACCAGTAAGGAAGAACAGAAGCGATAACAAAGGACCAGAACCCGAAGGAGTTGTTGTTGCAACTATAAATGGAAAACAATATGCATTTATAGGCCTCGAAAGAATTGGTGGTGTACTTACTTACGATGTAACCAACCCATCTGCACCTATTTTTGTAGGATACGACAATAACCGTTCGCTGGTACCGGCACCAACTGATGATCTTGGAACGGAAGGAATAATTTACATCTCTCCGAAAGAAAGCCCCAATGGTAATGCACTTGTTATACTTGCCAATGAAATAAGTGGAACCATAAGTGTTTACACAATTGAAGGTGTTCAGTTTATAGATAAACCAACAGCAATTGCTGCTACGGCAATTAGTACAAGCAGTTTTACAGCTAATTGGAATGCAGTAACCGATGCAACTTCCTATCAGCTAGACGTATCAACAGATAACTTTTTAACTTTTGTAGAAGGGTTTAATAATAAAACAATAAATGGTACAACTGCAGTTATAAATAACCTAGTATCAGCAACAGCCTATCAGTATAGAGTAAGAGCATTAAAAAATATAAACATCTCGGAAAATTCGAATACTATTATTGCAACAACCAATGCCGTGCCCGCACCTGTTGCAACAGCACCAACGGGTATAACAGGTATAAGTTTTACCGCCAACTGGAATGCGGTAACCGATGCAACTGGTTATAGAATTGATGTGAGTGAAAACGGTTTTAATACTTACGTACAAGGATTCGAGAATAAATCAGTAACCGGTACTTCTGCAAACATTACTGGTTTGGCCGATGGTAAAGCGTATTCCTATAGAATAAGGGCAGAAATTGGTACGAATGTTTCCGTAAACTCTAACACGATTGAAGTTGTAATTACAAGCGTTACCCCAGAAAAACAAATCGGCTACAAGGTTTTTCCTAACCCAGCACATAATGAAATAAACTTTTCTAAACCAATAGATTTTGTTTTACTTACTAATACAGGAGTTGTTGTGAAACAAGGAAAAAATACTTCAACTGTTTTTGTTGGCGATTTAGAAGAAGGAATCTATCTATTAAAAGATGTTAAGGGTAACGTTTCTAAAATTAGCATCAAAAGATAATTTTAATGTTGTAGAAATAAGTGTGAAAAAAATGAATTAGGAATTAACTAAAACGATAGATTAAAAAATGATTAAACATATTTTTAGAATGAAATTATCTGCAAAAAAAATAATCTTAAGCGCATGTGCTGGCTTGCTTTTAATGGCTTGTGGAAAAGATGATAGCCCCAAACCCCTAAACGAAGTAAAATTAGGCGAACTAAGCAAAACTTGGAATCTTACCGAAGCCAAATTAGATGGAACAACACGGAACGACTTTCAAAATGTGAAACTCACTATTTCCGGTTCGTTCAACTCTGCTAATCCGCTAGGCCCTTATAACTTCGATTTTGTTGGTACTTTTCCTAACCCTAGCCCTTGGCCAACCGATGGCGAATGGACTTTTTCTGATGAAAATGCCACAAGCATCATTCGTAGTGGAGATTCGCAAGTAGTTACTTACGCTGTTTCTGGCAATCAATTGACTTTAACCATTTCTGGTTACAGTGGTCCTGGTTTTACTGGTGGTTCGTTTTCAAGAACTAAAGCAGTTACAGGAACGTGGATTTTTACTTTTACAGCGCAATAATCTTTAATTGAATAAGATATTAAAAGCCACATCACTGTGGCTTTTTTTTATTATGTTTCTATCAGCTCTGTATTGATAAAATCATTTGTTGTTTATCTTTTATTGTTTACATCTAGCAAAAAGTTCTTATTTGATCTTTGAGTTCATAAAAATGCGTTAGCGATAGTAGCCACGACTTTGTCGTGGCGGATAGCGCGGCCCAGCCTAGCCTTTCTGGCTAGGCTGGGAACGCCCAATAATCTCATATTATCATTTATAAATTCACAGATTTTAAATATACTATAACTATGAATTGTCTGAAAAGAAGTTTACGCTAGGCTATATAATTCAATGAAAATTTAGAGTTGATTGATTCTAACTTATAGAATTTTGATATCGATAAATTCTATTTTAACACAACAATGGTTACTCCATCTCCACCTCTTTCAATATGCTCATCACCATAAGAGGCAATGGCTTTATAAGTTTTCAACTTATCGCGAACTAGTTTTCTCAAGATGCCTTCGCCTTTGCCATGCAAAATTTTTAGCTGACCTGCTGCTAGCAAAATGGCATCATCTAAAAATACTTCAAGTAATTGAATGGCTTCTTCTCCCCGTTTGCCGCGTAAATCTAATACCGGACTAAACCTGGTTTGTTTTTCTAATACATTAATACCACTTTGTTTTAATCTAGTAGCTATTTCCTTTTGTTGTGGTTGTGCACTTTCTTCTAATTTTTGCAAAGGCACAACTGTTTTTAATTCGCCAAATTGCACAATTGCATTTTTACCTTGTATTTCTAAAATAGTGCCGCTGCTGTGTTGCCCGATTAATCGCACACGGTCTCCTTCTCTTAAAACTATTTTCTTTTCTGGCGAAGGAAGATTGTCTTTGCTTACTTGTCTGGTTAAATCTTGTAATGACTTTCTTACTTTAAGCGTTTCTTTTTTCTCGGCTTTATTTTCTTTGATGTGTCTGATGGTTTTCTCTATTTCTTTATTCGTGGTCTGAAGCAATTGCAAGGCTTCCTCCTTCGCTTTTTGAATGATGATTTTCTTTTTGCTGTTTAATTCATCACTCAACGATTGGTACTTGATTTGCAATTCTTGCAGCTGCTTTTCTTTTTGTTGTAGATCGCGCGATTTACTTTCTTGTAATTGTTTTTCTGCCTCTAATTCTCGCGCTAATTTTTCATAACCTGCTAAATCGCTACCGACTACGGCTTCGGCTTTTTTTAACAAAGTTTCGGGTAAGCCAATATTCTTAGCAATTTCTAATGCAAATGAACTGCCCGGTTTTCCTATTTCGAGTTGATATAATGGTTTAAGAATTTTTTCATCGAAGCGCATGGCTCCATTTCTTATACCTGAAGCGTTGGCTGCAAATAATTTTAAATTGTAATAATGGGTAGTAGCTACTCCCCAAACTTTTCTTTTAACCAACTCTTGCAGTATTACCTCGGCAATGGCACCTCCAAAATTAGGATCTGTACCACTGCCTAATTCGTCCATTAAAACTAAACTGTGTTGGTTGGCTCGTTGCAAAAACAATTTCATATTTTGCAAATGGCTGCTATAGGTACTTAAATCATTTTCTATAGATTGTTGATCACCAATGTCTAATAAAATGTTATTGAAAACTCCGGCAGTAGAATAATCAGCCAAAGGAATCAATAATCCATTTTGTAACATGTATTGAAGTAAACCAACTGTTTTTAAACAAACTGACTTACCGCCTGCATTGGGACCAGAGACAAGCAACATGGCCGCGTCTTCTTCTAATTTTATGTTGAGTGGAATTACCTCTTTTTTCCCTTTAAAAGTATAAATCAATACAGGATGTTTGGCTTGTTGCCAATGTAAAGCAGGTTGATTGATAAAAATCGGTTTAACTGCTCTCAGCTCGAGAGCCATTTTGGCTTTTGCTCGAATGAAATCCAAACGTGCTAAAAAACTAAAAGCAATGTTTAATTCAGGTAGAGCTAGTCGAATAGTGTTAGTTAGTTCTTTTAAAATACGAATGACTTCTCTTCTTTCAGCATGCTCTAATTCTCGAATAGCATTATTGGCATCCAACATTTCTGCTGGTTCCATAAACACCGTTTGACCCGTTGCCGATTCATCTAACACAAAACCTTTTAGTCTTCTTTTATGCTCTGCCAAAACCGGTATCACCACTCTTCCATCGCGAATGGTTGGCAGGGCTCCATCAGGAACCCATTTTTCACTCACAGCCATTCTAAAAATTTGCTCGGCCATTCTGCGCACTGTATGTTGCTCATCGCGCAATTTTTTTCTTACTCTGCCAAGTTCAGAGGAAGCATTGTCTTTTACATGACTGGCATCATCAATTTTTTCGTTGATAGATTTTCTGATGACATCTTGTTGTTGTACATCGCTGCTTAAGGCAAAGAGATGCGGAAACAGTTCGCTATTCTTTTTTAAAAATATAATGCTGCTTTGTAGCGTATCTAAGGCTAAAGAAAATTGACGCAGTTCGTGCGCTTCCAAAAAATTACCTTCTATAGCTGCGCGGTAAAACCAATCTTGCGGGTCGTAAAAATGGTTAGAAGGAAAATCCAGACTTCTTTCAAATAAATCTTTGAACTCTTTTACCAGATTTAACTCTTTGTCAACTTCCTCAAAGGAAGATGAAAATTGCATGGCTTCGGCTAACCGCTGCGAAGCGCCAGAAGAACAAAATTGTATGAGTCTGTTACGAACAAAATCAAATCCTATTTTACTTTCAAAATTATCCGGATAAACCATGCGCTATTTAACCTGAGAATTGAGTTTCTGTTCTTTCAAATTAAGAGAATCAACCACCCGACTGAAAATAATTTCTAATTGCTCGGGCTTGTTCCCATAATAATCGAGTGAAGCATTAAATACAGTATCTGTCATTCCTAATTTTTTAAAGATGATAGGATTTGCTTTTTCAAATATTTTTCTAGCCGAATCTCTGGGTAAGTTCAGGTTGATGATTTTACTTTCTGCAAGGTAAACTTCTATCATAGCTCGCACGATTTCGTCTTCAGTTAAAAGCTTCTCCGGTTTGTTTTCCTGCGAACAAGAGGCGAATGCTGCGAATAAGAGGATTAACAACCACTTACAAAATATTTGTAACCGCGGAGGCATTTTTTCATTGAAATACATTGAAATACTTATTTTTGGGGTTAGCTATAACCATTAATGAGCAAATATACGGCCTAAATGAGATGAAAGCGCTGCTGAAGAAATTAAGGAATTACGAAATACGCATCAGAAAGGCAATTAATAGCCACATGATGGGTGATTTTCATTCCATTTTTAAGGGCTCAGGTCTTGAATTTGATGATGTTAGACCTTATCAATATGGAGACGATATTCGCAGCATCGATTGGAATGTTTCCGCCAAAGGCCATGGTTTATTTGTGAAGACATTTAAAGAAGATAAAGAACAAACTGTTTTTTTTATTCTCGATGTCAGTGCCTCTCAAAATATTGGCAGTGAAGGAAGAATGAAAGCTGATGTGGGCAAAGAAATTTGTGGCGTGCTTTCCTTAGCAGCTACCAAAGAGCACAGCCATGTTGGATTAATCTGCTTCTCAGATCAAAACGAATTATACCTTCGACCGTTAAAAGGTTCACTTCAAGCCTACGAAATCATTACTGCTTTAGCCCGATTGCAACCAGCATCAAAAAAAACAAATCTTAAAAAAGCTGTTTCGTTTGCAGTGAACATCATCAAAAGAAAAAGTGTGATCATTTTGATTTCAGACTTTATCGATGGAGAAAATTACTACCAAGATTTAAAAGCATTGGCCAAGAGACACGATTTAGTAATGATACAAATCAGCGATAAGCGAGAAACGCAATTACCTAAGTTGGGTATCATACCCGTGCAAGATAAAGAATCAGGAAAAACACTTTGGGTCAATACTTCTTTTGGAGATTTTAGAGAAAAGGTTTCGCATCAAGTGCACACTAAAACAAAAGAATTAGCAGACTTCAGCCGAAAACATCAAATTAATCTTATATCATTAGATACACAAGAAGATTACGTTCCTCAATTGCTTAAACTTTTCAAAATCAGAAACCGTGCGATGAAAGTGTAGTATGAAAACGACTTTGAAAATTATTTTACTTATCATTTTATTTTTCAATTTGGGCAATGTATTGGCGCAAGATGTAAAGGTGCACGGTGTTTTTATACAAGATAGTTTAATAGTTGGAGATCAGGTTAATTTTTACCTAAGTGCAAAATATCCGAAATCAAAAGTTATCTTCTTTCCTGATTCAACTTGGCAATTGGGAAAATTTGAATTTGTAAAGAAACAATATTTCCCAACACAAACCATTAATGGCATCAGTACGGATAGCGCGATTTATACGATAACTTCTTTTGAAATAGATTCGATACAAACGCTTCGCCTTCCGGTATATCAAATCAATACTTTCGATTCTACTTTTTTTTATAGTGAAACAGATTCTATTTTTTTAACTGAACTTGTTAACACACCTCTGCCAGATACATTGCAGGCACAAAATCTTCCTCTTAAAACAAACACTACTTATCAACCTGTTAGTTGGTTGTTAAATTATCCATTCATAACATTTATTGTTTGCCTATTAATTCTGACAGCTGTTTTCATGTGGGTATTCTTTGGAAAGAAAATTACAAATCGATACACATTGAAAAGACTCAATCGACTGCACGAAGAATTTGTTAAACAATTCATCCAATTAGAAAACGAACTGAAACTGAATTTTTCTTCAGCAACTGCCGAACTACTCATCACACATTGGAAAAAGTATTTAGAAAACCTAGATAAAAAACCTTACACCAGATTAACGGTAAAAGAATTAAGTTTAATTCAATCCAACGAAACGCTGATTCAACACCTTCGCTCTTTCGATGCTGCTGTATACGGGCATAGAACCGAAGTACAAGAAGATACCCATTACCTCAAAGAATATGCTGAGTTAACTTTTCAAGAAAAATTGAAAGCCTTCAAAAATGAAAAATAACGAACAGCTATACGATTGGTTATCATTAGAGTGGTTTTTTCCTTCCACCCTATCAGCTTATGATTGGGAGCAACTTTGGATTTTATACTGCGTACCAGGGGTTTTGCTTTTATTTATCATTCGTTGGTTGATTAGGCATCGCTTCAATCAAAAATTACCTATTGCTTTAGAAAAGAAAGATGTACATACCACACCTTGGGCTTTAGTAAGACTTATTCCGGATTTTGTTTTGATGCTGGTGCTAACATTACTTTTGATTGCATTAGCCCGACCTCAAAGAACAAATGAAAAAGTAGAACAGTTTACTGAAGGGATTGATATTATGTTGGCTTTGGATATTTCTCAATCCATGCAAATTTCTGATTTCGAACCCAACCGCTTAGAGGTTGCTAAAATTGTTGCTAAAAAATTTATTTCCGGTAGAAAACAAGATAGAATTGGCTTAGTAGTTTTTTCAGGTGATGCTTTTTCTTTGGCTCCTTTAACTACCGATTATGAATTACTAAATAAATATTTTGAAGAAGTAAATTTTGACATGATTGAAAACAAGGGCACAGCCATCGGCAGTGCTTTAGGTGTTGTAATCAATAGAATGGGGGAATCAGAAACCAAATCGAAAGTGGCTATTTTATTAAGCGATGGCGATAGTAATGCCGGTAATATCGATCCTATTACTGCGGCTGAATTAGCAGCAGCTTACGGAATAAAAATATATACCATTATAGTTGGAAGAGAAGGCATGGTGCCCTATGGAAAAGACTTTTTTGGCAGACCGAACATGATTGAAAACACAGTAAATGAAACAACCATGCGGAAAATAGCTGATATTGGTGGAGGCATTTTTTTTAGGGTGCAAGATGAAGAAGCCTTACAACAAGTTTTTAATCAAATTAATGAATTCGAAAAAGCTGAAATCAAAGAAACACGCTATAAAGATACTTCAGACTATTACCAACACTATTTAAGATGGGCCATTGTACTACTTTTGATTTGGCTCGCCTTGAAATCTTCTTTCATGAGTAATATTTTACAAGATTAATGCGCTTGCAAAACATCTGCATAGATAACCAAACGCAGACCAAAAAAAATTAAAACAATTCCTAGAATAATATTCAAACGTTGAATGGCTTTTGCCGTAATTAAAATCCTAAGTTGATCAGCAAGCTTAGCTTTAATCAAATCGGTAATAAAAACTGTGCAAACAATAGCTGTAAAATATACAAAGGCTTGCCAAGGTTGTGTATAACCAAATTCTGTAGATGCAAAACCTACAGTTCCAATCCAAAACAACAAAACCATTGGGCTTAATCCATTGATAAGAAATCCTTTAGCTGCCAATCGAAAAGGACTACGTACCTTTATATGTTCTGGATGAAAATTTAACAAGTTTCTGCTTTTAATAAACAAGTAGTAACAACCAAATAAGATTAAAATGCCTCCACCAAAATAAGCTAGTCTTTCTTTAGCAATTGGGTTTTCAAAAAATTGGTAGAGGCCTAAATAAGAAATTAAGATGTAAACAGTATCGCTTAAAGAAACACCTAATGCCACCCACGCACCAGAACGAAAGCCACGTTCCATGCTAGTTTGGATAATGGTAAAAAATACTGGCCCAATTAACAAAGCCAGTACAACACCAGAAACAATGCCATTAAGTACGATCTGCATTCAGAATAGGTTGGATAAATGTTTTCCAATCTTCCAATTGTGTGTTCTTTAATACACGTGGGAATTTATTTTGTCCGCCCACCTTGCCTTTTGACTCCATCCAATTGTAAAATGCTTTAACGGGCAACACATCTACCATTACTTCTTTTAAAGCTGCACTTCTTTCCACTGCATAATCATCGTTCAGCTCTTTTAGTTTAGCATCTATTTTATCTTTCACTTCTTTAGCGCTCACTTTGCTATCGGTACCAATAAACCAATGATGTGCGAATAAACTTTCGTAAGGAATCCCTGCCACTGTAAACTCAGGTATCGCGATGTTCATTTCATCAGCAACCATTTCAATTGCCTTATTCATATTATCAACCGACAAATGTTCACCACACAAACTCAAGAAATGTTTGGTTCTTCCTGTAATCACAATTTCGGCATCATCCTTCGATACAAATTTAATAGTGTCGCCAATTAAGTATCTCCAGGCGCCAGAGCAAGTGGAAAGTAAAATCGCGTATTCTTTACCTTCTTCAACCTGGTCGATCATAAAGGATTCTGCATCGGGTAATACATCTCCGTTTGCGTCAAAGTTTTTACTTTCGAAAGGAACAAACTCATAAAAGATTCCATTGTTCAAAACCAGTCGCATAGATCTTCTATTTGGCAAAGCCTGAAAGGCAATAAAGCCTTCCGAAGCCAAATAAGTTTCTATATAAAAAATGGGTTTACCTAAAAGTTTTTCAAAACCTTTTCTGTATGGATCAAAAGAAACACCACCATGAACATATACCTGAAGGTTAGGCCAGACTTCATGAATGTTTTTTACTTTATGCTTTTCAATTACTTTTTCCATTAAGATTTGCAACCATGCAGGCACTCCTACAATAATTCCAATATCCCAATCAGGAGCTTTTGTGGCAATTTCATTTAGTTTAGCATCCCAATTTCTGTTTTTTGCAATTTTTTTTCCAGGCTTATAAAAATGTTGAAACCAAAATGGCAATCGCGCGGCTTGTATCCCACTTAAGTCGCCTTCGAAATAGCTTCCTTTTTTGTTAAGATGCGTTGAACCCCCTAACATTAAGATACCTGAGGTAAAAACATCTGGTGGTAAATCATATTTAGATAATGTAAGAATTTGACGAACACTGGTTTTTTGTATGGCTTTCGTCATGTCCTTAGTAACGGGGATATACTTAGACGAAGCCTCTGAGGTGCCTGAACTCAAAGCAAAATATTTTACTCTGCCTGGCCAAGTAACATTTTTAACACCACGCAAGGCAAGCTTCCACCAATCTGCATACATTTTATTGTAAGTGTGCAGAGGGACTGATTGTTTGAATTGTTGGTAGAAGTCGCTTCCACCTTTTCTAAAACTCTTTAAAATGCCTGGAAAGTTATAATACTTTCCAAATTCAGTGTTGCTGGCCGTTATTAACAATTCTTTCAGTTCTTTCTTTTGCAAATCTGCCGGTGAAGTGTACTCTTCTTCCAACATCTCTCGTAACCTGATTCCTTTTTTTAATAATGTGCCGAGTATCGCCATCTTTCTATCGATTTTACCTTGTAATTTTGAGCCGTTAAAAATACATGATTCTGAAAGAAAAACTAGCAAGAATTACTCAGGACTTGCCTGCTACCTGCAAGTTAATTGCGGTGAGCAAAACGCATCCTGTTGAAGCCATTGTAGAAGCTTACCAAGCCGGACAAAGAATTTTCGGAGAAAACAAGGTACAGGAGTTGGTTCCTAAATATGAAAAACTTCCAAAGGATATTCAATGGCATTTAATTGGCCATTTGCAAAGTAACAAGGTAAAGTATATCGCTCCGTTTATTATCCTGATTCATTCGGTAGATAGTTTCAAGTTGTTAGAAGAAATTAACAAACAAGCCAAGAAACACAATCGAATTATTCACTGTTTGTTGCAAATACATATTGCAGCGGAAGAAACTAAGTTTGGATTAAATGAAACTGAATTATTTCAATTGATTGAACAGACCGGGAAATCTGATTTTACAAATGTAAAGATTGTTGGCTTGATGGGCATGGCTACTCTAACAGATGAGGTTGAAAAAATAAAACAAGAGTTTGCAGGGTTAAAAAGACTGTTCGAAACCTTAAAGTCTAAAGCATTACCTCCTCAATTTGAAATGAAAGAACTTTCGATGGGTATGAGCAGCGATTACCAAATTGCTATACAAGAAGGAAGCACTTTTGTGCGTGTGGGTTCCGCTATTTTCGGACAAAGAAATTACACGATATGAAAAAAACACTTTTACTGGCGGCTGTATTAGGTTTTACTGCTGTTGCCATTGGTGCCTTTGGCGCACACGCTTTAAAAAACTTACTGGAAAGTAACGGTCGAACCCTAACGTTTGAGTTAGCCAACCGCTATCATTTTTTTCATGCTTTAGCTTTATTGTCCATTAGTTTCCAAAAGGAAATTTCAGCACACTGGACAAGTTTATTATGGTTGTTGGGCATCATTCTTTTTTCAGGCAGTTTATATGTGCTGGCCATATTTAATCTTACAACCATTGCTTGGTTAACACCCATTGGAGGAGTTTTTCTTTTAGCTGGTTGGTTCAGTTTAATTTGGAAAGCCATCAAATTAAAAAAGCCTGTTTAACAGGCTTTTCTTCTATTATCATTTTTTGAAATCATCTACTGAGGTTTCCTCTCTAATACTTCTGTTGTAAAAGTGATTTTAGCATCATTAACCGCGTTTGAAATAATGGTAATAGGTTTGTTTTGCATGCCCATTTTACCAGTGCTGTTAAAGGCCACCGTTAATTCACCTTTGCCTCCGGGCATAACCGGATCTTTCGGCCAACCTTTAGGGGTTGTACAACCACAACTTACCTGAACATTAGTAATGATTAAAGGCTCGTTACCAGTATTAGTAAATCGAAAAGTATGTTCCACAACATCGCCTTGAGTGATTTTACCAAAATCATGAGAAGCCTTTTCCCAAGTTATTACCGGACCAGTTTGCTTAGCCACAGTTTGCGCTAAAGCAACTGAACCCATCAAAACAAAAGCAATCAAATACAAAAACTTATTCATAGCGTTGAATTTTAGACAAATTTATGATTAACAATCAACTATTTTGCCACAATAACGAATTTTAACACAAAAGCAGGCGCAAAAGACAAAAAAACTTTGAATGGAAGCTGAAATCATCCAAAAATATGGGAATAAAGTTAGAGTAAGGGTTTGTGGCTTGTGTTGGCACCAATCCAGATTGCTAATGGTAAACCATAAAGGTTTAAGAGAAGGTGATTTTTGGGCACCCCCAGGCGGTGGACTTGAGTTTGGCGAAACTTTGGAGCAAGTACTAATAAGAGAATTTAAAGAAGAAACAGGTTTAAATGTAACTATCGGTCAATTTCTATTTATTCACGAACACATTCAAAAACCACTTCACGCCATTGAGATATTTTATCAGGTAACTCTATTGAGTGGCGAATTGAACATCGGAAAGGACCCCGAAACAGAAACAAAAGTAATAAGCGATGTAAGGTGGATGGATATAGAAGAAATTGAAAAAATAGCACCAGTTGAGAAGCATCGGTTCTTTTCAACATCAAAACTTTCCTTTGATTGGAGAAAAATAGGCTGATACAGCCAATTATTGTAATTTAAACGCGAAAATTCCTATACTTGTAGCTTAAATTGTTTACCAATGAACCTTACCAAAATTGTTTCATTCATCCTATTATTACTTAGCTTATCGCTGGCCTATTATTTATATAATTCTATCGACTCGACAATAGAAGAAAGAAAAGCCATTGCTGCCACAGAGGCAATCATCATTGATAAGTTATCCATCATCCGCGAAGCTGAAAAAGTTTATTTAGAACAACATGGTAAATACACCAGCAGCTGGGATACCTTGACCAACTTTATTGAAAACGGAATTGTACCGATAATTGTAAAACGTGATAGTATCATACCTCTCGGTTATGGTCAAGAAAAAGTAATTCAATTGGTTGACACTATTGGTAAAGTATCTGCAAAAGAGAAAATTTTCAATAAAATCTATAATATCACGGCTGCAGATAATGGAAATCTTATTGAAATCTCAGTAAAGCCGGGCGACAAAGTTGTAAAAGGCGCTAAGTCTTACAAACTAAAAAGAGAAGGTAATGATAAGGTTGATGAATTTTCATTCCTTGAGCCAGGAACTGTTAACCAAGTAGCCAGAATTGAACCAGGCACAAAAATCAGCAAAGGTCAATTACTAGTATCTTTCACAAAGATTCAGTTTAATGATAAGATTGATATTAAAACACTCGGTCAATTACCAAACTCTGATAAAACCTTCGACATTTTTACAGATGTGATTAACCGAAATGGTATTAAAGTCTCTGTTATCGAAGTTAAAGATCCTAACCCTATCAATCCGGAAAGAAGAGAAAGCAACGAAGCTAAAAACAGAAAGCCACTTCGATTTGGTTCTCGTTCAGATGTTAGTACAGCAGGTAACTGGGAATAATTGTGCAGGCAAAAACTTCATCATTTAGGTTAATTAAAAAAATCAAGGACGACCGCTTTGATGAAGAAAACCTCCAACAATATCAACTATTTCTCAACTTTGGTATTCGAGATTTTCAAATTCTTATCATTGGCGAAGACCAACGCGTTATACAAGTAGAAGATTATGTTCTTCCTGAGGTTGCCTCTCAGGAAGAGCTTTTTAATACACTTACTTCCATTTTTGAAGCACATGAAGTTTTAGGTGCAGGTTTTTGGAAAAAAGTAACAGCATCCTTCAAAACTCAAAAATTTGTTCAGGTACCCAAAGCTTTATTTCTTGATGAAGGAAAGGAAGAATACCTGAAATTCAATGCTTCTTTTGATGCCGAGACAGAGACTATTTTGAAACAAGAACATCGATTACAAGATGCAGTTACTGTTTTTGCCATACCTAGTATCTTCCACAAGTGGTTAAGCGCACTTTATGGAAAGACTCAACTCGAGTTTTCTCACCAAAGCGCAGCTCTCATAGAAGGTTTTCTGGGATTTGCCTACAAAGGAAAATCAACACCGATTTATATTTATATCGATCGTTTTAAACTCCACATTGCAGTTTGTAAAAAGAACAAATTGATATTTTACAATCAGTTTGTAATCAAACACTTTGAAGATTACATACGCTACATCATGTTGGTATTAAAATCACTCAACATGAATCAGCAAAGCAGCGAAGTTGTAGTATGGGGATATATCGGTAAAAATTCTCCGCACTATCACGAATTTTACAAATACATTAAAAATGTAACTTTTGGTGAAAGACCTCCCACCTTAAAATTTGGTTACATGTTTGATGAATTACAGGAACACCATTTCTTCGATTTATACAGCATCAAACAATAGACCTGATGCCAAAAAAGATAGCCATTTTCCCAGGTTCTTTCGATCCCTTTACTAAAGGTCACGAAGACATTGTATTGCGTGGACTTCAGTTGTTTGACGAGATCATTATCGCCATTGGTTATAATAGTAACAAAAGTGTTCGATACTTTGAGATTAACAACATGATTGAGAAGATTAAAGAAACTTTTAAAGAATACAATAACATCCATGTTGATACTTATGCCGAGCTAACGGCTACATACGCCCAAAAACACAAAGCCAATTATTTATTACGTGGTTTAAGAAATACTACCGACTTTGAATACGAAAACAGTATATCGCAAGTAAACAGGAAATTACACGCAGATTTAGAATCTGTTTTTTTAATTACTACACCACAACTTGCGTGGATTAGTTCTTCCATTATTAGAGAAGTACACCGTTATGGTGGAGATGTTTCGCAGTTTTTACCTTACAAACTCTAAAACTTTTCTTTCAAAATCATCCTTAGTTCGTTAAGCATCATAGCGGTTGCTCCCCAAACTATTTCATTCTCAATTTCGAAATGAGGTGCCCACATTTTGAAACGACCAGCAGCCAGAATTTCTTTTTCCTTTGCCACTTGGTCTGCCAACAAATTCGTAAGTGTTCCGAAAATAATTTTTTCTACTTCGCGATTGTCTTTTATGAACTCAACGGGTTGATGAAGTAAACCGATTACAGGTCGCACGATAAAGTTACTTGGAATCACAAAGAATTCTGAGAGTTTACCAACCACTTCAATTTTATCTTGTGGCACACCAATTTCTTCAAATCCTTCTCTTAAAGCAGTTTCAACTTCACTTTCACCTTCTTCTGCTTTTCCTCCCGGCAAACTAATTTGTCCGCTGTGCGCTCCGAGATATTCTTGTCGTTTAATTAAAGGAAATGCAATTTCTCCATTTCGCTCTGTTAATAAAATTAAGACACTTCCAGGCTTAGGTGGTAAACTATGTTTGAAGTTAGGAATTATATTTCCATTTGGCCTAGCGCGCATCACATCATGCGCTATGTGACCAGGCAATTGTTGTGTTAACCTTTTTGATAGAAAATCTCTGATGTTTAATATAGAAAGTTCTTTAATCATTATTGATTGGCAACCGCTATAAGTGAGTCTAAGTCTTCAACAAAATCATCTAACTTTCTTGCTTGCTCAAACAAACGAGCTGCATTGACTTTATCGTTTTTACCTAAATAATAGATTCCTTTATTACGATAAACCCATGCATTGTAAGGATCTTGCAAAATACTTTGATTAAAATCTTCTAGTGCTTCCTTCTCCTTTTGTTGAAGTAAATAAATAAATCCTCTGTTATTTAAGGCAAAAGCATCTTTAGGTGAGATTTTCAATGCCTTGTTTACAGCTAATAAGGCTTCATCTAATTGTTTTCTTTTAATTAATACTAAGGCTTTTGTATTGTAAGCGTTTGCTAAACTATCGTTAATCAAAATCGCATCTTCAATTAATGCTTCTGCTTCTTTAAGTTTATTCTGATAATAATATACAGAAGCTAAATTTACTTTGGCTTCTGCACTTTGACTATTTTTATTTAAACTTAAAATAAATGCCTGTTCAGCCTTTTTAAAATCCTTCATCCTGGCATACACTAAGCCTCTTGCAAAATGTAAAGCAAAAGTATCAGAATTAATTTTCGCTACTTCACTTAAATCTTGCAAAGCATTGTAATACTCTTTTAGCTCATAAAATGTATTGGCTCTGTTAAACAAAGCTGTTTGCCAATTAGGCTTACAAGCTAAGGTTTGACTATAAAAATCTAAGGCTTTGCTATACTGTTGTTGATTGTAATACAAAGTGCCCAAATTATTTAGAGCATCAGCAAAACAAGAATCAAGTTTTACTGCCTCAGAAAAATAATATTGAGCCTGTTGAATATCTTGTTTTTGTAATGCCTCATTACCTTTTATCAAAAATCGTTGTACTTTAATTTCCGTACTTTCTATACAGGAAACTAAAAGAAACAAACTAAGTACAATTACTATTTTACGCATATTCATACAACCGATAAAATTATAGAATTGTTCGGTGGATAATAAAATTAAAGATCAAAAAATTTAAAGATGGTTTCGTGATAATATTTCTCGGTAGGATTAAGAATAGGATTTCCTAAAGATGGTTGGTTAATAGCATCAGGAAAATGTTGTGCTTCAAAACAGATTGCTGCATGTTTAGGCAAACCTATATTTTTTAAATGATTTCCAGTGTAAACATGTAAAGCTGGTTGATTGGTGTACACAGACATAGCCCGCTTTTCGTATTCATTGATAAGTTTTGCTATTGGTGTTTGAAGAAGTTTGTTAGTTTCCCAACTGTGATCAATGCCTTCGCCAATAACCAATTGAGGATGATTTTGAGAAAGTATATCTTGTATACGCACTACATTGCGGAAATCGAAAGGAGTTTGCTCAACGTTTAATAAACCTTGATTGGGAATTTGATTCTCATCTACTGGTGCAAAACGACTCGAATTTATTTGTAAAAAATTATTCACGATAGTTGTTTTAACTTCAGATAAGTTAAAATAGCTATGTTGCGTTAGGTTAACTATTGTAGTTGAATTAGTTTTAGCTTTAAAAATTACTTTTAAAGCATTTTCCATTAACTGGTATATTACGTTTACATGTAATTCTCCTGGGTAACCTTCTTCTCCATGTTCACTAATATAAGAAAGAAAAAGAGAAGGATAATTTTCAAAGGTATCTATTTCTATATTCCAAAATTGCTGATCGAAACCATATAGTCCACCGTGAAGGTGATTGTGACTATTATTTTTAGATAACTGTATGAGTTTATCTTCTAATTTAAATGCACCATTTCTTATTCTATTCGCATAACGACCTACAATTGCGCCCAAGTAAGCAGAATTGGGCAAATATTGTTCCAGTGAGGGATAGCCGATAACTGTATCAACCAAGCCTGTGCGAAAATGAAATTGTAAGGAAGTAATAATTCCTCCTAAGTTTATAGCTGATAAGGAAAGGCCTTCGCTATTTTTGATTGTGTAGCTATAGACTTGCTTGCCCGAAGGTAATTTACCAAATTCTTTTCTCATACTATTGGTTGCAAGATACATCCACTTGCATCATCAATAGTAACTTCGTAATGTTTTAGGTTTATCGCAAATGTCTTGTTATAATTTTCTACTAGATTGGGAAGGATTCGGTCAAATTCAGAAGTATTAACCAAGGCCAAAACACAGCCACCAAAACCTGCACCCATCATCCTCGCACCTAATACGGAAGAAGACTTTTGCAATTCTTCAACTATAAAATCTATTTCCTTGCAACTTACTTCGTACAATTTAGATAAGCCGTGGTGTGTTGCATTCATTAGCGATCCTAATGCTTTTATATTTTTACTTTTAATAACAGAAACCGCTAATTGTGTTCGTTCTATTTCCTGTATAACATACTGGCATCTTCGCTTTATTTCTTCATTTTGAATAACCTGAATCATTTCCAAGCTAACTTCTCTGAACGAATGCACGTTAGTAAATTGTGATTTTATGATGCTTAATCCTTCCTCACATGACTGCCTTCTTTTGTTATACGCAGAGTTATCTAACATATGCTTTACACCACTATCCAATAAAACTAACTTTTCTTTTAAAAATTGAATAGGTACATACTCCACTTCATTGCTTAGGCAATCCATCACAAGAACATGAGAAGCCTTGCCTCGTAATGAAGCTGTTTGATCCATTAATCCACATTTAACACCTGCGTATTCGTGCTCCGACCATTGGGCTATTTTAGCCAGCTCTTCTAAGGAAAAATTCAGTCCTAAAAAGTTTTGCAAGGCTAATGCGAAACTACAAGACAATGCAGCTGAAGAAGAAAGACCGGCACCAATCGGAATATTGCTAAGTATTGTACAGTCAAAAAAAGGTATAGCAATACCATGCTGACTAAACTTATCCATAACACCCAGTAAATAATTGACCCAAGCTTTATCACCTGATTGCTTTTGAATTTGCTCTATACTAACAATTGGATGATGGTCTGATGAAAATCGAAATTCATTTTTGTTATTAAACTTAATACCAGATATGGTTTTAAACTGAATGGATGCCGGCAAAACAAATCCATGGTTATAATCAATGTGCTCTCCTAATAAGTTAATTCTAGCAGATGCCCAAGCAAGAACATCGAATAATTCATTAGAATTAAGGACATCAGAAACCAATGAAGGATATTTCATAGGTATAAGCAACGAATAAAAATGATAAAGAAAAAACCACTCAACCTAATTAACCAAAATTTAACATAAGTTTATAGGCTTGGTAAATATATACCAACGTTACCTTACATTAAATTTTAAAAGATATTCCACCCTAATTATTACAGAACTTGGTATAAAGTATCTTTTTGCGAGGTAACTGTTTCGCTTTCGATGTATTCATCGTAAGTCATAAGTTTATCTATAACACCATTAGGCGTTAATTCAACAATTCTGTTTGCAACAGTTTGGGTAAACTCATGATCGTGTGAGGTAAAAATAACCGTTCCTGGAAAATCTTTCAATGCATTGTTAAAAGCCTGAATAGATTCCAAATCGAGGTGGTTGGTAGGTTCATCTAAAAGTAAAACATTAGCTCCTGCTAACATCATGCGCGAAACCATGCAACGCACTTTTTCTCCTCCGGATAAAACACTGCACTTCTTAAAAACTTCTTCACCGGAAAACAACATCTTACCTAAAAATCCTCTGATATACACTTCATCTTTGTTTTCCTCTTCAGCAAATTGTCTTAACCAATCGATTAAGTTATCGTTACTTTTAAAAAACTCTTCGTTGTTCACCGGCAAATAGGCGGTAGTTATGGTTTGCCCGAACTTATAGCTTCCCGTTGTTGGTTGTAGGTTGTTATTTAAAATTTCGAATAAAGATGTTACCGCCAAACCATTTCTACTCAACACTGCAATTTTATCTCCCTTGTTTACATATAAATCTAAACCTTTGAATAGAACTTCTCCATTTAAAGAATAGCTTAGGTTTTCGATTTGCAAAATCTGATCTCCGGCAGTTCTTTTTTGTTGAAAGATAATAGCAGGGTATCTTCTGGTAGAAGGTTGAATATCATCAACATTAATCTTTTCTAATAATTTCCTTCTACTTGTTGCTTGCTTAGATTTAGATGCATTGGCAGAAAAACGCGCAATAAATTCTTGCAATTCTTTTTTCTTCTCTTCTGCTTTTTTATTAGCTGAGGAACGCTGTTGTAGGGCTAATTGAGAAGATTGATACCAGAAAGAATAATTGCCGGTGTATAATTTTACTTGCTGAAAATCTATGTCTACAATGTGTGTACAAACTGTATCTAAAAAGTGACGATCGTGAGAAACAACAATAACAGTATTTTTAAATTCTAATAAGAAATCTTCGAGCCAGCTGATGGTTGTTAAATCAAGGTCGTTGGTAGGTTCATCTAACACTAACACATCCGGATTGCCAAAGATAGCCTGTGCCAATAACACTCTTACTTTTTGATTACCGCTTAACTCCTTGACTAATTTTTCATGCTCTGATTCTGTAATACCTAAACCACTTAACAAAGCAGCCGCATCCGACTGTGCATTCCACCCGTCCATCTCTGCAAATTCTGCTTCTAATTCTGAAGCACGCACGCCATCTTCTTCCGAAAAATCCGGCTTAGCATAAATGGCATCTTTTTCTTGCATGATGCTCCATAACTTTTGGTGGCCCATCAGCACAGTATTGATTACGCTTACCTCATCATACTCATAATGGTTCTGCTTTAAAACAGCCATGCGTTTTCCAGGCTCAATCGAAATATTGCCTCTAGTTGGTTCTACCTCACCGGATAAAATTTTTAAAAAAGTAGATTTACCAGCTCCATTAGCACCAATTACACCGTAACAATTACCTCCGACAAACTTTAAGTTTACCTCATCGAACAATACTCTTTTACCAAATTGAAGCGTAATGTTATTTACTGATACCATTCTAAAAAATTTAAGTCTGCAAATTAGCCATTATCCATTAAATCACTGAACAAAATAAAATTGCCCGATCATGCAGTAGCCCTATGTAATTGCCTGACTAACAAAGTTTAAAATCTTATTTTAACTTAGAGATACTGGAATACCCAAATAAAAAAAGCCTAGAACCTTTTTTTACAGGTCAAAATTTTAAAAGCAACGTATTGCTTTTTATGAAAAAATTCTACCTTTGCAGACCCAAATTTTGGGCAAGGTATTGTCCTATGGTGTAATGGTAACACAGCAGATTTTGATTCTGCTTTTCTAGGTTCGAATCCTAGTAGGACAACAAAAAGAATCCCGCCTCGACCCCTCGGGGTGGGATTTTTAGTTATAGGGATTTTGGGTATTTTAAATGAAAACCCACAACCAAAAATAAAATGGCAGTAAAACTTTTCAGCGGCAGATCTACCCTTTACCTGGCAGAAAAAATCGCCCACTCTTATGGTGAGCCGCTGGGCGAAGTAAAATACCAGACTTTCAGCGATGGCGAGATGTGTCCCATTATTACTGAATCGGTTCGCGGTCACGAAGTATTTCTAATTCAATCAACTTTCCCTCCTACTGATAACCTAATGGAGTTACTGTTGATGGTCGATGCTGCTAAAAGAGCTAGTGCGCAAAATGTAAATGTTGTTATCCCCTATTTTGGCTATGCACGTCAGGATAGAAAAGATAAACCTCGCGTTGCTATTGCAGCTAAGATGATTGCCAACTTGATCTCTGCTGCAGGTGCTTCTCGCATTATGACATGCGATTTACATGCAGATCAGATTCAAGGTTTCTTTGATATTCCGGTTGATCATCTAGATGGTGCTTTCATTTTTGTGCCATATCTGAAATCACTTCAGTTAGAAAATATCATGTTTGCTTCCCCGGATGTAGGAGGCATCAAACGTGCGAGAAGTTTTGCGAAATTTTTTGAAGCTGATTTGGCTGTATGTGATAAATACAGAAAAGAAGCCAATAAAATAGAATCGATGCGTTTGATTGGCGAGGTAGAAGGAAAAGATGTTGTATTAGTTGATGACCTAGTTGATACAGCCGGCACTATATGCAAAGCCGCAGCACTTTTAAAGGAAAAAGGAGCTAACTCGGTGCGCGCAGTTTGTACACATGCAGTTTTAAGCGGCAATGCTTACGAAAACATCGAGAATTCTGTATTAGAAGAATTGGTTGTAACCGATACCATTCCTTTAAAACAAAAAACCAATAAAATTAAAGTACTCACTGTTTCTGATTTGTTCGCGAAAGCTATTCGTAAAATACACGATCACGAATCCATCAGTTCTTTATTCATGCGTTTATAATTTAACTAACCATAAACAATTAACAATTATGAAAACCATAGAGATTATAGGGTATAAAAGAGCAAATCTCGGAAAGGCTGACTCTAAGAAAATCAGAGAAGAAGGCAATGTTCCATGCGTGTTGTACGGAGATAATGAGCAAATTCATTTCTACGCTCCCATGATTCTTTTCCGCGAATTAGTATATACCAACGAAGCACACTTCGTGTTAGTTAATGTAGAAGGCAAAGAATACAAAGCCATCTTACAAGAAGTACAATTCCATCCTGTAAGTGAAATCATTTTACACGCAGATTTCTTGCGCATCAGCGATGATCGCAAAATCAAAATGCAAATTCCAGTTCGCTTAGTAGGAAATGCGCCAGGTGTTTCTAAAGGTGGAACACTTATCCGCAAACGCGCTGCTTTAAAAGTTTATGGCTTCCCTAAAGATATGCCTGATCATATTGATGTAAGTGTTGCAGAACTTGATTTCCACCATGCTGTAAAAGTTGGTGATATGGATATTGCTGGTCTAGAATTCTTAGATCCTAAAGCCGCTGCTATTGCTGCTGTAGAAGTTCCTCGTGCTGCTCGCATGGCCGCTGAAGAAGCTGCTAAGGCTGCGGAAACTCCTGCTGCAGGTGCTACTGCTGCCGCTAAACCAGCTGCAGGTGCTAAGCCAGCTGCTGCTTCTGCTAAGAAAGAAGAAGGTAAGAAGTAAGCTAATTGATTCTATACAAAACCTTTCTGCTTAAACAGAAAGGTTTTTTTTATTTTTATACTTTATGAAATTTTTAATCGCTTGTTTAGGAAACATCGGACCTGAGTATGAACTCACACGCCATAACATTGGCTTTCTGATTGCCGTCCGACTAGCGGATTTACATAAAATAGATTTCAGTTTAGAAAGACATGCCTACTATACTTTATTAAAATACAAAGGCAAAAGCATAAACATCATTAAACCTACTACGTACATGAATGCGAGTGGTAAAGCTGTTGCTTATTGGATGCAAGAGCTTTCTATACCTAAAGAAAATGTATTAGTTGTGATGGATGATTTAGCCTTGCCTTTTGGCACATTGCGCATGCGAGGCAAAGGCAGTTCTGCCGGACACAATGGTTTAAAAAGTATTGAACAATTTTTAAGCGGACAAGATTACGCTCGCCTGCGCTTTGGTATAGGTAGTGAATTTGGAAAAGGTCAGCAAGTAGATTATGTGTTAGGAAATTTTTCTAAAAGTGAAATTGATGCTTTACCCATTTATATGGATAAAGCCGGGGAAATGATTTTATCTTTTTGCACTACCGGCTTAGCAAATACAATGACTAAATTCAACAGTTAACGTTTGCATGACTAATATCAATTTTTAGTCTGACAATCTTGAGGATGATAATCTGTTGCTTGAAGTACCTTTATTCAAGTAAATAAAATGTTATGAAAACCATCCTTATCCCCATAGACTTTCAATCAGCATCTGTTACAGCCATCAATTATGCGAGGGCATTATATCAAAAAGAAAATGTGCATATCGAATTATTGCACGTTATGCCAGAGTTAAATGAAAATTTGCAATTGCAAGCTTATAATCAATTTAAAACTTTACAAGAAACAGTTTTAAAAGATTGGCATGCCCATGTTAGACTTTCTATCACAGGTGGTAAGATTATAGAAAAAATTCAGGAAGCCATCAAACAAATTAAACCACAGTTAGTGTTGATTGGGTTATCAGGTAAGGCAATGGTAAAAGAGTTATTAAAACTTACTGATGCTCCATTGTTAATTATTCCGAAAGGAAACAATAAAACAAATATTGAAAACATAGTGTATGCCAACGACTTTAAAGAAATCCAAGTTGGCAATGTTTTAGAACCCTTGCGTGATGTAGCCCAAAACAGCAAAGCAAAGGTAGATGTATTACACATCGAAAAAGAATATAAACCTAAAGTAGATGAAGCCGAAGAATCACTAGAATATTATCTTGAATTGGTGAACCATGAATATGTGTTTATCAAGAGTGATGATTTTCCTTCTGCTATTCAAGATTATGTACACAAAAACAAAATTGATTTACTAACCCTTTTACTTCGCGACCACGGACAAAATGAAAACAATTCTAAAGGTAAATTAGTGGCGCGCTTGTTAGAAGAAACAGATGTGCCTATTTTAAGCTTAGTGTAAAATGAAATGCATCTTAGAAAAAATAAAACCGGCTCATCACCGGTTTTATCTTTTAAGCAACAGTTGCTCCAGGATTCACTTCATCATCTGGTAATACCAATCTTAATTTTCCTTGTGCATCTTCCGCCATTAAAATCATGCCTTGCGATTCAAAACCCATCATTTTACGTGGAGCCAGATTAGCAACAAAAGTTACTTGTTTTCCAATCATTTGTTTCGGTGTGTAATGTTTGGCTATGCCACTTAAAATAGTTCTTGTGTCAACACCACTTTCTACGGTTAACTTCAAAAGTTTATCAGACTTCTCCATTTTTTCGGCAGCTACAACTTTACCAATTCTAATATCGATTTTAGCAAAGTCATCGAATACAATGGTTGCCTTAATGGGTTTTATTGCGCTTGTCTCTTGTGCCGCTTCCATTTTTTTCTTTTTTACTGATTGTAACTTTTCTACTTGCTTAGCAATATCTTCATCTTCCACATTTCTGAATAACAATTCAGGTTGATTCAGCTGATGTCCTTCTTTTAATGGTTCAATCAATTCTTCATTGTTCCAGAATTTTTTAGAATCTTTACTATCAATATTCAATTGCTTTAACATAGACAACGATGCATCCGGCAGAAAAGGTTGGCAAGCAAAAGCAATATTACCAACCACCATTAACGAATAATTTAATATGCCGGCCACTGCTTCCATATCTTCTTTAGCTAGCTTCCACGGTTCTGTATCGGCTAAAAATTTATTGCCAACGCGAGCTAAATTCATCATGTGGAATTGTGCATCTCTGAATCTGAATTCATCCAATGCGCGATTCATTTCTTTGATGGATGTATTGAGATTATTGTGCGCATCATGGTAAAGGGATAATATTCTTTCTCGTTTTTCTGTAGTAGGTTTTATTTCTTCAGCAGAAGGAACCTTACCATCAAAGTATTTCCAGGTCAATACCATTACTCGATTTACAAAATTACCGAGTATGGCTACTAATTCGCTGTTTACTTTTTGCTGATAATCTTTCCAAGTAAAATCTGCATCTTTTGTCTCAGGAGAAATAGAGGTAATGGTATAGCGTAACTCATCTTTTCTATTGGGAAAATCAACTAAATATTCGTGTAACCAAACTGCATGATTTCGAGAAGTTGAAAGTTTATCTCCTTCTAAATTTAAAAACTCGTTAGCAGGAACATTATCCGGAAGTATAAAACTTCCTTCGGCTTTTAACATAGCAGGAAAAATAATGCAATGAAAAACGATGTTGTCTTTTCCAATAAAATGTATTAAACGTGTTTCAGGATCTTTCCAATATTTTTCCCAATCTTTCCCTTTTAATTCTTTTGTGGCAGAGATATACCCTATTGGCGCATCGAACCAAACATATAACACTTTTCCTTTTGCATCTTCTCTAGGAACAGGTATACCCCACTCTAAATCCCGCGTAATGGAACGTGGTTGTAATCCTTGATCAATCCAAGATTTACATTGGCCATATACATTGCTTTTCCAATCTTTCGCATGTCCTTCAATTAGCCAATCCTTCAGCCATGCTTCAAATTTATTGAGAGGAAAATACCAATGCTTAGTTGGTTTTAGAACGGGCGTAGCTCCAGAAACAGTTGATTTTGGATTAATAAGTTGGCGTGGACTAAGTGATGTTCCACACTTCTCGCATTGGTCGCCATACGCGTTTGTATGGCCGCAATTTGGGCACGTTCCTGAAATGTAACGATCTGCTAAAAAAATATTTTCTTTCTCATCATAATATTGTTCTGATGTTTCTTCTAAAAAAATATTTTGTTCATCAATCTTTTTGAAAAATTCTTGTGCAGTTTGGTAATGAATTTCATTAGACGTTCGTGAATAAATATCGAAACTGATACCAAAATCTTCAAATGCTTTTTTCATCAAAGCATGATACTTATCAACAAACTGTCTAGGAGAGATTCCTTCTTTTTTCGCACCTAATGTTATGGCAACTCCATGTTCATCTGAGCCACAAACGAAGGCTACATCTTCACCTTTTAATCGCAGGTAACGTGCGTAAATATCAGAGGGTAAATAAGCACCAGCCACATGCCCTATGTGAATGGGACCATTAGCATAAGGCAAGGCCGCCGTGATCGTATATCTCTTAAATTTCTTTTCAGCCATAAGGTGCGAATTTCGCAATAATCGCTTAATGGAAAAAGATAAATTACGAGGTTAAAGAATTATTCAACTATTAATTTCTGTCTCTTGGCTTTTCGATGCGTGCAGGATCTGGAACCATTGGCAAATCGAATAGAAATTCGGTAAATGAAAAATCTTCTGCGCGGTTGAAATGAATTTCTCCTTGTATTTTTCGAGTTGATATGGCCGCTATAAATAAACCCATGCCTCCTGTTAGAGAACGTTCGGAACCTCTTGTGAACATATGGAACAGCGAATCTTCATCGAGGTTGATGGGTATTCCAACACCATTATCTCGGATTTTAATTTGAATTTCTTTTCCTTTGTTTATTACTTCAATTTTAACATACGATTCAATTCTTGGCGATTCGTTGTAATATTTAAAAGCATTATCGATAACACTTGACATTGCATAATAGAACAAGTTAGGTTCAGTTTTAAATTCAGGAGTTGGGTCAATGTGAAATTGTACATCAATTGGTTTGATGCGTTGTATTTGTGTTTGATTTTGTAAAATACCTTTTATAACCCACTCTATATCCACAGAAACAGGGCGAACATGTGTATTATAAATTTCGTTGACGCGAGAAAACTTATCTAAAACTTGATTAAGCTGTGAGGAGGTAATATCCAACTTATGCAAAAACGACAATGCAATTGGATCTTTTACATCCATAATGGCGATGTTGCAAACTCCTTTTAAAGTTGCAAGTGGCCCGCGGATATCATGCGAAGTTTTGTAAACAAGATTATCCAACTCATCATTCACTTGTTTTAAGTTATGATTGGCTTTGATTAATTCCTTAGTCTTCTTTTCTACTTCTAAGGCTAGTTTAGCGTTAAGTTTCTTAATCATGCGGCTGTTGCGCATAATTAAATAGATAAATGCAAATGCCATTACCACGATAAAGGCAATGGCGTAGTTTAAACTTCTTTGAGCTTTGATAATTTTTTCATTATCGCGTATGGTTGATAGGTTTTCGCGTTCAGCATATTTAGCTTGAACATCCGCTAGATTTTTAATGAGTTCTTCGCTCATTAAACTATCGCGAAGTTGAATATACTTATTACTGTATTGGGTTGAGATTTCAAAATCGTTTTTAAGCGAATAAATTTTAGCGTTCTTTTTATAAATATCTGCTAGGTTCTGATAATAGTATGACGACAGAGCCAGTTTTTCAGCTTCAAGCAAAACTCCAAGGGCTTTATCTAATTTATTTTGCTTTTCGTAAACTTCAGCTAAGCCTTTTAATGATTCGATTTGCAGTAATTTTTCATCTTGTTCCTTTGATAATCGAATAGCTTCGATAAAATATCTTTCAGATTCTTCTAATTTATTGTTTGCAAGATTAATTATTCCAAAACAACATGCAGCAGACATCTTAAGATCTGTAGCGCAATCATCTTTACAGATATTTAGTCCTTTAATCAAATAAGCTTCTGCTGTTGGTAAATCGCCTAATTGGTTATAGCAAAGAGCCATATTGATATAAAGACGATCTAAATCAAATTTATTATTAACTGAGTTCTTCAGTTCTAAAGATCTTCTATAATATTCTAAAGCTCCTTCATAATTTTTAAGTTTAAAATAAACAAGTCCGATATTATTACAAGTAATACTCATATCTTCCTTATTCCCTAACTTTTCATTAATCGTTAAGGCTTCGAAATTGGCTTGTAAAGCCAAATCATACTGTGCTGAATAAGTATAAGAAAGAGCTTTAAGGTTGATGATTTTACTTAACTCTTCGTAATAATTATTTCGTTTTGCAATTCCATACGCATCATTAAGCACTACTAAGTTTTCTTTTTCTTTAGACATTCTTCGAAGTATAAATGCCTTAGCATATAATATCCTTGTTATAGCCAGACTATCTTTTATCCGATAAGAAATATCTAGCGCTTTTTCTGAAGCATCTAAAGCAAGTTGAGGGTTTCTGCTGAATTCACTTCTCATAAAAGTAAGAATGGCCTCAACCTTTTCTTTATCATTCGAATCTCCAACTGCTGATAAAAGTGAATCGATTTGAGCTTTGGCAGGAAGTGAAAATATTATAAAACAAAAAATAATGAATGCTCTCATTTTGGCACAGAAGTAGGGTAGTTAAAAAAATAAGTAAAAATGATTAAGAGAGCCAACCGACATTTGTAACATCAATTTTAATAAAAAGTAACCTAACAAAAAAACTATTATAAAATTATAAACCCCACACTTATGAAAAAGTATTTACTAATGATCGCTTTCTTAATGACAGTTGCTTTAACACTATCATCTTGCACAGAAGAGGAAGTAAAGCCAGCAGATAAAAATTCTGACTATGCAACTGGAAGCGCTAAAATGTTTTAAGTATAAGGCCATGAAAAAAAACATATATTGGATTGCATTAATAGCTTTGGTGGTATTATCTGCGTCCTTTACATTTGGTAGAAAAAAATCTGTAACAGTTGTCTCTCAATCTGCCGAAACAGAAGTAGCAGGTGGTTTAGGTTCAGCTCAATCATTCTAGTTTTTCTTCCATTTAACTTGAGGCAAAGTATTTCGTAGAAAATACTTTGCCTTTTCGTTTTTATAGGTTTCTAACTTGGCCAAGGTATTTTACTTGAGACCAATCTCAAGGATTGTTCTCACTGAAACATAGTATGTTTACTTTTGATTTAATTAATTATCTAAATCGAAATAGATTAAAACTAAGTTTTTAACTCGTTCAAAATGAATTTAGACTTTCATTAAATAGATTACTCAATATGGTTTAATGATGAAAATGAATGTAATGGCCGTTGTTACCATTTTTAAAAAACAACCACCTGAAGCCATCTTAATTACAAGTAAATGATTATCCCCAACAGTCAACGTTCTAAAATAATCCGTACGTTTCTTTAGCTCATTAAAGTTACTACGCTTAAAATAGAGGTAACGTATTGAGATTTACTTCGTTATTTTGGTAGAATATGTGATAAAATCATGCAAAATATTACCTCAAAGAACCACCTGTTTTACCAAATTTTCTTTGTGAGAAGGTCTAGGTTTCAATTGTAAAATCTGAAACATCTGCTTATCATCCACATAGGCAGGATTAGGTGTAGTTAGCAATTTATCACCAGCGAAGATGCTGTTTGCACCTGCCATAAAGCATAGTGCTTGTTCTTCTACACTCATTCGCACGCGACCTGCAGAAAGGCGTACCATCGCTTTAGGCATAATTATTCTAGCTGTTGCAATCATGCGAATCATCTCCCAAACCGATACTTTTTCCTGATCTTCTAACGGGGTGCCTTCTACCGGAACTAATGCATTAACTGGAACTGACTCTGGATGCTCAGGCAAAGTAGCCAAGGTGTGCAACATTCCAATTCTATCTTCTTCTTTCTCGCCCATTCCAATAATTCCTCCAGAACAAACAGAAATTTTTGCCTTGCGCACGTTTTCTAATGTATCCAAGCGATCGCCATAATTTCTGGATGTAATGATATCTTGATAGAATTCTTCACTTGTATCCAGGTTATGGTTGTAAGCGTATAAACCGGCATCTTTCAATTTTTGTGCTTGCTCTGGGCTTAACATTCCTAATGTACAACACACTTCCATTCCCATTTGGCTAACGCCTTTTACCATGTCTAATACCTTGTCAAAGTCTTTATTATCTCGAACTTCGCGCCACGCTGCACCCATACAAAAACGTGTGCTACCTGCTTCTTTGGCTTCGATGGCTTTCTCCATCACCTCTCCTACTTCCATTAACTTATGCACTTTAACATCGGTATGATATCGAGCAGCTTGTGGGCAATAAGCGCAATCTTCCGGGCAACCACCTGTTTTTACAGACAACAAAGTACACACTTGCACCTCACTTGCTTCGTGGTATTGCCTATGAACAGTGCCCGCATTATAAATTAAATCAAGAACAGGAGTGTTATAAATTTTTTCAATTTCTTCTCTTGTCCAGTTGTTTCTGATTACGCTCATGCTTAGTGTATATTAAGTTGATAAGGCATACGCGCTTGCATACCTGATAATTGTTGAAGTGTTTTGGCTTGTTGATAAATTGGATAATACATGCCTAATTCATTTTGCAATGTTTTGTTTTTTGCATTGTCCTCCATATCTGACATCAATTGTTCTAACAATGGTTTTCTTTTAGGAAGAAACTTAGTCTTATAGTCATCCGTTATGTTTGCTTTTTGTGCAGCTAACAAAATAGCATCATCTAATCCTCCTAGTACATCGACCAATTTTCTATCTAAAGCTTGTGCTCCAGTCCAAACTCTGCCTGATGCCACTTTTTTCAAATCCTCAATCGCCATACCTCTACCATCTGCCGCCTTACCTGTGAAGGTATCATATCCTTCTTCTGTTTTCTTTTGCCAGATAGCTTTTTCAGCTTCTGTAAGGGAACGACTTACTGTTATCAATTCTCCAAATTCACCTGTTTTTACTTCTTCGCTGGTTATACCTAGCTTGTTATTTAATAAACCACTAGCATCGAATAAAATAGAGAAGATACCAATTGAACCTGTTATGGTGTGAGGTTGAGCTACAATTGTGTCGCAAGCCATAGCCATATAATAACCGCCAGAGGCCGCGTAATCGCCCATAGATGCGATAACAGGTTTTGTTTGCGCTGCTAATGAAACTTCTCTCCATATTTTATCTGAAGCAATGAAACTTCCACCAGGTGAATTAATACGTATCACAATGGCTTTTACTTTATCACTTAGTCTTGCCTTTTTTATTTCATTTGCAAAAGCATCGCCTCCAATGGTGTTTTCATCTCCTTTACCGGGCACAATTTCTCCTTCACCAACAATTACAGCAATTTCATTTTTAGATGATTTGTAGGTGCTAATAGCCTTTTGGTACTTATTTAACTTTATATAAGCAATGCTCTGTTTTTCTGTTAGCCCAATTTTATTTTTAATAATGTTTTCAAACTCATCTTGATAAAGAAGACTATCAATTAAGCCAGCTTCAACAGCTTGTTTTGCATTTCTGATAGTCATTTTATCTGCCATCTCCATCAGCTTGGTTTTATCTAACTTTCTAGATTCCGCTACTTTTTCAACAACGTATCCATATAGGCTTTCTATCGTTTCTTGCAATTGAAGTTTACTTGCTTCGCTCATTTTATCTAGCATAAAAGGCTCAACTGCACTTTTAAATTCGCCAACCCTGAAAATTTGAGGCTTGATTTCTAACTTATCAAACATCCTTTTGAAAAAAGTAACTTCTATGGCAAGTCCATTCCATTCGATATCTCCAACGGGATGTAGAAAAACTTTATCAGCGGCTGAAGCCACATAATAAGCTGATTCAGACAAGTAATCGCTGTAGGCATAAACCCATTTTCCGCTTGCTTTAAAATCGATTATTGCGTTTCTAATTTCTTCGAGAGAGGCATAACCAGTCATAGGAAAATTTACCTGAAGCACAATACCTTCAATTTTTGGATCTTCTTTAGCTTTCAGAAGCGTGTTTTTTAAATCAATCACACCTACCGTTAAAATATCATTGCCTAAAACCGGTATACCTTCGAATGGATTCTCTGCTTGCAATTCATTGATTTGTCCGTCTAAATTGATTTTCAATACAGATTTTTCCTGTACAACGACTTGCTCTTCTGAGCTTAATGCTGCAATAAAACCAAAGAAAAGGAAGAATGAGCCGATAAAAAAGACTGTAAGCGCTAAAAAGCTTGCGAAAAACGTTTTCCAAAATCCCATACACTACAATTAAGTTTCAAAAATAGTAAAACAATCTAGTGTATAAAAAGTATGTTTAATTTGAAGATAATTACAAGTTTGGAATGATATTTTTAGGTTTAGGATCAAATCTGGGAAACAGAGAGAACAACATAAAAGCGAGCCTCCATTTTTTACAAAAAAACGGAGTGATGATACAAGAACTATCCTCAGTATACGAAACTGATGCTTGGGGCAATTCTAATCAGGAATCATATTTAAATATGGTAGTTGGTGTGGAAACAGAGTTAAGTGTGGAACAATTGCTTGCTACTTGTTTGGTAGCTGAAAAGGAAGCAGGTAGAGTAAGGTTAGAAAAATGGGGACCTAGAATTATTGATATTGATATTATTCTATATGAAAACAAAATTATCAACAGTGATAATTTAATTGTTCCACATCCATTATTTGCAGAAAGAAAATTTGTGTTGATTCCATTAGCAGAAATTGCACCCAACTTGGTCGACCCCATTTCAAAAAAAAGCATTGTTGAATTGCTTCAACAATGCCCTGATAAGCTTGAAGTAAAGTTTTATTCGACTATTACCTTATAAACTAGCAACTTCAACTTGAGGTGAAATTTTCTTCACTAAACCTTGCAAAACTTTGCCAGGCCCACACTCGATGTAGTTTGTTGCGCCATTGTTTGTCATGTTGATGACTGATTGTGTCCATCTAACAGGTGCAGTTAATTGAGAAACTAAATTTTTCTTTATTGTTGCCACATCTGTTGCCGCTTGTGCGCTTACATTTTGGTAAACAGGACAAGCCGGTGTTTTAAAATCAGTTGATTCAATCGCTTCAGCTAATTCCTGGCGTGCAGGTTCCATTAATGGAGAGTGAAATGCTCCACCTACTTGTAAAATCATGGCTCGTTTTGCACCTGCGGCTTTCAATTTTTCACAAGCTACTTCAACACCTTTTAAACTACCTGATATAACTAACTGACCAGGGCAATTATAATTTGCTGCAACAACAATTTCTTCTTTTATCGATGAACAAACTTCTTCAACAACTTTATCATCTAAGCCTAATACTGCTGCCATAGTTGATGGTTGCAGCTCACAAGCTTTTTGCATAGCAGCGGCTCGTTTACTGACTAAGATTAATCCATCTCTGAACGAAAGGGTTTTGTTCGCTACCAATGCAGAAAACTCTCCTAAAGAATGGCCTGCTACCATATCAGGATTAAAGGAAGTGTTTGATAATGCAACTGCAACAGAATGAATAAAAACTGCTGGCTGAGTTACTTTCGTTTCTTTTAATTCTTCAGCTGTGCCATTAAACATTGTTTGGGTAATGTTGAATCCGAGAATATCATTAGCTTCATCGAATAATGATTTTGCCACAGCATTACTTTCGTATAAATCTTTGCCCATTCCAGTGAATTGCGCGCCCTGTCCGGGAAAAATGTAGGCTTTCATATGCGTTAGGTTTATTTCATCACAAAACTAACAAACCTTTTTAAACTTAAGTATCCAAAAATTTTTCCGTGAAAGCTGGTGATGGTATCATACATGAGTCCTTCTTACCAAAAATTCTATAACGGTTTTTGGCGATGATATTATAAAACCAATCTCTGATAAATGGCGGAATAATAATGAAAACATAAAATATCGGCCACATTCCTGAAAGTTCTCTAGCGATTAGTAATGCGGCTGCGCTTTTGGTATATAATTTATCTTCATTAAGCAACACAATCGACTCTAACTTATCAACATCGATGTGTTTACTTAAATTATTTTTAGCAAATGAGGATTGTAATGAAGCAAACTTAAATTTATTCTTCTTGTCTCTTTTAATGATGAATTGAACTGAGTTATTACAAAGATTACAAACACCATCAAAAAAAATAATCATCATTTAACGGATTAAGTGTACCCAACTTTTGATGGTTTTATTCCGCTTGGCAGGATCAACAGAATCGAATGTAACATCTGCACTGTAGTAATATACCCCAGCTGGCAGTAAACTTTTGTTATTGTCTCTTCCATCCCAATCAATAAAAATGGTGTTCTCACTATTTACACTATTAGATGATTCATAGTCATAAACAAGATTTCCCCACCTATTGTACACTTTGAACACCACCTTCTTTACAAAGCGAGCACACTTCTCTATGCTTACTGGTGTACAATCACCTGATAATGTCTCACCTGTTGGAACAGAACGATAGGCGCTAAATTTATCATTGCAGCCATCATTATTAGGTGTAAATACATTGGGTAATTCATAGAAAGGACAATTATCATTACAAGTAGCTTCACTCAAAACACTTTCGTTACCTGATCTATCTATTGCCGATATCTTGTAACATTTTGCAAATGAAGTAAGTCCTGCATCAATATAAAATGTATCTCTTGTGTACCTAATTCCATTGGGCAATACTAAGGGAAGATTATCCACCAAGCTATAAGTACCATCTGTAGAATTTGCTGTATATACTCTGTAACCAATTATATCATCGCCACATTCATCCGGTCTGTTCCATTTGATTGTGTTACTAAATTCACTTGCTCCACAATTGGCAGGATCTGCAAAGTAAGCAGCGCAATCTTTTTGTCCTTCCAATTGTACAACCGGAGAACAAGTGGGTGGCTCTTCATCGTTAGGCTGAGCACATTGTACTTGAGAATAATTTTCTAAAGGCTCAGGAAGAACTGGATTTCCGTATGTTCCTCTTGTCATCACCCTATAACAATACACATCTGATTCATTTAATGGAACATTATTATGCTGACCGATATCCTCGTATATAAAACCATCAATGGGTACGTTTACCTGAGCTATGAGTTGCAATCCACTTAACTCAGTTGAACCCTCGGGTCCGCGATAAACATCATGCAAGGGAAAACTTTCAGAGATAATCGACCAAGGAACTGTGGCATTCCAGATTGCATCTAATTTTTGTGTTCCTGATCTGATTTCTAATCTAACTGTAGATGCTATAGAAGATGTATCTCTTATACCAACAGGGCTGGCCAAAGTTGCACGCGCCTCTAAAACAACTGCGTAATGATAAATATTGTCTTTGGAATTAACATTTTGGTCGAGAAAATCAAATTGGGTATCTGGCAACGTTCCTGTATGTGCTAACACCCAAGAGGTAGGGTTAGCAGGAGTAAGTGTTCTGATTACTTTGTATTCAAAAACTGGAAAGGCAGGATTGGGATTAATTGGAGCTACCCACGCAATTCTAATTTCTCCGTTTGTTTCATCTGTTTTTTCGATTGAAACTTTTGTTATTACAGGAGCATCTGCTTCGATGGGCAAAGAACATTGCTCTAAAGAAATTTGACTTTCACCTCCACGTGGCTCCGGAAACAAAGCAACTAACCGGTAACAATAAGTTGCGCCTTCGGCTAATCCTCTTCCACGATTGGTATCAATGAAAGAGGAGGTAGTATGTGGAACTGTTGCTATTAATTCATATCCTAATCCTTCTGGCATTCCAGTTTCACATTCGGCTGGGTCATATGCAAACGAATCAACTCTTCTCCAAATCTGAATAGTGCTAGCATTATTACAATTTAAAGAATAGTTAGTCCAATTGAGGGTAGCTCGTCTGTTTAACTGATCTGTAATGATGGGTTGTAACTCAGGCTTTGGTCCAATAACGGTGATGTTCCAAGTTTTAAAAGTGACAAGATTAGGAGATCCATTATCTGTAATCTTAAACACAACTTGGTAGGCTTGTTGTTTCACGTTGATACATTCAGTATTCCATGTGAAAATCATTTCCGGTGCGGGGTCATTTACTCCATTTTGAAATACGCCACGATTAGTAACAGTTGCTACATTTGGTATAAATTCCCCTACTTCAAAAATTTCACTAAATACTTCAATTTTAATATCATCTATATCGCCAGTTGAATTCGGGTTGTCGAAACCTTGAATTTCCGCTGTTAACGTTTCCCCGGCCACTATACAAACATCTTCCGGCAAAATCAAATCAGGTCTTTCGTTATCACAGTCTTCAACAATAATTTGCATATCACGTCTAACATAACCTAACTTAACCCATTCACCTTGAATTTCGCGCCATTCAATAACTTCAAATGCAATGTTGTATTCACCTTGCCTTCCTGGCGAATCCCATGTGATGGTTCCTGTTTTAGGATCAATAGAAAATGTGGGTGGACCGTTACCTGCTTCATTACCTGATCCAAAAGCTGAATAAAATCTAGTATTATTAGGGTCCACATAACCTGCAACAGGTTGGTTGATATCTCTAAATGGAACAACCAATCTGTAAGAAATACTATCACCATCTATATCAACAGCACCAGGGTTATGTTGAAAGGCAACTCCTATACAACCTCTGTCTACTGGAGGAATCTTTAGCTCTGGTGTATTTCTGTTAGATAAAAATGCGTCAATGTTTAATTCAGTTTCCAGATAAAATGTTGTTTCCACAGAGTTAGTCATGTTAAGCACATTCGCATTTCTATTTGGCTCTCTGTAGGAAATCAAAAACCTTGAACCTCCCTTATAAGTATGTTGGTAAGTATAAGATGCTATCGCAACATTCACGCCTAAATCTGGTCTTGGTGTTGGATTAACAAATGGAATAAAAACCCTTGTACCATCACCAAGGTCAAGAACATCGATTTGAGAAGGAGGGCTGCCTTCATTGCCGAATTTAACACCTGATTCAGTATCAATATAAACCGTGATGGTAATATCATAGGTGCGACCGCTAGTTCCTACCTTCTTGATGGTAATTTCTCCTGCACGCAAGTGAGTTGCTAAAGAATAGGTAGAACTCGCGATAATAAAAATTACCGAAAGTAAAACCTTAAAATTTATCCAACACATTTTCAGTTTCATTCAAAAAGATTTTAGCTAAGATAACAAACATACAACGTATGCATTCGGTTTCATTGTTTAACGAGATTAAAATTTGTTTCTTTCGAGGCCATATTTGATAATTCAAGTTTTAAAAACATCCTCAACATGCGTGTAATCCAAGAAATAAACCATCCTAACTTCAAAATCACCCTTTTCGCGTGGAACAACCGCTATATCCTTAAATTTGAAAATGGCAAACTGGAGCAAACTTATAAAATTGATCAATTTGATATAGCCAGTGAAAATGAATTGAAAGAACTATTGAATGAGCAATTTTTGCATTTTGTACATCATCAATTCAATGCTATGGAAGAGCAACTTTACCGTACCTTGCACGAGCCTCGAACCTGATTTGCTGAAATATGCTAATTTGCGCCCCCAACCCTAGTCCATGGAAATAGTTGAAAAAAAGAATAAGAATAAAAAATACAAACCCATTCTGGAGGCCATTCCAGATTGGCCAGTTTATAAATTAAGTAAAAATCGAAAAGAATTTATTGAAGAGGTTGCTCAACGAGCCTACGAAAGAATTAAAAGTTTACGGCCAACGCCTAAGCAATTGGTTGATGAATTAGAGGCTACTGTTTATCGAGAACAGCAGCGCATGAAACGCAACCGTTGGCGTGTAGACCCAGAGGATGAGCCGAAGTTTTGGGCAAAAGTAAAAGAAGACCTAAACAACATTGCCACCAAAACACCTGAAGAACAAGAACCAGTTGCCGATTTAATTTTAAAGAGAATTGTATCTCGATATGCGGATGAAATTGCGGGTAATTTTAAACCCAGTCAGTACAGGTTAACCCGTGAAATTGTGAAGTTTTGGTTTGCACGGTTATTAAATGGAGCGCGTGTAAAAAAATTCGGTGCTTTTTGGCGAAACCAATACACATTAAGAGATAAAATTCACATTGTCGGTAAGGTTAAACTATTAAGAAAATTAGCGAGAAAAGGAACGGTTGTAATGGTTCCCACTCATTTTTCAAACCTCGATTCTATTTTAATTGGATGGGTAATTCATTCTCTTGGCTTACCTGCCTTTATTTATGGCGCAGGTTTAAATCTCTTCAACCTTAAAATATTTGCCTACTTTATGAACAGCTTAGGTGCCTATAAAGTAGACAGACGAAAAAAGAACACGCCTTACCTCGAAACACTTAAGTTATATTCTACTATTGCCTTAGAAAAAGGAGCGCACAGTTTATTTTTCCCTGGTGGTACTCGTTCGCGATCAGGTATGATTGAAAAACAATTGAAACTTGGTTTGCTAGGTTCAACTATCGAAGCGCAACGCAACCTCTATATGCAGGAGAAACCAGGAGAAACAGCAGGCAAAATTTTTATTGTTCCTGTTACGCTCAACTATCATTTCGTATTAGAAGCTCCAGATTTAGTGGAAGAATATCTCTCATCCAAAGGACAAGATAAATACATGCCCGAGCAAGACCGTTATGGCTCGTGGCAATTGATTCAATTTTTATTCAAATTCTTTACTAAAGGTTCTAGCATTTCGGTTTCAATCGGGCGCGGGCTAGATATCATGGGTAATTATGTGGATGAAGATGGGAACAGTGTAGATGAACACGGTCGTGTAATTGACACACGTGATTATTTCATTTCAAACGGTGTGCTAACTGCGGATAAACAACGTGAAGATGAGTACACCCGCATGCTTAGTCAAAAAATTGTAAAAGAATACCACCGTATCAATCGTGTTTTTGCCAGCCACTTAGTGGCGTATGTAGCTTTCAATATGTGGCTGAAGAAACATCCCAAATTAGATTTATTTGGTTTGCTTCGCTTACCCGAAGAAGAATTGCAGTTGCCTTATGAAGAGTTTCGCGAAACATGTAAGAAAGTACGCAAACAAATCTACCGCATGAAGGTAGATAATAAATTAAACATTGCTTCACATTTAAAAGGCGACATCGATGAAGTTATCAAACGTGGTTTGTATAACGTAGGGATTTTTCATTTGAAACGTCCGCTTCTACGCAACCGCGATGGTAACATCATCACACAAGATTTAAACTTATTGTATTATTATCACAACAGGCTGGTAGGCTATGAACTCGACCAATTCATTGGCTGATAAGCCGGTTGCCGTTGTAGGTTCCGGAAATTTTGGAACTGCCATTGCCAATTTAATTGCGCAAAACAGGCGGGTATTATTATACACACGAAGCGAAGAGAGTGCGCAAAAAATAAATGCAACACACCAAAACAAAGGTTTGGTTTTGCACGAAAACATAAAAGCTGAAAGCGACTTGGCAACCATTGCCAAAGAATGCGATGTGATATTCCCCATTATTCCTTCGGCTTATTTTAGGTCTGTAATAAAACAATTATCTCCTTACCTCCACCCCTATCATGTTTTAATACATGGTACAAAAGGCTTGGACATACGCTTGCCAAAAGGAGCAACGATAGAAGAAACTCCTAAACTTAACCGCAAGCAAGTAAAAACCATGAGCGAAGTAATTCGCGAAGAAACCAGTGTGGTTAGAGTGGGTTGTTTGGCAGGGCCAAATCTTTCTAAAGAATTAATGGCGCAACATCCTGCTGCAACGGTAATTGCCAGTCCTTTTAATGAAGTTATTGATATTGGAACAAAACTGCTTCGCAACGATTATTTTCAGGTGTATGGCAATAATGATTTAACGGGTGTAGAATTAGCGGGTGTATTAAAAAATGTAATTGCCATTGCTGCAGGTGCTTTAAGTGGCTTAGGTTATGGAGATAATGCAAAAGGATTATTGATTAGCCGGGGTGTGGTAGAAATGATTTATCTGGGTAGAGCTTTGGGTGGCAATACCAAAGCTTTTCTAGGAGTTGCCGGTGTTGGAGATTTAGTAACTACTTGCAATAGTTCGTTAAGTAGAAATTACCAAGTTGGGTACCAATTGGCACAAGGAAAGACACTTTCGGAAATTTTAGCAGCCACAACAGAGGTGGCAGAAGGCATTAATACCGTTAGAACAGCCAAAAAATGCGCAGACTTTTACAAAGTAAAAGCACCCATCACCAATGCTTTATACCGCGTATTGTTCGAGAAATTGACCGTAAAACAAGCTTTGCAATACCTCATGCGATATCCGCTTAATGTTGATATTGATTTTCTTGACGACCCCGTTGGTGCTTAGGCATACAAATCCTAATTTAGTAGTTTAAACCACCCTCACCCCTGTCCTTACCATTATGAATCTTGAGATTTTCCTGACAGCCGAAGCCTGGATGGCCTTACTTACACTCACCTTTTTTGAAGTAGTGTTGGGTATAGACAATATCATCTTTATCTCAATTGTTTCTAATAAATTACCTATTGAGCATAGAGCCAAAACCAGAAATATGGGTTTAATGCTCGCTATGTTGGTTCGTATTCTTCTTTTATTAACCATTACCTGGGTGATGAAATTTACACAACCTCTGTTCATGGTTTCGGATATTATAGGAGAATCGTTAACTAATTCTTGGATTGGCCACGATCACCCTTTCTCAGGAAGAGATTTAATCCTCATGTTCGGTGGTTTGTTTTTAATTGCGAAAAGTACAAGAGAAATGAACCACGAAGTAGAAGGCGATGATGAAGAAGGTGAGGTTCAATCTAAAGCTTCTAAAAATGTAGCCAATGTTATCTTCCAAATCATATTATTGGATATTATTTTCTCATTCGATTCAATCTTAACGGCTGTTGGTCTAACCGACCAAATCATCATTATGGTAATAGCCGTTATTATTTCCATTGGTATCATGATGATTTTCTCCGGAAGAATTTCGGATTACATCCATAAACATCCATCCTTAGAAGTATTGGCGTTGGGCTTTTTAATTCTGATTGGCTTTATGCTTTTCCTGGAAGGATTAGAATATGAAATCCCTAAAGGATACATCTACTTCGCAGTTGTTTTCTCCCTGCTGATCGAAATGTTCAACATAAGAGTACGAGGTAAACGAGAACAAAAATTGAAAGCAAAAAATGCTGCCAAAACCTGATATGACTCCTCTCGAAAAACTCCAATATCCGATTGGTAAGTTTCAAGCTTTAGCTACTTATACTAAGCAAGACATTCTTCTTGCAATAGCAGAAATAGAAGCATTACCGGAAAGACTGGTGGATGCAGTTAAACTTTTTTCTGAAAGTCAATTCGATACGCCCTATAGAGATGGAGGTTGGACAGTTAAACAACTCATTCACCATATTGCCGACAGCCATATGCACGCTTACATCCGTGTTAAATGGAGTTTAACGGAAGACCATCCCACTATCAAAGCCTATTTCGAAAAGTTGTGGGCCAATACACCAGAAACAACAGCGGATGCCTATTTATCCATTCAACTCATAAAAGCCTTACACGCAAAATGGGTGATCTTGCTAAAAAGTTTATCGGATTCGGATTTTGAAAAAACTTTTCATCATCCACAATCCGGTAAAGATGTAAGGCTTAATCAACTTACTGCTATGTATGCATGGCATAGCAACCATCATCTGGCCCACATTACTGAGCTTAAAAAAATGAAGGGCTGGTAAGATGATGGATCAAACTTATAATAGACCGTTATTTTATTTTCATCACCACATCGAAACAATTGTTCCGGCACTTTTCAGAAAGATAGTTTTACCAGTTTCTTATACACGAGAGAGAATTACAACACCCGATGATGATTTTCTGGATTTAGATTGGCTTACTCAAGCAAGCGAAGAACTCATCATTATTTCTCATGGCTTAGAGGGATGTACAGATAGACCCTACATCAAAGGCATGGCTCGGGCTTTTTACCAATTTGGTAAAGATGTTTTAGCATGGAACTACCGAGGGTGCAGTGGAGAAATGAATAAGCAAAAAAGATTTTACCACAGTGGAGCTACTGATGATCTAGATGTCGTGGTTAAGCATGCCATTCATAAAGGATATAAAAAGATTACGTTAATCGGTTTTAGCTTGGGTGGAAATCTTACTTTAAAATATCTAGGCGAATCAATTCGTCCTTCTGAAATCAATAAAGCTATTGTGTTTTCGGTCCCCTTGCATTTAGCTTCCTCTTGTGCCAGCCTTTCTAGTCGTTCCAATTATTTATATGTGCTGAAATTTTTACGCAGCTTAAAAGCCAAGGTTGAAGAAAAAGGAAAAATTAGAAACGATATCGATTTAAAACCTTTAGCTTCCATTAAAACTTTACAAGATTTCGATAACGAATACACTTCAAAACTACATGGATATAAAGACGCAATGGATTATTATGAGTCGTGTAGTTCATTGTATTTTGTTAAAAATATAAACGTGCCTACATTGATTGTTAATGCTGCAAACGATTCTTTTTTAAGCGATGCTTGTTACCCAAGAGACATGCTAAAAAACCATCCGTATGTTCAGTTGATTATCCCAAAACAAGGAGGACATGTTGGGTTTACTCAATTTAATAGCAATGGTTTGTTTTGGAGTGAAGAAAAAGCTTTGCAATTTTATAAGAATTAAGCATGATCGACAGATACACCCTTACTTGCCCATCAGAGCAATTACAGCAGCGATTTAAAGTTGATGTAACCGCTGGTTACGAAGCACAGTTTAATGCTGCGCCTTCTAATTTATTACCCATCATTTTAAGTGGTTCGGAAGGTTTATCGTATTTCTATTGGGGCTTACCTCCCGGTTGGGCTAAAAATAAAGTTGTTTCAGAAAAAATTATCAACTTAAAAGTAGAAACACTTCATGACCGCCCTGCACAACTGAGGGCTATACGTTCGCATAGATGTTTAATTCCTGCAGATGGTATTTACATCTGGAAGAAAACAGGTAAGAAAACAATCATCCCCTATCGATGGACATTAGCAGATAAAAGTATTTTTGGCATTCCGGGAATTTGGGAAGAGTTTGATGATAATGAAGGCAACCGCCATCATACATTTATAATGATAACCAACCCTGCGCCTGCTGAACATGCTCATCAAACTGATCGCTTTCCTGTAATACTATCACAAGAGTTTGAACAAGCGTGGCTTAATCCTTCAACTTCGGTTGAAGATGTTTTAAAAATTTTACAAGAAAGTAAATGGAGTAACTTTACTTATTACAGTGTGGCACCAACTGTATGGGCAAGTGATAAAAATTTAGCTTCGTTTATTTTACCCGCACCACCGGCAGACTTGCACGGTAATCTAACCTTATTCGATTAATTAAAAACCATCATCTTCTTCCTCTTCTTTTTTTGCTGGAGGAGTTTCAACTTTAGGTTTGGTTTCTTTTTTCTTCTTTACTTTTTCTTTCTTCGTTTTTTTGGTTTTACCAGGTAGTATGGTAGCAGACGTAGTTCCTTCAAATCCGGCTACTGTATCTGCTTTTTCTTTCTTTTTAAATAAACCTTTAAAAAATCCTTTGATGCCTTTTCTCTCCGCTTTCTCTTCCTTCGCTTTTTCTTCTTTCTTATTGCCTTCTGGATTGAGCGCTGCTAATCGAGCATCCGGCAACACTAAAGCATGGCGCAAATACCACATGTAATTATCTTGCTCTGTATTATAACCTAACGTATCCACATAATATGAACGCTTTTGATTATCATATTTAAGCAAATGAATTTCTCTGTCTTTCGTGATTTGATATACACTATCATCAGCGTTAGCCACTGTATCAATTCTTACAACTGCCGTACTATCAAACACATTGCGTTCAGCCATAGCAAAGGCTTGGTCTTCGGGCACATAACCGGGTTTTAAACTATCAGGAACTTGTACTGCTACCGTTTTGCGCGGAACTGTTTGCAAAGAAGAAACTTTCTTTTTGTAGGTGGTAGGCTCAATGATCAAGAATTTATTTTTGTTAGCAGCGTAAACTTTAGGCGTAGAATCATTCTCGAAATAGCTGAATTTTTTACGCAATGCGTCCTTATCATGAATAAACGCACTTTGGTAGGCTGGGCAAACAGCAGGTTGGTAGGCACACGATGCCAGCCAATATGTTGTTAAAAGCAGATATACCAGCCGTAAAGTCATTGCTACATGTCGCTCAAATAGTCAAAATTAAGGAAATTAACGAGAAATCAAGGATGTAAACGTTATACTATACGTTCAAATTATGCTCAATTTACCTTAATTAACAGTTTTTGAGTTTTCTGAGGAAGGCTTTTCACCACTAATTGATAAGAATCATCAACCCACTGTAAGAGTAATCTATCCGGAACAGTACCATCCATTTGGATGGTGTTCCAGTGTTTTTTGTTCATATGATAGCCTGGTTGAACCGCCTCATATTGTTCGCGTTGTTCAATGGCTTTTTCTGGGTCTGCTTTTAAATTGATGCTTAGAAAATTTTCGACATCTGTAAGTGCAAAGATTTTTCCCATCACTTTAAAGGCAAGTGTGGTTGCATCAAAAGGAAATTCTTCTGTTACGCCAGGTTTTTGAATACAATACTGTCGAAATGATTCAATGTCCATTAAAAATACTTGCGAACAATAATTCTAGTGATAATGATAATAACGCAAGCCAAAAACATAAGAATAGAAATCTTATTCACTCCGTGCATCATTTTTAAACTGATGTTACTCGGGCGATTAGGATCTTTCTTTCGGAAGAAATAACCACCCACTTCACCTAATTGAAAAAAGTTTTTCCACGTTAATTTTTCCTGATTTTCTTTCTGCTGCTGTTCCATATTATGCGTTTTCTTGTTCTACCCAATCGCCATGTTCGCGAATTAAATCAACTAACTCATCAACTGCTTTTTCAGTTGGAATGTTTCTGCGAACAACTTCTTTTCCTTTATACAAAGTAATACGACCCGGCCCCGAACCTACATAACCATAATCTGCATCGGCCATTTCGCCCGGACCATTCACAATGCAACCCATGATACCAATTTTTAACCCTTTAAGGTGATTGGTTCTCAAACGAATTTTATTGGTTGTTTCTTGTAAATCGAATAACGTTCTGCCACAAGAAGGACATGAAATATATTCTGTCTTCGATATTCTGGTTCTGGTCGCTTGTAAAATATTAAAAGCAGTTTGGTTAATGATTTTATCTGACAAGGTATCAGAAGTTAAGAATAAACCATCACCTAAACCATCAATCAATAAACCGCCAACATCTGTAGCTGCATACAATTGAAATTGTTCTTCTGATATGTTTTTAAAACTTCTTTTAACTATTACAGGATGATTAATATTGTTATTTATCAATTCTACTAAAATTCTTCTAATGGCCGGCATGGCGTGTTCATTTTCTGTTTCGATGATGAGTACAACTTTTTCGTCATGCTTTACTTTATCCAATAACGCTTTGTTATACTTTTCAGCAGATACTGTAACAAAATTTAATTCAGAAGAAAGTTTATTGTTTTCATTGAGGTAATCTTGTTCAGATAACAAAGGATAGACAAGTGGTTGGTTTTGTGTTAGCCAGATTTTGTAATCTTGAATTAAACCCAACGTACCCGGAATCTCGAAATCCGTTTGATGTTGACCAATATAGATGTAATCGCAAGCTGTATCAGCAATGTTCCACTTATCTAAAGGAACAGAATATTGATAACCCAAAGAAAAAAAGGAGGCATGTGTAATTTTTTCTCTTTTTGATAAGTCTGCTATTACTCTCGGCACATTATGTGATCCACCAAAATTACCGACAATACTTGTCGAGCGTTTATTATATTCAAATGGATGGATGGGATAATTTTCAATTTCAGGAATAGCAACATGTCCGCTTCGCTTATCGTATCTGCGCGCCAAGTTGTAGGCAACCGGTACTTCGGCTACAGGTTCTTCTGTTAACGATACCCGTATAGTATCGCCAAGCCCATCTTCTAATAACGTACCAATACCAACCGATGATTTAATTCTTCCGTCTTCACCATCGCCTGCTTCAGTAACACCCAAATGCAAAGGATAGGGTTTGAAACCACCTTCGTTTAATTTATGCACTAGCAAGCGATACGCTTGTACCATTACTTGCGGATTGCTCGATTTCATGGAGAGAACAATATTGTAGAATTGTTCATCTTCACAAATGCGCAAAAATTCTAGTGCCGATTCTACCATTCCCAATGGAGAATCACCATATCTACTCATGATTCTGTCGGATAAGGAACCGTGGTTGGTTCCTATGCGCATGGCGGTACCGTGTTCTTTACAAATTTTTACTAGCGGTGTAAATTTCTCGCGGATGCGTTCAAGCTCTGCTTGGTACGAAGCTTCTGTATATTCAATCGTTTCAAATCTTTTCTTATCGGCATAGTTGCCTGGATTGATGCGTACTTTCTCCACAATTCGCGCAGCAAGTTCTGCAGCATTGGGTGTAAAATGAATGTCGGCTACTAGAGGAACATTATATCCACGTTTGCGTAATTCTTTTTTTATTTCAGCCAGGTTCTGCGCTTCTTTAATGCTAGGTGCTGTAATGCGAACATATTCGCAACCTGCTTCCACCATGCGAATCGTTTGCTCCACTGATCCTAAGGTGTCCATCGTGTCGATGGTAGTCATAGATTGTACACGAATGGGATTTTTGCCTCCCATGGGTACGTCACCAATTTTTACTTCAATGGTTTCTCTTCTTTTATAGGCAACCAGACTATTACAATAGTCTTTTATCTGAGACAAAGTTGTATTCACTGTTCAATGTTTAAACAAATTTAACCACTGAAACTGTAATTTGTTCGCTTTGTTTGCGCTTTAAAATGCTATTAAAGTGCGGCTTTAATTTTTTCGGCTATTTCAGCTAAATTTTGCTGTGTCGGACTCAATTTTGGCCGAGTGAAATTCAAATCATCTGCTGTGTTGATGGGTACCAAATGCATGTGAACATGCGGAACTTCTAAGCCAATAACAGCAACACCAATTCTCTTGCATGGAACTGTTTTTTGAATGGCATGACTGATGCGTTTGGCGAATACATTCATTTGACTTAAAACAGTATCATCCAAATCAAATACGTAATCTTTCTCAACTTTAGGAATAACTAAAACATGACCTAGCACCAAAGGATTGATATCCAAGATGGCAATGAACATTTCGTTTTCTGCCACAATGTGTGCCGGTATTTCTCGGTTAATGATTTTAGTAAATATCGTTGGCATATTAAGCTGAAATTTCAATCACTTGAAACTCTATTTCACCTGCAGGTGTTTTAATCATTGCACTCTCCCCTTTCTTTTTACCCAATAATCCTTTTCCAATGGGTGATTGAGTCGATAACCTTCCTGCTTTTAAATCTTGTTCTTCTTCAGAAACTAAAGTATAAACAAACGTAGCACCGTTTTTGGTGTTTTTAATTGTTACTTTAGAAAGGATGGATACTTTTGACGTATCGATATTTGTTTCATCGAGCAAGCGGGCATTAGAAACTAAATCTTCTAATTGTGCAATTTTCGCTTCGAGGTGACCTTGCGCATCTTTAGCTGCATCGTATTCTGCATTTTCACTTAAATCTCCTTTATCACGTGCTTCTGCAATTTGTCTGGCGATGTCTGCTCTACCTTTTGTTTTAAGCTCGGATAATTCGGCTTTTAATTTTTCGAAACCATCGCGAGTATAGTATGATATTTTTTTGCTCATAATGTCTATGGATTATAAAAAACAACAACGGCTTTACCCGGGGGCAAAACCGTTGTTATAACAAAGGTAAAGTATTCTTTTAATTAATTCAAAATCAGGTTCCTACTAACTCCGGTAGGTTGGCTTTTATCTCTGCTAATAATTCATCATCAAATCTGGCCATGTATAATGTTTTTACTTTGCTGAGTTGTTCAATCGTTAAACCTTTTGCGCCTCGCAAATCAGCTTTATACAAACTTGCATTTTCTAAATCTGCACCCATCAAATAACTGTTCTGAAGATTGGCTTCCATTAAATAGGCGTTGTTAAAATTTGCTTTGATGAGAAAAGCATTTTCAAATTGTGTTTTAATCAAAAATGAATCTTTAAAATTTGCACCACTCGCATACGCACTTTTTAAATTAGCTTGATTTAGATTGCTATTTTCAAAATTAGTTTGATTGAGTCTGGCATTTTCAAGATTTGATTCGATGAGAGATGATTGCTGCAGATTGCATGAATTTAGGTTAGATCCTGCAAGGTTTACATAGTTAAGATTAGTTCGGGCTAAGTAGCAGTTAACCAAATTGATTTCGTGAATTTTATGCCTGTTTAATCTTTTGATATTACCCACTGTTCTGAATGCTGCTTCTTCTGATTCCCACAATCTGAAATCATCTATTTCGTCTTTGTATGTTCTGATGCGCTGTCGGATTTCTCCATTTTGATTAAGCCACACCAACAAGATACCGATCACAGCAATGTCGAAAATCATGCCGTGGGCTTCGGCTAAAATTTGTGGTATGAATAAATCGAAGTCTTTAATATAGTATGGCAAGCTTAACGACAAAACAAGAATAGCCACGAGTATCAACACAATGGTTGAGGTAAGCAGTGGCTTCTCGATGATTTCATCGTAAAGGTCTCGTAGCTTTTTATATTGTTTGCGAAGGAATTTCATTTTAGGTAATGCGATTCAAATTATACAAAATTTGAAAAGAATTAAAATTGATTTCAAAAGGAAGTGAAAATGTCACGTAACTTATTAACTAAAACTTCATTAATTTTTACGTGCGACTCAAAAGTCCAACCAGCAATATGGGGTGTAAACACAACCTGACGGTTGTCGGTTAATTGTTGAAATAATGCTGATTCTGCTTCACTTAATGTATTTAATTTCTCGTTTGGCAAAACATCTAATACCGCTCCGATAATTCTCTTTTGTTGAAAAGCGTGTACGATGGTTTCGAAAGATAAAATTTCTCCACGTGCTGTATTGACAAATATTTTCAGCCGTGGCATATCGGCTATAAACTGAAAATCAATAAGATTCCGCGTTTCTTCGGTTAATGGAATATGTAAACTTAAAATCTCCGCTCTTTCTTTTAAAGTTTCTAAAGAAACTTCATCAACAAATTTATCGCTGTAATTTTTTTTGTATTTATCGTAAGCGATTACTTTACAATCAAAGCCAATCAACCGTTTTGCAAATGCTTTACCCATATTACCATATCCGATAATACCAACTGTTTTTCCTGCCAGCTCCATACCTCTGTTTTCTTCGCGTTGCCAAATTTTTTGGCGCACTTCTGCATCAGCTTTAGGAATATTACGCATTAAACTTAGCAAAGCTCCAACGGTATACTCACCAACTGCATCACGATTACCTTCCGAAGCGTGAATGACTTTGATGTTGTATTTTTCTAAGAATGGTAAATCAAGATTATCTAAACCTGCGCCAGCGCGTGCTACAAATTGTATCGTTGGTTGAGCACCGAGTAACTTTTCATCTACTCTTGTTCTGGTTCGTACAAAAATACCAACAACATTTTTTTGCTTTATCTTTTTTTGAATTTGTAGGATAGACTCGCCCGAAACATCTTCAGCTTGTAATGAAATAGATGCAAGCAAAGAAAAAATGCTTTCGTGCATCGGATCAATCAGCAAACAAGTTTTAGCAGTCATTAGAGCAACAGAAATTTAACTGTTAAAAAGTAAATGGTTAATCCTAATAAATCGTTAATCGTTGTAATAAAAGGACCAGATGCTAAAGCCGGATTGAAACCAAAATAATTTAAAACCATTGGTGTGATGGTTCCCATAAAGGAAGCAAATAGCACAACACTAAACAATGAAACTGAAACTGTTAAGGATAGATGCCACTCCGTGAATAATAGAATGTTTGCTCCAAAAACAATTAAGGCGAGTAAAATGCCATTCAACATGGCTACTAAAAATACTTTACCCAATCGTGGCAATAAACTTTCGGCTAAAAAACCAGGGTTGGCTAAACTTTGTACAACAATAGATGCAGATTGAATACCAACGTTGCCACCTGTAGCTTGTATAAGTGGAACAAAAAATGCGATGGCTGTTAAGCGAGCTAATTCTCCTTCGAATAAACCCATGAATTTCGCATTCATCAAACCACCCAAAATACCAATGATAAGCCAAGGCAAGCGCGCGCGTGTGTTTCGCCATACGGAGTCATCTTCTTCCACATCCTCGCTGATACCTGCCATGATTTGTCTTTCTTCTTCAGCTTGTTCTTTGATTACATCCACCACATCATCAATGGTAATTCTTCCCACTAATTGTCCGTGAACATTCACAACAGGCACTGATTCCAAATCATATTTCTGCATTACATCGGCTACCTCTGTGTCTTCTAAATAGGTTTCAACAGAAACAACTTCTTCGTCTTCAATAATTTCGGATACAGGTCTGTTGGCATTGGCCAACACTAAATTTTTAAGCGATACTCTTCCAATTAAATGATCTGCCTGATCGACCACATACACAGCATAAAATTTATCTACGTTTTCAGCTTGTTTTCTAATTTCGTCTATGCACTGATTAACTGTCCAGTTTTCTCTTACTTTAATTAACTCCTTGGCCATTAAACCCCCCGCAACGTTAGCCTCGTAGCGCAAGAGATCAACAACTTGTAATCTTAATTCTGCATCGAGCTTCGCTAATACTTCTTCTCTTTCTTTTATAGCCAGTTCGTGCAGAATATCTGCTGCATCATCTGAGTTTAAGAAATTGAGGATGTGCGCTGTTTCTTCCGGTGAATAAATTTTTAAAAAGTTCTGTCGAGAATCGCTATCGAGATCGCGAATGATTTCTGCTCCAACCTCAGTACCTAATCTATCGAGCACGTATTTAGATTCTTCGGAATTGAACTCGTGCAATAACGCTGAAATATCCGCGGGTTGCACAGACTCGAGTGACTTGATGATGAAATCATCGTCCTTCTCGTCTAACGCTTGCTGAAAGCGATCGCGATATTCCTTCGTTAGTTCAAATTCCATCATCTCCTGCACGACTTCTTTCAATTAAGGTTGTTAAAGTAATGAAATCATCTACACTTAACTGTTCTGCTCTTTTATCTAAAACAGGTAAGCTGTTCAAATGGGCTGCCAAAGATAAATTTTTAAGCGCATTGCGCAAGGTTTTGCGTCTTTGGTTAAAGCCGGTTTTTACTACCGTAAAGAAAAGTTTTTCATCGCACGGCAATGCTTGTCTTTCGTTTCTTACTAAGCGAATAACTGCCGACATTACTTTAGGAGGCGGTGTAAAAACCCCGGGCGGAACTTTTAAAATCATTTCTACTTTGTAGAAAGTTTGAAGTAAAACACTCAGAATGCCGTAAGTTTTGTTGCCATGCTTTGATGCAATTCTATCTGCGACTTCCTTTTGCAACATGCACACTACTTGACTTACCAGATTTCTGTTCTCTAAAATTTTAAAAAAGATTTGAGAAGAAATATTATAAGGAAAGTTTCCGATAACTGCAGTTGAAGTTGGAAAAAGCTGATGATTATCTAACTCTAAAAAATCCTGATCAATAATTTTATTAGATAATGTTGGATAATGATTTTTTAAAAATGCCACTGATTCTCTATCGATTTCTACAACGGTTAAATCAATCTGCGGATTTTGAATCAGGTATTTTGTTAGCACACCCATGCCCGGTCCAATTTCTAATACTTTAGTATATGGTGATTCTACCAATAAAGCTTCTGTAATTTTTCGGGCAATGTGTTCATCATGCAAAAAATGTTGTCCTAAAAACTTCTTGGGTCTTACTTTTTGTTGATGCATCATTCCTATAGGTGTGTGCGATAAAAAATGTATACTTGCTTTTTATTTGTAAAGGTATTCAGTTTATTTAACAAAAAGTTATGTGCTACATCATGACTTAAAATTATGTCTCAACACACACAACATACAAAACCAAGAATCGGTATTACCTTAGGCGAACCCAATGGCATTGGTCCAGAGGTAGTTTTAAAATCATTGCTCGACCATCGTATAAGCGAACAATTCATTCCAGTATTATATGGTTCTGGGCGTGCTATTGCCTATTATAAAAAACAGTTGAACATAGAAGAGTTCAACTATACGCAAGTGAGGCAACGAGGCCAATACGCGCCCAAACAAGTGAATGTTGTAAATTGTTGGGATGAGAACCTAGAAATCAATCCGGGGAAAATCAGCAAAGAAACCGGTAAAGCATCATTAGATGCTTTGCAAAAAGCTTGCGAAGATTTAAAAGAAAATCATCTGGATGCGCTTGTAACAGCACCTATTGATAAGCAATCCATTCACAGCGAAAATTTTCCTTTTGCTGGTCACACCGGATTTCTGACGCAATATTTCGGTGCCACCCAAAGCTTGATGTTGATGGTGGGTGAAAAATTAAAAGTAGGATTGGTAACAGAACACATACCACTGCAAGAAGTGGCAGCAAGTTTAACAGAGGAGAAAATTCTTTCTAAATACAGAATTCTTGAAAAAAGTTTGAAAGAAGATTTCGGCATCGTTAAACCTAAAATTGCAATTTTGGCACTCAATCCACATGCTGGTGATAATGGTCTCATTGGAAAGGAAGAAGAAGAAATTTTAAAACCATTGGTGAACAAACTGAAAAACGAAAACAAACTAATCGCTGGACCATTCCCAGCCGATGGCTTTTTTGCAGCAGGTCAATATGCCAAATTTGATGCTGTGCTCGCTCTATATCACGACCAAGGCTTGATTCCTTTTAAATCTATTGCCTTCGAGGATGGCGTCAATTTTACGGCAGGATTATCTATCATCCGTACTTCGCCCGACCATGGCACGGCATATAATATTGCCGGCAAAAATATGGCCAACGAAAGTAGTATGCGCGCAGCCATTTATTTGGCTATTGATATTTGGAAGAAAAAACAAAACCAAGTAGTTCCGCAAATCACTCATTAAATCATTTAAAGGCTTAGTTTAACCATTAATCGGAAAGTGCTGATAGATTGTATATTTTGTAATATATTTGATTGAAACCCCGAGCATGGATATCGTTACGAGAAAACAAATTAATATTCTTATTCAATTAGCAGAAGCTGACAAACATTTTGCTAAAGTTGAAAGAGAATTGATTTTAAAAATCGCCAAAGACCGTAATTTCCCCATTGAAGAAGTAAACGAACTTATCAAAAAGCCAGAACCCATCGAAACCCTTGGCGCTTTAAGCCCGGACCAAAAGTTTGATTATCTCTACAGTTGCATCGAATTAATTTTAATCGACCAAAATATATTTGAAAGCGAAATTGTGTTTTGCAAAAGCATAGCCATCAAACTAGGCTTTAAAAAGGCTGTTATTGAGTTTTTTTTAGAGAATCATGGTAAGCTACCTCTGACCGAAATCAAAAGCATAACCTTGAGAGAATACCTGTAAATCAAGGTTTTAGACGGATTTCACCTCCTGTTTTTATTTTTCCTATTATTCTTATAAATTTGCCGACTATTTTAAAAAAGGCTGAGTGAACCTTTTCGGTATCAATATTATAGGGTTAAGCCACGGAACGCATGTATTTAATTACGAGCTAAACGAGGATTTCTTTAAGCAATATGGTGCCAATGAAATAAAAAAAGGTAATCTCAGAGCCACGGTTGATTTAAAAAAGCATGAAACTTTCATTGAATGCTTTTTAAACGTTAAAGGTACCATCGAAGCCACTTGCGACAGAAGTCTCGAAAGTTTTGATTTACCAATAACAGTCGACCAACTAGTAGTTTACAAGTTTGGCAACGAAGACAAAGAAGTAAGTGAAAACGTGCAAATGATCAGCCGCGACACTGCAACTTTAGATATTGGTCAACCTTTGTACGAATACGTTTTGTTGGCGATACCTTTAAAAAAAATACATCCGCGCTTTTTGGATGAAGAAAATGAAGAGGAAACTACACTGATTTACTCTACAGAAAGCGATGAAAAAGAACAAGAAGAAAAACCAATAGATCCCCGCTGGGAAAAATTGAAAAAACTTAAATAGAATAGAAACAGAAAGTAAATTGTTGAGTTATGCCAAATCCAAAACGAAAAACCTCGAAAACAAGACGCGATAAAAGAAGAACCCATTACAAAGCAGAAGCTAAAACTTTCGCTATTTGCCCAACAACAGGCGAAAGTCATTTACCACACCGCGCTTATTGGCACGAAGGTAAACTTTACTTCAAAGGTAAAGTTGTAATGGAAAGAGAAATCGCAGCTTAAGCCAAAACAAAATGTCCTGTTTAAACTGTCATCTTTCCAACCGGATTTATTGCAGTAAAAAAACAGGCTTCAAAGCTTCAACGAATCACTATTGCTCGGTGCATCAACACCGGGCATTTGTTTTTATGTAGAAGCTCAATAAACCAACCTTTAACATGACTCCAATCAGAGCGGCCATTACAGGAGTAGGCGGATATGTTCCCGAATACATCCTTACCAATAAAGAACTCGAAACCTTGGTGGAAACCACCGATGAATGGATTACCTCCAGAACAGGGATCAGGGAAAGAAGAATTTTAAAAGGCGAAAACATGGGTACCAGTTATATGGGTACGCAGGCCGCTTTAGAAATCATCAAAAAAAATAACATCGATCCTAAAGAAATCGATTTGGTTATCTGTGCCACCATAACCCCGGATATGCCTTTTCCGGCAACAGCCAATTTAATTGCAACTGATATTGGTGCAGTAAATGCATTTAGCTATGATCTCGCTGCTGCCTGTTCGGGATTTATCTATGCATTGGTTACAGGCTCAAAATTCATTGAATCGGGCACCTATAAAAAAGTATTGGTAGTAGGTGGCGATAAAATGTCATCCATTATCAATTACAAAGACAGAACAACTTGCATCATTTTTGGAGATGGCGCTGGTGCGGTTTTACTTGAACCAACAACCGAAAATTTTGGAGTCATGGATTCCATTCTCCGCAGTGATGGCAATGGCGTAAACTTCCTGAATATGCCAGCCGGAGGTTCGCGTAAACCAGCCACACACGAAACTATCGATGCAAATCAACATTATGTGTTTCAGGAAGGCTCAACGGTTTACAAATTCGCAGTTACCAATATGGCCGAAGTATCAGCTCAGATTATGGAAAAAAATAATTTAAAAGCTGAAGATATTGCTTGGTTAGCTCCCCACCAAGCCAATAAACGCATCATCGATGCTACTTCTGGAAGAATGGGAATTTCGGATGACAAAGTAATGATGAACATCGAAAAGTATGGCAACACTACTGCCGGAACCATCCCGCTTTTACTTTGGGATTATGAAAAGAAATTGAAGAAAGGTGATAATATCATTATCGCAGCATTTGGTGGTGGTTTTACTTGGGGTTCAGTGTATGTAAAATGGGCATACACAGCAAAATAATAATAGCAACTTTTGATTTTTTATATGGCAACTATTTCAGATTTAAGCAAAGGAAATTTTGTAAGATACAATGGTGAAGTAATGCAGATTGAAGAACTTCTGCATCGCACACCCGGTAACTTGCGCGCATTCTATCAGGTGAAAATGAGAAACGTACGCAATGGTAAAATTGCAGAAAACAGATTCAGACCTGGAGATGAAATCGAAATCCTGCGCGTTGAAACCAGAGAATACCAATATTTATATGCCGATGGCGAAAGCCTTGTTTGCATGGATAAAGAAACCTTTGACCAAGTTTATATTGACAAAGCATTGCTTGGCGAGTCTGTCAACTTCATCAAGGAAGAAGTAACTTTGTTAATTGCTTTCGAAAATGGTACAACCGCCATCACAGCAGAAGCACCCTCCCATGTAGTTTTCGAAGTTTCTTATACAGAACCTGGAATACAAGGCGATACGGCAACTCGTACTTTGAAGCCTGCTACCTTGGATAACGGAACTGAAATACGCGTTCCTTTATTCGTAAATACAGGAGATAAGATAAAAATAGATACCAGAACTGGTGAATATGTTGAACGTGTGAAGTAAATTGACAACCCATGGCTAAAAAAACAACGCCCAAAAACACTAAAAAAGAAGTTACACCCAAAGCTTCTTCTAACCAACCTGTTATGAAAACATCAGAAATCAGAGACCTGATCGACTTCATTGCCCACTCTGGCCTAAATGAAGTAAACGTTGAAACGAAAGAATTAAAGCTTTCTGTAAAGCGTGAACCCGATCAAAAAATTCTTAAATCTTCAGCACCAGTTGTAGCCGCTCCAGTTTCCGCACCGGTTGTAACTGCTCCTGTTCAAGTTGCTGCTGCGCAAACTGCACCAAAAGCCGAAAAAGCTACGGAAACTCCCGCTGCATCTGGTAAGAAAACGATTGACATCAAATCTCCTATGATTGGAACTTTCTATCGCTCTTCAAGCCCTGAAAATCCTCCGTTTGTATCTGTTGGAGATAAAGTTTCTAAAGGACAAACTGTTTGCATCATCGAAGCCATGAAACTTTTCAATGAAATTGAATCTGAAGTTTCAGGAACGATTGTAAAAGTTATGGTTGAAAACGCACAACCAGTTGAATACGATCAGGTATTGTTTGTTGTAGAACCAGATTAATAACAAATTCAAGATTGCAAATTCAAAATTGACACACTCAATTTTGAAGATTGAATTTTCCATTTTGAATTAAGAACTATGTTTAAGAAAATATTAATTGCAAACCGAGGAGAAATTGCTTTGCGCGTGATTCGTACTTGTCGGGAAATGGGTATTAAAACAGTTGCTGTTTATTCCACTGCCGACAGAGAAAGTTTACACGTAAGATTTGCAGACGAAGCTGTGTGTATTGGAGACGCACCAAGCAAAGATTCTTATCTCAATATCCCGCGTATTATATCAGCAGCAGAAATTACCAACGCAGATGCTATCCATCCCGGTTATGGATTTTTGTCTGAACGTGCCGAGTTCTCAGCTATTTGCCATGAATATGGCATCAAATTCATTGGCCCTACTCCTGCCATGATTAACGCCATGGGCGATAAATCCACGGCTAAGGATACCATGAAAAAGGCTGGTGTTCCTACTATCCCTGGTTCAGATGGCTTGCTTTCAACTATGGAGGAAGGAATGGAAATCGCCAAAAAAATTAAATACCCAGTTATTATTAAAGCAACAGCCGGTGGTGGTGGAAAGGGCATGCGCATCATTAACGATGAGTCTGAATTTAAAAAAGCCTGGGACGATGCCCGAAGAGAAGCAGGTGCCGCCTTTGGCAACGATGGTCTATACTTAGAGAAATTTGTTGAAGAACCTCGACATATTGAAATTCAGGTTGTGGGTGACCAATATGGAAAGGTATGCCATTTATCTGAGCGTGATTGTTCTATTCAAAGAAGACATCAAAAGTTAGTTGAAGAAACTCCATCTCCTATCATTAGTCAGGAACTAAGAGAAAGAATGGGTGAAGCAGCTATCAAAGGCGCGAAAGCTATCAATTACGAAGGTGCAGGAACGATAGAATTTCTAGTTGATAAACACGGAGATTTCTATTTCATGGAAATGAATACTCGCATCCAGGTAGAACATCCGATTACCGAAGAAGTTACAGATTATGATTTGATTAAAGAGCAAATCAAAGTGGCGGCCGGTGTTCCGATTTCCGGTAAAAACTATTTCCCGAATTTGTACGCGATGGAATGCCGCATTAATGCAGAAGACCCAGCTAACGGTTTCAGACCATCTCCCGGAAAAATCACCAACTTACATTTACCCGGAGGGCACGGTATAAGAGTAGATAGCCACGTTTACGCAGGCTATACTATTCCGCCCAATTATGATTCGATGATCGCCAAGCTAATCGTAAGTGGCCAATCTCGTGAAGAAGTAATTACAAGAATGAAACGTGCTCTTCAGGAATTTGTAATCGAAGGAATCAAAACAACTATTCCTTTCCACATTAAGCTAATGGATAACGAAGTTTTCAGAAGTGGAAAATTCACTACCAAGTTTTTAGAAACATCTTTTGATTTTTCAGACTTGAAATAAAAATCAAAATAAAAAATGAAAAGCTGCCCCAATTGGCAGCTTTTTTTGTTTTAAGAAAATAGATGTACCTTAATTTCAACGATTAAAATTTACATATGAACTTTTGGCTTGTTAAATCAGAACCTCATGTTTATCACTTCGACACTTTGCTAAAAGAAAAGAAAACTATGTGGGATGGCGTACGAAACAATGCAGCGCGGTTACATTTAAAAGCTATGCAAAAAGGAGATTTGGTTTTGTACTACCATTCGGGTGATGAAAAGCAAGTGGTTGGCATTGCAAAAGTAAACAAAGCCTGGTACCCTGAGCCAGGAGCAGAAGAATGGGCAGTTGTTGATTTAATACCAGAGAAAAAACTAAGAAAAACTGTTACACTTAAGGAAATAAAAGCCAATAAGAAATTAGCAGAAATGAAGTTGATTAAAATATCACGATTATCAGTTGTGCCAGTTACTGAAGCTGAATTTAATGAAGTATTAAAAATGAGTGAAGCATGAAAAAGCTAATTGTTTTTTTCTTCCTCCTTTGCCTTCATAATTTGTGTGTAAGTCAACCACAACAAAATGCGCGATTTGAAAAAGAAGATAAAAACAGCGATGAAGTCTTTACTATCATCAACCTATATGAATCAGGTTTAGGTTTATATAGAGAAACTAACGACTATGAATCCGGAAAAAGAAAACATCAACTTATCTTACTTGATACGCTCTTAAATCAACAAATTGACACAACATTTTTTATTGATAAAACTTATAGTAGTGCAGGGCATGATTTTGATAACAATCATATCTATCTACTTTTTCAGGAATCAGATTATTCTAACAACAAGTTAAAACTGGCGAGTTATCACTATAAAACAAAAAACTTTACCTATTATGAGTTAAAAACTGAAATCAATTTAAAACTTACTCATTTTGGTGTGTTGAACAATCATGTCTTTTTAGGTGGTTATATTAACAGAGAACCAACTATTGTACTTTGTAACCTTAACAATAACACAACACAAGTACTACCAGGCTTCGCCATAAAAAATACTGAACTCCTTGATGTAAGAGAAAATGTAAATGGAACATTTAATGTAGTAATTAAAGAAAAACTAAATCTGAATACAGCCGCATTATACTTAAAAACTTACGATAGTACTGGTAACATTTTGTTAAATGAAAGACTTCCTATTCCGGAAGGTAAAAATATTCTCACGGCCATTACTTCTAAATTGGAAAGAGATGACTTATTGATTAGTGGCACATGGACAAAAAAAAGCAACACGAAAGCTTATGGTGTATTTTCTGTTTTAGTAACACCGGGCGAAGAAACAACACCCAACTTTTGGCAATTAGGTGAGCTTAACCAATACCTAAATTATTTGAAGCCACAAAGAGTAGATAAAATAAAAACTAAAACAAAACAAGGAATTGAAAACAATAACATCTACGACTATGCGAATGGCTTAATGCCCTATAAAATTTTCGAAACACAAAATGGCTTCATTCTTCTAGCTGAAACTTATTCAGATATCAGGTATCATAATATGAACCCAAATGATTTCAACAATCCTTATTACCAAAGCATGACAAATCCTTACTACTACAATCCATACTTTAATTCATATCCTACATCAAGATTATACCAACCTTACTTATTTGGCAATAATGTAAACAATGCTCAAGAAATTAAACCACTTTCAAGTTCTATTATTTTATTCTCTGAAGCAGGCAAACTCAACAACGACTTCAGTATGAAAGTTGAAGAAATAAAAATTCCATCATTACGACAAGTTACAGATGGAATGATTACAAAAGATTCTGTCTCGTTCATTTACAAACACGAAAACAAAATTTTTGAAAAGAAAATAAACATACAAAATCTGGAAGCCAAGCAAACTGAATCTGAAGTAAAACTGAAAGATCAATTTGATGAACATCGATATGAAAATAATTCAGACACTGGAATTCAAGCCTGGTATGGAAAGAATTATTTTGTGTGGGGCTATCAAACTGTAAGAAATAGAGTAACTCCTCAAAACGAAAAAGTACGTGAAGTTTTTTATATCAATAAAATTTCTACTCGTTAGTCTCTGTATTAACGTTAGTGTATATGGTCAGTTTGCTCAAACTGATAGAGTAGAATTACCTCTCGTAACTGGTCAATCTTACGAAATTTCAGCACTTAGCGATAGTAGTTTAGTTTTATATCAAATGGGTAGAACGCCCGAAAATTTAATTCTTTCTTTTATTCAATTAGATACGGCACTGCAAAAAATCTGGGATGGAATAATTCCCATCAACAGAGAGTTTCAATTTTCTAAACAATACACACATCAGCAAACAACACATTTTTTATTAAATAGTAATCGATTTGAATTCAAAATTCTTTCAGTTGATTTTAAAAATTATCAATACTCATTATATGATTTGCAAACTTTAATTCCAGTAAACATAACTGAATTTAAAGTGAGTGATTATGGCGCATTAATTGGTGGTTACTTTAACCAGGTACCGATAGTTTTGTTCTTCGAGTTCGCTAGTGGTTTAGTAAAAGTTTTACCAGGATTGTTTGGTGAGCAAGGTGAGTTGAATCAAATTGAGTTTTATGAAGATGGTAGTTTCGATATCTTATTATGTTCTAGGTATTTTACTAAGCAAAAAACAATCTGGATAAAATCATATACAAAGCAAGGAGACCTTGCAAATCAAATTCCTGTATTCGCATCCGACCAACGCAGCTTATTGTTTGGCAGAAGTGTACAAATCAATCAAACACAAAAAGTAGTAGTTGGCGTTTTCGGTAATAGATATTCCGAATATTCAAAAGGATTATTTATTGCCAACTTAAAAGATGAGGAAGTGACTAAAATTAATTTTTATAACTATACAGACCTCGAAAACTTCTTTAAATTTCTTAAAGCTAAGAAAGAGGCTCGTTTAAAAACAAGAATCGAAAGGAGAAAACAAAAAGGAAAGAAAAGCCATCGACATTACAGACTACTCGTTCATGAACTGTTTTCTCAAGACAATCAAGTTATACTTTTAGCGGAAGCCTTTTATCCTAAATATAAACAAGCAGATAATTTTGGTGGCTATTTTCCAGGGATGCCCACTAACGGCAGATACAGAAGTAACTACGATAGAATTTTTGATGGCTATCGATATACACACGCAGCCGTTTTAGGAATTGATAAAAATGGAAATTTAATCTGGGATAACTGTTTTGAAATAAATGATGTAAAAACTTTTGAATTAGAACAGTTCGTTAAAGCAGTGCCCACCAAAAGTAAAATCAATTTGGTCTATTCTTTTGAAAATACACTTAGGTTTAAATCGATACAAGGCAATAAAGTAATTGAAAACAAAAATACAGTACCCATTAAAAGCTTTAGTCAAAATACTAACATTGTGTCAAGCGAAAATACAAAAGTTACAAGATGGTATGGCAATATTTTACTGGCCTATGGTGTGCAAGAAATAAGTATTAACTTAAATGCTGCTACTGCTCGTGTATTTTTTATCAATAAACTAGAGAGTCAGTAAAATTGTTTACCTTTGAATCCGGCTATGCAAAAGAAACTCATACTCGACAGCGATTTGCTCGACATTACCCTTAGCCGCCTTTGTCAGCAATTGATTGAGAATCATTTAGATTTCAGTAATTCGATTTTACTTGGTCTTCAGCCACGCGGTATTTTTTTAGCCGAACTTATTCAACAAAAACTCGAGAAATCACTCAAGAAAAAAATTCAACTTGGCTTTTTAGATGCCACCTTTCACCGCGATGATTTTAGAAGAAGAGAATTGCCGGTAAAAGCAAACGAAACAAAAATTCCATTTATCATCGAGGGAAAAAATGTAATTCTTATTGATGACGTTTTGTTTACCGGTCGAACAGTTCGTGCGGCACTCGATGCCATGATTGCCTTCGGTCGACCAGCAAAAGTTGAACTATTGGTTTTAATCGATAGAAAATTTAACAGAGACTTACCCATTGCACCAAATTACGTGGGCAAATCAGTGAACACCATTGCTAGCCAGCGCGTGCAAGTTGAGTGGCAAGCGCAAGGAAATAAACAAAATAAAATCTGGTTGATAAACTAAAATCCATGTCACAACTCAGTCAACGTCATCTCCTCGGAATCAAAGACATTACAAAAAAAGACATTGAACTGATTTTCGAAACTGCCGATAATTTTAAAGACGTTATCAATCGTCCTATAAAAAAAGTACCTTCTTTGCGAGACGTTACCATCGCGAATGTCTTCTTTGAAAATTCTACACGCACCCGATTATCTTTCGAACTAGCTCAAAAAAGATTATCTGCAGATATTGTTAATTTCTCAGCCTCTACTAGTTCTGTAAAAAAGGGAGAAACTCTTTTAGATACTGTAAACAATATATTGGCCATGAAAGTCGATATGATTGTGATGCGTCACGCAAGCCCGGGCGCACCTCATTACTTAGCCAAACACATTAAAGCGAATATCGTAAATGCTGGTGATGGCACTCACGAACATCCTACACAAGCGTTGCTCGATGCATATTCTATTCGAGAAAAATTAGGAAGTGTGGAAGGAAAGAAAGTTGCCATCATTGGCGACATTCTGCATTCTCGGGTCGCGTTGTCAAACATTTTTGCTTTACAAAAATTAGGTGCCAAAGTAATGGTGTGCGGCCCGCCAACTTTATTACCAAAATATATTGCAAACTTAGGTGTTCAAATTGAATATGATGTCGAGAAAGCCTTACAATGGTGCGATGTCGCTAACGTTCTACGTATACAACTGGAGCGTCAGCAAATTAAATATTTCCCTAGCTTACGTGAATACAGTTTGTATTATGGCATCAACAAAAAAATGCTCGATAATTTGAAGAAACCCATTGTTGTCATGCACCCCGGCCCTATCAATCGCGGAGTTGAATTATCGAGTGATGCAGCAGATTCTGACCACGCCATCATTTTGGAACAAGTTGAAAACGGTGTTGCTATACGCATGGCTGTGATGTATTTGTTAGCAGAAAAGGTGAATTAGTTTTCTTCTCTCGATTTTATTTTAACTTCGTTTTGTTCGGCTTTTAAAATATCTAGCTTTTCTTTTCTTTCAGTTTCTGTCATATCCGTTTCCATTAATTTAACATCGGGTTGCCCGGCATCAATCCAAGCCGAATACCAAAAACTGCTTATGCAGAAAATAGCTTTTTGCATTTGTTCTTCTATCATTCCATTTAAAGCCTGGTGATAAGCATCAGCAAATTCGCGACTATACACTTTTACAATTTGTTGACCGCGTTGCTCGAACGAATATTTTGGAATGCTTAATGAATCAGTTAAACTTTTTTCCTTATGCAAAACCTCATCCACCAAAGCATGTGCCGACCACACAGCATCCCACGCTGCTTTTTGTGGGTCATCAATATATTTTGCTTTTCCAACCCAAAAATTATAATCTTTACTAAACAACTCAGGCAATCGCGATTCCCAAAAACCATGAATACCATGTTGATGATATGTTCGGAATATAATGCGAATAAAATGCTACTAATTGCTCAAAAAGTAAGTTAGTTATTGCAAATAGTAAGGTAATATAATGCAAATTATAAATTTTGAAGCCAATATAATGCGAATTATTCTATAAAGCTTTGTTTCCTTCGTTTTTTCTATTAATATTCATTTACCTAATAACAAGCTAGATGGGTAAAAGGAAAATCGGTAAAAGTCCTGTTAAGTACACTGGAAAGAAAAGTACATCAAAAAATGATGAACTAATTGAATTCGAATCTTTAATAGAAAAGGATTTTCTTGAGCTTGTAGATTATGATGATGAAGTTAAGAAGGTAACTTCTCAACCGCTAACTATTAAAGTAGACCCTAAATATGAACTTGATAAGAAAACATACACTCCCGATTTTTTGGTGGAGTTTAATCCTGAACTCAAGAAAAAAAACCAACTAATTGAGATTAAGCCTGAAATAAGAGTAAAAAAGAATCAAGAATTTTTTAATAAACTTAGTGAGGTAGTAAACGATTACTGCAAGCCTTTTAACCAAGAGTTCTTAATAGTAACAGAAAATACAATTAGGAATGATTTTCTAACTAACATCTCAAAATTAAATTATTATAAATCGCAAGGATATAACCAGATCTTAGCAAACCAAATAATTCAAGTACTTAAATCTAGAAGTGTTTCAATTTTGGAACTCCTAAATATTCTAAAAAGTACTAATCATGAACAAGAAATAACACACAGCATTTGGTGCATGCTTTCACTAAAAAAGATTGGGTGCAATCTAAAAGAGAAAATCAATCTAAAAACTATTTTGTTCTTAAATGAGTCTAAATGAAGGTCACAGAGATTGTTCCAGGATTAAATGTAAGCGTTTCTGGTAACCGTTACCAAGTTGTCAAAAGGTTAGATATTACAACACTTATAGTCAAAGATGAATTTGATAATGAAAGAATAGTTAGTATTCAAGACATCTCAATTTCAAAATTAGATAAGCCCAGAAAAATATATGAAGGTTTATCGAAGGAAGACAGAGAAATAGCAGAATCAAGATTCGATATCATTAAACCAATCATAGATAGTCCGTATAAAGATGGCGTGCTAGTCAGAGAGCTTGCAAAAAAGCATAATCTAAATCCAACAACATTATATAGGTGGATAAATACTTATTATGAATATGGAGAAATAGCTTATCTAGCTCCTAATTACAAAAAGAGAGGTGCTCCAGGACAGCCAAGAGTTAATAATCATATCGAATTAATAATACAAAAGTGTATAGACGAACTTTATCTTAATGGCGAAAGACATACAATAAAGTTTGTTTATAAAGAGATAAAAAGTTTGTGTAATAAAGCTTCTATAAACCCACCTCATATAAGTACTCTACGTGAGAGAATTAAAGCATTAGATCCTTATCATGTTATAATGAAACGACATGGTAAAAAAGCAGCAGATGATAAATATTCTACAAGCGAAAGTAAATATGAACAAGCTGAATATCCACTACACATTGTAGAGGTTGACCATACAGAATTAGATATTGAACTTGTAGATGAAAAATATAGAATGCCTATTGGTAGACCTATTATAACTGTAGCTATCGATGTATACTCAAGGATGATAGTAGGAATTTATGTATCTCTATTTACTGGTCCTGGATTTTTTAATGTTGGGATGTGCATCGCCAATTCAATTCTTCCAAAGTTTAAACTCTTGAAAGAACTTGGATTAGAGAATGACTTAAAGTGGAATGTTTGGGGGAAAATGAAAGTTTTACATGTAGATAACGCACTGGAATTTAGAGGTAATAATTTAGCTAAGGTTTGTAAAAATTATAATATAGATATCTTTTACAGAAAACTAAAGAATGCAAGGGATGGTGGTCATATTGAAAAATTTAACGACACTTTATCTAAAAAATTACAAGACCTACCAGGTAAAACATTTAATAATATAATTAAAAAGCAAGAATATGATTCACTTAAAAATGCTAGTTTGACCCTTAAAGAATTTGAAAAATGGTTGTTATATTCTGTTTTAGGAGAATACCACAATTCATTTCATGAAGGCATAGGAAAAAGTCCAATCCAAATGTTTGAAGAAGGAATAGGTAATAATATTGAAGAAGGAACTATGGGAAGAGGCATGCCTCCTTTTATTGAAGACGAAGAAAAAGTACGAATTGATTTTTTGCCAAGTGAAGAAAGAACGATTCAAGCTAATGGAGTTACTATATTTCGAACTCCTTATTTTGCAACAGACCTTAACTCACTTTTTTTTCCTAAAAATGATTATTCGAGCAAAACAGCCAAACCAAAAAAATATGTAATTAAATATGACCCTAGAAATATCAAATACATTTATCTTCTAGACTCTGACAACCATAGATACATCGAGCTCACAGCAAAAGATTTAATAAGCCCAAATATATCACTATGGGAGTTTAAAGCAATTTACCGGGAATTGAAAGCTAAGAATGTTAAAAACATAGATCATCAGGCTATCTTTAAAACTCATGAAGAACAAAAGAAAATTGTAGCGGAAGCGCTAGCAAATACAAAAAACAAAAGAAGAAGCGAGCTTAAAAAAATTAGTGTCAAGTATCCTGATAAAATTGATTTAAACACTAAAAAAGCACCTGAGCCAACTGCTCCTATTGAGCGCAAAGAGAAAAAAATCATTAAACCATTTGATGAATTTGATTATGGAACATTTGAATGAAAAAAGTAAAATTATGCTTTCCTATACCGATGAAAAAAGAATAGAATTTATTAATTCTGATTTTTGGATAGGTTATGAAAATGCTGTTTCCATATTAGATTCCTTTGAAGAGTTATTTAATAAGCCGAGAGTTGAAAGGATGCAAAGCATCCTCCTTCTCGGTTCAACAAACAATGGTAAAACAGATATCTTAAAACGATTTTACAATTCTCATAAAGCAAGACTTGAAGAAGATAGCAATGTAAATAGACCAGTGATAAAATTAATAGCTCCTACACAAGGTAACCTTAGTGAATTTTATACTGACATTCTTGACCAAACAATGGTACCTTATCGGAAATCAAATAGAATTGAATATCGCAAAAAGATTGCAATCGAAACACTAAAAAAACTTAAAACAAAAATTCTTATTATCGATGAAGTACACAACTTAATTATGGATTTATCGGCATTAAAGCAGCGACTAGCTTTGTCGGAACTAAGGTATATTACCAATGCTGCAAATGTTTCGCTGATTTGCGCTGGGATTAAAGAAGTTCATAATGCCTTTAAAAGTGATTCGCAGTTAATAAATAGATTTGAGCTAGAAATACTAAAAGATTGGAGAAATGACGATAACTTGAGCAGACTATTGGTTAGCTTTGAGCGAATTTTACCGCTAAAGAACAGTTCCAATTTAAGTGAAGATAAAATCCAAACTAAGATTTATGAAATGTCAGAAGGATTGTTAGGTGAAGTTGCTAAAATTCTAAGAAGAGTAGCTGTAGAATCAATTTTAGATAAAACAGAAAAAATCACATTCGCAAAACTAAATAGGCTTGAGTGGACAGATCCTACCAAAAGAAAAACTCAAGAAATAATCTATTAGATATCTGGATAGTCAATTAAATCTATTCGAAAATGATAAAGTTGCCAAGATTCTTCCCTTTGCAACTAAACCTTTACATAATGAAATATTGTCAAGCTGGCTTGTTCGTATTGCTAAAAATCACTTTTTGGAACCAAAGAAATTTACAGCTGTTTTTTTTAAAGATAAATACTTTTGGACTTTAGATATAGATAAATCTATTTCAGAAATTTATTTAAACAAACTAGCAGAATCAACAACAGTTGATAACAATCTTGTTAGTACATTAACTCTAAGAAGTTTTATCCCATTTCTAAGCATCCAATTTTCTGTTGACCAAACAAGGTCATGGTTTAATAGAATCCAAAGAACAAAAGGTAGAATTTCTTCAAACTCATATTTATACTGTCCTAACTGTTTAAAGACAGATGAAATCCCTTACATGAGAAAAGAGTGGAGAATTTATCTATTCACAACCTGTATTCATTGTAAATGCTTACTCGAAGATAGTTGCCCGCATTGCAAAAGCCCCATTCAGCATTTCAATCACAACAGCAATCAATTAGATAAAACATTTGACTATATAAGATTCTGTGCTGTTTGTAAAAATGATCTAACAACAGTTCATCCACGAATTGTTGAGACTAGTCAATTGAATAATCAAAAATTTATATATGATTTAATTTATCAAGGGTTTGATAATCAATTTAATTATTCTCATTTATTTTTTGAAGGACTTTATCAAATGTATTGTTCGCTTCTAACCCCGCAGAATGAAGGAATGAAGAAATTCTTGGATAGTAAATTTAGTGACGCTGAAAACGCATTTCATCTAAAAAAAATCATAGATATACCTTTAGATAAAAGAGCTATACTAATAAATCAATGTGTAGAACTTACAAGAAACTGGCCGATAAATCTACTGGAATTTTGCAAAGAGAATAAGATTAAATATTTTGAATTAATAAGAAGAAAAAGAGAGTATCCTTATTGGTATTTCTCTGAGTTAAGAAAAAATTTATTTGTTGGAAATCCAACAAAAAGAACAGAAAATAAAAAAATTTAAATCATGGTGCAGCAATATTTAAGGGGATTAAAAAAGTTAAAAGAATTGCCAGATGATAATATTTTTAGAATTCTTTATTTTTTAGGAGATATAAAAGTTTCAAGCATAAAAAATGATCCTACCATTAGAGTTGCATTTGTTAAATATGACCCTTATAAAGAAAAAATAGGTGCAACAACCTTATTTGGAACTAAAGGTTACTTTTACCCATATATAACAAAGGAAGAATATCACAAGGGTATTTTTGAATATTACAACATTAGTGTCGAATTAATTCCGCTTTTAAAGATTGGTTCTATATGGCATAAACAAACAGAAATCGCTTATGTACTATTAGAATCAAAATACAATATCATAGCTGAAGTTGGAATCGATGTTAGCACCTTTGAAGATATTAATCAATCTATTGTTAATGTTAAAGAAAATGGAATTAGTAAAATTGGTTGGCTAGAAATACCGAAAAAATTTAAAGAACATTATGTTCTGAAAATTCCCATAACAAAAAACTATAAGGGAAAAACTGTAAATGAGTTAATCCTAATTCCTCTAACAGAAATATGTCGAAAATTTTATTTCCTATCTAGTAAATGTGTTCACGGAATTCTTACTGGTTACTTTATAGATAATCAACCGGAACTATTCATTAATCATGAAGATAAAGTTTCAGAATCTAAAACTAATAAATCAGTTCATATCAAATATTTAGATTCTAAACTTGGTCAGAATGAATCCGTTATCGCTGCATTTATATTACATTCAGAAAAGGTTAAAAACTTTATAAAGTTAATTTCAACTTCTCTTCAAACTTCCCTATACAATGAATCAGGATATATTACCAAAACTAATTTACCCTATGAATCAGGTTTGATTGGAATGACTTTAAGAGGGCGAAAAGTTGTACTCCGTGAAAACATAAACGCATACTATGTATTTGAAATATTAAATTGCCAAGGTGATACCCCTTTTGATGAAATCTATACTTATTTTGAATCGAAAGAATTAAAAGAAAATCCTAATGATGGTGCTTACATTCCACCCCTGATCAAATTTAAAAGCTCTCAAGAAGATGAAATAGATTTACTAAATTTCGCTGAGGTGCAGGATTCTAACTATGTACCTATAGATTACAAATATGTTGAAGATGTTAAATCAGGATACCTAGGAATAAAATTCAACAAAAAAATTAAGCTAAAGTCTG
>JAPZUF010000005.1 GCA_027533395.1 Cyclobacteriaceae bacterium
ACAGGAACTCGTTCGGATAACTTAAAACTTGTGAAAAGCTTTTCTTGAAAACCTTTATTGCCTTGCATGGCCAAATATAATTTGAATGCGTATATTTATAAAGTAGTTGTGCAACAAGCACAACATGTATGCGCTATGGCTTTGAAAATTGTTTTAACTTTAACTGACTAAGTAGCAACAACGCATACACAGACTGCTGGCAGCAAGCGCAAAACATTTAATAATAGATAAATCTTAAATTCAAATTATATGAAAATGGAAATATCATATTTGAAACCAAGTTTAACGACATTCTTTAGAATTTTAAGTCTTTCATTAATAATATTACTATCATTTAAAACAATTACAAGTATCTTTTATTCTCCTATTTTCAATGAACCAAAGTTATTGGTATTTCCATCGATTTTAATTTCAATTGCTTTAACAATTTATTTGCGTAAATCAAGATTAACAATAATGGAATTAGATGATTTACACAGAATAAAAAGTTTGTTAATAGAAAAGTTGAAAAAAAATGGACTTAAGATAAAAGAGGAAAAGGAAAACGAAATAACGCTCGAGTTAATAAATCGAATAGGGAATTTTTTTAATGTTTGGTTTGGAACAGAGACAACTACCATTAAATTGGTAAATAATAAAATAATAGTTGAAAGTAATTTAAGAGTTGTGAGAAATCTCGTGCATGAATTGGATAATCATTAATGTATAAAATTAAAATAGCGCCAACTGGCAATTACCTGTTTGCGCTATGGCTTTAAAAATTGTTTTAGTTTTATAAAACAGGAGAACCACTGCGTGTAAATAAACCGTAACAGCAAGGCATGTGGGCTGAACAAAAAGAAAATTTATTGCAAGATGAAAACGGATACTATTGACGAAAAAAACGAACAAAAGAGAAATTGGGTAACCTGGAAAGTAAGCAAGTGTCAGTAGTATTCTCGCAAGCGTTAGTAGAAAGTAGGCGAGCGTAACCATTATTCTCGTTAGCGTCAGTAGAAAGTAAGCAAGCGTAAGTAGTATTCTTGCATACGTCAGAAGAAAGTAAGCAAGCGTAAGTAGTATTTTCGTTAGCGTCAGTAGAAAGTAGGCGAGCGTAAGCATTATTCTCGTTAGCGTCAGTAGAAAGTAAGCAAGCGTGAGCAGTATTCGCACTTGCGTCAGTAGAAAGTAAGCACCGTTTTGCTTATGGTCGAAATAGTTACCGACTATTTTCATTTCCTTAATAGGAAATTACGCGCAAACCACCTCTTACCATTACAAACTAACCAATACTTTCGCGGCAAAATATAAAGTGTGGCTATTGGTGGTAGCATTACAACAAAAGTTCTACAGAAATCACTTTTTGATAGCCACTACTTGCCTTGCGAAAATGATATTAATGTAAATACCACAACTACATAAAACTTATAAGCTTTCAATAGATTTAACCTTTATAATTTGTATGAACATACATACAAGTTGTAAATGAGATTCAACCTGACTAAGTAAAAAGGTAGAGTTATCTCCACAGATAATGTTACATGAGCAAATAATTCCCCTTTTGTTTTTTGTATCATGTTTATTCAGCTCAAAAAGCAACAAAATCACTTTCCATTTATTGGCACACAATTATAGTATTTGTCGAATTAAAGATGGTACATGTACATGTTTTATGTATGCATGAATTGAACTTAATACACAAAAACGACAAAACAACGATTATGACAAAGTTCAGAATATTACTATTTATTACCATGCTGGTAACCCTTACAGCAATTTCTTCGCAAAGTATAGCACAAATACATCGCGAGGTTAGGAATAATGCTATGCAATATGATAACACACGAAATCCGAATTACGGATGGTTAGGATTACTAGGCTTAATTGGTCTATTAGGTTTTATTAAAAGAAATAATCCTATAAAGGAAACGCCTGAAGCTAATCATACAAAATACAATTCATAATGAAGTTAAAAATTAAACATTCGAGTATGGCAATCTTAAAAAACATGGATAACAACAAAGAAAAAAATCGGAATGAGCAGAAGGATACAAAAGGAAATGCGATAAAAAATGATGGTATGCAATCTTCACAACTGATGAAACTGTTCGAAGATAGTTTAAAAGATTTATACTGGGCTGAGAAAGCACTTACAAAAGCTTTACCTGAAATGGCTAAGAAGGCAACATCAGCAGAATTAGTTGATGCCTTAAACCATCATCTTACAGAAACGGAAGTTCAACTCGAAAGAATAGAAGAAATCTTTGAATTAATTGAGAAAAAAGCAGTAACAAAAAAATGCGATGCGATAGAAGGATTGATTAAAGAAGGACAAAGCATTATGAAGGAATGTGAGGAAGGCTCAATGAGAGATGCCGGGATAATTTCAGCAGCACAAAAAATAGAACACTATGAAATTGCCTCGTATGGAACTTTAAAAACTTTTGCGCATACGCTTGGCTTAAAACAAATTGCAGAACTGTTAGAAGAAACACTTAAGGAAGAAAAGGCAGCGGATGAGAAGCTTACAGAGGTTGCCATGAGTGCGATAAACATTCAAGCATCTGAAAATGAAGTGGAATCTGACTAAATACAAGTTGCTTTAAAATAAAAGCATGGCATAAAGAAAATTATCTTCAAGAAAAACTCTGCCTGCGCAGAGCTTTTCTTCTTTTATACGAAAAGCAAAACAACCAGAAAAAGAGTACAATTTAGATCAATCGGTTATGTACAAAACTTACTTTAGCAATGGACTTAAACTCGTTGGGTGCTGATAAAATTCCATTTACTAAAGTAGATGCACTGCAAGATAGTGCACCGGAAATTATCATCTGGGCTATACCTGTGCTTTTTGTATTTGTATTGTTAGAAGTACTTGCCAGCTATTGGCAGAATAAAAAATATTACGATAAAGTTGAATCGTTAGGCGCATTGGGCTTGGGCGTAGGTAACATCCTTATCAGCACATGGGTAAAAGTTGTTTTGTTTTATGCTGCCGTTTGGATTTATAATATGGTACCCTGGAGAATGGAATTAAACTGGTGGACTTTAATACCCTGTTACATCTTATTTGATTTATGCAGTTATTGGGCACACAACATTTCGCATAGGCAACGTTTTTGGTGGGCCACACATGTTGCGCATCATTCAGGCGAACACTATAATTTATCTGTAGCATTCAGATTAAGTTGGGTACAATACCTTAAAATAGTTTTTCTTTTTCCAATACCATTAATGGGATTTCATCCTGTTATATTTTTTGTTACCAATCAAATCGCCATTTTATTTCAGTTTTGGGTACACACGGAATACATTAGAAAACTACCTCCGTTTTTCGAATACGTTTTTGCTACGCCCTCCAATCACCGAGTGCATCATGGATCACAAAAAAAATACATCGATAAAAACTTTGGCGCTACCTTTATTTTTTGGGATAGAATTTTTGGCACGTACCAAAAAGAAGAGGAACAAGCTGTGTATGGCCTAACCGAAAACATCATACACAAAGGCAATCCTTTTTACATCAACTTTCACGAATATGCTTCGATGATGAAAGATGTATATCATGCCAAAACGTTAAGAGAGAAAATATTCTATATTTTCGGAAACCCAGCTAAAATTGCTAGGTACAAAGCACGAAAGCGTAATTCTTTGTTGCCTTCTACAGATAATTAAAAAAAAAGCCAATGTCGTTGAGTATAGCAACCGGTGTTTAGATTAAGAAAATAGGCTGTACACTTCTATCCTACTATTTATTAATGAAGTATAGCTAGCTAAAGCAACTATAAAAGTATTCTACCATCTTCCATCTCAATTATTCTATGTGTACGATTAGCAAATTCCTGATCGTGTGTAACAACCAATAAAGTAAGACCTTCTTTCTCAGTTATTTCTTTAAAGAGTTCAAATACGATTAAACTATTTGTTTTATCGAGGTTGCCTGTTGGCTCATCGCACATAATAATACTTGGATTATTGATGAGTGCTCGTGCTATAGCCACTCGTTGTTTTTCCCCTCCTGAAATCTTACTTGCTTTTTTATCCGCTAAGGATTTTATACCCAATATTTCAAGTTTGCGTAAAGCATGGTCTCGAATTACCTCTTCAGCATGTATATTTAATTTTAATGCAGGCAACATTACGTTTTCTATTACAGAAAACTCGTTAAGTAAATAATGAAACTGAAAAACAAATCCAATTTTCTCGTTTCGCACTTTAGCCAATTGTTTCTCAGAAAGTCCACGCATGGGTTGGCAATCAATAAACAAATCTCCGGTAAAGTCGGTATCTAATGTAGAAAGTATATACAGCAAAGTTGATTTACCACACCCAGACTTACCGGTGATGGATACAAATTCTCCTCGTGATACAGATACATTAATGTCTTGCAAAACCTGTACATACACAGGATTTGAAAAACTTTTGTTGATGTGTACAGCACGCAGTATGGTTTCACTAATCGTCATTTTACTTTCCTCTAATGATTACTACAGGATCTACCTTACTGGCTTTTTGTGCTGGTGCCCAACCTGCAAGCCAGGTTGTAACAATTGAAAAAACAGCACCAATTAAATAAAACGCTAAGCTATAATTTACCGGATACGTGGTAATAGTTGGTAAAGATGCCGTGTTAAAGGGAATCTGATCGATTAAAACTGAAAACAAAAATCCGAAACCAAGTCCTACCACACCACCAAATAATCCTATGCTTAATGCAATAACCATAAAAATGCGATTCACATCTCTACCCGAAAAGCCTGTTGCCTTTAGTATGGCAATTGAATCCATTTTTTCATAGATCATCATGTTTAAAATGTTATAGATACCAAATCCTGCTACAATCAATAAGGTTATACCTACGGCATACGAAATCAAACTTCGTACAAAAGATCCTGTTTCGAATTGTGCATTGGCTGTTTGAATATCTTCTGCTTCTGTCTCAAATAGTTGTGCATATTCTTTTGCTATAGATGGAGCCGCATTTAAATCGTAAAGGCGCACTTGAATATCTGTAATATAGTGTGAAGGTTTACCTACTATTTTTTGTGTTGTTGAAAGCGTTGCAAAACTTTGTACTTTATCAATATCAACTAAACCAGATTGAAAATAACCAATTACTTTTAATGAAAATTGTTGTTGATTAGCTGTTGTAACTTGTACTACATCTCCAATGTTAGCTAATAACTTTTCTGCCAATCCTTTACCGAGTATGATGCTGTTGTTTACATTTTTTAAATCGATAGCATTGCCTTCCACTACATAATCGGTAAAAGAAAACAAACGACTTTCTGCTTCAACATCAATACCATTAATGATTCCGGTTATGTTTACTTTTCCTTCATTGAAAAATACTTGAGTAGTTATTTTTGGTGCAACACCTTGTACGCGTTTATCTTGCCTTAATGTTGTAATAATTATCTGACTGTTGTAAACTTCTTGTCGGCTATTACCAGCCTTTACAGATCGGATAAAGTTATACTTTTTACTAAATATTGAATCTTGAATAATCGGTTGCAAATTGTTTGGTTTTATCTCGTTATACAACCTGATGTGTGGTGTACGATTAAGTATTAAGCCATCTAATAAATCGTTAAGGCCTGTCATAAATGCTAACAAAGCAATAAACATGGTAATACTAAAGGTTACACCGATAGCAGCTACAAGTGATTGTTTCCACCTTGCAAGAAGTAAGGAAAAGGCAATACGAACTAGTAAGCGAATGTTCATGGTTTAATTTTATAGATAACATCCGATGACTTTAATCCTCGCACTATTTCTGCTTTGCGATAATCTTTGATACCCACAATTACTCTGCGCGTTTCTTCTTCTCCCACCAAAACAAGCGAATCGCCAATCAAGTAGTTGCGCGGAATGGTGAGCACATCTTTCTTCTCTTGAATAACAATGTTAGCTTCTACCGAAAGATTAGGATAGAGTTGTGGCGGACGAGTAAGGAAGGAGGCTGTAACCAAAAATGATCTGGATTGTGTATCCATTAATGGTTCTACACTTTCAATTTTTGCTCTGTAAATTTTGCCTTTGTAACTATCCATCGAAAGGAGAACCAATTGACCAAACGTAATCTTTGCAATATCATACTCATCTACATTTAACTCGGCATAGAAATTTTCGGCATTTCCTATTATGGCAACCGGATTTTGAATAGTGACCAACTCTCCTTTTTCTTTTAATACTTTATATACTTTACCATCGCTAATGGCTTTGATAAAAAATTCATTTTTAACAGATTGATAAATTCTAACATTATTCTTAGACTGAATATCCGCCAGCAGTAAATCTTTTTGTAAAGATTGATAAGCCAGTAATTTTAATTGATAATCTGATTTAGAATTTTTCAAATTTAATTCCCTTTGTTCGAGTTCTACTTGTGTACCAACACCTTGTGCTTTTAAATTTTGCTGTCTAACAAAAAGCAGCGAGTCATTTATTTTTTTTGCCGCAGCAGATTCTATTCTGGTTAGCGCTTCTTTGAGTTTGTCTTGATTGGCAGCTACTTTAGCACGTTCGGCAAGCAGATTTGCATTTTCTACATTTAATAACGCAGTTTCATTTTTAATTTTCATGAGTACAGAACCTTTCTTTACAAGACTTCCTTCTTTAACATACACTTCACTTATAGTTCCGCTAACTGTTGCAAAAACCTGGTATTGGTTGTTGCTCTTAATAGTTCCTGAGGCATATACTGATTCTGTAATCGTTTCTACTTTAGGATTTGTCATCTCCATTTTCTTTGCACAAGAAACAAACAGAAAAAGCCCTATTAGTAATTTATATTTCATTTGTTTTCTAGTTCGTTAGATAGCTGTGCCGTAGAATTTTATTGAATATAAAATTCATGGATTACATTTTGAATGATGATGGTCAAAGTTGAAATTGATTTCAATCATACGTGCTGCTTCATCTTTACTATTTCTATTTAAAAATTTCCTATAAGCAGTAATTAACTCTCTTGATTATACATTAACATTTACTTTTCTTACTCTTTTAAACAATTTTATAGATTCAAACCAGATTACCGACAAGAAACCAACTGAAATACTAATACCAACTTGGTATGGTGTTATTTGTTGAAATTTGAAAAAGCTTGTTACCATCGGCATATATAAAAGCAAACACAACATTAAAATGGTTAGTGCAAGTATGATATACACCAGAGTGTTTTTATACCTGATGGTAGTAAAAACAGAAAAGTAAAATGACCGGTTAACAAGTGTTAAAAAAATGTTAGCTACAACTAACACAGTAAAAACCATGGTTCTGGTAATTTCTTCGTTCCAATTCATGCTTACTGCATACTGATATACCGCAAGCGTACCGGCTGTTATAACCAAACCTTGTATAATACTTGTTGTTAACTCTTTTAAATTAAAAAATGAAAATGAAAGAGAACGAGGCTTTTGCAACATGGCATTTTTCTCGATGGGTTCGTTTTCGTAAATGATAGAACATGTTGGCCCCATAATCAATTCTAAAAAAATAATATGAACCGGAGATAAAATATTTGGATACATCCACCCTAACGCCAAGGGCAAAACAACAGTAAGAATAATAGGAATATGAATGGAGATAATATACTGAATAGCTTTTTTAAGATTCGCATAAATTTTTCTTCCTGCTGCCACAGCATCTACCATCTTGCTTAAATCATCATGTATTAAAATTAAAGAGGCTGCTTGTTTTGCAATTTCAGTTCCTTTATTACCCATCGCTATTCCTATGTGTGCAGCTTTCAAAGCAGGTCCATCGTTAACACCATCGCCCGTCATGGCTACAACTTGGTTTACTCTTTTCAACGATTGTATAATTCTTAGTTTAGCTTCAGGAAACATTCTGCAAAAAAGTTGAGTTTGCATGGCCACTTTATCTAATTCTTCATCAGAAAGTTTCATTAGTTCATCGCCTGTTAAACTCTTTTCAAATCCTTTAAATCCTATTTGACGCGCTATAGTTGTTGTAGTGGTTTTGTTATCTCCTGTTATTATTTTTACCTGCATACCTGCCTGATAGAAATTCTGTAAAACATTTTTCATGTTTTTCTTTGGCGGATCATAAAACGCAAGTACACCCAGCAATTTAAAAGCAAGTTCTTGTTGCGTTGCCGGAAATTCTTTTACATCATCCGTACATTGAGCCACTGCTAAAACACGAAATCCTTCATTACTAAAACTCTGAATTACTTTTTCAACTTTTAATCGCTCCGTATAGTTTAAGTTTGTAATATGCCAGAAAGCTTCCGGGGCACCTTTGGCTGCAATAATTCTTTTACCATTTTTATCTTGAAAAATGTGTGTCATCATCGGAGGTTTTCCGCTTAATGGATATTCGTGCAACAAAGAAAATTCAGCACGCTTATCGGGTAACGTTGATTTACTGTACATATCATGCAGAGCAATTTCCATCGGATCGAAGGGAATAGGTTCACTTGCCCACATGCCTATTTCAATCACTTTCAAATCTTCATCTGTAAAAGAATCCGGATAAGAAGGCAAATCGTTTTCTAATGAAAATACTTTTGCCAGGCTCATCCTGTTTTCTGTTATTGTTCCGGTTTTATCAATACATAAAACAGTTGCACTGCCAAGCGTTTCAACAGTTTTCATCTGTTTTACAATAACTCCTGTTTTCATTAATCGCCATGCACCAAGTGCCATAAAAGCTGTAAATGCCATTGGTATTTCTTCCGGCAAAACACTCATTGCCAGGGTTAATGCTTTTAATAAACTATCTAAAATACTTTCGGTCTTAAAAAAATTAATGGCCCACACTAAAATAAAAACAGCTAAACCTGCTAAAGCCATCTTCTTTACAAAATCAGAAATTTGTTTTTCTAAAGGAGTTTTTTCCTCTTGTATTTCGTTTAAGCTTACTCCAATCAATCCTAATTTAGTTTTGTTGCCGATGCTTGTAACTTTTGCAATAGCCAAACCACTAGCCACTGACGTACCACTAAAAATCAGATTATCTTTTTTGTCTTTATCTTTAAATACCGAAAGCGATTCGCCCGTAAGAATAGATTCGTTTACAGAAAAATCGTTCGAATGCACAATTTCACCATCTGCTGCAATTAAAGTTCCTTCTTCTACAACCAGATAATCGCCTACTACAACTTCTATACTTTTTATTTCGATAAACTCTTTGTTGCGGATAACTTTACAAGTAGGTTGAGCTAGTTTCTTTAGTTTCTCTAAAGCGTTTCTGCTTCTGGAATCTTGAAACAATGAAATAGTAGAAACGATTACAATGGCAGACGATAAAAAAATGGCATCGCTATAATTTCCACTTATTACATAAATAACCGATGCTGCCAGTAATAACAGAATCATGGGTTCTTTAACCAATTTCAACATGGCATTTGTAAACCCACTAACGGGTTTTCCTTCCAGCTCATTTAATCCATACTTGGTTCTTGATGCATGTACCTCTGATTCTGCTAATCCCTTAATACCAAAAGTTTTTAAAGACATACACGAGTAATTTTAAAACCAACTTATCAAACAGCATTTTGTAAAAAATTCAGATTGAAGAATAAATCAAAGCATCTAACTATCATGTTCTGAATTTATGATGCAATACATTCACTTTATGCTTTATGCTTCATACTTACTATTCTTTCTCAAGCAAATACGCTTCCCGAATAAAGTTTAGCTGCATAGTTTTAGATAATACATAAGCATCTTTTTGGTTGGCATATACAATATGGCCTTGTTTTAGTATATCAAGTGTTAATCGTGCCAACAAATAACTAATGGTAGATTCGGCACCCTGATTAAGATTAACATTATGTTCCTCTATTCCATCGTAACACCCACCCGTGTTAGGATTATACACAATTTGATGCAAGTGATTATCTCCTAAAAACCAATTAAAAGCTTCGAATGCTTTCTTTTTGTAGTCTTCATTTTTCGTTATGCGATAAAAGTTTTCTAAAGCTAAAATTGTGTAAGCTACGTCTAACGGTTGTTCACCTCCTACTACTTCTTCGTTTGTATTTCCTTTTAAGTGCCACCCTTTATTCGAGATAACTTTTACGTGATTGTTTACAAATATTTTACTTAGCAAAAAATCAAAACTTTCGATAGCTATGTTTTTATACTCCTCAATTCCTGTATTCTCATAGGCATATAAAAGCGCATCGGGTAAAATACTGTTGCCGTAAGTTAAATAACTTTCGAACCAATGCCAGTTGGTTGTTGCTTCGTGCTTATACATTTGCACCAACCGATTGGCTAGTTCTTCAATAATAGATTTATTTTTTTTATGATGATGCAATCCCTTAATGATAAAGGCCATAGCTCGTGTTGAGCGGAATTTTCTAACATGGGGTATCACCGTTTGCAAAATATGATCAGCCTCAAAAACCAATTGTTTCGGTATACCATTATTGCGCGAACTTAAATAACCCAATGCCCACACAGCACGGCCGTTGCTATCTTCCAGATTTTCAGTATAATTTTGATTTGATATTTGCCTGTGTTGGTTTACGTAGTTAATGAACAAACCATTCTCTTGTAAACAATATTTGATAAACTGAAGATAGGTATTGACTGATGTGAAATCGTCTGTGTCTTTTGTTAGTTCATAATGTAAACACGTGGCAAGTAATGCCCGTGCATTGTCGTCTAGTGTATAACCAGATTTTTTATCGGGAGAGTTTAACTCTGAAAATTGAATAATACCCACACCGGTTGTCATGTGTTTAATGTGCTTTAATGAAACAGTAGGAATACTGAAAGATAATTCCTGATTTTCATGCATCACATCCATAAACAACAAAGCATGATTAATGGCAGAGTTCTCCCACGCGGTTGTGGCCATGTCTTGCAAATTACGCTTAGATATTTCGGCTCGCTTTGTTTCATTTTGAAGTAAAGAAACAACAGCTTGCGCCAGTTGCTTAGCATTTTCGAAATCAATGATTACTCCGTTGCTTTCATTCAAAACTTCTTTTGCATGCGGAATTGGTGTTGATACTACCGGACAACCGCAACTTATGGCGTAAGAAAATGTACCACTTACGGCCTGATTAGGATCTTTAGATGTAAACAAGTATACATCCGTTAGTTGCAAATACTCAAGCAAATTTGTAAGACTTAAATATTCATTGATAAACAAAACATTCTTATTGATGTCTAACTGATTTACTTTTTCTTCTAACATTAACCTGTAGCGTTCGCCTTCTTCTAAAAAAACAGAAGGGTGTGTTTTTCCTAAAACCAGAAACAAAACATCCGGAAAATGTTTGATAATTTCGGGCATGGCTTGTAAAGTTGTTTCAATGCTTTTGCTGGAACTAAGAAGCCCGAAAGTGGAAATAACTTCTCTGTTTCCAATGGTATACTTGCGTTTTAATTCCTGCTTATTAATAGACGAAACCAAGTGCGTGCCGTGGTAAATAACCGTTATCTTGTTTTTATCTACTCCATAAAATTCTTGCAACTGTTTGCTGGCATGTTGGGTCATAACCACGCATGCTGCAGATGCCTCAGCCATTTGTATTACATTTTGTCTAAGTTTTTCGTTTGGCGAAGGTAAAACAGTGTGAAAAACCAATACAACTGGTTTGGTTAAATTCGTAAGCATATCGAGAAACTCTTTTTCGCGTTTTGCATACAAACCAAACTCGTGTTGTACCACAACAAGTTTAATGTTCTTATCTCTGTTTACATGAAACAAAAGTTTTGCATAGGCATTCTGTTCGTGGTCGCTCACCAGGTATTTAACAAACTTGCCGTATCTGGTTATGTCGTTTTTATTATCTAATGCGCACACCGATAATGAAAAGGAATGACCAAATTGTTTATCAAGTGCCTGTATTAAATCTTGCGTATAGGTGGCTATGCCACATTCGCGTGGTGGGTAAGATGTTACAAAAAGTATTTCCGGAATACTCTTTTCGCGATTTACCTTTGTAAAGGTATCGTATACAAGGGCGTTATTTCCCTTACGTTTTAATTCCATAAAGTTTGAGGAATTAAAGAATACTTTTTCCCAGTTCATCATACATTTCGTTTTTACTATTCAACAATAATTCTTCTAACAAATCGTGAAGACTAACACTAGCTACTGCTATTCTTTCGTCTGCTGCACCGTAATAAATGTAGAGTGTGTCTTCTTCCAGAATTGTTCCGGTAGGAAAGCAAACATTGTTTACTTCTCCTTTTAACTCCCATTCGAGTTCCGGATAAAATAAAGGATAGGGTAAGCGAGCTAACTCTATGGCAGGATTCTCTAAACTTAACAAGGCGGCACAAGCAGAATAAACATAGCCTTTTACGGTATCGTGCACACCATGATAAATCAACAACCACCCTTCTTTTGTTTCTATCGGAGGGCAACCACTACCAATGTAACTTACTTCGTGATCGTATTTCGGTGATAACACAACATACTGATCGAACTGCATAAAATAAGTATGCCAGAACGCCATGGTTAGTTGTTCTAGTTTTTCTACCGCTACAACAATTTGTATATCTGGTTTAATACGATGCAGAAAATAAAACTTGCCATTTATTTTTTTTGGGAAAAACACAACATTCTTATCCCAAATCAAAATTTTTCGATCTTGCTTCTCATGGCTTTTCTGATAGGCATTAAACCGAACATATTTTTCATGTAACGTGCCACTATCCGCCGTTAAGTGAACAAACTCATCGTATGTTAATTGTGGCACTATAATACCATGCCTGTTCCAATGTATTAAATCTAATGAAGTTGCAAATGCACCTAATGCATTTGTGCCATTGTAAGCCGTGTACGTTAGATAAAATATATCCTCTATCTTCACCAAACGTGGGTCTTCTATTCCTTGCATTTCGTAATCGGCTTCAGGAACAAGCAAAGGCGTGTTGCTTCTGCTTTCTAATTGCATGGGCGCAGATAACGTACAAAATCCGATTGTGGAAACATTTCCTTTCGCTACTGCTCTGTAGAGTAAAAAAATAGTATTGCCTTCTTTAATTACAGCAGGATTTAAAACTCCATGATCTTCAAACTCATGGTTGGTTTTATCTAACAGTATTCCTAATTTCTTTACGTACACCATACCTATTTTTTTTATTCAGTTTTTTACTTTACCAACTATCGAAATAAAGTAAACCAAACTTAAACAGCACTTACTTCAATGTCTTCGTATCCGCTTTTAATTACTGTGGTAATCATTTTAAATTGTTCTTTAGCTGTAAAGCTATGTTTGGCGTGTGCAGGAATTATAATGCCTTGCCCCAATTTTAGCATAATCAATTTGTCATGAATGATAAGGTTTGCATTACCATCTATTATCTGAACGTACGTATCGAATGGAATAGCCTTATCGCTTAGCTCTTCGCCCGATGCCATAGAAGTTGCCGTAACATTACCGGTTGTTTTTTTAATTATCGTTCTGCTTACTACAGCATGTGGCACGTACTCTATAATCTCCACAATTATGTGCGCTTTCTCTTTCTCTAATTCTTTATTCGGTTTCATCTTATTCTATTTTATGTTTTCAAAACCTTTCTCTTTAAAAATTATATCCGAGGCACAGGGCAATCCATTTATTCCTATAGTCTGGCGTTACTGAGTTTTCGTTTGTGTTGTTATTTTGCAAGTCCCAACCAATTCTTGCAGACAATACCACGTGTTTAACATAAATATCTATACCTGCTAATAATCCGAGCAAGTGTTTTCTGTTTTGTTCTTTGTTAAACTCAGCACGAACTAGGTCTGCATTTTGGTTAAACGCATATTGGGATTTACTCTTTGCTAATACTGCATACTGCGGGCCAATAAAAAACGATAAATAGGTAACGGGCTTTACTTGAATTAAAAGCGGTAAATCCACATACGTTGTAGTGCGTGCTAACGAATACGAAGAGCCCAATAATGTTCCTGTGCCTTTTAATCCTTTTTGTATTACCGATATTTCCGATTGTAAACCCACACAGTTACCTAGTGTAACACTTATAAAAACACCAGCCATAAAACCTTCGTTAGAATATGCATGAAAGGTTATAGGTTTTACCTGCCAAATATTTGATGTGGTAATTCCTGTTTTTACACCTACTGTAAAAACTTTTTTGTGTTGCGCAAAAGTAATGTTTACGCTAAGAAAAAAACAAAGTAAAACTACTACGGTAAATTTTCGAGATAATGCACTTTTTGCTCTATGTTTTGCTTTAAATATCATCTAGGCAAAACTCCATTCTTTCCTGGTATTTTTTGTTACACAATTGATACTATCTCTTGCATAATTTTGATTAAATAAGTACGGATATGTATAAACGTATTTTTAAAACATTTACCAGAAAGTTGTTCATGTATTACATGCGCTTATGCAAGTTCAGATATCTTCCAGATTTCTCCTTTTCTTTCTATTCAATTGCTTAAAAAAAGTAGGCGTTAAGCCTGTAACTTTTTTAAATTGATGCGAAAGATGGGCCACGCTGCTGTAGTTAAGTTTATATGCAATTTCAGAAATGGTTAACTCATCGTACATCATTAACTCTTTAGCCCTTTCTATTTTGTGTAAGATGATAAAATGTTCAATTGTAATTCCTTTGTTTCTAGAGAATAATTCAGAAAGAAAATGATAATCTTTCCCCACCTTTTCACTAATGTACGCTGAATATTTTTCTTTAGGCATTTCATCGGCATAGTGGATCATTTCCACAATAACATTTTTTATCCGCTCTATTATAATCGACTTTTTATCATCCATTATCTCCAGGCCAGCTTCGTGTAGTGCTGCTTGTAAAGTGTGTTTATCAGCATCTGAAATGTATTTGGTTAAATGAATTTCTCCTAATTCAAGATAGGTATAGTGTAAATGCAATTTTTCTAACTCTTGCTTAACAAGCATTTTGCATCTTAAACTCACCATATTCTGAATAAATAATTTCATGTTTACCTACAAGGTAGTTAGTAATTATAAATAAAATTCTATATCCACTACTTTATAACAATTAGTTCCTTCAGATAATTCTCTTTCTTACATAATTATTCTTGTAAAAAGGTGAGGATAAGATTCTACATACTGATTATAAATTCCACAACTCGTTCTGTATACTCCAGCAATTTAAACCAATTTAATCTGGCATGGTATTACCACGTATGCTTACACAATTCGCAAATGAACTAAACGATACTCTTTCATTAGCCATTGCATACCCACTGATAAGACTTTAACTAAAATACTATGAAAAAGATATTCTTCTTAAGTCTTGTGTTCATTCTCTTACTATGTAATGTAACACATGCGCAAAAATATAACGATAGCGAATATACCTCTGCCCTCGGTGGTAAATTCTGGGCATACGGTGTTGGTATTACGTTTAAACAATTTCTACCCAATAGAAATGCTGTTGAACTTGTAGGACACTTTTGGAATGATGGAGGACGATTTTCCGGTATGTACCAATTTCATTATAACATAAAAGGAGCAGAAGGATTGAAATGGTATATTGGCCCCGAAGCCCATATAGCCGTTTATAATAACCACAAGAATGAAAGATTCTATTTTAAAAATTGGGACTCCGGCACATACCTTGGCGTAGGTGGAGTAATTGGTTTCGATTATAAATTCAGTGAAATGCCGATTAATATTTCTTTGGATTGGCAACCTTCGTTTGAGTTTGGCAACGACCATGGTTTTATAGGTGCATGGGGTGGCTTTGCTGTTCGCTATACGTTTAACTAAAGAACTATGCTACCTAAAACAGAAATTATCAATAATAGAATTGCCATTTATATCAGACATTTTGTTGGCGAACTTAAAAAAGGCGAACTTTTTAAGAAAACACATTGTAAAGATCTGTACCAGGTTACTATACTTCATGCTGATAAAAGATTGGCTCATTGCACCAATACGGTTTCTAAAGAAAAAGTTTTAATTTACTATCAAACACCCGTGTACAAACTAACTTTTATTTAGATTCTATTACTTTATGTAATAATGCTTAAAAAATATTTTATTGCTTGTATCAGTAGTCAACTAAAACTACCATGCTGTTCAATTCAATAGTAGTATTCTATTTTAAGCTTTTTAAAAATAGCAAGGTAAGTAGGCATCCATATTCTAAAATTATTTAGATGTGGATGCTTTCTCTTTTATATCATTCATTAAAATATTTCAACTCATTATCTTTTTACATGCTTTACCTGCAAATACATTTACGTACTAAAATAAGTGCGCAATAGAATCTACATAAGTGTGCATAGTATTGCTCAAGTAACTTTGTCTAAGTAACAAAGCATGAACTAAGAAAGCCTTCTCGTTAAGTTTAAAAAAGGTTTTACGCCTTACATTTCGTCACTTAACATCGTGGCACTTGCATTGACTAACCCTTATCCGATTATAAACAATCGATACTATGTTACGAAACAATATTAAAATTTTATTGGTCGTCTTTGTTACGACAATAGCATGCTTTAGTGCAAAAGCACAAGGTGGCTCCATCGGCTTTCAGGCAACCATCTCCGAATACGATGGCGACTTAAACGGAAATCAACATCACTTCTATCAATTTTCGAAACCGAAATTAGGTGGTGCAATTGTATTACAACAATACATCAGCCCTTCTTTCAACTTAGTTGAAAAGGCTTCTTACAATTCAATGGAGTATAGAACCAGCGATGGATTAAGTGGTTTTAAAGCAAATCACATTGCCTTGAACTTAAAACTAAGGTACAAATTTAACAATGGGTACATTATTAAAGAAGATGCAGGTATTGCACCCTTCCTTACCGCAGGACTTGGCGCGGCACTTATCAACTCGGAGCAAGATACTGAATTATCGTCTGCAAAAATCAGCGATAATAAAGTGGCAGCCAATGTAGCATTCGGTGCAGGCATAACTTTTCAGTTAAATGAAAGAGTTGGTTTAGAAGTAGCCAATACTATTAACGCACCTTTATATGATTCTTGGGATGGTCAAAATACTGGCAACAACGATCTTTATCTACAACACAGTGCAGGTTTGGTTTTTAAACTTAGAAAAGCAACTGATACCGATAAAGATGGCGTTGCCGATAAAAAAGATAAATGTAAAGATACACCCTCGAACGTATCGGTAGACTCGCAAGGGTGTGCTTTTGATATGGACAGAGATGGCGTTGCCGATTATAAAGATGATTGCCCGAATGAAGCAGGTTTAGCTTTATACAAAGGCTGCCCCGACAAAGATAATGATGGCATTGCTGATAAAGATGACAGATGCCCTGATGTATATGGAACGAATAGATTTTTTGGTTGCCCCGATAGCGATAACGATGGCGTTGAAGACAAACTGGATAAGTGTCCTAACCAAGCTGGTATAGATACCTTCAAAGGTTGCCCCGATACAGATGGCGATGGTGTAGAGGATGCATTAGATAAGTGTACCGATACCGCCAAAGGCACACAAGTAGATGAAACAGGTTGCCCTAGAGATACAGACGGAGATACCATTGTTGATAAAGATGATGAATGTCCAACATTAGCCGGAACAAAAAGTAATAATGGTTGTCCGGAAATAAAACCCGAAGTAAAGCAACTCTTTAACAAAGCTTTGCAAGGCATCCAGTTCGAAACAGGAAGTGCAGTTATCAAGAAAACATCTTATCCTATTATGAACGCCATTTCTAAAGTAATGGTAGATAACGCCAGCTATAAGCTTTTGATCAGTGGACATACGGATAATGTAGGAAGCGATGAAACCAACATGACACTTTCTAAAAACAGAGCCGATGCAGTTGCCAAATATCTGATCACACAAGGTATTGATCCATTGCGTATCTCTTCTTTCGGATTTGGCGAAACTAAACCGGTAGATGTGAACACATCCGTTGCCGGTCGTACACGCAACAGAAGAGTAGAATTTAAAGTGGAATTTTTAAAATAAAAGAAACGCAGAGTAAGCAGAAATTATCAAATAAGGAAAGATTCATACTACGCTGAATCTTTCCTTCTCAGATTCTGCGTGTAGGCAGTAACCCACACTGTAGAAATAATGAATCAACCTAAGTAAAGAATATTCTTAATCAGCCAAAAACAACTCGGTATTCTTCTTGCCATAAAGTTTATCTAAATACAAAAACATGAAAACGATTGGAATTGCATTATTGATAATTGGTATTACCATGACCCTCTTTACCGGCTTCACTTATCTGAATAAAAAAGAAGTAGTAGACCTGGGGTCGATCGAAATTAGTAAAACGGAAAAGCACCCCATTTACTGGTCTCCGGTTGTAGGTGGCGTAATTACTATTGTTGGTCTTCTTATTCTGGTAATAGATAGAACAAATAAGAGAAGAAATAGCGTTAATTAAAAAACGAAATACAAAATCAAATTGATCAAAATAAATTAAACAAACAGTAAACAATACTAAAATGAAAACAACGATTATAGCTCAAGCCTTACTGGCAACACTTCTACTAAATGCCGGGTGCGATACAAACAAAAAAAGCGACAATGTTGATGTTGCCAAAGATGTAAACACGGCAAAAATGAATAACACAGAAGATGAAGAAAATGCAAAATTTGTGGTAAACACTATGGCAGCCAATTATGCAGAAATAGAACTTGCCCAACTAGCCATTAAAAGAACAAAAGATAGTGGCATTAAAGATCTGGCATCTAAACTTAATGCAGAACACAAAAGATTGTTAGCCGAAATGAAAGATTATGCCAATACGAAAAACATTTCTATGCCAACAGGTGTAACCAACGAAGCCAAAACCAAACTAAACAACTTGGCAGAAAAAGAAGGCCAAGAATTTGATAAATCATGGTGTGAACTTTCGATGAGCAATCACGACAAAACCATCCTTAACTTTGAAAATCATTTAGAAAAAACGAACGATATCACGCTTAAAAATTGGATTGTAAACACGCTAACTGATTTAAGAGCGCATGATGAGTTATTACGCAATCACCACGAAAATATGAATTAGTTGCAGGGTAAGCCCATTTGTTGGTAGCCATACCAACATTTGGGCTTTTAATTTTACGAATAACCACTACGCATTATTTACCATAAAAAAACCAGTAAGCAATTACTGGTTTATTTTTTTACCTAGCGTGAGTTACTGCCTCGCAAGAGTTTAATAACTAATACTATCACTGCTACTACAAGTAAAAAGTGAATAGCACCACCAAGGCTAAAAGCATAGTATCCTAATACCCATAAGATAACTAATAAGGCTGCGATAAAATAGAGAAGATTATCCATATATAGTAAGTTTTACAACGTAGATTAAAATACATGCCAATTATTATTGTAGATAGAATCGTAAAATTTAAAGGGTTTATACAAACGAGCTGTTCTGTTTTATCACATAGGTGTAGATTTTCTACACAATCTTTTTATCCTTTATGCAACCATACCTTTCATAATCTTTCAACATGTAAAAAACCAATATCAGAAGATGTAAATAAACACGATATAGTACCAAATACTGATAATTAATGTTTACCTTGATAGAATCAGCATATAAAAAAATGAATTTACACGCAATCGATTTTTTTAGCGCATACACCGAAACAAATGAAATGGTAAGTATTCTTATTGTAGATGATGAAGTTGAAATATGCCTGATGCTCTCTAAGTATTTAGAAAATTTTAATATTCATACAGACTATGTTACAACTGTAAAAGATGCACTGGCCAGTATTACACTAAAGTATTACGACTTATTCTTTATAGATTTAAATCTTGTAGAAGGTTCGGGCTATCAGGTTATGAAAATTATAAAAGAAACCAATCTGAAATCTAAAATTATTGTAATAAGCGCACACGATAGCGAAGCCTATAATGCAATTGAAAAAGGAGCCGATATTTTTATACCCAAACCATTTTCAACAAAAAATATATACGAAGCGTTAACAACACTACATATAATCAAGCCTTAGGTAAAACACTATGCCGAGCATATTAGTTATAGATGATGATCGTGATATTTGCCAAGTACTAAAAAAATTCTTAGGCAAGAATAACTTTTTAGTTAACACTGCCTATACCGGAGCAGAAGGTTTACAACAACTCAATAACCAAGATTACGATTTAATCATCTGCGATTACAAATTACCTGATATCACCGGAAACGAATTGTTGAAAAACATAAAAACAGTAAACAACCAGGTAGCCATTATCATCATCACAGGGTATGCCGATTTAAAAACGGCTGTAGAAGCATTTCGATTTGGCGCTATCGATTATATTACAAAGCCTTTATATCCGGACGAACTGTTAGTAAGCATTACAGAGGCTATCGCAAAAAGTAAGCATGCGCAAAACAACTACATCGAAAAAACAGATGAAGGAGGATTAGTAAGAAAAGTTAAACCATTTAACTCGGGTACTACAGCAACCTTTGTAGTTGGCCCAAGCGAAGAATCTGTAGAAATTCAAAGACAAATAGAATTGATTGCTCCGGCAGATATGAGCGTAATTATAAGCGGAGAAACCGGAACCGGTAAAGAGTTTGTAGCACAATCAATTCATAAATTCAGCACCAGAAACTCTAAACCCTTTATTGCCATAGATTGTGGCGCACTACCTAAAGAGTTAGCCGGCAGCGAACTATTCGGTCATTTAAAAGGAGCGTTTACAGGAGCCATTGCAGATAAACAAGGTAGCTTCGAAATAGCTGATGGCGGTACTATTTTCTTAGATGAAATCGGAAATCTCTCGTACGAGAATCAGATTAAGTTACTTCGTGTTATCCAAGAAAGAAAAATAAAACGAATAGGTTCTAATAAAGATATTTCAATTGACGTACGCATCATCGCAGCTACAAACGAAAATCTATTCGATGCTGTTAAAGATGGTAAGCTCAGAGAAGATTTATACCATCGCTTAAACGAATTTAAAATTCATGTAAAACCCCTTCGCGAAAGAAGATCAGATATCATTTTTTTTGCTACCTATTTTTTAAAGAAAGCGAATCAAACTTTACACAAACAAGTAAACGTTATATCAAAAGAAGCCGAAGTGTATTTATCGAATTACCATTGGCATGGCAATTTACGCGAATTAAATAATGTAATAAGGCGGGCGGTGTTGCTAACAAACACCGATAGCCTTGAGGCTAATCACTTACCTGAAGAAATAACAAATCAAAACGACACCATCAATCGTCTACTCAACAATCACGAAGATGTTGGTTTACTAAAATCCATTTCTTGGTCTGCAGAGCGGCAAGCCATTGTAGATGTTTTGGAGAAAGTTAACTTCAATAAATCCAAAGCAGCAATGCTTTTAAACATCGATAGAAAAACACTTTATAATAAACTGAAACTTTTTAACATAAAGGTATAAATATAAACCATGCCCGTAAACCAACAATTTAAAGAACGCAAAATACTGCTAAACGAAGCAGAGTCGGTTGCGCGTATGGGCAGTTGGAAATTATCCATCGGTACCGATTCGCTTATTTGTTCAAGCGGTTTACGTAAACTTTTACGAAAATCAAAAAGTGATGTTATAACGCTATCTACACTGCTCGAAAATGTTGTGGGTGAGGATACTGAGTTAGTAAAGAAATGTTTGACCCAAGCACGAAATAAATATCAGGGCGATTCTATCGACTACCGCATACATGCACATCAAAAAATAAAATATTTATCGCTTACCATTAAGCCACATAAAGTAAAAAGTAAAAGTATTGTAGGCGCCATAGTAGATATAAGCGAACGAAAAGAAAATGAAATTAAACTAAAAGAATTATCTCAATCGCAAACAAGCATCATACAGATTCTACACGAAAATGAACAGAAATATCGTTTGCTCTTTGAACATTCGCTGGATCCTATTTTTTTAGCCAATCAGGATTTATCTATTTTAGAATTTAATCCAGCGTTTCAATCTTTATTTGGTTATAAAAATGGCGAAATTCTGGAGGTTAAAAGTTTGTTTAGCCAGCCAGAAGACTTTCAATTTTTTAAGAACACAATTAATGAGTTTAAACAAATTAGAGATTTAGAAATTCCGCTCTTAACAAAAGACAATCAACTTAAAGTTTGTTTACTAAATGGTGTGTTCGTACCCGATCATCTCCTGCCAAATTATTGTTTTCAAGCAATAGTTCGCGACCTCACATTAAGAAAACAAGCCGAAGCAGACATGATTCTGGCAGAGCGATTATCGTTAACAGGTAAAATAGCAAGAACCATTGCCCACGAAGTAAGAAACCCACTAACCAATTTATCGCTCGCGTTAGATCAGCTTAGAAGTGATTTAAAAGATAATTCAGAAGCTATTGCTAATTACTTTACCATCATCGAAAGAAATGTTGGCCGAATCGATCTCTTGATGACCGAGATGTTGAACAGTTCTCGTCCGAAAAAATTAAATCTGAAATTGATTGATGTTAGCCAACTTTTAGATGAAACCCTTTTGTTGGCTAAAGACAGACTTCAACTGAAATGCATTGAATTGAAAAAGAAGTATGGAAATCACTATCCAAGAATATTGGTTGATAAAGATAAAATTCAAATAGCTATTGTAAACATCATCATTAATGCTATTGAGGCTATGGAACCAGGCAAAGGTATTTTATCTGTTGAGGCAAAAGTTTCTGATCACCTCATCACTATTTCCATACAAGATAACGGCAAAGGAATAGCACAACAAGATATTCCTAAATTATTCGATCCGTTTTATTCAAATAAAAAAAGCGGCATGGGCCTCGGGCTTACTTCAGTTAAAAATATTTTAAATAGCCACAGTGCCGATCTTTCTGTATCAAGCGAATTAGGAGTAGGAACTACATTTTTTATCTATTTTAAATTGGCTGAATAACATCGGTATTTTTTTCTACACAAATAGAAATGATTTTCACACCTAAGCAGATGTAGTACGCATTAAAGAGTAGATAAGCATTTTTTTATCTGGCATGTGATTTACAAGTATAGGTGTGTCTGACATTTTTAAAGACAAACAATATGAACACAAAATATTTATTAGGCGGCCTTTTGGCTGGCGCGGCAATTGGTGTAGCCATCGGGATCTTAATCGCACCTCAAAGCGGAGCCGCTACAAGAAGTGCACTTAAAAAAGGAACCGGTAAACTGAAAGACGATTTACAAAGTAAAATTGATGATGCAGTTAACTTCGTAAAAGGAAAATTAAACTTCAACCAAGAAGAAGTAGCTAAAAATCAAAAAGACCTCACACACGTACAAGTAGGAAAAGTTTAAACCCAAGTTATATGAACAATCTAAAATTAAAAGGCACCTGGAACGAAGCAAAAGGTAAATTAAAACAAAAATATGCATCGTTAACAGACGATGATTTAACCTACCTTGTAGGTAAAGAAGAAGAGTTATATGGAAAGCTCCAGCAAAGATTAGGTAAAACAAAAGATGAGATTAAGAAACTGATTGCATCTATCTAACTTAGAGCTTCAACTAAACTTAAAAGTATTCTAACAAAAAATTATAGAGGGGGTTAATTAACCTCTCTATTTTTTGATAAGCTGTCAGATAATAATTGTGACAAAAGTAAATTCCGCATCAGACTAACAATAGATTGTGAATTGAAATAAATAAATTGAGATTATATTTTACAACCTAAACAGCACAGCTACAATAAGACGCGTTTCGCTTTTCACTAAATCGGGTTGCCAAGTGGTATCTGGTGCAGTAATTGTGTAACCACTTGGAGATGTTACGCCACCGCGTCCGGCAAAGTAGGGAATGCTTGAGTTTCTGTTTACTAACTCTAGTCTATACGTTATACTTTGGTTAGGCATAAAATCTATGTTTGTAGAAACATCCCATCCTTCAAACGCATCTCCCGGATTAGCAGAAAAAGGAAACGAACCTTGTGTTTGCGTGGGCACATTTGGATTGGGTAAGGGACTCGCCTGCCCGGTTGGATACAAAACCAAATATCTTCCCGGATTTTTCATGTAACCTCCGCCCATCGTCCACGCTGCTTTTCCTTTAGCAAACCAAATTCTGTTGTAAGCCATGCAACTGAAAAAATATTGGGCCGGTCCTTTTTGCGCATCACTTCTAAAACCATTTACGCCTCCACCCCGCTCAAAACCTATATCGGTAGTAATAGAAAATGCCATGCGTGTTACACCTGTTGATGATTTACGTTCGAAGTATTTTAGCAAAAAACTGTTATCGCTGTGGAAACGCCTTCTGTCTTTGATGAGCGCAGCATCCGTACCAAAATAATTATTGGTTAAAAGTTTAACTCTATCGTTGGGTATATACGTAAGGTTAAAACCAAAACCGGGCATCGCATTAAATTTGCCATAGCTTTGCCAACCATTAATAATCCACGGTTCTATTTTTAAATTTTTAGTCGGAAAAATCTGAATGCGCAAACCATTAAAAAACCACGGTGTGTTGTCCGAAGTAAACGAAGCCTGGTATTCCCAATTCTCTGCCTGATAGAAGGAATTCAATCCAATGTAAGACATAAACAAACCCATATCGATGTTGATGCCATACCACTTGTTAATGTGATACCCTGCATACGCTTCGCTTAAATAGCGATAGACTTCATTCAATTCAAATTGACCGCGGTAAGGACTTAGATCATTTCGGGGTACTACTGTGCTGCGTGTACCAAACTGCGTCATCACCCTTGCTCTTGCATTTTTATAAGTAAAGTCGCCACCAAAATGCAAAGCCGAAAGTTGTACTTCATTGTGTCTGGCTAAGGCAGTGCTGCCAACCACTGTGTTATCAATGGGGTTGTTAAAAGAATAATTGTAATTGAGGTCGAGCAAAACAGAAGGCGTAAAGTAAGGCATGTTTTTCCAGATGTTTTCTGTTCTTCTGTCGTTACCATTTGCCCAACTCATGTCTATACCTTCGAAAGGTTCTTTGCTTTCGGTTACTTGTTTTGTTGAATCAACACGTATAATTGTTTGCTTTTTTTCTTGAAGCAAAGTTTGCAGCACTTCTTTTTTAATTTGTTGCACGAGACTATCCCTCTGCTGAGCGCTTAATACCTGCGCTTGCGTTTCATTATAAACGATAAAGAAGAATAAAATCAATACAAGAATATTTTTCATGACGGATTTTTTAATGTAATGATTTCATCTTTTGTGTAGATGATGATTTCTTTGATGGTAGCTGTAGAGATAATTCTGCCAAGCCTTGCACCCAAACTATCAGCACCAAGAGTATTTTTTAATTTTTTGCTTACAACATGCAAGGCTGAAATACAGCTGCTATGAGTAGATTTTTCATTTTGAAAGAACCCAATAACCACACCTCTTATTTTTTTATGGTTATTCAACATGATTTCTACTTCTTTATTAGAATAAACTGTGTATTGCTCGAAGAGAATTTCTTGAAATTTTTTAGAGCGTTCCATACCCTACACATTTTCATCTCTTCTTAATACAACATGTTCTGCCGGATGATACAAAAGCGGAGTATGTTCTACCACCACATCACATTTTTCTAATCCAAAGGCAGCTTGGTCGCTTTGGCCTAAACGTTTCAACCAGAAATAAGAGTTTAACAATACACCTTCACGCAACGAAAATTCATTTTCAACAGATAAGAATTTTTCAATCACTACAAATTTAAAATCGGGTTCGTTGTTGTATTTGGTAGAACCATCGGGGCGAATGTGCAAGTTCAATTCTTTTCTGTTCACTAATTCTTGCACTATCTTTTTAAAATATAACTCTGTTCGAGGTTGAATTCTGAAACCGACATTAATGGTTACCTTAATAACTTTATCATCTACCAATTCTGATACATTGTAGGATAAAGTGTAGGGCTCTTCTGTTCGGTTGATGTGTACAAACCAATACACATCTGCTCGTTTTGGTTTTTTAGAAAAAATGGATTTGATAATCTTTTCTTCTATCTGATGGCGATGATTAGCTTTAGTTAAATAAATCAGATGCGTAGCAAACTTCGGAATGTTATCATCTTCGCTTAACTCTTTCAGTTTAGCCACATACAAACCCAGTTCTGTAAACTTGATAAAGCGATTGTTTATTTTTCTGGCCGTAAACCAAACATACATCGTTAGAAAAATAAACAGTTCGAAAAACAAGAACATCCATCTTTCTTTTATTTTAACAACGTTGGCAATAAAGAAAGAGGTTTCAACCGTGGTAAAAATCAAGAGTAAGCCGATGACTAAAAACTTATTCCATTTCAATCTGAAAATTAAAAAGTAACTGAGTAAAATGGTGGTCATTAACATGGTAATGGTAATGCTAAATCCGTAAGCTGCTTCCATGTGAGTAGAAGATTGAAAGTATAAAATCATCAACACGCAACCTATCCATAAGATTATATTTACACTGGGAATATATACTTGTCCTTTGCTTTCCGAAGGTTGTCGTATAGCTACACGTGGCCAGAAGTTTAAATTCATGGCTTCGCTAATCAAGGTATAGCTTCCGCTAATCAAGGCTTGCGAAGCAATAATGGTCGCAGAGGTAGCTATGATAATGCCCGGAATTAAAAACCAATCAGGCATTACTTCGTAAAAGGGATTTCTCCCGGCCAGCAAGGAATTATCTTGGTGCAACAACCACGCAGCTTGTCCTAAGTAGTTAGTGAGTAAACATATTTTCACAAAGATCCATGTAATGCGAATGTTGTTGCGCCCGCAATGACCTAAATCTGAATACAAGGCTTCGGCACCGGTGGTAGCCAGAAATACAGCACCCAACAACCAAAACCCTTGCGGAAAATGAACAAGTAACTCATACGCATACACAGGATTAAGCGCTTGTATAACGGAAGGATATACGACAATGTGTGACAAACCAAGAATAAACAACATCGAGAACCAAACCACCATTACCGGCCCAAACACACCTCCTACTTTATGTGTGCCAAATCGCTGAAAGAAAAACAACAAAGAGAGAATAACAATTACTATCGGAACGGTTGGAATATTCTCAAACCCTTTTAACAAGGTGATGCCCTCCACAGCCGAAGCCACCGAGATGGGAGGCGTAATAATACCATCTGCCAACAGGGTGGTGGCGCCTAACACGGTCGGGATAACTAACCATTTTCCATACCGATGCACAAGGGCATACAGGGAAAAAATGCCACCTTCGCCACTGTTATCGGCTTTTAAAGTGAGCCACACATATTTAATGCTAGTTTGTAAAACGAGTGTCCAGAATATACAGGACACACCACCAAAAACCAACGCTTCTGTAATTTTTCTTTCGCCAATAATGGCTTTTAATACATACAGCGGACTCGTTCCTATATCTCCATAGATAATACCCAGTGCAACCAGTAACGATGCAGCTGTAACCTTGCTGCCCGCACTCCCATTTCCTTTTTCCATAAACAAATAATTGATGGCGTAAAGGTGGCTGTAAGTGTATCAGTAAAATGTAAAAGGAAACTTATTCTGTATAAAGAAAGTATAAAGATTATTGAAAACGGTACCCCACACCGCTTTCTGTAATGATGTGTTTAGGTTGGTTGGGGTCATCTTCTATTTTTTTGCGTAAGGTGCCAACAAACACACGCAAATATTGAGTTTCGGTTTGGTAAGCGTTGCCCCATACTTCCTTTAATATATAGTGGTGCGTTAAAACGCGGCCTTCGTTCTTTGCGAAGAGAGCAAGTAAATTAAATTCGGTTGATGTAAGCTTAATCACATCCTGATTTTTCTTAACAACACGAGCAGCCAAATCAATGGTTAACATCCCGAACGAAAGGACGCTGCTTGTTTCTTCGTTCGCATTTCTTTTGATAGCAGCGCGAATGCGTGCCAGCAACTCCGCAGTTCTAAAAGGTTTTGTTAAATAATCGGTAGCGCCATTGTCGAGGGCGTTTACAATATCTTCTTCACTGTTTTGTACCGATAAAATGAGAATAGCTTTAGTAAACCACAATCGTAATTCTTTTAAAACATCGTGACCGCTTTTATCGGGCAAACCAAGGTCTAGTAAAATTAAATCGGGTGCGTGCGTAGCAGCAAGTGTTACCCCTTCTTTGGCATTTTCGGCTAGCAAGGTTTTATACGCATTACTCTCCAGAGTAATCTCCAGCAATTTCCGGATTTGAGGTTCGTCATCAATTACAAGAATGGTAGCTTTAGTCATGTTTGAGATTATTCATGTAATTGGTTTCTGCCGGTATAGTAATGGTAAAGCATGCTCCACCTTCCTTTCTGTTTTGCAAAGTTACCGTTCCGTTTTGCGCTTCGGTAAATCCTTTTACAATAGATAAACCTAAACCACTACCACCGGCTTTTGTATTGGGTAAGCGATAAAACTTGTCAAAGATAAAAGGTATTTCATTTTCAGGGAAACCCTTACCCGTATCAGCAATTTCCATCTTCATATTATCTTCAGCATGCTGTATGGTAATAAACAAGTTGGTACCAGGTGCAGTGTACTGCACAGCATTGTACAACAAGTTGTAAACAATTTGTTCGGTAAGTCCGCTATCAATTTTAAACAGCGGTAAGTTGTTGGCTGTAGTAATAGAAATTCGATGTGTTTGTTCGGGCACAATTTTATGCGCCACACTGGCAACAAGTTCGTGCAGGTCTGTCCATACCAGCTTTGGTTTTAACATGCCACTCTCCAGCCTGCTCATATTCAATAAATTTTCTACTTGTCGGTTAAGGCGCAAGCCGGCAAGGTGTATCTCTTGTGTAAGTTCTTTCTTCTGAGGTTCGGCCAGCGTAGTGGTATCATCCAGCAACACATCGGTAGAGCCAATAATGGTAGCGATAGGTGTTCGTAGTTCGTGCGATAAAGAGTTAAGCAAGGTGTTGTACAATTTAACTTCTTTTTCTTTTTCTTCTTTCTCTCTGGCTTTCTGTTCTATGTCTCTTATTTTATAAGTAAGCGCGCCATTAATGAGGGCAACAACAAAATAAGAAGAGAACATAAGCACATCTTCAATGCTATTGATGTGAAAAGTAAAAATAGGTGGGATAAAAAAGTAATTCCAAATTAACGCACTGATACAGGCCGAAACCAAAACAGGCACGATATGAAACAACATAGCATTTACTGATACAACTAACAGCAATAACAAAGCTACCACACGATGCCCCAGAAAATCGTTGAACAGAAAAGATACTAGCGAAACACCCACAACCAACAAAATGGCAATAGCAAATTGAGCGGGCGAGTGTGTTAATCTTTTTTTCAAAACAGAAAATTTAAAAAGCTTAATAATAAAGGTAAACGTCCAATATTATAATTGCAATATCGTGCGAGAATTGACTCAATTATCAATCGTTGACCTATAATTACTTAACTTCTATCTCATTAAGTTTATTAGTTTAGGATATTGGAATGTTATTAAAATTGATAAGTTTTATTAAATTTGATCATATTGCAGAAAACACTAGTGAGTTAATTGGTGAGTATTTAATTTGAGTTGCTTTAAATTATTGTTAGTTAGAAGATTGCTGAACAGGTTCAATTCCCTGCAGCTCCACAACAAAAAAGTTAGGATTAATAAATTCGTAACTAAAATAAAAAGCCACGATTAACGTCATGGCTTTTGTTACTTTTCAAATGTTCAAGAAACTAACTTAACTCAAATTTCTCTTTTGCTTCTCTTTTAATTTCAATCCACTCGTCAGCTGGAGGAGGTGTGCCATTATCAAAAACTTTTAATAAAAATGGCACCACTTTTTTATCCATCTTAAATTTATCAGCCACCTCTTCAAAAAAACTAATTTCTCTTTTCTCTACAACACCATCAGCCCATACCATCAAAACCAAATCGTACAGTAAATTCATACGATCGTTAAAATTATCCGGTACATCTAACTCAAATTTTTCAGATTCATCAATCAGATTTTGAATTTGCCAATCCTTTAACCCGTACTTATGACCAATTTTAAACAGTAATTCCACCTCTTTTTCGTGCATGTGGCTATCGGATTTAGCCAAAGCTAAAAGATTGCGTAAGTGATTTTTCTTGTAAGAAAGATATTGATGTTCGAAGAAGCCTTGCATAAAATTAGTTTTAAGAGATGCTCAATTTAACCAAAGATTTAATCAACCCAATCAGCTACAAATAAATTAGTAAAGCGCGTTCCCCCATTGTTTCTGTTGCTGGAGAAAACCAGTTTCTTTCCATCCGGTGAAAACATAGGAAATGAATCAAAAATGTTATCATAAGTAATTTGCTCCAATCCACTTCCATCTTCATTGATCATGAATAAATTAAACTGATAGCCGCGTTCACCATGATGATTAGATGAAAAAAGGATCTTCTTACCTGATGGATGATAAAAAGGTGCCCAGTTGGCTTTGCCTAAATTCGTAATTTGTTTTAATCCACTTCCATCTACATTGCAAACAAATATTTCCATATTAGTTGGTGCAACCAATCCTTGTTTCAGTAAGGTTTTATAATCCTCTTTTTCTTCTTCAGTTTTAAAACGCGAAGCACGAAATACAATTTTCTTTCCATCAGGTGAAAAAAATGCACCACCATTGTAACCAAGTGTGTTGGTGATTTGCTTTACATTAGTTCCATCAATGTTCATAGTGTATAAATCCAAATCACCATTACGAACTGAGGTAAAAACTATTTTATCTCCTTTAGGCGATACCGTTGCTTCAGCATCGTAACCGGGTGTATTGGTTAACTGCTTTGTGATGTTGCCATTTAAATCAGCTACAAAAATATCGTAGCTGTCGAACACAGACCACAAGTATTTACCTCCCGGTACTCTTTCCGGTTCTTTCGGACAGTCATCTCCACCTAAATGGGTCGAAGCATATACTACTGCGTTGTTTCCGGGTAAAAAGTAAGAACACGTTGTTCTCCCCTTACCGGTAGAAATACGTTTTGGTTTTTGTTCTTTCAGATTAACGCCTTCAATGGGTGTATAAAAAATCTGATCACACATATTGCCCCACAAACGATAATTCGATTGAAACACAACTTTCGTTCCATCAAAACTCCAATAAGCCTCAGCATTATCGCCACCAAAAGTTATTTGTCTGATGTTTTGTAAATGCTTTTCATTTGGATAACGTAAAGAATCAAACGAAAATGAATCACCAGAATCAAAACCATCGTGCTGAAAAGTGAAAGCAGAAACGATTAATAATACAAAAATAAAAGTCAGGTTTTTCATCAGGCTGCGTTGGCTTGTTCTTCTTCTTTTAAGGCTCTGCGTAATATTTTCCCAACATTCGTTTTGGGTAATTCATTTCTAAATACAAAATACTTGGGTACTTTATAGTTAGTAAGATTTTCGTGGCAATACGCTTTTAATTTTTCTTCTGTTAACTCTTGGTCCTTCTTCACAATAAAAGCTTTGATCACTTCTCCAGAACGAGCATCGGGCACACCAATGCACGCTACTTCTAAAACTCCGGGATGGCCCGCTAAAACATTCTCAATCTCGTTCGGATATACGTTAAAGCCTGAAACTTTAATCATATCTTTCTTACGATCTACTATTTTGAAAAATCCTTTTTCATTCATGTAGCCGATATCACCTGTTCTGAACCAATCTCCGTGAAAGAAAACACCATCATTATCTTTCTCCCAATATCCTTTCATTACCTGCGGACCTTTAGCACAAATCTCTCCGATTTCTCCTTGCGGAAGTTGATTACCATTATCATCAAAAATAGCCACTTCGGTACTTGGCATCGGTAAGCCAATCGTGCCTTGCATGTGGTTTCCATCGAGCGGATTACAACACAAAACGGGAGAAGTTTCACTTAATCCATACCCTTCAATCAATGGTTTTCCTGTTACTTCTTTCCAACGCGTTGCCACAGCATCTTGCACTGCCATGCCTCCTCCTATTGCACCCTTAAATACAGAGAAATCTAAATTTTTGAAATCAGCATTATTTAGTAATCCGTTGTATAAAGTATTAACACCTGTGAAAATGGTGAACTTATGTTTCTTCAATTCTTTTACAAAACCCGGAATGTCGCGTGGGTTGGTAATCAAAACACTTTTTACACCCGTACTGAACATCAACACACCATTAACAGTTAGTGCAAAGATGTGGTACATCGGTATGGCTGTGATGATGATATCTTGCTCTGTTACTTTATTTTGTAAATAAGGTTTGAACCAATGTTTGATCATGGTATTATGCGACACAATATTTCCATGCGATAATTGCGCACCTTTTGATATACCCGTTGTTCCGCCTGTATATTGTAACACAGCTAAATCGCTGTTGCTAACTTCAACTTTATTCAATGTTTTACTTGCGCCTGCTTTTAGCACATCGTTAAAAGATAATGCTTGAGGTAAATGATAAGCAGGAACCATCTTTTTTACATACTTCACTACGAAGTTAACGATACCACCTTTCAATCCACCCAGCATATCGCCCAGTTTGGTAATGATAACATGTTTGATTTTCGTGCTACCGATTATTTGTTCTAAACTGTGCGCGAAATTGGCCACAATAACAATGGCTGTTACGCCTGCATCTTTAAATTGATGTTCCATCTCGCGTGGTGTGTATAAGGGGTTAGTGTTAACCACAATTAAACCTGCCCGCAAGGCGCCAAAGAATGCGACCGGAAATTGTAAAAGGTTAGGCATTTGAATAGCGATGCGATCACCTTTTTTTAATCCTAAATCGTGCTGCAGATAAGCCGCAAAATTTCGGGATAAGTCGTCCACTTGTTTATAGGTGAGGGTTGCTCCCATATTTTCGAATGCCACAAGGTGGGCGTATTTTTTACAACTGTCTTCGAAAAGATGAACCAGTGAGTTGTATTCGTTTAATTCTATTTCATTCGGGATTCCGGCCGGATAATGCTTTTGCCAAGGATATTCTTTCATCATAATGTCGTTATTTATTCAGCAATCGATTTCAAAACTAAAAATAAATGCGTGAACACAAGATTTGTTTTACAAACAATTAGAAATAAGAAAGAAAATTTGGGCTAAAACGAAAAAGCCGCTTAACAAATGTTAAACGGCTAAGCTGAAGAGGGAGGGCTCGAACCTCCAAGGGGTAGTTAGGCCTCGATCGAAAACCCATCCTCGCGGAAACCGTCAGGATGGGATAATCGGGCTTTGTCCCAGACTCCCCACCCCCGAGACCGGAGGGCTTGTCTGCCAAATTCCAACACCCTTCAGTGTTATTGATTATGTAACAAAGCAAGATAAATCTGATTTTTCATTCAATAATTGTACTGAAATATTGTAGATTAATTAATATTTTTGATAAATAATGAATGATTGGTAAAAAATGAACACAAAACCGCAACTTCCTTACGAATTCGACAAAACAGATCTTAAAATCCTGGAAATTCTTACGCAAGACGCCAAAAAGCCTTACACAGAAGTGGCCAAAAAAGCTTTTGTTTCACCCGGTACGGTGCACGTTCGCATGAATAAAATGGAAGAAGCCGGCATCATCGAAAAAACTACTTTGCGCTTGAACTATGCCAAATTAGGGTACGACATCACTGCTTTTATCGGTATCTACTTAGAAAAGAGCGCATTATACGACCAGGTACTGGGCAAACTCAAAAATATTCCAGAAATAACGAGTATTCATTATACCACGGGTAACTATTCGATGTTTGTAAAAATTCATTGTCGGGATACCAACCACCTAAAAATGGTTTTACACGATAAAATGCAACAAGTAGAAGGAATAGACCGAACCGAAACCATGATTTCGCTGGAAGAAAGCCTTGACAGGAACCTAAACCTTGGCTCTTAAAATTTTTCAACTTTAGAAAAAATGATTTCTATCAGGTTTTGTAAGAAATCTTAAGAAAGATTAAACAAAACCGAACCAAAAGAGGGCTCTTTTGTTTAGTTTTGTAGATTAAAATAAGTCTAAATAGACTATATGGCAAAAGACAATCTTGTTCTCGAAGAACTCACCAATAAAGAATACGAACACGGCTGGACAGTCGACCTAGAGACAGATTCGGCCCCAAAAGGCTTGAACGAAGACATTGTTCGATTCATTTCAGCCAAGAAACAAGAACCAGAATGGATGCTCGAATGGCGTTTAAAGGCTTTTCGCACTTGGCAAAAAATGAAGGAGCCGAAATGGCCAAACGTAGAATATCCTCCTATCAACTATCAAGATATTATCTATTACTCTGCGCCTAAAAAAGCAGCGGCACCTAAAAACCTGGAAGATGTTGACCCAGAATTACTAAAGACTTTCGAGAAATTGGGTATTTCATTAACCGAACAAAAAAGATTAACCGGTGTTGCCGTTGATGCCGTCATTGATAGCGTTTCTGTTGCTACAACTTTTAAAGAGAAATTAGGCGAACTGGGTATAATCTTCTGTTCATTTAGTGAAGCTGTTCGTGAGCATCCGGAATTGATAAAGAAATATTTAGGCTCAGTTGTTCCTGTTTCAGATAATTATTTCGCTGCGCTAAACTCCGCAGTATTCTCAGATGGTTCTTTCTGTTATATACCAAAAGGAGTGCGCTGCCCAATGGAATTATCAACTTATTTCAGAATCAATGCTGCCAATACAGGTCAGTTCGAAAGAACTTTAATTGTAGCGGATGAAGGTTCGTACGTAAGCTACCTGGAAGGATGTACTGCACCACAACGCGATGAAAACCAATTGCACGCTGCTGTTGTAGAAATTTATGCGATGAAAGATGCGCATGTTAAATATTCAACAGTGCAAAACTGGTATCCGGGAGATAAAGAAGGAAAAGGTGGCATTTACAACTTCGTTACTAAACGTGCCTTATGTGCTGGAGATTTTTCTAAAGTTAGCTGGACACAGGTTGAAACAGGTTCAGCCATTACCTGGAAATATCCATCTTGTGTTTTAAAAGGAGATCATTCAAGTGGTGAATTCTATTCTGTTGCTGTTACCAACAATAAACAACAAGCCGACACCGGAACGAAGATGATTCACATCGGCAAAAACACAAAATCAAGAATTGTATCGAAAGGTATATCCGCAGGATATTCTCAAAATTCCTACCGCGGACAAGTACACATCATGAAACGTGCAAGCAATGCACGCAACTTCTCTCAATGCGATTCTCTTTTAATGGGAGACAAATGCGGTGCCCATACTTTCCCTTACATCGATGTAGAAAATAGCACAGCTCGCATAGAACACGAAGCAACCACTTCTAAAATAGGTGAAGATCAAATTTTCTATTGCCAACAAAGAGGTATTGATGAAGAATCGGCTGTAGCATTAATCGTGAATGGTTATGCTAAAGAAGTACTGAACCAATTACCAATGGAGTTTGCTGTAGAAGCACAAAAATTATTGGCCCTAACACTCGAGGGAAGCGTAGGATAATTTATAGTAAACTTGAAATTCAAAATTTCAAATTCAAAATTATGGCAAAGATTGAGCGATTTGAAGATTTGAAAGTGTGGCAGGCATCGAGGTTATTAGCTATTGAAGTTTTTGAGTTATTTAAGAATGAAAAATTCGCAAAAGATTATTCACTAAAAGATCAAATGAATAGATCTTCAGGATCCATTATGGATAACATAGCTGAAGGATTTGAAAGAGGCGGGAAAAAAGAATTCATTCAATTTCTCTACATCGCGAAAGGTTCAGCAGGCGAATTGCGATCTCAGATTTATAGGGCTAAGGATAGAGGGTTTATCGAGAATGATGAGTTTGAAAAGCTGCTAAAGAAAGTTGAAGAAGCAAGTAAACAACTAATGGGCTTCATTCAATACCTAAAAAATACTGAATATAAAGGGAATAAGTATGTACAAGAATCTGAACTTGTTTATGAAAACTCAGACAATTTTGAACTTTAAATTTTTAATCTAGAATAATAATACAATGCTAAACATAAAAAACTTACAAGCTAAAATAGAAGATAAGCAAATTCTGAAAGGCATCAATTTAGAAGTGAAGCCAGGAGAAGTACACGCCATTATGGGACCCAATGGTTCAGGTAAAAGCACTTTGGCTTCTGTGTTAGCTGGAAGAGAAGAATATGAAGTAACAGGCGGAGAAGTTACTTTCTTAGGAAAAGATTTATTGGCACTCGCGCCCGAAGAGCGTGCACGCGAAGGCGTTTTTCTTGCCTTTCAATATCCTGTAGAAATTCCGGGAGTGAGCACCATTAACTTCATGAAAACCGCTGTCAATCAAATTCGTGAAGCCAGAGGCTTACAAACATTAGATGCTGTTTCGTTTTTACAAGTAATGAAAGAAAAAATGAAATTGGTTGAAATCGACCAATCTCTTTTAAATCGCTCTTTAAACGAAGGCTTTTCGGGAGGAGAAAAAAAGCGCAATGAAGTATTTCAAATGGCCATGCTTGAACCTAAACTTTCCATCTTAGATGAAACAGATTCAGGCTTGGATATCGATGCGTTAAAAATTGTAGCCAATGGCGTAAACAAATTAAAAAATAAAAATAATGCAACCATTGTAGTTACACATTACCAGCGTTTATTAGATTATATCGTTCCTGATTTTGTTCACGTACTATACAAAGGAAGAATTGTAAAATCGGGCACAAAAGAATTAGCGCTCGAACTAGAAGCAAAGGGTTACGATTGGATTAAAGAAGAAGCTGAAGTTGCAGGATAATACTATGGAAGCAGTAGCCACGACCAATACCTTGTTGCAACTCAACATCAAACAAGATGCTTTTCTGGAAATCAGAAAAAATGCTTTTGCCTATTTAGAAAAAACAGGATTGCCAGCACCGAAAGCTGAGGAATATAAGTTTACTCCTATAACACGTGTATTAGAAAAAAACTTTTCTTCTTTACAACCGGAAGGAAATATAGGTAAAGTAGATGTAGCTCAATTTTCAATAGATGCATTACAAGCTGAAAGAATTGTTTTCGTTAATGGCATTTTTGAAGCATCGTTAAGTTCTATTAGTGCTGAGGCTATTCACATTCAGCAGTTATCTTCCATTCAAGATAAAAATGTTATCAGCAAAATCGGATCACTTGCAAAAAGTAATACCGATAGTTTTGTTGCCTTAAACACAGTCACTTTTCAGGATGGTTTATTCATCGAAGTAAAGGCCAATCATAAAATTGAAAGACCAATTATCATTCATCATATTGCAGATGCCTCTGTTACAAAAGTAGTAGCAGCAACCAGAAATTTAATTTGGGTAGATGAAAATGCTGCAGTTACCGTTATCGAAAAATACGATGCGGTTGGTGGTGCTGTTTTTTCATCTCATGTAAATGAAGTATTTGTGGCAAAGCAAGGTAGCTTTACGTACAAATTAATTCAGAATGACATAGGTGAGCGTTATCAGTTTACTCATACTGTTATTCACCAGCAAAGTAATTCGCATGTGAATTGTTTCGCTTTGTGTTTAAATGGAAAACTTATTCGAAACAATTTACACTTGTTATTAGATGGCGAACACATTGATTCGCACATGTATGGTTTGTATTTACTCAATAATGATACACTAGCTGATAATCATACTGTGGTTGACCACATGAAACCTAACTCGATCAGCAATGAGTTATACAAAGGCGTGATGGATGGAAATGCGAAAGGTGTTTTCAATGGTAAAATATTTGTACGCCAAGACGCGCAAAAAACAAATGCTTTTCAATCGAACCGAAATATTTTATTATCTGATGCAGCTGGTGTAAACACTAAACCTCAATTAGAGATTTGGGCTGATGATGTAAAATGTTCTCATGGTTGCACAAGCGGTCAGCTTGATGAAGAAGCTTTGTTTTACTTACAAGCACGCGGTATCAGTAAAGCATCAGCGAAAGCGTTGTTGTTATATGCGTTTGCAGGGGAAGTAATTGAAAAAATTGAGAATGAAACCATTCGCAAGTATATAGACGGGTTAGTGGCAGAACGATTGAATCAACATTTTTAAAATGGCAACAGCATCATTACAAAAAATTGATATTCTGAAAATCAGAGAACAGTTTCCGATTTTGCATCAGCAGGTAAACGGAAAACCTTTGATTTATTTTGATAATGCTGCCACCAGCCAAAAGCCTAAAAGTGTAATCGAAAAACTGAACGATTATTATTTGGGATACAATGCCAACATTCATCGCGGTATACACACGCTTGCAGAAAAAGCAACCCATGCTTTTGAAGAAACTAGAAAATCTCTTCAGCATTTTATAAACTCACCTTCTGCCGAACAAATTATCTTTACAAAAGGTGTAACTGAGAGCATTAACCTTGTAGCTCAGAGTTATGCCAAAACTTTTTTAAAAGCCGGAGATGAAATTATCATCAGCGGACTCGAACATCATTCTAACATCGTACCCTGGCAGTTAGCCTGCCAGGCAACAGGTGCAGTTATCAAAGTTATTCCTGTTCTACCTGACGGAACGCTTGATATTGAATCTTTCCATCAACTCATCTCAGACAAAACGAAGTTGGTGGCTGTTAACCATGCTTCCAATAGTTTGGGAACCATCAATCCGATAAAAGAAATTATCAGCAAAGCACACACTGCAGGTGCCGTTGTGCTTATTGATGGTGCACAAGCAGGTGCTCATTTACCCATCGATGTTCAAACTTTAGATTGTGATTTCTATTGTTTAGCCGGTCATAAAATGTACGGGCCAACGGGTGTTGGTGCGTTGTATGGCAAAAAAGAACTTTTAGAAAAAATGCCTCCTTACCAAGGTGGTGGAGAGATGATTAAAGAAGTAAGTTTTGCAAAAACAACGTACAACGATTTACCTTATAAGTTTGAAGCAGGCACACCTAACATTGCTGATGTTGTAGCGTGGAAAGCAGCCATCGATTTTATTCAGGATTTAGGAAAAGAAAACATTGCAGCACACGAACACGAATTATTGCAACACGCAACTGATCTAGTGGGCAACATACCTGGTGTTACCCTAGTTGGAACAGCACAAGAGAAAGTGAGTGTGTTATCCTTCGTCATCAAAAATATTCATCCTTTTGATGTGGGACAGATGTTGGATGCACGCGGCATTGCCGTGCGCACGGGGCATCATTGCACACAACCTTTAATGGACCATTTTGGCATTGAAGGAACCATACGGGCATCTTTTGCGGTTTACAATACCAAGGAAGAAATTGACGCCCTGACAGAAAGTTTAAATCGAATCATTAACTTTTTATCGTGAGCATTAACGACATTCAAAACGACATCATCAGTGATTTTTCTCTGCTGGACGGAGACATGGAAATGACTGTTTTGTATGTGATGGAACTCGGACAAAAAATGCCGGTAATGCCTGAAGCCTCAAAAACGGAAGATAACATAGTAAAAGGTTGTCAGTCGAAAGTGTGGTTACACGCCAGCGAAAAAGAAGGAAAAATATTTTTTGATGCCGATAGCAACACAGCTATTACCAAGGGATTAGTGAGTTTATTGGTTAGAATTTTTAACGGACAAAAACCAGAAGACATTTTAAACAGCGATTTATTCTTTATGCAAAAAATTGGCATGGAGCGATTTATCGGAACGCAACGTTCAAATGGTTTTTTGGCGATGATCAAACAAATAAAAATGTACGCTTTAGCCTTTAAAGCCAAGCAAGCGATATGAGCGAACAAACTACATCAGGTTCAGTAGAAAGTGTAACAGTCGAAAACCTGTACGACAAGGTTGTTGCAGCAATTAAAACTGTTTACGACCCGGAAATTCCTGTGGATGTATATGAGCTGGGTTTGATTTATGAAATCAATGTTTTCCCTATCAACAATGTACATGTGTTGATGACCCTTACCTCCCCTTCTTGTCCGTCTGCAGAGAGTATTCCGGTTGAGATTGAACAAAGAATAAAAGAGATTGAGGGAATCAATGAAGTGAAAGTAGAAATCACGTTCGATCCACCTTACTCACAAGATATGATGAGCGAAGCTGCAAAACTTGAATTAGGTTTTATGTAACTTGCGCCCGAACTGAAAAGATTTTAAAATTGTTTTCATTAAAAACCGAATAAACTGATTAAATAATATGTATCCAGAACATTTAGTAGCTCCCATGCGCACTGATTTAACAGTGGCTGGCTTTAAAGAGCTTAAATCTGCTGAAGAAGTTGATGCGGAATTAAAGAACCAAAAAGGAACAACCCTTTTGGTCATTAATTCTGTTTGTGGATGTGCGGCAGGCGCTGCTCGTCCGGGTATTAAGTGGGCCATACAAAACTCAACTAAAAAACCAGATCATTTAACAACTGTATTTGCCGGAGTTGATAAAGAGGCTGTATCGAAAGCAAGAGAATATACTTTACCCTACCCGCCTTCATCTCCTGCCATTGCTTTATTTAAAGATGGAGAGTTAGTGCATTTTGTAGAGAGACACCACATCGAAGGAAGAAACGCACAAATGATCGGTGCGCATTTAGTGGAAGTATTCGATGAATATTGTTAATCATCTAATTATATAGATAAAAGAAAAGCCGGTTTAAAGCCGGCTTTTTTATTTAAAGTATTACTTGAAGCGATGTTATTTCTTACATCTATTTGGTTAAAAAACAATAAAAAATAAATAGTCGGATACAGTTTGTTTAATTTTTATCGTATAAAAATGCGTTTTTGATTAAATTTTCGCATTCTCCTTGTACATTTTTATTCGCATGTTCCTTATCTTTTCTATAAGTACATATTGCTACCTATGTAGGATAGCGTCTTCATTTAAGTGATACTAGCTTACAAATACAGTCACTTTTGTATGGTAAACGAAAGGATATGGTAAGCAAGCATGAAAACATCACGGAGGAGAATTTTGTAACCGAGCGTTTAAAAAAATTTGCTTTGATGGTGGTGATCATTCTGATCGGTATTATTATCCAAACACAGCAAGCTAAAGCTGGCGACTTCCATAGAGAAAGCCAGAAGAAGAATAAACAATTGTATTACAAGCAAAATCAGGTTCTGGCCAAAGCATGTAAACGTTTAAAACACAAAAGAGCACAAACTCAAAACTTTGCTGTAAAAGGAGATAAGCATGTTTTGAAATACAGATAATTCACAAAAGGGTTGAAGGTTAAAGAGGCGGTTCAGTCGGAGTTGCCTCTTTATTTTTTTAAAGCAATCATTTTTTTTACAGAAACATCTTCCGCATCAAACCAAAATATTTCTTGATCGCGCTTAAACCAGGTTAATTGTCTTTTAGCATAGCGTCTGGAATTTCTTTTCAATAACCGTATTGCTTCTTCTTTATCGTATTCATTTTTAAGATATCCGAATATTTCCCGATACCCTACCGTTTGCAAAGCTTGAAGATATTGAAATGGAAAAAACTTTTTAGCTTCATCAAACAATCCTTGCTTAATCATTTTATCCATTCGGTTATCAATTCTTTGATACAAAATTTCTCGTGGTAAGTCTAAACCGATTTTAATTGTTTGCCAAGGACGCTCAATGACTTTCTTTCCTCTGAAACTTACAATGGATTGACCTGTATGCTTTACGACTTCCAAAGCGCGCATTACCCGGTGCGGATTACTCACCTCAATCTTATTCATTATTTCAGGATCCAACTCTTGCAATTCTTTTTGTAAAGCTATTAATCCTTCATTATTAAATTTTTCCTCAACAACTTCAGTTATCTCTTCAGGTATTTCTGGAATGTCATCAAAGCCTTCTGTTACAGCTTTAATATATAAACCACTTCCTCCACACAAAACCACATCATCGTATTTCAAAAATAAATCGTTAAGTAACGCAATGGCATCGCGCTCGTATTGTCCGGCATTGTAGTTTTCTTGTAAAGAATGAGATTGAATAAAATGATGATTGACTTGCGCCAATTCTTCATCAGTAGGAACAGCCGTACCTATTTGTAATTCTTTAAAAAGTTGCCTTGAATCAGCAGAGACAATCTCAGTTTTTAAATGCTTTGCCAATTGAATAGCCCAATGGGTTTTTCCCACTGCGGTTGGCCCAACTACTACCCAAAGCGTTTTTTTGATCATGCCTTCAAATTTACCAAAAAGAAAGGCTTAATCGCTTTTATCGTCATTTTTAAGCACTTCCATTTTAAAAGCAATTTGTATCTTGCCAAGCGAAACAATACCACTATGATTAAGTACACCACGCAGTTTTTACAGAAAATAGAAGAAATGATCGGTGAGTCTGACTACATGTTGCGTTACGAAAAAGGTAATTTTAAATCGGGTTATTGTGTATTGAAAGATCAGAAAATTATTATCGTTAATAAATTTTATACCACTGAAGGAAAGATTAATGCTTTGTTAGACATCATTAAAAACACAGCACTCGATACTTCTAAATTCAGTGAGAAAAATCAAAAACTTTACGAAGAGTTACAACAAACTCCGGTAGCCAATTGATTGCCACATTTTTAGGTACCGGTACTTCGCAAGGTGTGCCTGTTATTGGCTGCACATGTTCTGTTTGCACTTCTTTAGATTATCGCGATAAAAGACTTAGAACTTCTTTACATCTGCAAACTGAAAGCAACAGTTTAGTGATTGATACTGGTCCTGATTTTAGGCAACAGATGTTGCGCGAAAAAATAAAATCTATTCAGGCATTATTATTTACACACGCACATCGCGACCACACAGCAGGTTTAGATGACATACGCGCGTACAATTTTATGCAACAACAGGATATTCCCCTGTATGCACAAATTGAAGTAATCAATCAATTAAAAAAAGAATACAGTTACATATTTTCCGAACACAAATATCCTGGCATTCCACAACTTAATTGTATAGAAATTAATGAAACTCAATTTACAATTGGTGCTGATGCAATAACTCCACTACCGGTAATGCATTATAAACTGCCCGTTCTTGGTTTTAGAATTAAAAATTTTGCCTACATCACCGATGCTAATTTTATCGGTGAAGAAACATTTAAAAAGTTAGAAGGAATAGAGACTTTAGTTTTAAATGCATTACAAATTGAAATACATATATCACATTTTAATTTAGAAGAAGCCATCGAAATAGTAGAAAAAGTAAAACCAAGAAGAACTTACTTTACACACATCAGTCATAAATTAGGAACACATAATGCAATAAGTAAACTACTTCCTTCGGGAATTGAGTTAGCTTACGATGGTTTAAAAATAGAAGTATAAATTGTGCATGTATCTTATTTCCTACTGAAAAGATTGGCCCTCGAACTCAACAAAGAGTTTACGCAGAGTATTTTGTCGCAATGTTTTAGTCAGGAGAAAGATGAATTGATTTTACAATTCGAAAAAGGAAGTCAATCTATATTTATCAGAATCTTAGTTGCACCGGATTTCTCTTGCCTCAGTTTTCCAAAAATTTTTAATCGTGCCAGAAAAAATAATATTGATTTATTTACAGATTTACCCGGATTAAAATTACAAAGCGTTCAGAGTTATGAAAACGAACGATGCATCAGTTTACATTTCGAAAATGATCTTACGCTTTTATTGAAGATGCATGGTAATCGCTCGAATATCCTTTTATTCCGACAAGATGTTTGTATTTCCTTATTTCGCAATAATTTACCCGGAGATGAAGCCATCCAACTCGATCAGTTAGATAGAAAAATAGATTGGAGTTTTGAATTTTTCCAAAAGCATATCAACATCATCAAACAGAACTATTTTGTATTTGATAAAGAAACCTGGAAAACTATTGAGGAAAAGCAAAAAGGTATTTCTGATGCAAAAGAAAAATGGCAAATTATTCAAAGCATTAAAAATGAATTAGAAACACCCTCCTATTTTGTTCAACCAGGTTCGGCACATCAAAAACCGCTTTTTAGTTTGCTACCCTTAGCAGGGGAAAATGTAAAAATCTTTGATAAGGCTACGGAAGCTTTAACTTATTTTACGAGCGAACTACATCAATACAAACATTTTTTTTCGCTGCAACAAGAAAACATTCGCTTCATTCAACAAAAAATAAAAAGTGCAGAGGAGTACAATAAAAAAGCAAAAGAGAAATTAGCCGAATTACAAAACGACCAACACTTCCAACAATGGGCCGACATTATTATGGCCAACTTGCACTTAATCCCTGCTGGAAGTGAAGTTGTAACACTTTTTGATTTTTATAATAATAAGGAAATCGAAATAAAACTTAAAAGGGAAATATCCGCACAAAAAAACGCTGAGATTTTTTATTCGAAAGCCAAAAACAAACACATTGAAATTCAGAAAATAAGTCAGGCTTTGGCAGATAAAGAAAAGCAAATTCAAACCTTACTGCAACAATTAGAAGAAGTAAAATCGGCACAAGCCACTAAAGCATTAACAAAATTAAATATTCAAACTTCTATAGGTAAAGAAGAAAAATCACTTCCCTTTCATGAACACAATTTTAAAGGATTTAGAATTTGGGTTGGTAAAAATGCCAACGCCAACGATGAACTAACGCTAAGCTATACATTTAAAGAAGATTTATGGTTACATGCTAAAGATGTAAGTGGGTCGCATGTCGTAATAAAATATCAATCTGGTAAAGTGTTCCCAAAAGATGTGATTGAACGTGCTGCACAATTAGCCGCTTATTACAGTAAAAGCAAAAACGAAAGTTTAGCCGCTGTTATCGTAACACCAAAAAAATATGTTCGCAAAAGAAAAGGCGATTTACCTGGAGCAGTGGTGGTGGAAAGAGAAGAGGTGATTTTAGTGGAGCCGAAAACATAATGCCAAATTTCATTTTTAAATATGATGATTAAACCTTAATGAATGCATTCTGAACGAATCAAAATGTCTGAATAACCTATTTTGCAAGTAAATCATAAAATATGCTTGCAGCAATTCGTTTAGTAAGATTAATTTTCCTTGCATTCTTATTGATTTTGATAAGCAATTTCTCCTACTCAAAAGTCAAGAACATCATCAATAATAAAAAATAAAAAAGTCCCTTGAAACAGGACTTTCTTATTTTTAAACGTATAGTTAAACGTTATTTTACAATATTCACTTTAATGGTATTGGTTCTATTTCTTTCGTGTATAGGCATACTGGCTAGCACAATAAAGGTATCTCCGGGTTTTACATGCCCATCACGTTTTAATATATCTTCAACATCAGCCATGGTTTGATCAGTCGAAAACATTTTATCGTAATGATAAGTTCGCGCTCCCCAAACCAGACTCATCGTGTTTAAAATAGTGTGATTACCAGTAAATACAAAGATATTTGTATTCGGTCTGTGCGAAGATGCTTTGAATGCAGTGTAACCAGAGTAAGTCATCCCCACAATCGCTTTTGCACCAATATCTTTGGCAAGTTTACAGGCCGATAAAACCAGGCTATCGTGTACATAAGATTCAGCTTGCGGATCTAACTCTCTGTACTTGAAAAATATTTTCGGATTCTTTTCAACTGAACTTATTGTTCTTGTCATGGAACGAATTACTTCAATTGGATATTTTCCGGAAGCCGTTTCAGCAGAAAGCATCAAGGCATCAGCTCCATCCATCACAGCGTTGGCCACATCGTTAGTTTCGGCACGTGTGGGGCGAGGGTTTTCTATCATGCTCTCCATCATTTGTGTTGCCACAATCACGGGCTTACCAGCTTTGTTACATTTCTCAACCAACATTTTTTGTACCATCGGTACTTCTTCCATCCAAATTTCAACACCTAAATCTCCGCGAGCTACCATTACGGCATCTGTTAAAGCAATAATTTCATCTATGTTTTCTAATGCTTCGGGTTTTTCAACCTTTGCCACGATTTTAGCATTAGATTTTTTCTGATCGATGATGTTGCGCAGAATTTGAATGTCGAGTGCTTTTCTTACGAAAGATAAAGCAATCCATTCTACATCATTTTTTAAACCAAATTCTAAATCTTTTAAATCCTTTTCGGTTAATGAAGGAGCCGATACTTTGGTCGAAGGAAGATTAATTCCTTTTCTTGGTTTTAGTGGTCCGCCATATACAACTTCCGTCACAACATCTACATCGCGTACTTCTTTTACTCTCAATTCTATTTTTCCATCATCAATTAATATCACATCGCCTTTTTTTACATCGCGTGGCAACTCAGTATATGAAGTACTCGCCATTTCTCTGTTACCCACTAATTGGCGCGTAGTGATGATAAATTCTTGTCCGCGTTCGATGACTACATCCGGTTGCATGTCTTGCACACGAATTTTCGGACCCTGTAAGTCTTGTAACAAACAAACGTGAGTGCCCATTTCAGTATTCAACTCGCGCACAAAGTTTACCACTTTCTGGTGGTCTTCGTGTGTACCGTGAGAGAAATTGAGTCTGAATACATCTACGCCTTCCTTAATTAAAGCGCGAAGCATGTCTTTCGAATTAGAAGCAGGACCAACAGTAGCAACAATTTTGGTTTTGTTGTAAGAGATTTTTTCAGCCATAAGATATAGAAGCTATCAAAAAATAAAATTTTCTTTTGTTTTTAGCGAGTCCAAAGGTATAAAAGCGGCAAATTCTACCGAAGTAATTTGTCTGATTGTGCTGAGTATATTTTCTGCAAACGATTGTTCGGTACCCTTTATCGCTAAAAAATAATCGAAGCGAGCCTGATCGGCTGCTAAAAAGAAGTTTCCAGCCTCAATTTGACTCGATTTATTTCTTAATACCTTGATATAAGAGTGTTGAGTTTGATAAGCATGAGCCGAAAACGGCTTCTCGGAAGTTCCTTTAAAACCTACTATAAAGTCCTCTAACTTTACCAAACGCCAGGAAAGTGCCTGATTGAGCTCCCAAGCTAGTTTATAGGATTTTAATGTTGTTGTAATACCAATCAAGGTAAAATCGAAATCATATTCAACCAACAACTTTGCTTTTTTCATTCCTTAGTTTTAAAAATATGCTAATAGCAATTATACTAACGGCCGTTCTTTAGCGGTCGAAATTTCGAAGCATTGCCCCTTCGTCTCAGTAAAATTAGACACAAATTGAACAGAAATGAGATTGATTTGACAATTCGAGCGTAAATCTCTTTCTTTGCACTGTTTTTATAATCCAAAACATTACAAACATGTCTGAAATTGCACAAAAAGTAAAACAGATTATTATTGAGAAACTAGGTGTAGAAGAATCAGAAGTTACACCTGAGGCAAGCTTTACCAACGATCTTGGTGCTGACTCTCTCGACACTGTTGAACTCATCATGGAATTCGAAAAAGAATTCAACATCTCAATACCAGATGACCAAGCCGAAAACATTTCAACTGTTGGCCAGGCTATCTCTTATTTAGAACAAAACGCAAAGAAATAATCACAGGTTCGCCTGGTTTATCTCACCCCCTCATCGCATGACATTTAAACGTGTAGTAGTTACCGGCCTCGGTGCCCTTACCCCTATTGGCAATACTTATCAGGAATACTGGAAAGCATTGAAAGAAGGAAAAAGTGGCGCTGCGCCCATCACTAAGTTTGATGCCACCTTATTTAAAACAAAGTTCGCCTGTGAGGTGAAAAACTTTGAAGTTGGCAACTTCATGGATCGCAAAGAAGCCCGAAAGTTGGACTTATTTGCCCAATACGCGTTAGTGAGTGCCGATGAAGCCGTGAAAGATAGTAACCTTCCGCTGCAAGAACTTGATCCGGATCGCGTAGGCGTAATCTGGGGTTCCGGCATCGGAGGGTTAATTACTTTCTCGGAGGAGGTAAAATCTTTTGCTAAGGGCGATGGAACCCCGCGTTTCAACCCTTTCTTTATTCCTAAAATGATTGCGGACCTCAGCGCAGGTCACATTTCTATTAAATATGGCTTCCGCGGACCAAATTTTTCAACTGTTTCTGCTTGTGCCTCTTCTACCAATGCCATTTATGATGCCTTTACTTACATTCGATTGGGTAAGGCTGATGTTATTGTTACAGGTGGTTCTGAAGCTGCAGTAGCCGAAGCAGGGGTTGGCGGTTTTAACGCGATGAAAGCTCTCTCAGAAAGAAATGATTCTCCTGAAACAGCATCTCGACCTTATGACAAAGACCGCGATGGCTTTGTATTAGGCGAAGGTGCAGGAGCATTAATTCTCGAAGAATATGAACACGCTAAAAAACGCGGAGCAAAAATTTATGCTGAAGTTATTGGCGGTGGCATGACTGCCGATGCTTATCACATTACAGCGCCACATCCTGAAGGCTTAGGCATTACGCGTGTTATGCAAAATGCATTAGATGAAGCGGGATTGAAGCCAGAAGATGTAGATTACGTAAACACACACGGCACTTCTACACCACTTGGCGATATTGGTGAAATTCGTGCTATTCAACGTGTGTTTGGTGAACACGCATACAGACTAAACATCAGTTCTACCAAATCGATGACTGGTCACTTACTCGGTGCTGCCGGAGCTATTGAAGCTTTGGCTTGTATCATGGCCATTAACGAATCTGTTATTCCTCCTACTATTAATCATTTCACCGATGATGATGGGTTAGACGCTAAACTGAATCTAACTTTTAACAAAGCACAACACAGAGAGGTAAACATTGCATTAAGTAATACTTTTGGTTTTGGTGGGCATAATTTTTCAATCTTATTGAAAAAGTTTAAACTTTAACCATGGGTAAGGTTTAGCCATATATCCTTCACTAATCCCACTGTGCTTGGTTTGGAATTTACTTTGGAAGAAGAACAACAATGATGATAAGCTAATCGCTGCCATCAGAAACATAGCAGGTTTCTCTCCTAAAAATTTGGAGTTGTACAAACTGGCGACTCTCCACTCTTCCTTAGCAAAATCAAATCATCAAGGGCAAAAAGAATCTAACGAAAGATTAGAATATTTAGGTGATGCTGTATTAGGAGCAGCAGTGGCTGATTACCTTTTCAAAAAATTTCCTTTCAAAGACGAAGGCTTTCTTACCGAAATACGTTCTCGCATAGTAAACCGAGAAGCTTTGAATATTCTCGCCAAAAAAATTGGCATCAATAGCATAGTACAATTCGATAACAAAAATGCTCAACTGCAGCAGGTCATCCTTGGCAATACCCTCGAAGCTATTGTTGGGGCAGTTTATCTTGACAAAGGCTACGTGCGCTGCAAAAAGTTTGTGATCGACAAACTCATTGTACCCCATTACGATTTAGAAGAAGTTGTTAACTCAAACTCGAACTACAAAAGTAAATTGATAGAGTGGGCACAAAGAGAGGGCAAAATAATCCGATTCGATATCTCTGAAAGCAAAACTTCTAAAAATAGAAAAGAATTTACCGCCCAAGTATTTCTCGACAATGAAGGCAAAGGAACAGGCTTCGGCATCAATAAAAAGAAAGCTGAACAAGATGCTTCATTCAAAACCTTAGAAATGTTGCGAATAGAACAAAGCAACGAAGACAAGCAAACAGAATCTTGACAATTTTTGTCATAATTAAATATTCTGATGAAACATCTCTAAGCAACCTCCGCAGGATATAGTTTTCTTTGATTATTTTGCATGCTATAAAATCAAATTCTGATGCTTCAGCATCTGCACATCAAAAACTATGCTTTAATAGAGGAACTATCGTTCTCTCCGGCAACAGGTTTATCTGTTATTACAGGAGAAACCGGTGCAGGTAAATCTATTATGCTAGGTGCGCTGGGCTTAGTGATGGGCAACCGCGCTGATACCAAAGTTTTATGGAATGAAACAGACAAATGTATTGTCGAAGTCAGTTTCAATATTAAGGCCTACAAACTCAAAAAAGTTTTTCAAGAACTGGATTTAGATTATGACGATACTACAGTTTTAAGAAGAGAAATCAACACCAGTGGTAAATCGAGAGCGTTTATTAACGACACCCCGGTAACGTTAGAAACGTTAAAAGAAATCAGTTCTTTATTGTTAGATGTTCACTCACAACACGAAACGCTGCAGATTGGTGAACAATCCTTTCAACTTAAATTGATTGATGCTTGTGCTGAAAATGAAAATCTTTTAGAAACTTATCATCTAAGTTGGAAAAACTACACACAAGCGAAAAAAAATTTCGAAGCCTTGCAACAACAAGCCGAGCAAATAAAAGCTGAAGCAGATTATATTTTTTTTCAGGTAGATGAGTTAGAGAAATTTAATCCACAATCGGGAGAATTAACATTGCTCGAAAGCGAACTCGGTATTTTGGAGCACACTGAGGAAATTAAGGTCAAGCTGAATTCAGTTAAACAAATTTTACAAGAAGGAGAATTTTCTACTTTACAAAACTTACGAGAAGTTAAAAATCAATTACAAAGCATTGCCGGTATTGCCAAATCATACGAAACTTTATTCGAAAGATTACAAAGTGTTTTTATAGAAACCGAAGATATTGCGAATGAAGCTGAAAACATGTTGGATAACATAGAGTTTGACCCGGCTCGATATGAATATGTGAAAGAAAGATACAACGCGCTAAATCGCTTATTGGTTAAGCATAAGGTAAAGGATAGTGAGGGCTTATTGACAGTATTCAATAAGTTAAAAGAACAAGCTTCCATTTCATCTGATATTGAAGGTACATTAGCCACGCGCGAAAAAGAAGTTAAAAACTTATACAACATCGTTATTGAACAAGCTAAAACAATTAGTGAGAGACGAAAAAAAGTTTTTCCTGCTATTATTAAATCTGTTACCGCAACTTTAAAACAAATAGGAATAGAGAATGCTCAATTGAGCATTGAACATAAAGAAACGAAACCTACAGCCCAAGGTATTGATGAAGTTTCTATTTTATTTAGTGCAAATAAAGGCATGTCGCCTAAAATGATTGCACAGGTTGCGTCTGGTGGTGAGTTTGCACGATTAATGTTTGCCATCAAAAAATTATTAGCCTCTAAATTGGCGATGCCCACGTTGGTACTCGATGAAATTGATACAGGTGTAAGTGGCGAAGTAGCCTTACAAGTTGGCGAACAAATGCGTGAAATGGCAGCTAAACATCAATTGATTACCATAACGCATCTTCCACAAATTGCTGCCAAAGGTGACAAACATTTCTTTGTGTATAAAGAAAATGTAAAGGGAAGAACCATAAGCAATATAAAAGAATTACAAAAAGCAGAGCGCATCACACAAATTGCTGAAATGATTGCAGGTGCATCTCCAGGCAAAGCCGCGCTCGAAAGTGCCAAAGAGCTGCTGCAAGTCTAAATGTTTTAAACAGGATAGTGCAATAAACTTTCATAAGGATTACCCGATAAACCTAAAGCTTGTGCAAAGGCTGGTTCAGTTTTCAAACCTTGCCTTTTTAATCTGATAATTTCGTCTCTGAAAGCTTCGCCTTTAGTGAGAAGAATCTTATTCTCGATGATTAAATGACGATAAGCATACTGTTGGGTTACAGGTAAATCTTGTGCAAAAATCTCAACTTCAAATTCCTCTAACTTGAATTGATAAACACAAGCTGGAATGTGTTGAAAATCCTTCACAAAAAAAGTAGCTTGTTGATGCTGAGTAAGATGTTGTTTAGCAAATTCCAAAAACTGACTTGGTTCAGCTTCCATTAATACATCGATGTCGCTCGACTCAATATCAATTTGGATGGGGATGGTGCCAACAAAAACAGGATGGAAATCGCGCAAGGTTTCAAATAATTGTGTTGATGTTAACAGTTCATAAACTCGTTTTTGCTTCTTATTACCTTTTAAAAGATAATCAAGCGAAAGGAAATCAAAATAGAAAAAGTTTTCTTGCGCTACCTGCATGATTTAACATCACTTTTTCTTTTTCTTAGCAGCATCCTTGCTCTCTATCAATTGATCTTGCTGAATAACGGTGGTCCATACGCTTGTTTTTCCATCATCCATTCTAGTCCACACTGGAACGATTACACCATCATGTACAGCAATGTTGTTGTAATCTCCAAAGAAAGTTGTTTCTACCGGAGTAAAAGATTTTTCGCTGATGGTCACATGTTTAAACGATAATCCTGCATCGGTTGAGTAAGAAAGTTTTACATCGGTTTGATTATCGGTATATTGGCTTCTATCATAATACACAATGTAAATGTATCCGGTAGTTTGGTCGATGGCCATCCAAGGCATGAACTGATGTGTTTCTGTTTCATCGTTATTAACTTTTTGTGGCATTGTCCATGTATCGCCATAATTGTTAGAGCGCGAGAACCAGATATCGGTATTATTTTCTCCATTTCGCTGATCTGCCCAAATTACATATAGCATACCGTTATGTATACTTTTACTGTTATCGCAAACCAAAACCGGAAATCCATTACTTCTGCCCAAACCTGGTATCTTCATATCCCAACCTCCTGGTTGTTCAAACATGGCCAAATCATTTCTCAACCAGGTTTCTCCTCCATCATAACTTCTATCCATAAACAATAAACCTTGGTTGGCCCAAACAACAAAGAGTTTTCCATCATAATTAACAGCTGTTACGGCACCCTCTGCTGTATTATCACTGTCTTTACAATCGCCAGGTGTGTTGGTAAGAACAACTGGCTTTGTCCACTTCTCTCCTCTACTAGAGGATTTGCTAAATAAAATGTTGGATTGACAAGCGGGATTTTCATCTCCATATTTATCGAACTGGGTCCATGTTAGATAGATATCATCGTTTTTTAAATGTAAAGTTGCCCATTGCTTATCCTGATCTTTCGGAGGATTGAGACCAACAAAATCTCCCTCATTCCAGGTTTTACCTCCATCTTTCGAACGATTGACCACCAATCTATCTAACCAAGTTTCATTCTTTCGGCCTTCACCAGAAGGATCTGCTAAGTGGAAGAAGTAAATGTTTCCTTTTGTATCTGAAAGCAAGGCCGGATCGCCATACACACCATAAGGAGAAGTTACTTTCGTTTCTTGCCATGTTTTACCTCCATCTTCAGTATAAATAGAGCGATCGAGAATGGTTCCTACCACAATGTTTTGGGGATCTTTTAAATTGATGGCTACACTAGGTTCACAAGGTCCGTATTTATCACCATCGCGTTTGGTTGCTAAAGAAATATTGAGAAACTGGGCCACAGTTTGTTGTGTTATCAACATTAAGCATAAAATCTTTATCAACTTCATAACCAAAAATTAACGGACTAAAGTACAAAGTCAGTTCTAATTCTGAAATTTTATGTGTGTATTTGCATCGTGAAAATCAATTCTATACTATTCTTTCTTCTCCTTTCATACTTTGGTCATTGTCAGGAAGTAACAATTGCGTTTGGTTCTTGCGCTAACCAGGATTTAAAAAATTCGTTTTGGCCTGAAATACTATCGCATAATCCTGATATATGGCTTTGGGGAGGAGATAACATCTATGCAGATACCGGAAACTATGAAGTGTTAAAAAAAATGTATCGGCAACAAAGTCTGCAAAACGGTTATAAAAAGTTAACTAAGCATTGTAAAATAACCGGAGTGTGGGACGACCATGACTATGGCACGAACGATGGTGGAAAATTTTTTGCCCAAAAAGAGATTACAAAAAAAGCAGCAGTAGAATTTTTACAATTTGATAAAGATGATCCGGTTCGACAACGAAAAGGTTTGTATTCAACAACTACGATAAAAAATATTCGAATCATCAATTTAGATACACGTTATTTCAGAGACACGGTTTATAAATATTATTTTATTGATACGTTAACTCAAAAGCGAGCTTATGGTTTTCAACAAAATCTTGAAGGCGATATTTTAGGAGAGGCTCAATGGCTTTGGTTGGAAAAAACTATAGAAGATTCAAATGAAAAATTTATCATCATTAATTCTAGTGTTCAAGTTATTGCGCGTGACCATCGTTGGGAGAAATGGGGGAACTTTCCAAAATCACTTAAGCGGCTGCACACATTGTTAACTAAATTTCCGGATAAGAAAGTGTTGTTTATAAGTGGAGATAGGCATATAGCAGAGATTTCATCTGAAAAGATTGAAGGGTTATCATATCCGCTTTATGATTTTACCAGTAGCGGACTTACCCACACGTGGGACAATAAAAGAATGGAAAAGAATCGTTTTAGAATAGGAGAATTAATCATCGAAAAAAATTATGGTGTTATTCGCATCAAAGAAAATACCAACCATTACACGGTCAACTTGCAAGTTTGGGGTGAGCAAAAAAAGTTATTGTTAGAGGAAAATGTAACTTTGCCTAAGTAAACTAATTGCCCATATAATCAGTTAATGGAGTATGAAATTGGCCGGAGCATCTTTAAATCAAACTCCTATCGATTGGGATAATAATTTCCAAAATATTGTTGCTGCTATTGAAAAAGCAAAAGTTCAACAAGTTGAATTGTTATGCTTGCCTGAACTTTGCATTACCGGTTATGGCTGCGAAGATTTATTTCTAAGCGATTGGCTGGCCGAAACTGCCTTTGAACAATTACTTAAAATTTTACCCTTCACTGAAAATATTACCGTTGCCGTTGGCTTGCCCATCAGGCTGAATCATAAAACGTATAATGGTGCAGCTTTACTTCATCATCAAAAAATACTAGGCATAGCACTCAAACAAAATCTGCCCAAAGATGGCGTTCATTACGAACCTCGTTGGTTCGAAGCTTGGACTGCCGGAGAGATTGTTAAAATAGAAAAGCAGGGATTTGAAATCGATTGTGGAGATCTATTATTTGAAATCAATGGTACCAAAATCGGTTTCGAGATATGTGAAGATGCATGGGTGGAATTAGAAAAAAGACCAGGTAAAAATTTATTGCAAAGAGAAGTTGATATCATCCTCAACCCTAGTGCCAGCCATTTTGCTAAAGGAAAAAATAAAGTAAGAGAGGAATTGATAACCAATAGCTCCAACCTATTCAATTGCATATATCTGTATGTAAATGTATTGGGTAATGAAGCCGGAAGAATGATTTACGATGGAGATGTGTTAATTGCTCAACAGGGAAAGTTGATTGGTTTAAATCGCAGGCTTAGTTTTCATCCATTAGAGTTAGTGGTGGTAGAAGCTACTCCTAGACATCCAGAACTTGCCAAACCCACACTCGAAATCGACATAACTGAAATAAATGAAGAAATTGCTCAAGCTGTTAGTTTGGCCTTGTTCGATTATCTAAGAAAAAGCAAAGTAAAAGGATTCGTTCTGTCATTGAGTGGTGGTGCCGACTCGAGTAGCATCGCTGTTTTTGTTGCTGAAATGGTGCGAAGAGGAATAACAGAATTAGGAGCTGAAAAATTTTGTAAGACGCTTGGTTTGCCTTTGCTCCATCAACCCAAAGCCATCATCCAACAAATTTTTACAACAGCCTACCAAAGCACAGAAAACTCTTCTGACACCACCTTTCAAGCCGCTAAAAATTTAGCGGAAAGTATTGGTGCCACTTTTTATAACTGGTCAGTTAATGATATTGTAAATACTTACTCTTATAAAGTTGAGGAAGCATTGGGTCGAGCATTGAACTGGCAAACAGATGACATTGCCATGCAAAATATTCAGGCGCGTTCGCGCTCGCCTATCATTTGGATGATTGCCAATGTCAAAAACGCTTTGTTGCTCACTACCTCTAACCGAAGCGAGGGAGATGTTGGCTATGCAACCATGGATGGCGATACTAGCGGAAGCCTTGCTCCTATTGCCGGTCTTAGTAAGCCTTTTGTTTTACAATGGTTGAAATGGGCTGAAACAGATTTAGGGTATACTGGTCTGCGTTTCGTAAATGCGCTGACGCCTACCGCAGAACTAAGACCTGCCGACAAACACCAAACAGATGAACAGGATTTGATGCCCTACACTATTTTAGAAGAAATAGAGCGAATGGCCTGGAAAGACAGGCTGTCTCCTGCAGAAATTTGGCAGAAATGGAAGCAAAGTGGCAAAAGTGAAACAGAACTCAATTATTTAAAAAAATTCTTCCGCTTATGGGCAGCCAACCAATGGAAAAGAGAAAGATTGGCTCCATCCTTTCATTTAGACGATCTGAATGTCGACCCACGATCGTGGTTGCGTTTTCCCATACTTTCCGGAGGTTTTAAAAAAGAATTAACCCAACTTTAAACCTCAAACCATAAAAAATTATCTGAGTAAAAGCAACTTTGCTTTTTATATTTGCAGTTATGGCATTCATGAACTTTATCATTTGGAACGGATCTCCCGAAATCTTTAGCATCGGCAGCTTTTCACTGCGCTGGTATGGGTTACTATTTGCATTAGGCTTTTTAATTAGCCAGCAAGTCATGTATTACATCTTTAAAAAAGAAGGTAAACCAGAAAAAGATGTAGATACCTTAACCATTTACATGATCATTGCAACCCTTTTAGGAGCTAGACTTGGTCATGTGGTTTTTTATCAACCCGAATTGTTTGTAGAAGATCCATTATCGATTTTATTACCATTCGAGTTTTCACCTAAGTTCAAGTTTACCGGTTTACAAGGCTTGGCTAGTCATGGAGCAACAATAGGTATTTTAACTGCACTTTGGCTCTATGCCAGAAAAAGAAAACCCGGTCAAAGTTTTCTGCAAATCTTAGATAGAATTGTAATTGTTGTTGCAATTACCGGAGCGCTTATTCGCTTGGGTAATTTTTTCAATTCAGAAATTATAGGTAAACCAGCTAATCTACCATGGTCAGTAGCTTTTGTTCACAACGCAACAGAAGCTTTTGAATTCGATAATTATGTAGATAAAATTGCTTACTTGCCTGGTGATTCAACACTGACTAACAGCGAGTATCAACCTGTTAAAGTTTTATTAACTTTTAAAAACGATGCTGAAATCACAGAAGTAAAAATCAGAAATTATATAGAGTCTCGTTTAAATGCTATGCTCTCTTTTAATACAGGCGTAACTGATCACATCTACCAAGCAGGAGATCTACCCTACAGATTAGGTAAAGAAGGTGACCATTATGAAGCTGTTTTATACACCAACGTTATCCCAAGACATCCCGCACAATTGTATGAATCTATCTCTTGTGTAGTCCTCTTCATTTTACTATTTGTGCTTTGGGCAAGAGATAAAGAAAAACTAGCGCCAGGAAGATTATTTGCTGTTTTCTTAATGGTTTGTTTTGGCTTGCGCTTCTTCTATGAATACTTGAAAGAAAACCAAGTAGCATTTGAAGACAGCCTCCCCCTAAACATGGGACAAATATTAAGCATCCCATTATTTATTGCAGGTGTTATTATTTTCATCTGGACTTTCAGAAAGAAAGAACAAGCTTAATCAACAGCTAACTTTATTATGAAAACCGGAATATTTGTAGCGTTCAGTATTATTTTCTGTTCGCTCTCTTATTCCGGTTTTTCTTTTACAGATAGTTTACGAAATAAAAAGAGAAATCAAATTCAAATTCAAGATACGAGCGCTACTGTAATGGTTAACCGTATCTTAATTATTGGCAATAAACGAACACGAGAATTTATCATTAGAAGAGAGTTGGCAGTTACTAGTGGAGACACTCTTACTTTACTACAACTCAACCAAATCATAGAGAAGGATAAGGTAAAATTACTCAACACCAGACTCTTTAATTTTACCGAGTGTAAAATCTTGAATTATGAAAATGGGATTGTAGATTTATTGTGGGAAGTAAATGAAAGATGGTACACCTTTCCTGTTCCGATTTTCGAACTAGCTGATCGAAATTTTAATGAATGGTGGGAAAATTACAACCATGATTTTAGTCGCGTTAAGTATGGTTTAAATTTATACCAGTACAATGTGCGAGGAAGAAATGAAACATTGTTACTAAATGCTAAATTTGGTTTCACTAATTTTTTCAGATTAAATTATCGCATTCCTTATCTCGATAAAAAAAGAAAGCAAGGCTTAATCATTGAACTTAACCTTGATGAAAGAAAAAACCTTGCATTCCAAACTATAGGCAATAAACTTGATTTTGCCTCTGCAGAAAGCACTCTACGTCTTACAGAATATGCGGGTTTAACGTGGACATACAGAAATTCTTTCTATCATTTTCATGGAGTAACATTTGATTATACAACCAATCGGGTCTATGATTCTCTTCTGTTAATTAATGATACTTATTTAGGTGATGCCGGAACCCGTAAACAAAGATACCATACACTTGCTTATCAGTATATTTATGAGAATCGTGATTTTGTTTCATACCCATTGAAAGGAAGTTACTTGCGTACAAGTATTAAACAAAAAGGTATTTTGCCAGGCGATGATTTATTTAAAACTGAATTCGATTTTCATTACTCTCGATTTATAGACCTAGGTAAAAACTGGTATTTCTCCAGTACCAACGTTGCTCATGTAAGTTTACAAGATGACATTCCCTATGCTAATTATAGTGCGTTAGGATTATTTCGACAATTTCTTCGCGGTTATGAAGTTTACTTAATTGAAGGTCCACAGCATGTGTATACCAAAACTACCATTAAGAAAAGAATCTACTCCAAGACATTTCAATTCGATAATATGCGACTTGAGCAGTTCAAAAAATTGCCTATCAATATCTTTCTAAAAGCCTATGCAGATTTTGGCTATGTGTGGAATTACGCTGGCTATACGAATGGTAAATTGTTAACGGATCAACTTTTAAGCAGTGCCGGAACAGGATTGGATATTACTTTTTCTTATGATGCTACCTTGCGTTTAGAATATTCAATAAATAAGCTAAACGAAAGAGGATTGTTCATTCATATAAGAAGAGAATTTTAGTTTCACTTGCCATATTTATTTTTATTCTATAAATAGAGGCATGAATAAAATTTAATCGTGCATATAGCTATAGTTGTTCTCTTAATCTCTCTTAATATTCTATGTTATTCACAAAGTATCTCACCAAATTTAAGTGCAAGGAGTGCCGCCCTTGGTAATAACCATGTGCTACTAAAGGAAGTGTTTAGTATTACAAGTAGTTCTGCTGCTCTTTCCAACCTTGAACATACACAAGTAGGTGCAGGATATGAAATAAATCCGCAGTGGCAAGGAGCGAATAAACTGATAGCTTGCTTGGCTTCACCTATTAAGAAAAGAGTTGGTCAATTTTCTGTATTACGTTTTGGTGATGCTATTTATAGCGAAAGTATAGCAACCCTTGGATACGGACATAGCATCAATCAGTCTGCTATTGGTTTTTCCACAAGTATCATTCAATATCGAGCAGATGGTTTTGGGAATTAACATGCTATAAATTTTAACTTTAGTGGTGCACATCAATTCGGAGAAAACATTCGTGTTGGTGCGTATATGCAAAACATTCTAAAAAAAGAAATCAACGAAGCTTTCAGAGAAAAACAACCAACTCGCATGGCAATCGGAGTTATGTGGCAGGCAGCTAAAACAGTTTCTTTGTATGGTGAACTCTTGAAAGATCTCGATTATGCTACTCAAGTTAGATTGGGAGTAGAATATAAAGCTAACGAAAAATTTTCTATTCGCTCTGGTTTGCAACCAAAGCCAGGATTAAGTAGTGGTGGCTTCGGATTTATCTATAAAAATATAACCGTTGATACTGCCATTCAATACTTCTGGAATAATAACCATTTTCGACAACTCACCACGTTGAGCTATAGTATACATAAAAAATGAAAGGATTATTTTGTATCCTACCCTTTCTTCTCTTTTTTATCCATACAAATGCTCAACCTAGCGATGACCAGCTACAAAAAATTCTTGATGATTGGATTCAAACACAAGATGAGCAAACTGATTATGAAGGATTACTAGAGCAATTATATCTTTTGGCAACAGACCCTATTGACATTAATAAAGCCAGTACTGAAGAATTGCGTAGTTTGTTTTTATTAAATGAAAACGAAATTACAGAATTAATTCGTTATCGTGATGCAGTTGGAACCATTTCGGATTTATACGAATTACAAACTATTGAAAATTGGAGCATAGAATTGATTGAGATTATTCTTCCTTTCATTGCTATCGAAAATTTAAAACCTGAAAAAAATCTGTGGCAAAGAATGAATAGTGAAGGCAAAGGTTATTTGCTTTGGCGAACGGATACATTTTTTGAAGAAAGAAAAGGATTTAAAATTGAAGATGTTGATCAACGATTTCAAGGAAATCAGTTGCGCCATTTGATTAGAGTCAGAAAAACATCAGCGGGCGATTACTCATTCGGACTAACCGCAGAAATAGATGCAGGAGAAAAATGGCGATGGAATTTACGACAACATCAACCCGGATTTGATTATATTAATTTTCATCTTCAGTTACAAAATAAAAAATTATTTCAAAATCTGATTATAGGCGATTTTCAATTACAAAGCGGACAAGGATTACTACACGGTAACGCTTTTGGCTTAGGTAAAGGTGGGGAAACCATTAATACCATTCGAAGAAATAATACTTTATTCAAACCTTTTACCTCTACTTTAGAAAATGGTGGATTTCGAGGTGTAGCCTCCACCTTCAAAATAAACAGTAAACTAAACTTTTCCTTGTATCATTCTTATAAAAATAGAAATGCATCAGCGCAAACAGATTCTATGGGTAATGCCACCATTAGCAGTTGGCGTAACAGTGGTTTACATCGCAATACGAACGAAATAAACGGAAGACAACAAATTACTGAAACGGCAAGCGGTGGCATTTTACAATATGAAAACAATACAACATTATTAGGTATTCAATTTCAAAATATCAACTTTAGCAAGGCCATTATTCCTAAGCCAAATCTTTACAATCAATTTACATTTCAAGGAAAAAACTTTCAAGCCGCATCACTTTACTTTTCAAAAACGATAAGTTCATTTCATTTTTTTGGAGAAAGTGCGATCTATAAAAAATATGCAGGACTTAATTTTGGGATGATGACCGCATTATCAAACAGAACTGATTGGCTATTGCATTATCGATTTTATGATAAACAATTTATTAGTCTAACAGGAAATCCATTTGCAGAAAGCAGTACCGGACAAAATGAAATCGGTATTTATACAGGCTTAAAACATCAAATAAAAAAGAAGCACATCTTCTCCGCCTATGCAGATTTCTATCAATTTCAATGGCTTCGGTTTAGGATGTACCAACCCAACTCAGGTTGGGATGCTTTAGTACGCTATCAATATGTATTGAATAAAAAAACAAATTTCACCTTTCAATATCGAACAGAAGAAAAACCGAGAAACAGCTCACAAGAAGAAATTACCTATCTGATTGATATCATCAAAAAACAACAAATGATGATGAGCATGCAACATCAAGCTAGCGATAATTGGAAGTTTCAAACCAGAATACAATTTACAAAAGTCAATAATCCTCAAATTCAAAAGGGAATTGCTTTAGCACAAGATGTGAGTTACAAACATCAATCGTTTACCATTCATTACCGCTATTGCATTTTTGATATTAGTAATTTTGATGCCCGACAATATATAGTTGAACGTGATGTCTGGTCTTCAGCCAGTTTACCTGTTTTAAACGGACAAGGCTCAAGGTCTTACTTACTCTTACAATACAAATACAACAGAGCATTATCTTTTTGGATAAGATATGCTCACACCTTTTTTAAAAATGTAGATGAAATTGGCTCAGGATTAGATGCTACTCCCGGTAACACCAGAAACGAAATTAAATTTCAGGTGATGGTCAATTTTTAATTGATATTAAAATTTCTATTAAGATTTTCTAATAAAACGAGCCATGTAAAATCCATCGAAACCGTGTGAAGGCCAAATCATTCTTTCTTCTTCTAGTGCAAAATTGGAATTATGTTTTAAAAAGTTTTCTACTTGCTTTTCATTTTCTGATGGCATAATAGAACAGGTGGAATACACTAATTTTCCACCTTGTTTTACCATTGTTGCATAATCATTTAAAATACCGGCTTGCACGCGTTTCACATTTTCAATAAACTCTGGTGTTAATTTCCATTTCGCATCCGGATTTCTTTTTAAAACTCCAAGTCCTGAGCATGGTACATCTAATAGAACACGATCAGCTGCTTTATCTAAACGTTTGATGGTTTTTGTATTTTCAATCCAACGGATTTCGATGTTACCTACACCAGCTCTTCTCGCCCTTAACTTTAATTCATTCAATTTCCATTCTTCTGTATCCATCGAAATGATTTTGCCTTTGTTTTCCATTAAGGCTGCTAAGTGCAAAGATTTGCCACCTCCACCGGCACACGCATCGATCACACGCATTCCAGGCTCCGCTTGTAAGAAAGGCGCGATAGCTTGCGAACCGGCATCTTGCACTTCGAATAATCCTGCTTTGAACTCCGGCAACAAAAATACATTTTGTCTTCGCTTAAGTATGATTGCATCTTTATAACCCGGATTAATATCGGTTTCAACTTCTTGTTCAGCCAATGCTTCTACCAATTCTCTTCGGTTAATTTTAAGTGTGTTTACACGCAATACTACACTGGCTTCTTCATTCAATGCTTTCAATTCTTCAGGCCATATTCTACCTAACTCTTGCATACCTTGTTCGTGCAACCAATCCGGAATCGACTCAAAATCTGCAATGCTTTGTCTTGCTTCTTCGTAACGCTTTAAAATTTGTTTTCTGTTTACCTCTTTAAACTCATCCCAGTCCGGAATCTCATGTTCATTTAGCGCGCACCAAGCGCCTAATAACTTCCAATAGTTATTGTCTTCTGTGTTGGTTACAAACTTTAGCAATCGGTACCAACGAACGATATCATAGGTAGTTTCAGCTATAAAACGCCTGTCGCGCGCACCCCACTTTGGATTTAGCTTCAATACTTTTTCTATTACTTTATCAGCATATTTTTTATCTTCGAAAATCTGCTTGAGCGCATCCAGTACTGCGTAAGTTGTTGTTCTGTATAGTTTCACTTGGCAAAGATAACCAATTAGAATTGTCTGCCGTTTTATAAATTTGTGTATTACCCTCGGTTATGAAAAAATTATTGCTACTCCCCTTATTGTTGTTTAGTTTAACAACTTTCGCTCAGGACGATTGGGCCAACAAACTCTTAAAAAAAGCAGGAGAAGAAGGAAGCAGACAAAAAGCAGCTATCGATTCCATTGACTTTCCGTTTGCGATTACCGTGAGTGATAATGCCGGATTATTTGATATCAGACAAAAAGGAGAAACTGTAAGTAAAGGCTTGTATTTATTGAAAGAAAGAACAGATAAAACACCTATAGAAATCGCTAGAGACACCTTAGACCAAGCTATTTTTTTCTACAACAAACGCATGTATAAAATTGCTGAAGCTTCATTTATGGAAGCAAAAGCATTTATGGAAAACAATGGTTTAGCCAATGACATCAATTACTTAAGATGTATCTCTAATTTAGGAGTTGTGTATCTCGCACAAGGCAAATTAAATGATGCTGAATTGTACATCAATGGTGCTTTAGAAGAAAGCAAGGCTCGTGGCACAGGTTCCGTTGCTTATGTTGCTAACCTTAATAACAAAGCTAAATTGGAACAAGCGCAAGGTTCTTATAACGAAGCAGAACAACATTTTAATGAAGCTTTGCCTTTAGTAGAAAAAATTTTTGGAGGTGGATTACAGCCTGCCATTGTGCTGAACAACAAAGCTATGTTGATGCAAGCCTTAGGAAGAAATAATGAAGCCATAGAAACGATGAAACTTTCAATTGCTGCGAGTGAAGCCTCAGCAAAAAATAAAGTAATCAAAGACAAAGGCTCGTTCGACAACAGACGATTTCAGTCTAACTTAGCCTACATTTACCAGGCTGCTGGAAAATTGACTGAAGCCGAATCACTCTTTTTATCACAAAAGAAAATTTACGAAAACCGAGGCAATGCCAACAATCCTGAATATGCGGCTTTACTTAATCAATTAGCGTTGTTGTACATGCAAATGAATAAGTTGAGTGAAGTAGAACCTTTACTCAACAAAGCCATCGCTGTTTATAAAAAGAAAAATGGAGAAGAAAGCACCAACTATGCCAAAGCATTAAGCGATTTAGGCATGTATTATCGCATCAGCGGTAAAAATGATTTGGCTATACAGAATTTAACCAAAGCCTTATCATTAAAAGAAAAAATTTTGAATGCCAATCATCCGGAGTTCATTAAAACGAAAGAAGAACTTGCCATCGCGTATTGGAAAAGCAATCAAATACAACAAGCTTATACGCATTATAAAGAAGTGATGGAGAAAACTTTGTTTTTCATTGATCAGTATTTTCCACCAATGAGCGAAGCCGAGAAAACTGCCTATTGGGATATTACATCTCCTCGCTTCCAACGTTTTTATAATTTCGCTTTGCAAAACTTAACACAACAACCAGAATTGGCAGCAGATGTTTACAACTACCACATCGCTACCAAAGCTTTGTTATTAAACTCAACCAATAAAATCAAACAAATTATATTAAATGGAAAAGATGTAAAACTAAAACAAGATTACATCAGCTGGCTCAATAAAAAAGAATTACTCGCACGATATTATGCTTTAAGCAAAGACGAGTTAAAAGAACAAAATATCGATTTAAAAACACTAGAAGCAGAAGCAAATGCATTAGAAAAAATGCTTTCCGGAAAATCTGCAGACTTCGCACAAGGTTATGCTATTAACAGAATTACTTTCGATGAACTCGCAAAACTATTGCAAGACAACGAAGCCTTATTAGAAATTATAAGAATTCACAGTTACGAACAAATTTTTACCGACCAAGCTTTATATGCAGCCTTGGTATTAACAAAAGGCACAAATAAACCTAGTGTGATTGTTTTAGAAAATGGTAAACAATTAGAAACCCGTTATGCCAAGTATTATAGAAACACCATACAGCAAAAACAAGTTGATGAATATTCCTATCAACAATTTTGGGCTAAGTTTGAACCAGTTTTAAACAGTAAGAAAAACATATATTTATCCGTTGATGGTGTTTACAACCAAATCAATTTAAATACGCTAAAAAAACCTGATGGTACTTTTCTTTTACAACAATATGAAATAGCCTTACTCGGTAACACCAAAGACTTCATAGATATTAAAAAACGCAAAATAACAACAGCCAAAAAGAATGCTGTTTTGTTGGGCTTCCCTGAGTTTGGCGCAGCAGAACCAGCAGCTTTGCCCGGAACAAAAATCGAGTTAGAAAACATTAGTAAAAATTTAAAAGCGGCAGGATACACCACACAACTTTTTCAACAAAGAGAAGCCAGCGAGAAGAATATAAAAAATGTAAAAGCTCCTGAAATTCTACACATTGCAACGCATGGATATTTCTTGCAAGATGTAGAAGGACAAGACGATGCTTTTGGAGTTGCCTCTGAAAATGCCACGCGTAACCCTTTGCTCCGCTCTGGATTATTATTAACTGATGCTGGCAAAACCATGAGCAAACAAGCAAGTGCTGATTTATCAAGCAACGATAATGGTATATTAACTGCTTATGAAGCCATGAATTTGAACCTTGAAGGTACGGACATGGTTGTGCTCAGCGCATGCGAAACTGGTTTAGGCGATGTTAAAAATGGCGAAGGTGTTTATGGCTTACAACGATCTTTTTTAGTGGCCGGTGCTGATGCCATGTTGATGAGTTTATGGAAAGTAGATGATGCCGCCACACAACTATTAATGAGCAGTTTTTACGCGAATTGGATAAAGTTAAGGGATAAACAAAAAGCCTTTAAACAAGCACAGTTACAATTATATACTAAATACAAAGATCCTTACTATTGGGGAGCATTTGTGATGATTGGACTTTAGTTGCGGTTTTCCATTCAACCGAAAAATTTAAACTATTAAAGAATCTGGTTGTTTGATTCGAGTTGTTGATTTACTTTTATCAACTCGTTATCAACCCAAACATCATGAAAAAACGAAATTTATTGCTCATAGCATTATTATTGATGCTATCTGTAACTGCCTCTTTCTCACAGAAGAAATCCAAAGAGAAAGACAAAAAACAAAAAACAGAATCTATTCCAGCACCCCCTACAGTTGAGGAAGCCAAACCAGCTCTCGCTGCACCGGTAAAAGTAACTTCTGTGGAAGGCATCACTGAATACAAACTCAATAATGGTTTAAGAGTGTTGTTATTCCCTGATCAATCTAAACAAACCATTACCGTTAACATCACTTACTTGGTTGGCTCAAAGCATGAAAACTATGGTGAGACGGGCATGGCTCACTTGTTAGAACACTTAGTTTTTAAAGGAACGCCAAAACACCCTAACATTCCACAGGAATTAACAGAACATGGCGCAAGACCCAACGGAACAACGTGGGTTGATAGAACCAACTATTTCGAAACATTTAATGCAACTGAAGAAAATTTAAAATGGGCATTAGATTTAGAAAGTGATAGAATGATTAACTCGTACATCGCTAAAAAAGATTTAGACAGTGAAATGACTGTTGTTCGCAACGAATTTGAATCTGGCGAAAACGATCCATTTGGCGTGTTGATGGAAAGAGTGATGTCTACAGCTTTCTTATGGCATAACTATGGTAAATCAACCATCGGTGCCCGCTCTGATATTGAAAATGTAAACATCGAAAGATTACAAGCTTTTTATAAAAAATATTATCAACCTGATAATGCAGTATTAATCGTAGCAGGAAAATTTGATGAACCTAAAACTTTGGAATTAATCAATCAGTATTTTGGTCCCATACCAAAACCATCAAGAGTTTTAGATCCATTTTACACAATTGACCCAACACAAGATGGCGAACGCTTTGTTTCTTTAAAACGCAAAGGAGATGTGCAAGTTGCTATGGCTGCTTATCACATTCCATCCGGCTCGCACATTGATTATCCTGCAATAGAAATTCTAGGAAGAGTAATTGGCAGTGCACCATCAGGTAAATTATATAAGGAGTTAGTTGACTCTAAAAAAGCCAGCAGCGTAGGAGCATTTTCATTCGAGTGGAAAGAGCCAGGATTATTTTTAACCTATGCCGAAGTATTAAAAGAAAAATCATTGGATGATGCTCGCAACACCATGATTAAAGTATTAGATGAAAGTGCAAAAGCAACTTATACTAAAGAAGAAGTTGACAGAGCGAAGAATGAAGTCATTAAACAAATTGAATTATCTTTTAATTCAAGTGAGCGGATTGGCTTACAATTAAGCGAATACATTGGCATGGGCGATTGGAGATTGCTATTCTTAAACAGAGACAGAATTAAGAATGTAACCCCTGAAGATGTTGCGCGAGTTGCAAAGGCATATTTAAAACCAGACAATAGAACAACAGGTGTATTTATACCAACGGATAATCCAGACAGATCGGAGATTCCTGCTGTGCCTAATGTAAACTTGCTAGTGAAAGATTACAAAGGCAATCAAGCCATTGCAGCAGGTGAAGCTTTTGATCCATCACCTGCTAATATTGAATCCAGAACTGTAAGAACTGAACTAGCTAATGGAATGAAAGTGGCTATGTTAACCAAGAAAACACGTGGCGAATCTGTTGAGTTACGATTTACGCTTCGTTTTGGCGATGAAAAAAGCTTACAGAACAAGGCAACAATTGGTCGTTATGCAGCTAGTATGTTGAACAAAGGCACAAGTAAAAAAACAAGACAACAAATAAAAGATGAATTCGATAAACTAAAAGCCAACGTATTTATTGGTGGTGGTGCATCGCAAGCCGTTGTTACCATTTCAACAACTAAACCAAACTTGGTTGAAACATTAAAGTTAGTTGCCGAAGTATTGAAAGATCCGGCATTCCCTGCTGATGAATTTGAAAAATTGAAGAATGAGGAATTAGCTGGCATTGATCAGCAAAGAAGCGATCCACAAGGAATTGCTTTTGTAAAAATTCAAAAGCATTTGAGCCCCTATACTAAAGGAGATGTTCGTTATGTAGAAGATTTTGATGAATCTACAGCAACCTTAAAGGCTTTAAAATTAGATGATGTTAAGAAGTTTTATAAAGATTTCTTTGGCGCAAATAACGGAACATTAGCCGTTGTGGGAGATTTTGATGCTAACGAAATTAAAACTACTGTAACTGAATTATTTGGAAACTGGAAATCAACAGCTAGCTACACGCGCATTGCATCTAAATACATACCTGTTAAAACCATCAACGAAAACATTGAAACTCCTGACAAACCAAATGCGTTTTTTGTGGCTGCCTTCAACTTTGAAATGAGTGATGAAAATCCTGACCATGCTGCATTACTGTTAGGTAATTATATGTTAGGTGGTGGATTTTTAAACTCTCGATTGGCGACACGCATTCGTCAAAAAGAAGGATTAAGCTACGGTGTGGGCTCACAATACAGTGCCGGAACTTTAGATCCGGTAGGTTCATTTTTTGCCTTTGCCATCTATGCACCAGAGAATGTAGAAAAGTTAGAGAAAGCCTTCAATGAAGAAATTCAGAAAGTGATTACTGAAGGATTTACTGCCGAAGAAATTACCGCAGCAAAATCGGGTTGGTTACAGTCAAGGACAGTAACACGTGCACAAGATGCTTCTTTATCAGGTACCTTGAATAACTATTTATTTATTAAGCGTAACCTATCGTGGGACGAAGCTTTGGAAAAGAAAGTATCTGATTTAACGCCAGAGCAAATCAATGCTGCCATGAAGAAACATTTGAAACCTGAGGTAATCAACATCATCAAAGCGGGAGATTTTGCTGGTGCGAAAGCAAAAGCTGCACAAGGAAAATAATTATCTATACTTCTACTTAAAAAAAAGACCGCTGAATAGCGGTCTTTTTTTTTGCTAGCTAGTTACTCTATAAGTTGAATTTTCAGAAACAATGCTGAATACTATAAAACGAGAGGAAAAACAATTTCAAAAAGGATTTACTTTTAAACTTGTCGCAACAAAAAAAAGTCTGCATCATTTGATACAGACTTTTGTTTTTTTAGGGATATTTTTCCCTGTGCCCAGGACTGTACCCCATAAATCTCTTGATTATCAGGCATTTTACTATACATCTCTGAAACATTTCTGAAACAATACACCCTACTTTTCAGCCTCCGTTAGTTTAGCTTCTCCTCCAATAGGTAAAATTTTTTTAAGCTGTTCCAGCTCATCCTTATGCTTCTGTTTTTCTTTTTCGCAAGCGCGTAGTTCTTTATGCAACTCGTTAAGTTCTTCAAGAAGAACTTGCTTTTGACTTATATGATCATTCGGTTGCTCAGCAACTATGCCGTATAGAAAAGTTTCTTTTGTATCATCATCGAACAACTCACCCACTTTTATACCAAATACTTTAGCAAAAGCACGAAGTTGTTCTATTGATGGATCTGTTTTATCATTCTCATAATTACTTATAGTGGGTCTTTTTATCATTTCGCCTGACATAATCTTGTTCAAAGCATCAACAAGTTGTGTCTGACTCATCCCTTTTAACTCCCTGAAATGCTTGATTCTATGGCCAATTCCACTATTCATAAATATTTTTGTTAAAAAACTTGACAATTGTTAAGTTTCTTCACAACATCGTACTACAATTTCACTTTAAGACACTTAAATACCACTTCAATGCAATTAACGAAGAAAAATCGTGATGCAATACTCCTTTCATTAAAGGAAATGCCGCAGTCCGAAGCCGACCGTATCGCTGCCTTAAACTCCGTTGGCGCAGTTACGGTGTACAAGTACTGGAAGCTCATCCGCGAGCGAAAGCCAGTTGAGGTCAACAACATTGTGTTGGCTATTGCCGAGTTAGCTCTAAGCAAAAAACAAGAGCAACAGAAGGTAGAAAAACAGTTAAGCAAAATCACAAAGCAATTATCGGTAGATAAGAAGCGCATTGCTGCTTAACTGTAATCCTAAAGGCACCCAAGTACTATCATTCACGTCAAAAAACTTACATCAAATGAAAGTAAAGGAATCAACTCTCATTCTGTATGGTTCGGCTAAAGACCCCGAACTGCAAGAATCTATCAATCGCGCGGCCATAACCGGGCGCAAAGTGGTGGTAAAACCTACACCACCCTTTAAAACCAATAAAGGCAAGTTATACCACTGCTGCCAAGGCGCATGTGCACTTAATACTAACGCATAGCTATATGAACACACGCGTCTATTACAGAAAGTATGAAGAACTGCAAGCGGTTAAAAAACAGTTGCAACAAAATATCGCAAACCCTTCTGCCCACACTAGCATAGAACAAGTGCAGAAAGACCGCCAGCGACTTAAAACGATTGACGCCATCGAGCGCAGAATGTACATCAAACACAAAGGGTTATGACACGCCTCGAATCGCTCAAAGCCAATCACCAATTGCTAAAGCAACGCATAGCGCAGCAGAAGCAATTTGTAACTGCACATCAGCTACGTGTGTGGCGCAATAGGTTAAAGCGCTACGCTTATGTAATTGGGCTGTTCGAAAAGCAAAAAAACGATAACCAACTAACGCTTATCTAATGGAACGCCCCGAAATTATATACCTCGAAAATCCTATTGTTATCAACGGCATGCCTGTACGCTACACGCGCGAAGGTGCGCGATACCTCAAAGAACATTGGGAAGAAGTAATGAAAGTAATGCCCGATAACCGATGCGATAAAGCACACATCCGCATCATGATTGATAATTATAACCAAACCCTCGAATTATATGCCACGCAAACAACACCCCATACTGTTTCAAACTGAAATGGTGCAAGCCATCGATGAAGATCGCAAAACCATGACTAGGCGAACAACAGGCTTAGAAGGAATTAATGTAAATCCTGATGCATGGACATTAAATGTCTGTGGCTTTGTAGCACGTCTGGCAATTGGCAATAGAAAATTAAAAGAAGGTAATGGTGCAATATTCCGTAATAGAGAACTACAACCAAAGCTTGTATTCTGCCCTTACGGTAAGGTTGGTGATTTACTTTGGGTACGAGAAAGTTTTTCAAATAACGAAGATGGAACTTTTGATTACAAGGCAGATTACCCATTTACGAAACCACAGGGAGGATGGAAGCCATCCATCCACATGCCTAAAAAGGCAGCGCGCATCATCTTAGAAATTACTGATATACGCATCGAACGATTAAACGACATCTCCGAAGATGATGCAATTGCAGAAGGTGTATTAGAGTTTGAAGATGGAACATTTAAAAACTATTTCACACAAAAAGGTTTTCGAGCGGAAGATGGTGTTGAATGTTTATTAGCTAAAGGTTCTTTTCAATCGCTTATAGCATCCATCAACGGTAAAAACATTATTGATCTTAACCCTTGGGTATGGGTAATCAAATTTAAAGTACTCAGCAAGAATGGCTATCCCTTCAATGGTAATGGTGGTATCGAGGCTGTAGAAACAACTGTAAGTGCAGGCATAGTTAATTACGATAAAGAGCCTCTCGATTCTTTAATCAAAACAACATGATAACCCTCAGCAACCTGGTACCGCACCAGCTTGTACTGGTAGCTGGCATACCCATGTGTTTTTTTTATTGGGATGGTAACAACCCTGTATTTTATCAAAAGAGCAACCCAGGTATCACTTACATAAAAAGAGATTGGACAAAAGAAACAATAATCAAATGAAAGTCTGGACACCAGAAATGTTGAAAAAGTTAAGCGCTATGCATTTGTATAAATCTTACCAACAAATTGCTACAGAGCTTGGCCTTACAAAAGGCGCAGTAAAATCCAAGGCTCAAAAACTTGGCCTATGCAAACGCAAATTCTGGACAACACAAGAGGTTATATATCTGATTGATAATTATCCTCACGTAAACAACAGAATTTTTCAATGAAGGCTTAAAAAGAATAAGCTAAAAACTTTTACAACCACTTCACTTTTTTATCTATGTCTAATAAAGAGAAAGACACCACTTACTTAAACCAACGCCTGGCCGACCTTAGGATAACGCCCGAGCTAAACTCCTTTGTGCGCGTGCGCAATCACCAAGGCAACAGCAGCGAACCTATCATAGAAGAAAAGGCAATGGATATTTTCGATGCTGATGACCAGGGCAACATCATCATCAACTACTTTAACCTAAACCGCGATTCATACACGTGGAAGCCAGAAAATGCTACACGCAAATCGTTTATCCGTAAGCGCCTGCGCATACCAAAAGAAGACCAGAAGTACCATCAAGAAAAAGGCAGTCCACAGTTCCCCTTCTTCACACCTGGCATTATAGAAAAATACCAACTCGCAAAAGCTAAACCCGATGCCGACCCCGATGCCGGCAACATCGAAAATCTAGTATTGGTCGAAGGAGAGTTTAAAGCCTTTGCCGGATACATGGCCGGTATAGATGTAATCGGTATACCATCCATCCATGGTTTTTACAATGGAGATGTGCGCGGCAAACTGCACGAAGATATTCAGGAGGTAATCATCACTTGCAAAGTTAAAAACATCATTTACCTGGTAGATGCAGATTTACTCACCATCAAGTGGGAAGCCAATAAAGATTTAGCCAAGCGCATCGAAAGTTTTTATGCAGCCATTAAACTATTTCGCGAATCGCTAGAGCTGCTCATCCAAAACCCCGATGTACCCATCACCAATGTATACTTCATGCACGTGGCCAGCAAGTTTGCAAAAGAAGATGCCAAAGGTCTCGATGATCTGCTCTGCAAAAATCCGGATAAAGGAAAAGATATCGTTGCCGACCTCATGCAATTTCAGTTTGCTAATAAATTCTTTAGCGGCTACATCGTTAACGATCCCAATAAGGACCTGCAGAAAATCCGCAACTACCTCGGCCTTACCGATGAGCAAGCTTTCTATAAAACATACCGCGAGTTTATCGGTTCACGCTCTTTCATGTTTCGCAAAAAACACTACACGTATAATGTAGAAGATGATAAAGTAGTGTTCGAAAAACATGCCGATGCAGACCTATACATGCGCGTTGGCAGCGATTGGATTAAGATTGTAAAACGTGCTGATAAGTTTGGCAAAATGCACGAAGAGCTAAAACCATGGAGCATAGCAGAAATTAACCGCGACTATAAAATCGGTAAGAGTGCAGATTTTTTCATCTCTCAATTGCAAAAGTATGACGACTTCTGCAACGAACCCAACTGGACACCCGAATACAAACGCGTACACAACAACTGCTACAACCTTTGCGCACCTCTCACATGGGATCCTAAAGAAGGAAGCTTCCTTAATACATACACACTACTCAAGCACCTTTTCCAAGGTAACGGAAGCATTAGCTTCAACGAAAATGGTTTGCCTATAGAAGAAAACGCAATCATCGGAGATCCCTTTACCATCATACTCGATTGGTTAACCATTCTCTTGCGCCATCCTAAACACATGTTGCCAGTGCCCATCTTGGTATCAAAAGAAAACGGTACAGGTAAATCCACATTCTTAAAATGGCTCAACATCATCTTCGGAAGCAACATGGTTATTCTCGGCAACGACCAGTTCAAAATGAAATTCAACGGCCACTACATCACAAAATTTATCATCGCCATCGATGAAGGTTTTTTAGATGTAGATAAAAAAGCCGAGAAAGAAAGATTAAAACAATTGGTAACAGCCGATGTAGCCTATCTGGAAAACAAAGGAATGAACGTAACCAAAATCAATTTCTACGGCAAACTGGTAATGTGTTCTAACGATGCCGACCGTGTAATGAAAATTGATGAAGGAGAAAGCCGTTGGTTCATCGTTAAAGTTCCTGTAGTACCACCCAAAAAATTAACAGGCCAACAACTGCTTAACGAAGGCTATACGAAGTTCAACGATCAGGAAATCTACCCCAACAAAATATACGATGTGCCCAACGTAGATCCCGACCTCGAGAAGAAAATGGAAGCAGAGGTGCCGGCCATACTCAACTATCTACAAACTCGCGAAATAAAACATCCGCGCAAAAATCGTTTGTGGTTCGATCCGGAGTGGTTCATCACCGATCAAATGAAACTCATTGTTGAAACAACCAAGAACCGTGTTGACCGCGTGTTTGAAGATTGGCTCAAAGAACAATTCATGACATACCGTTTGCCAGTATTGCGCTACCCGCTTACACACTTGACTGAGATTTTTAACGATCCTAAGAACAGCAAATACAGAATCGATGCCATCGAATTAAAAGCATACCTAACCGATCGTAAAAAAATGAAACCAAGCATACCACAACGTATAGTTATACCGGTAGGCTTCAACATTACAGACGATCCCGGCATACCTACCACCATCGTATTTAAAAACTTGTTGGCGCGCCCATACGAATTCAAGGTAGAAGATTGGCTCACCAAAGAAGAACTAAACGACTGGCAAGCACCGGTAGAATTCGAAACAAATGTTACCGAAGCAAAGGCCAAAACAGAAAAAAAAGAGCTGCAACCTGTTACAGCCGATTCGGCTTGGCAAACAGGTAAAGACGATGATATGCCGTTCTGAAATGAATTTAAAATTTAAGTAACAATTGTAACAACTGTAACAAGTTAAAAAATGAAAAGAAAATAAGGTTTTTGTAAGGCTAAAAAGTTACCAAAGTTACTGAACTCGAGTAAGCTGTTACAAATGTTCGTTACGTTACGCGTTACACGCAAATTTTTTGTCTATCAAAAATAAATACCATGGAAAACTACCCACTTTACTACCGCCAACGTGGCCGCTGCATTAAGCTAACCAGCGCCACAACAGGCATAGAAGTACGCGTTCCGGAAGAAGGCAAAACACGCCCCTTCTTCTTTACAGATCTTACAGAGCTGGGCATCACTACCGAAGAACAGATTAAGGAAATTGTTTCAGGCATGACACCCTGCGACCAATCGCAATACGAAAGCTATGTAGCTACCTACTATCAGCTCAACCATAGTAACAGAATGCTCTTTAACAACTATCGCCAAAAGAGATACGATAACGGCACACTAAAATTATAGCCATGCAAAAAGCCAGAATACTCAATCGAAAAAACATAGATCAGCTCTTCTTCCACATACTCGATGGATTTAAAACCAGCCACGATGGTTTAAAATTTATCAAGCAAGAAGAAGTGATAAGCGAAGCCGAGTACTTAGAACTACTCGAAAAAAATGCCGAGCGATTGATAGACCGCATCCGCGAGTTTCGCATAGCCAACAGGCTGATGAGTTTATTTTTTGCAGCACTATTCGGCTACATGCAAACGCAAAAAGGCGAGTTAGAAATGCGCAGACCAGGCAGAGTAAGAACCACAGCCAGAGCAAGAGTAAGAAATAGAAGAAGCGAAGAAGCATTTACATAAAGACAATCAGCACACCACCCATCGCGAATAACATGTTAAAAAGTTTAAGCTTAAAAAATGTTTTGGATGCGCGAGCTGCAGGCGAGTGCCTGAAAGGGTGGTTGTTTAAAAGTTTCACTTAACCAATTAATAAAATGCAAACACTAAAAATTCAAATTCCAGAAGGCTATCAAATCGATAATGTCGATATGAATTCAGGTGAGATAAAATTCAAGCCTGTTCCAAAAGATGTAAGAGAAAGATTTAAAACAGTAAGTGATGTACTTGCTCATCATTTGCTTACCGAGGAAGAGTTCGATGAAAAATGCGAAGATCTAACAGCAGATGAAAAGGCATATCGCTTTTTAAAAATGTTAGCGCAGTGCCTCAATGAAGGATGGCAACCAGATTGGAATAACGAAAATCAACCAAAGTATTATCCTTGGTTCTACATGGGCGGTTCCTCCGGTTTTCGGTCTTACTTCTTCGTTAATTGGGACTCGTATTCGAATGTCGGCTCGCGCCTTTGCTTTAAAAGCAGCGTACTGGCAGAGTATGCAGGCACGCAATTTTTAAATCAGTACAAACAATTTATGACTATCTAATTATGAAAAACTTACAAGAAAACTTAAAAACCTTCGAAGATGCCTGCAAAGTATTAGGCATTGAGCCTTCTGTTGTTCCAACTTTTGAGCTCTATCCAGACCAAGACAGAAAAGCCATGCAAGCGCATGCAAAACTTGTGTTGATAGCACGCGCTGCTAATCAGCTTGCTAACGATAATAAACCGTGGCAACCAGATTGGAACGATTACGATCAATACAAGTACTACCCTTGGTTTGAAATGGGCGGTTCCTCCGGTTTTCAGTATAACGACTGCGATAATTGGTACTCGAATTCGAATGTCGGCTCGCGCCTTTGCTTTATTAATTATGATACTGCGAATTATGTGGGCAATCAATTTATTGAATTGTATAAAGAGTATTTCTTAATTTAAAAAAACAGGCTGTGTTTTGGTTGGGCGGTTCCTCCGGTTTTCAGTATAACGACTACGATAATTGGAACTCGAATTCGAATGTCAGCTCGCACCTATGCTAACAAACATACCGAAACAGGCCTTGCCTCTTGGCAAAAAATAACTTAACAAAATTTGAGGCGTTGGTAAACCTTAATGGAAGAAGGCGACTCAATAAAAGCAAAGGATGAAAAGAATAGATAACATCTTCGATAAGATTGCAAGCATAGAAAATCTACAACTTGCAGATGCAAAAGCCCAAAAAGGCAAATCAAATCAGTACGGAGTTAAACTACATCTCCGTAATCAAGAGCAGAATATAATTGATCTTCATAACACACTTTTAAATGGCAATTACAAAACATCTACATATGATGTTTTCACAATATACGAACCTAAAGAAAGATTGGTTTATAGACTTCCTTACTATCCAGACATAATCACGCATCATGCAGTAATGAATGTACTCGAACCAATCTTTGTAAACACCTTTACAAAAGATACTTACTCGTGCATAAAAGGCCGAGGCATACATAAGTTATTCTACACACTTAAAAAAGGTTTGGTAAATGAAGATGAAACACGCTATTGTTTAAAGTTTGACATTAAGAAGTTTTATCCAAGTATAGACCACGACATACTAAAATCATTAATTAGAAAAAAGATAAAGGACCATCGTCTTTTAAAACTACTCGATGAAATAATAGACAGTGCGCCAGGCTTACCCATTGGCAACTACCTTAGCCAGTATCTGGCAAACTTTTACCTCAGCTATTTCGACCATTGGATAAAAGAACAAAAAGCGGTAAAGTACTACTACAGATATGCCGATGACATTGTTATTCTTCATTCAGATAAACAGGCATTACATAACTTACTGTCTGACATCAAGCAATACCTAAAAGCTTTGAAGTTAGAGGTAAAAGATAATCACCAGGTATTTCCGGTTGCTGCTAGAGGCATAGATTACGTTGGCTATAAATTCTTTCATTCTCATATACTAATCAGAAAGTCAATTAAGAAATCATTTGCACGTAAGATGGCATCTAATCCGAACCATGCCTCACAAGCTAGTTACTTAGGTTGGTTGAAACACTGCGATGCGAAACACTTAACTAAAACCATTTTAAAAGATGAAAAACTTTAGCGAATTTAACATCAAGCCAAAGCTCAATCAGTTTGTCGGAGAAAAGATTCAGGTGCAAAAGCTTTTTAACCTATCCATTCAGGTATTAGATTACAAAGTTGAACCATCCAAGCACAAGAAAGGAACGGAGTTACTAACGCTTCAAATCATAAAAGGAAATGAAAAGAGAATTGTGTTTACAGGTTCTACTGTACTAATAGATCAGATTAAAAGAGTGCCACAAGATGGATTTCCTTTTACAACAATCATCAGAGGAGATAATGATTATTATGAGTTTACTTAATTGCGTATATTTGTAATGCAATTATTAAGTCAATCAGGAATTACCAGCCTGAGCCCAAAAAAAAAGCCCGGCTAACCGGGCTTTCTTTTTTAAAAGGAAATTCTTACTAAGAGTTAAAGAAGTACTCTTTAATTTCTAATGGTCCGCCAATATTCCACGTGCCGTACACAACATTTAGCAACGCATTTTCTGCATCGGCATGGCTGTCGTAACGTGTAGCATCGCTAGGGCCTGCAATCATTTCTTCGGCTTCTGTTTTCCAATAAGCATTTTGGGCAACAGAAAAAATCACATACTTTTTGTTCATGATAATTGTTGGTTAAAGGTTAAACATGTATAAACTGATCAGTCTCTAAGTCAAACCTGAAAGACTGCAAGCTTCCTTCAGGTGTTAAAATGCAGTCGGCCATGGCATGCTTAGCTTTTTCTGCTGTGCAATTCTTTGCTTCCATTACAACGGTACTGTTATACATGGCCACGTGCTGTATATCGGTTATGCTTACAAATTCCATAGTTATAAGTTTACTTGTAGGTTAGATCCTGCGCCTCCTGTACCACCAACGGTAGTTACAGCTGCATTTCCATTGCTTCCGGCTACGCCAACACTTTCGGTAGAGCTTTCATTTTCTACATCAAATAATGTTACACGTCCACCCCATCCACCATTGCCACCATTACCTCCTACACCAGTGCCAAATCCGTTGCCACCATTTCCGCCAGTGCCACCTTGCGAGCTTATGGCATTAGTTATAGGGTTACCCAATAAAAAGTTGTATGCAATAAATATCCATCCACCACCACCGCCACCACCGCCACCACCGCCACCGCGGTTGCCGGCAGTTGGTGAAAACCCGTTACCTCCATTTGCACCTGGTGCTTGTATAATGTTAGCATTAGCGTTGCTTCCTCTGTTAATGTATTTTGCCATGATGGCTATTATACCACCACCGTTGCCACCACTACCCCCGCCACCAGCAGCAGTACCATCACCACCACCACCACTACCACCTACACCCTGTGCACCACCAACCAATAGCGTAATGCCGCGTAAAAAATCTTCTGTTAATCTTTGTAACTGAAAAGGGTTACTCGGTGCTGAGCTTGCTCTTTGTGCGCCACCCGCTCCACTAGCACCTAAACCACCCGCTCCACCAGAGCCGCCTTGTCCGCCTAATACTATACCGGCAGTTGGTGTTACGGTACCAGGTTGTGTGCCTGCCGCAGTACCACCGTTAGCTCCGGCAGCAGATTGCAAGCCTCGCCCTAAAGAACCAGTAGCATCTGCAGCAGCTGCCGATGCACCTGTATTTGATGTTGCATTTACACCGTTTGTAGCAATTACATCTATAGCTCCACTTGGCGCGTTAGATAAATTAAGAATATTTTCTACATACACTTTAAAGCCCGCTGTGCGTAGCTTGCCTGTGCCAGAAATCGTTAGGTTTCTGTAATACATATCGCGCACAAGCGTAGTTGTGCCTGATGTTATCGATACATCGCCATCACTTCCAGTGCCGAATATGCCATCTGCTTTATGATAGCCAATAACATCCCATCGGTTTTGTACGGTGCCATATACGGCTATAACCATTTTACCCGGAGGCAACTCCACATCGCCAGGTGTAGAAAATCTGTTAGCGGCTAAAGAACCAGCGTTTTCATCTTTTAATGTAATCAGAAAACTACCTACGTTTTTTATCATCATTATTCTACCTTCTGCACCACCTGCAAGCCCGGTAATTTCAACATTTGCAGAAGAAGATATCTTTAACTGAGCAGCATCCGCCAAGTTAGCTGGGTTATAATCGTTAGCATTGGCACTAAGAGCTGCCGGTATTAACGCACCTTTCAATTCTAACGATTTAGCTATGCTATGTACCTCGTATGTTGCACCACTCGCACTAATAACAACATCACCCTTATCGCCATCGCTTGCCTTGTTATTCCAACTGTCTTTCTCGGCTTGGCTAACATGCTTTCTGTTTCCCGTTTCGGCTACGGCATCAAGGTTTAACACCTGCCATGTTTTATTACCTGCCCAATACTGCGAAGCCGTGCCGGCAGCAATAGTTGGTTCTTTGCCTGCAAGAGCATTAGCAATTGTTGTAGCAAAGTTTGGATCGTTGCCTAAGGCATTGCTTAACTCATTTAATGTGTCAAGAAGTGCAGGTGAACCATTTACTAAATTACTGATAGCATTATCCACATACGACTGTAGCGCGTAGCTGGCAGCAAGAACACCTCCTAATCGCTCCGAATCATTTACAGTACCGTTGCCATTAGGATCGTAAACCGAGGCATCCATCTTACCGGCAATGGCAGCTGCTAATCCGGTAACATCACCAATAGCATGGCCGTGTACGCTGTTAGCATAATTGCCTGAAGGTTGTTTACCATCAAGCGCAGCCTGCAAGCCTTGCACATCTGCAATAGATACAGTGCCCATATCAAACTCTAATGTTTTAGTGCCAACATTAAATTGTATAGCTAATCGGCCAGAGCCGGCTTTTACATTTCGGAATTGAAGCACGGCACCAATCTTACCATCGTAAATGCCCAGCCCCTCAGTGCCGGCATTGTTGCCCGAGTTTGTTTCGCCACCTGCACTTGGTGTTGATGGAGTAAGTGTTGTTACAACTACCTTGTAGCCTTGTAATACATTGGGTGTGATGTTTACTCTCATACAGTTATATCATCCAACACAGGAAATTCACCTGCGAAAAAGGTTTGCGTGCCATAAGTGGGAGAATTTATTTGAATATCGTACCGATACTTTTTAGGCACAGGAAATGCGCCAGGTATATCCATAACACTTTCGCTTCGCTCCACTAATCGTAAGCGATTAACTACAGGTTGTAAGCCATCGGTTTCAAAAACAATGGTGTTGTTGGCCGAAGAAAATTCGAGCACTACTGGTCCACCGGGTTTTTCGCGCACTTGCATTTTAGCTGTGCAACCGGCAAGGTTATATGCCGTATCGGTATCATCGTAGATATCGAAACTAACGCCTAAGAATTTATCTCTGCGTTGTATGGTTTTAAAGTTGTGAACAACCGGAAGTGCATCGCTTGTTATCATAATTTTAATTTCGCCCTGAGGCTATTCTAAGTAACTGATAAATTTGAGGAGACATTTTACCATAACCTGTTGCATTTGGGTGAACAGTATCTGCAAAATCCCCAGCACTAACTTTTATGGTTTTAAAAAGATCATACTTTATAAGAATTAGGCCTTCTGTTTCAAGCTGCGGCCATGCTACGTTCCAAAGCCACCAATTGAAATTTTCGAGTAAAGCATTTGTTGAACCTGTCGCATTCATGTATTCTTCACTCACTACAATTCTTACTCCTGGCTTAAGTGTATTTATTCTTCTTATTAATGCTATATAATCAGATTTTTCTTGGGCAAGATTTGATATTCCATTAACACCTAGTAGAACAAAAACTATATCTGGATTGTAAGTTGCCATAGCACTATCAATACCAACTGTTACGGGAGTTGTTTGATTAAGATGATTGCCCGAAGTAGAACCTGAATAACCATCATGCTCCGGATCGGTTGCGGTGCTTCCTCGAGGACCAACAAAATTCATGTTAGTTAAATCAGCACTTGCCGCGTAAAGGGTGTATACGCCTTGCCTGAAAGAATCCTGATTTAAACCACCAACTCCAAACACGCGAGAGTCTCCTACAAACATCACATCAACATTTCCTGATGTATTTGGAAGCTGAGGTAATACCGGAACAGAAGTTGATGCATAATCGTCTGGTCTGTAGCGAAGGTAGTTTACAACGGAAACTGTACTATTATCGATTGTTCCTGTTCTTGTTGCGTTTAATCCTCCGGCAGCAGCAACCCAAGGAGATCCACAATCAGGCGCATTATATTGATGGGTTACTCCTGCTGGGGACGCGTACACGTTAGACGTTATTGCTTGATAGTGCGCCTCAACTTGCGCGTCCGATAATCCTGTTGAATCACAAACACCACAAGCTATGATACCAGATAAAAACTGTGTGCCTCCTGACAATGAACCAATCTGCAAAGGAAATGTTGATGTACCAGTAGATGAAAGATTAGTTGATCCATCTCTCAACACGCCATTTTTATAGAGATACATAACTCCTAAACGTACTACTCCATGCAAAACTTGAATTGTACCGATTTCAGGCGCTGCAAATCCTGTCGTTGGAGTTGACCTTCCTGCGGCACCATCACCAACAGTAAACCTATAGCTACCTGCACTGCAATTAATTGACCAACCTAAAGTAGATGATATACTATTTGTTTTACCAAATAAAAATTGGTTAACATTGTTTGTATTTGGCAGTAAAACTACCCATACGCTAAAACCAGTTGTATTTGCGTTTGGACCTGTACTTCCTCCTGTCGAAAATCTTTGAGTAGATGAAAAACCAGTGACCTGGTCTACAACATACTCAATCAAAGTTGCAGCTGATGTAATTGTATAAGGACTATAAGGACCTCCATTCACTAATTGATACCTTACTCTATAGTAATAAGTTGTTGATGGCGTTAAACCCGTATGATTAAAAAATGTATTTGATCCAGAATAAATTTGTGTTGCTCCTGTGAATGATGGATTTGTTGCAAACTCTAATTCATAGTTGTAAGCAAATACATTTTGCCACGATAAAGCAATTTCACTTTGACTTACTCCAATCGCAAAAAATTCTATTGGTTTAAACTGATTTATTGTTGATGAAAAAAAAGATCTTCTCATGCTTGAACTTGGCTTACTGTATACAAGATTTCTGTTGGGCTCACGTAAGTACAAAAGATAAAATTCAATTGACCCGTAACATAACTTCCGCCAATTCTCTTGAACTCCGAACCGAATGTAGGTGCAGTTCCACTGTTATGCCGAATAAGTGCAACCTGTCCATCCTGTGCACCTGTAGCGTTTAAAGTTATGTTGCCAGTTTCTGGCGTTGTTCTTCCATAAGTGCGAGGTTGATCGAATTGTATTGCCACACCAGTAGAAGCAATGGCATCTACTCGTTGTGGCACATAGCCAATGTTACCTTCTGTTATAGCCCAGTTGTTAGAGGTTTGACCTGGGTTATCTACCAAAGCCCTTACCTGATCTCTAATGTTAACACTCTGTCCGCCTAAAACACCCGCCACACTAATGGTGTATATGTCTCCTTTTAAAATGACACCACCTGCCCCACTACCATTAGCAGCTGGGAACAAATTGCTGCTGGCATCATGGTTTCCTCTATCATCGTATAAACCTACAATTGCAGCATTAATTAGTTTTACAACCTCATCTTTATCCAACGTAAAGTCTACCCACTTACCTGCTGCAAATTCTGTTTCAATATTGCTAGAAGTAAAAGGTCTTACCGGTTCAGTTAACAAAAAAAGTCTGCGGCCTAAAGTGGTATGGTTGTGATAGACAATCTTTAAACCAGAACCAAAAACACCAGGCGCATATTCAGGAATGCCCGAGCTCGCGCTCTCACTAATCTCCTTCCAGTGTGTATTCTCAGTTACTACCGGGTCAGTAGGTGGTGCATTGTTTACATTGCCACTGGTTTTGGTTTCAAAAATTCTTTTGCGGCCATTGATATCGGGATGCTTGCAATACTTACCTGCACCTGTGCCGTTAGTGTTAAAAACCAGCAGGCTTGTCCAATCCGGAAAATCATCTTTATTCTGCCCAAGAATAAAATCAACAGTGCTGTTAAAAAGCTCTTTTACTTTACTTGCCTGTGTAACAGGTGGAGTAAGTTTGGTTTCAATATCGTTTCGTAACTCTAGCTCTGTCATGGCGTGGTAGTAAAGAAGTTTGTAAATCCAAATTCAGAATAGATCCTCAGCTCCTGCCCGGGTGCAAGTACTGCTATTGGGGCATCGTTAAAATACACTACAGCATTTCCGGCTGTTGGTGGTGGCAAGGCAGCACCATTGTAGAAGTAAATGTTATCAGGACCATCGTAAAAAAAGCTGGCATTAAAAAAGTTGCCATCTGCCATGCGCGAACCTGTGTCGTGGTCGAACGTAAAAAGAAAAGGAGCATCTAACGTACCTGCTATTTTAGTGCGACCACCAGCATCGGTGTATAAAAGAATAAACTCATCTTGTGTGGCTTGCTCTAACTGCTGGTGCACTTCGGCACTATCAACCGGAATGTTTAATCGCAACTGTGTGCGCTTAGCTTCACCCTCGCGTGTGCGTTGCCCACGGCTTTGCACGTTGGGTGTTTCTAACGTTGCCTGCCAAGTAACAAAACCAACCGCTCCTGCTTTTAACACAATGGAGCCATACACCACACCGTTAACAGCATCGGGTAAAGATTCTATTTCACTTTTGCGACAAACCTTTAAGTCTATTAAACCACCAAGGTTATCTTTGCGCGAAAGTCTATCTATGTTTTTGAGGTAGCTCACAAGACAAAATTGCCTTGTTCAATAGAGATATATTAGGACGTGCGATAGCACAAAAAGCTATGTATGCAAACTTCCAGACAAAACACGTATAAGAATAGGACAAAATCTATACAAAAACTTTCTCGCGTTGGTAGAATTTATACGCGGCATCAAGGCTATACGCCTTCTCTTCTATTTTGTAATGCGCTAAAAAGTTTCGGCACGCGGTGTACTCAGGTATGCCTGTAATGCGCTGTGCTTCGATAAAAGTTAATAGCGATTGTTTGAACCACATATCTAAATCGATGTTGATCCTGGTTAGCTTACTTAAGCGTGGACCAAGCTTCATCATATAGCTATTGAGTTCTAATGTGATTTCATCTACTAACCTGTCGCGGTACTTATCATTATACTCCATCGCCCGTTCTTTTCTGTTTTCTCGCAGCGATGCCAGCACCATCTTACCGATAATGCTGTGCTCATCGGCAATAATGGGTTTGTTAACATCAAGCTCTAGCTGCTCCTTCAAAAAAATTTTTATGTGGCGATAAACCGGCACTTTATACTGGTTGGGTTTGTAGTTCGAAAACAATTCCATACGCGCTATTTTTCCTGTGAAGGTACTAAAACAGAACCTCTTTTCTGAAACATTTCTGAAACCTTGTCCTACTTTAACTCTGCGGTATACGCAAAATTTGCTACTGCATGATCGAACTATTATCACATAGACACTGGGCAATTAGCGAAGCGTATTTCCGCATGATGGAACCTAAAGTACGCGAGGCTATCGGTGCACATGTATCACTTGTTCAACCTCACACCGAAGAATTTTATGAAAACAGAATAGCATCCTTACTGGCAGCTGCTGCCGATGAAGAAGTAGAACTTACCTACACCCGCGAAGGCGGTTTCTCTATTGCTAAAGTGGGTAGCAAAAACATTGCTTTAATTCCGGTTATCGGTCCACTGATGAAGTACGATGGCCTTTGCAGCTATGGCATGCAAAGCTATGGTAAGATGATACAGATGGTTAACAACAACACCAACTTGCATGGTGCTGTGTTAATTATGGATACACCCGGTGGCACAGTAGATGGCACACCAGAGTTGGCTTTACAAATTGCACAAAGCGCAAAACCAATTGGTGTTTTTGGCGATGGCATGGTTGCCAGTGCTGGCATTTGGTTAGCAAGCCAGGCATCCTTAATTGTAGGCAACAAAAACAACTACACATCATTCGGCAGCATAGGCACCTTAATGGTAACCTATAACTACAGCAACATGATGGAGGCCGGCAACTATCCGAAAGCAAAAATTCATCGTGCGCGCCAAAGCAAAGAGAAAGCTTTAGTTAACTCTTTTGAAGAAATCACCGAAGATGTACAAGCAGAAATTGATGCGGAGTTAGAAAGCATAACCAGCGATTTTATCAGTGCTGTTAAAAAAGGCCGTGGCGAAGGTTTAGATGCAAAAGCCGATGGCCTATTTGCAGGGAGAATGTTCGATGCCAACGATGCTAAAAAGATGGGCTTGATAGATGCCGTAGGCACCTTACAAACTGCTGTCAATAAAGTAGCGGCACTAGCCCGCGAAAAGGATAAGAAGAAAGATTACACCAACAATTCAGAAGCAAACAATACGATGACTAAGAAGAAAGGGTTCTTGCAACTCATTGGCTTTGCCAGTGATAAGGCAGAAGCTACCGAAGAAGAGTTGATCCAAGCCAGTGAAACAAAAATCACTGAATTGCAAGCTCAACTATCGGCAGCAACAGAAGCAAAGGCCGCGCTGGAAGCCAGAATTTCAGCATTAGAAGCTGAAGCTGCAACACAGGCCGAAGCGGTGGCATCTAAGGATGCAGAAATTACCTCACTAAAAGAGCAATTGGCTAAAGCTCCTACTGCTGCAGTTACCACTGTTGTAGCAGCTGAAGAAAAAGAAGCCGCACAAGCCGCAGAAGAAGATAGTGGCCAGCCACAAAAAGGCAAGTACCGCTCTGCTGCAGACGATGAAGCAGATCAGTATGCAAACATTGTAAACCAAAAACTACCAACTAAATAACATGAAAAAGTTACTCGCGCTAACAGGCGTATTTTTCTTGATGGTGGTGGCAGTAGTATCTGCTAACCCAACCGCATTATTGTTAACCACGCCAGCGGCATGGTCTAACTTTACCGTATTAGGCAACGCTGTTGATGTTGCTGCAATCACTGCTTATGCAGATGAGCACAAGCGAACCATTATTTCAACCATGGTTAATGGACTGGACATCGCAAAAGATATCACCGTTATACCAAACGTTAAAAACAAAATTCAATTAACAAAACTAAGAGTTGGTGATGGGGCACGTCCTTATGCTACAGCTCACGAACCTAAAGCTGGTTCACTAATTTTTTCAGATAGAGAATTAGCTACATCAAAAGGTAAACGTGATTTGTTAATAGACCATAACGATTTTAAAAATAAACATTTAGCGTGGCGTACACGCCCAGGTAATAGTGCAAACAAAAATTTCAATGATATGGAATTTGCACCCTACACTTGGGATCAAATCATTAAAGGTTTACAGCGCGAGTTGAATGATGAAACAGCTTACTTTGGTTTTGATAAATCAACGGCAGTTGCATACTCAGAAGCGTCTACCTATGCAGCTAATGCTATTGTAACCTTTACAGTAGGTGGAGTACTTGAATACTTCCAGAACGTTTCAGGCTCAACAACTACTGCCGGTCAAGATCCACTCGATACTCCTGCTAAATGGAGAAACGTTACAGCGCGTGCCATTGCCCCAGGTCTAAGATCTTACATTGATGCATTAATTGCCGGTGGCTTTGCCGTGACAACTACTGGAGCAGTAACAGATGCAGCCACTGCCCTTTCTGCTTTCAAAACAATTTTCAGAAGTATGCCTGTTCCATACCAAAACTGGGGCGTGATTGTACATGCATCAGTAACAGATTTGCAATTCTTATTGGATGCTTTAGGCACTCGCACGCAATATGTAAGTGAAGACACCAAGGCAATGATTGCAATGGGTATGATTCCAATCCCTGAAACAATGGGTAAAGGTTGGGCAAAGCCTGCAACTTGGTTAGGCACAAGCAGAAGATTAATTGCTGAGCCAATGGAAATGGGCCAGAACTACGGTTTGAACTTAGTAATGGGCACAGACTTACTAAGCGATATAAACAATATCAAAATTGTAGAAGCTGTTTACGCTCTCGAGTGCGGTATTACTTTCGAATTAGGATTCCAGATTCAGGATACAGAAGCATTAAGATTAGGTAACCAAGCATAACGTTTAGCTACATGCCAAAGAAAAAAGAAACTGGGGAGAAGCATTTCAAATTTGCTTCCCCCGCTTTTCTCCACAACGGACAAGAGTATAAAAGCAAAGAAGTAGAAGCCGCAGTAGCCAATGGCGAAGAATGGGCAGAAGAACTTTTACTGGAGCTTGTAAAAGTTGGCCAAGTGGTAGAAATGACAGCCGAAGAAGCCGCAGCCGAAGAACAAAAGTTAGCGGCCGAGAAAAAAGCAGCCAATGAATTGGAAGAGCTTAAACTCGCCAACAAAAGTTTAAATGAACAACTTGCCGCTAAAGAAGCACAATGTGCAGCTTTAGCCGATGAGTTAGCACAATTAAAAGCATCACTCGGAGGAGGGAAATAAACCATGACCGATTTACTCTTTACCCAAGGCAAAGATAACCTCGCAGGTATAGTAGGTAAAATCTACTACTTACCTGTTGAAGATATTCTCACTTTGCCAGCATTATCTGCAGTAGGATCTTTAGAAACTGCAGCTACTAACATTGTGTGTAAAGCAGGTGGCAAGAAGGCTTACGAAGTTTACCTAACAGACGAAAGCGGATCGGTAGAATACAAACCGGTTGGCGTTCGCGATGGTATGGCAATTGAAGCGATACTGAAAGGCCGTTATCCTGCTAACAACCACAACTTAGCCAAGTTTATTCGCGATGTGCAAAACACACCTTGCGTTATCTTCTACCAAGAAGGTCCTGATGTTAAGTTGTTAGGTGTAACCAACCTCGACCAGGCTACAACTGCTTTATCTTTATCTATCCCATGTTATTGGGATGCTGGTGATGGCGGTAAAACAGGTGCATTGCGTAGCGATGAAAAAGGTTTCATCTTCCAATGGAAGTTTACGTGTGCGCATCCGCCAATCATATACAAAGGCGTTATTCCGTTAACTCCTACTGCATAAGATTATGGCAGAGATTAGCAACAAATCTGTATTACCAGCAGAGCTAGCCAAACAATACGATGTACTGGAAGGTACTACCAAAGAGTTTTCGCACCCTGCAATTGGTAAAGTAGACCTTAGCAAAATTGATGCAACTGCCGCAGAGCAGTTAAAGCAACTGGGCATACTGATTAAAAAAGAAAAATAAGAACGAGGGTTTATTTGTTTAAAAGCCTCTCCTCCTAAGGGAGGGGCTTTTTTATGTCCTACTAAAAACGAGTAGCAACAAGCAATTTCGAGTATGATTGGAATCGATAAAGTATTGCAACTGTTTGATGATACTTACAATGAGCAAACGCTCAAAGTAAACGAGTATCAGATTCGATTCATCACAGAAGATGGTAGGGTAAGAACTATGCGTTGCAAAAAAAGATTAAAAGCTCCGAAACAAGGTTTGAGAAAACCACTGGAAGCTCGCGGAAAAATAAAGTACCACTTGCAACGCAATGGTAATTTGTTAGTAGAAGACCTCGAAACCAACGAACCGCGCACCATTAAGCCTGCTATGTTATTTGAGATAAAAACAGAAAAAGGCTGGGAGGCCATCTATCACTAATGCAAACGCAACTCAACTTTCAAACACCAGAAAGCAAGAGGCAGCTCGATGTAATTTCTAATGGCATTTATTTTTCAAGCGCTTCCGGCAACATATACGAAACCGATAAATTTTCGGTAGAGCCCGATACCAAAAACGGCAATCAAACGGCATCATCTTACAAGTGGGCACGCTGGGGCACCAACAACAATTACGCACAACAACTAATCGATACAGTAAATGCAGATCCTGCGGCATCTCTACTCGAGCGCAGAATACACATGCATTGGGGCAAGGGATTGTACTTCTACAAAAAGAGAGTTGCAAAAGATGGCAAAGAAGTAATTGAAATTATACCTGATGAACAGCTACCTGCAGAAATAGATGATTTCATGTGGGAGAATGATTTTCTAAATTTTCAGCAAGGCATTATTGCCGATTACGAATGGTGGCATCGCTTTGGTGTACAATACATTTCCAGTAATGATGGCAAGATTAGAAACATAGCCTGGGCACGCACAAAAGACATTAGGCCAGAACTACGCGACCCAAAAACTGGCCGCATCGAAAACTATTATTTGAGTGGCCGTTGGCCTAACCCACAACCAGGTGAGTATAGATCTGTGCCTGCTTTCGACAAACGAAATCCCAAATCCAGCGGCTTGCACATGCATCAGTTGGTTAGCATCGATAAAGATTATTTTCCGCAGCCTGCCTGGCATGGCATTAACAAGTGGTTACACATCGCTGCAAAAATACCGCGCTGGATTTTAGCCAACATCGATAATTCGATGAATATAAAGTACCACGTAAAAATACCCTTGGGCTATTTCCTAAAGAGGCACCCTCTTGAAGCATACAAATCTGCTGAAGAGCAAAATGCAGCGATTCAGAAAGATGAAAAAGAGACTTATGATAAGATGGATCGATTTTTAACCGGTGCAGAGAATGCACAGAAAGCGTTCTACAGCAAAGTAGCCATCGATGATCAAGGCAAGCCCATACCCGGTTGGGAAATAATAACTCTTGAAAATAAACTACAAGATGAAGCGTGGTTACGTGCTTATGGGACTGCTGCTTTAGCTATTACTAGTGGCTTAGGATTGCAACCATCAGTTGCCGGGTATGTGTTGCCCAATGGATTAGGTAGTGGTAGTGGCAGCGATTTGCGCGAACAATTTAATTTTTCTATGCAAGTGCTATTTGAGATTGGCCGACAAACAACCCTAGAACCTTGGGAAATAGTAAAGAGACGTAACGGCTGGAAGGATATACACTTGGGTTATAAAGAAGTTGTTTTGCAAAGCACCGATCAAAACAAATCAGGCTTTGCTACCACTGCCGAACAAAGCCCTACCAGCGATAAACCAAACGATGTTATGAGCGTATGAAACTAATCACTACCATAGATGAATTATCCAAGTATGTGGCTATTGATGAGAATAGCAGCATCAACAACTTTGCGCCCTACATCGAAGAAGCCGAAGAGTTGTATCTAAAAGAATTGCTGGGCGATGATTTTATACAAGATTTAGCCATCGTTTACACTACAGCAAGTGGCAACATATCTGCTATGCCGGCAGCTTACCAGGCTTTATTTCCTAAAGTGCAACGTGCCCTTGCCTACTATACTTTGGTGTTGGCGATACCACACATAACGCTAAGTGTGGGCAACATGGGTTTGCGCGAAACAGCCGGATTTGATTCCAGCAATGTAGCACCCCGTTGGAAGGAAGAAAAGCTTCAGCTTCACTGCATCTATCAAGGCGATTTACATGCCGAAAAAATGTTAGAGCAATTAGAAAAGAATGCCGGTGTATCAACCTTTAGTGCATGGTTTAATAGCGACTACAACACCATCAATAGCGGCACACTTGTTTACAACACAAGCATTGCCAGCCAGTATATACCTATCAATAAATCTCGAAGGGTATATCTTAAACTCAAACAAACCATTCAGCAACTAGAAAAACGCTATCTCCCTAAGCTCATAGGCAAAGAGCAATACGATGAGCTTGTGGTGCAACTAAAAACAGGTGGCATCAACAACCCTACAGCCAACAACAAGTTGCTTATAAAATTTCTTGAACCCATTATTGCTAAACGTGCCTTGTACGAGCAAATTCCTTTTATGCAGTTGAGCATACAAGGCGATGGCATTTGGTTATACAGCGATGTAAAGGAGATACAAAAGAAAGATTACCTCGCATCAGTATCACAAGCAAAGAATATGCGCACGCAGTTAATGGAAGGCCAGCTTGGCTTTTTAACTGACGAAGAAGATCTGCGCCAATTCTTACTTGATAACATTGATAATTATCCATTAGTAAAAGTAAGCGGTGTGTATACAGCAAGGCCTGTACCGGGCCCCACTTGGCGCGCACCTGAACCTGAGCCAGACAGTAAGTACCTGGCAATTTGATATGCCTGAACCAAAGAGAAGAAAAAAGCAAAGCGAAGTGGATTTACATCAAGATGTATTCTTAGCGCGCATTGAAGAGCGATTAGAGGCAACAGATTCTATGCTCGAAAAAATTTATAATGAAGTAAAAAAAACTAATGGCAGAGTTACCAACATAGAAATGCAACGCTTGCCAGCGCTTGAAAATTGGCGAGCGCGTGTAGGAGGTATCTGGTTTGCCGTTACGGTTGGTAGTAGTGTAATAGGTGCTATTGCCGGTTTTGCTTTAGCGTTTTTAAAATCTTGATATGAAAGCCATCAATAACACACATTTGAAATTACGAAACGGTGTAGTGCTTACTCCCGTTATCGAACCTGTAATTGTTGCCCTCGATAAATATTTTCGTGAGGCAAACTTAACAGCCTTTGTAACCAGCGGCCTACGCGATGCGCACGATCAACTGCGCATAGTTAAGCGTTACTTAAAAGTAAAAGGCCTTGATAAACACTACCCGGAAGCGATGAATTGCACCCATCCGGCCAACAAATCGGGCAAGTATTACGAATGGCAATTAGCATGGAGCCACCTCTTAAACGTTGGTGTAATTATTAATCCACCGTTAGCTGCTGAATGTTTGATGGACTATGTGCGCAACGGTAAAAACAGAAAGGGCACAACGATTAATCAAACTCCGCATGCTAATGGCGTATGTTTTGACATTGGAGGTGCTGCAGGCGATGATGCCACTATTGCCGATGAATTAGTGGTGATGCGCAAAGCCATGAAGGATGGGGTAAAAGGTTTGATTAATATTTTGCCGGAGCACAACAACAATGCTATCCATTGCGATTGTGTACGCACGTAGCATGTCCTAATAAACCTTTATAAAGCAGAATATTTTTGACTATGTCTTGGATAGCAAAAATATTAGGTATCAAACCCGAAAAAGTTGTTGACAGTGTTGGCAACATTCTCGATGGATTAATCACCAACAAAGAAGAATTAGCGGCAGCTAAACTAGCAATCGATAAAGAATTGCACCGGCACCACGAAGTCCTGCTGGAAAATGCAAATCGCGAGTTGGAAGCCATATTAAACGATAAGGCAAGTGCGCGCGAAATGTTTAAAGCCAACAGCTCGTTACAGAAAGTATATGCTATTACTTTTCTTGTGGCCTACGTGGCACTTTCTACCACATTAATCATAGCAGCACTTGATAAAGCAGAGATAGCAGACTATGCCATAGCGCTTATCTCTTCCATCTTCGGGGCCATGACTACCAAAGTGGGTACTATAACAGATTTTCTATTTGGTAGTTCACTCGGTTCGCATTCAAAAGAACGCCAGTTGGAAAATAAACAACCAACAAAATGATAGAAGTAAAACCATACTCCTTTCATATCGATAATGGCATACCTCGCCACGAAGTAGAGCAAGCTCAGCAAGCTTTCTCTTTTACTTTTGCCCCCAACACTCCGCAACGTGTTATTGATTTCATTATAGCGTTGGCAGCCAAACTACCCAACTTAGAGCGTTTCAAAGTTGAAAAAGAACCCTTCACTGGCGAAGAGTTATTATTAGGAGGTAGCAAGAAAGAAGACATTCTACAGAGCTGTATATACATGGTTGATGTGCCAGTTATGCAACAGGTATCGCCTGCACTTAGCATGTATCGCATCTACAAACGTAAAGGAAGAAAAGGTTTGGTTGACTACTGCAAAGCGAAAGTAAATGGCACAGAATTACAAAGGGTACTCGAAATATTAAACGTGCATGTATTCGAAGAAAATTCAGTTGAGTACAATGACATGTTAAAGAAAATCAATCAATCAAAAAAAATAGAGGCAGATGCAGAAGTCGTATAGCGTATCGGATTTATTCTACACGGATTGGAATCAGATTAGTCCTCAAAAAATTGTTGAGGGTTATTCACACTTTTGCAATACCAAAACTTTCGAACCAGGTAGCGAACACCACGGTGCATCCATCATCTTTACGCTTCGCGCATTGCGCAAAAATTGGCGACTGGTTGATAAAGTGAATGTTGCCCAAGCGGTAGATATTTTTAACGAACTAGAACCTAACCTATCAAAACCTTGGACTACCTTTTTCTTAAATAAAGTAACAGCTAATGTGCGGTGGTACTACGCTCCGGCAGATAAGATGAGCAATAGAACCTTTGATCATTTCATTTATGCAGATTCATGCCTAACAAAATCAATTCATCATAAAGATGAAAAGTTGGTGCAAGCAGAGTTAGCCAAGTTAGTAGCCATTCTGTACTTGCCAAGCGGTGAGCTGTACTACCAAGATGAAGTTGTACAAAGAAGAGCTGAGCTACTTTATAAAGAATTGAAACCATGGCAACTCTTATTTGTGATGTACACTTTTGGGCACATCAAAAAAAGGATCATTGATGGTTGCCCAAACCTATTTCCTAAATCCGGTGGTAGTTCAAGCGAACCTGTACAAGATACTTTGCCGATGTGGTTCGATATAAAAATGCAATTGGCTAACAGCGGCATTTTTGGCGACTATGAAAAAGTAGGGCGCACCGGTTTGTATCATGTTATCAACGCACTAGAAAGTCTTAACAGAGATAAAAACAAAGCCCATGCTCAGTCTAAGTAAATATTCTGGTTACAAACAATACTGGCAAGAGACGGCCACCCAACATGTAGATGTGGATGGGTTTCGCTATGGCAATAAGGATGTACTGACTGTAAACCAAAAAGCAGAAAAGACTGAAGTATTTTTACATGCCTTGCCTTACGAGCGTGCCCGGTACAAAGGTGCTAATGTTGACCAGCAGTATCGGGTTAAAAAAGCGCGCTTCACTATTTATAAGAAAGCATTAACCAAAAATAGCTTTGAAGAGGAAGAATTATTAGACTTCTGCGAACAAGTATGCCTTGAAATAATGGGCAAGATTATCTACAGAGACAAAGCCTTGATGCAATTAATCATTGATGTTAACTCTATTGAGATGAAACCTGTAGAAGACGTTATTAATGCCACAAAATACATTGGCATAATGTGCGAGTTTGATGTGATGGATAATCCATCAATGGAGTTTAAGGCTGTAAAATTTAACCTAGCGTAACATGGCAATACAACTCATCAGCGGCAACTTACAGCTACGTGGCAACAATGGACAGTATGAAAATGATCCATCAACTTGGGGTGCTAATCTAAATGGCATACGCAGTAATGAGTTTGTATACGCGGGTAGTTATAGCTTAAAAATAGATGGTGTAGACACATCGCTGATAACAAATCCTTTTAAAACGGTAACCATAGGTAAGTTTAATCCGGTTGCTGGTAAGAAATATTTATTTCGTGCTTATGTAAGAGGTAGAGCCGATTTCCCGATAGGCACTGCTAACGTTACAATCTATTTAGCATCTGGTATTAATTTTCCTGTTTCAAGTATAACTGCCAAACCTGCAAACATTAATTCTCAATGGTTTTTAATTGAGAGTGTATATGATGAAAACACAAATCATGGCTCTGGTGATATCAGTATCAACCTATCGGATGATATTCTACTAGGTGAGTTTATAAATGGCAATGCTATCATTTACATAGATAGATTTGAGGTTTACGAATGGAGCGATACCGAAGACCCTGGCGACCCGCCACCAGTTCCAGATCCTACTCCGGAAAATGCTTATTTAAGTGTAAACCCAATTGTGTTTACTAAAGGTGCAGCTGCCGGATGGGATGCATTAGATAATTACAGGCTATTTATTGATGTGCGTGTGCAAGAGCTAAGCGGTGGTACTTTTAATTCAGCATTAAAATATCCGTTAACTCCTGATGCAAACGACCAAGCCACTTTCAGATTAAATGAAGCATTTCGTGGTTTATTAAATGCAACACCACCTTCTTATCAACAGAATGATATTGTAAGGCTAACGGATAGAATTAAATTCTTCAAGGTTTTTAGTGGATCTATTACAGGCGATGAAATAGAGCCTGCCGGCTACACAGAAGAGCAATCAAATGTTGTAGTTCTGGGTGGCATAAATAAAGTCCGTTACCCGGGCCTTAATTACCTGAGCAGTTATGTAAGTGCAAACAAAAAGTTTTTAACCTGGGCACCCGACTTTAAAAAAGTGGGCACCAACCAAGAAGATTATCTCAACTTTTTTGTGTACAACAATTCTATTACACAAGTTAAACTAGAGATAACGGCCTACTATACTGATGATACTAATCAAACAGCCATTACAAAAACCTTAACCAACACCGAACGCTGGTGGCTACTACAGATACCCGCAGGACCAGTTAACTCAGGAGTTAAGTTGATTAATCCCGGCAAGGTTGTTAAAAGTTACAAACTAAGACTTTTGAACCAAGCTAATGCTGTAATCAGTGAAGAGAGAAATTTCGAAGTTGAGCTTGTTAATCATCCTTTAGAAAAATTTTACATGTTCCTTAACTCACTAGGAGCATACGAAGTGTTGCGCTTTGTTGGACAAACACAGCGCAAAACAGAATTTAAGAGAGAAACAGTTAGGAAGTTTTTGCAACCTAACTACACTGCTAACGAAGGAGAAATTGAAAACGCTAAACCCCTCCTTCAAGAAGGTGCTACTTTAAACAGTGGGTTTATCACAGGTAAGAATGCTGTTGCTTGGGCAGACTATATGAAAGATTTTCTGCTAAGTAGAAAAGTTTACGAAGTAAATACGAATGTGCGCATACCTGTTATTGTAACACAAGCTGATTATGAAACGGGTACAGATCAGGATTTTAGAAGGTCTGCCAGCATTCAGGTAAAACGTGCATACTTAGACGAAAGCTATACACCCGATGCGCTATGATAGGAATAAAAATTGGCGATCAGTTTTTAAAGTTAAAGCCAGGCACATCGATAACGCTGGTTAAGAAAAATCAATTCTTTAATGATGATGATTTGATTAAAGGAGATTTCTCACTCAGCTTCGAAGTGCTGGGTGGCGATGAATGTCCGGAGAATGCGGCTTTGCTCGGTAATGCCGATGTTGTACCATTGAATAACTTGAATAAAGAAATTGATGCCTCGCTTTATATAGCCGATACATTTTATGACAAAGGTAAATTGATGGTGAAGAGTATATCATCAAATACTTATCGTTTAGCTTTTGGTTTTGGTTTGGCTACACTTAGCGATGACTTTAAAAACGTTAAGCTAAGAGCTATTTTGGGTAATCAATTTAGAAGTGTTCATTCGCGATATAGCTTCAAAAAAATTTATATTAAGCCTGTTGGTTCATTTCCTTGTAGGATAAAAGTTAATGGTGAAGAAATTGAAGCTGCGTCCATTGGTGATTTAAGGTTTCAGATTAATAATAAACTCGAGCAAACTCAGCAACTTATAGCATTAGAAAGCACAGTAGGGCAAACAACTCCAAGAGGTATAGCCCACCCTTATGTTGTAATTACAAAACTTGGCTCATTAGTAGAAGATGAGTTGTATGTAGAGCCAATTGAAGAAACAGATGCGGCTAAACAACAATGGTACATTGAAGGTGAAAACGAAACAGATTACTATGCAGACATCAATTTCTTTTTAACACCCTATTTACAAGCAAATCCACCTGATGCAGCCATTCGAATTCCTGTTGTATTTAATGATCGGTGCTATGGCATTGATAATCCACAAAGTAACCGATGTGCCAATGCATACTTGAACAGCTCCTACCCTCTCAATAATTGTAATTGGGGTGCCGCTAACAACAAACCTTTCGAGGTTAGGAATGTAAACACCTTGCACCCTTTTGTTCGGGTTAAATACATGCTCGACCAGATTGCTAACTACTTCGATGTAAAGTTCGAAGGAGATTTTTACACTGATCCTAACACAGCAAAGCGATTGATCTGGAACAGCATGCCAGCTTCATTCGCTCAAAAATATTTAGGTAGTAAACCCTACATTTTTTTCAAGCGCAGCTTTAAATTAGCAGAGCTTGTTCCTGATATATCTGCTATTGAGTTTTTAAAAGCATTGCAGAACAGATACAACTTGGCTGTTTATCTCAATGAGATAAACGGCAACATTGTGATGCGCTACCGTGAGCCAGTTTATGAATCAAATGATTTTCTTGACATCACCTCTCAATCCGAACCTGTTGCTGAAATAGAAGACCAGAACTTGAAAGGATTGCTTTTAAAAGCTATTGATGAAAGTGATGATATCTATTTCTCTAACGAAGAAATTAACATTGGCTCGGCAGAAGAATTAAAGATAGAAACTAAATGTGCCGGCAGTAAGGGCGACAGAACCGAAACACCCTTTGCCGGAGGTCAAGCATTGACTGGTGCTGTGTTTGGGCACCCCATTAAGAAAACATTTTCTCTCAGAATATTTTATGATAAAGGTTGGATTGTAAGTGGTGGCCACAATTACAATGGCTGTTCATGGCGATGCGATGATTTTGAAGAATCCTTTTTGGGTTCGAATAGCATTTATCAGGTATTGTATAAGAGAACGATAAGAGCTAGGCGCAGAAGACGTGCAATTAGCTTGCCTGCACAACTGTGGTTAAGACAAATTATATCACTAAAGCGCGAGCAAAAAATACGACATAATGAAGTAATGTATTTCTGGGAACAAATCAGCATGAAAGTAACTGATGATGGTCTCGATGTTTGTGATTTAAAACTATACACCGACTAAGATGTATAGTGCGCGTTTACAAAACATGATGCAGCAGATTGCTCGCGATTACCAGGGCAAGATTGAAGATGCTGTAACTAAAGTTTTATCGCAGCCTAAATACAGGAATACCGGTGAAGGTTTGGGCACACTACAAGTTAAAGTAATTGATGGTGATGCTGAAAAAAGTCCGGTGATCGTGGTGCAAGCTGCTGATCACATCTTCAGGCTTGAGAGTAAGGGTTTGCAGTGGACCAAACTACCCAACATGAAAAACATGTTGGCGTGGGCAGAGGGAAAAAAGCCGGATAAAAAAGAAGCTAGACAATTGGCATGGGCCGTGGCGAAAGACAAGTATAAAAACGATACATGGAAGCCAAAGCGATGGCGCAGGCCATCACTAAGTGCAGTGTTAAAAGAAATGAATGCTGAAATGCTGAAGGAATTTGATAAAGCAATTCAGGAAGATATGGACCAAGCCTTGAAGGAGGGCTAAACGTATATGGCAGAGTTAAAGATAACATTGGTTAACGGCCAAGAAGCAGGAGCCACCATGCAACTCGTAAACAAAGAATTACGAGAGGCAAAAAAAGCACTTGATAAAGCTGTTGTTGGTACAGAGGCTTATGCTAAAGCACAAGCCAACATTGAGCACGCAGAAAAGAACTACGAAAAAGTAACTAAACAAATACAAGGCACTCAAAAAGCCAGCGATCTTTTAAAACAGGCTTGGAATACCTTGCCGGGCGCACAATTCTTTAATCAGATTGGCGACAGCTTTGGTATGTTGAAAGGTGGTGTTGGTGGCTTGGTTAGTCAGTTTGGTGTTTAAAAACGGCTATTGCTGCAACTGGCCTAGGCTTGTTAGTGATTGCCGTAATGGCTTTAATTTCTGTTTTTAAAAATTTTACGCCTGTTGTTGACAAAGTAGAACAAGTACTCGGTGGTTTAAAGGCTATTATAGATGAAGTAATTAATCGCTGGGTAAACTTCGCAACTGGTTACTTAAAGTTTATAACGGGTAACTTTAAAGAAGGTATGAACCAAATGAAGCAAAGCTTTGATGGTGTAACTGAAAGTATAAAAGGCGCATATAACGCAGGAGTTGAGTTAGCAAAATTGCAACAAGACCTAGATGATAGAAACAGAGGTATTGCAATAAGTAATGCAAAGGCAGAAGCATCTATTAACAGGTTGATCATTGCATCAAAAAATAGAACTAGGACAGAGCAAGAAAGATTAAACATGCTTGACCAAGCTGAGTCTATTGCCAAAAAACAATTTGAGACTGAGAATAAATTAGTAGAAGATAACTACAAACTAAGTATCGAAAAGGCAAAGCTTAAAACTAAACTTACAGAAGATGAAATTCTTCAGTTGGCCGAAGGTACACTAGCACAAGAAATTGAGTATGCAAAAAGAGGAAATCTTGATGATGAGTTGTTAAAAGAAATTGCCGACAACCGAGTAAAAGTGATAGAACTTGAAGGAAAAACTAATGGATTATTAGAGAAAATAAATAACCAAAGAGACAAACTTCAAGAAGCTGCTGATGAAAAAGATAAAAAAGCAACTGAAGCCAAGATTAAAAGAATGGAAGAAGTTGAAAAGGCAAGGCAAGAAATGATGAAGCGTGAGATTGATGCAATCAATAACACCAATCTACTGCGCATACAGTTAATGGCTGATGGCATTAACAAAGAGATAGAGCAAATTGAATTTGATACGCAGCGAAAAATAGAAGCATTAGTTGGAAGCGAACAGCAGATAGAAGAGCAGCGTGCATTGCTAAAAGAACTTGAAAGGCAAAGAATCAATGAAGCCACCGATGCTTGGGAGGCTCAAATCATGGCTGATGCAAAAGCATTCTCGGATGAGATGCAAGCGCAGGAGATGGCCGAAGCAAACGAAAGTTGGGCACGCGAAAAAGCGAGATTAGATAAAGAGAAAAAGGCCATTCAAGAAAAGCATGATTTTGAAGTTGCCTTAGAGCAAGAGCGCATGGCCATGGCACAGCAAGCTGTTAGCTTTTTTACTGATATGCTTGCCTCTCAAGTTAAAAATGAAGCTGCTCAAAAACGCATTCGTAAAATGGGTGCTGTTGCTGAAATTGGTATCAACCTTTTTAGAGAGTTATCTGCTAATGCAACTTATGCTGCTAATCTTGGACCAGGTGGACCAGCCTACTTAGCTTTAAAAAATCCACCTGCTTATCTACGTGCAGCCTTTGCAACAGGTAGAGTATTGGCCTTTAAAAAAGGAGGTATTTTGAGAGGACCTAGCCACCGCGATGGAGGTATTGATATGATGGTGCGTGGCCGTGTAGCTGCCAATGCCGAAGGTGGCGAGCCTATCCTAACTGCCGGTGTAAGTAGAAACCCAAGATTGTTAGCTGCAGCCAGCCAAATTAATGTGATGGCCGGAGGCAGACCATTGATGGAAATGGGTGGTGTTGTACCTAGTAACCCTTATGCCGAAGTGCGCAATATTACTGCCAATAGCTCCCAAAATGCTCTACGCTCTGGTTCTGATAGTCAGGATACATTATCAATTTTTAGGATGGAGTTGCAAGCCGAAAGAGAGGCCATGCTTGCAAAAATGACCAGTTTGAGGGTTGTAAACGACCCAACCGACACACAAAGAGAGCTTGATGTGATTAATGAGATACAGAGTAGAGTTAATGTATAAAGGGGCCTACGCCCCTTTTTTTATTTAATGGTGTATAACACGCTCAATTGAAAATACCTTGTAAATGGTTGGAGATTCGTTGTTGATAGGTAACGTGCCTCTATATCAATTTTATCTAAAGAATAGCCAAGGCCAACTGTATTGCCTAATCTTCCTTTATCTGGCATTTTAATATTTTCTCCTTCTACTTTTAGTTTGGTAGCATAACCTCCTTCTAACCCCCCCGAAATAAAAATACCTTCCTTAAAAGGAAATACTCTAAAAGCAAATCCAGCATTAACGCTCTGATAACTGAGCGTTATGTCGTTATCAAACTTTGCGTACTGATCTAAAAAAGATACATCTGCTATTCCTTGCATGTAATCATTCAATTTGATCTTCTGAAAAACACCTACTTGATAGCCGGGTAAATCCACAAAATCAAGATCAGAACCTTCAATATGTCCAACCGATAGCGAAAGCTTAGCGCCTGTTTGCGCTTTGCACTGATTAAAAATGTAAATAGGCGACAATAATACAACGATTAAAATGCCTAGTTTCAATCTGTTCACAATGTACTTCATATACTTAATGGTTATTTACTGTAAGTTACTAACAAGTCCTAAAATTGGCGACAGTTTACCGCAATTTTTGGTACATGAAACTCAACATTGAAGCTATACGCCAAAAAACTACGGTTAAAAAGTCTGTTGCTGTTGAGCAACGTTCGGATATAATTGAAATCAAGTTGCCAGATGAAAAAAAAGACTTGAAAACAACTAAACTCGATTTAACCGATGATTTATCGGCAAAACTGGCCAAGGTTAAAAAAGAAAGGGCCATACTGAGTACTTCTACTCATGCTCTTATCAAAAACTTAGCTGCGGAATTGGCTAAAGAAAGTCCGGCTAAAGCAGCTCTTCTACTAGAAGGTAGAATCGCACATCCTTTAATCGCTGAACAGTATAAAAAGATTTTATCGTGCTCAAACCAATGGGCAGAGTTGTATGATAAGATAAGAACTGTTCAAGAGCATGGAGCATTACCGGAAGAAAAAGTGCAGTTGTTAGATGAGCAAAGTGAAGAAATAAAAATGCTGAACAACGATATCCGCAGGTTAGATGATTTGATTTTTAAGACAAACCAAAAACTTCAATCTGCTAAGCCCAAAAATCCTTCTCGAATAAGTGAATGGAAGGAAAAATTAGCATTAGCCATTGCTACTCGGGATGATTTAAAGATAAAACGCAAACAATTACAACATGGAAAACGAGCGCAGCGCACTGGTTAGTCAGCAAGATAATCTGCCGCGCGAAATGAAGCGCAGCAAGGATAAAGACTTTGATCGCATCCATAAATACTATTACAAGGCAGATACACGCATCGAGTTATCTAAAGAAGAAGAAGAAATTCGTGAGCGTTGGGAGAAAGCATGGTTTTTATTGTGCAAGGGCAGAACCACTAAAATTACAGCAGAGTTAATGGTTCGTTTTTTTAAAATTTCAAATGCTACTGCGTACAACGACATCAAGAAGGCACAAATGCTTTTTGGCGATCCTAAAAATGATTTGAAAGATGCTAAAAGAAGAATCGTTGAACAGCAATTGCAAGATGGAGCTAACCGAGCCTTTAAGGCAGGCAATTTAGAAATGCACCATAAGTATTTGAAAGAAATAGCTGAAATCAACGGCTTAAAATCGGATAGCATCGACCAAAATCTTGCTGATGTGATGAAGAAGCTTGTGCCAACGACCATTAATATCATAACTAATGTTGATGAGCTAAAAAAAGCAGCGGAAAAATTAAGAGAAGAAATTATTCAAGACATACCTTATGAAGAAGCGAGTAAGGCAGATTAATCGGTATCTCAATCCTGTTGCGCAAATGTATCTCATTAGCACAGCTAATTACTCTACCTATATAGCTGGCAGAGGTTCTGGTAAATCATTCACCAATGGTTTAAGCCAGGCTAATAAAGTTGCACTCATGCCAAGGTCCTTAGGTCTGTTCACATCGCCAACTTATTCGATGATATATACCAAAACGTTGATACCCATGAAGGCAGCTTGGGAGCAACACATGGGTTACATTGAAGGTATACATTATGTAGTTGGCAAGGCCCCTCCCAAGCATTTCGATAAGCCCTATCATAAACCACACCGTTATGAAAATGTCGTTTCTTTTTGGAACGGTCGAGCGATTGTTTTCGGCTCATTTGATAGACCAGCGTTGATATCCGGAGGCAGTTACGATGATGCTGAAAACGATGAGGCTTACTTAATAGATAAGGATCCTTATGATAACTATGTTATACCAACCCTTCGAGGTACTCATCCAAAATTTAAGAGTTGTGATATACATCTGCAGCAGAAATTTTCATCATCAATGCCCTTTCGCAATCAAGGCGATTGGTTGTTAGATTTTCAACCAAAAGCTTTAAGTAATCCTAGCATGTATTTTTTTATTGGATGGGAACCAAACGCTAAACTACAATTGGGAAGTACCTGGATGAATGTTAAGGTACTCGGAAAAAAAGCCATCTTATCGATGAAAGCAGAGATGTCTGATGTTAGCTATAGAGTGATGATTTTAAATGAGAAGATAAATCAGTGGGGCAATTTATTTTATCCGTCACTATCTTCTAAGCATTGGTATAATGCTACAGCTAACGACAAGGTTATATCTATTCCATTAGGTGGTACATTTAAAAGAGATGCATCCTACGATGTATCACCTGATGATTACAACCCGGACATGCCACTACACCTATCACATGATTGGGGCACATTCAACTGTATAACGATAGACCAGCAATATGCCAGGGAGATAAGGTTCATTAACACCATGCATGTTAATAATCCTAAGACTATTGATGATTTAGCTGATGAGTTCTGTGATTACTACCGCATGCACAACAATAAGATAGTTTATCAGTGGGGTGATAAGAGTGGTAACAACAGGCAGGCCAATGCTAAGCTCACATACTTCGAACAGTTTGCAGATAGATTAATCAAACGCGGATGGCGTGTAGTGCGCAGAAAGACTGGCGACATAGAACACTTAGAGCGCCATAGATTTATAGCCAAGCTACATGCAGAAGAAGATAATCGATTGCCTCGTGTTAGGTACAATAGTAAGTGTGCTGATTTTAAAATCTCAATTGAATCTACTCAGATGAAGGACCATAAGAAAGACAAGTCCTCAGAGAATAATCCATCAATCAAACCAGAGCATGCCACACACTATACAGATGCACATGACTATCGCTTGTATCATGGATTAATTCACATCGAAAAAGAACTTGACGATAATCCATTTTCTAGCAGTTTGTAAATTCATATTTCTCTAAAATTCGATTGGCTGTCGCCAAAAAGCCGAAGGCACACGGGGGTTTAGCGTGTGTTACTTTACTGATTTTTTGATTTTGAAGATTTAATTGTTTGATAATCAATTTTATATACAGAATAGCATTAGAATTTTGGACTACTTCAAGAGTTTATTCATTTTCTCAACATCTTGTTCCATCACCTTTTTATTAGTCTTAACGTATTTTTCTAAAGTATCTCTTTTTTTCAATCCCATGAATTTCATGAGCGAAGTATGGTTAGCTCCTGCTTGATCCATTAAACTTGCAAATGTGTAGCGTGCCACGTGATGATGCAGATTTAAGTCCATATCAAATTTTAAGGCTATGTTTTTTAAAACTCTGTTTGCGTACTGGTCTGAAAATCTATCAAAAACTTTCTCGGATGGATTATCTTTCAGTTCATCATCAAGAAGAAGTCTAGCCATGTCGTTAAGTGGTACTGCATCTACCTTCGTACCAAAACGTCTGGTTTTATGGGGCACTAAACTCATTTGTCCATTGTCAAACATTGACCTTTCAAGTTTTTGTAAGTCTGAGATTCTGAGTGCACAATTACAGCTGAAAAGAAATCTTCTCAATACCAGAACTTCACTCTTGTTTAAACCAGGTCTAAGGTCTTTCTTCTTATATAAAGGTTGTAATGGTTTATCCTTCCACTCTAAATATATGTTTACGAGCCTTTTAAAATCATCAATATTTAATGGCTTCCAGCTACCTTCTTGAAGTACATTTTTAAATCTCTCGTATGGATTTACAAACTTTATGTTATCAGATCTATTAGCAATGTTGAGATAGGTAATTACATGCTTGTGCCTTGGCCATCTGCCATTAATAGATATTTCCTTTTTTATTTCATCATCAGGATCAACATCACGTTTTAGTTTTCTATCAAATTCATTTGCCCATTCAGGATTGAATTCGTGAAATGGTAAGTATGTGTAGAACTTCTTCAACTTTTTTAAAGTCCCTTTCTCCTTCTTATAGGTCTCATTAGAAATTGCTCCCCTATTCCATCTTTCGAATGACTTCTTAGCGAAATATTCTATGAAATCATTTTTATTAAGGTCTGTAGTGTACTCTTTTAAAAAGCTTTCTAGTGTGAGAGTTAATCCTCTTAACAAGTAATCCTTTCTTATCTCATTTGCTTTTGATAAAGATGAGTTGATGATGATATTGTATTCTTCGTAATCAGGATCATTCTTGAATCTCGGTTTACAAAAAGATTTATCATTGAATTTCTCTGCCGGCCAGCAAATGATGGTCTGTATTCGAGCTTTCTTTCTATTAACAATTACCTGCAAATAGATAGCGCACGTACCATCCTTTCTTGGCGTTTGAGAATCAATTTTTATTGAAGCACTAAAGCCCATCGCTCTGAAACAATTCTGAAACAAAATGACCAAAAACATGGCCTACAACCTTCGATTGTAGGCCAAAAACAAACTTTTTTGGAGCCTCATGCAGGCTCAGTGCCCAGGACTGGACTCGAACCAGCACACCTTGCGGCACCACCCCCTCAAAGTGGCGTGTCTACCAATTTCACCACCTGGGCAGACATTTTTTACAAAGGGTTGCAAATCTATAAACCTTTCTAGATTAATACAAAAATCAAGAAATTTTAAAGATTATTTCACATTGATTTGATAGTGACATCATAGTTTTTGTATATTCGTGTTCCGCATTTAGGAGCCCATCTAATTTTCCTAATTGCTGCACAACGAGTGTAAAAGCTGTCTCAGGCGGAGGCAGCTTTTATAATTTATAGCCTTTTTCATATAAGCCTTTTTAACTTCTCGCAAACCTGTTAAATTGTCGTTATGCTGTCTAAGAAGTGTAAATACGCTATACATGCTTTGCTTTATTTAGCAGAGCGCTACCAAAAAGGTCCCGTTCATATCCAAGAAATTTCTGATGAACAACGCATCCCGAAAAAATTCCTGGAGGCCATTTTGTTAGAGCTCCGAAACGCTAAGATTTTACATAGCAAAAAAGGAAAAGGTGGTGGTTACTATCTGTATAAAAATCCTGAAGAAGTGAACATGATAGAGATTATCAGGCTGATGGATGGCGCTATTGCTATGTTGCCATGTGTTTCTCTACATTATTACGAGCCATGTGATGAATGTAGGAACGAAGCTTCCTGTGGTATTCGTGATACGTTCATTCAAGTAAGAGACCAAACGTTGGGCATCTTAGAAAAAAGTACACTAGCTGAAATGTTAAAACGGCAACAAATGCTCTCACTAAGCATTTAAGGTTTTGATATTCAACTCTTAGGCTTAACTTGCGCGCTTATTTTTAGCGCATGGCATTTCTTGAAAAAAAATTAAAGGTTAAAAAATCTACTCTTCCCAATGCAGGCAAAGGCCTGTTTACAACTATTGATGTTTTAAAAGGAACCCGAATTGTAGAATACAAAGGTACCCGAACAACTTGGTCGGAGGTTGAAGACGATGATGGAAAAAATGGTTATATATTCTACATCAACAGTAAAAATGTAATCGATGCCTTGCCACATAAAAATGCTTTAGGCAGATATGCTAACGATGCCCGTGGCATCACCCGTGTTGAAGGTATCAGAAATAATGCTCAATACATTATCGAAAAAGGAAGATGTTACATAGATGCTATGAAAGACATCAAAGCCGGAGAAGAAATTTTAGTGAGTTACAGCGCAGATTATTGGCGAGTTATAAAAGGAAATCTCGGTATAAAGTCTAAAAAGAAAAAAACGAAGACAAACAAAACCAAATCATCAAAAAAGAAAAATAAATCCTCTGCTAAAAAGAAGAGCAAAAAGAAATAGCAGTGATAATATTTGTTACAAAGTAAAAGCGGAGATACTTCCGCTTTTTTTATTGCAACAACTTTGTAATTTCCATTGCTGCATTTTCAGCATACTGAGCATATTCTAGTTGCTTACAAATTTGATAATAAGCTTTCCATAATTTCATTGATGATTTATTGGTTTGGATGGCTTCAGCTAAAATCTCGTATGCTTTAAAGTTATCCTTCTTTACAACTTGTTGATACAAAGCAGACGCAATAATGCCATCTTCAAAGTATGCGTTTGCGTTAGCCAAATAGACAAAATCTCTTTCTGCTTCTTTTCCGCTGCCCGAAGCTTCTTTTAACAAAGCTTCAAAATAGATTTTATGTAATTTAAATCTTAAAGAAAAAACTTGATTCTTTAACTTGTTGGCAAGCAAATCTAAATCTCCTAATTCAGCAAAGCACAATAAAGTAGCAATGTTGGCTTCTTCTTTTAAACGTTCTTGATTAGTTAAGTTGAAGGCATCTTTAGCATATAATAGTGCTTGCTTACTATTACCCACATCATAAAATCGATTAGATAAGTCCAATAAAGCTCTTGCTTTAATATTTGTATCAGTTATTGAAGATGCGATTATTTTAAACTTAGTAGTATCATTCAACTTAACACGATACCGTAAATATTGATACTTGTCACCATCTGATTGATCCAAGGGATTTTTAATATCGTACAAATTCAATAATCTATCTGCAATAGTGCGCTCTCCAGCTTCTCCATATAGTCGAACAGTATCCCAACAAATGGGTGCTTCAATGCCATTTCTTGCTTCCGACTCGGCAATTGCCAAATAATAGTTTGCTTGAGGATGATTAAAATTTTTAGCAAATCGAAAAGCTATTGCTGCGCTCAACGGATTTTGTTGCTCTAACATCCATAAACCAATAATAAAATTATACTTGCCTTGATTTTTCGCGCTGATAAAGGACAATTCACTCATTATTTGTAATGCTTTGTTAACCTGACCTTGCAAGTAATTAGCGTGCGCTAATGAAGCTAGTAAAGACTCACTAAAAGCTATATTAGTAGAATCTCTTATCAACTTTTCTGCTTGTAATAATTGTTTATCATCCAGTATAAAAGCCTTTTGAAGTAAATAATTATTTAACAACGTTGCTGTATACAAATTCAATGCCTGTGAAGAATCAGGCAGACTTCCTTGCGAAAAATTAGTTTTATTTAAAGCTGCTAATGCCAAAAGATTAGCCTTTACATTGGAAGGGTTTACATCAAACTCCAGGGCTATGGAATCTGCATAAAGAGGTAAATACTCTTGTGCAGCTAAAGCTACAAAATTTGCTTCAGCAGCTGATTTGGTTTTCTTATGCTCGCGAGCTACTTGCAAAAAATAAAAAGCTGAATCTAAATCATGAATCTTTCCGTATTGAAAACCGACATTTACCATCAAACGCTGATCATCTGGAAAGGCCTGCAATCCTTCTCTTAATTTTTGTATCGCTTTAAACGTATTTCCTTCCCAGTTATAAATATTGGCATCATTAGCAAAAGCAAAAGGTGCCAACTTTTTTATTTGGGCACGCTCATAATATTCATGACTCAATTGCCATTGGTAATCACCTGAAAAATGATAAGCCAAAGGATAGCTGGAATGATGGTTTGCATAATTATAATTTCTTCCTTGCTCATAATAGGTTCGACCTACATCTTTTCTATCAATGGTAATGTATAAATCTCCCATTGTATTCCAGAAACCAACTAACCCATCGTAGGCATAATTTCTCCAATTATTTAAAAACAAAAGTGCTAATGCTACAATGATTGCTCCTAACTTAAAAGTTTCATAAGGCATTCGATTGGGTTTGTATAAAACTTTCCAAACAGAAAGGTTCTTGTCAGCTACACCTAAAAAATTAGAAAGCACATATAACAGAAATGCAACAGCAGAGCCGATATAAATAAAAATTGAAATTTCTTTCCAGGCTTGAAGTGGCGCGTCTTGTGAAGTTCCTGATAAGAATAAAAAGAATGAAAGACTAAAGCATAACAAAATGATATAAAAAAAAGCACCGAACGGTTGAAAAGGCATGATGTTTCCATAGCGAGTTTCGCGGTGTTTCCAACCCCAAATACCTAAAATAGCAGATACAATGATGAGAAAGTGGATATCAAAAGTGAAAATAGAGGTATTAAAAATCTTAAACTGTTGCACATAAACGAGTACTAGGTTTAAGATATAAATAACCATGATGATTAGAAAATGGCGCATTCCCGAAAAACTCTGTTGAGACCCAGTTAGGTAAAGGAATATTGCAGGAATTTCTTGGGCAATTATAAACACAAACAAAACACCTATCACTAACCCAGCAGTATAGCCCGTAACGGACAGATATAAGAATGGAAGCGGTACTTGCGAACCCAATAAGATGGATGCTAAAACTACCACCGTAATACCTGAAAAAGTTAACAAACGCTTTTGAAAACTCCATGCCGGTTTAAACTTATTGATGTAATAACTCACAAGCGTAAATAAAGCAATGACAAAAACTGGAAACCATTGTCCTGGTAAGCCAAAAACTTTCAATACTTCAAGGCGCAGACCTACTAAAAACAAAATCAACAATGTTAGTCCTGCATAATAAGAAAAACGCTCTAGCGCAGAAAAAATAGTCTGCATGTAGATAAAACACAACCACAATGCACCTACAAAAAAATAGGCTGTAAATAAATGAGGATCTAACTTTCCACCTTGAAAGAATTCAAAAACAACATAAACAGATGCAGGAATAGTAATAGTGAAATTACCTATGGTAAACTCGTGCAAAGCAATTTCAATTTCTTTTTGTTCCTGAAAGGATTGCCATTGTATCACTGCTTCTACGCCCCAGAAGAAATAAACAACAGACCCAATTAAACACAATAAAGCAAGCCCTACTAAAATAAAATAATGAAATCTAAATTCTTTGCTCCAGTTTTTCCAAAACCATTTTTGCTCTTCCATCACGCTTTATTATCAATAACTTTATTCACTAAAAAATACTGCTCATCTTTTTGTTTAGCATGCGATAATGCTTCATCATTTGAAATCATATTGCCTCTTACATCTTCGCGCATAGCATTGATTTCATGAGACATATTTAATAATGGCTCAATTCCATCCGTATTTACTTCTTGTAACTGCGCAACCCAATTGATAATTTGAAATAAATCTTTTGTTAACTTTTCCTCTTGCTCCGGTTTTATCTCAAGTCTTGCCAATTCAGCTAACCTATACAAAGTATTCTTATCTATCTCCATGTTATACTTGTTCTACTTTTAAGTGATTATATCTTTCTTCTAATGTTGATTTGATTTTTTGAAAGGCTTTTTCTTTCAATTCTACTAAATCATTCATCGTTAAGTTTTCGGTTTCGATGGGTTCATGAAAAACCATTCGAATGGGTTGCCAATTAAACAAAATCAATTTCTCGTCTGGTAATATTTGCCAAATATTAACGAGGGTTACCGGAACAACCGGCACTTTTTTCTCGATTGCAATTTTAAAAGCACCATCTTTAAAGGGAATCATGTTTGGCGCTTGTTTGGTTAAAATACCACCCTCCGGAAAAATAACTAAACTCTTTCCTTCATCGATTGCCTGCATAGATTTTATTAGCGTATTTACTCGGCTCGAGATACTGGCGCGATCCACCGTGATGTGCAATTTTTTATACATGTAACCAAACAAAGGAAGTTTCTCCATATCATTTTTCCCAACAAAAACTGCATTGATCGGATTTAAACCCATTACAGCAATATCAAAGTATGAAAAATGATTAGCCACAAAAACGTACTGTCTTTTTTCAAGTTTTGTTTTATGTTCTACAAAAAAAGGCATGAACAACATTGAAAAATATAATCTAGCCCATACCCTATTGATTACACCTGTTAAAAAATGTCTCTTAGGAAAAGTAATCGGTATCAAAAAAAATGGAAATAGCAACAAAAACAAAATAACAAAAACAACGCTGGCATATAAGGTATATACAAAACGAAATGCCAGAAAAAGAACTCTCATCTTATTGTTTATTGATTTTTCCAGTGTTGCCAATCAACAAAAGATTTTTCTGGCGACCATCTATGTATTTAAATCCTGACTGATCGAAGTATCCATCTTCCTCTAATTTTATCTGAATTTCTTTATTCCATTCTTTAATTTTAATTGTAGCATTTAACTCAATAGAGTAGGCTGTCTCAAACTTCAAAGTATATTCTCCATTGAAAGGCACTCCATTTTGCATGTCCCACATACCCACTGGCATGCCGGCTGCATGACCATGATACCCTATAGGATGTGAATAAATGCTTGGTACAATACCTTCTGCAATAGCTTGTGCACGGGTTGCTGCTAAAATCTGATTACCAGTTTTGCCAACAACAAAATTACTTGTTAATATATCTTGTAATCTGTTACCGGTGGCGAGTGCTTGTTTTAAATAGTCAGGAGCATCATTTTCATCAGCTCGTAACACATATGCATGCTGCTGTGTATCTGTATTTAATCTAAGATAAGTGATGCCAAAATCTACATGCAATAAATCTCCTTGCAAAATAACAACAGGAGTTGGTCTCTTAACAAAAATCGCATCGGGTTCATTGCGTGAAATAGAAACAGAAGGTTGAAACCAAGTATCTAATCTCAATTCTTTAATGCGTTCTCTGTACCACCACACCACATCATCTGTAGTTGTGATACCAGGATGAATAACTTTGTCTGAAAATCCTTCAGCAATGATGTCATGCGCGATTTTACAAATGTGTTGATAGAGTGCCATTTCTTTGGCAGTTCGTGTTTCGAGCCAACTGATAGCTAGGCCTTCTGCTGAAACCACACGTTCAGCCATTTTTCTAGAGAGTGAACCCACCAACTGTTCATAATCATTGGCACTAATACCATCGGCCAAACCAACATGACGCGATTTATTCACACCAATTTTTTTTGGATTTCTTTCTTCTATGATTTTGGCTAATTGTTTCCATTGGTCGGGTTGCGCATCCGGATCCCATGCGCGTTTAAACATGGTGCCGACATCGTAGCGTGCAACTGCTAATAACTCAACTTCATTTCCTTCGCCTTTATCAAAAGCCACTAACATGGTGGTTCGCCTCGCAGCAAACCAAGTGGCAGGTAATAAAGTTTCGATTACCGGATCTTCGTTGTATTCTCTGGAAATCACCACCCACATATCGATGCCATTGGCGCGCATTAACTTGGGAATTAAATTTTTAAGTCGATCATTTAATACTTCATCAATTACTGCTGCTTGTTCTCGTTGTGATAATACAAGTGGTTGAGCTGAAGGATTAAAATAGATAGATACAAGAATGAAGGCAATCGTATATAGCTTTTTCATAGTACAGTTTGGGCTTCCAATTTAGGCATTAATTCAGAATTTTAAGGATGCTGAAACATTCTTCCTACTTGTTTAATTGCCTCTTCCCTGGCTTTGGTTAAGGGCTCGCCAAAACTTAAGCGAAGGCAATTAGAAAACTTACCGCTTGCTGAAAAAATCTCGCCCGGAACAAAGCCAATTTTTTGTTTTAATGCTTTGTTAAAAATTTTCCAAACATCAGTTTGTTTATGCAACTCAATCCATATAACAAAGCCACCAGCCGGCCTGGAAATTTTTGCAGACTCTGGAAAAGAAGTTAAGATAACTTGCATGTATTTTAACCAGTTGCTGTGTAAATTTTTTCGGAGATTGCGCAATTGCAATTCGTACCTTCCATGTTCTAAAAAATGAGCGATAACAGCTTGTGCGAAGTTATTAGTAGAAACAACGTGCATTCTTTTTAAAGCAATAATACGCTGGGTAAATTTTCCTGCGATGGTGTACCCTATTCTGTAACCGGGCGCTAATGATTTTGAAAAGGAAGAGCAATAAATTACCATTCCTTTTTTATCGTAGCTTTTACAAGTTCGAGGTCTGTTGGTGCCAAAGTAAAGTTCACCATAAATATCATCTTCTATTAATGGAATTTCTTTGCTAGCTAATAGTTCAACCAATTGCTTTTTATTGGCATCGGGCATACAACTTCCAATTGGATTATTAAAATTGGGAACAAACAAACAAGCTTTGATAGCAAAACGAGCAATCGCATTTTCTAAAAATTGCAAGTCGATACCGTTTTGAGGATTGCATGGAATTTCAACCACTTTCAATCCCTGACTTTCCATGATTTGAAAAATGGCATGATAGGTGGGTGATTCGATAGCAACTGCATCACCAGGTTGGGTTACAGCTTTTATCGCTAAGGATAAAGCTTCCACACATCCGGCAGTGATAACCACATCGTCTTTCCCAACCGCACCACCCCAATTAAAACTGAGTCGGGCTATCTGCGAACGCAAATCAACATTGCCTTGCACTTCTTCGTATTGTAAAATTTTATCAGGATGCTTTCGAATAACATAGTGTGCTGCTTTGCTGAGTTTGGCAACAGGTAAAAATGAAATGCCAGGCGAGCCGACAGCTAAATTAATCATGCCGGGTTGAAACAAACGCTGGTACACATCTTCAATCATTTCACTGGTAGAAACAGGTCGGGCTACCTGTGTTTCTTTTGCCATGCTTGGCATAGCCGGGAAATGTTGAGTAGAAAATTTTACATAATAACCCGATTGGGGTTTAGCTTCAATTAACCCTTTGCTCTCTAAATAATAATACGTTTGATAGGCAGTTGATAAACTTACTCCTTGCTCCTGACTGAGCGCGCGAACAGACAATAATTTATCGCCTAACTTTAACGATCCTTTCTGAATCAGTTTTTCAATCCTCTCTGCTACTTCTTGGTACAATACCTTTTGCATACAACTGATATGGTTAAAATAATCAAAACTGAAACTGTTATGCTTGCGTTAAATTAAGCAGTTTTGTAAAAAGTACAACCTAATGAAATCAATTTTCGCCATTCTCCCCTTCTTCTTTGCCTTATCATCATTTGCGCAGGTTCATCCTGTGGAGCAGTTGGATAAACAACTTAATGCCTATATAATCAACCATGATAAAAAAAGCGCAGAAGGTTTGTACCATGATTTATTTGTTTTGCAAGCATCGGGTGGCATAAAAAAATACAAAAAAGATATGGTAAGTGATATCGAAAACAAAGCTCTAACTTTAGAAATAAATGAAACCAGTGATGTAAAAATTATAGAAGAAGGCAAAACAGTTGTGTTAACCGGAATACTCAGGCAAAAAGGAACATGGAATGGTAAATCGTTTGATTACACGCTGATGGTTACAGATACATGGGTTAAAACTAAGAAAGGATGGAAACTGCTGGCAGGCCATGCATCCAAAAAATAAAATGAAGAATGAAGAATAAAGAAAATGTTATTACTGCTTACATCGCTCTTGCACTTGTTTGCATAATTTGGGGCACAACTTATCTCGCACTAAGAGTAGCGGTAACAAATTTTCCTCCTTTTATATTCTCATCTATTCGACAGATAATAGCAGGTATAATTTTGTTGCTGATTATTAAATTTTACCTGAAAGAAAATTGGCCTGCAAAAAAAGTTTGGCTAGCTCAAGCCTTTGCCGGTTTGCTGATGATCACGTTTGGTAATGGTTTGGTAGCATGGGGAGAACTCTATGTAAATTCCGGTTTGGCTTCTATCATTTGTTCTATCATGCCTATTTGGGTTTTAATCATCAATCTGTTTATTTCATCTGCTGAAAAACCTACTTGGCAAACTATACTAGGTATAACGTTGGGCTTAGTTGGTATTGTATTAATTTTCGGACAAGACCTAGCAGGATTTAACGAACAAAACTATACACTAGGTATTGTGGCAATTGTGATAGCCAACATCAGCTGGGCATACGCCAGCATTTGGGTAAAAAAACACCATCAAACTTCTTCACCTTTTTCTAATGCTGCCATTCAAATGATTTGCGGTGGAGTAATGTTAGGTGTGCTGAGTCCGGTTGTTGATGATTACGCAACTATCCATTGGAACGAAGCTTTCTTTTACTCTATGGTGTATTTAATTGTTTTCGGAAGTTTAGTGGCTTACACCTGTTACGCGTATGCTATTAAACATTTACCCATGACTTTAGTTTCCATGTATGCCTATATCAATCCGTTGGTAGCTGTTTTTTTAGGATGGATTTGGTTAAACGAAGAAATCACCAACAGCACAGTGTTGGCCATGTTTATCACATTAGTAGGTATTTATCTTGTTAACTACGATCAGCAACGAAAACTTCGGCTTTCAAAAACAATAAACAACCAAAAAGAAAAAATGGAATATGCAGAATAAGGTTACTATACATCCATTCGAAAAAAAGTATGCACTTTATTTCGAAACCTTAAACCGTGCATGGATCGAAAAATATTTTTGGATGGAACCCATCGACTTCGAAGTATTACAAAAACCGGAAGAAAATATTTTACAACAAGGTGGAAAAATACTTTTTGCAGAAGTACAGAATGAAATAGTTGGCACTGTTGCTTTAAAAAAAGTGAACCACTCAACATTTGAGTTTACAAAAATGGCTGTGGATGAAAAACACCAAGGTAAAAAGATTGGTTGGCAACTTACCGAAGCTGCCTTAACCTTAGCAAAACAAGAAGGCGCAACCGAAGTTATTTTATACTCCAACACCAAATTGGCTAGTGCCATTCACTTGTATCGTAAATTCGGATTTGTAGAAGTTCCAGTAGACGGACCATATAAAAGAAGTGATATAAAAATGAGAATTGCCTTATAAAATTAGTATGCAAAAAAAATTTACTCCTGAAAGTGATTTAGAAAATCTCCATCTGATAATGGAATTAACCCATGCAAGTGCCCTGGAACGATACACTACCATTCGTGAAGGTAAACCAGGATTATTGGTTGAGCATATAGAACAACTTACACTTACACAAAATGGAATAGGTACAGAAAAAGTTTTTGATTTTTTCAAGCAAGAAATAGTTCCTCATTTACATGCCGGAGCCGGACCGCGTTATCTAGGTTTTGTTACGGGTGGCTCAACACCCGCTTCTATGCTTGGCGATTTTCTTACTACCATTTATGACCAGAATACTTTTGGCTTTAACGATACGGCAGCTCCTGGTATAGAAAAGCAAGCCTTATCTTACTTAAAAGAAATATTGGGTGTAGCACCATCGTATTTCGGAACATTTGTAACCGGAGCTACGCAAGCAAATTTTGTAAATCTTGCCATTGCGCGCCAATGGTGTGGTAAACAAAAAGGAATAAATGTTGCACAAGAAGGCTTATCCAACTTAAACATAAAAATTGTGGGTGCAACCCCACACTCTAGTGCGTATAAATCTATTTCGATGTTGGGATTAGGAAAACAAAATGTCGATGTAATCGATACATTACCAACCAGAGAAAGAATGGATGTTGGTGCATTAAAAAAATACCTAGAGAAAAATCAAGAACATGCCATCATTGTTTTAGCTAGTTCTGGCACAGTAAACACTGGCGATTTTGACGACCTAGTTGAAATTGCCGAATTAAAAAAACGATTTGATTTTTGGCTGCATGTTGACGGTGCCTTTGGAGCTTTTGCAGCTTGTTCGCCAGAACGTGCACAACTTATGCAAGGTATTAATGAGGCAGACTCCATCACCGTAGATGCACACAAGTGGTTGAATGTTCCTTACGATAGCGCCATGCAATTTACCAAACATAAAGAACTACAGGCAGAAGTATTTCAAAACAGTGCTGCGTATCTGGCTACACAACAATTCAACGAATTTTTTCATTACACACCGGAGAACTCGCGCAGATGGCGCGGTTTACCAACATGGTTTAGTTTATTAGCGTATGGAAAAAATGGTGTACGAAACATAATTGAAACTAATTGTACACTAGCCTACCAACTTGGGGAGTGGATTAAACAATCCAACCAGTATCAACTTTTATCTCCTGTTCATTTAAATATTGTTTGTTTTACTTTACAACCCGAAACCACTAAAGAAAACATTCAACACTGGTTAGACGCAGTACGAGATGATGGTCGTGTGTTTTTTACACCAACCGTTTACAAAGGAAAACCAGCTGTTCGTGCTGCCTTTTCTAATTGGATGACAAACGAAGAAGATTTAAGAATTATTCAACAAACACTCGAAAAATTTTCGTTAAAAAATGTATAATTCTAATAAGCCTTCCCCGATTTATAAACAGCTAACCTTGCTTTTGCTTTGGGCTTCTTTATCTTTACTTCAAACAATCTAAAGATGATCAACATTCGCACAACAACACAGTCTGGCATTGATAAAGTAGATTTTACACAACTCGGTTTTGGCAATTACATCAGCGACCACATGGTTGTAGCAGATTATAAAAATGGTAAATGGGGTGCAGCAGAAATTATTCCTTATGGCGATTTACTCATGAGTCCGGCCATGTTGTCTTTGCATTATGGACAAGCTGTTTTCGAAGGAATGAAAGCATTTAAAATGGAAGATGGAAAAACCTGTTTGTTTCGTCCGCAAAAACACCATCAACGATTAAACAGATCGCTTGCCAGAATGTGTATGCCGGCTATTCCGGAAGAATTGTTTATAGAAAGTTTAGTTGCACTTTTAGAAACCGATAAAAACTGGATACCCAATGGTGAAGGTGATTCGCTGTACATAAGACCAGTTGTTTTTGCCACTGAATCAAGATTAGGTGTAAAAATTTCTGACGAATACAAATTTGTAATCATGACCAGCCCCGTTGGCCCCTATTTTACCAAACCAGTAAAAGTAAAAGTAGAGGAACAATATGTACGCGCTGCCGAAGGTGGAACCGGTTTTGCAAAATGCGCAGGTAATTATGGAGGTGCATTTTATCCGACACAATTGGCCAGAGAACAAGGCTACGACCAGGTATTATGGACAGATGCCAAAGAACATCAATACATAGATGAATCGGGTGCCATGAATGTGATGTTTGTTTTAAACAACGTATTGGTAACGCCTAAGCTTTCCACATCCTTATTAGATGGCATTACCCGCGACTCTATTTTGCATTTAGCCGATGAACGTGGTGTTTCAAAAGAAGAAAGAAAAGTAAGCGTGGCAGAAATAGAAGCAGGTTTAAAAAACAAAACATTAACCGAAGCATTTGGAGTAGGAACCGCTGCAGTGGTATCTACTATTCAAACTATTCATATTCACGGCACGGATTATCCTATTCCGCTTCCCACCGAAAATTCTTTTCAACTAAGCGTTAAAAAACAATTACAACAAATCCGAAAAGGCATTATAGCCGACCGTTACAATTGGCTTCATATTTTATAGCATGAGTAAAACCATACCGCAAACTCCCAATACAACCATTAGCAGGCTTGCAAAGCGAGCGAGCTACGATGTACAAACCATTCATACTATTTTAGACGAGAGTTTGGTTTGCCAGCTTGCTTTTATACGCGATCAAATACCGGTTAGTATTCCAACGGGCTTTGTTAGGATAAAAGATGAAATTTACATTCATGGTTCTGTAGGTAGCACTTATATGCGACAGTTAGCAACGGGGCAAGATACAGTGTGTATCAGCGTAACGCACCTCGATGGATTGGTTTTAGCGCGTTCAGCTTTTCATCATTCTGTAAATTATCGTTCGGTTGTAGTGTTTAGTAAAGCACAGTTGGTAACAAACAAAACAGAATTGTATCAGGCATTAGAACTATTTACCGAAAAAGTACAACCCGGCCGCTGGGCAGAAATTCGAAAGCCAACCGAAAACGAATGGAAAGCCACCATGGTGCTGAAGTTTAAAATTGAAGAAGCCTCAGCAAAAATAAGAACCGGGCCACCCAAAGATGATGAAGAAGACTACAACTTATCCGTTTGGGCCGGCATCGTTCCGTTTAAAACAATAAGAGAAGAAGCTATACCCGACCCTGCCTTAAAACAAGGTGTTGAAAAACCGGGTTATATACTATAAATAAAATTATGCACGCTGTAAAGTTTATTACACCCGGAGTTGCCATTGCTATGGCCATTGGGCTGGTTTTGTTTATCGTTATTTACAGGGCCATTTTCAAGTCAAAAAAATGAGTTTTACTTAAAATCCTTTCAAAAATTCTATGCAAACAATTGCATAAATCCGAAACAATTTTGGATTTAAGGCGTTAATAGTATAGCTTTGACATATTAAAGTAATGCTATTAAACAAAAACATATTGATTTCACTCCTTCTGATAGCCTTCATAGGTCTATCGGGTGAATCGTATGCAGGCATTGCAAAATCAGAAAGATCTGTTGAAACTGAAGAAATATGCAAGGTTGAAACAGAAGAACAAAAAATTGCTTTTGTAAAAGTTCGTAAGCAAAGCATTAAGATATTTACAAGACACTTCCAGTTAAAACAAAAGTCGAGAGCGTTTAACATCACAGTTAAATCCGGGTACCGCGACAGCTTCTGCTCTAATAAACAAAATCATTACCTCCAATTCCGCAGATTACTAATTTAAATAGTGTTGTTTTTTTGCGATTAATCTTAATCGAACATAAAACTCAACACTATGAAAACTATAATGCTGCTGATAGTACTTGTTATCGCAAGTCTTCAGGTAAATGCACAAAAATCTGATAAAAAATCTTATACCATCACATTCGAAGCGCAAGCCAATAAAAAGCCTTTGCTTGCGTGCGAAGATTCGTTTTCTGCGTGGCTGAAAAAGTCCAACAGAAATACTCATCAATTGATTGCTTCTTTTCAGCCATTAACAGAACTATTTGTTCCGGTTAAAAATGTTTCCAGCGATCTTTCTCCTTCTATCAAACTTGTTACACTTAATGCTAAAAATTATGAATAAGCTCATTTTGCTTTTGTTGTTATCCGTAATCGCTTCTTCTTGTAGTGTAATCCGCCAGGGCGAAGTTGGAGTAAAAAGAAAACTCGGAAAGCTTACTAACACGAGCATTCAACCAGGTGCTGTTGTATACAATCCGTTTATCACAACCATTTTAAAAGTACCTATTCGAACAGTTAATGTAGAAATAAACTCCAACCTACCATCGAAAGAAGGTTTAAATGTTGGTTCTGTAATTTCTATTCTTTATAGAATTGAAGCTGATAAGGCAGCTTCTATTATCGAAAACATTGGTATGAATTACGAGGAAGTTTTAATCACCAGCGTATTTCGATCTTCAGCAGCTGATGTTTGCTCGCGCTTCTTCGCGAAAGATATGCACACAGCACAACGTGCCAACATCGAAATAGAAATTGCCAGCCAAATGCGCAACATCTTAAAAAACAGAGGTTTCGAAATTGAAGCAGTGTTGTTAAAAACTATTCAACTTCCTGCCGGTTTAGCACGCGCTGTAGAAGAAAAATTGGAAGCGGAACAAGATGCGCAACGCATGGAGTTTTTATTGCAACGCGAAAGATTAGAAGCACAGCGCAAGTTAGTAGAAGCACAAGGTATTCGCGATGCACAAAAAGTAATAAGCGAAGGATTAAACGACCAGATTATTAAATGGCAAAGTTTAGAAGTGTTTAAAGAACTGAGCAAATCTCCGAACTCAAAGATTATCATGACAAACGGAAGTGCTCCCTTTTTAATTGAACCTAACAAATAATTGAATAGTAATATGAAATGGATAGTGTTAGAAGAAAACCCAATGCCAGATAACTACATTGCTATTATGGCGGCAGATTCGCAACGCGTAACAACGTTAGAAAAAAAACCTTGTTCGGTATTTACTTCTTGCGAGAAGGCCATGCAACGGGCAAGAGAGTTAAGAGATTTGTATAAGGTAAAGTCTATTCGCTTGTTTCAACAAGAAGGGCTTTCCACTCTAGTTTAAAAAGGATACTCACGCAACTTGGTTGGTTTAGGTTTATCATGTGAGTAAATGGGCATCAGGCGGATGCCCTTTCTTTTGTCTTTACATTTTTAATTTTATATATGAACAACACTTGGCTTTGGATCGGTTTTAATTTGTTTGTTTTACTTATGCTAGCACTCGATTTAGGTGTGTTTCATAAAAAAGTACACAAAGTTAGCATTAAGGAAGCATTAGCCTGGACAGGCGTTTGGGTGTTTTTAGCTTTTCTCTTTAATGTCTTTATCTATTATCAGATGGGGCAAGAAAAGGCTTTTGAATTTTTTACGGGTTACATTATAGAAAAATCGTTAAGTGTAGATAACATCTTTGTTATCATTTTAATCTTTGGCTATTTTCGGGTACCGGAAGTTTACCAACACAAAGTTTTATTCTGGGGAATACTCGGTGCGCTGGTTATGCGCGTTATTTTCATTTTCGCAGGGGTAGAATTAATTCATCAATTTCATTGGTTAATTTACATTTTCGGAGGCTTCTTAATATATACAGGAATTAAAATTGCCACACAAGGCGATGTAAAAGTTAATCCGGAAAAAAACCCATTAGTAAAACTAGCTCGTAAACTGTTTCGTGTAACCAAAGACTTTGAAGGAAGTAAATTTTTTGTAAAGCACAACGGCCTGTTATACGCAACTCCTTTGTTTATTGTAGTGATCATGATAGAATTTACAGATTTAATTTTTGCTGTAGATTCCATTCCTGCCATTCTTGCCATTTCAGATGATCCGTTTATCGTTTACACATCAAACGTATTTGCCATACTTGGTTTACGCTCTTTGTATTTTGCTTTAGCAGGATTAGAACAGTTTTTTACTTACCTGAAATATGGACTTGCTGCCATTCTGGTATTTGTAGGAACGAAAATGTGTATTGCGGATTTATACAAAATACCTATTGAGATATCTCTTGCCTTTATTGTAATAACGCTTTCAATGGCTGTACTCGCCTCCATGGCGTTGCAAAAGAAACAGTAAATTAGATAGTGCAGGTCTTAGGCCTGCACTAATTCTAACACTGTAATTTCTGGTGGCATGCCAATACGCCCCGGATAACCAATATAACCAAAACCACGGTTCACGTATAGGAACTGGTTTTCATCCTGATACATACCTGCCCATTGTTTGTATGCATATTGCGAAGGGCTCCATTTAAAATCCCCAATCTCAACACCAAACTGAAAACCATGTGTGTGGCCTGCTAACATTAAATCAATGTCTTTATAGTTTTTTACTTGCGCATCCCAATGGCTGGGGTCGTGCGATAACAAAATTTTAGTGGCAGCATCTTGTGTACCCGCATAGGCAACATCTAACTTTCCGTATTTAGCAAATCTTCCTGCTCCCCAATTTTCAATTCCTACTATGGCGAGTTGATCACCATTTAAAGTGATTAACTTATTTTCATTCATCAATAAATTAAAACCTAATAAGCGATGCGCTTCCATCAAATTCTTAAAATTCTTCTGCTTCTGTTCTTGCGAAGTCCAAGCAACATAATCACCATAATCGTGGTTGCCTGTTACACTATATACTCCAAGCGGTGCTTTCAGTTTATCGAAAATAGAAATGTAATCTTCTACTTCGCTTGCTTTATTATTTACCAAATCGCCAGTAAAGAAAATAACATCGGGCTTTTCGGATAAGGCCATTTCAACTCCACCCTTTACTGCCGTTTTATTAAAAAAACTACCAGAGTGAATATCTGATAATTGAACTACACGCAAGCCATGAAATGCTTTTGGTAAATTTTGAATAGCTACTTTCTTTCTTCGTATTCTATAATCGTGTGCACCGGTTAAAATACCGAATGTCATTACACCAAAAGGAACCGCGGTGGCAACTAATGCAGCTTTAGATAAAAATTCAGATCTTGTTATGGAATCTCCAGGCAAAGTTTCTTTTTTAGTGATAGATTGAAAAACCCATCTTACCGCTCTTTGCAAGTCATCAATCAAAAGAAAAATCAATCCGAAAAATTTAGAAATATAAATTCCAGCTACTCCTGCAAATAACCAGGTTCTAAAGGTAGGTCCAAACTTATACGGATCACCGAAATTCCACCAGAGTAAAAAAGCAAAACTGATTACCGTAGGAAACCAAAATGCATAGCGCCAGAAATTTTTCCAAAAAGGAGCTAAACTTTTGGTAAGATTAAGTACTGCATGAAATAAATAGAAATCCATAGCTAATAAAAGCATGGCCAATATGGCAAAAGTGATCATACGCGCTTTCATAAATAAAAATCGTCTCCCATTTTAGTAGGAGACGATTTAGGTTAATTAATAGTGTAAACGTTAATGGGTATCTACTTGTTCTGTTTTATTCGGCATCAATCTATTCTTGAGGTTTGTTCTTATCAAATACATAACAGGTACCAAGAATAGGGTTAAGAATGTACCGAAGATCAAACCGAAAATCATCGTCCACGATAAAGGCCCCCAGAAGGCAACGTTATCGCCACCGAAGAAGATGTGTGGATTGAATTCAGTGAATAAAGTAACGAAGTCGATGTTTAAACCTACAGCTAGCGGAATTAAACCTAAGGTTGCGGCCATCGCTGTTAAGATTACAGGTGTCATTCTGGTTTTTGCTGCTTCAATTATGGCAGCTTTCAATTCCATACCTTGAGCAATCAACAAGTCGGTAAACTCCACTAACAAAATTCCATTTCTAACTACAATACCTGCTAACGCCATAATACCTACACCCGACATGACAATAGAAATTTCCATTCTGAATAACGAGAAACCAATTAACACACCAATGATACTGAAGATAATTTCTGATAGAATGATCAGGGGTTTGCTGGTTGAGTTAAACTGAATCACAAGAATCATAAAAATTAATCCCAACGCAATAAAACCTGCTAAACCTAAAAACTCAGAAGTTTCTTTTTGGTCTTCTTGTTCACCTGTCATTTTAATTCCTACATCATCTGGTTTGCTAAAAGTGGTTAATTCTATTTGTATGGCCCCTACTACTTCATTGGCATTGAAATCACTCAACACATTAGATGAAAGTGTGATCACACGTTTCTGATCGATACGTCTGATACCGGCATAGCTATTCGAGTATTCAATTTTTGCAATAGAAGATAACGGAACCTGACGAACAAGCCCTCCCATATTCATATCGCGATACGTAATAGGAAGATTCATCAATGTATTGATATCATTACGTTGATCTTTTGTTATGCGAACGGTTACATCGTAATCATCATTCTCATCTCTGAATTTACTTACTTCGGTACCATATATCGCGGTACGCAAAATACTACCGATTTGTCCGGTTGAAATTCCTTCTCTGTTTGCTTTCTCTCTGTCTATGCTGATAACGATTTCCGGTTTGTCGCTTTGAAAGTCTGATTTCAATTCTTCCACACCCGGAATTTGTAAAGAGTCGAGATAATCTTTAAGTCTATCCGCGGTAGCTACTAATACATCAAAGTCATCAGCAGAAATTTCTATGTTGATGGGCTTACCTGTTGGCGGACCATTCGCTTCTTGGTTTACGGAAATTTCGGCACCACGAATACTGCGTACTTCTTCACGCACTTTATCAAGATATTCTTTTGTTGATTGTCCATCGCGTTTAGCAAAATCTACGAACGCTACCGTTACTTTTCCTAAATGAGGTTGTGCGTTATTACCAGAGGTTTGATCTTCGGCAGCACCAACCGAAACATTCGAAATAATAGATTCAACAATAGGATTATCTTTTCCATTTCCTTCGCCTACAATTTCAGCTACTTTCTTTTCTACAATGTTAGTGATGGAATCGGTTACACGTTGGTCTGTACCAATAGGCATAGTGATATATGTATATACAAAGTTAGGATCGCCCTGTGGGAAGAATACTACAGGTGGTTTGCGCCACGATGTAAAGGCAATGGAAAAAATGAATAACAAAACAACACCCACAACAACACCCACTGGTCTCCAACCTTCCAAACACCAACTGATCATTTTCTTGTACCCTTCTTGTACTCTTGGCCAGGCCTTCGTTTGGAAATTAGAAATCACTTCTTCTAAAACAAAACGATGTAATGAATAGATAAGGAACAAGAACACCGTAAAGTTACCCATACCAAACAAGCCCATGATGTACCAGATGAAGGCAAGTGAGGCAAATACAATGGCTGTAATCTTATAGCCGCGCGTTACTTTGTTGCGTTTGTGGTCGTGGTCGTGTACTTCCATGAAATCGGCTGCAAACACAGGATTCATGATATAGGCCACCAACAACGAAGCCAACAAAGCCACAATCAAGGTAATAGGCAGATAGAACATAAATTTACCAATTACACCAGGCCAGAAAGCCAATGGAACAAATGGCGCTAACACTACTAATGTACCGGATAGTACAGGTAAGAAAACTTCGCCTGCAGCTATTTTAGCTGCTTTGCGGATAGGAACTTTTCCATTATCAAAAATTCTGTGCGTATTTTCAATTACTACAATGGCATCATCTACTACAATACCTAACGCAAGTAAGAATGAAAACAAAGTCATCAAGTTCAAAGTGAAATCCAGCGATGGAAAAACTAAGAAAGCAATGAAAGATGAAATGGGTACAGATAAACCAACGAAAATTGCATTGGTTGCTCCCATAAAAAACATAAGAATGATGGTTACCAACACAAAGCCTATAATGATGGTATTGATCAAATCATGCAAGGTCATGCGGGTATTATCCGATTGATCGGCTGTGATCGTAACCTTTACACCCGGTGGTAAAATATTATCTTCGAAATTTTTAACAATCTCGTTGATTTGATCGGAAGCGATAATTAAGTTCTCTCCGCTTCTCTTAATTACATTAAGTGTAATTACATTTTTTCCATCTAAGCGTGCAAAACTTTCTTGTTCTTTAAACGAATCGATTACTTCGGCTACATCTTTTAAATACACATACCCTCCACTCGTAGAACCAACTACTAAATTGCTGAGTTGATCTGCACTCTTAAATTCGCCATTGATACTTAAGGAACGTTTCATGCCATCAACAGAAAGTTGACCACCGGAGATAATCAGGTTTTCGTAGGCAATCGCATTTTGAATGTCGGTTAAACTTACACCAGCCAATGCAGCTTTAAACATATCTACGTTCACCTGAATTTCTCTATCCAATGCACCAACAATATCCACACGTCTTATTTCGCGAATGCCCTCTATAGCATCTTGCATTTGTTCGGCATATAACTTCAACGTGGGTAGGTCGTAATCTCCTGAAAGGTTTACGTTCATGATTGGCAATTCCGAAATATCGATTTCGATTACCGTTGGATCATTCTCTAAATCTGATGGTAAATTTTGCTTCGCTCTGTCTACAGCATCTTGTACTTCTTGTTTGGCATCGTCTAACGAAACATCAGTTTCAAACTCTACGATGATATTTGAGAAATCTTGAACAGAGTTAGAAATGATTTTCTTAACTCCAGAAATAGATTTAACCTCTTTTTCTATCTCTTTAGAAATCAGGTTTTCTATATCTTTAGGTGCAGCACCCGGGTAAACAGTGGCTACATAAATTTGCGGGAACACTACTTCAGGAAAATTTTCCTTCGGTAGTTTCATATACGTGTAAATACCAGCCAGGCAGATGATAATGGTGGCAATGTAAATGCTCACTTTATTATCAATCGACCACGAGGTAGGTTTAAATTCTTTTTCTAAGTCTTTCATACGAATAACGTATAGCTATATAATATTCTTAAATTTTGATTAACTGTCCATCACTAAGGCCTTGGTAGCCTACTGTAATTACCTTCTCTCCTGCGGCTAACCCTTCAACATGGGCTTTGTTATCGTACACACCTTTAATGGTTACAACTTTTTTTCTAGCGATAGTATTTTTGCCACTGGCCTCAGCTATAAAAACAATTTTCTCGCTGTTTAAGTCTTGAATAACATTGATAGGTACTGTGATGGCTTGAGCTTCTTGATGAAAAATAACTTTGATAACTGCCGTCATGTTCGGACGCAAAGCTGGATCGTTTGGTAGGTTAATTTCTACAGGGAACGTTCTGCTTAATACGTCAATGCTTTTTCCTACAAAAGAAACAGTAGCACGAATGTCTTTCTTCAATTCAGGAATTTGTACAATTACACTATTGCCTGTTTTTATTTGAGTAACATACGCTTCTGAAACTGCTGCTTTAATTCTTAAATCTGTGTTATTCACAATTCTTAAAGCAGGCATACCCGGTACAATGTTCTCTCCTACTTTAACCATTACACCATCAACAGTACCACTTATTGGAGCTTGAATTTTTGTCATGTCGATTTGTTCTTGCATGGCAGCAATTTGCTTTTCTAAACTTTCTTTATTTGTTTTTGCCTGCAGGTATTGAATTTCAGTTCCGATTTTCTGTTCCCAAAGTTTTTGTTGTCTTTCAAAAACGGTGTTCACAAGCTCCAATTGCGCTTTCATCGATTCAAGATTACTTACCATAGCTGCATTATCAATTTGCGCCAAAGTTTGTCCTTTGCTAACTACTTGTCCTTCGCGTGCAAAAACTTTTGTTACAACTCCCATTGATTTTGCACTAACCAATACATTGTTGTCGGTTGTTACTTGTCCTTGTGTTTGTACAAAATAATCGAACTTAGCAGGAGCTACTGCTAACACACCAACTTCTTTAGACTTTTGCTTTACGGCATCAGGGTTTTCTGCTGCTATCGTTGCTTCTAATGTTGCGATTTGTTTAGCAATTTCAGTTTGTTGCTTTTTTAAAGCTGCCAATTGTGTTTGTTTATCTCCTTCTTCGCCTGAACATGCTGCCAGCAAAAGCGATAAACTGAATATGGAAAGTAAAATATTTTTCATGGGTTTCATACGTGGGGAATCTATCTTTTATAAATGATTTTAGTTTGAAGTAAGGGTGTTGATTTTACCGTAAGCCTTGAGTAAGTCTACTCGGCTAACCATAGCATCGTATAAGGCATTGTAATAATTTACTTGTGCTTCGCGGTAGCTGCTTTCGGCTTCTACTACTTCTAAGTTTGAACCAACACCTTGTTGATATTTAACTTTGGTTACGCGGGCAATTTTTTCTGCCAACTTTAAATTTCTACTTTGATTGTCGAGGCTATTGAGCGCGTTTTCGTAACTGATTTTTCCTTGTTTGATTTGTAAATCGATACCTTGTTTTAACGAGGTGAAACTATTTTCAATTTTCATAGAAGCTAACTTTTCTTGTTGGATTTTATAATTTCTTTGAAGACCACTAAAAATGGGGATGTTAAGGGAAACACCGAAGGATGAAGTTGAATACCATTTATCTCTTCCTAATGCTGCAGTTTCAGGAAACGAAGAATTAGTTCTGAAAATACCACCAATGTTGGGTGATTGTGTATTGTAACCTAAATCAGCAAAAGCTACAAGGCTAGGTAAACCTGCAGAATAATTATTTTGGATGTTAAGTTTTTGTAAATCACGAGATGTTTCTAAAATAGAATATTCTACACGATTATTGTATTCAAATGTATCGCCCATTCCTTCAACATCTCTTACAATGACTAAATCACTTGCAGATTGAGAAATGGTCAAGGTTCTTTCCATAGGATAGTTCATTTGAAATTTCAACAACTCTACACTCAGCAATTGTAAGTTTTCAAAATTCGTACGCTCTGTTTTTAAATTATTTAGGGCCACTTCTATTCTATCCAAATCAATTTCTTCCACAAAACCATTTTGTAATAAGGCTTTTGTATTGGCATATAAAGAATCAATGCGGGTTATATTGGCATCGAAAGCTTTTAATCTTTCTCTGTTGATGATCGCTCCGTAATATGCAGTTGTTACGTTTTTAATAATTTCTTCTTGTGTTTGTCTGGCTTGTTTCTCAGCTAAGCTTTTATAAGTATTCGCAGCGCGTAAACCAACCAAATAAGAAGCGTTGAATAGAATTTGGGTGATCGAAAGTTTCGCATCCCCGATACTTTTTAATTGAAAAAAGTTTTCTGCTGCGACAACTTCACCATTTTGAATAGTTCCAGCCAGCAAAGAATCGGGATCTAGGAAACCACCCGGCTGATAGCTGGAAAAGAAACGACCTAACTTTTGATTGTGAATAACTGATGCTGTAGCATTAATTTGAGGCAATCCAATACCTCTTGTTTCATTCACTTTTGCTTTCGCTATTTTTTCATCGAGTGTTGCATTTTTTGCATCGATGTTATTTTGTAACGCGTAAGCAATGGCCTGTTCGAGGTTAACGGTTTCGGGAATTGCTTCTTGCGCAAAAAGTGCCGGTGATAAACCAACACAAAAAAGAAAGAGTAATGCGCTTGTTTGCTTCATATAAATTGGTTTAGATCTGAAATTGTTTTTTTAGTTTATCGTATAGTTTTCTTCCTTTATCGGTAACGATACCGTATATGAAATGCTCGAATAAATGCGCTTGTACCTGGCTTAGTTCAAACTGATCTTTGGGAAATAACTCTGGGTTGAAAGCCATTTCCAAAATCTGCAAACGCAAGATGGCCAACATTTCAGGTTGGATATCTTCTCTAAAATAACCTTCGCGTATGCCTTGTTTTAAATTGCGTACGACAGATTCGCGAATCGTGTTTTCTCTAAAATCTATCCATACACTCCATGCGCGAGGTTGAAATTTCTGCAAATCAAAAATCAAGGTTGGATTGGTCTCTGCCATTTGCTTTTTCATCACCAACGATATTTTCACCAACTCATCAATGGCATTTTCTGCAGTGGCTTCAATCGACTCATATTCTTCTTGGTCGCACTTTAAGGCAGAAAAACAAACTTCTGTTACCAAATCTTCTTTATCGGCAAAATGCTGGTACAATGTTTTTTTTGATACACCTACATGGCGGGCGATATCATCCATCGAAATACTTCGTGTGCCATAACGGGTAAGTAAAGCTTCCGAACTTTTTAAAATTTTCTCTTTTACACCTATTTCTTCCATGTCGCAAAACTCAGGAAACTTTTGGAGTTATCAAAGTTTCCAACGTTTCCCTTAACGCCAAAGCGTTACAATGGTTGTAGATTTTTGATAATTTTTTTGTGAAATGTGTGTGAAGTCGCTTTTTAAGGCTTTAAATCGTTATCGGAAGCGGTCGAAGATTTTTCTTCCCACTTGCACCATTTTTCTTTCAATCGGTTTTTAAAGTGTTGGCGTTCTTCGGGTGTCATGCTTTCATAACGTTGAAACATTTTCTTTTTCCATCGCCAGTTTTTTCCTTTACCACCACCTGTTTTACCACCAAAACCAAATAGAATTTTAGCTAACAACAATAATCCAAAAGTTTCCAGAAGGGTTAAGGTTGTTAAGCCAAATATTTTTGGCATTAACCAGTTCCATAAATATTGTGTTACAAATCCTAATGCAAACACAAAGACTATCCCTAACAGGACAAACAAAATAAACTTTACACCCTTATTCATATCAATTTCTTTTTAGTCATGATTACTCTTATAATTCATCATATAGTTTCTGTAGTTTTTTTCGAAGTGCGAGTATGGCGTATCGCTTGCGCGCCAACAATGTGTTTATGGAAATACCTGTTGCTTCAGCTATCTCGCGAAAACTTTTTTCTTCTAATTCATTTTGCACAAATATTTCGCGCTGTTCAGAAGGCAACTCTTCCAATGCATCCATAATTGTTTCCCAGAGTAAATCTCGGAAGTAGCGATCTTCCGGTGTGTTGCCTAAATCGGGTAAAATATCTTGCAAAGAAAGTGGCACATCGTCTTCCATGCCGCTTATGCTTTCTAAATCGGCACGTTGCGGACGGGCGCTGTCTCTTCTGTATCGATCGATAATTTTATTTCTGGCTACTGCATACAACCACGAGGTAGCCCTATCCAGCGACTCGGTAGTTTGATAACCAGCAACAAACTGATAGAACACATCCTGCAGAATGTCTTCTGCTTCTTCTACAGAAGATACGCGGTTACGGATAAACTGTAACAGCTTACCGCGCTCTTTTAAAAAAGTATCTTGTTGCGCCTGCATGAGTACATCCATAAACCAAATGCTTACTGGGTAAGTCGCAGGTGGTTTAATCTTATTGTAACAAAGTTGAGGTTTTTTTCTTTCGCTTTATAAGTAGGATGGTAATACAAATGCTTTCTTAACTTTGGTTATGCACAATGGATTGTTTCAATTCGAGCACGCTGCCCTGGCTTATCATGTTTGGGGTACAGGTAATAAAATACTTGTGTTTTTTCATGGCTATGGACAACATGGCAAGGTGTTCGAAGCGAAGGCAAAAGAATTAGGCGAAGATTATCAATGTATTTTAATTGATTTGTTTTTTCATGGAGATAGTCAATGGCATGCCGATGAGACTGTGCTAACTCCTGCCTTTTGGCAAAAACTGTGGGAGAGTTTTCTGAACCACCTGAAAATAGAGCAATACGAAGTGGCAGCTTTTAGTTTAGGTGGTCGTTTTGCTTTGGCCTGTGTGCATATGCATCCACAGCGTGTTCTTCGCTTGCATTTGTTAGCGCCCGATGGTATAAAAACAAATTTCTGGTACAATCTGGCAACGTATCCCTACCCTCTGCGAAAGTTATTTAAGAGCATGATTGTGCATCCTAGTCGATTTTTTCGCCTGGCCAAATGGCTTAACCAATTAAAATTAGTAGATAAAGGATTGCTTCGTTTTGCTGAAAGTCAGATGCGCACACATGAAATGCGAGCGCGGGTTTATTATACGTGGGTAGTTTTTAGAAAAATGCAGTTTGATACCCAACAATCGATTGCCTTAATTTTAAAACACGAAATACCGCTCACAATTACACTAGGGAAATACGATAAGGTAATTGCGGTAGAACATATAAAACCTTTCATCAAACAAGTGCCACAAGCAAAATTAATTGTGATCGAAACAGGGCATAATGGCATTATTAAAGCCTGGCATCCGAAACTTGCTGATAACATGGTAAAAGGTGAATAAAAGCCTAAATTTTAAAAGGCTTTCTAATGGGTAAATCTTACTTTTGCGAACAATTTCTACACCATGGTTGCATTCTTCCGCCACTTTCAAGGCTACGTTTACGCAGTTGGTACGGCTGCCCCTCTTCAAAGTGAAACTATTAAAAAGTTAACCTGGCTTTTCGATAAGGCAGAGTTAGATATAAATCAATCACTGATTGGCGATTGGGTTGGTCCACGAAAAGAGATGGTAACACCTTGGAGCACAAACGCAACAGAAATTACCCAAAACATGGGCATTAGTGGCATAGAACGCATCGAACTTTTTTATCCTTTAACAGCTTCTACACATTTCGATAGAATGCTGCAACAAAAATACAATGGGCTGAATCAAGATGTATTTACTATCCAACATACTCCGGAAGAAGTTGTTGCTGTACATGATATAAAAGCCTACAGCGAAAAAGAAGGGTTGGCGCTAAGCGATGAAGAAATAAATTATTTAAATGCCGTTAGCAAAGAACTTAAGCGACCACTAACGGATAGCGAAGTGTTTGGTTTCTCTCAGGTTAACTCTGAACATTGCCGACACAAAATATTTAACGGTACTTTTATCATTGATGGAATAGAAAAACCAACCACGCTTTTTAAGCTGATTAAAAAAACATCTCAAGAAAATCACAATTTCATCGTTTCAGCATATAAAGATAACGTTGCTTTTATTAAAGGACCAACCATTGAACAATTCTCACCGGCCTCACCAGACAAACCGGATTTCTTTCAATTAAAATCAATTGAAAGCGTAATCTCATTAAAAGCAGAAACACATAACTTCCCCACAACAGTCGAACCTTTTAACGGTGCAGCTACTGGCTCCGGTGGTGAAATCCGCGATCGCTTAGCAGGCGGAAAAGGCTCTATTCCTTTAGCCGGAACAGCAGTGTACATGACAAGCTACAGCCGATTACAAAAAGACAGAGCTTGGGAAATTCCTTTTCAACCCAGACCATGGTTGTACCAAAGTCCTTCTGATATTTTAATTAAAGCTTCTGATGGCGCATCCGACTTCGGAAATAAATTCGGACAACCCTTAATCAACGGAAGTGTATTAACCTTCGAATATGTTGAAGAAGATAAAAGTTTTGGTTTCGATAAAGTAATCATGCTCGCAGGTGGTATTGGCTACACGAAACAAGAAGATAGCCAGAAGGAACATGTGCAAGCTGGAGATCAGATTGTTTTATTAGGAGGAGATAACTACCGCATTGGCATGGGAGGCGGAGCCGTATCTTCTGTAAACACCGGTGAGTTTGGTAATGCCATTGAGTTAAATGCCATTCAACGGTCTAATCCTGAAATGCAAAAGCGCGTTATGAACGCTATACGCGGATTAGCAGAGATGGATAAAAATCCAATTGTTTCCATACACGACCACGGTGCAGGTGGGCATTTCAATTGTTTATCAGAATTATTAGAAGAAACAGGTGGAAGAATTTATACGGATAACTTACCCAAAGGCGACCCAACTCTTTCTGAAAGAGAAATGTTGAGCAACGAATCGCAGGAGCGGATGGGCTTAGCCATGAAAAAGGAAGACTTAAATCTGCTTAAACGTGTAGCCGAACGTGAGCGCGCTCCTTTCTATGCAATTGGTGAAGCTACAGGAGATAAGCGACTAACTTTCGCGAAGAAAAATGCGGATTTAAAACCAATCGACTTCGAAGTAAAGCATTTGTTAGGTTCATCGCCTAAAACCATTCTTACCGATCAGACAAATTCAACTCAATTTCAACCTTTATCTTACCATCCGCAAGAGTGGGCAAACTACCTTAATCAGGTTTTACAACTTGAGGCAGTAGCTTGTAAAGATTGGCTTACCAATAAAGTTGACCGCTCTGTTACAGGAAGAGTAGCCACACAACAAACAACCGGAGCCATCCAATTACCTTTAAATAACGTTGGGGTAATGGCTTTGGATTTTAATAGCTTCAAAGGTATTGCCACCGCTAACGGTCACGCTCCTGCTGTTGCCTTGATCAACGCAGAAGCAGGCAGCAGAATAGCCATTGCCAAAGCCTTAACCAATATTGTGTTCGCTCCGTTAAGCCACGGTTTAAAAGGTGTATCATTGAGTGCCAATTGGATGTGGCCCGCTAAACAACGCGGAGAAAACGCCCGACTATATGCAGCTGTTGAAGCCGTGAGCGAAACGGCCATACAACTTGGAATTAATATTCCTACCGGAAAAGATTCTTTATCGATGTCACAAAAATATCCGGATGGAAAAGTGGTGTTATCGCCCGGCACTGTAATCATATCTGCTGTAGCAGAAGTGAGTGATGTTCGTAAAACAATAAGTCCTGCGTTAGAACCAATAGAGAACACTGCTATTCTGTATATAGATTTTTCATCGTTCGAGAAACAAGTAGGAGGTTCTTCCTTAGCACAAGTTTTAGGTCAGTTGGGTAGTGCCTCTCCGGATATCGCAGACTTTTCGTATTTCAAAAAATGTTTTGATGCCGTGCAGCATGCTATTACCAACGAATGGGTATATGCAGGGCACGATATTTCATCGGGTGGTTTAATCACTTCTTTACTTGAAATGTGTTTTCCAACGCCTAACATCGGATTACACATCACAACAGCAGAAAAAGACCTTACAAAATTTTTATTCAGCGAAAATCCTGGTGTGTTGCTACAGGTTAAAGACAATCGTTTAGCAACTTACTTAACATCACTGAACATCGTTTACTCAACTATTGCTACTATCACAACTGAGCGTACTGTAAAAGTAAATGATGATACCATTGACATCGACCGCGCACGTGATACTTGGTTTATTACTTCTTATTTATTCGACCAACAGCAACGCAGTGCCATCCATGCCGAGCAACGTTTTGAAAAGTATAAAAACCAACCTTTACACTACCAATTTCCAACGTTCTTTACAGGTAAATGGGCTGATGTAAACATTAATCCACATCGAACACAACGTTCGGGTATAGTAGCGGCCATCATCCGCGAGAAAGGTTCTAATGGAGAGAGAGAAATGGCTTATGCTCTGCATACTGCCGGCTTCGATGTTAAAGATGTACACATGACAGACCTCATCAGCGGACGCGAAACATTAGAGGATGTACAGATGATTGCTTTCGTAGGTGGTTTCTCTAACTCTGATGTATTGGGCTCTGCCAAAGGATGGGCAGGTGCTTTTATGTATAATGAAAAAGCAAAACAAGCCTTAGAAAATTTTTATACCCGTCCCGATACGTTGAGTTTAGGCGTATGTAATGGTTGCCAATTGATGATGGAATTAGGGCTACTTTATCCTGAGTTAAAAGAACACCATCCACGCATGCACCATAATGGTTCTGGTCGTTACGAGAGTGCATTTGTGAGCATCACCATTCCGCAAAATAACTCCGTTATGTTTAGCAATTTGGTAGGCACACAAATGGGTGTGTGGCTTGCGCACGGAGAAGGACGATTTGTATTGCCAGACTATAGTGCTTATCAGCAAGCGGCTACTTTTGCTTACCATCAATATCCGGGCAACCCTAACGATTCGGATTTTGCAACGGCAGCTTTGTGTTCGCACGATGGCAGGCATTTAGCGATTATGCCGCATATAGAGCGATCGTTATTTGCGTGGAACTGGCCACACTATCCGGCAGGTAAAACCCAACACGACTACTCTCCGTGGTTGCATGCCTTCATCAATGCGTTTGAGTGGGTGAAGCAGCACCCTAGGGAATAATCATTGATATTAAATCAACTGACATTACTTGTAATCCGGTCTTTTACGCTTGTAATAGGCCTTTTGTAGCGCTTGCTCAGCATCAGAATCATCATCGAATTGAATTGTATTTTGTGATATATAAATTCGTGCTTCCTCTAACGTTCCGGCTATAAAAGCATGACCATCTTCGTATGCAATTGCGAAATCATATAATGGTTTTTCAGGTTGATGTGTAGCTACCACTTGCCACCATTCACAAGGGAATTCTTTTAATTCTACTTTTGCTTTTTCGCACGCAGCTTCGAAAGGAAGTGAAGCTAAGTTGAATACTTTTAAAATCTGCTGCTTCTGTAAATCAGAAATCGCATCGAAATTATCTGAACGAACGAAGATGTGGTTTTGGAAGTGAAATTCAGTCATAAAAAACAAAACATGAAAATAAATAATTAAAAATAGATCAATTCAGCTTGAACTATTTGGGATAAACTGTGAACTTTTGGAAAGACATTCAATTATTAGCACTATTTATTTACTATTATGGAGTAAAGACTGCGGTTAAGCCTAAAGAAAATTGTATAATAATTTATTCTATGTTAATTTAGTTTTAATTAAATACCTTTAAGGTTGTGCAATAAAACCATTTGATTACTCTATTTATTTATAGCCCTTATGTTAAACCTTAGTCATTTAGAACATGAAATTATCGACCAATATTTGTACGATGAAAACCCTTCAAGACCTTGGATAGTAGGATTTAGTGGAGGAAAAGACTCTACATTACTCCTACAAATTGTATGGAACTCGTTAAAGAAAATCGAACCAGCTCTTAGAACCAGAAGTATCTACATAGTTTGTAACGATACGCTAGTGGAGAACCCTAGAATTGTAAAGTTTATTCAAAAAACACTGGATAAAATACAAGTTGCCGCACTTGATCAAGAACTACCAATCATAGTAGAACAAACTATACCAAAGTTAAATGATAGTTTTTGGGTACGATTAATAGGCTTAGGATACCCTGCTCCAAATAAGTTTTATAGATGGTGTACTGAAAGGCTAAAAATAAATCCCACGACTCGCCTTATTAAAGAAAAAATTAGTGAAAACGGTGAGGCAATCATTTTATTGGGAACAAGAAGTGATGAAAGTTCCAACAGGGCTGCATCCATTAAACGACACGAAGTAAAGGGGCAAAGGCTAAGAAAACATCCTTTACCAAACGCTTATGTATATACTCCCATAAAAGACATTTCAACAAATGAACTTTGGCAATATCTTAATCAAGTACCACCACCATGGGGAGGGACACACAAAGAACTGGTTACATTATATAGAAATGCAAATAGCGGAGATTGTCCGTTAGTCATCGATGATTCTACGCCAAGTTGTGGGAATAGCAGATTTGGCTGTTGGGTTTGCACTGTAGTAAATAAGGATAAATCCATGGAAGGATTGATTGATAATGGAGAAGAGTGGATGCAACCTTTGGCAGACATCAGAAACTTTTTGATTGAAACACGAGATAACCCAGAAGTTTGGCGTGAAAAAAGAAGAAGGAGTGGCGAAATCTCAGATAATTTATGGGGACCTTACAAGTTCGAAACAAGAGTTGAAATATTAAAAAGAATTCTAAAAGCACAAAAAGTAATTGAACAAACAGAAGGGATAGAACTAATTACTCATCAAGAAATGGTTTTGATTCAATACCACTGGTTTCGAGACTGTTTCTTTAAGACCAAAGTTTCTGATATCTACAACCGCATATTTAAAACTCAAATTGATATGAGCAAGCATGACGAAAAATTCAAGCAGGAAGAAGAACTGCTAAAAAAATCTTGTAAAGAAGAACCAAAAGATGTACAACTTATTCAAGATTTATTGGCCTTGCAAAAAACCAAAACACTAATGATTAAGAAAAGAGGTTTGCAAGCAGATATTGATAATAGACTTAATCAATATTTAAAAGAACTAAAATCATAATATGAATTCCGATTTTGAACTGGTTGATTCTGGCTGTTTAATGCTTGAAACGAAATTAGGTCGATGGATTATTGAACATCCTAAAAATGGATATTTAGAAACTACATCTAAAAAATGGGATATAATCATTGAACATCCAGATGAACCACACAGAAAGCCGCTTAAGTTTATGGGATCATTCAAAAATAAACGACAAGCAATAAATGAAGTAAAGCAAAAGATAAATCAGGGAATCGGATACTTTAATGCTATTCCTAACGAAAATGAATTCTACAATTCAGACTACTCTCAAAAATGATTATTAAAGAAATAGAGTTACATAACTTCCGAATATACAAGGGAACTAATATCATAGAATTAAAAAATGATAAAGGAAAGAATATCTATGTCGTAAGCGGCAGAAATGGTTTCGGTAAAACAACATTTTTAATGTCAATGGTTTGGTGTCTATATGGTAAAAACATGCAAGAAGTTGACGATCTCTATAAAAAAGAAATTGTTGACCAAGGAGGTTATAGTAAATACATTGTAAACTCGCTTAACCGATTAGCTAAAGCTGAAGACGATTACAACTTCCGAGTTTCAATTACATTTACTAACGTAAATATTCCAGAAGTACCCTGTAATGAAATCGTTGTGAAGAGAAGCTACAACGCTAAAACCAGCGTGGCAGAAGATGTTGAAGTTCTCATAGATGGATATCCAAGTGAATTAGCAAAAGAAGTTGGTCAAGAAATTTTCATTCGTGAATTTATCATGCCAATTGAAATAGCAAAATTCTTCTTCTTTGATGCAGAGAAAATTGTGAGTTTAGCAGAAGTTAATACAGCAGAACAACGTAAAAATTTAAGTCGTGCTTACTCAGAAGTTCTAGGAATAAAAAAATATGAGGATATAAAGAAAGAGTTGGAAGGATTACAAATAAGTTTAAGGCAAGATTCAGCAAGTGCAAAAGAAAAAGGAGAATTAAAAAAATTAGAAGCGGATGTAGAAGCTTTTGAAATTAAAATTGAAGACAACCAAAGAGGATTGGAGAATTAAGAGAGGGACGAAATGAGAAAAATAAGGATTCGAGAGATATTCAAGAAAAACTCATAAGGGCAGGCAGCCTGATAACAGTTGAAGAGCTCCAAAGACTAAGAGACCAAGAGGATGAATTAACGAAACGACAAAATGATTTACAAAATCAACTAAAAGAATCATATGATATAATTCCTTTCGCGATTGCAGGAGAAAAATTTTTAGAAGTAAATCGTCAACTTGAAAACGAAGCAAATCATAGAGCAGCACAATTCAAAAACGAAAATGTTAACGATGTTACAAACAAAATATTAACAGATCTGCTTAATATACCGAGACCTGAAAAATTTGTAATTGATCACCAAGTACATGACTTTTATGCAAATGCTTTCAAGACCTTAATTCGCAAACATTTCTTTTCAGATACCGAAGCTTTACCTGAAGACTTCAAAGTAATTCATGAATTTTCAGATTCGGAAAGAAATGAACTACACGCGGTTCTTAGTAATATACGTTTGTCGTTCCGTGAATCTTTCAAGAGAATAAACGGTGATTTTAACCAAACGAAAAACGAATTAAACGGAATCCGCAGACGAATTAAAGATGCAGAAGCCAACCAGGAGGACCCGATTATTGCAGAGTATAGAAAAAGTAAGGAAGAACTTGACAAGGAGATAATACGAATTGATGAAACGATTGATTCGTTAAATCGTGAAATTGGAGAGTTTACCAATGAAAAAACGCAAAAAGGAAAATTGATTGAAACCCTTTCTCGCAAACTGAAAGTTTCTGAAAACAATCTTGAAAAAGATGCCGTCATCACAAGAAATATTCAAAACCTGAAAGACTTCATCACTAAATTCAAAGCCAAGAAAAAAGAATCGTTGGAAGAACAAATTTTAAGTGGCCTGAATACTTTGCTTCACAAAAAGGGATTCATCAAAAAAGTGGAGGTTGAAATTATTGGTGAGGACATTGACATTGTTTTGAAAAACGCAAGAGGTGAAGAAATCAAAAAAGAATCGTTGAGTAAAGGCGAGCAACAAATGTATGCAACCGCTTTGCTTAGAGGACTTGTAGAGGAAAGCGATATTCAATTCCCTGTTTTCATTGATTCGCCAATGCAGAAATTTGACGAACAACATGCTGAAAACATTGTGAAATATTTCTACCCGAATATTTCAGAACAAGTGGTTATTTTCCCGCTAATTAACAAAGAATTAACTGAGAGAGAGTTCAATATTCTTTCAAAACATATTGCTCAAACTTACCTCATTCATAATGTACATGAGGATAAGAGCGAGTTTATAACTATTGAACCTGATAAATTTTTAAAAACTTACAATAGAATGTATAACAATGCTGATTAATCTACGAACATCTGAAGCTAACAAACCAGTTGTTCAAGAGCTAACCAAACGACTGAATCTTGGAACGGAAAACGTAGTTTCAAGAATTGCATTTGCCTATTCTCTTTCAAAAGGTGTGAAACTTAATCTTGAAAATGATTTGAAAGACAGCAAAGGCAAGGAATACAAGGACGATATTCTCTTTGGAAAATATCGAGATTATTATATCGCCATGATTTGCCAGCACTACAATTTATACAAATCCGACAAGGATATTGGCAAATACATCAAAATGCACATTGACCACGGTTTAACCTTGATGAATAAACTATTTGAGGAAAACAAAAACTATTCAGGACTTGATTTTCTTTTAGAAAACATTGAAAGAGGAATTGAAAAGTTAGAGGAAAACGATGTTACCAATGATGCTATCATTTTTGATGAGCAAACAAGAAGAAACCGAATTTCAAACAAAGACTATTTCACAGGGGCAATCAAAATTTTAGTTGGCAGTTCGTTTGATGATGAAAAAATCTATTTCAATCTCAACGATACTTCCATTCACAACAATGCACACATTGCGGTTGCAGGAAATTCGGGAACAGGAAAAACCTATTTCGCTAATAGATTACTTGAGCAAGTCGTTTCTGAAACTAAAGGCGAAGTGAATTTTATTTTTCTTGATTTTAAAGGAATTAGTGAAGAGGATGAAAGAAAAAATAGTTCGTTTTTTAGCAAAACCAATACCGAACTAATAAAAGCTCCTTAAAAGCCCTTCCCTATCAATCCTCTTTCGTTTATTGACAATGTGAACGAGAAAAACAAAATAATGGGCATTAGCAAGTTTGTTGACATCATTACCAGTTACAGCAACATTGGTAAGAACCAACAACAAACCTTAAAAGATGCAACCCGTGATGTTTTTGCTTCCAAGAAAAATGGTCAATATCCTTCGTTCAAAGAGATTTACGATAAAATTATTGAGATTGACGGAGACAAAGCAAGTACATTGAAAGAAGTACTACAAAGTTTAAGCGAATTGGATTTATTTGAAAACAAAGCTGATTTGAAAAACAGTTTTTTGAATAAGAACTACTACATGAGTTTAAGCGGAGATTTACCAAGAAACATTCGCTTTACATCAGTTTTTCTCATCATCAATTACATCTACAACACATTCATGAACATGGATAACGCCCCGATTGAAGAAAAAAATCAGGGTATGCGATATGTGTTGTTGATTGATGAAGCACACGTAATTTTCAAAGAGAAGAAGAGCCAAGACCTATTGGAAAAAATACTTCGTGAAATCCGTTCTAAGGACGTTTCGGTGGTATTGCTTTCACAAGGAATTGAGGAATTTAACCAACCATCGTTTGACTTTAGTAGCATGTGCGAAACTGCTTTCTTATTCGACATAAAAGACAAAACCAACTTAAAAATGATGCAGAAATTTTTAGGCATTGGTGATAAAGACGGACAGAAACTAAAATCAAGCATGGAGAAAATTCAGAAATATCAATTAGTATCTAACCTGAAAGAGTTTAAGGTTGGAGAACTTTTTAAAGCATAAAAAATATGGAACAAATCGGATTCAAAATTACAGATTGGATTTTCTTCTTTGACCAAAGGAACAAGGAAAATTTAGATAGGATATTATCTCATCCAGTAAATAGAGATTTGAAAGGTGAGCTTGTGACTTGGAAGCTAATAACAGTTATTTTACCTGTTGTGACATTTCTTGTTGTATTGATTTTGAACATTACCACTAACATTGACAAACCTGAGTTATTCCTACAGTTCATGAATAACGGTTCATTGCCAATAATTTCTTTTGGAATACTCACATCAGGAATGCCATATTTATTGGAACAACTTCAAACATATCCAGATTTTCATGTGATTAGAAGGAGAGTCATGGCAATCGCAATGATTTTTTTATTTCTTAGTGCGTCATTATACACTTTGCAAACACTGCACATAATAAATCAAAGTCTTAATTGTTGGACAAGTTTTTTGTTGTTGGTTGCTTCAATTTATGTATTCTTTTTTTCAAGCACTATTGGGTTCAAAATGTTTGCCCTACAATCAAGAAATATTACAAACCTACCTGAAGACATGGAACAGAATATTCAGGAATTACAGAACGCTGTAGAAGATTTGGATTAACATGGATAATATAATTAAAGCCAAAAAAGTTGTTCAGAACAATCAAGAATTCTTACTTGGGGTCTTTAAAATCAGCCAAGTTAGAACCTTTACAAAGTTTACAGAACGACTTATTGTTGGTTATAAAGATGCTGAAGATGAGGACAAGGTGTTTGATGACCAAAAACAAATAATTCCAGACTATAATCCTCAAATTCAACGAAAATCAAACAATGCAAAAGTTGAAAGGATTGCTGACTTTCTTATCACAGACCCAACTGCAATGTTTCCTACAAACATTGTAATTGCAATACCACAACAAGTCATTGAAGAAAAATTTGAGGATGAAGAAGGGAATACAACTATAACTCTTAACTCAATAGTTAAAGAGCAATTAGAGAAAGAAAATGGCGATGTGTTTTTAACTATTATAGATGGACAACATCGCATAAAAGGTATCGAAAGAGCAATTGAAAGATTAAATTATTCTATCAAAAATCCAGATGAAATATCAGAATTGGAAAAGAATAAAGCCATTCTTGAGAGATTGTTAAACCTTGAGCTTATTGTTACCTTTTTTATTGACCCGATATTAGAATATCAGGCAATGATATTTTCGACAATCAACAAGACGCAAACAAAAGTCCCTGAAAATTTGGTCTTTAGTTTATTCGGCTTGACAAAAGATGATACACCTCAAAAAACTTCACTAGAAGTTGTTTTGGCATTGAATGGCTTGGAAAAATCTCCATTTTACAATAGAATTAAACTAGTAGGCGGCAACTATATGAGAGGTGAAAACATACCTCTATCACAAGCAACAATGGTTAAGTCTATTCTCTTTAACATCTGCAAAAATCAACGTGAAGCAGAAATTGAAAGGAATAAAGAACGAAGTAATTTGAAAAATAATCCGAATAATCTTCCATTCCGAAATTATTATGCTTCGAATAATGACAAAATGATTATACGGATTATGTATTCCTTTTTTTCTGCTGTCAGGGAAACTCTTAAACATAGCAATGACAAACCTTTTTGGGATTTCGATAGCACACCCGAAACTAATGTTTTACAAACCAATGTAGGCTATCAGGCATTAATGAAATTATTGGTTGACATTTTAAAAGTAGCAAAAGAAGATGACAAGGATAAAAAAGCGTTTTATTCAAAATATTTAGAGAAGGTAAGAACTTTGGATTTTATAGATAGTGGTGATGAAAAACGTTATCCATTTACTAGTAAGTCAATCAAGCTTTTGTATAACGACTTAAAAGCAAAAGCAGAATTATAAAATGACAATAATCTACATATTCCTTTCAGTCCTTACGATTCTCCTAATCGTAAACATCATTCTCACCTTAAAAGCAGGTAAGAAAGAATCAGGTAATGAATTAACCTCTTAAATATTTATCAATTATGACAAAAGAAGAGACATACGAGTTTATAGGCGATTTAGCAATTAGTCTGTACACAAAAAAAATAAAGATTAGCCTCACCGCTTTAAATACCATATTAAGTGACAAAGGTGCGGAGTATGGAAATAACAGAGGTTTGGCTGCCGGAATTGGTGGTGCTTATCGCTATTGGAAAAGTAAAGACCCAGTTGTCCATCATGCAATAGCTTATACATTTAACGATAAAGATGGCGAACCCGCATGGATGAAGTATGAATAAAACGTTTCAAAAAGTAAAACCAATTATTCCGCTTTCAGAATTTCTTGACAAGGCAAGAAAAGTAAAATCGTTTACCAGTTCTAACGGTAGACGATATGAAGTTCAGAGAATTGAAAATGATGAAATGTTTTTTCTCCGTTTAGATGCTAAGTCAGAAGAAGAATGGAGCATGAATTTGAAAGATGTTTATAGGGCTTACAAAGAACTTGAAGATTTTGCAACGATAAATTTCAAACCTTTCGTTCCGATTACACATTCACCAGCAAGAGGTTTGTTGCTACATTTGGGCTTAATTCAATAAAGTGTTTATTATGAACAACATCAAATTATTTGAAAGCAAGAAAGTCCGAACCCACTGGGATGCTGAAAAGGAAACTTGGTATTTCTCGGTGATAGATGTTATTGAAATATTGACCGGGAGTAGCATTCCCAAAAGGTATTGGAGCGATTTAAAAAAGAAACTTACCAAGGAAGGAAGTGAAGTGTACGAAAAAATCGTACGGTTGAAATTACAGGCAGAAGATGGTAAAATGCGTGAAACAGATGTAGCAGATACTGAAACACTGCTGCGTCTTATTCAATCCATCCCTTCACCAAAAGCAGAACCCTTTAAACAATGGCTTGCAAAAGTTGGATATGAGCGGATGCAAGAAATACAAGACCCTGAAATGAGTTTGGACAGAGCAAGGGAAAATTGGCAGAAATTGGGCAGAAGCGAAAAGTGGATTCAGCAAAGAATGACAGGGCAAGAGACCCGAAATAAACTGACCGATTATTGGAAAGAAAGTGGAGTTCAAAAATCAGATGAATTTGCATTTTTAACGAACATCATACACCAAGAATGGACAGGATTAACAGTGAAGAAACATAAGGATTTCAAAGGTTTAAAATCTCAAAATCTCCGTGACCATATGAGCGAAGCTGAATTGATTTTTACAGCATTAGCAGAACTTTCAACTCGCCAAATAGCAGAAACAGAAAAAGCAAAAGGTGTTCAAGAAAATGCCATTGCAGGTAAGAAAGGTGGCAAAATTGCAAAAGATGCAAGATTGGCATTGGAACAAAAAACCGGAAAAAAAGTAGTAACAAAAGACAACTTCTTACCACCAACCAAAAGCAAGAAAAAGTTAGATGAATAATTTATCTTTTATTTTGAATAAGAGCAACACTTTCAGCAGAATATAAAAAAGCATTTCCTTGTTTGGTAAATTTGAGTTTTCCTTCTTCACGCAAGTGCATCACATCACAAGCACTAATTTTCAAGGTTTTCATTACCTCTTTGCTTTTAAGCCATTTTTCTTTCATTACTTCAACTTTTTCAAGCTCTTTGCATTTACCAAACTTTTCATTTGAGTAATGGCAATTTGGTTGAGTTGCAATATTCTTTCTTTTTGTATCAAACCTTGGTGAATTAAAACAGCATTAATGCTTTCGAGATTAGACAACACTACTAATTGTTCAATAGTAGCATGGTCGCGGATATTGCCTTCCAGTGTAGGGTTTGTATCTCTCCATGCGGCAGCGGTGATGCCAAACAGGGCTACATTGAGCAAATCGGCTTCGGTAGCGTAGGTGAGGCTTGCTTGTTTGCTGCTAATAATACTTGGAATGAGTTTTTCTTTGATGGCATCGGTGTGTATGTGGTAGTTCACTTTGGATAAGGTGCGTTGCAAGTTCCATTCTAGTTTCAGTCGGTTATTTTCGTCTTCTTTAAGGCGTTGGAATTCTTTGATGAGGTAGAGTTTGAACTCAATAGAAATCCATGAGGCAAATTCAAAAGCAATATCTCGGTGAGCGAAGGTTCCACCATATCTTCCTGCTTTGGAGATGATACCAATCGCACCTGTCTTTTCAATCCATTGCTTTGCAGTTAATACAAAGCTGTTTAAGCCGGCTTGTTTTCTAAACCCCTCGAATTCGATGGGATTAAAATCTGGATTATTTAACTGCTCCCAAAACCCTAAGAGTTCAATGGTATTTCTGTTTCTTAACCAATTTTGAATGATATAATCCGTTCGCTCGTTGTCCTTATGCCTAGCTAGATCGGTTAGAGATATATAATCTTGCTGATTATTTTGGGTAAGGGTAATTTCTGTACCCTTTACTGTAAATGATGTACTTTTTGCCATACTATGCTAATTGTGGCGAATACGCCATATTTAACTTACCATTGCCCTCAAATCACTCACCACATTTTTAACTGCATCAATAACAATATCCATTTCCTTTTTGGTGTTGAATTTTCCAACTGAAAAACGAATAGAACTAAAAGCCGCAAATTCATTTGTTAAGAAAGGCATCATCTCCTCTAAAACCCTTCTATCAATTTGAGTTGTAGCATTATTATCTAAGTAAATTACTTGGTTAAATTTATTAGAAAGCATAACCTGTTATGGAACTTCAAAAAACAATAAAAGAAGCTATTGTACTAACGCTTAAAAAACAAAACAAACCGTTAAGCGCAAGCGAAATTTACGATTTTATTCATTCAAATAATTTATTTGTGTTTAAATCCACCAATCCTAAAGCAATCATTTCTTCTGAGTTGCGTAAAAGATGTGCAGGGCTAAATTTAAAAAAGGCTTATCCTCAAAAGCTATTTAAAAAGGATGTAGAAAATAGATACAGCTTAGTGTAAATATTCCTTTGTTTGTCTATAAGACTGAATTTTAATACGAAGATTTGTAAAAGTGATAGTAACTATCCAATAACTAATCAAGTATTACTATTTTTTGATTCGATTATAACAGTAGACCAATATAAGTTAGGCTAACTATAGAATAATTAAAGTGTAATGCTCATCCATAAAAAAAGCCCTGTTGCCAGAGCTTTTTCTTCCTGAGTACCTAAGGCCGGAGTCGAACCGGCACGCCCGAGGGCACACGATTTTGAGTCGTGCGCGTCTACCAATTCCGCCACTCAGGCATTTTTTGGTTTTCCCGTTTTTGCGGGCTGCAAATATGCTAAAGTTTACGTCCTGCTCAAAATCTTTGTTTTAAATTTTATGCGCTCAATTTGTGTTTTTAACCGCGTACAAAGCCCAATGGCCTTTTTTACTGTTGTTTAAACGCCATTCACAATTTTAGTATCTTGCTTTGATGATACGCCTTTTCAGCCTGGCTTTTGTGTTGCTCCTCCTCTTGCAGGTGGCCGGCTGTTATGTTTTCTTTTCCATCAGGTTGGTGCAAATCCATGCAACCAGCAGAAGAAATTTAGCCTTCTTACCCGATTCTGACCTTACTCGCTTTCATTTTACGCAAGCCGAATATGAAAAAGTGCGAGAAAATAAAAGAGAGATAAAAGTAAACGGACGCATGTACGATATCGCTCGCTCTCATTCTCAACCAGACGGTTCTCTGATCCTCTTTGCCAAACACGATGAAGCCGAAGATAATCTCTTTGCTTTTCTGCACGAAGTGTTAGAAAATATTAACCACGATAAAAAACACGTTCCTGCACAAGTTATGCAAGTCAGTTCGTTGCTGTATTGTCATCATCCCTTTCAATTTTCTTCTTCGCTGTATGCCTTTAGTATAGAACATCATTCCTTCTATCTCAAACAAGAATGTTGCACAAGCTTGGTGATAGAAATTCCACCTCCAAAAGTTTTTTCTATTTGTTAATCATAAACGCAAAAGTTTAACCCTTTTGCTCTCGCCTATTCTATCGATGCTTTCTTAAGCATGGATCAGTTATTATTATTCATTAATACACATGAAAAAACTTTTATGCGGCTATTGCTTAGTAGCCAGTATCTGTGTTTATGGACAACAAACAGATACATTACAAAATAAATACCTCGATGAAGTGGTTGTTTCTGCTAATCGTTGGGAACAAAACTTATCGGAAGTGCCGGCACGTATTGCCAAAATAGAAAAGAGTGATATTCAATTTTTCAATCCTCAAACTGCTGCCGACTTATTAGGCTTGAGCAATCAAGTGTTTATACAGAAAAGTCAGTTAGGTGGTGGTAGCCCTATGTTGCGTGGCTTTGCTACTAACCGCGTGTTGTTGGTGATAGATGGTGTGCGGCTTAACAATGCTATTTTCAGAGGGGGCAATGTGCAGAATGTAATCTCACTCGATGCCAATGCTATACAAGAATCAGAAGTAATTTTTGGCCCGGGCTCTGTTATCTATGGCAGCGATGCTATTGGTGGTGTGATGGATTTTCATACCCTCACTCCTACTTTTTCAACTAGCGGAAAAACAACTTTTAATGCACAAGCGCTGGCAAGATATTCAACAGCCAATCAGGAAAACACAGGGCATGTGCATTTTAATATTGGTTTGAAAAATTTTGCTTTCACTACAAGTGTTACAAAATCTATCTATGATGACTTAACTATGGGAAGTCGCGGACCGATAGAATATACCCGACCCGATTACCAAGGAAGAGAAAACAATTCGAACACAACCCTCATCAACCCGGATATCAACAAACAAATTGGCTCGGCTTATGAACAACTTAATGCAATGCAGAAAGTAAGATTTAGATTGAAAGATATTTTAGATCTTACGTACAGTTTTCATTTTTCGGAAACATCAGACGTGCCGCGCTACGACCGATTAATTTTAAAAAATGCGCAAAGTGTATTTGCTAACGCAGAATGGTATTACGGTCCGCAACGTTGGCGCATGCACAGTTTACAAGCAAAAATTAAGGCTAACAAAATTTTTGCTGATGAAATAAAATTTGTGCTTGCACACCAAAGTTATGACGAAAGTCGACACACCCGGAATTTTGCTGGAAGCAATGCCAACCGCAGAACCAATCGTTTCGAATCGGTTGATGCCTTTTCGGCTAACGTTGATGTAAGTAAATCTTTCTCTGAAAAAACATCTTTGTTTTACGGAGCAGAGTTTGTAACCAACGAAGTACTTTCAATTGCCAATCGAGTAGATATAATAACTGGAGATGTTACTGATGTTTCAACGCGCTATCCGGATGGTTCGGATTGGCGCTCGCTTGCCGCCTATGCCAGCGTACGGCATCAGCTTACAAATAACGTTACCTTCAATGCAAGTGTGCGCTATACGCATGTGCATACCTATTCTGTATTCGATAAAACATTTTTTCCATTTCCTTTTGATGACGCCACGCTCAATAATGGAGCCTGGAATGGGAGCGTAGGAACAACTTTTAAAATGAACGATGATTTTAAAATCTACTACAATGTTTCAACAGGATTTCGTGCACCCAACGTTGATGATATAGGTCGCGTGTTCGATTCTCAACCCGGAAGTGTAACGGTGCCCAACCCCAGTCTAAAGCCAGAAACTGTGTATAATTTCGAAACAGGTTTTGCAGGTAAAATCCACCCGAACATTACGGTAGATGCTGCCTTCTACTACACCATTTTAGATAACGCCATAGTGCGTGGAGATTTTTTATTTAATGGAGAAGATAGCATTGATTACGATGGAACTTTAAGTCGTGTTTTGGCTTTACAAAACACCAACCGAGTTGTTGTTATGGGTGGTCAGGTAGGTGTGAAAATAGATGTACTGAAAGGATTATCCTTGCAATCGAATATAAATCTACAACGTGGCGAAGAGAAAGATTTTGCTACAGGAAATATTTACTCACCAACCCATGTACCTCCCACTTTTGGTAATACTCAAATCAACTATCAAAGAAAAAAATGGCGAGCTACAGTTTATGTTTTATACAACGGCACCGTGCGTTTCGAAAACTTAGCCTTAACCGAACGGGCCGATGCGCACTTGTATGCAAAAGATAAAGATGGTAATCCTTATGTACCGAACTGGCATACATGGAATGCCAAGTTTTCGTATGATGTAACTAAAAACATAACCTGCGATGTTGGGATAGAAAATATAGCAGACATTCGATACAGACCGTATTCTTCAGGCATTAGCGCACCCGGAAGAAATTTTATTTTTGCCCTGAGAGGAAAATTTTAAACTTTGAATCTTGAATTTTGAATTTTAATAACAACGCTTAGCTATACTTTAAAAGCATGATAGAAAAAATTGTAAAACAAACTCGCTCTTACCGAAAATTGCATCGCTACATCGGCATCAGTTTGTGTTTCTTCTTTTCTATCATTGCTTTTACTGGTATTTTACTCGGGTGGAAAAAACATTCAGGCGGATTGATTTTACCAAACACAGAAACCGGAACGAGCAAAAACCTGGCTACGTGGTTGCCAATTGACTCATTGGCTTCTATCGCACAAGTTGCTGTTCAGGAAAAAAATCAACTTAAAGATGTGCAAATCGATCGAATGGATATTCGCCCTGACAAAGGCGTTATCAAAATAAGTTTCAAAGGAAATTATTTCGAAGTACAACTTGATGGTACAACAGGAAAGGTGTTAGCCATTCATCAACGCAATTCCGATATCATCGAACAAATACATGATGGTACTATTTTAGATAACGTCATCTATGCCAATGGATATTTTAAACTTACCTACACAAGCGTATTAGGTTTGGGTTTACTTTTTCTAACCATTTCCGGTTTTTGGCTTTGGTACAACCCCAAAAGGATTAGGAAATTAAAATGATTACCTTTGCCTCACAATATTACAATCATGCAAATCTCAAAAAACAAAGTAGCGGGTATTCATTACACCTTAACCGACAACAGCGGTAACATTCTGGATAGCAGTAAAGGAAGAGATCCTTTATATTATATTCAAGGCATCGGCAATCTTATTCTGGGCATGGAAGAAGTCCTAGAAGGTAAAAAGAAAGGCGATAAGTTTCAAATTAAAGTATCACCGGAGAAAGGATATGGTGTAAAAGATCCTAACCTGATGCAACAAGTGCCTATCAAAGCATTTGGTGGACAAGAAGTAAAACCTGGTATGAAATTCAGCACAAACCAAGGCCATGTAGTAACTGTAACTGAAGTATCAACTGAAACTGTTACTGTGGATGCTAACCACGAGTTGGCTGGTGTAGAGTTAAATTTTGATGTAGAAGTAATGGAAGTACGCGAAGCCACAGCCGATGAAATTTCTCACGGTCACGTTCACGGCCCGGGCGGGCATCATCATTAAAAATAAAGTTTATACTGAAATAAAAAATAAAAGGCAGCGCAGACCTGCCTTTTTTATGGAAGAAAATAACGTTGAACTATATTATTCGAATCGCAACGATTCAATAGGATCTAACTTAGATGCTTTGTGCGCAGGATAATAACCTGATAACAAACCTACTCCAATACAAATAACCATTCCCATAAACATCCATGTCCAAGGTATCACAAATTCATCAACTCCGATCAAACTTGAAATTCCGTTTCCAATAAGAATACCAAGAATAATGCCTGCTAGTCCACCTAACACACAAACTACTATCGCTTCAATTACAAATTGTTGGCGTATTCTGAGTGGTGTCGCACCTAATGCTTTTCGCACACCTACTTCGCGCGTTCGTTCTGTAACAGATACTAACATGATATTCATCAAAGCTATGGATGCACCTAGTAGGGTTATGAAGCCTACGCCAAATCCACCTAAACGAAGGGCAGATGTAATACCTTCTAACTGTTCTTGCAATGTTTCGCTTTTTTCTAAATCAAAAGAATTGGGTTTGCCTACTTCATCTCTTCTTATGCCTCGCATTATACCGGTTGCTTCTCCCATAGCAAAATCCATTTTAGTAGGGTCGCTAATGCCAATCGAAATTTCATACCACAACTGTCTGCCTTTTGCCATTTGGTTGGCCTTAATTAAAGGTATACAAACCATGTTATCATAGTTATCATCTGCTAAATCACCTTTTTCTTTCATTACACCAATCACGCGAATTTGTGTTCCTGAAATCAGTATTTCTTTTCCAAGTGCATCTTCATTTTTAAAAAGCGTTTCAGCTACTTTAAATCCGATTACGGCTACTTGTGTTCCATAATCCATCTCTACTTTCGAAAAATTTCGTCCCTTTTCTATTTCAACACCTTTCAATCCAAAAAATTCAGTGTTCACTCCTTTTAGTCGAACATTAGGATTGGTTTTATTAGAAAGATACTTTACTTCAGCAATGCCAGTAACATCCGCAGATAATGATATCACTCCTTCTGTTTTAAACTGGTCTGCAAATCGATTTACTTGTGTAAATGTGAGTTGCGGATATTTTTTCTCAGCAATGCCTTGGTTGCTACTTCCCCGATTTCTCTTTGAAGTGATATCAAATGTGTTTACTCCCAATGAAGAAAGACTGGTATTCACTGAATATTCAATTCCATCGATAGCGGTTAAAATTCCAACTAATGATGTAATGCCAATGGCTACAATACAAGAAGTTAAGACTGACCTTAACATGTTTGCCTTAATAGACCGCAGACCTTCTTTTACATTTTCAATCAGGTTCATGAGAATTGTTTAATGAGATATAGGTTGAAAAAAATACCAAAATGTTACAGCAAAACCCAAAAATATGCGTTTGTAACAATGTAAGTCCTTACATTCGTAGTCTGACGTAAATTTAGCTTATGCGTTACCTATTTTTGCTGATATTCTCGCTTGTTTTTTCAGTTTCGGAGGCTAATCGCTTATTAATTCCAATGGATGCTACTCAAAGCAATCACTTAAAAGCCTATGGAATTGCTTATTGGATTCTTAGAGCTGAAACTGAAGTTGATTGGCTGCTTAATTACAGAGGTGGCAGTTTTATGTGCGACTATAACCCAGCCATTCAAAATGAATTGATCATCAGAGGTGTTACTTATGAAGTGATTTCAGAAGGACAGGCCAATCAAATATTAACTGAAATGGCCAGCCCAGCTTTGAATTATGATATCATGAAACTCGAGAAGTTTCCGAAGATCGCAGTTTACTCACCAAAATCTGCTCAACCTTGGGATGATGCCGTAACTTTAGTGCTTACTTATGCTGAAATCCCTTATGATTTAATCTATGATGATGAAGTTTTAGCTGGTAATCTTCCTAAATACGATTGGCTGCATTTACATCATGAAGATTTTACCGGGCAATATGGAAAATTTTATTCTTCCTACAGCAGCGCCCCATGGTACATCGAACAACAGCGCGAAGCAGAAGAAATGGCTCGTAAACATGGATTCAATAAAGTTTCTCAATTAAAATTAGCAGTAGCCAAGCGTATTCAAGAATTTGTTGCAGGTGGTGGATTTTTATTTGCGATGTGTTCTGCGACAGATAGTTTCGATATAGCTCTTTCTGCTGATGGTGTAGATATTTGCGAGCGCATGTTCGATGGCGACCCTGCCGACCCGCAAGCTCAAAACAAATTAGATTATTCAAAAGCATTTGCCTTCGGTGGTTTCAAGCTATCGCGTGATCCCATGCAATATGAATTTAGTGATATCGATAATCAGCCTTCTGAAAGAAGCTTGAGACAAGACAACGATTACTTCACGCTTTTCGAATTTTCTGCCAAGTGGGATCCCATTCCCACTATGCTTACCCAAAATCATACTAAGATTATACCCGGGTTCTATGGTCAAACAACAGGTTTTAAAAAGAGATTGATTAAATCCGAAGTTTTAGTAATGGGCGAAAGCAAAGCCATCAACGAAGCAAAATATATACATGGAACGTTAGGAAAAGGTTTCTGGACATACTATGGCGGACACGATCCCGAAGATTACCAACATCAGGTGGGAGAAGAGCATACTGATTTGAACCAACATCCGAACTCTCCAGGTTATCGATTAATTCTGAATAACATTTTATTCCCGGCTGCTAAAAAGAAAAAACAAAAAACCTAATGAAATTACCAATTACTCTTTTTAGTTTTTTCTTTGTATTTCTCTTAAGCAACTGTGCTGGACAAAAAAACTTTGCTGATGAAAAAAAAACTGAACAGATTATTGCCGAACTCACAAGCAAAAAAGTTAAGCAGGAAAAAAACGAAACAGGTGATTACCTGTTAATTCAAGAAGAAAAAGATTTAACAAGTGCTTTTTTTAAATATTGGATATTCGATTTGCAATCCTACAAAATAATTGAAAAAGGTAGTATCACCAAAGGTGAAATCTCTTGGATCAACCCTTACCAAATTAAAATCATTCGTTACCAAGAAGTGATGCAATTAAATGAACCTTCTAAAAATAAAGAAGAAATTATCAACCTAAGAAAAACAAAACAATAACTGACAGAAACAATAAATACCCTAATCCTCTATGAAGAAAATTCTACTACTTACTACACTATTCGTTGCTGGAATATCAACCATAAGCGTATATGAAAAGGTAAATAAAAAACTACCTTCAAATACAATAGCCAACACAGAAGAAGATTTTAACGGCCCCGCTGAGTTCGCAAAGTTCCACTGGCAAATCAGAACAGCAGAAGGTGACAGCAAGCCAAATTATAAAAATGGTTACAAGCTTAGAGAATTACGCAAAAGCAAACAATTGGCACGCATACGTCAATCGTCACGAACAAAATCTAATGGCGTAACAGAATGGATTGAACATGGACCAGCTAATGTACCTGGCAGAACAAGAGGATTAATTGTAGACCCTGCTGACCCTAACAAAAATACTTGGTATGCAGGCTCTGTGGGTGGTGGCGTTTGGAAAACCATTAATGGAGGACAATCGTGGAGAAACTTAACTCCTGACTTACCCAACTTAGCAACATCGGTATTAGTGCAATCAACATCCAATCCAAATGTAATTTATTGCGGAACAGGTGAGGGTTTTTTTAACCTCGATGCTATAGATGGCGCAGGTATTTTTAAGTCAACAGATAGAGGTGAAAACTGGACGCAACTAAGTTCAACAATCAATTTTCCTGATATCAACAGGATGGTTGTTGATCCAACTAATGAAAACATTGTGATTGCTGCCACAGCTGATGGCATATACAGATCCGTTAATGGTGGAACAAACTGGAACTTAGTTCTTGATGAAGAATTAATGCAAGACCTAAAAGCTACTCCCGGTAATTTTAATATTTTATATGCTGCACAAAATAGTGTAGGTGTTTGGAAAAGTACAGATGCTGGCATTTCATGGAATTTAACCGGTCCACTCGGTCCGGTTGGCAGAGTTGAAATTTCAATATCACCGGTAAACACCAGTAGAATTTTTGCATCGGCAGAAGCAGAAGCATTTGGTAGCGGATCTGTTTTATTAATGTCAAACAACAGTGGAGATTCTTGGTCTGCAGTTAATGTAACAATAAATGAAAACACAGTTGACTTCTTAAATGAACAAGGTTGGTACGATAACACTATCGCCTGCGATCCTTTAAACGCTAATATAGTTTACTTTGGAGGTGTTGATTTATTCAGAACTTTATTGACCAGTGGCTCCACTACTAGGGCAATCTATACAATAGAAGAAGATAATGCTTCTTCTTTTTTGGGTTTAGTATCATTTACTAGTGCAACTAATGGCAATTTCGATGTTGGCGCATCAGCCAATTCAACTTCAGTTGAAATAAGATTTGGCCCCGGAGAAACGCAAAAAGCACATCGGTTTACTGTTCCGACTGGCGCTACAAGTGGCGTTCCTGATGCAAGTTATACTTATCAAAATTATGTAGATGTTCCGTTTACTGTTTGGGATATAAGCACTGTGCCCAATAGACAACTCATGGTCTCATTCAGAGATCAAGCGAATAATGGTATTTTCGATTTAATTGCAAATAACACATCATCTACTAACGCAAATGAACAAAGTAGAGAATATCTCTTTATAAATAACGTTGCTTATTCTCAAACAGCCAATACTTCTATTGCAAGAAACGGTGGACATGTATTCAATGAAATGTATAACTTTTGGCCTTTCCTAGAAGAGGGAGGTGTGTTTCCTCCTAATTTTTCAGCTACACTTAGCATTAATGCCATTACACAACAAGTATTAAATGCAACCACTATTAATATAACCGATGGACGAGGAGAATTTGGCAATGGGAAAAATAACAATGTACACGTTGATCATCACAACATAGTGATGATTCCTATGACAGCCTCTACTTATAAAATATTAAACGCTAACGATGGAGGTGTTTTTGTTTCAAACACAAGCGCAACACCAGGCATTAATAATGGTGAATGGACTAGCACAGACAAAGGTTATAACTCGAGCCAATTTTATGGAGCTGATAAAAAACCTGGAGCTGAAGAATACTTTGGAGGTATGCAGGATAATGGTACTTGGGTATCTCCTCAAAATCAAGTGGCAACAGCTACCTCAAACTATTCATTTAAAATTGGTGGCGATGGCTTCGAAGTGATATGGAACAACAGCAATCCACAGCTACTTATCGGAGGCTCTCAGTTTAATAACTTTGGAAGATCTATTAATGGGGGCAGCTCTTTTAGCAGCGCTGTTAGTGGCTTGAGTGGCGATATGCCTTTCATTTCAAAATTGGCAAACTCCAATAGCTTCGCTGACAGAATTTTTACTTTGGGTGGAAGCGGAGTATTTGTTTCTAATAACTTTGGACAGAACTGGACATTAACTCCAATTACAACAAAATGGGCTAATGCCAGCTTAATGGATATCGAGGTATCGCGTGCCAATGCAAACATTGTTTGGGCTGGCACAGGTATGACATCTCAACTTAGTTTACATGTATCGACCAATGGTGGTAAAACTTTTTCAGAAACGAATAATTATACTGAAACATCCTTGGGCGGCATAACCAAGTTAGCTTCACATCCTACAGAACCCAATACAGCATATGCATTATTCTCATTAGCCGGTAAGCCAAAAGTTTTAGTAACAAAAAATTTAGGGCAAACTTGGCAAGACTTAAGTGGATACGGAACCAATAACGTTAGTAGTAAAGGATTTCCTGATGTAGCTGTTTATTGCTTATATGTAAGACCAGACAATACAGATATTATTTGGGTAGGAACAGAAATCGGAATTGTTGAATCAACAGATGGAGGAGACACGTGGGCAATTATTGAAGATTTTCCAAACGTTTCAGTATGGGATATGAAAGGTGTAGATGATAAAGTAGTAATTGCCACACATGGTCGTGGCATATGGACTGCAACTATCAACTCATCCACAAGCCAATCGAATGTTCCGAATTTACCTACAATAGTTGCGACTGGACCTGATCCAAACGAAAAACTTGCCATTAAGATCACCAACCCAAGTTTATATGATTCAATCGAAGTTTCTGTCGGCAATCAAAAAGCTGGTGTTATTAAAAATCCGGTTGTTGGTGATATAGTAGTTGCCATATCCGGAATAACATTTGGTAATAAAGAATTAAGGTTAATTGCTTATGAGGGTGGTGCGCCCTTTTCAGGTAAAATAACGAATGCGAATTATTTGAATTTAAAGGATGCAAAAGAAAACCATGTTGATTACCTTGTTAATCTTGAGAATTTCTCCGTAACTGCATTAGCATTGTCAAGATTTGCAGAACAAGAAACCGAAAGAAGAACGCTGCATTCTTTGCATCCATACGGTGCCAATACTAAAGCTAGCGCTTTACTAACCATTCCAATTATTGTGAAAAGTACAGGCGCATTCCTTACTTATAGAGATGTGGCCATTCTTGAACCAGAAAATGATTTTGTAACCATAGAGGCTACAACAGATGGAGTAAACTGGACTGCCTTAAAACCAAGTTATCATGCAGCTACTAATCCAAATTGGCTAAGTGTTTATAATAGTCCGGCTCCTAATAATGTTCCAAATTATACTGAAATGGTTGAGCATAATATCGATTTACTTGACTTCTTTGAACCTGCTGACAAAATCTTAATCAGATTTAGGGTAGAAGCAAACGCAACTGTACAAGCATGGGGCTGGGCTTTGGATTACCTTGCAGTTCAGGAAACACCAACCAATGTTGTTGAATCGAAAAACAACATTGAGACGTTTGAAGTATATCCTAACCCTGTAAAACGTGGTGAAAAAATAACGGTAAGCTATACTTTAAATGGCAATTTGAAATCCCATCTACAATTCTTAGGACAAGAAGGTAAAATGATAAATACTTTTAAGACACAAGAAACAGGCAAAACAGAAATTGAAACGAATAATTTACAACCTGGATTATTCTTCGTTCAAATACAATCAGATACAGAAACAAAAATTAAAAAAGTTGTTGTCCAATAACTTAAAATAATTTATTCTTTTAATGCATACGGTCGCTTCTTAACGGGAGCGACCGTACTATTTCAGCCTCTTGCTCTAAAATTTCTTGCCAACGTTGCATCACTATTTCTTCGGGTAAGTAAGCGTACGCTAATCCAAGAAAATTTTTATAATGACCCGCTTCAGAAACCATCAATTCGTAATAAAATTTTGAAAGTTCTTCATCTGCAATATTTTTCCACAACAATTTAAAACGTTCACAACTTCTAGCTTCTATTAGTGCATTCATCAGCAAACGCTCCATTAACTGCTGGTCACGACTTCCACCTTTTCTAACAACTTTATTTTGCAGAGCATCTACATAAGTATCTTTACGTTGCCTTTCCAATACAAAACCTCTCTTTTTCAATTGCTCTAACACGCGTTCAAAATGTGCCCATTCTTCAGCTACAACAGGTGTTAATGCTTCGACTAATTTTTCTTTTTCAGGATACGTAACAATTAAAGAGATACAAGAAGACGCAGCTTTTTGTTCGCAATAAGCATGATCAACTAGAATATCTTTAATGTTCATGCTTGCAATATCCACCCAGCGTGGATCTGTTGGCAATTCAAGTCCGAGTGTAAATTTATCTTTCGCTTGCATAAATTTTAATCGTAGAAAGACCAATCGAAACCAAAATCAAAGACATTAGATTGACCTGGGTAAAACGGAGTTGCAAAATAGCCGGTGTCTTGAAAGGCTTGTAAAATATTATGATACCTAAAGAATAATCTTCCTCGTTTCATCTTCCAATTAAAGAATCCATCTAATAATAGATAATCAATATTAACGAATTGTCTTTGGGTGTAAAACTGTTGAGTTGGTAAATCATACCCATTTGCGAAATAGGCAGATTGCCAGCGTGCCTCCACGCCAAACTGAATATCAAAGTTACCATCAAAGAAAATATTTTGATAAGCAAGTTGACCATGCAATAACCATTCAGGTACTTGTATAGCATTGTTGCTGTTTTCTAAAACACTTGTATACAATGCTCGAGCATCAAGCGTAAATTTCCTTCTAATAAATTGCCATTGCAATCTAAACTCAGGAGATTGCATGATTTGATTTCCACTGCTTTGCTCTGGCAATACTTTTTGCTTGGTTGCCGTCTCGTTTAAATCAAAAAAAACATAATTGTTTAAAGTTGTTAGGGTAATACCGGCAGAAGCTTTCAATCCTTTTAAAGGAAGTTTGGCGAAACCTTTTAATTGATTGACTTCAACATCTCGAAATACATTCGACCAACCATCAAACTCTCCAATATACGCTTGTTGAACAAAAGTAGGTTTGTATTGCGCCCGAAAAAGTGAACCTTCCAACCACGGTGTTTCTAATCCAACGCCAATTTTATAATTCGAACTTAGCAAAGCTTCTGCTTCTGCTAAAAAAGTAAATCCTTTCTTGTATTGATAAGCCAAAGTTCCTCCGGAATAATATTCCGTTCCTTTGGTTTTAATAGGCAATCCACCTTCATCTATATGGTCGTAATCCATTTCATATCTTCGAGTTGCCCAATATCCATTTAGTAAAACTTCTCCGATATTTCCTTTCAAACCTAATTCATTTCGGGTAGTTCTAAACCAGTTTCGATCTCCTGCTGCACTTCTATTTAAGACACGAGCATCATAAAAATCGTTACTTGGAGTAGTCTCAATGAATCCAACATACTGTCGTTGCTTATCAAATTGATGGTACACTTGCCATGTTTTCCAAATGCGATATTGCTGGTAGAGATGAGTGGCAATCCTAACATCTCGTGTTTCTGCTGTTGTTAATTCAGGCTGTGCGAATTGTGTAAAGAAATCAGAAAGTAGAAAATTTTCTGAAACTTGTACACCACCGTTTTCGATAACTGTGTGACGCATTCTTCGCGCATTGGCAAAAACCCAATAAGCAGAATCTTTGGTATGATAAGTCATGAAGAAATCGTAATAATTGCTTCTTACATTTCTATCTCCTTTTCCCTGCCTTTGTATTTGTTTATCAATTAATAAAGCTTTGTAATTAAAACCGAAGTTCCAATTGGGTTTAATATTACGAGTATAAACTACACGTGTGATTGATCTGCCTTTACCTCCAAGAATTACCTGCATATTCGAATAAGGTGAATGCGTATCAAAGTAACGCATGGTATCTAATTCCCAATAAACGTTATAAGCATTAAACCCGGAGCTAACGCCAATGGTTTGAGGTAAGCGATAATAGATGGGGGACATGGCTGTGCCGATGTTCCCTAAATCCTGATACTCGTGATTAAGTCTGTTGATAAATGTAAACTGATGAAAATTTCGAATCAAGGTATCAATACTGCTTGATTCAAATCTATTTAAGAAAACAGTTCGCTCAGTATAATAGCGAGTTGATTTAGGGCCGTAAATCTGTTTGGTGGTATCATCTAAAATAGAAGCTCTTTTTTTCTTTCCTCCTAATTCTTCATCCTCATCTTGTGCCTGAACTGAGGATACAATAGCAGAAGCAAAAAACAATAAAAACAAAAACTTAGGCCAATTCATAATCTGCTAGTTGTTGGTGAATATAACTGATCAGCTGATTATCAAACTTCGAGCCATCTTCAAGTAAAACCATTTCAATCGGCAAGTATAAAAATCTATCCCGATTATTTTGACAAAGTAAATTCAATTTCACAAAATCCTTTTCTGTTGTAATCACATAGGCTTGATGTTGATGCATCACTTTTTCTATTTTATCCACATCATTCGCTGTGTAATGATGATGGTCTCTGAAATCAAAAACTTCTACTACTTTAAATTTTTCTTTCATCGATTGTATAAATAAATCAGATTGAGCTAAACCGGAAACCAATACAACAGATTGAATTGACTCAGCATCTTTAATAGAACCATCAAAATTCCGTAAACTTTTTTCCTGTATGCCGGCAAAGTAAATCGAAGCATCTGTGTGTTTGCTGATTTGTTTTTCAATCGCTTCTCTTTCTTCTTTTGATATAGTAACCGGGCATTTCGTTACCACTACCACATCAGCTCGCTTTGCTCCTCTCGCACTTTCGCGCAAACGACCAACCGGCATCAGATAATCATCATAAAATGGCTTTCTGTAATCCGTTAACAAAATAGTAAAACCGGGGCGCACATAGCGATGTTGAAAGGCATCATCTAACACAATGCTTTGCAAACCTTCTATTTGATCTACTAAAAACGGAATGGCCATTGCTCGTTCCTCACAAACAGCTACGTCAATTTCCTTCTTGTATTTTTGATACACTTGAAAAGGCTCATCCCCTAGTGTAACGGGTGTATCATCAGAATTAGCTAATTTTAATCCTTTCGTTGCCCTGCCATAACCACGGCTCAACATCGCAGTTTTTATTCTATGCTGGAGCAATAAGCGAATCACATATTCTGCCATGGGTGTTTTTCCGGTACCTCCTACTGCCAGGTTTCCGATAGCAATAACAGGTATTGAAAAAGAAACTGATGGCTTTATCTTTAAATCGAAAAGCAAATTGCGCAGCCGTGTTACAGCATCTAATAAAATAGAAAATGGAAAAAGAAGATACCGAAGCCTGGTCATGCTTAACATCAAAAGGCAAAAGTAATTCTTATCAGGCAATACCTATGTGGCTAACCCTTTTTTCCTGCTAAATTTCCGATATGACTATCAAGCACATCATCCAATACTTAGAAAGCATCGCCCCTTTGGCCTACCAAGAAAATTACGATAACAGTGGTTTACTCACCGGCCATCCGGATTGGGAAACAAATGCCGCTCTTATCACTTTAGATTGCACAGAGGCAGTAGTAGAGGAAGCCATCTCAAAAAATTGTAACCTGATTATCGCCCATCATCCTATCATTTTTAAAGGATTGAAAAAGCTAACCGGCAGCAATTACGTGGAAAGAACTGTTATAAAGGCAATCGAAAATAAAATTGCGATTTATGCCATCCACACGAACCTGGATAATGTTTGGCAAGGTGTGAACCAACAAATTGCGCAAAAGCTGGAGTTAAACAATATTGCCATACTTCAACCCAGTAAAAATCAATTAGCTAAAATCGTAACCTTCGTACCTGAAAATAAAACCGGTGATGTTTTAAATGCTTTGCACAAGGCCGGTGCGGGCAACATTGGCAATTACTCCGATTGTAGTTTTAAAGTAAATGGCATCGGAACGTTCAAACCTAATGAACTAGCAAACCCTAGCATTGGACAAGCCAATCAGCAAGAATGGGTGCAGGAGGATAGAATCGAACTTATTTTTCCCATTCATGCAGAAAAATCAGTGATTCAGGCCTTGCATCTGGCTCATCCTTACGAGGTGCCAGCTTATTACATACAAACTTTAGAAAATGAAAATCAGGAAATGGGTGCCGGAATGATTGGAGAACTGAGTCAGGCATTATCCGGAATTGAATTTTTAAAGTACCTAAAAGAAAAAATGAATCTCCAGACTATCAGACATACCGCACTTTTGCAAAAACCGATCAAAAAAGTAGCGCTTTGTGGCGGTTCAGGAAGTTTTCTATTAAAAAAAGCCATTTCTGCTGGGGCAGATGCTTTTGTTTCGGCAGATTTTAAATACCACGAGTTTTTTGATGCTGAAAATAAGCTAGTAATCGCAGATATTGGCCATTATGAGAGCGAGGTTTATACGAAAGATTGGATAAGTGCGCTTTTAACAAAAAAATTTCCTACTTTTGCGGTCAATTTTTCTGGAATTAACACTAATCCAATAAGTTACTACCACTGATGGAAACACAAACTGTAGCACAGAAACTCGAAGCCCTCGTTAAATTACAAACCATAGACAGCAAAATAGACGAACTCAAGAAATTGAGAGGCGATTTGCCAGATGAAGTTCAAGACCTTGAAGACGAGCTGGAAGGCTACAAAACCCGCATGGGTCGCTTTACAGGCGAACAAAAGGAGCTAGACGAAAACATTAAAAAATTCAAAGAAGGCATTAAAGAAGCTGAAAAACTGATTAAGAAATACCAAGAACAGCAAAAAAATGTTCGCAATAACCGCGAATACGATGCCATCACTAAAGAAATTGAATTGCAGGAATTGGAAATCCAGATCTGCGAGAAAAAAATAAAACAAGCGAAGGACGAAATTGCGCGTAAGAAAGAAGAAGGCGAAAAGATTGAAGCGCAGGTTAATGAACGCAGCGAACATTTAGCCATCAAGAAAAAAGAATTGGATGGTATTTTAGCTGAAAGCCAGGAAGAAGAAAGAAGATTATTAGAAGAAAGAGAAAAGGCTACTAAAAAGATTGAAGATAAAAGCCTACTTAAATATTACGAACGCTTACGCGGAAGTTTAACCAACGGTTTAGCAGTTGTGCGTGTAGTTCGTGGTGCTGCCGAAGGATGTAACATCGTTATTCCTCCTCAAAAAATTGCTGAGATCAGAGAAAAGAAAAAAATTGTGATTGACGAACACAGCGGTCGTATCTTAGCCGATGTTGATATTGATACATTGGATGAAAGCGACAAGCCAAAATCAGCAAAACCAGCCGTTGCACCAACGCCAACACGCAGACGTAAAACTGCTGAATAATACTTTTTTGTTCGCTTCTAAAATCATAAAAGCAAGTCTGTTGACTTGCTTTTTTTATTGTACCTCCTTTGCTCAAACACAGAAGGAAGCTGATGCAGCTTATGAGCAAGTCATGCAATTGCAATTTTTGAAACAACCTAAAGCATTAACGTCATCAATTGATACAGATTACGTTTATGAACTCAGCCATGTATTAGAGATAATAGCAGAAGAAGATGATAAACTTTTTCTAGCCTATGAGGAACAATTCGAAACCACAGCAGCCAGTTGGAAAAAGAAAAGAGAAAACGAACCTTACTTAGCAGAGTTGTATGTGTTGTGGGCCTTTGCTAAACTAAAAATGAAGCAAGAGTTTCAAGCCGCTATGCTCATTCGAAAGGCTTACCACATTGTAACAGACGAACAACACAGCAAAAATTTAAAGGCACAAAAAACAAAAGGATTGCTTTACATCATGCTGGGTGCAGTTCCTGAAAAATATAATTGGTTGCTGCGCGTCTTCAGTATGCAGGGCAATACAACCGAAGGTATTCAACTCTTAAAAAGTTTATACCAAACAGAACATAACCAAGCCTGGGAAAGCGGACTTTGGCTCGCGTTGGCACAGGGGTATCTTTTACAAGAACCTCAGTTGGGTTTAACATTAGCCGACTCTTTAATTCAACAAAAGCCAAACCGAACCATAGCAAAATTGTTAGCTGCATCGCTTGCCTTAAAAGCAAACCAAGCAGAAAAAACGTTGCACTATATGGAGGATTTACAAAACAATAAAAATACTACACCTCTCTTCTATTACCTGGCCGGAGAAGCTAACTTATGCAAAGGTAATGATGTGGAAGCTGCCGCTTGGTTCATTCGGTTCAATCAACAATACAAAGGCACCAACTTGGTAAAGGATGCTTATTTTAAAACCGGGTTATCCTATTGGTTACTCCATCAAAACAGTATAGCTAAACGTTACTTTACTTTAGCATCACAAAATGGAGTAGCCCATACTGAAGCAGATAAATATGCAGAGAAAGCATTGGCAACTATACTGCAATCAGATAAAACCCTTTGGCGCATTCGACTATTTACTGATGGTGGTTACTTTGCAAAAGCAAAAGAATTAGTGGAATCAAAAAACGAAAGTGATTTCACCTCGCTTAAAAATCAAGTAGAATTTTATTATCGAAAAGCACGATTGTTTGATAAGATGAAAGATACTGCCTCAGCTGAAAAATTCTATTTACAAACCATTGCCAAAGCCAGAAAAAATCACTGGTACTTCGCGCCAAATGCTTGTTTACAACTGGGTTATCAATACAAATCGATGAATGAAAATGAGAAGGCTTGTCGTTGGTTCAATCAGGCTTTATCGTACGATAAACACGAATACAAAAATTCCATCGATTCAAAAGCAAAAGCTGCGCTGGCTCAACTCAATTGTAAATGACTGGTATCATTATAACGCATCACCTGAAATTGTTTGCCTGTATAGTTAAGTTGATACAAACATAAATTTCGATGCTCGAACATATCCATAGCGCGCAAAGGATAATGCAGCCAATGACAAAGTAAAATCCTAATGGCTCGTCCGTGCATGCAAATCAAAATAGTTTCTTCCTTTTCCTGATTCAAGATGATATCCAATGCCGGCTTCATCCTCACTACTACTTCCTCCGGACTTTCTCCTCCTTCAATGCGCAAATCGGTTTTACCTTCCTGCCATTGCTTTAACATATGATGGTAATACGCATCTTCTTCCGGTGTAATGGGTTGTCCTTCTTTTTTGCCCCACGAAATTTCATTCAAACCAACCAAAGAAACATGCTTTATACCTCCATCAATAAACTGTTGAACTGATTCCTGCGTACGCACTAATTTAGACGTATAAACTGCATCAAAAGGGATGTGTTTCCAGGCTTTATGAAATGCTTCGGCTTGCTTACGACCCGTATCGTTTAGAGAACTATTTACCCCACTGCCTTGCACAATATTTTTTAAATTGAAATCAGTTTGCCCGTGGCGTATAAGATAGATTTTTTTCAAGGTCAATTTTCGGTATTTTGGCCGGATTTTTTGAAACAGAACGCAATAATACAGGTTATTATTGACTAGCAGACAAAAACAAGCATTTGAACCAAAATTATGGGAATATTCAGGGATGGAATCACAATAGAAAAGCTAAATGCCAGCTCTCATGGCAACATGGTTGGTCATCTAGGAATTCGCTACACTGAAATTGGCGAAGATTTTTTAGTTGGAACCATGCCGGTAGATGAACGGACCATTCAACCCATGGGTTTATTGCATGGTGGCGCTTCTGTTGCTTTAGCTGAAACCCTCGGTAGCGTTGCTTCTCTTTGTTGTATTGATATGGCGAAGTATAGTCCTGTAGGTTTGGAAATAAATGCTAACAATATTAAAAGTGCGAGAAGTGGTTTGGTAACAGGTATAGCCAAAGCTTTGCACATTGGCAACAGAACCCATGTGTGGGAAATAAAAATTACCAACGAGAATAACGAGTTAGTTTGTGCCAGCAGAATAACCATGGCGATAATTGAAAGAAAATAAAATGGCCGAAGGTAAATCCATCGATATCAATATAAAAAGTAAACATTACTTGCAAGTAATGGCAGAAGCCTTACAAAAAGGTTTTGCCCTCGCGATGTGGCGTTTACCTAATGCTAAAGAGAAACAATTATTGATTTGCGAAGAACCTGAAGCAGTAGAACCCGAAACTCCATTTGAAGAATTAGAAAAAGGTTTTGTTATCGCGCCTTTTTTGCCTGGCAGTAAAAAGATTTATTTAAAAGCTGATGGATATTGGTCTTCCATCCAAAACGAACCCGAATTTTCTCCATCATTCTCTCAAAAATTTTCTACACAACATAATCATATAGATAAAGAAATTGATGCCTCAACTTTTCGTTGGCACATCCAACAGCAACATATTGCTATATCCAACCAGCCTTATCAACTATTAGTAGAAAAAGCCATTCGCTTTATTGAAAGCGGGCAAGCGGAAAAAGTTGTTCCATCGCGCACGCAATACATCGAAACTAAAATTGATTTATTGCAATCTTTCGATGCACTATGCGAGAAATATCCATCTGCTATGGTTTCGCTCATCAGCACACCGGCAACCGGCACCTGGCTTGGCGCAACTCCTGAACTATTGGTTGCTGTTGAGAACGAACAATATTTTAAAACAGTAGCCTTAGCAGGAACTAAACCTTATCTACCCGGCACCGATTTAAAAAGTGTAGCATGGACACAAAAAGAAATTGAGGAGCAAGCACTCGTAGAACGATACATCATTCAATGTTTAAAAAAAATTCGCTTACGCGAATACGAAGAGTTTGGACCTAAAACTATCGTAGCCGGAAATTTACTGCACCTGAAAAG
>JAPZUF010000011.1 GCA_027533395.1 Cyclobacteriaceae bacterium
GGTTTTTCTTGTTAATGACATACAACTTTCCTTTGCGTCTGATGATTTTACATTCAGCGCTGCGTTTTTTAATGGATGCTTTAACTTTCATCTCTTTACTTATTTGTATCTAAATACAATTCTACCTTTACTCAAGTCATAAGGCGACATTTCAAGTCTTACTTTATCACCAGGTAAAATTCGAATGTAATTCATTCTCATTTTTCCAGAGATGTGAGCTAAAACTTCGTGTCCATTTTCCAGTTGAACTCTAAACATCGCATTTGATAATGCTTCCGTTATTGTTCCATCTTGTTCTATAGACTTTTGCTTCGCCATTTATAACTATAATTTTCTTCTATATACTGGTGCGTTGTCAACACCTCAGTTTTGTCTTTTAAAATTGCCACCACATGTTCAAAATGTGCTGATGCTTTTCTATCGGAAGTTCGGATAGTCCAACCATCTTTCTCTTGCACCACATTTCTGCTTCCGCGGTTAATCATGGGTTCAATCGCGAAAACCATTCCTGGTATCAACTTGACACCTTTTCCCTTCCTTCCATAATTTGGAACTTCAGGATCTTCATGCAAGTTTCTTCCGATTCCATGGCCAACCAACTCTCTCACTACTCCGTATCCGAAACCTTCCACATAGTTTTGAATAGCGAAGCCTACATCTCCCAATCGGTTTCCTGCTTTTGCGGCTTCAATCGCTAAAAGCAAAGACTGATAGGTTCTTTCCAGCAACAAAACATCTTCTTTCGAAGCGTTTGGTAACGGATAAGTGTATGCAGAATCACTGTGAAAGCCTTTATAAAAAACACCGCAGTCAACAGAGATGACGTCAGTATCTTTTAATTCATAGTTTCCGGGGAAACCATGTACAACAACCTCGTTAACCGATATACAAAGTGAACCGGGAAAAGTACCATTATAATTTTTAAATGATGGCACACCTCCATGGTTCCTAATAAACTCTTCAGCTACTTTATCTAACTGAATGGTTTTTACACCAGGTTTAACAAGTTTTGCAACCTCTCCGTGAGCTTTCCCTAAAATCAGGGCACTTTCACGAATCAATGCAATTTCTTCCTCAGTCTTTAAGTGAACCATGTCACCTTAAGCTGCAGCAAATTGAGAACGTCCTTTCACTCTGCCAGACTTCATCATTCCTTCATAATGCCTCATCAGCAAATAACTTTCGATTTGTTGCAATGTATCTAATACAACACCTACTAGAATCAAAAGTGAAGTTCCTCCGAAGAACTGCGCAAAATTTTGTCCAACACCTGCTATGACTGCAAAAGCAGGCATAACAGCTATTATTACCAGAAATATGGCCCCAGGTAATGTTATTCTTGATAAAACAGTATCAATAAATTCTGCAGTTTGTTTGCCTGGCTTAATGCCCGGAACAAAACCACCATTTCTTTTTAAATTATCAGCAATGTCATTTGAGTTGATGGTGATTGCTGTGTAGAAAAATGTAAACAACAAAATTAGTGTACCAAACAACAAGTTATATTGCCATGATGTAAAGTCTGAAAAGGTTGCACCTATATATGCACCTAAATCGCTATCACTCCAAATGCCACCCAATAGTGCGGGCAAAAACATTAATGCTTGCGCGAAAATGATTGGCATTACACCGGCAGAATTTAATTTGAGTGGAATAAAATCTCTTTTACCACCATACAATTTATTACCAACAACTTGCTTGGCGTATTGAATTGGGATTCTTCTCGTGGCTTGTGTGATTAAAATAACTCCCATTACCACTGCGAATAAGGCTAAAACTTCAACCACGAATAAAATACCTCCTGCTAAACCACGGTTATTAACCATTTCATCTATTACTGAACCTGGGAATCTTGATACAATTCCAATCATAATTAACATGGAAATACCGTTACCAATTCCCTTGTCAGTGATTCTTTCTCCTAACCACATACAGAACATGGTTCCGGCAATTAGTATTGTAATTGATGTGAAATAGAAGAAGAAACCTGGATTAGTGATGGCCTCAGCAGGGATAGTACCTCTGATATAACCATAGGATTGAAAGCCAGTGATGAAAATTGTTAAAACCCTTGTGATTTGATTTAATCTCTTTCTTCCAGATTCACCTTCTTTTTGCATTTTCTGGAAATAAGGCACTGCAACAGTTAACAACTGAACAATGATTGATGCCGAGATATAAGGCATAATGCCTAGTGCAAATATGGAAGCACGACTAAAAGAACCACCTAAAAAGGTATTTATTAGAGCTAAAATACCTTCTTGTGGAGCACCTGCCAAAGCATTCGGCTCGATACCTGGCAATACAATAAAGGAACCTAATCTGAAGATGATTAGAAATCCAATTGTATTCAGGATGCGAACACGCAAGTCCTCAATTGAAAAAATGTTTCTTAAAGTCTGAATAAATCTTTTCATTACTTAACAGTTGAAACAGAACCACCTACCTTCTCAATTGCGCTTACCGCAGCTTCTGAAAAAGCATGTGCTTGTACAGTTACTTTTGATTTCAATTCACCCCTTCCCAAAACCTTTACTTTATCATTCTTGCTGATGATACCATTGGCAATCATCAATTCAAGTGTAAGATCTTTAGAATTAGCTTTCTCCACTAAACCTTCTAATACATCAAGGTTAACAGCTTTGAATTCTACTTTATTGTTATTCTTAAAACCGAACTTTGGTACACGTCTCACCAATGGCATTTGACCGCCTTCAAAACCAGCTTTTCTTGAATAACCTGATCTTGACTTTGCCCCTTTATGTCCACGGCCTGCTGTGCTACCACCAGAACCTTGGCCACGACCAAGTCTCTTGTTTGTTTTGGTAGAACCTTCTGCAGGTTTTAGTGTATGTAATTTCATTTTAAATTTCTTTAACGGTTATCAAATGATTTACTTTTCTAATCATACCTGCAATCTGTGGTGTGTTTTCCACGATAACAGTCTTGTTCATTTTGCCTAAACCAAGTGCCTTCATGGTTAACTGTTGTGTGTAAGGACGCTTGATGATACTGCGTGTTTGTTGAATTTGTACTTTAGCCATAAGTCAACGATTAACCGTTAAACACTTTATTTAAAGATATACCTCTGTTTTGAGCCACTGTTAATGGATCACGCATACTGGTTAAAGCTTTGAAAGTTGCTTTTACCACGTTGTGAGGGTTGGAAGAGCCCTTAGACTTAGCCAACACGTTGTGAACACCTGCACTTTCTAGTACAGCACGCATCGCACCACCTGCAATTACACCAGTACCAGGGGAAGCAGGTTTCAATAAAACAAAACCACCACCAAATTTACCGATTGACTCATGTGGCACAGTTCCTTTAATAACGGGGACTTTTACCAAATGCTTTTTAGCATCATCAATTCCTTTAGAAATTGCGTCTGTTACTTCGTTTGCTTTGCCTAATCCATATCCAACTACACCATTACCATCACCCACTACAACGATGGCAGCGAAACTAAATCTGCGACCACCTTTTACTACTTTGGCCACGCGTTGAATTGCAACTACTTTCTCTTTCAAATCGATTTCGCTTGCTTTAACTGCGCTGATATTGCTTGCCGACATATTCGTTGTTTTAGAAATTTAAACCACCCTCGCGGGCACCTTCTGCAAATGCTTTTACTTTTCCGTGATACAAATAACCATTGCGGTCGAATACCACATCTTTTACACCAGCTGCTATTGCTCTTTCAGCAATTTTCTTTCCGGCTGTTCTACAATTTTCCTGATTACCAGATGCTTTTGCACCTAATTCTTTGGTTGTAACTGATACTAAAGTCACCCCTTTTGTATCATCGATAAGTTGAGCGCTTACGGCTGTATTGCTTCTAAAAACCGATAAACGTGGTCTAGATGCAGTGCCCGTAATCTTTTTACGAACGCCTAACTTGATTCTTTCTCTTCTTCCTAGTTTGCCTGCCATAGTATTATGAGCTATGATGCTTTATTTAGATGCTGCTTTACCTGCTTTTCTGCGTACATATTCACCTGTGAAACGAACACCTTTACCCTTGTAAGGCTCAGTTTTACGAAGTGACTTTAATTTAGCTGAAATCTGTCCTAATAATTGTTTGTCGATTCCTTCTAAAATAATCGTAGGATTTTGTCCTTTTTCCTGAACAGCCTGAACTTTGATTTCAGATGGAACAGCCAAAAAGATATTGTGTGAGTATCCTAAGCTGAGCTCAAGAACATTAGATTGAGCGGTAGCTTTGTAACCTACACCTACCAATTCAAGTTGGTGTTTATATCCTTTGCTAACGCCTTCAATCATGTTGGCTATCAAAGCACGGTATAAACCGTGTAGTGATTTGTGTCTTTTTTGATCAGTTGGTCTTGCTACAACTACATTTCCATCTTCGATTTTGATTTGAAAATCAGGGTCGATGGCTTGGTGTAGCTCGCCCTTTGGGCCTTTTACTGAAACTTTATCCTTTGAAGGTGTAACTGTTACGCCTGAAGGAATGCTTACGGGTTTTAATCCAATTCTTGACATGGCTCAGTAATTAATAAACATAACATAAAACTTCGCCACCCACATTATTTTTGCGAGCTTCTTTGTCGGTCATTACACCTTTAGAAGTAGATACAATGGCAACACCTAACCCATTTAAAACGCGAGGCATCGCTCCAACGTTTGCGTATTGACGCAAACCTGGTGTGCTCACACGTTCTAAGTGCGTGATGGCATTCTCTTTTGTTTCAGGATTGTATTTCAAAGTGATTTTAATTACGCCTTGTATATTCTTTCCTTCTTCGAATTTATAATTCAAAATGTATCCTTTATCGAATAACACTTTGGTTATTTCCTTCTTTAGATTGCTGGAAGGCACCTCCAAAACTTTGTGGTTAGCCTTAATTGCATTACGCAATCTTGTTAAATAATCTGCTATTGGGTCTGTCATTTTTCTCCAATTTTTCGCTAAAAAAGCAAGCCCGTATAAACCGGGCTGCAAAGGTATTGAACATTTTTTAATATTCAAACTGTTATCTGGTTTCGAATTTAATCGACCTGGATACTCAGCAGCAATATGTCGTTATTACAAAGATTTCGATGATTTCATTTAATCATCTCCATCAAATTTTTACCAAGAAGCTTTGGTAAGCCCAGGTATTTTACCATCAGAGGCCATCTGGCGGAACTGGTTACGGCAAATGCCGAACTTACCCATGTAGCCTTTTGGTCTTCCTGTAAGCTTGCAACGGTTTTTTAATCTAACCGGAGAAGCATTGCGAGGAAGCTTATCCAAAGCCAAATAATCTCCGGCTTCTTTTAATGCTTTTCTTTTGGCTGCAAAAACAGCTACAAGGTGCTCACGCTTAGCCTGTCTTGCAACAACTGATAATTTTGCCATAATTTTAGTTTTTATTGGTTGCAAACGGCATCCCGAATGCTTTTAATAATTCAAAACTTTCTTCATCTGTTTTTGCACTAGTAACAAAAGTGATATCCATACCACTGATCTTTGTTACTTTATCAATAGAAATTTCAGGGAAGATGATTTGTTCTTTTACACCCAAAGTGTAATTACCTCTTCCGTCAAATCCTTTTGCATTTACACCTTTGAAATCACGTACGCGTGGAAGAGCAATATTCATGAGTCTGTCCATAAATTCGTACATGCGATCACCTCTTAATGTAACACGTACACCAATTGGCTGATTTTCGCGTAGCTTGAAGTTAGAGATTGCCTTCTTTGACTTAGTTGCTACCGCCTTTTGACCAGTAATAGTTGAAATTTCTTCAACTGCTACGTCAATCAATTTTTTATCGGCTACTGCTGCACCCATACCTTTGTTGATGCAGATTTTTTCAACCTTTGGAACCTCCATGATCGACTTATACTGAAACTTTTCCTTCAGCGCGTTCATGATTTCCTTTTGATACTTTTGTTTTAATCTAGGCGTTGCCATTACTTAATGATTTCTCCAGTTTTCTTTGCGTAACGTTGCAGCTTTCCTTCTGCGTTTAACTTGCGACCAACACGTGTTGGTTTTCCACTTGCAGGATCAATCAACATTAGATTACTGATGTTAATCGTACCTTCAGTTTTCTTAATACCACCTTCTGGTTTACCAGCAGATGGTTTTGTGTGCTTAGTAACAATAGCAATGCCCTCTACAACCGCTCGATTTTTAGATGCGATAATTTCAAGCACTTTGCCGGTCTTTCCTTTGTCATCACCGGCAATTACCTGAACTGTGTCTCCCTTACGGATATGCAGTTTAGGTTGTTTGTTAAATTTTCTTTCCATGGCTTATAATACTTCTGGTGCCAATGATACAATTTTCATGAATTGCTTTTCGCGCAACTCTCTAGCTACAGGTCCAAAGATACGAGTGCCTCTAGGCTCGTCTTGGTTGTTCAACAATACAGCTGCATTGTCTTCAAAACGAATATACGAACCGTCTTTGCGTCTTACCTCTTTGGTTGTTCTTACTACTACAGCCTTAGAAACTGTTCCTTTCTTTATCTGACTAGTTGGTGTGGCAGACTTTACAGTAACCACAATTTTATCGCCTACAGAGGCAGACTTTCTTTTTGTTCCGCCTAATACGTGCATGCAAAGAACTTCTTTAGCTCCGCTGTTGTCTGCAACTGTTAATCTGGATTCTGTGCGTATCATGATTACTTAGCTTTTTCGATGATTTCTACTAATCTCCAACGCTTGTCTTTGCTCAAAGGACGAGTTTCCATGATGCGTACTGTATCACCGATACCTGCTTCATTTTTCTCATCATGCGCTTTAAAGCGAGAGGTTTTGTTTACAAATTTTCCATAGATAGGATGCTTCACTTTTCTATCTACAGTTACAGTAATAGTTTTCTGCATTTTATTGCTTACAACTTTACCTACTCTTTCTTTTCTAAAATTCCTTTCTTGTGTTTCCATAGGAATTATGCTTTAGCTTTTTTAGCTGTTAATTCTGTGTTTAACCTTGCGATTAACTTGCGAGTTGCACGTAAAGTCATTGGGTTTTCAATTGAAGAAACTTGGTGAGCAAATTGAAGTTTACGAAGTGTTTCTTTTTCGCTAGCAATTTTTTCGTTGAGCTCAGCAACTGATAATGCTTTGATATCTGCGTTTTTCATATTACTTGGCTGTTTCTTCTACGTAATCTCTTCTAACTGTAAAAGTGGTTTTTAAAGGCAATTTACCTTCAGCTAATCTCATGGCTTCCTTTGCAGTCGCCATGCTAACACCACCAGCTTCAAAAAGGATTGTTCCGGGTTTTACCACTGCTACCCAATATTCAGGAGCACCCTTACCTTTACCCATACGCACCTCAGCCGGTTTTTTGGTGATTGGTTTGTCTGGGAAAATACGGATCCAAACTTGACCTTCGCGTTTCATAGCGCGGGTAACCGCGATACGAGCAGCTTCTAATTGGCGAGCTGTTATCCAACCTGGTTCTAAGGCTTTCAATGCAAAAGAACCGAATGCAATAGAGTGACCTCTTGTAGCAAGGCCTTTCACTCTACCTTTTTGCATCTTTCTAAATTTCGTACGTTTCGGCTGTAACATGGTTGCTAAGCTTTACTGATTCAAATTAATTTTTAGACCCTTTTGAGCGGCCACCACGACCTCCGCGATTATCGCGACCATCGCCTCTTCCTTTTCCATCGCCTCTTCTTCCGCCTCTTTCATTACCTCCACCAGACTGCTGACCACCTGCTGACGCATTGGCGGCCGCGCCTACGTTAGGAGAAAGATCACGCTTTCCGTATACTTCTCCTTTGAAGATCCAAACTTTGATGCCGATTTTACCATATACAGTTTGTGCTTCTGAGATAGCATAATCGATATCTGCTCTTAAAGTGTGCAAAGGAATTCTTCCTTCTTTGTATTGTTCAGTTCTGGCCATATCTGAACCAGCCAAACGACCAGATACCTTTACTTTGATACCCTCTGCTCCTACTCTGATGGCAGAAGCAATAGCTTGTTTCATAGCTCTTTTGTAAGAGATACGCGCTTCAATTTGTTGGGCGATAGCTTCTCCAACAAGTTTAGCATCAAGTTCAGGTCTTTTTATTTCGTAGATATTGATTTGAACATCCTTACCGGTGATCTTCTTCAATTCTTCCTTGATCTTATCAACTTCCTGACCTCCCTTGCCAATTACAACACCTGGTCTGGCCGTATGAATAGTTAATGTGATGCGCTTTAAAGTACGCTCTATAACTACTTTAGAGATACCTCCTTTAGGAATACGAGCGTCAACGTATTTACGAATTTTTTGATCTTCAACTAATTTGTCTGACAAGGTTTTGCCACCGAACCAGCTGGAATCCCAACCGCGAACAATTCCTAGCCTTAAACCTACAGGGTTAACTTTTTGTCCCATGCTTATTTAGATTCAGTAGTTTGAACTTCTTTACCATTAGCTAAGCTTGCTAAAACCAATGTTACGTGGTTTGAGCGCTTACGAATTCTATAACCTCTACCTTGAGGTGCAGGTCTCATTCTCTTTAACTGACGACCACCATCAACCCAAATCTCTTTTACATAAAGATCTGCATCTTCAATTTTGGTTTCGTGTGTATTGCCCCAATTTGAAATGGCAGACAACAAAAGCTTTTCTAATAAAGGTGCACCTAACTTAGATTCAAACTTTAAAATGTTTAAAGCTTGATTTACGCGTTGACCTTTAATTAAATCTGCCACAAGACGCATCTTTCTTGGTGAAGAAGGAACATCCTTAAGCTTGGCTACTACAGGACCAGTCTTCGCAGCTTCTTTTCGAGCATCGCGCTGCTGGCGCTTTAATACAGCCTTTTTAGTCTTTTTTACAACTGTTGTTTCCATGGCTTAGTTAATCTTTACGGTTGCCACTATGACCTTTGAAGGTACGAGTAGGTGCAAATTCACCTAACTTGTGACCTACCATATTTTCAGTTACATACACTGGTATGAACTTGTTTCCATTGTGAACGGCAAATGTATGGCCGATCAAATCGGGAATGATTGTTGACCTTCTGGACCAAGTCTTGATCACAGATTTTTTGCTGGATTTTTCCATCACTTCCACTTTTTTCAAAAGACGGAAGTCGCAATAAGGTCCTTTTTTAATCGAGCGTCCCATTATTTTTTCCTCTTAGATATGATTAGACGATCAGAATACTTCTTAGGATGACGGGTCTTCTTACCCTTGGTGTATAAGCCTTTGCGTGAACGTGGGTGACCACCAGACGCGCGACCTTCGCCACCACCCATTGGGTGATCAACTGGGTTCATAGCAACTGCACGTGTGCGAGGACGAATACCTCTCCAACGGTTGCGCCCTGCTTTGCCCACACTTTCATTCATGTGGTCAGGGTTAGAAGCTGCACCAACGGTAGCGATACATGTTTCTAGCACATTGCGCATTTCACCTGAAGGCATCTTTAGGGCAGCGTATCCGTTCTCTCTTGCTAATAATTGCACGAAAGAACCAGCACTTCTCGCAATGGCACCGCCTTTACCTGGTTTCATTTCAACATTGTGTACAATAGTACCCAATGGAATTTTAGAAAGTGGAAGTGCATTACCTACTTCAGGAGCTACATCAGGACCTGCTTGTACAATTTGTCCAACTTTAAGTCCGTTTGGAGCCAAGATGTAAGCTTTCTCACCATCAGCGTAGCTTAACAATGCAATTCTTGCTGAGCGAGCAGGATCGTATTCAATAGTTTTTACTGTAGCTGGAACTCCAAACTTGTTACGCTTAAAATCGATAATGCGCAATTTCTGTTTGTGACCTCCACCGATATAACGCATGGTCAATTGACCTTTGCTATTTCTTCCGCCTGATTTCTTGATTGTCTTCAATAAAGACTTTTCAGGCTTCGAGGATGTAATATCATCGAAGGAAGGTGCTAATCTATGTCTTGTGCCGGGTGTAACCGGTTTTAATTTCTTCAACGCCATATGTATCTATTTAAACGTTGCTATAAAAATCTATTACTTCTCCAGCTGCTAAGGTTACGATTGCCTTTTTATAATTAGGCTTGCGACCAGCTAAGACACCAGACTTTGTGAAACGAACTTTGAATTTGCCCATTACACGTATAGTGTTTACACTTTCTACAGTTACACCGTATTGCTTTTCAACTGCTTTTTTGATTTCTACCTTATTGGCATTCATATCGACAATAAAGCCGTATCTGCCTTTTTCATTCATGGCAGAAACCTTTTCTGTTACGAGTGGCTTCTTTAATACGCTCATGATTCTTTATTTAATAAGGTTACAACTTTGTTGATCGAGCTTTCTACAAAAACAACGCTATCGGCATTCATCAAATCATAAGTGTTGATTTGATCAGCTGTAGTCACTTTTGTTTTCTGAATGTTGCGCCCAGCTAAAACTACATTTTTAGCTACTTCTGGAAGTACTAATAATGTTTTCTTGTCGGCCAAAGAAAGTGCATTCAGCATGTTTACGTACTGCTTCGTTTTCGCCTCACTGAAGTTGAAATCTTCAATGACTGCTATAGCATTGTCTTTTGCTTTATAAGTTAGTGCTGATTTACGCGCTAAGTCTTTAACTTTTTTGTTGAGTTTGAAAGAATAGTCGCGAGGTTGAGGACCGAAAATTCTACCACCACCTTTGAACTGAGGGTTTTTGATGCTACCTGCACGGGCACCACCTGTACCTTTTTGCTTCTTCAACTTTTTAGTAGAACCTGAAATTTCGTTACGCTGCTTAGCCTTGTGAGTACCCTGGCGTTGATTAGCCAAAATACTTTTTACGTCTAAATAAATGGCGTGGTCGTTTGGTTCGATACCGAACACCTCTGCCGATAAAGCTACTTTACGGCCTGTGTTTTCTCCGCTATATTTTACAACTGAAACGTCCATTATTTCTGCAGAATTACGGTTGAATTTTTAGCTCCTGGAACGGAACCACTAACAACGATCAGGTTTTGATCTGCCATGATTTTTACCACTTTAAGGTTTGTTACCTTAACGCGATCGCCACCCATTCTTCCTGCTAAACGCTTACCTTTTGGTACGCGAGATGCAAAAGACGCGTTACCCATTGAACCGGGTGCGCGTAAACGGTTGTGCTGACCATGAGTTTGACCACCTACACCGGCAAAGTTGTGTCTCTTAACAACACCTTGAAAACCTTTACCTTTTGATGTACCAACGGCATCTAAAAAGTCACCTTCGGTGAATACATCTTGTACACGAATTTCTTTTCCTAGTTCAACGAGACCGTCAAACTCAGCGTTGAAATCGCGAAATTCCACTACATCCTTCTTTGGTGTAGTGTTCGCTTTTTTGAAATGTCCAAGCAGAGGCTTGCTGGTGTTTTTTTCTTTCTTTTCACCAAATGCAAGCTGCACAGCCTTGTAACCGTCTGTATCCAGGTTTTTCACCTGAGTAACGACACAAGGGCCGGCTTCGATTACAGTACACGCGATATTTTCGCCTTCTGCACCGAAAATGCTGGTCATACCTACTTTTCTACCAATAATACCAGGCATGAGTTATACTTGTTTTAGTTATTACTGGTTACGACTTGTTCGCAACCTTCCCCTTTTTTTGCCGTTTTTATGCTTTTTTAGGGCATAGGGCGCGAAAAGGACTGCAAAGATAGGAACTTATCTCATGCAACCAATACTCCGATTAAAAAAATCTGAAAATCAATACCTTTAGGGTGTAAATATTAACTAATACCTTTACTTTTTAGGATTTTAGTCTTTTCGATGGAATTGAAAATCAAGTATAAACTAGCTTTTTTAGGCATTTTGGTGGTATTTGTTGCAATCCTACATTTATTCTTTGGCTCCATCCATATTCCTTTTTATAGTGTGTTTGATGTTTTACTTTTTCCAAACTCAACTTCTTCGGCTTATCATGATGTAATATGGTGGGTGAGGCTTCCACGCATGTTAACAGCTCTTTTGGCTGGAGCTGCTTTATCTTTGGCTGGCTTACAAATGCAAACATTGTTTAGGAACCCTTTAGCCGGACCGGATGTACTTGGTTTGACATCGGGTGCAGGATTAGGAGTTGCTATTTCGATTTTCTTGTCGCCACTTCTTTTAGTAATCAAGGGATTTAACCCAATTTTTGCCTTTACGGGAGCTTTTTTTGTCATGCTTATTATTTTACCAATCGCCAAAATGATTAAGGACAACAATTCTCTATTGGTTATAGGTATTATGTTATCTGCAATTGCTAGTTCGTGTGTTGGTATTCTTCAATATATCAGCGATGCCAATGATGTGCAGTCTTATTTAATGTGGACATTCGGAAAAATGGGTGGATTATCATTTTTTGAAGTGTTTATTATAGGTATAGGTTTATTAGTCGGCTTGTTGTTAGCCTTTATCAATTCGAGACAGATGAATGTATGGGTTTTGGGGGAAAGTTATTTGACAAATCTTCAATTTAACATTGCTAAGGCCAGGATGACGATGATACTTTCGACTTGTTTGTTAACTGGAGTTGTTACTGCTTATTGTGGCCCCATTGCCTTTGTTGGTTTAGTTTCTCCTTTATTAGTGCGCAACTGGCTAAAGACTTATAATCATCAATGGTTGATTATTGGCGCATGCTTAGGAGGAAGCATTTGTTTGCTTGTGTGCGATTTGTTTATCAATATTTTCTCATCTCAAGTTTCTATACCTATTAATGTGGCAACTTCATTATTTGGAGCACCTGTGGTAATATTCTTTATTTTCAAACTTAAAAGGTTAAGCATATAAGTCATGGTATTCGTGCAAAACCTTTCAGTTGGTTATCAAAAAGGAAAAGAGAAAAACTTATTGCTTGATCATATTGATGTATCCTTGCCTTCGGGCAAGTTAGTTTGTTTACTTGGAAGCAATGGATCTGGCAAATCTACTTTTTTGAAGACCTTAGCTGGTATTCATCCCCCACTATCACAGCCTGCTGATCAAACTTTAATTGAATTTCAAAAGCCAGGAAATATTGCAATTGTATTAACCGATAAACTCAATTTAAGCAATCTATCAGTTTACGATTTAGTAACAACGGGTCGGTATGCATATGTAAATTGGTTAATACAACTAAGCGAAACTGATAAGCACGCCATTAATCAAGCATTTCATTTAGTCGGCATTGATCAATTGAAGGATAAGTTTGTTGATGAATTAAGCGATGGCCAACAACAAATGGTTATGATAGCCCGTGCATTGGCTCAGGAAACACCTTACATTTTTTTAGATGAGCCAACTGCGCATTTAGATTTGAACAATCGAATGGAGATTATGACACTGTTACGTAAGTTGGCACATCAGCATAACAAGACAATTTTGGTGAGCACGCATGAGTTGGATTTAGCCTTACAATTGGCAGATGTTTTATGGTTGGTACAAGATAAAAAAATTGTAAGCGGAATACCCGAAGAATTAGTTTTAGATGGGGTATTAGACAAAGCATTTCCTTTAAAAGGTTTTAATCTTAAAACCGGGGAGATGAATTATGAAAAAACCAAAAACAAAAGCATTCAACTTATAGGTGAGGGTTATCGGTATTTATGGACAAAGAATGCTTTTGAGAGAATGGGATTCTCAGTGATTAATGAAAAAGCAGAAATTCAAATTGAAGTTGAAAAAGAGTATTGGAAAATCGATTCAAATAGATACAATAGGCTTCAGCTGCTTTTAGAAGATTTGATTAATAGAGAGATTAAATAAAAGTAGTTTGTTTTACGCAAATAAAGATTTATTCAAAAGAAGAGATTGCAAATGCAATCTCTTCTATCTTTTAAATTAATAACCTGAATTTTGTTGATTTCTTAAATTCTCGTTTGCATCGATTTCTCTCTGCGGAATAGGAAGAATCATAAATTGATCATCCCAAGCAATCGAATAATCTAAAACATAAGTATTTAAGTCACCATCAAAAAAATAACCGTCAATTTCTTGTTCTAGTCTTTTAACATCATGAATTCTTACTCCTTCAAAGGCAAGCTCAAGTTTTCTTTCTTGTATTACATCATTTAATGTAACTGCACCCAATAAGGAAGCTTCTGCTCTTTCTCTTATTAAATTAACATCATTCAAAGGAGAATCTCCAACTGAGGTTCCTAACTGAAGATTTGCTTCAGCTCTTATCAAGTACATTTCTGCTAAACGAACTACAGGTATGTTTTGTCCCGGATTATTCCATTTAAATGTTGTTAACCTTCCCGGTCTTCTGCTGAAATCTGTTCCGAAATAAAATAGTTCTGTAAATCGTTTGTCTTGAGTCTCATATTGATCGTAAATGGTTACTCGATCATTAAAAATATAATCATCGGGATCATCACTGAAAAAAGCCAAGACTTGAACATCTCCTCTTCCAATTCCATCTAGGGATGCATAAAAAGTTGCTAATCCATCGTTTCCATTACCAGCATTATTTTGGTCATTCTGCTGAATCTCGAAAATTGATTCATTTGTATTGTCGTTTAAAAAGATGGCAGTAACTGACGAATTTAAACTGTATTTATCGCTACTAATTACTCGATTCGCTTTATCAAGTGCCTCCGTATAATTACTTTGTTGTAAATAAACTCTTGCTAAAAATGCACTTGCTGCATACGTATCTAACCTATCTCCGTTATCTTCTGGTAATAAACCTTCAGCATCTTCCATATCTGCAATTACTTGCTGGTAAACCTGGGCAACTGTTGCACGGCTAGGTAATTCTGATGCTGTTTGTTCATTTATAGTAGGTGTTAACCAAATTGGTACCCCTAAATTGACAGCAGGATTACCATCATTCCAGGCTCTTCCGTATAATCTTACTAATTCAAAATGTAGTAAACCTCTTACCAATTTTGCTTCTCCTTCTAAAGTTAACCTCAAATCATCGTCTTCAACTTTATCTAAAGCAGCTAATACATTGTTAGCTAGATTAATTCCTGCAAATGCATTTACCCAAGTTCTTGTTGCTTCTGCATTTTCAGAATCCATAGTTTTTCCTCCCACTTGACGATAGCTTTGGAAGGTTCCTCTCCATCTTATACTTTGCTCTGCACCTAATAGTTCAGAAAGAAAGCTAATATTCGTTCCATATAAAGAACCTCTACCAAGTATTGAATACAATCCAATTACTGCGCTCTCTACATCTGTTTGAGTTTTAAGAGCATTTTCAGAATCAACGGATTGTAATGGCTCAACTTCTAATACATCACTACATGAGGATGCAATGAAGGAGAAAATGGTTAATAAAATAAATATCTTTTTCATTTTTTAAGTATTAAAGTCCAATGTTTACGCCAAAAGTGATTGTTTTTGCCAACGGTGGAGTATAAAAGTCGTGGCCAAGGGTAACATTACTTCTTCCTACATAAGTTGTATTTACTTCAGGATCATAACCGGTATAATTTGTGAAGGTGAATAAATTTGCAGCTGCTACATATACCCTAGCGTTGGTGATGAATGTTTTAGCCAAAAGAGATTTCGGTAAATTGTATCCTAATGATACATTCTTTACGCGTAGGAATGAACCATCTTGTACCCATCTTGAGGATTTTCCAGCGCCATTTCCTTCGTATAAACGAGGCTGTGGGATGTTCGTCACATCTCCTGGTTCTTTCCAATAACCCAATTGGTCAACGGTTTGATTGTCAAAGTAATCACCATTTACAGATTGGAAGAAGCCGGCAATATTGTAAACATCATTACCGTAAACAAATTGGAGCAGTATATCAAGGTCGAATCCTTTGTAAGAAAATTTATTATTCAATCCACCAAAGAAATCAGGATTGGGATCACCAATTTTTTGATCTACTGCAGCGGCATAATCGTTTGTTGTTTCACCTGTTTCTGTAAAATATAAAGCATCGCCATTATCTGGGTCAACGCCTGCGTATTTAGGTCCATAAAAAACTGCCATTGGCTGATTCTCTCTTATCTGCCCTACAAAACGTTGGCCTCCAATAATGACAGCTCCATTCATATCAGTAATCTTATTTACATTCCTTGAAATATTCAAATTAGTAGACCACGTGAATGGACCCACAATATTTTGTGAGTTGATTACAAGTTCGAAACCTTTGTTTGTTAGTTGACCGATATTTTTTGTAATGGTCGTGTAACCCACTACAGAACTTAATGGAACATCTAACAATAAGTCTTTGGTTTGTTTTTGATAATAATCTATTTCACCTGTAATTCTGTCGTTTAAAAATCCAAAATCAAATCCAATATCGAACTGTGCAGTTCTTTCCCATTTCAAATCGGGACTAGCTAAACTTAATGGAACAATTCCAGATTCTTCTTCATAAAAACCAGAAGTATACAAACCTCTAGATGCAAAATCACCAATCTCTGCATTTCCAGTTAAGCCGTAACTCGCTTTAAATTTCAAAAAGCTTAGTGTAGGATTATTTTTAAGAAATCCCTCTTCGGTTAATATCCATCCTGCAGAAGCTGCTGGGAACACACCATAACGATTGTCTTTTCCAAATCTAGAAGAACCGTCAGTTCTCACACTAGTTGATAGAAGATACTTACCATTATAGACATAGTTTGCTCTAGCGAAATAAGAAATAAATCTAAACTCTGATCCAGAAGAACTACCTAAAGTAATTCTGGCTGCACTGGCAAGTTTTTGAAAGTTATCATTAGGAAAACCTCTACCTTCAACAGCTGCAGCTGATGTGTTACCTTGTTGATAGCTCAATCCTATCAAGGCATCAATCTTATGTTGATTAACTTCTTTCTTATAATTTAATGTGTTATTGGTTGTATAGTTGATAGAAGTAAACTGATTATTATATCCATAACCAGTCGGTGCGCCATCTTCCGTTTCTCTTCCTAAGTAAATTTCTTCTTGTAAATTTAAAAAGTCGATACCTTGTTCTGTTCGAAGTGTTAATTCTGGCGTAATGTTATAGTTCAAATAAAAGTTAGAAATTGATCTATAAGTAGTTGCATCATTAAAACCTGATTGCTGATCAATCAAACCATTGTAATACAATGTTCTTCTATTTAGTCTTCCTGTTGTTGGATCAATTTTAGGATGAATAGGTGGCAAAGCATTTAATTGAATAGGATTAGAAAAAGCATTGTCGTCAGAAACACGTTGATTAAAACTTCTTACCAATGAAATATTTGTACCAATAGAAACTTTATCACTTATGTTGTGGTCGAGGTTTATTCGTCCTGAAGCACGTTTAAACTCATTACCAACTATAATACCTTTTTGGTCGCTATAGTTCATGCTTAAGAAAAATCTTGTTTTCTTATCCCCACCACTAGCGGAAATTTCATATTGATTAATTCCTCCAGTTTGAAAAGCTTCATCTGCCCAATTGGTATTAAAATTATTGTTCCAATCATCAGTGCCAGATTCTGCACTAAATTCAGCTTCCGGATCATATCCCATATTTTCAGCTGCTGCAGTAAATAATTCTCTATACTGTTGTGCGTTTAAGAATTTTGATTTTTTGGTTGGCGTGCTAACTCCAGTGAAGTAACCAAAGTTTACTTTTGTATTTCCTACTGCTCCTTTTTTTGTAGTTATAATTACTACACCATTTGATGCCCGCGCGCCATAAATTGCAGAAGCTGACGCATCTTTCAAAATTTCAATTGACTGTATATCGTTAGGGTTAATATCTGCAATGGGATTAAGTGGCTCTGCATTAGATGTTCCTAAATCGGCAGAATTAACAATAATTCCATCAACAACATATAAAGGTTGGTTACTTGCCGATACAGATGAAGCACCCCTAACGCGTATTTGGAAACCTTGACCTAGTTTACCACTGCCTTGGTTAATATAAACACCAGCTGCTCTGCCCTGTAAAGCACTTTCTACTGAGGGTGATGGAAGGTTTTGTATATCAGCACCTGAAACTTTTGCAATGTTGCCCGTAAGCTCTTGCTTGATTTGTGTTCCAAATCCAACAACTACCACTTCATTTAATTGAGTGATGTCTGATTCCATTGAAACATCAACTGCTGTTTTGTTTCCTACATTGACTTCGGCTGTTTTAAGACCGATGAAAGAAAACACTTAGGTTTCTGAACCTGAAGGTAAACTAATTCTAAAGTTTCCGTCTGCGTCAGTTGTGGTTCCTACGTTTGTGCCTTTTACAAGCACATTTACGCCAGGAATGGGTTGGCCATCTTCAGCTCCCCGAACTACTCCACTTACTACTCTGTCTTGTCCGTATGATAATAAGGAAACGCAGAGCAGCATGACAATTAGTAATTGTTTCTGCATATTTGGTTGGTTAGATTATTTTAATGTACAATTTCAGAAAAATATTCCAATAACTTAATTAAGAACTTGAAAAAAGTAGGATGATTCCACAAACAAGCAATTAAACTTATTGAGTGATGGTTATTTTAAAATAATACCCAACCCACTTTTCTCCGAACAATGCATTATACCTTTCTCAATAATAAATCCTCCAGTTGCGACATCGTTTACTAAATCTAAACTACCATCTAAATCGATATATTTTGTTTGCGAACTGGCAAATGCGCAATGTAAAGCCGCGGTAATGCTAATTAAACTCTCATCGTTGCAACCCCAAAATAGTTCAACTCCGGACAAGTGTGCGATATTTGCGATTTGATTTCCTTGACTCGGTCCGCCACATTTCATCAGTTTAATGTTAAAAATTCCTGATGCTTTTTTTGGCGATAATAATCTTAAGGCATCTTGCGGTGTAATTAACGATTCATCTGCTGCTATTACCTCTCGAATTTCTTCCGGCAAAGAACGCATCTCTTCAATTTCTTTTGCTGGAAGTGGTTGCTCTATCAATTCAATATTCAATTTTTTTGTACGATGATAAAAGTCGATGGTTTCGCTTACTGTATATCCTTGGTTAGCATCTACCCGCAAAACAATTCCATTTCCAAAAACTTCGCGCAACTTTACCATTCGCTCAATATCTTCTTCAAGGTTTTTTCCAAGTTTTATTTTTAAAACTGAAAAGCCCATCTCGATAAATTCTTTTGCTTCTTTCAATGTTTCTTCTGCGTTTTTAATACCGATAGTATTAGAAGTTGGCATTGAAAAAATTTTCTGACCAAAATATTTTACTAAAGGTATACCTAACGTTTGGGTAAATGCATCGTGCAAGGCAATATCTAAAGCAGCCCTTGCCGCAGGATTTTTAGGAAACTTCTGCCAAACTTCATATGTAAGTTGATTAATTTCATGAATATTTCTTCCAATCAAAAAATCTAAATTATTGGCCTCTAAGGCTTGTAACGTTTGATTGAGATTTTCACCTACTACATATTCACTGGGGTTTCCAGAACCTAATCCTGAAATACCATTTTGTAAAGTTATTTGCACAAAAGCATTGCGAACTTCATCTACAGTTTTGAAAGCAATAGTGTACGGACGTTGATTACCTAAATCTGCGCTCCATACTTTTATGTCCTTAATTTTTATCATAGATAATTATTTCTTGCTTTCAATCCATTGTTTCAATACAGGTACTAATCTATCCAATCCATCTTCTAATGGCAATACCGTGGGGATAGTAAGTTCTGCTTCAAATTGTACTGCACTTTTGCGCGCTTCATCCGTTGTCATCTTTGCCGAATTGATGGTGATGGCGATAGTAGGAGCGCCATAAATTTTAATCAATTCAATTTCATCTTTCAACGCTGGTATATATGCAGGATAGAACTCTAAGTCTTTGTATTGCTTTCTGGCCGGATTATGTTGTAACACTACCGCATCGGCTGCAGCTGAAACAATCCATTCAGAACCTGCCGGACCACTAGGGTTGCGCAAGGAAGATTGACCTTCAATGAAAATTACATCCGGTTTCTGTTCTGTGTAACATTGCCAGATGGCATGTTCCATTTCTCCGGAAATAAAATCGTTTAAGGTAGAATCAAAAATAAATCCATACTTCGCGCCTTGCATCCAACCTGTTTGGCCGGTATAAATCATTTCAGCTTTATATCCTGCCTGTCGCATGGCTTCCATTAAAAAGCGAGTGGTTGTTCTTTTACCCAATGCACAGTCGGTACCCAACACGGCTACTTTCAAACATTTTACTTCAGCTATTTTGCCCGACCAAAAATGTAAGTCTTTAAATTTTTTGGGTTTGCGTACATCAATTATTTCTAAACCTTTAGCTTTTGCTAGTGTTGTCAACTCTAAATGATCGGAAACATGGTCGTGCAATCCATTAACGATACTCAAGTTATTTTCTAACGCTTCTTTTAACATCAATTGCAAACTTTCCGGAATTACTCCGCCTTTGGTAGCCACACCAATTACAGCATATTGAATTTTTTCTTTTGTTTTTTCTACTGCTTCAGTAATAGAAGTAAAGATGGGGATGTTTCTTTTTTTGCCATCTAACATTTCACCAGCATCCTTGCCTGCATGTTTATGATCAATAATACCCAAGATTTTGAATCTATCGGTACCTCGAATTAAACCATGAGCAGTTTTAGCATTGCTGGTGTCTAAATATCCACCTGTAATTACGATGGCATTTGTTTTTTGCATAAATATGAAGTTAATTATCGTATTGAACTTTAAAAGCTGAAAGATTGGGTTTTACTTTTCTTGATCTTTGTAATTCATATTGATGAAGTAATCGACCTAAATTCTTAAAGAAGGGAAATCCAACTCTGTCGTAATCGTATATACCATCGTTAAAAACTTCATCTTTATTGCATAAGATATAAGCCGTTACCATAAACTCAATATTGTTTTCAAAATCAACGATGTAAGCATTATCTAATAAGTACCCATAGGCATCGCCAACTTTATTTAATATTCGGATGTTGTCAGGTATTGTTCCTTTTCCACCAAACATAAAAAACTTACAATACGCATCGGTATAATACGTTGTGTCTTTATTATAAGGAGGATAACTGGTTTCAGTTGGTAGTTGCGACATGTATTGAAGCAAAAACTTTCTATCGTCTTCAGTTAAATTGAAATTATTACCTTTCTTACTTTCAGGGAATAAGATAGCTTTGAGCATATTTTGTTGCTCGTGTAAAGGAAAAAAATTCTTGTAGGAAAAATCAAAAGCCTGCTTAACCAACGAATCATTTTTGATAAATCCTTTTCCTCTTAGAATTTTTTCTTTCGGCACAAATGCAGGAAATTCTCCACCTTCTTGCTTGTAAACGATTTTATCTTTCTGAAAAAAAGTAATGGCTTCCGTTTGCGCGTTTTCATCGGGTGTTAAAGGTCTTTCTAAACGATGAATCATTCTTGTTGATGCATACCCCAATTCGCGCAAACGATTATTGGCTGGAACAGGCCCCACCCATTCATACAAACGATTGTAGGCATCATTATCACTGACAACTAAAATCTTTTTGATGTAGTGTGCAACAGATGGCATGTAGTTTTCACTTGTGGTATCTTGCCAAACACTACGTTGACCGGCATATACACTATCGTGATGCATCGGTGTATACTTATCTAAATGCGGAATAGATAAAGTATTCAGTTTATCCAAAGCCAATAACGCAGACGGAAATTTAATGGTGGATGCAGGATAAAAATACCTTGATGAATCGAAGTTGTAATAGAAAGATTTAAATGCTGGAATGTTCTTTTCATCTCTGTTAATCTGTGTGTAAATGATTTGAACATCATACACATTAGCGCTATCCAATACCTGTATAAATTGCTCGCGTTGGGTTTCCATCAGGTTGCGCAAAAACTGCTCATCTTCTACTATCGTTTTTTTACACGAAAATCCAACTAGAAGAAATATAAAAAGTAGAATATACGTTATCTTCATGGTTTAACTTTAGCTTGGTTTGGCATGAAAAGCCAAAAGTTAGCAGGAAGGCATGAATTTTGAATGTTTTCTTTAAAATTTATTAGGGATGGATACAGATAAAAGTATCATTTCCCAACTTTTAACCTTTTACCTTAGTAATCATTAAATTTTATGAAGATGAAAACTTTTATTTTTCTTTTTGCGCTGTTGGTTAGTCAAACTGTTTGGGGACAAGCCTTAGTAGGGAAATGGCAATTGATGAAACAGACTTCGTGTATCGAAAGTGAATTGGATAATCCCAATCAATCTGAAGATATGGATGAGTTAATGGCCGAAATGAACAGCAGAAAAAATCGCACGGCCGATGTTATTCAGTTTAAAACGAATTACAAAGGTGAACAAAGCACGAGCATTTTAGGCAAGCGGAAAGATGTAAACGATAAAAACTTTGTTTACAATTTAATAGATAAACAGCTGGATATTCTTGATCCCAAATCGAAAACCATTATCCAATCTTATATCATTGAAGAAATTACAGTTTCTGAAATGATTTTAGCGGATGCCAATCGTACGTGTGATAAGAAATATTTTAAAAAACTTCCTCAATAAAAGAAAAGTGCAATGCTTACCTTTGTAACATGGTTGAGGAGATAACAAAAAAGGATATTCGCAAACTAAAGCTGGAAGAACTTAAAAGTTTTTTTTCAAGCAAAGGCGACAAACCTTTTAGGGGACAACAAGTATACGAATGGCTTTGGCAAAAGTCGGCCAAAGATTTCGACCAAATGACCAACCTCTCGTTGCAAACACGCGAGTTGCTGAAAGAACATTTTGTTATCAACCACATTAAAGTAGATAAAATGCAACGCAGCAACGATGGTACCATTAAAAATGCTGTGATGCTGCACGATGGTTTAGTAGTTGAGTCTGTTTTAATTCCTACAGAAAAAAGAATTACGGCTTGTGTTTCTTCGCAAGTAGGCTGTAGTTTAGCTTGTAAGTTTTGCGCAACTGCTCGACTGAAACGTATGCGCAATTTAAGTGCGGATGAAATTTACGATCAGATTGTTGCCATTCGTGATCAGGCAGAATTATTTTTTAATCGACCACTTACTAACATTGTATTTATGGGCATGGGTGAGCCTTTGCTCAATTACAACAATGTATTAGAAGCGATTCATAAAGTTACTGATCAAAAAGGTTTAGGCATGGCCTGGAAACGCATTACAGTTTCTACAGTAGGTGTGGCTAAAATGATTAAGAAAATTGCTGATGATAAAGTGAAATTTAATTTAGCTGTTTCCCTCCACTCGGCAATTAACAAAACACGTTCTTCCATTATGCCCATCAACGACAGCACACCTTTGGAAGAATTAGGCGATGCGATGAAACATTGGTATCAACAAACCAAACGCAAAGTAACGTATGAGTATGTGGTTTGGAAAGATATTAATGATAAAGAAGAAGATGCGCGAGCCTTGCTAAAATTTGCACAGTTGATTCCAAGCAAAGTAAACATCATTGAGTACAACAACATCGATGATCCTGCCTTTCAGCAGGCGAGCCCCGATGCATTACGCATGTATCAGGAATTATTGGAAGCCAATGGCATTACCACGCGTATTCGCATGAGTCGCGGTAAAGATATTGATGCCGCTTGTGGGCAATTGGCTAACAAGTGAATATTGTTTGTGGTGACTAATCGTTAACAGCCGTTTACTAAATTCTGAACTCGGCAATGGCACTCTCAAATTCCTTTTTGCGATAACGAGATAGTGGCACTTCCAACTCATTTAAAAGTATAATCACATCTCCTTCTTTATTAGAAAATTTTCTTACATATTTCAAGTTAATGATATATGAACGATGTGCTCTAAAAAAACTCGTGTGATTTTGCAATAAGGTTTCGAATTCACCTAAAGGTTTACTGGCTATTATAGACGAACCTTCTTTTAATCGTATTGTTGTATAAGTTCCTGAGGCTTCGAGTGTAATAATATTTTCCAATTGAACGAAATCAATTCCCTGCGCAAAGCTTACTGCTATTTGTGCGGGTAACTTTTCATGTGTATACGATTCTTTCAACAACTTTACACGCTCTACAATTTTTTGCTTCTGTACTTTTCCAGCATACCTGCTAAGGGTTTGCTCTAAGTCGAGTGTGTTTACAGGTTTTAACAAGTAATCAAACGCTGAAATTTTAAATGCCTGAATAGCATACTCGTTAAAAGCTGTAACGAAAATGATATCGAAGTTAATTTCTTGTGGATTGAAAAACTCTACTAATTGCAAACCGGAATATCCGGGCATTTCAATATCCAAAAAAATTAGGGTGGGATTGTGTGTATGAATTTCTCTAACTGCTTCGGGAATGGAGGCGGCCTCGCCAACTACCTGAATAGCAGGAAAATTTTGGTGAAGAATTTCGCGTAGTGCAGATCGCACAGCTTTTTCATCATCTACTAACAGTGCACGTATGGTTTCAAAACTAGTTAACGAACTCATGTCTCTAAAGGTACTTTTATAATTACCATCGTACCACTTGGTATCCCGAAATCAGTTTGCTTATCAATAATTTGAAGCTTTATTTTCTTCATCCTTGCGCTATTGAGTAAATCAATCCGTTTTTGGTAAGCTTCCAGTGCAAAGGAGTTATGTTCCTTCTTTCTGGCCTTGTTAAATTCTGCTGAGGCTTTTCTACCAATGCCGTTATCCTCAATATAAATAAACAAGGCATCGTCTTTTACAGTAAAGCTAATGTTTAGTTTCTTCACGCCTTCTTTGTGCATGAGTCCATGCCGGAGTGCATTTTCAACAAAGGGCTGTGTTAGCAGCGAAGGAATCCGTATCATTTCATGCTTTACGGCATCATCTAGTGTAAGTGTAAATTCTAGTGAGCCATCAAAGCGATCTTTTTCGATAGCTAAGTATTTTTCAAGTATCTCAACTTCCTCGTGCAGGGCAATCATTTCACGGCCAGAAAAATCCAATACCTTTCTAAGTAAGAGCGAAAAATTTTGAATATTTCGGTCTGCATCTTCTTTTAACCCATTCAATACTTTGCCCTGTATAAGAGACATGGTGTTGAAAATGAAATGCGGATTCATTTGCGCACGCAACGAAGTAAGTTGGGCAATGCGTAATGCCTGTTGCTGATTTAAATTTTCGAGTTGTAGTTTGTTTACTTTCGCAGTTCTGCGAAAACGCCAAAAAATAAATAGCACGCAAGTGGCACCAGCCAAAATAAAAACAGTTGCCAAGAACCAAAGTTGTTTCCAAAAAGGTGCCGGCACGGTAATAACGAATCGAATAATGTTTGCTGAGGCAATGCCATCTTCATTAGTAGCTTTTGCTTCAAAAGTTAATTCACCATAGGGAAGAGATAGATAATTTACAGTGGCGTTTTTTAAGGTGGTTACTTGCCACTTGCTTCCATTTATTTCCACAATCCGGTACACAATTTTTGCTTGCCCTTGGCTTCGCAATGCGTTGGATACGTCAAATTCTAATGTCAGTTGTTGAGACGAAGTGGGCAAGGTAATGCCCTTCAGTGGATTTTCGATTCGAATATTATTGGACGTAGCGGCCTCTAGGTGTATACGTGGTTGCTGTTTATTTGTGGCAAGCAATGTGGTAAAAACTTGTATGCCGGCAGCGTGGCTTATCCATAACTTATTATTTGTTACCAGCATATCGTAGACTTCTGCTGAGGCAAGTCCCTTTGTGCTGGTAAGTGAGGTTAATGTGTTTGTTTCTCCCTTAAGGTTTACCACTCCATTGTCAGTGCCTATCCATAAGTTGGTAAAGTCTCCAGCAAGAGCTGTGATCTTATTCGAAGGTAACCCATGATGAATTGTAAAGTGGTTTTTTTGAAGACCATCTCTAACTATATATAGCCCATTTGTAAGGGTACCTATAGCTAAGTCTCCGTTTGAGAGAAATCGCAACTTAGAAGCCCCAGGAGAAAAAGAGTCTGCGTCTTTCCACTGTGTTATTTCTTTTGTTTTTAGGTTGTAAAAAAAAATGCCTTTTTGCGTACCAAGCCACAGTAAGCCCTTCGATTTTTCTAAGGCAAGTGTGGCAATGCGCTGAAAACTAAGTACAATCTCCTTTTTATTTGTAGTAGCATTTAAAATGTAAAGCCCCGCAGAAGTTGCCAACGCCAAGGCTGTATCTAATCTCACTATTTCCTTTACCGCAGCGATGTGTAACTCTTGCAAATGCGACCAGTTAGACAAATCGTGAATGTGTAGTCCATTGTTAAAAATGAAAAGTTTATTGTCTGCCGAATCAACAAGCATGGCTTGTGTTTCTGTTTCTGTCTCTGAATTAATGAGTCGATGGATGACGCCATCGCGGTGAATAAAGTCAATATGGCCCTTGTAATTACCCGCCAATATGCCAGTATGAAGAGGTGCTGGTGCCAACTTAGTATACAAGCCAACTTTTTCTTTTGGATAAAGAAAAGAGTTCAGCGCTGGGAAATAAAAAAGACCCTCATTTAAAGTACCTACCCATAGACTACCTTCTTTATCAACAATTGCGCTGCTTATATTTTTCTGTGGAAGAAGATGAAATCGCTCTTCTCTTTTATTGACAAGATACACGCCATTTGTACCCATAATAGCAAGGAGGGAATCTCCTATGTTTTGGATATTCCGGCAAGCACGCAGTGCATCACTATACTTAGCAGACAAATCATGCACCTGCCCATTAGCAAGTTCAAGAAAATTTTTGGTGGAAGAATCGAATAAAAATAGTTTTTCCTGCCAAGATATCAAACGAACTACGTTAGGAGTAAGCGGGTATTGTTTTGCATCGAGTTTATAGGCGTGCGCATTGGCTCCATTTAAAGCCACTACAACAGTATGGTTTGGGCTGGCATAACATAGCCAACGCACTCCGTTTACAGATAAATGATGATTAAGGTTGACTCGCTCGTTAGCTGAAATGGGGATATCTTTCCAAATTTTTTTTGAGATGACGTAATAGAAAAGCTTTTGTGCAGAGCTGATGATTAAACTGTCACCTGAAGCTTCTATACTTGGAAAGCCCTCCGAGTACTTTTCCTCCCAACTGTCAAGCTTCCGCAGGGTGTCGTTCTCTAAGTACAAAATCTCACCAAAAAAATTATGAAGCCATAGCCGACCTTTGTTATCTTCACTCAGCCCACTAACTGCGCTAGACCTAACCCGACTAGTCGTGTATTTTCTAAAAAAAGTACCGTTGTAGCGAGCCAAACCATTTTCTGTGGCTATCCAAAGAAAACCCTTCTGGTCTTGAAAAATATTATAGACTGTATTAGAAGGTAAACCCTGTTGCTGGCTGATTTGAAAATGGACTGGTTGCTGGCTTAGGGTAACTTTGCTTAATAAACAAAGGAATACGGCTTGCAGCAGTCTCATAGGACAATAAACATATAGAATGAAAGTAATATAAAAAAGGCTGACCGTTATAGGCAGCCTTTACTAATCACACAAGTACTGATTCGCTTATTAATTCTGTGTACGTACAGCCATAAGGGCGTTTAGATTCGATGATGGTTCACCGCTAGTTCCTACCCCAAAACTGCCAATGAAAAAGGTGTGAACACAAATACCGCCACATCCTGTAGAAGTCCAATAAGAACCGCCAGTTGGTAATACATTACCGGCATCACCGCCAGATTCTACCGCTGTACCTAAGCTTGTGGCCTCGGTAAGTGTAGGCAGGCGCCAATCATCAAAACCATTCAACACTAAATTATTGGCGGCAGTAATTGCAGAATTAGCTCCATAACTACCCCCTTGATTACCACTTAGTATTAAACAAAGACCGGTTGAGGTATTGAACGCACCAATAATTCCTCCAGCGTAAGTTTTTGCATATAGTTGATTCAGTAGCGCATTGTTACTGTTGTAAATCTGCAAAGGTGTTTCCCCATCGTCTAATCTTTCTTGAACGGTTTCAGTTACATCGGTAAGCGCTATGGTAAAAGTTGCATCAACAAAATCTACATCACGACTGTTATACACTGACCTAGCACGAACTGTCGCGATGATAGTTGGGTATAACTCAAAATTAAACAGGTTATTGTCACGCACCTTTAGCACAGTTTGGCCACTACCTAGCACACCAAGCTCAAGTGCGTTGGCAGGTGTAACATTTCGTAGTTCGTAGGTTATTATACCTTCATTACTTGTTTCTGCAGTAACCCCAAAAATAACTGCATTGGCTGAGGGGTTTTCCGCCATATTTGTATATGAATTTTCGAATGTTATTTCAATTACGTTCGTAAGGGTAATACTCACTTCTACTTCTTTCGATACACTTCCACTGGTAACAAGTACAGTGCCCGTAACTTGTTCTCTTTCTTCGAAATCAAAATAGAAAGGCTCAGCAACGGTTAGCACACCAGTATTGGCATTAATAGCAAAAGCACCAACGAAATCTGCAGGTTCGCTCAAAGCAAACGTAACTTCTCCTTGATTGGCAGAGGCTTGCACGGTACCCAGTACTTGGCCATCAGTAGGGTTTTCTTCAATGGTGGCTGTAAAATTGGTTGCAGTAATTTCAATTGTTGTGGCTTCATCATCGCAAGAAAATATCGTTAGGCAGATAACTAAAAGCGTGAACGTAATCTTAAATAAATTCATATTGTTTGTATTGGGTTAATAGTATAGGTACAATTGCTTTTATAAACCTTGAGAAGGCTTTACACGCGGACACGGAGTAGGCTGAAGAGGTAACCCAATGCCTACAAATATGTTGCATATTGTAAGCACCTCAAAATCACTGCCCTCTACTTCAAGCTCTTTTACTTTTACATTTACAGGCCCTACATAAGCGTTGCTTGGCACCGTTACTGTTAAAGCTGTAGCTGTAACGGTATTGACTACCGCCACTTCTCCATCGTAAAAAGTTACCTCCACATCTTCTACAGATGTGCCAAAGTTTGTACCGTTAATGGTGATTTGTTGACCAGTAAACTGCCCGGTAGGTTCGTACCCGCTAATAGTGGGTGGTAGTTGTTCGGCAGCGGGCTCATCGCTGTCGGAACAAGCCGCGAGTGCAAAAAGCAAAAGCGCAGATAAAATATTTTTATAAAATTTGCCTAGTGTGAAGATGGGAGTATTCATATCGGTTATTTTCAACCAAAACTCTATAAAACAGATGCAGCATTTGGCGATTCTTTATGAATAGCAACGCTACCGAATGAATGGTTCGTTTTACAGAACAAGTGGCTTTGTGCGAAAGCATTTTCGCCACACGGCTATTATTAAAAATTTAAAAATGTAGATTTGAGTTAAAGATCATACAACCTTTTTTCTGGTAAAATCATCCCATCTTAAATTTGTTTTTGAAACGCTTCATCATACCGCTACTTTGTTGTTTGTTAAATGCGAGTCTAGCGCAAAAGAACTACCAAGGCATTGTTGTAGATTCTGTAACCATGCAGGGTATACCTTTGGTTCATGTAATGAACAAACGAAACCAAAGTACAGTATCTACAAATGAAAATGGAATTTTTAAGATAAAAGCATTCGCTACCGATACTTTGATTTTTAGTATGCTTGGTTATCAAACCATAGAATTGCCTTTGTTGTATGAAGAAGATGTACTGTTTATACGTTTGCGCGAGTCCTTTCAATTATTGCAAGAACTTACAATAAGAGCAACACGGCTTTATCCTGGAAATATTGAAAATAGAACAAGAGAAGCACCGCGAAAACCAATGGCACCCTATCAAGCGGCACAATCTCCTTTCACTTATTTTTCTAAAACTGAAAGAGAAAAAAGAAAGATTTACAGATATATTGAAGAAAGCAACAAAACGCAAACATTCGTTCAAGTGATTACCAATCCGGAAGTGAAAAAAATTTTGATGGATGCTTATGAGTTAACAGAAGATGAGTATTACGATGGTCTTGCGAAATTTAACTTTATGTATCAAGACATGCAATATGCCACCAACCCGGATGATATCATGGAAGCATTGCATGGCTTTTTTCAGATGGGGAGATAAAGCGAGCCTCCCCCTAACACCCTCCGATGGAGGGAGAATTATAAATAGTGTTAAAAAAAACAGTCCACGACTTAATTAGTGGAATGATTCATTATAAATACTTTTAACTTGATTTAGATAAACAATTCAAATTTATTTCTTCGAAGCGTTAAAGAGTTTTTCCTTCTCTTCTTTCGATAAACTTTCATATCCGCCTGCTGAAATTTTATCGAGTATGGCATCGATTTCATCTTGGGAAATTTGGCTTTTGCTTTTACCTACCGTACTCGATGCTTTTTTTTCTTTTCGATAGGTTATTTTAACATGTTGCTTAGGCCCAAACAAATCGCGAAACCAATCGAGTGTTGCTGTTATCCATCCGCCCCAATTAACACCAGCTTGCAGTTGTTTCATATAAACAAAACCTATTAATGCTCCACCTAAGTGCGCTATGTTTCCACCAGCGTTAGGGCCAACTGAACCAAGAAAAGAAACAACGATGTAAAATAATACAATGTATTTTATGCGAACTGGGCCAAGAAACAGCAGAAAGAAAGTGTAATCAGGTAAGAGCGTAGCAGTCGCCACCATAATGGCATACACAGCGGCCGATGCGCCCACCATTCCGTTAAATCCTGAAGCATTAACAAAATAAGGAATGGTATTGAACATAAGAAGGTACAACAAACCACCTGCTAATCCACCCAAAACATACAAGGCAATTAACTTATCGCTGCCTAAATATTCTACAAACAATTTGCCGAACCAATACAAAGCCAGCATGTTGAATAGAATGTGAAAAATATCAGTAATAGAATGTGCGAAAGAATAGGTGAACAACGTCCACGGTCTAGTTATAAATTCCGAAATTTTCGGTGGAATAGAAAACTGATTATAAATAGCTTCAAACACAAATTCCAAACTTGAAATTTTGGTGAAAACGAAAAACACTACCATTGTTAAATAAATCGCTACGTTGATGATAATCAACTGCGAATGAGCGTTGTTTCTTTTCTGAAATGCGTTTTTAAACTCTTCGAACATCCTCCTGCTAAATAAATTTATTTCAAGTTATTAAAAATATCCTCCTCTACCTCCCTGCTTCCTCCAAATTTGAATCATGATGTAAGCAAACACAATTCCACCTAAGTGGGCTAGGTGCGCAACGCCACCTGACCTATCTAATAAGAAAGACATTCCTCCTAAAACAAATACCAGATACTTTGCCTTGATAGGAATGGGAGGAATCAATAACATGATTTCCATATTAGGAAACATCATACCAAAACCCATCAACACACCATACACTGCACCCGAAGCACCAAGCATATAGCCGAACGATTGCCCATCTAAAATAAAATAATCGATACCTAAATTAAATACACCAGCACCAATACCAGTAACTAAATAAAACAATAAAAACCTGTTTTGTCCCCAATAGTTTTCTAATATAGGTGCTGTAAAAGCAAGGCTGAGCATATTAAAAAATAAATGCATTAAGCCGCCATGTGCAAACATGTAAGTAAAGAGTTGATAAGGCTCGAAAAGATCAGTGTTTACATTCCATAAAGAAATCATTTCTGTCAATCGGTAACTAGAAAGTAAACTCTGCAGCAAGAAAACGATAACGTTTATGATAATGATATTGCGGACTACAGGCGTAAGTTGAAACATATGGAAATTAACCTTTCGGCTTATCGTTTAAAGTAGGTTTCTATTTTGGGCACATCAAAAATAAAAAATGTTAATTCTCCTTCGGGGCTGTGTTGTGGAATTTTACAGGCCATCAGGGAATCTATCAAAGAACGCAATTCTTCGGGCATAAGTTTTTGTCCGGCCTTAATTCCGGCTCTTTTTGCCAACGAACGGGCTAAATTTTCGTGAATCGTTATGGCTAACTCGCTTTGGTTCCACTTAAACTGTTCGATTAAACCTTCTAACAAGGTTTTTTCTTTTCCGGTGGCCAATCCGGCAGGAGTTCCGATAATGGCTAACGTATTATTCGAAAAGAAAGTAAACTTAAAACCAAGTGCAGCCAACTCAGGCTCCATCTCCGTAACCAAAACAAAATCGGTAGCAGGTAAGGATAATGTTTCCGGAAAAAGTATTTGCTGACTTTCTCCTGATTTCGCTTTTAATTGTTGTAAAAATCTTTCGTATAAAATGCGTTGATGCGCAGCTTGTTGGTTGATGAGCATCAACCCATTTTTTACCGTTTGCGCCACATACTGGTTGGCAATTTGAAACACAGTAGTGTGCGTTTCAATTTCGTGTGTTGGCGAAGCCGTAAAATTAGTTTCTTGATGGGCAAAAAGTTGTTGATTGATTGTTTCTTCTTGTTGGCCTACTCTCCCCAACCATTCTACTTCTACTAACTTACTCCAGTTTTCGAGGTTGTTGCGCTGGGTAAGCGTGTTGTATCGTTCTTCGTAATAAATGGTGTTGTCTTTTTGCTGATTGAGTTTGTTTACCAGGTTAGCATCGTCATTAAAATCGATGGAGGGTCTGAGATTACTTTTTCCTAAAGCTTCGCGCACGGCAGCCTGAATAATGCCATACACGGCACGCTCATCATCAAACTTTATCTCTGTTTTGGTAGGATGAACATTAACATCAATATTTTTCGGATCGATTTCGATAAACAAAACATAAAAAGGAAAATTTCCATCGGCCAACAATCCTTCATACGCACTTTGCACAGCATGATGCAAATAATTACTGCGGATGAAACGGTTATTCGCAAAAAAGAATTGTTCTCCTCTCGTTTTTCTTGCAGCTTCTGGCGTACCGGTGTACCCTGTAATTTTTACATAGGGTGTAGCCGCCTCGCATGGTAATAGAGCCGATGTATAATTTTTGCCAAATAACTGTACAATACGTTGGCTCAATTTCGATGCCGGTAAATCAAACTCGATATCATCGTGGTTGATGAGTATAAAATGAATAGAAGGATTCGCTAATGCCAGTCGAAAAAACTCATCCACAATATGCCGATATTCAACCGAATTCGATTTCAAAAAATTTCTGCGTGCCGGAATGTTATAAAAAAGATTTTTAATCGCGATGCTCGTACCTTTTTCGCAGGCAATGGGTTCTTGCTTTTTTACATCCGATGCTTCCACCATCAAATACGCGCCGAGTTCATCATCGGCTAAACGCGTTTTCATTTCTAATTGAGCCACGGCTGCTAATGATGCCAAGGCTTCTCCTCTAAAACCCATCGTGCGCAAAGCAAACAAATCTTCCGCTTTTTGAATTTTAGATGTGGCATGTCTTTCTAAACTCATGCGCGCATCGGTTGTGCTCATGCCCTTGCCATTATCGATTACCTGAATAAGTGCTTTGCCTGCCTCTTTAATAATTAATTGAATTTTTGTGGCTCCTGCATCTACAGCATTTTCCATTAATTCCTTTACAGCAGAAGCAGGTCTTTGCACCACTTCACCGGCCGCAATCTGGTTAGCAATAGCATCAGGAAGTAATCGAATGATATCCATCTTATTTTTTAGAACCGAAACTTCTTAGTTTCATGAATAAATAGGCCGGCACTAAAAGCAACATGCCATATAAAGCTACAGAACCAAACTGTAAATAAGCCCAAAGTTGAATGACTAAAAACAAAGTAATGGCTGTTCGTAAAATAGCGGCTGAAGGTTGGCCAGCTTGCATATTAGATCTTCTTCGAGCTGCCTGCATGGCGCCTTTTATTTTAGAGCGGTGGTTCGCTAAATCTTCCTCTGTTTCTTTCCTTAAACCAGCTTTAATTTCTTGTTTAATGCGTTCTTCGCGTTCTTTTCGTTGTTCCTCTAAAGGGTCGAAATGACGAGGAATGTAATTAAAACGCTTATGTGCTGGTGTTTTTCCGAAAAGGCCTACAAACTTCATGTTATTTGTGTTTTAGTTTTTTAACACTCGCATTTGAATCGTAAAATTGTTGTTAATTCGGTCGAATTCAAACGGAAATTATCCTGATGTGTAAAAAAGTTTTCAGCCTACTCCTTTTTACCCTTTTATTTTCTCTACACGCCTATCCGCAAACCAGTGCGCAATTTGCAGATAGTGTTTGGCAAGAAATGACTTGGGAGGAGCGTATTGCCCAACTTTTTATTTTACCAGTTGATATAGAAAATAACGAAAGTGCCGAAAGGTCACTTCAACTCATAAAAAATTGGCAACCGGGTTTCGTGGTGTTTGATGTAGATGGCCCAAATAAAGCACACTTTTTCAATAAAGAAATCCGAGAGATTAAAAATAACCTGGTGTGGAGTGGCTACCTTAAAAAAGAACATTGGTTACAAAATGATAGTATTTGGCTATTGCCTCCTCCTATTGTGTTGGCTGCCTGTGGTGACACAGTGCTTTTAAAACAAAGCGGACAATTGCAAGCTGCCTGGTTAGCCCACATGGGTTTCGATTTTGTGATGCCCCTATTAGTGCAAAGCAGAGTGCTTGCCAACAACGATAGCTTATATAATTATTGGGGCGATTATCAATTTAATTTTTCAAATAAAACAAAAGCATTCATCCATGGACTAAGTCATCAAAATTTTGAAGTGGTGTTGAGTTATAACTCCAACCAAACAAAAAAACCTTGGGAATTAGATGCCAACTTCCTGATGGCGATCGAAACTGAAAAAGCGCGAAAAACTTTTCAATACAAAGAATTATTAAAGAAGCTTCAAGTGCCTGATGCTGTTTTATCACCTGTTTTGTTTCAATCTTTTCTAAGAAAGAAAAATAATTTTTCGGGTTTGCTCGTGGCCGATATCAGCGAGATCACTTTTGCCGGCAAGAAAACACGCGCAGGCGAAGCCGAGTTGTTTGCCTTTCAGAGTGGAAACGACTTATTCTACAAACCCAAAAATATGCAGGCGGGCATTAGAAAAATAAAATCGCTTGTACGAAAAGATAAAAGCTATCAAAAACAATTGGAAATAACGGTTAAGAAAGTGCTGACTAAAAAGTTTGAAAGAAAACCTATACAGCGCGATACGAAATCTTCTTATCAACAATTTAAATATGCCTTTGATGCTTTACATCATAACCTGGCAGAAGCGAGTATTTCTATAGTTAAAAACGAAAACGAAATTCTTCCCATACGCCATTTAGAATTACAATCCATCGCCAGTGTATCTATTGGACAGCTAATGCCAACCACTTTTCAATCGGCTGCTGAACTGATTGCACCCGTTCAACATTTTCAATTGATTGATCTGAGAGATACAACCACGTTGTTCAATTCATTGAAAAAATTTTCGATCTGTTTATTGGCCATTTATCCCACGGCTAATTGGCATGCAGATTTAATATCAAACATCAACCGATTGGCTCAACACACACAAGTGGTACTGATTAATTACGATAATCCGGCAGAATTACAACATTCATTTAACGTTCAAGCTATCGTACAAGCTTATTATGCTGATAAAGCGATGGAACAAGCAGCAGCCAACCTTATTTTTGGTTCTACCGCTGCAAAAGGTGATTTTCCATTTACTGTAAACTCGTACACAAACACCACCGTAAAAAAATTCAATGCGATTGATCGTTTAAAAGTTGGTGTGCCGGAACAAGAAGGAATCAGCAGTTTTAAATTAGATTCTATTGCACCCATTGTTGCCGAAGCCATCAATATAAAAGCAACTCCGGGTTGTGTGGTGTTGGTTGCCAGAAACGGCAGAATTATTTACAACAAAGCTTTCGGTTGGCAAACGTATGAAAATCAAATTGCTACGAATACAAATACAATTTATGATTTGGCCAGTATTTCTAAAGTAGCGGCTACTTTACAAACCACCGCATTTCTTCATCATAAAAAGGAAATTGATGTATATAAAAAGATGTCGGTTTACTTGCCCGAACTCAAATCATCTAACAAAAAAGATTTTACCATAAAAGATATTTTAACACATCAGGCCGGGCTCTGGCCTTTTCTTCCTTTTTGGGCACAAACAAAAAAAGATAGTTTATTTCTGCCAGAGTTTTATGCCAAAGACTCTTCAGCTAATTTTCCTTTTCCTGTTTCCAAAAAATTATATGCCACCGTTGGTATGAAAGATTCACTTTGGCAATGGATTATAAAAGCCAAAATCAGAGATAAACCTTTGCGCACACCATTCGACTATCGCTACTCCGATATGGGTTTTTATATGTTGCATCATTTGGCTGAAAAGAAATTAAACCAACCGATGGAAGATTTTCTGCAACAAAATTGGTACGAACCTCTTGGCGCTCATACATTGGGTTATCTTCCATTACGCAGATTTTCGGCTAACAACATTGCACCTACTGAAAACGATTTCTTGTTCAGAAGAAGTTTATTGCAAGGTTATGTGCACGACCAAGGCGCAGCTATGCACGGTGGTATTGCGGGACATGCAGGTTTGTTTGGGTCGGCAGCCGATCTCGCCAAAGTCGGACAACTATGGTTGCAATTTGGAAATTATGGTGGCCAAACTTTTTTAGACAGTGCAACAGTTACTTACTTTACACAAAAACAATATGAAGCTAGCCGTAGAGGTTTAGGTTGGGATAAACCAGATTTTATCAATCCTAATCTCAATCCCGCTTCTCAATTTGCATCGCCTGCAACGTTCGGTCATACGGGTTTCACAGGAACATGTATTTGGGCAGATCCGGAAAATCAATTGCTTTTTATTTTCCTGAGTAACCGTGTACATCCGGATATGAATAACAATAAATTACTCAACAATAATATTCGTCCGCGTGTACACGACATAGTTTATAAAGCTTTGTTTGATTATCGTTCAATATTTTAGTCATTTTTTGTTAAATTATTGAACAAAAACCGAATTAAAAGAGTTAAAACAATTAGCTCAAATAAACCAATCGCGTGAAAAAAATGAAGATAGGCATTGTCTGCTACCCAACCTTTGGTGGTAGTGGTGTAGTGGCAACAGAACTAGGAAAAGCTTTGGCTCAAGAAGGGCATCAAGTTCATTTTATTACTTATTCGCAACCACAACGATTAGAATTTTTAAACGAAAATCTTTTCTATCACGAAGTCAATTTCCGAAACTATCCTTTGTTTGAATATCCGCCTTATGAATTAGCGCTCGCTAGTAAAATGGTAAGTGTAGTAAAAAATGAACAACTCGATTTGCTGCACGTACACTATGCTATTCCACATGCATCGGCAGCTTACATGGCCAAACAAATTTTAAAAACAGAAGGTATTTACATTCCAGTTGTGACAACCTTACACGGAACTGATATTACTTTAGTAGGAAAAGATGCATCGTACGAACCTGTTGTAACTTTTTCCATCAACGAATCAGAAGGGGTAACAGCAGTATCAGAAGATTTGCGAAAAGAAACATACGAATACTTCGATATCCGCAACGAAATTGAAGTGATACCTAACTTTATCGATTTACAAAAATTTAAAAAGCAAAAGAAAGATCATTTCAGAAAAGCCATTTGTCCAAATAACGAAGCCTTAATCGTTCACACCTCTAACTTTAGAAAAGTAAAACGCATACCAGATGTAATCAAAGTTTTTCATAATGTATTACAAGTTATTCCTGCAAAACTTTTGATGATTGGCGATGGACCAGAGCGCGATGAAGCCGAGAAAATGGCAAAAGATTTAGGTATGCACGATGCTGTTCGTTTTCTTGGAAAATTAGAAGCAGTTGAAGAAGTGTTATCCGTTGCAGATTTATTTCTAATGCCTTCAGAAAAAGAAAGTTTTGGATTGGCTGCTTTAGAGGCAATGGCCTGCGAAGTTCCGGTTATTTCGAGTAATGCGGGTGGTATTCCTGAGTTGAATTTACACGGCATTACTGGCTTTTTAAGTAACGTTGGAGATATAGAAGACATGACCAAAAATGCGCTAACTATTCTCGATAAAGATAATCTGCCAAATTTTAAAGCCAACGCCTTAAAACGTGCTCAGGAATTTGATATTTCTAAAATTTTACCACTCTACGAAAACTATTATCAGCAAATAATTGAGAAACATAAATTGAAAGTTCACCGTTAAATCCTATAAAATTTTGTGTTGAGTTATGAATACAATGACTTCGCCCAAGAACCATGGAACCAAACAACTTTTCAATAACACTATACTCGAAAAGTTAACACGAACTCATATTGCTGTTCCCCTTACCGTTTTCGCTGTTTATGCAACAGGGCTTTTATACTGGAGCGTTACCCATACCAATTTAAGCGTAAGCCTCACGGTACTTTTATTTTTTGCAGGCTTTATTGTATTTACCTGGGTGGAATACCAGGTGCATCGCCATATCTTTCATTTAAAACCATTGACAGAATGGCGCAAAAAATTTCAATACACTGTACATGGTGTGCACCACGAGTATCCGAAAGATAAAGACAGATTGGCCATGCCACCTGTGCTTAGTATAACGATAGCGACCCTTTTACTTTTTCTGCTAAGATTGATAATGGGCGATTTTGTATTTGCATTTTTACCTGGATTTTTAGTGGGTTATGCACTTTACCTCTCGATTCATTATTTAGTTCATGCTTATGCGCCTCCTAAAAATTTTTTAAAACATTGGTGGATCAACCACAGCATTCATCATTATAAAGATGGAAAAATTGTATTCGGAGTAAGCTCTCCGCTTTGGGATTATGTTTATGGTACGATGAAAGGTAAAGAGGCCTGAAAGGCCTCTTGTTATTTTTTAAGAGCTGATAATCTCAACGTCTGTTTTAAGCTTATTGTAATCAGATTAATTTTACTGGATAAGAAGCTTACTTGATAACCCCCAACTCTTTACCAACAGACACAAATCCTGCAATCGCTTTATCTAAATGATGTTGTTCATGTGCAGCTGAAATTTGTACACGAATTCTCGCCTGACCCTTTGCCACCACCGGGTAGAAAAATCCAATCACATAAATTCCTTTATCCAATAATTTCTCTGCAAACTTTTGTGCCAGTGGCGCATCGTATAACATAATCGGAACGATAGGATGCACACCGGGTTTAATATCAAATCCGGCTTGCGTCATCTCTTTTCTAAAATAATGCGTGTTGCGTTCAAGTTTATCTCTTAGCTCAGTAGTTTCTGATAACACATTGAAAACTTCTATCGATGCACCGACAATTGCGGGTGCCAATGTATTGCTAAACAAATAAGGTCTTGAACGTTGACGCAACATTTCGATGATTTCTTTTCTGCCAGAGGTAAAACCACCTAAAGCTCCACCCAACGCTTTACCTAACGTTCCGGTTATAATATCCACACGGCCCATTACACCACAATGTTCAGGCACACCTCTTCCGGTTTTACCAAGAAATCCGGTTGAGTGACATTCGTCTGTCATCACTAAGGCTTGGTATTTATCGGCTAGATCACAAATCTTATCTAACTGAGCAATGGTTCCATCCATAGAGAATGCGCCATCAGTAACAATTACAATTTGCTTCGCGCCTGCCTGTCTGGCATCTTGTAATTGTTTTTCTAAGTCTTCCATGTTGTTGTGCGTATACCGGTAACGCATGGCTTTGCACAAGCGAACGCCATCAATAATAGAAGCATGATTCAGTTCGTCAGAGATGATGGCATCTTCTGCTCCAAACAAAGGTTCGAAAACACCTCCGTTAGCATCAAAAGCAGCAGCATATAAAATCGTGTCTTCTGTGCCTAAAAATTCGGCAATCTTTTTTTCTAATTCTTTATGGATGTCTTGTGTGCCGCAAATAAACCGCACCGAACTCATACCAAAACCGTGGCTATCGATAGCCTCTTTCGCTGCTTGTATAATGCGAGGATGTGAGGATAAACCCAAATAATTGTTTGCGCAGAAATTGATTACTTCTTTACCATCAGCTGTTCTAATATCCGCACCTTGTGGTGTTACTATGATTCTTTCTTTTTTATAAAGACCAGCTTCTTTAATGGCTTCTATTTCTTTTTGCAATACAGGTTGTAAAGTAGCGTACATATCTTAGAATTTTTTAATTAATTTTAGGTTTGATAATGGGTTTAGGCTTGGCAACCGCAACGGGTTTGTTTGCTTCTATTGTTGCTTCTTCCTTAAATGGGAATTTTCTACGGATTTTATTAATGAAATTCAATTTCCTGGCGGAAAAACTAGTAGGATGCATCTGCTCAAATTCTTTTTGCCATTCGGCATAAAGCATCGCATCATTAGCTTGAAAAGCTTCCGCATCTATTTTCTTCGACTTTAGGTAATCAGTAAAATTCACTTTGCAAAGGTAATGGCTAACACATGGTAGCCAAATAGTAATTTTTGGTAATTTCGCGCCAACTTATTGAAAAGCCGAATCAGGCATTTTTCGCATGAAGAAACATAAAATTTTGATTATCGGAGCCGGTGGCCAATTAGGGTCAGAACTAACACAAGGTTTATGGGAGATTTACGGTAAAGAAAATGTAATCGCTACCGACATAAAAGATCCACAAGGCATTTTAGCTCAAGGTAAATTCGAAATTTTAGATGTATTGAAAGAAAAAGCCTTATTTGAGTTTATCAAGAAAAATGAGATTACACAGATTTATCATTTAGCTGCAGTGCTTTCGGCAACCGGAGAAAGAAATCCAAAGTTTGCTTGGCATTTAAATATGGATGGACTGGTTCACGTATTAGATGCAGCCGTTGAGTTTAAGTTAGACAGAGTGTACTGGCCCAGTTCTATCGCTGCTTTTGGCCCCACAACACCTAAACAAAATACTCCGCAAGATACCATCATGGACCCAACCACCATTTATGGTATTACCAAATTAGCGGGTGAGCGCTGGTGTGATTGGTATTTTAGAAACAAAGGAGTGGATGTGCGTAGCTTGCGCTATCCAGGCTTGATTGGCTACAAAACCAAACCCGGTGGAGGCACGACAGATTACGCTGTTGATATTTACATCAAGGCGTTAACCGATAAAAAATTTGAATGTTTTTTAAGTGAACATACTTACTTGCCCATGATGTATATGGATGATGCTGTGAAAGCCACACTCGACATCATGGAAGCACCGGCAGAGAAAGTAAAAATTCGTTCGAGCTATAACGTTTCGGCTATGAGTTTTAGTCCGGCCGAGATTGCCAAATCTATTCAGAAACATATTCCTGAATTTACTATTTCTTATCAACCCGATTTCAGACAAAGCATTGCAGACTCGTGGCCACAATCTTTAGACGATATGCGTGCGCGAGAAGATTGGGGTTGGCAGCCTGCTTTCGATTTAGATAAAATGACAGCCGAGATTTTAAAATACCTGCCTGCTTATTTATAAACTTACTTGATTACAAGTCGTTTGGTAGCAGCAAAGTTTTTGTCAGCACTTGTAAATTGTAAAAAATAAGTACCGGGCATAAGGGTTTGAGGCAATTCTATTTTACCGGTAAAATTGGTTGCTACTCCTTGCCAAACCATATTTCCTGACAAATCTAAAAGAGAAAGAACATCTGTAGAAGTTACCTCAAAGTTATAGCTAAGCGTTATTATATGTTCAATTACCGGATTAGGATAAATCTGAAGTGATAATCCTTGATTTGAAACAGATTTGATGATGGTTGAATATTCAAAAGTTTCATCTAAATCAACCATCCTCAATCGATAATAATTATTTCCATTGAAAGGATTTTGATTGAGGAAAGAATAAGCAAGGTATTCATTAGTATTTCCGGCACCTTCTACTTCTCCAATTTTACTCCACGTTTCTCCATTTGCACTATGCTCCACTTCGAAATGACTAAAATTTAACTGGGTAGCAGTAGCCCAGTGCAATAAGTTAATTTGTTATTCATCAATTTTAAAAAACAATAATTCAACAGGTAAAACACCATTATTTGAGTTTGTTGTTAAGGTACCAATGCCTTGTATATCGCCATTTGATGCTCTCCAAACTTCATTTGAGCCTATTGTTATTTGATTAGACGAACCTGAACCTGAACCATCAATTTGAGGATTAAAACTAGCGTTACCTGTTGTATTTTCTAACTTAATGGTTGAACTGGAGTTTGATAAAACTAATTTACCACCAGTTACAAAAATCAATTTTGCTGGGTTAGATGTAGAAGTAGTTCTTATAAATATTTTAATGTTAGCCGAAATATTGATTGTTCCAGAAGAAATCGTTACCTGATCATCAATGATAATTTCATCACCATCTACCAATGTAGGAAGTGGAGAGCCAGTTCCTGTTGTTGTAGATGAGTTCCAAATACTTCCTGTCCAATTACCATTAGAAACTGAGTAATACGTAGCTCCATGTAGTTTGAAAGAAAAAAAAGTAAAATTGAGCAAATCGTTACAAAACGCTTTACCTTTAAATTCAAAAAATAATTATGAATGTTCATCTTTTAGTTGAAGGTTATATCGCCACCATTACCATCTCAAAACCAGAAGCACTGAATGCTTTAAATTCAGAAATTCTTAAAGAGTTAGAAGATGTTTTTAAAAGTTTACGCGAAAACAATGCCATTAGAGGTGTGTTGCTCACCGGAGATGGTGAAAAATCTTTTGTGGCTGGTGCTGATATAAAAGAACTTTCAACCCTAACACCAGAAGAAGCAACTGTATTATCAGCGAAAGGGCATAGAATATTTCATGCAATCGAGCATTTTACCAAACCTGTAATTGCTGTTGTTAACGGTTTTGCATTAGGTGGAGGATGCGAACTGGCGATGGCATGCCACATCAGAATTGCTACTGCTAATGCCAAATTTGGATTACCGGAAGTCAATTTGGGACTAATACCAGGTTATGGCGGCACACAACGTTTGGCTCAATTGGTAGGCAGAGCGAAAGCTTTTGAACTTGCTATGACCGCCCAAATGGTAACTGCCAACGAAGCCAAAGAATTAGGCTTGGCCAACCATGTTTGTGAGAGTAAAGATGCTGCAATTGAACTCGCCACTTCGCTTCTGAACAAAGCATCAGAAAAAGGTCCATTAGCCATCGAAAAACTTATTCAAGCCATTAATGCCGGTTATCACTCAGAAAAATACGGCTACGAAACAGAAGCAAAATTATTTGGTGAATTATTCGCAACCGAAGATTTCAAAGAAGGAACAAGTGCTTTCATCAACAAAGCAAAGCCTAACTTTAAGGGTAAATAATTTTTTACAGAGATAAATTCATGAGTAAACTTAAAAGTTTAGCTGGCGATACATTGCTCTACGGATTGGGCAACATGGTGCCGCGTTTGCTAAATTTTTTATTGTTTCCATTGCACACTAAATTTTTTGATACTGAGGCCTATGGTGTGCTAACCTATTTAATGTCGGCTGTTGCTTTGCTCATGGTCATCTATAGCTTCGGCATGGAAACCGCTTACTTTCGTTTTGCTACTAAAACAGGAGATGAAAACAAAACCTTTAGGCAAGCGCAAACTGTTGTTGTGCTGATTAGCGTATTACTTTCAGTTGGAATTTTATTGGCCTACCAACCCATAGCCATATACATGGGCGTTGGCGATCGTCCGGAGTGGATTGTGTGGTTGGTGGCTATCATGTTGATTGATAGTTTGGTTATCATACCTTTCGCTAGGTTGCGTTTGCAAAAAAAACCGATTCAGTTTTCCATCTATAAAATCAGTAATGTTGGTATACTAACAGGTTTAAATTTTTATTTTCTCTATTACAATTTTGATCCGTCAACCGGAATTGGTTACATCATTTTAGCTAACCTTATCGCTAATGCTTTTTACTTGTTGTTTTTTGCGAAAACATTGTGGTCCTGGAGGCCAGCTTGGGAAAAAGCAATCAGTTTAAATATGATGCAATATGCTTATCCCATTATGCTCACTGGCTTGGCCGGCATGACAAACGAGTTTTTCTCTCGCCTTGCTTTGAAAGAATGGCTGCCAGAAGGTTTTTATCCCGGTAAAACCAACGAACATGCTGAAGGAGTTTTAGGTGGAGCTTACAAATTTGCTGTGTTCATGAATTTAGCCGTGCAAGCTTTTCGCATGGCAGCAGAGCCGTTTTTCTTTCAGCAAGCAAGCGATAAAAATTCGCCCCAACTTTTCGCAACCATTAACCATTACTTTATAATCCTTTGTTGCATTGTTTTAGTTGGTATAGGCATCAATACAGATGTTTTAAAATTGATTTTTCTCAAACGAGAATCTTATTGGGAAGGCTTAGTGATTGTTCCACCACTATTGATGGGATATTTATTATTAGGTGTTTATTATAATTTTTCAGTTTGGTTTAAACTGAAAGACAAAACGTACGCTGGTACTCTTACAACCCTTGTTGGTTTAATGGTTACTTTAGTTGGAAACTATTTTCTGATTCCACTAATGGGCTACGAAGGCAGCGCATGGACAAGTTTTTTATGTTACGCCACTATGGCAACAGTTTGTTACCTCTGGGGTAAACATCATTTTCCTGTGCCTTACACGATTGTAAAAGATGGGAGCTATTTAATAGTTTCTTTTTTATTGGTTTATGCCATTCAATTTTACATACATCATGGAAATTTTTGGATTTCGATCCTGTTAAAAAATGGTGTTTTCATTTGTTTTCTCCTCATTATTTTTTGGATTGAAAAAAAACCATTGCTCGCTTACCTTCAAAGAAAAACGTTCAACAAAATTAACTGAACTAAGATTTTATTTTTTCGTTACTTTTGGAATTAACCTCCTCGAATTGAAAATTAATTCTACGCTCGCTTCTTTTTTAATGATTACCCTCACCATTTTAGGTGGTGTTTCAGAAGTTTTTGCACAAAAAAGAAAAAAACAAGATGACGAAGCGTTTTTCAAAGAAAGGATATTGAGAGAAGCGGAAGCCAGTTTTACTGAAGCTGAGAAATATTTTATTCTGGAAGATTTTTCGAAAGCCTTATTGTTCTATCAAAAGACTTTAGAACTCACTCCAGATAATGCAACTGTTCATTTCAAAATAGCTGATTTGTTTAGCAGAAGCACACGAACAGAAGATCTACAAAAAGCAGCATCTAGCATTGAAAAGGCATTGTCACTCGAAAAGAAAAATAAATATTTTTATTTGCTGGCAGCTAATATTTTTTCAGCCCTTGGTGAAAATAATAAAGCCATTCAGGCCTACGAAAATTTATTAAAAGAAATTCCAAATACAGAAGAATACCTATACGACTTAGCGGGTTTGTACTTATTCGATAACAAAACTGAATTAGCCATTAAAACTTATGAGAAGGCAGAACAGGTTTTAGGTATCAATGAATTTGGCGTTTATCAAAAAGTAAGAATTTTACTTGAACAACAAAAGCTGCAAGACGCAAAAGCAGAAGCTGAAAAGTTATTGAGTTCAGATTGGCAAGAAGGCGTTTATGCCAATAACCTAGCTGAAATTTTTGCCGCAAACGGACAAATCGAAATTGCCATTTCAATTTTAGAAAAAAGTATTAAAGAAGAAGCCAGCGAAAGCGCGCAACTTCAAATTCTTCTCGCCAACTTATACAAAGAAAAAGGAAATCTAGCTAAAGCTAACGAATTGTGGTTATCACTTTTTACTTTGGCAGATGTCTCTTTCGAAACAAAAGCCATGATGCTTGCTCAAATTACGGACGAAATCAATTACAACAACACAGCCAACAACACCGAAAAAGTTAACTTATTTAATCGACTATTTCCTTTATTAGAAAAAGCACATCCGGAGGAAGGAAAAGTTTTTGTGTTATTGGCAGATTTTAAAATGGTAAGTGGAAACGATGCCCAAGCCATCGAGGCTTATCATCAAGCTATAAAACTGGGCGAGGAAAATGCTGAGGTATTTCAAAATTTGTTATTACTACATGCCAGAAAAAATAACTATCAGCAATTAATCGATGTAGCACAATCGGCTTTAGAATTGTATCCTAATCAAGCAGCATTTTACTATTATGCAGGCTTCGGTTATTTTATGAAAAAGCAGTATAACCTGGCAACAGGTGTTTTAGAACAAGCTAAAAAACTTTCAGCAGGCAATACTAACTTTTTACAAGACATCGGAAGTTTGTTAGGAGATGCCTATCAGTATACAAGGGATTTTACAAAATCTGAAAAAGCATATGATGATGTATTAAGTATTAACCCTAACAACGAATCCGTTTTAAATAATTACGCATACTATCTTTCACTTCGAAAATCCAATTTGGAAAAAGCAGAAGCGATGTCGAAAAAACTAATTGAACTATATCCAGATAATCCTACTTTTTTAGATACGCACGCTTGGGTACTTTATACGAAAGGTCAATTTAAAGAATCGAAAAAAATAATGGAGAAAGTGATTAACAGTGGCAAAGCTAATGCTACACACTTAGAACATTATGGGGATATTTTATATAAGCTTGGTCAAATCAATGATGCAGTTGCCCAATGGGAAAAAGCAAAACAATTGAATGCAAATAGCGAAACTCTTTCTAAAAAAATTGCGAACAGAACCTTATATGAACAATAGTTTTTTTTATCTTGTTATCATTCTTCTTTTTTCTATTACCGCTTGCAGTAAAAAAACAACAGTGCTTACCAGCGGTCAACCTGTTCAATCAACCGTAAAAATAGAAGAAATTGATTTCGATTATTTTCATGGCAAAGCAAGGTTAGCGGTTCGTGATGCTAACAAAGAACAAGAAGTGAAAGCCAATATCCGAATCAGAAAAGACAGTGTGATTTGGATGACCTTCACTGTTATAGGTGTACAAGGAGGAAAAGCCCTCATCAATAAAGATTCGATAACCATCGTTTCAAACATTGATAAAGAGTTTTATGTGTACGATTATTTCTCTCTCTCAAAGAAATTCAATTTTCCTGTTTCTTACGATGTAATACAAGCAGTTCTATTAGGTAATCCCATTATCAAAAGAAATGAAAATGATGTGGTTGAATTACTGGAAACCATGTTTCTACTTAAACAACAAACCAATCAAGTTGCTGTCACCAATTACATCAATAGCCCAGGTGCAAAAATTGAAAAAGTAGAATTAAGAGAAAATGACAGAAAAAATGCTTTAACAATTTACTACTCAAACTTTCAACCTGTTGGAAACAAACTTTTCCCTTACAATGCAACTATTTCTGTTTTTTATCAGGCACCATCTGGCTTAGTAAATACAACTATAACGTTCGAATATAATAAAGCAGAGGTCGGTGATAAAGAATTACGTTTTCCATTTAACATTCCTAAGAAATATGTGCGCAAATAGATTTTTGTTAATCTTCTTTTTTGCCTGCATCAGTTTTTTGGGTTATACTCAAAAAACTAAAAATCAATTACAGCAAGAAAAACAGAAAAACCTTCAACGCATTAAGGAAGTTGAAAAAATTATAGCTGAAACCAGTAGCAATAAAAAAAATACTTTAGGCGAATTGTCAGCTTTAAATCAACGCATTCAGGAACAAGAAAATCTCATCAATAGCATCCAAATAGAAATTAATTTTCTCAACAAAGAAATAGGAGAAGATAATAGCATTATTACTGCGCTTGAAGAGGATTTAGTAAAAATGAAGGAAGAATACAGCGCCATGTTATTCGCTGCACAAAAAGCTGGAAACAGCGCTACACGATTAACATTTTATTTTTCAGCATCTTCCTTCAATCAAATGATGATGCGCATGCGGTATATGAACCAATATGGAACATTGAGAAAACTACAAGCTGATCAAATAGTAAAAACCCAAAACCAACTCGCATCACAAATTCAAACAACAGAAATTAAACGCAACGAAAAAAACACATTGCTTTATGATGAAGAAGAAGAGAAAAAGCAACTTGATGGTTTAAAGCAAAAGCAGAAAAATCTTGTCAAACAACTAGAGAAACAAGAAAAACAACTTCGGCAAGAATACAACGAAACAAAAAAAGCAATTGCCCAACTCGATAAAATGATCGAAGACATTATTCGCGAAGAAATTGCCAAAGCCGAACGCGAGGCTAAAGCAGCCGCTGCGAAAAATAAAAGTAATCCCAACAACAAAAACAATTCTCAAGCTCCTGAAATGGTTGTTCTTTCAACCAACTTTGAACAAAATAAAAATAAACTGAGTTGGCCAGCCAATGGATTTGTTGCTCAAAAATTTGGCAGACAAAATCATCCTTTTTTTAAAGGAATTGTAGAAAATAGCGAAGGTATTAAAATACAAACTGGCACAAATGAACCCGTAAAGTGTGTATTCGATGGCGAAATTAGCCGCATAAGCATAATACCTCGGTTTGGAACAACAGTAGTAATAAAACATGGTAGTTATTTTACAATGTATGTGGGTCTCAAACAAGTAAAAGTAAAAGTTGGGCAAAAAGTAAAGATAAATGAAGAGTTGGGGTTAGTTGCTCCCAATATCGAAGGTGTTTCCGAAATTCAATTTCAAGTACGCAAAGGCATCGAAGCCTTAGATCCACTACTATGGCTACGCAATAAATAAGCTATAACTCGTTTTTCCGCTATTTATACAGTTTTCGTTTCGGTTGGACTAATTTTATCTATCTTTACAACCTAAATCATTAATTATGGAAGCGATGCTTTTACTTGGAATCGGTGGTACGGAGTGGCTTGTGATTGGTGCGGCTGTTTTATTGTTTTTTGGCGCAAAAAGAATCCCTGAGTTTGCAAAAGGCTTAGGCAAAGGCATAAGAGAATTTAAAAATGCCGTTAATGACGTAAATCAAGACGTTGAAAATTCAACCAAAGACGTAAAGAAAAATATTGATTCGGCCCGCGATGCTGGCAGAATAGAGATGAAGGACTAAATAACTCAAACATCTTGATCAACTACGGTTCATTTCGTGCCGTGCAGGAAGCTCTCCGGCACGGCACGATTTCTTGTAGGGAGTTAGTCTTAAACTTCTTACAAAACATCAATCAAAATAAATCGCTCAATGCTTTCTTAGATGTGTTTGAAGAAAGTGCTTTGCAACAAGCAGATATTATTGATCAGAAATTAAAAAATAATATAGCCGGACCTCTAGCAGGTTTGGTTGTTGGTATTAAAGATGTTTTCGCTTACCAAAAATTTCCCTTACAAGCAGGTAGCAAAATTTTAGATGGTTACAGTGCTGCATACACAGCAACTTGTATTCAAAGGTTATTAGATGCTGATGCAATTATCATTGGCAGACAAAACTGCGATGAATTCGGCATGGGTTCTTCTAACGAAAACTCTGCCTTTGGTTCAGTAAAAAATTTTTTAGATAATACGCGCGTACCCGGTGGCTCTTCAGGCGGCTCAGCAGTTGCTGTGCAAGCGCAAATGTGTCATCTTTCTCTTGGTTCAGATACAGGAGGTTCTGTTAGACAACCAGCTTCATTCTGCGGACTTATAGGATTAAAACCAACTTATTCTCGCATTTCACGACATGGCTTGGTTGCTTACGCATCTTCGTTTGATTGTGTTGGCTTAATTGCCCATGAAGTAGAAACCATCGCAAAAGTGTTAAGCATTGTTGCCGGCAAAGATGATTTCGATAGCACAGTTTCATCGGAATATATGCCCGATTACGCAACTTCAATTCAAGAGAATAAAAATCAAACTTTCAAATTTGCCTATAGCAAACAAAGCATCGAACATGATGGCATTCAACCAGAAGTAAAGCAAGCTTTTAGTAGCGCCATCGAACAAATTAAAAAAGATGGGCACCAAGTAAATGAAATCAATTTGCCCCTTCAACCTTATGCCTTGCCAACGTATTACATATTAACGACAGCCGAAGCGAGTTCAAACTTAAATCGATACGATGGCATTCGATATGGCGCAAGCACACAAACTTCATCTCTCGAACAACAGTATAAAAGAGTAAGAACAGATGGTTTTGGCGAAGAGGTAAAAAGAAGAATATTGTTAGGAACATTTGTGCTAAGCTCATCCTACTACGATTCCTTCTATTCAAAAGCACAAAAAGTACGACAACTGATCAGACAAGAAACTATCGAAGTTTTCAAACAATATGATTTTCTAATTTCACCTACTGCACCCACTACTGCTTTCAAATTAGGTGAAAAACAAGAAAATCCACTTACTATGTATTTGGCAGATGTTTACAGCGTGTACGCCAATATTGCCGGAATTCCCGCAATCTCCGTACCTTGCGGTAGCGACTTGCAAAATTTGCCTATTGGTTTACAAATCATGGCAGCAGATTTTCAGGAAATAAAATTATTATCAATAGCTCATCGTTTAAAAGAGAAACTTAAACTACATGGTTGATTATTTTTTTCGCCAAATAAAAATTGTTAGCAAAGCAATAATAATATTTTCTTGCTTGTTTATTTCTTATTCGAGTTTCGCTCAGATTGTTCCTGACTCGGTGGTGGTGGATTCTTTAGAAGTAGAAAATGCATTCGATGAAATTTTATACAAAGAAGATTCTATCAACCTCAATTTCTATTCCTTACCAGCAAACTTTGAGTTTATTCCTGGCAACGATGATCCCTTTTTAATTGCCGACAGGTTATCGTGTATACAAAAAGAAATTCCTTTGATTTATAATGATAAGGTTCATTCATTTATCAACTTTTTCACAGTTAAAGACAGGGCATACACCAATATGATTATTCAGCGGATGAATTTGTATTTTCCGCTTTTCGAAAAATATTTAAAAGAGTATGGTTTACCCGATGAATTAAAATATCTATCCATCATAGAATCAGGATTAAATCCTAAGGCAATTTCGCGTGCACGTGCTGTTGGCTTGTGGCAATTTATGGCAGCTACCGGTCGCTATTTCGATTTACATGTAGATTTCTATCAAGACGATCGCATGGACCCGGAGAAAGCCACTATTGCTGCATGCAGATATTTAAAACAACTCTACGGCATTTTCGGAGATTGGGAGTTAGCACTCGCAGCTTACAACAGTGGGCCGGGCAACGTGAAGCGCGCCATTAGAAGAGCTGGTAACAAAAAATCATTCTGGGAGATTTATCCTTATGTTCCAAGAGAAACACGTTCTTATGTACCTCAATTTGTAGCGATTACTTACACAATGAATTATTTGAAAGAACATAATTTCCTCTTCGAAAATCAATACGCACATCCTGCAAGCGATACCATCATCGTTAAAAAATATTTGCATTTACCAACCTTCGCCACTTTAACCCAAACGTGTGCAGAGGATATTTCCTTACTCAATCCTAATATTTTACAATATGCCATTCCAGATGTAAGCAAACCTTTTGTTTTGCGTGTACCCGTTGCTACTAAAAAGATTTTTGAAAACAATCGCACTTTTATCTTAGATTCAGCTTCGCGTATTGGCAAAAAAGAATTAGAAATATTGGCCAAAAATTCTCCGGGCAGCACTTATGGAAAAGATAAAGTGGTATATCGAGTAAGATCCGGTGATGTGTTGGGTTCTATAGCCATCCGTTATAATGTACGAGTGGCGGATATTAAAAAATGGAATAACTTGAGAAGCAATACTATTCGTGTGGGCCAACGACTTAACATTTGGCTTAAACCTGCTGCAATTAAAAAAGATTCGGTTAGCCAAACTTTGCCAATCCCATTACCCGGAGATAAAACCTATGTGGTGCAAGAAGGAGATACACTTTGGAGCATCTCTAAAAAATTTGATGGATTAAGCATTGAGAAAATCAAGGAACTCAACAAATTAGAAAACAGTCGTATTCAGCCTGGCCAAAAATTGATTTTAGGTCAATAAAAAATGTGACGTTTCACAAACAATTCGATTCTTTTATTGATTAGATAGATATGAAAAAGATTTTTATTTTTTTGTTGCTGGTTTCTGTTTTTGCACAATGTACAAAAAACGAAAGTGGCACAGGCGAAGGTTTACCCAGAGCAACAGGTCGCAGTGGCGATATGATTGTGATGATGGACTCCTTGCAATGGCGTAATGCATTAGGAGAAGAAGTTCAACAAATCTTTCGAAGAGAAATGGAAGGTTTACCAAGACCAGAGTATAATTTCAATTCGAAGTTTATTCAGCCAAACAAAAAGATTAAACTTTTGACACAAATCAGAAACTTGGTCTATGTTTTCACTTTAGATCAAAAGTCGAAAGGTACTAAAGCCATTACTGAAAACTTATCTGAAGAAACAATCAAAAGAATTCAGTCGGATAGTTCCTTTTTTATTGTAAGCAAACCTAATGAGTATGCAAAGGGTCAGGAAGTATTGTATTTATTTGGCAGAACAGAAAATGAATTACTTGCACATCTTCAGAAAAACAAAATTCAAATTGAAGAACATTTCAATAAAGCAGAACGAAAAAGATTATTAGAAGCCATGCGAGTTGTGTCTTCCACAACAGCAATTAAAAAAACCATCGAAGAAAAATTCAAAATAAAATCACTTTTCCCAGCTGGTTTTAAAATTGCCGATAATCAAAAAGACTTTATTTGGCTTCGCTTACCAGAAACTGAAATCGATAAGAATTTTTTTATTGCCACAAAACCTTATGTAAGTGAATACCAACTCTTACCGGATAGTATTTTGCAATGGAGAGAAAGCATTACTAGTAATTATATATTTGAAGACCCTGATCAACCTTCCAGCTACATAACCATCGAACGAGATATTCCATTTAATCCTATTCAAGCACGACAAGTAAACTTAAATAACAATTTTGCAATGGAAATCCGCGGACTATGGCGCACTAATACTCGCACCATGGGTGGACCGTTTTTGAGCTACACTTTTGTTAATCCTTCCAATAATCTTTTGTATTATGTAGAAGGATTTGTTTACAGTCCTGGCAAACCCCAACGCGAACTTATGCGCGAAATAGAAGCCATCGCGTATTCCATCGAACCTATTGAAAAACCAAGAACAGAAAAACAGAACTAATTTTATTGCTCAAGTGTTTTTCCTTTTTTATTCTACCAAACTATGCATTGGCAACATCTTACTACCGAAAGTCAACTAATTGAAGTTATAAAAAAATCTTCTCAGAAACCTGTTCTGCTTTTTAAACACAGTACACGATGTTCTATCAGCAAAACAACGATAGATAGACTAGAAAGAAACTGGAAAGACAATGATAATCAGGTTATCGAACCCTATTACCTAGATTTATTGAGCTATCGATCCATTTCAAATTTAATCGCAGAAAGCTTAAACGTTGAACACGAATCTCCACAAGCCATTGTATTGGTTGATCAAAAAGTGGTGTATCACGCCTCACACTTCGAAATTAACTATCAACAAATTTTAGCATCAGTTGATGCTGGAATTACCAATTAAATGTGATAACCTGCTTTAAGTTTTCTGATAAACTTAAAGCAACCGGACAAGTATGTGCTGCGCGTTCCAATTTTTGTTTTTGTTCTTCAGTAGCTTTCAAACCGGCATGATGAAAAATAATGTGAATTTCAGCTATTCTTCTTGGGTTGACAGCCATTACTTTCACCACTTCGGCCTTCAACCCAACTAAATCAATTCCATCCTTTTCGGCTTGTATGCCCATAATGGTGATCATGCAAGAACACAAAGCTGAACTCACCAAATCCGTTGGACTAAAAGCCTCGCCTTTTCCATTGTTATCCGGAGGAGCATCTGTAATGATTGTATTTCCGGATAAAGTATGCGTGGCTTGTGTTCTTAAATTTCCTGAATAAACAACGGTCGCTGTATTTGCCATAAACTATTGATTTGAAATTAACGTTAGGTCTGTTAGTTTTACTTGTGTTCAAAAATACGATGAGATTCTGGATAGCAATTCTATTGGTACTGATATGTTTTGGAAGTTTTGCACAAACCCAAGACAGCTACGAATACCAAAAAGAATTTACATGGGGTATCAATAAAAATACTTTTGGAGGTTTGATTGGCGGCTTCACCTTTAAAAAGGCAAGAAAGCTGGAGAACAACAGAATTCTACAAACCTATGGTTTAGAAATAGTAAACATCAAACATCCACAAGAAGTAAGAAAGCCCGCCTTGCTTACAAATAACCTTTTCATTCCAGGAAAAATAAATTATCTCTATTCATTTCGCTTGCAGTACGGCTACGATTTTATACTCTTTAAAAAAGCTCCACAAAAAGGTGCTGAAATCAAGGCTGTTTTTGCTGCTGGTCCTTCGTTAGGATTAATTTCACCGTATTATGTAGAATATCAACCTGATAACTCCAACATCAGCAATTTTGCACCTTACAAGGAAGAGATACTCATTTCTTCTATTTATGGTCCAGGAAGACTTTTCCAAGGTATTGGAGACTCGAAATTTAATTTAGGCTTTAATGTAAAAGCAGCCATAAACTTCGAACTAGGAACTTTTAAAGACCAAGTTACCGGATTTGAAGCTGGATTCTTATTAGATGCATACACGAAAAAAACAGATTTTTTACTCAACAATACCCCATATTCTGTTTTTCCTACACTCTTTCTGACCGTATTTTATGGCAGTAGAAAGTAAAAAAATAATTTTTTATCTCTAGTTGTGACCTTTTTATATATTTGAAATTCTATTGTCAAAACTAATACCTATGGAAGCTAAGAAGACAGAAAAGGCTGATTTAACCAACAAATCCTTTCTTTTCTTTAATATCGGTCTTTTTATTGCGCTTTTGCTAGCTGTTTCAGCTTTTAGCATTCGCCAATATGATGATACTAGTGTAAAAGACCTTAACAAAGGAAACAACCAGATGGAAGAAATCATGGAAGTTCCACCTACAGAACAACCACCTCCACCACAACCTGTTATCCAGCAGCCTCAAATTGTTGAAGTACCCGATGAAGAAGAAATTGAGGAAGAAATAAAAGTAGAATTCGATGTTGAAGTTACAGAAGACACTAAAGTTTCTGAAATTGTTATTGCTCCAGTAGAAGAACCAAAAGAAGAAGTAGACGAAATCTTTACTGTTGTAGAAGAAACTGCAGCTCCTAAAGGTGGTATGCAAGCTTTCTATGAGTTCGTTCAGAAAAAACTGAAATATCCGGCACAAGCTCGCAGAATGGGAACTGAAGGAAAAGTGTTCGTTCAGTTCGTTATCAATAAAGACGGTTCTATCTCAGACGTTGTAGCGATCAAAGGTATTGGCGCAGGATGTGATGAAGAAGCTGTTCGAATCATTCAATCATCTCCTCAATGGACACCAGGTAAACAGCGTGGTAAGCCAGTAAAACAAAGAATGGTTTTACCTATCACTTTTAAATTAGGTTAATACCCATCTTATAAAAATACTAAAGCCTGTTACGAGAGTAGCAGGCTTTTTTGTTTGCATGGACTTCCATCAGAAAGAGATTATCAAAGTAAATCTTAAGAGTTTTAAACAGGTATTTTTTACAACTAGAATGAAAAATTGAAAATGAATGTTTACCGAAGTATTATGCAAAAAGTTGAAGTAAGAAAAGGTAAAATTCAAACAATTGAGTTTGAACAATCTTGTCAGATTATGAATTAGATTTTATGCGTATCCGTATTAAGTCCTAAATCAAAAAATCATCAATTAAAAAACCTGATAAGTTTTCCATCCGATACATTGCGTTAGGGATGGTAAGGGTGCGCAGCAGCCTAGTCTAGCTGTATAGCTAGACTAGGAACGCCCATCAATTTTTTTAAAGACGTAGGAATGTAAAAATTTGGGTGTAAAAGCGGATTAAAATTGATTTGGGTTAGGAAAATAGTCAATGCAACCAAAATGTTATAAAAAAATAAACACTGTTTAGTTTATTTCCGTTTTATTTGTGTCATGGGAGTTGCCGAAAGAAAAGAAAGACATCGTGAAGACCTGAAAAATGAAATTTTGCAGGCAGCGAAATCGCTTTTTACGGAGAAAGGTTACGAGGCTACTTCTATCAGAGCCATAGCAGAGAAAATTGAATACTCTCCGGCTACGATTTATTTATATTATAAAGACAAAAATGAAATCGTGCATGCTTTGCATCGAGATGGTTTCAGGTTATTGGTAAGCCATTTCGAAGTTTTAAATACGGTTTCGCACCCGTTTGAAAGATTGAAAGCAATGGGCAGGGCGTACATTCAGTTTGCAATGCAAAATCCGGATGTGTATAAGCTTCTTTTTATTATGGAAGAGCCGTTGAAACATGTAGCGAATTGTTTTGAAGAGTGGGATGAAGGTGATCGTGCATTTGATATTTTAAGAAAGACGATTATTGAATGCCAAGCGGAAGGTTATTTTAAGAACATGGATAACACGTTGCTTGCTTTTACAATTTGGAGTACAATGCATGGGTTGTGTACACTGAAAAGCAGCGGGCATTTAGGGCATGTAGGTGTGGCACGTGCTAACCAATGGAATTTAGATGAGTTAACAGCGATGGCTTACGAAACTTTTGTGGCGATGCTGGAACGAATGAAAACATAAAATTTTTTTCTTGATTACTTAACACTGTTCATAATGAAAACACTATTTATTAATGTGTCTTTTTTGTCACTTTTGCTTTTGCCTTTTGGGGGAAAAGCACAAGATTCGCTAGATGTTTATATCCAAGAAGGACTAACGAATAATCTCGTTTTACAACAGAAAAACATTTCGTTAGAAAAAGCTTTGCTTTCACTCAAAATTGCTGAAGGTATGTTTTTACCTTCTGTTTCGCTATTAGGAAATTATACAGATGGTGATGGAGGGCGAAATATTTCTATTCCTCTTGGGGATTTATTGAATGGTGTGTATAGCACTTTAAATAATTTGACCAGCACGAATAACTTTCCACAGGTTGATAATGTAAACACTAATTTCTTTCCGCAAGAATTTTATGACGTAAGAGCTAGGATTTCGGCACCGATAGTAAACACAGATTTAATTTATAACAGAAACATTCAGCGTAAACAACAAACATTACAAGAGTTTGAAGTTGTTATTTACAAACGTGAGTTGGTTAAGAATATTAAAACTGCATATTACCAATACATCAGCGCGAACCAAGCTAAAAAAATTTATGAGAGTGCACTTGTTCGCGCCCAAGAAGGTAAACGCGTAAATGAATCTTTACTGGCAAATGGCAAAGCGGTGCCTGCCTACTTGCTACGTTCGCAGAGTGAAATTGAACAAACTTTAGCGCAAATACATGCTGCTGCTGTTCAGGAAAATAACGCTCAGCTATATTTTAATTTCTTATTGAACCGACCCGCAGACTCGCCTATCACCATTTCCATTTCTAAGGAAGATGCTTTAACACAAGCTAATCGCTTAACGCTTACCGAAACCTTACCAAGTAACAGAGAAGAATTACAACAAGTGGCCACAGGATTAAGCATCAACCAGGATATAGTAAAAATGAAACAAAGTTTTTGGATACCTCGCTTAAGTGGTTTTGCAGATTTTGGTGCGCAAGCTGAAAACTTACGTTATAGCAATCAGGCAAATTATTATTTACTTGGTTTACAACTCGAGATGCCGATTTTTGCAGGTTTTACAAATCGTTATAAAATTAAGCAAGCCAAATTAGATGTTACCAGCTCGAACCATCAGCAAGAATTAGTTAGACAGCAGCTAAACATGGCTAGCAAAATTGCGAATAACCAGGTTACTGTTGCCACACAAAATTTAAAATCTGCTTTAAAGCAAGAAGAAGCCGCTTTAAGTTATCAACGTTTAATAGAAAAAGGATACAAAGAAGGTGTAAACACTTTCATCGAAACAATTGATGCGCGCAATCAACTTACAACCGCACAATTGCAAGTAGTTATTTTATCCTATCAGGTTTTAATCGCACAAGCTGCTTACGAAAGAGAAGTGGCCTCTTATCAATTTAAATAACCATCATTCCAAATACTTATGAAAATCAATCAACCATTTTTACTCGTGCTTGTTTTGCCTTTGTTTTGGCAAGCTTGCACCAGCAACGCAGAAAATAAAACAAGCGAAGCAAACAAAAGCGAAGGTGCTATTCCGGTGAAGTTATTACCAATAGAAAAACAAAATTTATCAAGCGTGATTCAGACATCAGGAACATTTAATGCTGATAATGAGCCATATTTAAGTTTTAAAATTGGTGGTGTAATCGATAAAATTTATGTGAAGGAGGGAGACAAAATTAGGAAAGGTCAGCTGCTCGCTTCTCTGAATTTAACGGAAATAAATGCGCAAGTAGCGCAAGCAAAATTAGCTTTAGAGAAAGCAGAACGTGATAAAAACAGAGCTGAAAAATTATACCGTGATAGTGTAGCAACACTTGAACAATTTCAAAATGCCCAAACCGGATTTGAAGTAGCGCGCAAACAATATGATGCAGCCCTGTTTAATAAAACCTATGCTGAAATTCGCGCTGTGGAAGATGGTTTTGTATTAAGGAAATTAGCCAATGAAGGACAAGTAGTTTCAACTGGAAACAGTGTTTTGCAAACCAATAATGCAGGCAACAATAACTGGAAATTAAAAATTACCTTGAGCGATGTGCAGTGGGCAGCATGCCGTATAGGAGACCGTGTAAAAATAGAAACTGAGTTAAGTGAACTTAAAAATCTGGAAGGAAAAATTACACGCAAAAGTGAAACAACCGATATGGCTAGCGGAGCTTTCTATGCAGAAGTAAGCGTAAACGAAAAAGTAAATCTCGCCAGTGGTTTGTTTGCTAAAGCTTGGGTACAAACGCAAAATAACCAACAAGGTTGGAGAATACCTTACGATGCTTTGTTAGATGGTGATGGTGGCAATGGTTATGTGTTTACCACCCAAGACAAAAAAACAGTTCAAAAAACACCTGTTGTAATTGCCACAATCGAAAAAGATTTTGTGGTTGTACAAGCCGGATTAGAACAAGCTGGTTATGTGGTGGCAAGTGGCAGTGCATATCTGCGCCAAGGCTCTGCGATTGTGGAAGTAAAGTAATCATCCGAAAAAAATCATTGGTATGAAAATTTCAGATTACGCAGTAAAAAATTATCAGTTTACACTGGTTATTTTTTTAATGATTATCGCCTTAGGTGTTACAACCATTTTAAATATGCCACGCTCAGAAGACCCTGAGCTTAACGCACCACAATATCCGATTGTAGCTGTTTTTCCGGGTACGAGTCCGAAAGACATGGAAGAGTTGGTGGTGAAACCGATGGAAAGAAAAATCTCAGAATTGAAAGACATCAAGAAAATAAAAACGAATATTTCGGATGGTGTAGCTGTATTGTTTGTGGAATATAAATACGAAAGCGATGTTGACGAGAAATACAATGAATTGGTACGTGAAGTAAACGCTTTGCGTAATGAGTTGCCTGCCAACCTCGCTAGCTTAGAAGTGCGAAGGGTTTTACCTTCGGATGTAAACATTATACAAGTTGCCTTAGTATCGGAAAATGCTTCGCGTGATAAACTCAAATTTTATGCAGAAGAGTTACAAGAAGAATTAGAAAAAATAAAACAACTTAAAAATGTTAAAATTCATGGCTTGCCCGATCAAATTGTTCGAATTGATTTACAATTAGATAAACTCGCTCAATGGAAAATACCATTAGAAGCTGTGATTGGAAGTTTACAAAGTGAAGTTGCTAATATTCCCGGAGGAAGTGTTGATGCTGGCACAAAATCGTTTAACATCAAAACCAGCGGTAATTATAAAAATGCCGATGAGGTTGCCAACACCATCATCTACTCTGTAAATGGTAAAAACATTTTCTTAAAAGATGTTGCACGTGTTTATCCTTCTTTTGAAGATGAAACGCACATTACAAGATTAAATGGGTATAGAAGTGTTTTTGTTACCGCTGCGCAAAAGCCTGGAGAGAATATTTCTAAAACACAGAAAATTTACCAACCTGTTATTGAATCATTTCAGAAATCATTACCATCTAATATTGATTTGGTTCATCATTTCGACCAAGCTGATAATGTAAACAAAAGATTGAAAGGCTTAGGCTTTGATTTCATTTTAGCAATTCTACTAGTTGCCATTACTTTATTACCTCTCGGACAACGAGCTGCAATAATTGTGATGATATCCATTCCGCTTTCTTTGGCCATCGGAATTGTAATCATGAATTACTTTGGCTATAACTTAAATCAGTTAAGCATTGTTGGATTAGTTGTTGCATTAGGTTTATTAGTTGACGATAGCATTGTTGTTGTTGAAAACATTGAACGTTGGATGCGCGAAGGGCACTCGCGCCTAGAGGCTACATTAAAGGCTACACAACAAATTGGTTTAGCTGTGGTGGGTTGTACCGCTACATTAATTATAGCCTTTCTTCCTTTGGTATTTTTACCCGAAGCAGCCGGAGAGTTTATCAGAAGTTTACCCATGGGTGTGATTACTTGCGTGCTTGCATCCATGTTTGTATCGCTAACCATTATTCCTTTTTTGTCGAGTCGTTTGTTGAAGGAATCGCACGGACATCCGGATGGTAATATTTTTATGCGTGGCTTAAAGAAATTAATTCATGGCAGTTATTCTGTGTTGTTAGATAAAGCTTTGGCTAAACCATGGTGGACAATCGCTTTTGCGGCCATTCTTTTCTTTGCTTCCTTACAATTGTTTCCGGTAATTGGTTTCAGTTTATTTCCTGCTTCTGAAAAACCTCAATTCTTAATTGAGGTTACCACACCTTTACAATCGAATCTGCATTATACCGATAGCATCACCAAAAAGATTGAAACGGAATTAACTCAACAAAAAGAAATTGAATATTTCGCAACCAATGTAGGAAAAGGAAATCCGAGAATATACTACAACGTTATTCCTGAAAACGAAAGAAAAGATTACACACAAATTTTTGTACAACTAAAAGAAGACACATCATCAGAAGAAAAGTTAGCCTTAATTGAATCACTCAGAAAAAAATGGACGCCTTATCCTGGTGCCAAAGTAGAAGTGAAAAACTTTGAACAAGGTCCGCCAATCAATGCACCAGTTGAAGTAAGAATTTTTGGTGATAACCTGGATACACTGAGAAACATTGCTGGTAAAGTTGAAAGAATGCTCGAGAAATCAGAAGGGATGATTTACATCAACAATCCGGTTACCCATTTAAAATCTGATATTAAAGTTGATATCAATAAAGAGAAAGCGCAGATGTTGGGCGTTTCAACTATTACAATAGATAGGACTGTTCGCTTAGCTGTTGCAGGTTTAAACGTTGGAAAGTTTTCGGATGATAATGGAGATGAGGTAGAAATAGTATTAACCAAAAATCATGGTTCCGAAACTACACTCGATGCATTAGAACAATTGTTTGTGAATAGTAACCAAGGCAAAGCTATTCCGCTGCACCAAGTTGCCAAGCTTACACTAGAAGCATCGCCATTGAATATCAATCATATTGATAAAGTGAGAATGGTGAGTGTTACAGCTTTTGTGCAAAAAGGATTTTTAGCTGATGAGGTGATTCAGGATGTGATTAATCACATGGATGAATTTAAACTTCCTGTTGGTTATAGTTATGCGATGGGGGGAGAAATAGAAAGCAGACAAGAATCTTTCGGTGGATTTGAAAGTGTAGTAATTGTTACCATCTTCTTGTTTATTGCTGTATTGATTCTAGAATTCAGAACCTTTAAGAGTACGTTAATTGTTTTATCTGTTATACCGCTTGGTGTTGTAGGAGCAGTGTTGGCCTTATTCATTACTGGTAATTCATTATCCTTTGTTGCTATTATTGGTTTAATTGCGCTGGCCGGTATTGAAGTAAAGAACACAATCTTATTGGTAGATTTTACCAATCAGTTACGCGAGCAAGGGAAATCTTTAGAAGAAGCCATTCGCGAAGCAGGTGAAGTAAGATTTTTACCCATCATCTTAACTTCTATGACAGCCATAGGTGGTTTATTACCAATTGCGTTATCATCTAATCCACTGATATCTCCATTAGCGATTGTATTAATTGGTGGATTAATCAGTTCGACTCTATTATCGAGAGTAGTAACGCCTGTGGTGTATAAATTAATTCCTCCAAGGATTGAGGTGAAATAAAAACCTTAGGTAAACAAAATAATCACAATCAATTTTAGTTAGTAAAACCAAACGGTACGACCATTGTTTCGTACCGTTTTTGCATTTTATCAAAGCAAAGTAAACTCTCGACTTTGGTTATTGAATATTTCTCATCGCGTTAAGGATTGAGATTTTATTCAAAATAGGTCATAAGAAACGAATTAAAGATTGAAGTGACCTTTTATAGATACCGCTAAGCGCAAGTTTGGCAATAACTTCGCCTAACAATAAAAAGTAAAAAATGCCATGAAAATAACACCTAAGTTTTACCAGCCACTTTGGAAACAAACCGTAGTAACTTTGTATGAAGAAGTATGGCCAGAAGTAATGAAGGCATGGGATGAAAAAAATTATAAACAATCCATTTCAAATCTTTTGGACTATGTAAATCCTAATATTAAAACACTGTACAAATCATCACAATCACACACGTATCAAATTCCACATGGAAGTTCCATCATTGAAATAATGATAAAGGAAAATGATTTAACTATTATAGGAAAACTAGTGTGTATCGAAAAAGCAAACAAAGCAGAAATTATAAAAGAAGTAGCCGAAATAAATTATAGATTGTTAAAAAGATCTCAGATAAGAATAACTGAGCATGACTTAATTATTTACTATGCTTCATCCTTAGTGAATTGTGAGCCAACAAAAATTTACTCAGTGTTAAAAGAAATCTGTTATGTCGCAGATCATTATGATGATCTTTTAATTAAAAAATACAATGCAACTCATTTGGCAGAACCGAAAGTTATCAAATTAAAAAGTACAGATAAAATTTTGGCGAGAAGCATTGCATTGGCCATCCTTGATGAAACAATTTACTATGTTCAATACCTAGAAACTTTAAACTTAACCAACGAAATTGTTGATTTACTTGAAATAGCACTATATCGGATTGACCTTGCTCTATCGCCACAAGGTTTATTAAAAAGTAAGCTGGAACAAACTTTAAATTTCATCTCAGAAAAAAATAATTCAAAGGAAGAAAAAATTGAAATTGGTAAAAACTTTATACAGTTTATCAAACAAATGCCTATACCTGAATTTGACGAACACTTATATCAGGCAGAAGTTTTTATTACTCAAAGAGAGATAGTTAGCACTGAATATGTTTATCAAATACTGATTCAATTAAATGATCGATGTCAAAAACTTATTCAAAATAATCATAACTATCCTTCTGTTTGCATCCAGTATTTGCATGAATTGTATAGAATACTATATCACTATAACCTAAAGCCAACCCTACACACCAAAATCTTAAGAATGATTAGAGAAGCTGCTGAAACAAAATGGGAAGAAGCCGCCAGTTTCTTCTTTCTTCAAATCAGTCTGGAAATTAAAAATCATACAACGTTTTCTTACTTTATAAATGGCAATGAAAAAGATTATTCTAATCTTCATTCATAGGCACTGACCAGTTATGCAATATATTTTGAATTTGGAATGAATAGGATGAATATCGAAGTAATATAAGCCTCTTCAATAATAAAAATAATTTCAATCTATCTATTTGCCTTTTCCCAAATTACACTTTGTGTGCCTTTAAGGTAACGCCATAAGCCTGCATAAGCTGCTGCATTCATCAGTAGAATATATCCAGCAATAACCATCGGTTTTGTAATTACCGATTTAGACTTCAAAACTAAGCCAACTAAGCCAAAAGCAATAGCTAAACTTTCTGCTATCAGCACTAAGCCAAAAAATAAAGATTGTGAATGTGTAGCCAGGATGGCTGTTATCAACCACAACAACGGCAATAAAAAGGGTACAACAGCCCAACGCAAAAAACGATGCGATACAAATAACAAACTTAACATACCATACTTAAACGGATTTAAAATGCCGGGCAAATAAGCAAGCGATTGAAAGCCTCCGGCACAAATGCGCACTTTGCGCTTCCATTCATCTGTTAACGATGCTGAAGGCTCTTCAGCCGCATATGCATTGGGTTCGTAAACAACTTTAAATCCTCGCATGGCAATGCGCATCGATAGTACAAAATCTTCTATGATGGTGTTGGCTGGTAATTCTTCATATAAATTTCTTCTGAAAGAAAACAACTCTCCTGCCGCGCCAACGGTAGAATATAAGTTACTATCAATTTTCTTCAGCCAAGATTCGTAACGCCAATACAATCCTTCTCCTTCTCCTGCCTTTGTTCCGCTGTTTCTTACTCGCTTTTCTCCAGCCACTGCTCCTACCTTTTCATTTCTATAATGGCGCACAATATTTATAATAGCCTCCTCATTCAGCATACAATTTGCATCTGTTAAAATTATAATAGGCGAATGCACCAAAGGCATAATGCGTTGCACCGCTGCTAACTTTCCTTTACGTGTTGGTGTATGATGATGATAAATGTTATCGTATTGTTTAATAACTAATTCGCTGCTATCTGTTGACCCATCTGTTACGATATGTATTTTTAATTTGTTAACCGGATATGCCAGCGCCAATGTATTTTCTATTTTTTCTGGTAAGATATTGGCTTCGTTATACGCAGCAACAATAAGGGCTACCTCAGGTTCGAATAAACTCTTCATGACTATTTTCTTTTTAACCGTGCCCATAAACCAAAAACAAAGCCGTGCCCTAGGTAGGTGTACACTACTATAGCCGTCATTAACCAAAAAGTTGTTTGCAAAACCATCATACTTGTTTGTCTTAGATGGCGCAAGTTGGTACCGATTGACTTGGTTTTCGCTTAATTTCGATTAATCGGCTTAATCCTTCGATTAAACCTTTCATTTTAAAATTTAGTACAATCACCTTTGTTCCCATAAAGCATCACCTACCGCATATGACCTCAAACGATTCAAATACACGAAAAACATTGCTTCATATTTCTACGCGCATTGGCTCTACGTTGGATGCTAGCGAGGTTACTGTTTTGTTAGCCGATGGCTTATCTACACTTATCGCTTACGACTTAATGGCTATTTATGTAGCCAACCACGAGCAAGAAGTTTTTCGTCCTATTATTTTAAAAGGAGAAATCGCTAACAAGCAAAACAAAGATTGGTCCATACCTTTTGGAAAAGGCATTGTAGGTTCAATTATTACGAAAGCACAAGGTGAAAATGTAAAGGATGCACACTTGGACCAACGAGCTGTTTATCCTGCTGGTGTTGAAGTAAAGCAAGAGCAAATGATTGCCATTCCTTTGCAAATTGGTTCACATTGTTGGGGTGCGTTTATGCTCAATCGTTTATCTCATCATTTTTTTACGGAGGATGAATTTGAAACTGCGCAATTTCTAGCATCATATGCATCGTTAGCCCTTAACAACATTCAACTGATTAAACAAAATGGTGAGAAAAATAAAACACTTAGCTCTTTATTAAATGCTGTACCCGACCATCCGATAAAGGTAGATCGTGCAGGAAAAATTATTGAAAGAACATCCTATTATGGAAAACATGTACATTTTCTTTCTGATATTTTTTCTCCTTCCATCACTGATTTGTTTTTGAAGGAACTAGCTCAATCGCTAACTTCCCAACAATCTGTTTCCTTTGAGTTTACCCATACCGAAAAAGATACCAGTCTATTTATTGAAGCGCGTATTGTTCCTCTGGATGAAGAACATGCTTTAGTTTTAACGCGCGATATAACCCAAACCAAACAAACACAAGCCGAGCTGCGTGATACACAAGCCTTAAAGCAAGTTATATTCGATACGTTATCTGATGGTGTCATTACTATTAATGATAAAGGCTTTATCATTTTTAGTAATGAAGTAACCGGAAAAATTTTTGGCTACGAAACGCACGAGTTAATCGGGCAAAAACTGGAAATCATCATGCCTGATTATTTTAAAACGTTGCACGCAAAAAGTTTTGAAAGATACAATCAAACAGGAGAGAAAAAGCTACACAGTTGGACATCACTCGAACTTCCTGGCTTACACAAACATGGACGAGAAATTCCATTAGAGATTAGTTTTGGCGAAACGTTTTCTAACGGAAGAAGAATTTTCAGCGGTATTTTGCGCGATATAAGTTCAAGAAAAAAGAACGAAGAAAATTTAAAATCTACCAGCACTCGCTTACAAAATCTTATTAAAACTATTCAGGCCGGTGTTTTGGTAGAAGATGAAAACCGACATGTTGTTTTATGCAACGATCAGTTTTGCCAAATGTTTGGTATTCCGGCACCAGCCGATTCTTTAATAGGAATGGATTGTTCTAACGCTGCCGAACAATCTAAAAATCTTTTTGCCGACCCCAACTTCTTTGTTACCCGCATTCAGGAATTATTAAACACACGCGAAATAGCCGTAAACGAAGAATGCGAATTGATCAACGGTAAGGTATATGCCAGAGACTATGTCCCAATTTTTATTGATAACGAATACCGCGGCCATTTGTGGTTATACAGAGATGTTACCGAAACCAAACAAATACAAAACGATTTACTTCGGGCCAAACAATTGGCCGAAGTGTCGATGAATGCCAAACAGGATTTTCTCGCCAAAATGAGTCACGAGTTACGCACGCCTATTAATGGTGTGCTGGGTTTAACCAACCTGATGATCAACTCAGAATTATCTAAAGAAAACCTAGAGTATTTAAATGGTATTCGTTTTTCTGGCGAACACTTGCTTTCGATTATTAATGATATCCTCGATCTCTCTAAGATAGAAGCCGGCAAACTTCAAATTGAATCTGTAGCTTTTGATGCACGCGAAGTAGTTGATCAGCTTGTACAAAATTTAAAAGTACAAGCAGAAGCAAAAAACATTGTTTTAGCTGTCGATTGGGAATCCGTCATACCTTCTACATTACTGGGCGATCCGCTAAGGCTTAGTCAGGTGTTAATGAATTTACTTTCTAATGCCATTAAATTTACAGCGGAAGGATCGGTTCGTATTTCTGGTAAAGCAAATCTAATCAACGAACAAACTTGCGAATTACAATTTACCGTGAAAGACAGTGGCATAGGCATTCCGAAAGAAAAGCTTGATGTCATCTTCGAAAGTTTCACGCAAGCCGATCAATCTACTGCCGTACGCTTTGGCGGCACCGGGTTGGGGTTAACCATAGTAAAGCAATTGGTGGAAATGCAAGGTGGAAGAATTTTATTAAATAGTGAAGTCGGCAAAGGCTCGGTGTTTACCATTATCATACCGTATGAAAGAGCAGAAAAAAATATACTGCCAACGTTAAAAGAAACAAAAACCTTAGTGGATTTTCCGGGTAGTAAAGTTTTGGTGGTAGAAGATAACCTTATCAACCAATTGGTTACGAAACGAACTTTAGAAAATTGGCAGATAGAAGTTGTGGTAGCCAACAATGGTGCTGAGGCGTTAGACATTCTTCGCGACCAACATGATTTTAATCTTGTCATTATGGATGTGCAAATGCCTGAAATGGATGGCATTGAAGCCACACAACACATCAGAAATAATTTTCAAGAACCTGTTAAGCATATCAATATTTTAGCCATGACGGCCTCCGTATTACACGATCCACGCGGAAGAGTAATGCGCGCAGGCATGCAAGATTATATTTCGAAACCCTTTCAACCAGCTGACTTAAATTTTAAACTCACTCAATTTTTGAAAGTTGGTGACCAAACAAATGCGAACCACACAACAAAAGAAAACAGAGGTTATCTTAAAATGGATTATCTCGAAAGTATTTCACCTGGTAATACAGCCTTTCAAATAGAAATGATTAAACTATTCGAAAAGCAATCGAAAGAATTTATGCAGCAAGCCAAAACTGCCTTTATCAAGGAAGATTTTGAACTACTCAAAAAACTGGCGCATAGCTTTAAACCACAAGGCGCCTATGTGGGCATTAATTCGTTAACTACCATTGTAAGCAAAGTAGAAGAAGCAGCCTCCTTGCACGAAGGTGCCGAAACCATTGCCGCGCTATTGGCTCAAATACAAATTATTCTCGATCATGCCTACATGGAAATAGAACTTATTAAAAATAACCAACATACAAATTAATATGAATGCTACATTAAACTTACTCATCGCAGATGATGAACCCAGTCTTCCTGTTCTGTTAAAAGAATTTTTTAGAAAAGAATTTAACAGCACACACGTACCCGATGGCGACTCTTGCCTCCATCATGTAACACGTGTTTCTGTACCCGATGTTATTATCTTAGACTTAAACATGCCCGGATTGGATGGTTTACAAACTGTAAAACGCATCAGGGAAAACCCTGAGTGGAACAATATTGCCATCGTAATGTTATCAGCAACCGAGAATAGCACAGCCCGAATTGAGTGTTTAAAGGCCGGTGCCGATGATTTTATTACAAAGCCTTTCAATCCGGAGGAGATTCGCGTCAGAATTCGTGCTATCTTGAGACGAATTTTGGAAGTTAATCATCCATGGTTGAAAAAATCCGCTGCCTAATTGTAGACGATGACGACATGTCGCGCAAAATGCTCGAGATGTTGGTCCTACAAGTTAAAAGCTTACAGCTCGTTGCCTCTTGTAATAATCCTTTGCAAGCACGCGAAGTATTAACTTCTCAACCGATAGATTTACTATTTCTGGATATGGAAATGCCAGATCTATCGGGGCTTGATTTACTTAAATCGTTAAACAGTTATCCTGAAGTGATTATTGCTTCTGCTAAAGAACAATATGCGCTTCAGGCTTTTGATTTTGAAGTTACCGATTACTTATTAAAACCTGTCGTGCTCGACAGATTTTTAAAAGCTGTAGACCGTGTAGAAAAAAGATTAGCCCAAGAAAAAGATAGTTACACTACACCAGAATCTGTTTTCGTAAAAGCTAATAATCAAATTGTAGGTATTCGACTTTCCGATATTACTTGGATTGAAGCCTATGGTGATTATGTGAACATCTATACTGAGAAAGATCGTTTTATTGTACACTCTACCATGAAGGGCATCGAAAATAAAATGCCGCGCGATCAGTTTATTCGTGTGCATCGTTCGTTTATTGTTCGCTTCGATCGCATTCAGGCTATTGAAGATACCGTGGTTATCATTGGCAAAAAACTAATTCCTATTGGCGAATCGTATCGCCCGGAGTTAATGCGCAGATTAAATCTTTTATAAAAGTTGTTTCATTTTGGGTAAACGTCATCCCAAAATGGATATCAGGAAAATACCAGACTAGCTAAGTTCTAACTTTTTTCATTAGAAGTTTAGCGTACATCTATCGTTCAATAGCATTCTGCATTCGATTACTGGTTGTTTACTATCGATAAAGATTTTATCAGTAAATAAGTTGTTTTCTCTTTGGAACAGGATTTGAATTTGTGGCACAAAACCTAATTACCATGAAACAGCAAACATTTCTGTACCTGGATGAGGAGAGGTTGAATGAGCAGTCGCTTAACAACAGACACATGCGCGAAGAATTGGTAAACACTTTTTTGTTGCACTTTCCTAACCTGATTACACGAGCTGAAAAAGCTTTACTACAAAAAGATGGCAATTCATTGGCGAGGGCTTTTCATAACCTTAAGGCATCGTTAGGTTTGTTTGGCGCTGCAGATGTGCAAACACAAGCTGCACAAGCTGAAAAAATGGCAACGGATATTTATTCTAATGAATCTCTCTTAACCGTACACATAGCCCTCGCAAAAGCAAAGGAATTAGTAAAAGAAGTAGAAGAACTAAAAGAGAAAACGAAATCGTAATTACAAATGGAAAAAATTGCTTTTGTTGTAGATGATGACATGATCTATCAACAGTTTATGAAAGAACACATGAAGAACCTGGGCTATCGTGTGCTCTCGTTTTTCTCCGGCCAAGCTTGCATCGCTCAACTTCATCAAAATCCGGATTTAATTATTTTAGATCATCAACTCGATGAAAACGAAAATGGCCTCGATGTTTTACAAAAAATAAAACAAGTAAAACCTAAAATACCGGTTATCTATCTTTCTGCACAAGATGATATGGCCACAGCCGTACAAGCTTTGCATTTTGGCTCTTTCGATTACATCGAAAAAAATTCTGCCGCGTATGTGCGCCTGCGTACTACTGTAGATAAAATTGAAGCATGGAGAAAAAATAGTTTTCTTACTAAACTCAGGACCTTCTTTTTCAATCTTTATCAAATTCCAAAAAACGACTAGGTAATGCCAATCGTCTTGCCGGGCTTGCGGCTTATCTAAAAAATAATCCTGTTTTTGGCTAAAGCTTAGTTTTGCCAAAAACTGAAGACGAATGAAAAAAGTATTACTCTTTCTACTCACAAGTTTTATGCTAACAGCGTGTGTAGAAGTATTGAACCCCGAAACAACAACCAGCGAAGATATTACCGCTCTTTCTATCCCCGATCATTTCAACTATACCACAACCCGCGATTTTCAGGTTGATGTTAAGGTGTTAGATAATGGTGGAAAAGGGCTAACACGTGTGCCCATGCAATATGGTTTCAGAACAGAAGAAGGTTTTTTAAACCTAGGCACATTTCAAACGAATAACAACGGAGAGGCAAAGCTAATCAATTCCCTACCTGATTACATCGATTCGCTTGTTATCCGTACAGCCTATATAGGTCTACCACAAGAAACAATAGTTGCCATAAAAGCAGGCAACAACCAAGTTACCATTGGCGGAAATAACCTTACTGCTATACGCAGCAGAGTAACTTCTTCGGCAAGCGCTAGCCGAACAGCCAATGGAAAGTTTACTTTCATGGCTACTTTCGATGCACAAGGTGTACCCAACAACCTGGAACCTGTTAACACCTACATTCCGCAAGATTTACTCGATCTGGTTAATAACTCTCTACCCGAAAGAAGACCAGTGCCGCAATTCAACCCAGAGTATATTGCTGAGAACATCAATGCAGATACACGTTTTCAGGAAACAGCAGATGTATGGATCACCTTCGTGCACGAAGGTGCAGGGTGGCGAAATGCATTGGGGTATTACACGTATGATCTCAATAATCCTCCTACTTCTATTAACGATATAAAAGTTACATAACATCATCTTCCCCAATGTTTCACTTGCAGGAAGTGGTGGAAATTTAAAATCAGGTAATAAAATTTACTTAGGAAGATTCCCGGCTAATACTGGCATTGGTTGGTTTTTAGTGCCTGATGGATGGAATGGACTTGATGTTTTAGACAGACCACAAATCAAATACTCTAACAAAAGATTAAACACGTTTACAACAGGCACCAACCAACCACATGTAGCCACTTTAAAAGACGACATTCGCGAAACTGTATTGTTGGGTATTGAAGATACATCTCGCCCCGGAGGAGATAATGATTTTAACGATGCTGTATTTTTTATCACTGCTAATCCGTATCGCGCGGTAATTACAGAAAACGTAGCATCTGCTAAAGCTGCCACAGGAACAGATACGGATGGAGATAATGTATTGGATAGAAATGATTTATATCCAAACGATGCTCAGCGCGCTTTCAATGTTTTCTCTCCTGCCGAGAATGTATTTGGTTCTCTTGCCTTCGAAGATATGTGGCCCGATAAAGGCGACTATGATATGAACGATGTGGTTGTGGATTACAACTTTAAGGCCATCACCAATGTGGCCAACGAAGTTGTAGAATTACAAGGTCAGTTTAAAGTGCGTGCCTTAGGTGCATCTTATCAAAATGGATTTGCAATTGAGTTGCCTGTTGCTTCCGATAAGATTGCTTCTGTTACTTACGATAGAGCCCGTTATGGTTCATTACCTATGTTAGCAAATGGCACAGAAGCCGGACAAGAAAAAGCTGTACTCGTTTTGTTCAACAACAGCCACGATTTATTCGGCAGACCCGGCATGGTGAATACACAAAACAACCAAGGAAAAATCTCTCCTATTTCTTTATCCTTCTCCGTAAAATTTACAACGCCTATCAGTTTAACCGAATTAGGCTATGCACCTTTTAATGCTTTTATTTTTGTGAACGAACGCACTGCCGAAGTACACTTACCCGGCATGCCACCCACTACAAAAGCAAATCTTACTTTATTAGGAAGCAAAGCAGACAGCAGCAGACCGCAAGAAGGACGCTTTTACAAATCAGGAGATAACCTGCCCTGGGCCATTAATCTACCTTTAGAATTTAATTACCCGGTAGAAGGACAAGCCATTAATAAAGCACATTTAAAATTTGCCGAATGGGCAAAAAGTGGTGGTAACATAAGCAAAGACTGGTACAAAAACTCTTCGGGCTACCGACAAGCTATTTACATCTATCAATAAAATTTTTTTAAGCCCAATTGTTGAATAATCCGGAGGTGGAAACATCTCCGGATTTTTATTTCCAAAAACCACCACAACCTGCTATTAATCGCCTTGTAGCATCCAAACATCTAAAAAGAAAAAATACCGCTTTTTCTCCCTCTAATTTTGAACTATACAAAGCGAAAAAAATAGTAGGAATGAAGCCGAACATAGTGTTGATTACGATTACTTTTTGTTTGCACGCGTTTGCATGCTTTTCGCAAGAAAACATTGATCCTGCACAAGAGAAAAAATTAATCGAGAGTTTGTTAACAAACGAAGCCCAACTTGATTCTCTTGTTGCTCGTGCCTTGCAAAACTCGTATTGGATACAAGGCTTTGAAGCCGAGTTAGCCCAACAACACGAAAACGTGTTGCAAGAAAAAAAACGTTGGGTATCCTCCTTCCGTATGGGCGTAAATTTTTTCTCTCTTAATACGCAAGTCAACAGCAATAATGAATCAGTTACCACTGCAGGTATTTTGCCACAACTCGGTTTAACATTAAGCATAGACCCTGAGCGTTTCATTAGCCGCAGCAGTTACATTCGGGAAGCCAAACTACAAGTTACACGAGCACACAATCAGGTACTGCATCAACGAAGACAATTGCGCGTAGAAATTGTTCAATTGTTTTATCACTACCTCGAAACGCTTGGCCTATTAGAGTTACGCCTACAAGCCCAACAAACTCAGCAAGAACAATGCACATTGATTGAAGCAAAATTTAAAAAAGGAGAAGAACAACTTGAAGCTGTTTTGCTTAACCAAAATGCATTAGTGCTTACTAACGAAGCTGTTTTAAAAGCACAATTGCAAGTACGCAAGCTAAAACGCGAAATCGAATTGCTTACTACAGCTACCGAAGAAGGAACCGAACTCGTGCGCAGATAAACCATGGATACCTTAATAGATATACTAAGAACACTTTTGCGTCATCGATATAAACTCGTCATCATGCCGTTGCTTACGATGACGCTGATTTTTTATTTTACGCGCAATCTGCCACAACAATATAAAACAGAAGCAAGGCTTTACCTTAATTTGCAAGAAGGCAAAGGATTGAGTTTAGCGGATGAAGATCTGAAGCAATATCAAGTTCATTCCTATTTTCAAAACACAGTAGAACTACTCAAATCTAAACGCACACTAGAGCGTGTTCGGATAAAAGCCATTGAATTGGCATTAGCTCCAACACCTAATTACTTTCATCATGGAAATGAAAAACTAATCGCTAAACGTGCCGAAGTAGAACAAAAACTTATGGCACTACAAGTAGGAGAAACTTTATCGCCAGATGATTCTGCTGCTCAACTCATGATCCAATTTTTGCACTATCATCACTTACTAGACGATGGAATCCGGAACACAATACTTGCCTTCAGAGTAATGGATAGCAATTTTATGAAAGTAGAATTAACTGCCGAACATCCTGAGAAAGCAAAGTTGTTGGCCGAATTATTCATAGAAGCCCTGGTAGAAGAAAACAGATCATTAGCAAAAAATAAAATTAAAGGACATAAAGAAATTATAGAAGGATTAGTGCGCCAAGCCAAAGAAGATTTAGACACGAAAATAAAAAGACTCGAACAATTTAAATCTACTAACACCATCATTAACCTTGGCGAACACACCAAGGCTATTGTTGTTTACCTTGTTCAATTAGAAGGGCAACGTGCCAATCTGATGGCCCGTGTTGCCGCCAGCAGCAGAGGGAAACAAGAAGTTTTAGCAACCGTGCAAAGCGGAAATGAAGTATCGCTTGATTTATCCGGTCATGATGAAATTCTAAAACTGAAAAATGAATTAAAAGAACTCAACAGATCGGCCTTGGTAAATTCCTTTCGCGATCAAAAAGTGGCAGATCAAAAATCAATAGAATCAAATATAGAAAAAACAAAAGCTGCCATTCAACAGAAATTGTTAGAACTTGCACGCAAAACGCCTTACGATCCCAGTCAGTTTCAGTTAGACTTAGCCGGACGTTTTCTGAATTATGATTTAGATGCCGAAACATCTGCTGATATGATTGACATTATCAATTCGGAAATTCAACGCGTTAATCAATACTCAAAACGTTTTGCTCCTTTCGAATCTACCATAGGTGCGTACGAACAAGAAATCAGTACCGCTAATCATGTATATTTAACGTTGCTCAATAAGCTGAACCTAACCGAATCCATGGAGTATGGTTCTGGTGAAAATGTAATCGATGTAATCGACACTCCAATACTTCCTGCTAAACCTCAACCTTCAAAGCGATGGATTATGATTATAGCAGGTGGATTAGCCGTATTCGTTTTATTGGCCGCTGTTTTTATTATTCTACACTTGTTAGATGCAACCATTCGCTCAGTAGAAAAATTGAAGATGCATACTTCGCTTCCTATCCTTGGTGCTATTCCGCAAACTACAAATCTGAAAGATGATGTTCTACAAAGTGCCTGGACAGCCGTAGAAAACCAACAATGGATGCAAATGGCACAACTTATACTAAACCGTTGCCAAGGCGAAGAAAATGTGTTGCTGATCACTTCTGCTTTTGGAGAACAAGGCCAAAACTCCATTGCCCTTAAAATGAAACAGTTTTTACACGAAGCCAATTTGCGTGTGGCACTGGTACAAGCCAACTGCACGCTCCAACAAAACCTGCCAGAAGCTGATGTTAACTTTAATGATTGGTTAGAAAACGAAAAACTAATTGCTAATCGCGAAAAAGTAATCAACGAAATTAAAAGACTGAAAAAAGAAAACGATATCGTATTAGTTGTGCCTACACCTATGGACCAACCGGCCACAACTCACTTTTGGATGGAGCAAGGCAACCATCTTCTGCTGGCTTTTAAGGCTAATCGCATTTTTACCAAAATGGATAAACGTGCCGAAGAACTTATCCAACACTCTCCTATTTCTTTTTTAGGTAATGTTCTTTTAGATGTATATCCGGAAAGTATGGAAGATTTTCTCGGTGGTTTACCTAATAAAAAAAGTAAAATCAGAAAATGGATTAAAAAAATAATGACACGCAACCTACAATGAAAACAGTATTATATATTCTCCTTATTCCTTTTGCTCTTTACTTCTGTTTCTATGCTTTTTATTGGCTGATCTTGATTTTGGCAGGCAAGGAAAAATCGCAGAAGAAAAAAAGTGTACACGTATACAACCCCGAGGTCTTGCTTATACTTCCTGCCTATAAACCCACTCCTATCTTCAAACAAGTTCTAGATGCCGTGGCTGTTGCCATAAAAAATAGAAACATAAAAGTATTTGTGTTGTTGCAACAAGCCGAAAAAGAATATGGCTACTATGCACGCGAAAAAGGATTCTGGGTTGAGTCGCAAAACTTTGATCACCTTTCTGGGAATTCTTATCAACATGCTTTACGCTACATCTGCTCGCAAATTGCAGTGTATCAAAACAAAGGCAAAATAAATCCGGAGTTTGTTATGTTGGTAGATAAAGATAATCTGATAGCGTCCGATTTCTTCGAAAAAATTCCAGCTCATGTCTACGATCAATTCGATATTATTCAAGGCAAACGTTTATCCATTTCAACACATAATGCTATTTCCTTCTTCGATCATATAACTGAGCGTTTAAACGATACCATGTTTCGCTTTGCTAAACAAAACTTAGGTTTAATGATTGAAATAAGCGGAAGTGGTGCCCTCATCGAAACTGATTTGTTTTTAGATACCATCCATAAACTAGATCCGAAAGCACCCGGTTTCGATAAAAATTTTATGATCAACTTACTCAGCAGCAAACGCGAAGTGCGCAGTATTTTTTGGTCGGATAGCACCCTTACTGAAGAAAAAACTGCTTCACAACAAGTACACAATCCGCAACGTGTGCGTTGGTTTGGCGAACAATATTACAATGCCTTGTACCATGGTGGTAAACTTTTAAAAGCTTCTTGGAAATACAAACGCCTAGCTCCTTTCGAGTATTTGCTTACGCTTTATCGTCCACCTCGCTCTGTTCAGTTTTTGCTCATTCATTTTTTTGCTCTTGCAGAATGTGCTTCTAGGTTGATAACAGAAACATGGCCTTTAGATTTTCCTGTGTTTACCTTAGCGTTGGCGTTGCAAAACGCGGCTATTCTTATCTTTTTAATTCAGCAAAAAAACATATCCTCGACCTTACGCTATGGTGCAAGACTTCCTCTTTTAGCCTGGCATAATTTCTTTAATGCATTTAAAAGCATTAAAAAAGAAAATCACGGAAAGTTCATCCACACTAACCATCAATTATAAATGGTATCCTTTACACCCACTGCAGGAACACAACTTGCTCGCTTTATAAAAGGCGAAGGTAATATTCCTTCGTGGATGCTTTGGTTAGTATGCTTTTCTGCAGTTCCAACGGTAACCTATATGGTTTTGCAGTTTGGTTTTTGGGCAGGCATTGGGTTAATAGTTGTAATTATAGCCATGCCCATTAGTATAGCGGCCTTATGGAATACCGGTATTGGTTTATACATCTTAGTATTATTTGCCTTTTTTATCAGCATACCCAACAGGCTAGCAGAAGGTATTCCGATGGGTATTGGTATGGATGTGATGATACTCGTTATGCTTGTTGGTTTATTGTACAGTTGCACAGTTAAACGCAATTGGGAAAGTTTTAAAACACCCATCAGCTTGGCTGTATTTCTTTGGGCTGGTATGAATGTAATCGAATTATTTAATCCCTGGGCCGGTTCGCGGGCAGCATGGTTTTATGTTATCCGCCCTGCTGTTGGGTACATGATGTTGTTCTTTCTTACGTACAGTTACCTCGACTCGAAACAGAAATTATTTCGGTTATTGGGTGTTATTTTATTCTTAAGTTTTGTTTCTGCCGTGTGGGGAATTTGGCAAGCTACGGTTGGTTATTTCTCATGGGAGTATAATTATGTTTTCAGCCACGATTTAGTGCATCTTGTTTTTAATTATGGAAGATGGCGTGCCATCGGTTCTATTGGTTCTCCGGCACAATTCGGAATTTTAATGGCTTTTATATCCATGTTATGCTTACCCTTAGTAGGTGTGAGCAAAAGTTATTGGATGAAATTTGTTTTACTGACCGTAAGCGCAACAACGCTTTTAGCGATGGTTTACTCTGGCACACGGTCGGCCTTTATCATAATCCCTATTTTTTATGTGATTTGGGTTTTTCTAGCTCGCCAACGTTGGATGTATAACTCTTTAGCAGTAGCAGTAGTTGGGTTTATTGTGTTAGCAACTACACCTAGTAATAATTATCATGTTCAACGCATTCAATCTGTTTTTAAAGCATCAGAAGATAAATCGTACCAAACCAGAGCAAAAAACAGAGCCATGATTTTCCCCTGGATATTGGCGCATCCTATAGGTGGCGGATTAGGCTCAACCGGAGTATGGGGGCAACGATTTACACCCGGCACATTCTTAGCTTTGTTTGCACCAGACTCAGGCCTTATTCGGGTAGCTGTAGAATTAGGCTGGATCGGTTTGTTTTTCTTTCTCTGGCTTTACTTTAAAATAATCAAAGAAGGTGTAGTGGCTTCTACGCGCATGGAAGACAAAACCTTACAAGCCCTTGCTTACGGCTTACTTGCTGCCATTACTCCATTGTTACTTGTAGAGTGGGGACAAGAAGTTATCGGTGTTTTCCCGATGAGTGTATTATTCTGGATGTTTGTTGCCATTTTATTTCGTGCAATTAATCTTAGCAGCATAAAAAATAACGCTAATACTATATGATTACTAATAAAACAAGAGGGTGGGCCTTGGTTAATAACGTTGTAGAATTATGCACAGGTATGGGAAGTATCATTTTTATTACCCGTATTTTTAGTATGAACGAAACAGGCGCGTGGTTTATGTTTATTGCACTATTCGCTTTAGTAAGCAGCTTACGCGATGCGCTCATTCAACCTGCTCTTGTAAAAAGAATGGCAGGGAGAACAAACGAAGAAAGTGCAGGAGCCATACAACTTAACTTCCTAGCTATGTTTTCTTTCGAAGCACTGGCGAATGTTTGCATTTTACTCGTTGCCATTTTTGTAGAAGGTGATTTACAAAACTTGTTGTTGCTGTATGGTGCTTACTCTTTACCCAATGCCTGGTTCAGATGGCAAACGTTTTTTCTTCGGGCAAAACTAAACACACAAACTATCGCAATTAGCAATTGCGTATTTGCACTCGTGCAATGGATAGGTTTTGCGCTACTAGCAGTTTGGAAATTACCTGTTCACTCACTTATTCTTGTATTAGGTGTTGCCAGCCTTCTAGCAGGATTTTACGCATCCTTTAAAATTCCTTATCAGCAATTTTTACAAAGAAAAAACGAGCAAGAAGAATGGCGCCATCTTTTACAAGTTGGTGGATATGCTATGCTACGCGAAGCTACTTCTGCCCTATCATCTCGCATCAGTTTGTTTTACGCGTCAACTTTTATTTCTATCCAACATACTGCATGGTTAGGTGTATCGCAGCGTTTTGCTCAACTTTTTTTATTACCCAATCAGGCTATGCAATCTATTTTGTTTCCGGGTTTGGTAGAACACGTTAATCGAGACCAAGCTACCAAAGTCAAACTTTTATTTCATCAAACTTTATCGCAATTGATTGCTTTTACTTTGCCACTTGCGATGGTTGTAGTTTGTGCATCATCGTATTTATTAAGTTTACTTCATGGGCAAGCCTATAGCGAAGCGTGGTATTTATTATCTATATATGTTGTAGTGGCTGCTATTATCACACCATTTGGAACAGCCTTTGGCAGCTTAGTTACTGCTATTGGTAAACCTTATCTAGCCACGCGTATTGTACTGGTTAATAGTGTTATCAATATTCTATTGGGTTATTTACTAATGAACACCTGGGGTTTACCCGGTGCTCCTCTTGCTATGCTCCTAACCGAAATATTTGGATTATTTTGGTTAACGCACATGCTTAGAAAAGAGGCAGGCATAGACATACTCGAAACCTGGCAATACGTTATAAAAAATTATACGTATTTATTAACCTTGATTAAAACAAAAACTGAAAAAATTGTTATCGTAAAATAAATATGGAAATAACTGTTATTATTCCTACTTACAATCGGGTAGATTCTTTACACCAAACTTTACAAGCATTACAAAAGCAAACGCTTGCCACACATTTATACGAAGTAATTGTTGTAAACGATGGATCCACTGATGGAACGGAAACTTACTTAAACAACGTAGCCTTAACCCTTTCTCACATCCGTTTCTTTACGCAGAAAAATGCCGGCCCTGCTGCCGCACGTAACAAAGGTATATATGCTGCCGAAGGAAGAATTATTGCTTTCACTGATGACGATTGTATTCCACAAGACAACTGGCTTGAGGTTATTTATCATACCTTCCAAAAGACTAATTGTGTGGGGGTACAAGGCAGCACGTATACCGATGTACAAGATATTACACCCTTAACCCATCAGATCGACAACGAAAACGGAAATGCCAGTGTACCCACCTGTAACGCTGCCTTTACAAAAGAAGCTTTGCTACGTATACATGGTTTTGACGAACACTTTCCTTATCCGCACAACGAAGACGCAGATTTAGCCTGGCGCATAGAAAAAGTAGGGTCGATAGTATTTGAGAAGAAGATGCGTGTTTATCATCCTCCACGTTTAGATTCTTTTAAGAAAGTAGCCAAGCGCATGAAAATAATGGAAAGTGAATTCAGACTTTTTTATAGAAATCCTCAGGCATATCAACAAAAACGTGCTGCATCTCCCTGGAAAAATATTTATTGGGAGATTGGTGTAAAAACACAAGTGTATTATTTACTGAGTAGATTTAAATATTATAAGCAACCGTTACTCATGGTACAAGGCTTTGCCTTAACATTTTTGTGGTGGGTTGATCTAGTTAAAAGATTACCCCGATTTATACACCAGGCAAAAAAAGAGCGGAAGGAATTTCCGCTCAGTTTACAGTAGGTTTTACCCAAGTGTTTTTCTCAAAATCCCAGACGCGCACTACTTTAGCAGGGTTTCCAACTGCAACTGAATAGGGCGGGATATCATTCATAACAACAGCATTTGCTCCAATGCGTGCATATTTTCCGATAACTAAAGGCTCTCCATTTTTCTTACCCATAATTACACTACCTGTTCCTACAAAAACATCTTCTTCTAAAACAACAGGAGCAGCTTGTGTGGGCTGATGGTGGTGTGGGCTTAGCACATCGCTTCTGTGGTGCATACCTAAAATACGTACATACTGCGATAGACCAACGTGCTTATGCAACGTAATGGGGCCAATCAACACACATCCTATTCCGGTGTGTACTTCATCATGTATAATTACATCGCCCATACCATTATTAATCACAACATTCTTTTCAATACGCGAATACTTGCCTAGTAAAAATTGATGAAAAGGAACTAAATCTAACCTCGAACTCCAATCTATACCTCTTCTAAAATAACGGGGAAATATATGCCATATCCAAATGTACCAACGCACTCTTGCCTGGTATGGCTTTCTTCTAAAAATGAAGGATAAAATAATTTTTTTAAGAGCAGGATTATTTTTTAAATATGCTCGTACCGACATGTTTTTTTGCATTTAAAAAGTTAACTATCAATTCGTGCCATTGCTGGGCACGGTGTGTCCATGTGTTTTTCTCAGCTACTCTTTTTCTTTTTTCTACTTGTTGTACCGATTCTGTTTCAATAATTTGCTTGCAAGCGTTGGCAAAGTCGGTGGCGTTATGGCAAGTGGCAACTACATCCACCAATTCAATTAAAATCTCCGGATTAAAATTAGTAGAAACAACAGGTTTACCTGCTGCTAAATACTCGAACATTTTTAAAGGATAGATACCCGCACTGGCTTCATCTTTTAAAAAAGGAATAATGGCCACATCAAACCTATTGATGACTGAGGGTGTTTCTTCGTGCGGTATGGGGCCTGTAAAACGCACACGCGGATGTTGCAAAATAGAATCGGGGATGTATTGCTTTTCTACAGGTCCTGCTAGTAGTAAGGTCCAATCGGGGAGTTGGTTAAGTGCATCTAACAAAAGAGTATAATCCATTCTGCGTTCTATGCTGCCTAAGTATCCCATTACTTTTCCTGAAATATTTTGCACTGTTGGATGAAGCGGTAGATTGTTAGAAGAAAACAATTTCACTTGTGCTGCATTGGGTATGAGGTAACTCTGTTGATTCAATCCTTCTTTTTTAAATCGTTTTGATAATGACGGAGCAGTGGCAATCACCAAATCAGACTGTTGCGCAGCTTCGGGCTCTAAATAGTGTCCGTGCTTTTTACTGTAAGGTTTAATAATAGGATCGATACAATGGTATACTTTTAAATGAACCGGATGGTGTAAGTGTTGATACACATGATGAAAATAAAAATCAAAAGAATTAACGTATAACCAATGTTGTACTTTAAAGTAATCAGCTACTGCATTGATTCTATTAGCCACCATTCTTTCATTCCATCTTTTAAAGAAACGATAAACTTTGCCCGGAGGTAAAAAATTAATGGGCCAAACAAAAGGAGAAGCTACAACTACGATGCCGTCTTGCATCTTATACTTTTTATTAAAATAGGCTTTCCACCTATTTTGAACAGTTGGCTCATTTAATTTTCTTATTCCTTCCCAAAATGTGTAAGGATGATCGATAAAAAATACAGGGGTATGAACAGCTAACTCCTTGGCTAATTGCCAAGGAGTTGATGTAAAAGCTGCATCATGCCGTGGTAAGGATAAAAAAAGATAGGAGGATTTCATGGTTAACTTGCTTTGGCTAAATCAAGTTGCATTCTGTTTTCTAAAACCGATAGCATTTCTTTAGCTAAAGCAGGATGTCGATCATATTGATGAACAACAGCTACTTCCTTTCCATATCTGTTTATTAATACTCCATCCTTCAGATAAAATTCATCTAAGCTAGAGTAATGCAAAGTGGCAATACAGCCTTCTCCATTTTTCTCTACTTGCTTTTCTACTCCCGTTAATCCTGCATAAATTAACTTGTTGTGTATGGCTTGGTCGGCACCTAACATACCTATTATCTTAGAAAGGTTGCTAATAGAATCGTCTGTAATGGCACGCAAATAATGTTGCATCACTTCGTGAGATCCTAACATTACGCCTGCGCAGGCAATAGGTTGGTTGAGGATTGCCTCATACATTTTTTTATTGTATGTTTTTAACAACCAACTGCTATTTAGAGCACACTCTCTTATGCGTTTTGGTTCTATACCTGTTACCAGGTTATTCTCCTTTACATACACAAAAGGATTGGCCTGCAACAATACATCACGCAAATCGGTAAACATCCATTGTTCGTGTGGTTGTTCTTCTACCAATTGTTGCAAAGCAAAAAAACGTTTTACCATAAATTGTACCAATGGTGCAGCCAACCGGCTGGCTTTGGCTTTATCAATTAGTCTAATAGTATATAATCCCGTTATTATTGTCGCATATATATGTGCCAGTAAAGGTAATTTCATGGATAGCTTACCTATTACTTTGGCTACCATGTTTTCTTGGTACGGAATAAACTTTACCTTCGGGAAATCTAGAAACCGTGAGCGTAATTCAAGTGTGTTATTTCCTGAATAAATATAAATGTTTGCATCAGGCACTTGTTTTGTGCAACTTGTTACAAATGGCTTTATTTGATGGTAGTCGTAGCCCACTCCGAATGTTACTATTGCTTTTCTCATATAAATTTTTTTATGTTCGATTTAGGTTGTTGATTTTGTTTTAAAGTTTTTATGCCATTGTTTGTTGCGCTGGTGCTGGTAGTTGATCCGTTGTATTTTTTACACGAGCCGGCCCAAATACATATTCTAGTAATCTTCCCGATTCTTTCTTTACTCTTTTAGCAAATGCTTGTTGTAATGAACCGTCTTTCAATAATCTTCGGGAGCTCGTCCAGATGCGGGCTTTATGTGTTCGTACAAGTTTAAGTTTTCCAAGCTCACCTAACTTTCTTCCCATGCGTCCGTCTTCTCCATATACAACAAAGTTTTTACTTCCTTCTGCATTATCGTACACCCTTGTTATCGGCATTACAAATCCATCTACCGCCAAACCTTGTTCTCTTCTAAATCCGAAATTGGCCCCGCGTACGTTTAAAAATTCTCTTTTCAATCTGCGCATTTCAAATAAAGTTTCGGCCAATATTTCATATAAAGCTAACGTTGTTCGCGAGGTATACCCTGCCGGTATAAAACTGTAGTTGCCGTATACACAAGTTATGGATGGATTACGCATCATCGGTTCTACCATTGCTTTTATCCAGTCTGGCGGATATAGAGAATCTCCATCTCCGCACAAATGATACACCCCTCTCGAAGCTTTTAAACCTGCTAAACGCGCATGCGCAATACCCTGGCGTTTTTCTACAATGGTTTTCACACCTAGTGCATCGAGTATGGCGGCAGTGTTATCTGTTGAATTATTGTTGACTACTATTAACTCCGTATCGAACGGTATATGCATCGAAGCAAAAGAAGAAAGTGTTCGAACAATATTTTCTTCTTCGTTCCAAACAGGAATGACTATAGAAACAAGGGGATTATCGCATTGGAAGCGACTGAGTCTTTTTCGCAACACGGCAATATCTTCTATGTTTTGAAGTTTCCATGCGGTGCGCATCATATCATGATGCTCTAACCATGTTGGAATAGCAAAACGTTTTATCATACCCGATTTAGTTTATTATACTTATAGCCAAGCGTGGTTGAGTTGGTTGATGAAAACATATTCCATACAATGCCTGCCACATGCGCGCATATACACAACCATTGGCGCGACTTAAAATACTTTGTGATATGAATAGGTGTGGCTATCAGCAGATAGTACAGCCAGAAAATAGCAACGGATAACGAATTGAAATTTCTGCGCATAAACAATAATCTATTACGCGACATGAAATAACTTTTCAACTCACTTACTTTTCCTACTGTTTGAGATTCTTTGTGCACGAGTGTGCAATTGTGCAATACATGAATGTTGCGGTGCATTCTACCAATGGCAGCTGACCAATCTAATTCTTCGAAATACAGAAAATAGTGTTCGGGCATGTTTCCGATTTGCTCGTACACTTCACGTGGAATCATAAAAGCGGCACCGTGCACATAGGTACTTTTGATACGTGGCTCTTCGGTTTTGTTAGGGTTTGTAGTCAAACATTTGTTTCGACCTGTTAAAGGGTTGATGGATGTAAATCCTATAAATTGATTTTCACCGTTTGGATAAACCAGCCTTGGGCAAACTGCACCAACCCTTTTATCATGCTTTAACTCTGCTACTAACTTGGAAATAATGGGAGCTGTAAACTCTGTATCATTATTCACGAAAAAAAAGTAATCTCCTGTGGCCGCAGCAATACCCAGGTTATTTCCTCCGGCAAAACCCAGATTCTTCTCGCTCCTCACACATTTTACCTGAGGAAACAACGCTTGGATAAGGGGTAAAGGATTTTCGCGAGAGGCATTATCAACCACAATTACTTCAACATCGGCAGTTTCGTGTTTGTACAAACTGCTGAGTAACTCCAGTGTTACCTGAGTGTTGTTATAATTTACCGTAATAACCGATACCATTTTCTTTTTTTATCAAAAGTAAAATGGCTAAACGCGCAATAGGATTTTATTCGATAATTGGAGTTTCTCAGTCGATTATTGACCGACTTATGCAGATTAAATTTACAAGGTTTTGATGTGGTTCATCAACACCGGGCGATGGGCGCGGGAAATAGGGATAACTTTATCTTTTATTACCAAATTGGTTTCTTGTATATCTACAATCTTAGATAAGTTAACAATAAACGAACGGTGTACTTTCAGGAACTTTCGGTTGCTTATTTTATCATCAATGTTTTTAAGCGTAGAATGAACAATAAATTTCTCTTTCTTCTCGGTATGAAATATCACATAGTCTCCAATGGATTCAATGTATAATACATCTTGCAAATCGAGTCGCACTAGTTTTCCATCTACACGCACGTATAATTCGTTGGGGTCGTCTGCTACTCGTTTATTTAAAACTTCGCGAGCGCGTTCAATGGCTTTGATGAGACGAGGTAATTGAACAGGTTTCTGGATGTAATCTGTTACACGATGCTCGAAGGCTTCGACCGCATATTCTTGTTTAGAAGTAATGAAAATAATTTGCGGTAACTGTTTAACACTCTTTACTAAATCGAGGCCTGTCATCTCAGGCATTTCTACATCTAAAAAAATTAAATCTATTTCTTCTTTCTCTAAATAAGGAAGGGCTTGTAAAGCATTTTCACAAATGCCTACTAATTCAATGCCTTCTATTTGAGCGCACATACCCGCTACTATTTTGCGCGACATTTCTTCATCATCAACGAGTAGGCACCTCATGGATATCTTGTTTGTAATGGATGGGTAAGTTACACAATCTTGTCCATAAAAGTCAGAAAAAATCCTTAACAAAAAGCCTAGGTGTTTACCCTTATTCTCATTTTACTTTGCTATTTATACTGGTCTTACACGTTTTCCTTTTGTAAAAGAGCAGGTATAGTTTTCAACATTAATTTAATATCGTGGCTTAGCGAATGATCCCGTGCATAAGCTTTATCTAACTCAATTCTTTCTTCTTCCGACATCTCTCCTTTTCTGCCACGTTTGGTTACTTGCCATAAACCTGTAATGCCGGCAGGTGCTAGAAAACGTAAGGCTGCTTCATCAGTTGTTAATTGTTCGGCTTCGTATAATGGAAGCGGACGGTTGCCCACTAAAGACATATCGCCACGTAAAACATTGATTAATTGTGGGAGTTCATCTAAACTAGTGTTGCGCAAAAATTTGCCAACGGGTGTAATGCGCGGATCGTCTTTAATTTTGAAAAATGCTGAAGGTCTTGCTTTGATTTCTTTGAGTTGATACTCGCAAATGTTGTTTCCTTTCTCATCGATCATCATTACGCAGGCGCGGCCAATGGGTGGGCATACTTCGCACGTATTAGAATGTGTTTTGGAGGTTTGGTTGCCATATAAATTTAAGTGAGCTAGGTTTTTCAATTTTTGATCGGCCCCAGCATACATAGTGCGAAATTTTAAAAGTTTAAACCGATGGTATCCTTTGCCTGCCCGGTAGGCACCATATAAAACAGGACCCTTCGATTCTAGTTTTATAATGAGTGCAATCAATGCTAAAACCGGTGAAATTAGGATTAGAGCAGTTCCAGAAACAAGGATGTCTATTAAACGCTTCGTGTTCATAATCGCAGAATAATTTTTTTGCGAAAGTATTGATTAAGCAAGCGTTTAGAAGATGTATTCGATAAAAGCAGGTATTTGTTTCGACAAAACCCATGTGCCGGCAGATGGAGAAGTTGGTGGCGCAAACTAAATAGCCTTGATAAGTTTAAAAGGTAGTTTGATTACATCAAGCAGTAATGACAATACAAAGCCAGCCAAACGAAAAGGCAAGGCAATAAGATAGATGATTGGAAAAAGAAGCAGCATCAGCAAGGCCAGAGGCCAGCAAAGCGCAGCCAATAAAAACCACAGAACAAGAGCGAGAAATATCTTCATGAAAGTTTTTATGAAGCTAAACGCAAAAATGCGACCAATGCAAAATCATGTAGAAAATAGAACATAGAGAAAATGTTTTGCTCGAGATTGAACAAAAAGAGAATTAATCTGTGCGAAAATCAACAGTTAGTAAGGTAATGTAGAAAAGAGATGATGTATAAAGCAGATGAATAAAAATTTACGACTATCAGTTTAACATCTCAATTCTTGAATAAAATCAAAATAATAGATAAAATTTATCTGAATTTATAAAGTTGAAGTATAAGGAATGCATCGAATAACACATAAATAAAAAACGTTTCATAAAGCATGAAACGTTCTTAGTCTTAAATTTTTGAAATACTAAATCAAAACACTTACTCCACCGTTACTGATTTAGCAAGGTTTCTAGGTTGATCTACATTACATCCACGCATTACCGCAATGTGATAAGATAACAATTGTAAAGGAATAACAGAAACCAACGGCATTAGCGGATCTAATGTTGGTGGTACTTCAATTACATAGTCAGACATTTTTGGAATCAGATCATCGCCTTTGGTTACTATCGAAATCACTCTTCCTTTTCTTGCTTTTACTTCTTGTATGTTCGATACTACTTTTTCGTATGAGCTGTCCTTTGTTGCAATAAATACTACCGGCATTTCTGCGTCTATCAAAGCAATAGGTCCGTGTTTCATCTCGGCAGCCGGATATCCTTCTGCGTGTATGTAAGAAATCTCTTTTAACTTTAAGGCTCCTTCTAAGGCTACCGGAAAGTTATAACCACGGCCCAGGTATAAGAAGTTGCGGCTGTCTTTAAACTCAGCAGCTATAGTTTGTATTTGGTCGTTAAGCTTAAGTGCTTCCTCTACTTTGCCTGGTATTTGTTCCATCTCAACCAACATCTCATGATATTTCTGCTCGCTGATGGTTCCTTTCTTATGAGCAACAATTAAAGCTATCATATTCAGCACGGTTAACTGTGCTGTAAATGCTTTGGTGCTAGCCACACCAATCTCTGGCCCTGCGTGTGTATAAGCACCAGCATGTGTTGCCCGTGCAATAGATGAGCCCACAACGTTACACACTCCAAAAATAATTGCGCCTTTCGATTTAGCTAATTCAATTGCCGCCAATGTATCAGCTGTTTCTCCTGATTGTGAGATGGCAATTACTACATCGCCTTCTCTTATCACCGGATTTCTGTAACGAAACTCTGAGGCGTATTCTACCTCTACCGGTATGCGACAAAATTCTTCGAAGAAATATTCTGCAACCAATCCTGCATGCCAGCTTGTGCCACACGCTACAATCAAAATTCTGTCAGCATTTACCAATTTATTCAAGTACTCACGCAAGCCACCTAAAATCAATCTGCCGGTTGACGCATCCAATCTTCCTCGCATACAATCATGGATAGAACGTGGTTGTTCGAAAATTTCTTTAATCATGAAATGATCGTAGCCACCTTTTTCAATTGCTTCTAATTCTAAATCTACTGTTTGCACGTAAGGTGTAAGCGGAAGATTAGCTGTATTCTTAACGGTTAATTCTCCATTATTGATGATAGCAATTTCTTGGTCGTTGAGATAAATTACCTCATTGGTGTATTCAATAATTGGGGTAGCATCTGATGCCATAAAGAACTCGTCTTTACCAACACCTATTACTAAAGGACTTCCCTTACGGGCAGCAATTAATAAATCCGGATCTTCTAAAGACATTACCACTATCGCATATGCACCTACAACTTTTGTTAAAGCTAAACGTACGGCTTCATCTAAAGAACAACCTTCGTTTTCTTTGATGTCTTCGATAAAATGAATGAAGACTTCGGTGTCTGTTTCACTTTCAAAAGTATGACCTTTGCGAATTAATTCTTTTTTTAATGTGCTATAATTCTCTATGATGCCATTGTGAATTATCGCTAACTTTTTTGTTGCAGAATAATGTGGGTGCGCGTTTTCATCGTTGGGCTCGCCATGCGTGGCCCAACGTGTGTGGCCCATACCAATAGTTGAGTTTAGATTTTTATCTTTTAAGAAGGTTTCTAGTTCTGCTACTTTCCCTTTTTTCTTATAAACATTTAAACCTTTGTTTAGTAAAGCAATACCAGTGCTATCATAGCCACGGTATTCTAATCTTTTTAATCCTTTAATAATTACTTCTGCGGCCTGTCTTTGGCCTACGTATGCAACAATGCCACACATAAATAGCTGGTTTAATTAATGGTTGGTTGTGTGTAATAAATCCTAAGTTTCAAAGCTTGTTTATTAAAAACAACCCGATTGAAACTTTTAGCAGCATAAGGGTCTGATGGATACAAAATAAATTTCTTAAATCTGGTTTTCTCTACACCGTCAGCATTAAATTCTCTTCGTGCCAACTCTTGAAAAAACAAAGTGAAATAACCAAGGTAACGTTCGTCATCTTCAACGTAGGTAAGTCGCCCTAGGTCGCGTTGTGTATCTGCCATGGGAGAAAAAACACTACCTATACTGATGGTAGATGTAGACAACCCTTGCAAACCATTGGTTAAGGTTAGTCCGTTATTGGCATATAAAATTAAGTCGATGGAATCTTGAACTCTTTGTTGAGGTTTGTCGGTAGAAGCAAACTGCTTTAATCGGTTGTTGTCATTTAAAACCTGCACAAATAAACTTTGAGGCACAGGAAAATCGCTCGGATCATCTATCTCATCAATAGAAATTTCTGCTGAGTTGATGACTAAATTTTCAATTGTATCTGCGAATTCAAAAAACTTTGATAAATCGATATCAAACTTAGTCGATATTAAACCTCCATTTTGGATGTATCTTTTGTTTGGATTAGGTGGGATAAAGTCTATGTATTTATTTGTTAAACCACTCACACCAGAACCACTTCGGTCGTATTGATAGTGTGAAGTATTAATACCAGAAGTTACAGGATAATCAAAAAACAATGAGTCCACAGTAGGTGTGTGATAATGCAAGCGCACTTTGGTATTTGTACCAACAGACAAGCCTAATGCTTGTTGGTTGTTTGTTCCTGGTACGATGGCAATTCCTTTAAATAATTTTGTGAATATTCTAAAATCTTTAAAATCAGGCGAACTAGCATCCCAATTATTAAACAAATCCAAACCAAAGTCATCAGCAAGTTTAATTTCCAGAGTAACAATTGTATCTGCTGATGAAAAATTAATTAAAGTATCGAAGCTTTCCGGACTTATAGAAAGTTCTCCTTCACCTATAGGTGTTGGATCATAATTAACAGATGAGAAGTTGTAATAGTCATTACTACCTCTAAAAGTCAAATCTTCAGTAAGTCTATGAATTTTAAATTGCTCTACTGTTTCTGTAGCAGCTCCAAAATGGTAATAATCAAAATTGATGATGAAACTCACCGAATCGAAAACGGCATCTGCTTCTTTAGCTTTAGATGTAGAAATAGGCAAGTATTGAGTGTAAGCTTCTGCATATACCTGACCGAAAGCTGGGTCAGTAAATTTACCCACTAACATACGTCTAATCGGATCGCTGATGTAGTTAGAAGTACGCAAAGAGTCGAACAAAATAACAGACGACTCCAGCGGTATTTCTATAAATGATGTTTTAAACTTTCTATTTTCATTGCGGAAACCAGCAATGTTGTCTTCATCCAGACAAGAAACAAAAAGCACTGCCGCAGCCACAACCAGACTGCCGGCTATTCGCTTAGCCCACAAGTTCATTATATAAATTATAGTACGATTCTGTGTAATCTGAGTCTTTACCAATTGTGTCAAATTTTTTCTGCTTCATCGTTTTGAAGAGGCTATCCAACTTTTTGTTTTCGCCTGCTACAATAACAGCATCAGAAAACTCCATTCCCATTTTAATAAAACCTTCGTAATCGGCAGTTTTTAATGAGCCTAACATTTTATCTTCTATGTCAAGCATTTTTACTTTGTCCATAATGTCTTCATTAAATTTATGAGAGAAGTGATTATCATAAATTGTGAAAACACTTTTTGTATTTTTGAATAAGGGATCATTCTTATAAGTTGTTTTTAAATACAACGGAATAAAACTTGTTATCCAATCGTTGCAATGTACAATGTCTGGCGACCAACCCAATTTCTTCACAGTTTCTATTGCACCTTTACAAAAGAATATAGCACGCTCATCATTATCAGCATAAAAACGATTTTCCTTATCGTGAAATACAGATTTTCTGTGGAAATAATCTTCATTATCAATAAAGTAAACTTGCAATTTTGCATTTGGGATAGAAGCAACTTTAATAATCAAAGGTTTTTCTTCTTCCCCTACCGGAATATTGATACCAGACAAACGCACTACTTCGTGCAATCTGTTCTTTCTTTCATTAATGATTCCAAAACGGGGAACCAAAATCCGTATTTCCATTCCCTTCTCCTGCATAGCCTGCGGTAATTTTCTTACAAAATCGGCTACCTCCGAAGTTTGCAAGAAAGGATTGATTTCGCTGGCCACATAAAGGATTCTATACTTCGACATACTACACGGATTATATAAACAATTTTTTAAACGGAAAAAACGCTACAAAAGTACAAAAAAAGCCCCCCGCATTCAACAATGGATTTGAATAAGCCTATATTTGCGGCCTTAAATTCCTTTTCCTATGGATATTTTCCGCGAAATAAAGACCCTGAAGGCCTTTTTACGGAAAAAAAAACTTGCACAAATCCCCATAGGATTTGTGCCAACCATGGGCGCTTTGCATGCTGGGCATCTTTCACTTTTGGCAGCTTCTCAAAAACAAGGTCTTTTTACGGTTTGTTCCATATTCGTAAATCCTGCTCAATTCAATAATGCTTCGGATTTATTAAACTATCCCCGAACAGAAAATAGAGACGTTGAACTATTAGAAAAGATTGGTTGTGATGTTCTTTTCATCCCTTCTGCTGAAGAAATTTATCAGCAAAAACCTGGCTTGAACTTTTCCTTTCCGGGATTAGACAATGTGATGGAAGGCGCTTTCAGACCAGGACATTTCAGCGGAGTAGCCTTAGTAGTTGCCAAATTGTTTCACATCGTAGAGCCTGATCATGCTTTTTTTGGTCAAAAAGATTGGCAGCAGTTCACCATAATCAGACAGTTGGTAGATGATTTAAACTTTAATCTTACCCTTCATGCTGTGCCTACCATGCGCGAAGAAAATGGTTTGGCTATGTCATCGCGCAACGAACGCTTATCTCCGGAAAATAAAATTAAAGCTTTGGTATTTTTCCAAACTTTAAAATTAGCGGAAGCTGAATTGTTGAATGGAAAAACGATGGTAGAAATATTGCCCAAATTGAAAACATTTGCAGAAAATGATCAAGATATAAAAATCGAATACCTTACACTGGCGAACCGCTACACCTTGGAAAGCGTTAATACCATCAAAGAAAAAAATCATCTTGTACTCTGCATCGCTGGTTTTGTTGGCGAAGTGAGATTAATAGACAACATTCTTATCTGATTGCATGATTATAGAAGTTTTAAAATCTAAAATACATCGCGTAAAACTTACGCAGGCTGAGTTGCATTATGTTGGCAGCATCACTATCGATGAAGCCTTAATGGAAGCCGCTAATTTTATCGAAGGCGAAAAAGTAACTGTTGTTAATGTTAACAATGGTGAAAGATTAGAAACTTATGTGATTAAAGGAGAAAGAAACAGCGGATCAATCTGTTTAAATGGACCAGCAGCGCGAAGAGCTGCTGTTGGAGATATGCTGATTATTTTTTCATTTGCCCAAATGGATTTCGAAAAAGCTAAAAGCTTTAAGCCATGGTTGGTTTTTCCAACACCAGATAATAAATTACCTCAATGATGAAAAAATGGAAGTCGGCTCTTCAGTATGTTTTAATGCTGGCTGCCACCATTTTTCTTGTTTGGTTTTCATTCAATAGTCTGGTAGTTCCCAACTCTAATAACAGCTGGGCAGACAAAATCAATTATCTGCAAAAAACCTGGCAACAGGCAGATATGTTTTGGCTTTGGTTGATGGCAGGAATTGCTATGGTTAGTCATTTGTTGCGTGCCCATAGATGGAAAATGTTGTTAACAGCCAGTGGAAATCGTGTTAACTTAATTTCTTCCTTTCTTTCTTTAATGATTGGTTATTTAGTTAACCTCGTAGTACCTCGCGGTGGCGAAGTAAGTCGCTGTTTAAATCTTTTAAAACTTCATAAAACACCAGTAGAAACATCATTAGGCACCGTAGTGGTAGAACGCATTGCCGATGTTATCTTTCTACTCATCATTATTGCCTTGGCTTTTTTTATGCAGGCTGAAATGCTTTTTGATTTCATGCAAACATTACCGATTGATACAAACGGAACAAGCAAAAAGATTATTTTTTTATTGATACTTAGCATCTCAGGCCTTTTACTGTTTTATATATTTTGGCGTTGGCTCCAATCTCGCCCGGCCTTGTATGCAAAATGGAAAAAACTTTTAGGCGGTTTTCAAGAGGGTTTGCAATCTGTTATTAAGCTAAAAAGTAAAGGATGGTTTTTGTTTCATTCTATTGCTATTTGGGTCTTATACTTTGTTATGACTTATTGTGTTTTACAAGCTTTTGAGAGCACACAAAATTTAGGCACGGGTGCCATACTCAGTGTTTTTGCTCTAGGTTCAATTGCTATGGCTTTGCCTTTGCCCGGAGGCGCTGGGGCTTACCACACATTGGTGCCTGCCGGCATTACATTTTTGTATCAAATTCCTCCAGCCGATGCCATCGCCTTTGTGTTTATTTTTTATGCTTGGCAAACATTAATTATGATTGTTGGAGGTGCAAGCTCTATGCTGGTTTCATCATTGATAGCATCAACAAAATCAAAATAAAATTGCTGTCTTTTTGTCACAAAGAATTTTTTGGAGCGTTGATTGTTTTGTGAGAGATTTACATAAAATAAATTGAAATTATGGGAGCATTAATAATTGGTCTTTTCTTTATGGCCATTGGTTGGATGGTGAGCAGTCGTTTGAAAAGTAAGTTTCAGGAATACTCACAAATTCAGTTAACTAAAAATTTAACCGGTGCTGAAATAGCCAGGTTAATGTTAACAGACAGTGGCATCCACGATGTAAAGGTGATTTGTGTTGAGGGACAACTAACAGACCATTACAACCCGATGGACAAAACTGTAAACTTAAGCCAGGAAGTATATCACGGCAGAAACGCAGCTGCAACAGCAGTGGCTGCCCACGAATGCGGACATGCTGTGCAACATGCAACGGCTTACAGCTTTTTACAATTGCGTTCGGCTATGGTGCCTATCCAAAATGTTAGCGGCCAAATTTTAAATTTTGTGATGATGGGGATGATGTTTGGAGCTTTCTTCGCTCAAAGCATGTTGCCTTGGAAAATGGCTTTGTTGATCATCATTGCTTGTTATGGCGTTTTTGCTCTGTTTGCATTAATCACTTTACCGGTAGAATTTGATGCCAGTAAGCGAGCTCTAGCTTGGATTGATGATCGTGGCATTGTTACCAGACAAGAACATGACATGGCGAAAGATGCTTTAAAATGGGCTGCCATGACTTACGTAGTTGCCGCAATCGGTGCTGTAACAACATTAGTTTATTATATCATGATGTATTTAGGTGCTAACCGCGATGAATAATCACAACTAGGCATTTAAATCGTTTGTAACACAAAATTTGTCAGTATTTTTGCGGGCTCTGGCGTAAACGCCAGAGCCTTTTTCTTGTTATAGTTTCTATAAAAGACATTTACATGAACTTTACTTTAAGCGAAGAACAATTAGCCGTACAACAAGCCGCGCGCGATTATGCGCAAACCGAATTATTACCAGACGTGATTGAAAGAGATACGCATCAGAAATTTCCTGCCGAACAGGTAAAGAAGATGGGCGAGTTAGGATTTATGGGTATGATGACAGCCCCACAATATGGTGGTGGTGGTATGGATACTATTTCCTATGCCTTAGCCATGGAGGAAATTTCTAAAGTAGATGCCTCAGCTTCTGTAGTTATGTCTGTTAACAATTCTTTGGTATGTTGGGGATTAGAGAAATTTGGAACCGAAGAACAGAAAGAAAAATATTTAAAACCATTAGCTTCAGGTAAAATACACGGTGCATTTTGTTTATCAGAACCTGAAGCCGGATCAGATGCAACCAGCCAAAGAACTACAGCCGAAGATAAAGGTGACTATTATTTATTAAACGGAACAAAAAACTGGATTACCAATGGTGGTACAGCTTCCGTTTACATAGTGATTGCGCAAACCGATGCAGAGAAAAGACACAAAGGCATCAATGCATTAATAGTAGAAAAAGGAATGCCGGGATTTGTGGTTGGAAAGAAAGAAGATAAAATGGGTATTCGAGGTTCTGATACACATTCCTTAATGTTTACTGATGTAAAAGTACCTAAAGCGAATAGAATCGGTGCAGATGGTTTTGGTTTTACTTTTGCAATGACAACCCTTAACGGTGGTCGTATAGGCATTGCTGCACAAGCATTGGGAATTGCCAGCGGTGCATACGAGTTAGCAGTAAAATATGCAAAAGAAAGAAAAGCTTTTGGAAAGAAGTTGACCGAACACCAGGCTATTCAATTTAAGTTAGCTGACATGGCCACTAAAATTGATGCAGCTCGATTATTATTGTTTCAAGCTGCAATATTAAAAGATGAAGGAAAAGACTTTGTAAAAGCTGCCTCAATGGCAAAGTTATTTGCTTCGCAAATTGCTCAAGAAGTAACTACTGAAGCTGTACAAATACATGGTGGTTATGGTTATGTTAAAGAATATCATGTTGAGCGTTTAATGCGCGATGCTAAAATCACGCAGATATACGAGGGCACAACAGAGATTCAAAAAATGGTAATCTCGAGAGAGATTTTAAAATAATTATATTTATCTACTGAATAAAAAGCCTACATAAGTAGGCTTTTCTTTTCCTAATGAAAAATCAATCTATCGCTAATACATTTAAGGACTAACCAGATTAATAGAAAAATTAAAATACAAAGCGTTGCTCAAATCATTCTCCAAACGATAGGCATCGTCTCCAAATCCTCTAAAGCGATCTCCTTCATCAAGGTTGATATTCCAATCGTATCTGAATCCTGCCTGAAAGGAAACCCATAGAAAATCTTTTAAGGAACGTTCTAACGTAATGCGAGCACGCAACTCACTTCTTCTTAATTCTGCATTAGCTATACCATTATTTGTTAGCTGGTTGATACGATAAGTTTGTCCTTCTAATTCATATCCAAACATAGCAATGGTACGTGTATTAAATGTTCTTCGAAGATTGGCTCTTGCTGGAAATATGGCTTCAACTCCCCACTTTCTCGAAGGAAAAGTATAATTGTATAAAATTACAGGTAGATAATTGGCTTCTCCAATTCGATATGATCTGGATAAACCAAAACCATACAACAAACGATCGTGTTTTTTCCATCCGTAAACTAACGTTCCGGATATACGTGTGAGGCCGGCATCCTGAAAGCCTGGTAAAGTATAATCTCCATTTAAATCGGCATTGAAAGAAGTCAATACAAAATTCTTTTCATTCAATGGTTTAAAAATAGTTCCGCTTATACCTATTGTTCTTAAACCAGAATTTTCTAAAGCTTGCGCCAATGGGTGAGCGGTTTCGTTTTCAAAATCGTAATGAGTTTCCCAATAGGAAAAACCCAAATTGACTAACCAGGATGTTGTGGAAATAACTGGCACATTTGCACCTAATCTTATGCCATGATTCACCCGATTTTTTAAAGTAGTAGAACCGTTTCCTTGTATGTTTTGAAAAGTAAAATCATACCCTGTTTGAAAATCGTAGCCTACGGAAATCAATTTATTCGGACTTTGATCAAACACTTTAAACGTACAATATCTTTTTGAGCCATCAGCTAATTCAGCATCGGCATACATACTAAAATCTTCTTCAACTTCTGTTGTATCTGTTTCTTGGGCAAAAGTAGAAACAATAGTAAGGTTTAAAAGTATCAGCGTGATACCCAGTTTATATCGAAACATTCTTTTATTTCTTTTTTAGCATGACTCTTTTCCATGTATCGGTACGGCCGAATAACGTTACACCTATATATCCACGCACATCTAAGGTATTGTCGTCTGTCATGGTTATCGTACAAGAGTAGGTGCTGCCACTTTCGGGGTCGTAGATGGTTCCGTCTTCCCACACTTTATCTCCGGCATATACAAAGTTTTGTAGCATTTTATAACCAAGCAATGGCTTGGTGCGCATGTTCTCATCCGGATTATTTTTGTCTACTTTCGGTTTGCCTTCTTCATTGTTGGGTTCACGTAACCAAACTATTTTACCTGTGTATACATCACCAACTTTATCAATTTTTACGCGAGCCTTGCCGCTGCCTGTTTCCCAAACTCCTGTAAGCATATCAGCAACTGCTGGCTTATCACTTTGCGCAAACAATAAACTTGATTGAATTAAAATTAGAAGAGAAAATATTGATCTAAGCATAACTAAATAGATTAAACTTTTGAATACAATAGTAATACTATCAAATAACCCACCAAAAATCAAAAGGTTCAACAAAACCGCGATAAATAATTAAAATGACTAACTATATGAGCCTATAAATCAATTAAATGCTAATCGTAGTTAAACAAAAAAGCATGTAAATTTCAATGAATACATTTTTATCTATAGTTGCTTTCAAAGTGTTGGGTTATCTATCTTTCTTAGGCTTTAAGCAAACTCTCTTTAAAACAGCTTAACTTGTTTCAATATCTATATAAAATGAAGAATTCAATTATTATTTGCCTGCTGCTACTTTCATGCGAAGCTCTGGCACAAGAAATTAACGTAGTAACTTATAACATTCGGTTCAACAATCCTGGAGATGGTATCAATGCCTGGCCAAACCGAAAAGAAAAAGTTACAAAACTTTTACTTGCACAAGACTTCGATTTTATAGGCATACAAGAAGCTTTATACGACCAAATACTTGATTTAGATCTTGCCCTTCAAAATTATAAGAGAATTGGAGGTGGTCGTGATGATGGCCAAAACAAAGGCGAATTCACAGCCATCTATTATAATAAAACCAGATGGACACTGAAGTCTGACTACATCAACTGGCTTTCGGATAATTTTAAAACACCTGGTTCTATTGGTTGGGATGCAGCCCTACCAAGAATTTTTGTAGGTGGTTTTTTTGAATCCGCTCTTAACAAAAAAGCTATTGTGGTCACGTGTACTCACTTTGATCATGTAGGGGTGCAGGCTAGAGAGAACTCTGCCAAGATTATCATGGCATATTTGAATGGAATTAATGCTAATGGCGATTTTCCGCATGTTTTAATAGGCGATTTTAATGCTGCTACAGGCGATAAATCCTACCAAATCTTCACAAATAAATTGGGAAACCTGGATATGTACTTCAAAGATTGTCGACCTTCCAATAATGAGGATGGAACGTATTGTACTTTTGAGGTTAACAAACAGCCTTGCACTTCTATCGACCATATTTTTGTTTCTCATCAATGGCAAATCATTGATTTCGAAGTTATCCATGCAAACGATGGCACGTATTATCCATCCGATCATAAACCCGTGCGCGCTCGCGTTAAGCTCCCGTAAAGAACATCTTACGGTTTTTCTTGCTTTTGCAATAGTATAAATTCAGTAGTTTTACTTGTTCATACGTAAAACAATACCACCATTTTATATGTGGAGCCGAATTGCCCATTTTATTATCAAGAGGAAATTAATCCTGATCATCACTTTACTGGCTATCACTGCTTTTTTTGGCTACCACGCTCAGTTTGCTGAAATGAGTTATGATTTCAGAGGAACAGTGCCAGCTAACGACCCTGAGCAAGTTTACTTTCAAAACTTTAGAAAACAATTTGGAGAAGATGGCAATATTGTAGCTGTTGGTTTGCAAGACAGCTCCATTTTTCAATATAAAAATTTTGAAAAGCTGCGCGAGTTTTGTGTAGCCGTAAAATGGATTGATGGTGTGAATGAAGTTATCTCGCTTCCTCAAATTAAGAAACTCGAGAAAGATACAGCGAATACAAAATTTGTACTTAAAGATATATTCCAACAAAAAATAACTAACCAGTATACGCTTGATTCATTGTTGAAGGAAGCATCCAAACAAAAATTTTATATTGGTCAAATTGTAAACGAAGAGAATGGTGCCATTGCCGTTTTAATCTCTATTAAAAAAGAAACACTTAATTCCGTAAAACGCATAGATGTTACTAATCAAATTGTTGCCTTAGGCGATAAGTTTACGAAAGAGACAGGCATACAATTACATTATGCGGGGTTACCTTTTGTTCGTTCGGTTATTGCACAGCAAGTAGGACAAGAATTAAAAATTTTCTTAGGACTATCCTTATTAATTACTGGCATTATCATGATGCTTTTCTTTCGCTCTTTTCGCGCTACTTTCTTCGCATTAATTATTATTGGAATTGTAGTGGTGTGGGTATTAGGTACTATTTCACTTTTTGGTTTCACGATTACTTTACTAAGCGGCATGATTCCGCCCATTATAGTTGTAATTGGTATTCCGAATGCGATTTATTTACTAAATAAATACCACACTGAATATGTTGCCACGCGCAATAAAGAACAAGCGATTAGTGAAGTAATAAAAAAAGTTGGCTTAGCAACCTTCCTTACCAATTTAACAACTGCTATTGGTTTCTTAGTTTTGTTAAGTGCGGATATAACGGTTTTAAGAGAGTTTGGTATAGTGGCTGGCATCAATGTGATGGCCACTTTTGTAGTGAGCTTAATTTTGATTCCGAGCGTGTTCTCGTGGATGCCTCCTCCCTCCGCTAAGCATTTACGCCATTTGGAAGTACAAGGCTTTGGCAATATTTTATCTTTTGTCGATGTGATGGTTCACCGACATAGAATGTTTATTTACTCCATCACAGCATTAGTAGTAACTTTCGCCATCATTGGTATGATGCGCTTGCACTCCGTTTCATTTATGGTAGATGATTTACCGGAAGAAAGCATTGTTAAAAAAGATTTAAAATTCTTTGAAGCGAATTTCTCGGGTGTAATGCCGTTAGAAATTGTGGTAAACACAGGCAAAAGAAGAGGCGTAATCGATGTAAAAAACTTACGCAAAATAAATGAACTCGAAACATTTTTAGACTCTATCCCAGCTATTTCAAAACCTATATCTCTCGTTAGTTTTGTGAAAGCAAGTAAACAGGCTTTTTACAACAACAATCCAAATTATTACGAACTTCCTGACAGTCGTGAACGCAATTATATTTTACCTTATTTAAAAGGACAATCCGACAATAGCGGTTTATTTAAATCATTTGTTGATAGCACTTTACAGACCATGCGTATTTCCATGCAGGTAGCAGATATCGGGTCAGATAAAATGGATGATTTGATAAACAACACCATTCAACCTCGTATCAATCAAATTTTTGAAGGTACCGATATAGAAGTAAAAGTTACCGGAACAACACCTTTGTTTATACGTGGCAATTCGTTTTTGATTGATAATTTAAAAGGAAGTTTATTGTTAGCTTTTCTATTGATTTCATTAACAATGGCCATGTTGTTTGCCAATTTGCGCATGATCATTATTGCTTTAATTCCTAACTTCATTCCTATGGCAGTAACTGCTGCATTGATGGGTTACTTTGGCGTACCCCTTAAGCCTAGCACAGTTTTAATCTTCAGTATAACTTTTGGTATTTCAGTTGATTACTCCATACATTTCCTAGCGAAGTATAGACAAGAGTTATTCGCTCGCAATTTTTATGTTCCGCTAGCAGTAAGCAACACCATTTTGGAAGTGGGCAAGAGTATGATCTATACTTCCATCGTTTTATTTGCAGGCTTTATTATTTTTGCTTTCAGTTCTTTTGGCGGAACAGTTGCGTTAGGTTTGTTAACGAGTACAACCCTTTTACTCTCGATGATTACTAATTTGGTTTTATTGCCAACTTTAATTCTAACGTTTGATATAGGTAAGTATAAAAGAAAAGATGCGCCCATTATCGAGCAACTCGAACCAGACTTTTATACTGAAAGTGAAGATGAAGAAATTGATTTAAGTAAAATCAAAATTCATAATAGACATTCTTCGGCAGAATGATCGGCATGAAAATCACATGGTAAAATTAAAGTCAAACAGAATTTCAAAAATAAATAACTTCCAATTAATGATTACCTGATACACTGAAAATCATTACTCCTTTAATCTTCTATCTGCTTTTTAAAGTTGAATTGCGCATAGTCGATTAAAAATGAAACATAGAATTTGTTTTCTTATACCACAATTTGGTGTACTCCCCAATTATATCCATTATTTTATTCATTCTGCTTCCTACAGAAATTCAACGATGGATTTCTATTTTTTTACTGATCAGAAAATAAAATTCTCAAAATTTATACAAAATGTATTTGTTGTTAACCTTACGTTTAAAGCATTTAATGAATTAGCCTGTAAAAAATTAAATCACTCGTTTGTAATACATAACGCTTATAAACTTTGTGATTTAAAACCCATGTATGGTCTCATACTAGAAGACTATATTAAATCCTATTCTCATTGGGGATATTGCGATTATGACATAATCATAGGAGATGTAGAAAAAATGTTACGCATAAATAATTTCATTGATTACGAAATATTCTGTGTGCAGCAATCGTATGCATCAGGTCCTTTTCAAATTTATAAGAATGAAAAAAAGTGCAATGAGTTATTCAAAAAAAGTTCATCTTGGAAAACGGTGCTTAATGAAAAGTCAAATCAATTATTTGACGAAGCTGGTGACGTCATTAGAGAAATATGGAAAGGAAAAGATATTAAAGAATGTAAGGGTAAGATTATTTCAATGACACACTTACTTAAAGATGAGGCCCTGATGGAAAGTTTGAAAATTAAAGTTCACATGAAGGAGCTTATTAAAGAAGATTTTCAGGATAACACAGTGCTTACATTCAAGCAAGGAAAGTTAGTTTCTAATAAAACACAAAATGAAATTTATATTTATCACTTTATGAATCGCAAAAACCGAATACTTTTTAATGATCATTTATTTAGTAAAGAAATCAATCAATTTCAATTTACTAGATACGGATTTACGCTAAGTAATAATTTTGCCATGGGAATGGGACTAATACTTTCTTTCATAAAAAGATTAGAAATTCGAGCACTTCGAAAATTAAGAACCATGATTTTCAATTAACTATCAAACAAGAATATTTACTTCCATCCCAACAATTAAAAGTAACATAGGTAAATCTTATTTTAAACAAAAAAAGCGGAGCATCCGCTCCGCTTTTTCTTTAGGCTGCCATTGCCATCTTAACTTGCTTTTCTGGTTTTTTACCTAACATTCTTAATTGCCTTGCATGTGCTTTTATGGCGTCCCAGAATGTTTCTTTTGTTTTATAAGGTAAGCCAAACTCTTTAGCAGTCTGTTCTACTATTTCTGATAACTTTCTGTAATGCACGTGGCAAATGTTTGGAAATAAATGATGTTCCACTTGGTAATTTAAACCGCCAACATACCAAGAAAATAATCTGTGTTTATGACCAAAGTTTGTGGTTGTATGTAATTGATGTATAGCCCAATTGTTTTCAAGGTTTAAATTCTCATCTGCTACAGGATACTCTGTTCCTTCAACAACGTGTGCAGGCTGAAATATAATCGCTAAAATAAATCCTGCGATGTAATGCATCAGTAAAAATCCACCAAACACCGGCCAGAAAGAAAGATTTAAAACCTGCATCGGCACAACAATAACATATGTAAAGTAAACCACTTTAGTAGCAACCATAATCAACACTTCTTTCAATAAAGATGTCTTTTGTTTTTTAAGTAAACCGGTTTGATGATATTTCATGATGCGAAAAACATCTTTAGTAAAAATCCAAACTAAAGTCATTAAGCCATACAAAAACCAGGCATACAAATGTTGAAATTGATGGATGCTTTTCCATTTCGATTCTGGGGCTAAGCGCAAGACACCGCGTGGGCTGATATCTTCATCTACATCATGCAAATTTGTGTAGGTATGATGCAATACATTATGCTGTACTTTCCAATTAGTGGCGTGGCCTCCAACCAGATTTAACGAATATCCTAACAAATTATTAACCCATGCCTTTTTAGAATAAGAACCGTGATTGGCATCGTGCATGATGGATAGACCAATACCTGCAACACCAAAACCCATTATAGCCCATAATAATGTAAGCAAAAGAGGGTTAGAAGTAACACCACTAATCATTACAAAGTAAGGAATGAGGTACAACGAAAACATGAAAACAGTTTTGAAAATCATTTCGCCATTGGCTGTCTTTTCAATTTGATTTTGCTTAAAATACGAATTAACACGTTGGCTTAGTGTAGCAAAAAATTCAGGATTACTTTTTGAAAAATGGAGGTTGGGTATGCTTATCATAAAATTATTAAAAAGCTGAAAACTTAGCTTCGCCTAAAGATAAGACATAAAATTTTCAGAACACGCGTTAGGAAATGTAAATCTTGGTTTTGCTAATTAATCGGCAACATTTTTACTTAAATGGAATAAAAAAAACTGACAAAAATCAATTTGTTTAACTTTTACAATCAAACTTGTAGGCAAACTAAATCAAATTAACACCCTTTATTAAACGAAATCTGTTCTATGTTTTGCCACAAAACTCTTTTGAAAGAATAGGCATTAATCACTTGTTGTGTACTACTGCGGTTGTTTAGGTTTTTTATTTTAGATGTGTGATGGACAATTTTGCTTTTTGGTAAAAGACTATTTAAGCAATAGCTATTTTTACTTTTATGTAAGCAAACAATAGATAACCCCACTACAACAAGGGCAAATATTAAAAGATATTTCCTTCTCTTTTCCATAGCTAAGGGCAAAGTAAGCTTAAAAAGCAATTTTGTGTTGTTAATAAAAACCAATCACTTGTTAACGATTGTTAAGTTTCGTTAACACAAAATCATTAGCTTTAATTTTACAAGATGAAAACATCGAGTTTACGTGTTATTGTACTGCTCGCTACTATAAGCATACTGGGTATAACCATTACACAAGTGTATTGGGTACGCAAAGCTTTTGATATAGTACAAGACGATTTCGACAGACAAGTAAATGCAGCCTTATTAAGTGTAGCACAGCAATTTTTTAAAATCAATAATTCATCAACACCTGCTACCAACCCGGTTACGCAAGTATCTTCAAATTATTATACGGTAACGTTAAACAGCGATATTCAACCTCGGGTATTAGAGTATTTATTACGAACCGAACTTGAAAGTAGAAATATCATGTCGGAGTTTGAGTATGGCATTTACGATTGCTCACAATCTTGCATGTTATATGGCAGTGCCGTTGCCACAGGATCTAAAAGCAAACATATCGAGTTTTTTAACATGCCTGAAATACCCAACGCGAGTTATTACTTCGGAGTTCGTTTTCCTGATAAAGAAATTCAATTAGCCAATAAAATGGGAATTTGGACTTTCTCTTCAGTTGTATTATTGATTGTAATCATCTTCTTTGGCTATGCTTTACTGGTAATATTCAAACAAAAACGATTATCAGAAATACAAAAAGATTTTATCAATAATATGACCCATGAGTTTCGTACGCCACTTTCTACTATTGCATTAAGTGCAGAAGTTTTACGTCAGCAAGCCGAACAAATTCAACCAGAGCGCACACGCAACTACACGAACATCATCGAACAAGAGACCAAACGCATGCGCCAACATTTAGAGCGCATGTTGCAAATTGCAAGAACCGATAAGGCTGATCTACAATTGAAATTAGCAGAACAAGACCTTCATCTTCTTATACAAGAAACCATTCAAAACTTAAAACCATTATTTGACGAAAAGCAAGCTCAGGTTAATGTGCAATTACAAGCGATTCGTTTTAATTGTATTGCAGATAAACATCATCTTACTAACGCTTTATTTAATTTAATTGATAACGCATTAAAATATGTAAACCAACAACCTGTGATTACCGTTTCAACATTTAACCAAGACAAAAGCATTGTTATCAGCATTCAAGATAATGGTATTGGAATTGAAAAAGATCAACAAAAAAGAATATTCCAAAAGTTTTATCGTGTGCCAACCGGTAATGTTCACAATGTAAAAGGTTTTGGTTTAGGATTAAGTTATGTAAAACAAGTTGTAGAGGCACACAAAGGAAAAATTAACGTTAATAGTGCAAAAGATTTAGGTTCTACTTTTCATATAATTTTACCAACGATATGATGGCAACCCATTGCAAAATTTTATTGGTAGAAGATGATACCAATTTAGGTTTCGTTATTAAAGATAATTTATCGCTTCGTGGTTATGAAGTTCATCTATGTACTAACGGTAAAGAAGCCAAAGAACATTTTAAAGCAGGAACCTATCAGATTTGTTTATTAGATGTAATGCTTCCCTTTGCAGACGGTTTCGAAGTTGCTCGCCACATTCGAACTAGCGATAAGGAAGTCCCTATCATATTTCTTACCGCTAAATCCATGACAGAAGATAAACTAGAAGGATTTAAAACCGGTGCGGACGATTACATCGTAAAACCATTTTCGTTTGAAGAATTATTTTATCGCATGGAAGTTTTTTTGCGAAGAAGAAAACCTTTGGCAGATACCCGCTCAGGTGTTGTTAAGCTTGGTAAGTATACTTTCAATGCAGATAAATATGTTTTGCAATGCGAACAAGAAGAACGTGTTTTAACCCAACGCGAATCAACTATTTTAGAATTGTTATACCGCCATCAAAACAATACTTTAAAACGAGAAGAAATTTTACACCAAGTGTGGGGCGATGATGACTACTTTATGGGGCGGAGTTTAGATGTATTCATTTCTAAACTCAGAAAATACTTGCGACACGATAGCTCCATTCAGATACAAAATCAACATGGCATCGGTTTTTCTTTGAAAATTGAATCTTAAAAAGCAACCCTTTATAAAGTATTTGCGTCTTTTGAAGAAATCCTTCTTCCATGAAATACAGCAATCAATACCTACTTTTTATTTTATGCTTCGTTTCTTCTATTACTATCTCGATAGCACAATCTACTCTACAAAAGGGTAAAACTGCTTACGAAAGCAATAAAAAAGCTGAGGCAAAAAAAATACTAGCAACTATTGATGATGATAAAAGTGATTATGCTGAAGCTCAATACATATTAGGTAGAATTGCTTTCGATGAACAAGATTACGAGAGCGCAGCTGATTTTTTTGAAGAAGCAAGTGATACAAATCCAAAAAATCCGGATTATCATAACTGGTACGGTAACGCATTGGGCAACATTGCTAAAGATGCCAATCCATTAAGGCAAGGCATGCTCGCCCCAAAAATGAAAGCAGCTTGGGAGAAAGCCATTGAGTTGGATGCTAAAAATATGGATGCGCGTCTATCGCTGATTGAATATTATACGCAAGCTCCTAGTTTTATGGGAGGCAGTTATGAGAAAGCACATCAGATGGCGAGTCAAATAAAAAAGATAGACTTAGCGGAAGGCCACCGGGCAGCCGGTAATATTTACTATCGTGAGAAAAAAATAACGGAAGCAGAAAAAGAGTTTATCGCGATGGCAAAGGTAGATCCTAAAAAAATATCCGGTCTTGCCAGCTTTTATGCGCAGCAAAAACAATATGAAAAAGCATTCGCTATTTATGAAGAAGAACTAAAAAAAGATAATAGCAATATGTCAGTTGTATATCAGTTAGGAAGACTTAGTGCAGTTTCCGGCTTAAAATTAGAACAAGGTGAAATGCATCTGAAGAAATACCTAGCTTATCAACCACAAAAAAATGAGCCTACACACGCAGGTGCATACATGCGCTTAGGAAACATCTATGAAAAGAAAGGCAATAAAGCTGAGGCTAAGCAAGCATATTCCCTTTCTTTGAAATTAGATCCCAACACAAAAGAAGCCAAAGAAGGTATGGAGCGTGTTAAGTAAATTTACTTAACAGCAAATATTGGCGGTTGCATCTCTTCCCATTCTGTAGCTTGTTGAAAAGCCCATGCCACCATGCTTACTTGTGCATCTCCATATAAAGGACCGATAAAAGAAATGCTCGTTGGGCTTCCATCTTTGTTAAAGCCATTGGGTACTACAGCACAAGGTTGACCGGTTAAATTAGTTATGTATAATTGCCGACCACCAAAACTGGGAGCAACAATGGCATCAAAACCTTTTGTAGCTGCATGCATTTGTTGAATGGCTTCCCAACGAATTCTCGAAGCGTTTATGTATTCTACTGCCGGAATAAAACGTGCAGCGCGAAAATAATTAGGCCAAGCGTTTCTTCTTTGATCTGTTAATTGATCATCAATGTTTAGTCTGGTTAATTCATCGAAGGAGGCAGCACCCTCAGCAAACAACATAATCAATAAAGATTCGTAAGGGATTTGTTGTGGTAAATCCACAGCTACTAATTCGGCACCTAAAGATTTTAAAACTTCCAGTGATTTAGCGTCATTTTCCTTATTCGGATAAGTAGCATCAAATGCACTTTTCAAATATCCGATTTTCATTTTGCTTAAGGGTTTGCTGGCATTAAAGTTAAATGCAGCTGCTCTTGTGGCGCGGTCGTTATCATCCTCTCCACGTATTGCATCGAGTACCAAAGCGCAATCTAATTGCGAACGACAAATAGGACCAGCTTTATCCATGCTCCAACTTAAAGCCATCGCACCAGAACGACTTACCAATCCATAAGAAGGTCTGAATCCACTTGCACCACAACGCGTTGAGGGTGACACGATAGAACCCAAAGTTTCGGTGCCGATTGAAAATCCAACCAACCCTGCTACCGTAGCAGATGCAGAACCTGCAGAAGAACCACTCGATCCTTGTTTTAAATTCCATGGGTTTTTGGTTACACCACCATACCAAATGTCACCCATAGCTAAAGAACCTAAAGTAAGTTTAGCAACGATAACTGCGCCTGCTTCTTCCAGTTTTTTTACAATAAATGACTTCTCGTTTATCGATTGCTCTTTAAAAGGTGCAGCACCCCAGGTCGTTTTATCTCCTTCAGTTGCAAATAAATCTTTTATGCCATATGGGATTCCGTGTAACGGTCCTCTATATTTTCCTTTTGCAATTTCAGCATCGGCTTTAGCTGCTTGTTCTAACGCCAACTTTTCTGTGATCGTGATTGTACAAGCTAAAGTATCGCTATATTTTTTTAATCTATTCAAATAAATGGTAGTTAATTCTACTGATGTTATTTTTTTCTGTTTAATTAAACTTGCCAATTTATAAACTGGAAAAAATGCTAAGGCTTCTCGATTAGCAGGTAACTCAACTTTTTCTGGCAGATTCCAAACTTGTTTTTCTTGTTTGGTGTTAATTACAAAACCTTGTGGAACCGGATCAAAAACCAAGGACATAGGTTTGTTATTCGGAAGCTTGTATTGATGAATTTGATAAAAGGAACTTTGGAAACCCATTAAATCAGCCAACAACGAATCGCGCTCGGCATCGGTTAAATTCAAACCTAGAAAAGGCTCAATCGCTGTTGTAGGTCGGTTTTGCGACTTTAGGTCTGTAATCTGGAGAAGGATTAAAATGAAAAGAATATAAATTGCGGGCTGTTTCATAGAAATTAGTTTATATAAAGATGAAGGATTATTTTTTAAAAATCTACAAGTACAATGTGTGGGCCAATAAGAAAGTGATTAACACACTAAAAAAGCAACAAGTGGTAGATAAAAAGATTTTAACGCTGATGAGTCATGTATTGTCTGCGCTTAATATTTGGCTTGCCCGAATTGAAAACAGACCTACTGAGCCTTATCCTCTTTGGCAAATATATGACCTCGACCAACTTGAAGAAATGGCTGATGACATTGGTGCCCGATGGTTATTATACATCGAAAGAAATGAAAAATTTGATGGCGTTCTCATTTATAAAAATTATGTAGGCCTGCCTTACGAGAATAAAATTGAAAACATCATGATTCATTTAGTCAACCATTCAACTTATCACCGTGCACAAATAGCTATCTTGTTACGTCAGGCTGGGCTCGAACCGATTAACACTGATTTTATCACTTACGACCGTGTAATAACCGGTCAGCTAAAAGATGAATAAAGGAACGAACTTTTTTCATTCATCCATGTTCTTCAAACGATAAACCAACAATTCATGAAAAAGATTTTAATCACCGCTTTGCTTTCGCTACCGTTTTTAGTGGCGAATGCACAAGATAACATTACTGTGTGCCACACTCCTTCTACTGAAAAGTTTGCACACTTTGCCAGTAATGACAATTTTAATAATGAACACCCAATGCCTCGTGTTTACAAACATGTGTCGCAAGCTGGTGGTGAGATGATTAAATTTACTTGTGCCGATGGTTCAACAGGAAATGCATACTTATTAAAAGCAAAGAAAAACACCAACAATTGGATTTTTGTATTTCAGGAATGGTGGGGTTTAAATGATAACATCAAAAGACAAGCTGAAGATTTATACAATTCTTTAGGCAATGTCAATGTTCTTGCAATTGATATGTATGATGGTAAAGTTGCCACTGATAGAGAAAACGCAGGTAAATTCATGCAAGAGTTTAAACAAGAACGTGGTAATATAATTGTAAGCGGAGCCATTGCATACGCAGGTAAAAATGCAAGAATTGGAACAGTAGGTTGGTGTTTTGGTGGCGGTCAATCTATACAGGCAGCGTTAACAGCTGGAAACCAAACAGCAGCTTGTGTTATGTATTATGGCATGCCTGAAGAAAATGTAGAGAAACTGAAAAATCTTAATTCAGATGTGTTATTTATTTTTGCAGAAAAAGATCAATGGATTAACAAAGATGTTGTGAGCCGTTTTGAACAAAATGCAAAAGCAGCCGGAAAAAATTTAACTGTAAAAAGTTACAATGCAGCACATGGCTTTGCAAACCCTAGCAACCCAATGGGAGCATTTGATGAAAATGCTTATAAAGATGCGTACGCAGCAACCGTTGCATTTTTTAAAGCTCGATTAAAATAAAATTGTAAAGAACAGTTAAAAAATACCCGTTGTTAACGGGTATTTTTATTTTATACAGGTGCATCTATTTTGTTTAACTTACGTTTTTAAACCGACCAACCAAGTCGCCCAACCATGCACCTTTTAATTTCCCGAATCGCAACAGTTGCGATTCTTTTGATACTTGTTCTCATTCAAAATTCAATCGCACAATCAGAAACTTCATTTTTCATTTCTTCCCAAGAAATCGAACATGCAAAGCAAATCAAACTTAATACTGAGTGGCTTGAGACAAACGCGAGCAAAGGAAGAACAAAATCAGTAACCTTTCCTTATGTTTGGGAAGCAGATGAATCACAAGGCTTACGAACTTATTATCTTACTGTATCAACTAATTATGCTAAACCTTTGGGTATAGAACTACCCGACATGTACACAAGCTTTAGGTTATTCGTTAATAATAAACTATTAGCACAAAGCGGAAGAGTAAGTGAATTTGAAATAAATGCAGCTCCCGAATGGAAACCACAAACTGTTGCTCTTCCACTAGAGAAAGAACTTAATTTAAAATTAGAAATCAGTAATCATCACCATGCCAAAGGTGGAGTTAAAAATCCTATAATCATTGGAGATTGGGATTTCTTAAAAAGTAAACAAGTAAAAGCTGAGATTGCAACTTGGCTGTTAATCACAGTATTGATAGTAATGGGATTGGGCATTAACGTCTATTTTTGGTGGAGTGATATGCCTGCCAGTGCGCTTTACTTTTCCTTCTTATGCTTAGTGTGGGCAACAAGAGTAGGTTTTTCTGAACTCTACATTATTCCATCTTTCTTTGGTGAGATAACTTGGACGTGGGTTATTCATATTGAATATTTAAGCTTATTTCTTGCTATAGCGTTAGGTTTAAAATTCATGCAATCTATTTATCCACTAGATTCGCAGAATACAATCATCTGGGTTTTTGTAGCTGTAATTGCAGCATTTGTTGCTTCCGTTTCTATTTTAAAACCAGTATACTTTACCTCATGGCTAAATCTTTATTTAAGTGTGGCAGCTTTATCGCTGGTCTATATGATTTATATTGTTGCTCGCGCGGTTGCCTTTGCGAGGTATGGTGCTACCTATAGTGTGTTTGCAGTGTTAGCAGGCTTGGGAGCATTTTCATATAATCTGATGGCCTACCAAGGATTATTCGATTTTAATCCCTTTATGTACAACATTAGTTACTTAATCATTTTTGTATTATTGGCTTTTGCCATGTTCTATCAGCGAAGCAAACGAGCTGATTATCGCAATGCACCGGATGTTTTAACTTTTGATGATTACTATAAAGTAGAGAAATAATTTTTTGACTCTGAATGAAAAATCTCCATTAAACACAAAAACAAATTATTGATAAAAAAACTTTTATACGATAGAAAAAAGTTTCAGTTAGTAATTGGTTTCGATAGTTTTTCAAACATAAAAAAGCCACTCTGATTTTTACAGAGTGGCTTCAATATTATTGCTTAGTGTATTTGTTTACTTCGTTTCTGGCGCTTTACCAGACTTACCTGAACCTGATATAGATTGTCTCATTTCGGTATCGGCTTGCACGTTCTGCATTTTATAGTAATCCATCACGCCTAAATTTCCATTTACAAATGCAGTTGCCAATGCTTTAGGAATTTCAGCTTCTGCTTCAATTACTTTAGCACGTGCTTCTTGTGCTTTTGCACGCATTTCTTGTTCTACGGCAACAGCCATCGCTCTGCGCTCTTCTGCTTTTGCTTCTGCTACTTTTAAATCAGCACTTGCCTGATCGATTTGTAACTTCGCTCCGATGTTAGCTCCAACATCCACATCAGCTATATCAATCGATAAGATTTGAAAAGCAGTTCCTGAATCTAAACCTCTTGATAAAACTAACTTCGAAATTTTATCAGGATTTTCTAATACTTCTTTGTGCGATTTAGCTGAACCAATTGATGTTACAATACCTTCACCTACACGAGCTAAAATAGTATCTTCACCTGCACCACCAATTAATTGTGAAATTGCAGCACGAACAGTTACGCGCGCAACAGCAATTACCTGAATACCATCCGCAGCAACTGCAGCAACTTTTGGTGTTGTTATCACTTTCGGATTAACTGAAATTTGAACGGCCTCAAACACATCTCTACCTGCTAAATCGATAGCTGTAGCTTGTTTAAAGTCCATTACGATGTTAGCTTTTTCGGCTGAGATTAAAGCTTTGATAACTTTAGGAACATTACCGCCAGCTAAATAGTGAGTTTCTAAGTCGGTTGATGTAATTTTTAATCCGGCTTTGGTTGCTGTAATCAAAGAATCAACAATAACGCGTGGTGGCACCTTTCTGATGCGCATGAATACAAGTTCGAACAAACCAACTTTTACGCCTGAAAAAAGGGCTGTAATCCATAAGTTGATGGGGACAAAGTACAAGAAGATGAAAAACAGGATAATACCTGCAAACACAAGAAATAGTAATACAATAGGATCCATATGTTTAAATTAGGGTTGTACGAGTTAATGATAGGTAAGCAAGTTACAAGATTTGCTCTACAATTATGGCCGAAGCCGAAACTTCTTTTATTTTAACTTTTGTGCCGGTTTCAACATAACTGCCATCTGCAGAAGTAACTTCCACCTGTATGCCGTTGAATTCTGCTTTTCCCATTGGTCTTAGTACTGAAACAGTTGTACCTTCTTCACCTGGTTTAAAGCTGTCAGAAAGTCCTTCATTGAACTTGCTGTCGATGGCAGTGTTAAGTGCAAATCTTTTCCAAGCGCCTGACCGAAAACTTAGGTAAAGCATTAAGGCAGTAACCAAGCCTGTTGCCAAAAGAATGTAAGTTCCGATTGTACTTCCATAATCAGCGTAGCCAAAAACAATTCCGGCAATCGCTAATAAAAGTCCGAAAATACCAACTATGGTTGTGCCCGGAATAAATATAACCTCAACGATGAGCAAACCAATACCAACTAAAATCAAAAGCGCAATTACTATCCACATCGTATTTTTAATTAATTAAAGGGAATATGAACATGCTTTTCAGCATGATAAGAGGAGCGTACTAAAGGACCGGCTTCAACGTATTTTAATCCACGTTTTAAGCCTTCTTCCTTATACATATCAAAAGTTTCAGGATGAATAAACTCTGCTACTTCTAGATGCATTTTGGTTGGCTGTAAATATTGACCTAGTGTTAAAATCATTAAGCCATTGGCAACCAAATCATCCATTGCTTTAAATACTTCTTCTTGTGTTTCACCAACACCTAGCATAATACCAGACTTGGTTCTTTTGCCGGCTTCGCGAATGCGTTTTATTTCTTCCAGACTTCTTTCGTATTTAGCTTGTGGTCTAACCCTGCGGTACATGCGTTCTACCGTTTCCATATTATGGGAAACAACTTCTTGCCCTCCTTCTATCATTCTGTACAAAGCATCCCAGTTGCCTTTTACATCCGGAATTAAAGTTTCGATGGTAGTTTCGGGAGAAAGCTGTTTGGTTTGAATTACAGTTTGGTACCAGATTTCTGCCCCACGATCTTTTAATTCATCTCTGTTCACAGAAGTGATAACTGCATGTTTTACGCCCATCAGTTTAATGGCCTCTGCAACTCGTTTAGGTTCTTCTACATCATATTCGGTTGGCTTGCCTGTTGCGACAGCACAAAAAGTGCAACTGCGAGTACAAACATTTCCCAAAATCATGAAAGTTGCAGTTCCTGCTCCCCAACATTCGCCCATATTAGGGCAATTACCGCTTTCGCATATCGTGTGTAACTTATGGGTGTCTACTATTTTGCGCACATTGGCGTAATCTGGGCCAACAGGCAATTTTACACGAAGCCAGTCAGGCTTTCTTTTGCGGTTTTCCGGTGCAATTACAGGTAGTTCAATCATCACAGAGCTCCATTAAGATAGCCAAATATATTATTGGCTAATATTAGTAAAACAATTATTTACCAATTAGTTCCTTGTATTGTGTGGCATTTAATAAGCCATTCACCGAGCCATTTAATTCTACTTTAACCATCCAACCTGCGCCATATGGATCTTCATTTACCTTTTCAGGGTTTGATTCCAGCGCATTATTGAACTCAGTGATTTTACCAGCTACAGGCATATATAAGTCAGATACCGTTTTTACGGCTTCGACTGTTCCAAAAACATCGCCTGCTGCAATGCTTTGACCAACCGTGCTGATATCAACATACACGATGTCGCCAAGTTCGCCTTGCGCAAAGTCGGTAATACCTACTGTTGCGATATTGCCTTCGATTTTAACCCATTCGTGGTCTTTGGTGTACTGTAATTCTGCTGGGATATTCATGAAATTAGATTTTGGTCAAAAATAATGGAAATCGTGCTCAACTTTCAACCAAAATAATTTTAATCACGAATTTTTATTGGGTAAGGTTATACCGCAATTGCGCACCAAATCGGCTGGTAGCTCTGCGAAAGCCTAAAGAAACTTGTGGATCGTTTACTATTCTTTCAAAATACATTTGTATCAACAGTTTTTTGTTGACTTCATAACTGATGTTGGGCCTTAGTTGGAAGTTGATATTACCGTTAGTTACTACATTCAATTCTTCTACTTTTCTTTGGATGGTTCTGGTATCTGATACGGTAACATTCATTCTGAAGGTGACATCGTTTTTCAATACTACCAACCGTCCTTGTGATCGGAATGGTAAGCGCATGTTGCTCTTGGTATAACCTAACTCAACTGTTACATCTTTAGAGCTTGCTTCAGTAATTTGGGCATTCGATACATTTAGCGCTAAATCTCTTTTTGTTTTGTATTCGATACGAGTAGAGATTTTACTTCTGGTTCTAAAATTTACACCAATGAGAGGTGAGAATTGTTCAGACATTGTTACCTGACTGATTACATAAATTGGAACGATTTCACCCCTGTCGTTTACTATGGATGAGAAAATTCTTCTGTTGTAATCTCCGATAGGTACTTGCAACCCAACAGTACCAGCATCAGTGTATTGAAGTGAATTAGAATAACCCAACACAGAATAAGTAGCCTGATAACCATGAGAGATGGTAAAAGATTGGAACAAATCTTTAAAACCCTTCAATTTATTCAAACCTGTATAATCGATTCGCCAATTGGGAAGTGGTGTTCGTGGAAAAGGAGATAGACTTACGCTTTCAGCCGAGCGACCTGTATAAGCTGCAATAAAAGCCGGTATCACTACATCTTGAGAGGTTGTATCATACTCGCTGTTTGTAATTGTTGCAAATCTTCTACGCATAACCACTAAATTTCTTTCGAATTCTTCAAACACTTCAGAGCGAACAGAAGAATTACTGCCGTTGAAAGCTGTGTTAATCATAACTGTTGAAATCCTATAGTTACCTCTCCTACTTGGATTTAAAGATTGATATCCTTGCAATGCATCATCATATCTATAAATTTCTTCATAGCTCGCTTGCGATTCTCTTCTGATATCTAATTGAATTTTGATATCAGGATTGGGTTCAACATTAGCTCGAGCTGTTAAAGAAATAGTTTGTGTTTGACTGAAAGGAATCGTTAAATATTCTGATTTGGTTAACCAACCATTCTCCGCTGCGCGCTTGCGTATGTTTGCATCCTGATCGCCAAAAATAAAACCCCAACCTGGTGCAGCTGTTCTTTTGCTATTACCAAATAAATAAGGAGTTTCCGTAAAACCTGGCAATATAGTACCATCGTTAATGGTTAAGGTGCCGTTTGCACTTCGAACAGACATTAAGATTTTAGCTAAGTTCACCAACAACTTAGAAGGTTTAGGCAGTGTGTCTGCCGGATCTGGCTTTCCTTTCGGAGCGTTTTTAGGTTTTGGTGGCGGTGGTGTGTTAATTTTCTTTAGGAAGGAAACTTTATTATAAAGTTTCACCAAATCAACTTTACCCGTAATGCTACGCTCACGACTGTTCATAATGGTGTTTCTGAAATCCAGACTATCTGCAATATCAGTTTGACCGGGTCTTACCTTGCTATCTGGAATATTAACCGGTCCTGCTTTCCATCCATAATTTGCAGTAAAGCGATAATCCGCTCCTACCCAATTTGTGGCAGGAAATTTATCAAAAGGAAGCGTATAGTTTACCGTTACAGATTGATCATAATTTTTCATACGACCAAAATTTCTCAAGTTCCTATTGACAGAATCTCGGTACTCAGATGCCGTAATCGTTCGGCCTAACACATTTGAATAACCACCTTCAGGATCAGAATCTGGCTCGTCAATTACAGCGTTAGCTCTTGCCGTATATTCAAGCGTTAAGCTTTTGGTCAGGTTCCAGCGCACATTATAACTTCTGTTAAAAGTAAAGAACTTTAAATAATTTGGAGCCGATTCAAATCCATCGTTTCTGTAAATAATCTTACTAAACGACCTATCTAAATCTCCTCTAACAGAAATATTAGATGGTAGAAGTGAAAGGTTAAAGTCTTTTATAAACTTAGTGTAAGGTGATTTTAATCCCTTGGCATTTTTAAAAGGTTCTATTCCTGTTCCTTTCGGTTGGAAAGTGTAAGCAACACCTGTTTTAAATAATCTTTGTTCTGATTCTTTTATCGTAAAGCTTGTACGTCTCGCATCAGAATAGGCGTAGGTAAATGAAAAGTTTTCAATATCGTAAATGCGGCTTTGTGCATCCTTTTTCACTTTGGTTTTACGGACATTGGTAAAATTGATACCTCTTTTTACTTCACGGTCTTGTATAAGATTGAGATAAGCCTCTCGCTCATTTTCCGGTCGGGCTTCTAAGGAAGCCTCTAATCTAACATCTGGATTAAATGGGTCATATTGTGGCCTAATGGTTGTCGTTTGATAACTTATCAACATCGGCACTTTGATGCCATGATTACCTGGGATTAATTTATCAGCATTGATGTTGGCAGAAATATCGTAAAACATGCGCGACTCGCGTGCGCGTTCATTTATTTTTGAGTTGATAGATCCGAAACCAAAAGAGTTGTAACTCATTGCTCCATTAACAGTTGCAAAGTCAGCTAGTTTTGCTGTTAACGTTGTGTTAAATGCATAACCAGCTGTTCTATCAAAATCAGTTAATCGCAATTCGTTAGCCCATAGACAAATTTGATACGGACGCTGGTCATTGCTTTTAGGATTGCGAATACCAATCATAATGGTTCTCACCTCAGTTAAATCAGGGCGACCTACCACTCTAATTAAATGCTTACCTATTTGCCTTGGGCCTATTTGAGGATAAGGTTGGTTTAAAGAAAAACCTTCTCTATCACGGTCTATTTTTAAATCAAATAAATCATTTAAGGAGATATCTATTTCATTTTCTTCAGGCCAGATGGCACGCACATCTGTATCAGTGGGGTTGGTAATTTTTAATGGAATGCTTACTTCATAAAAGTTCTGGTCGAAATCGGTTCCTAAGCGAATGAAAGCTTGTAGCTCATCGTTGTTTGCGTTGCTATTGGCGTGTAAAAACATTTTTAATCTGCCATAGCTGAAGAAATCAACTTCCAAATTTTTATAAATAGCGCGTGCATCTCCATCTTTTAATGCATCGGTACAAACTTGGATTGATTGCTCGTTTAATCTACGTTCAACCGCAGAAGTTACATCGCGATCGCGAATAACACCAGGTGGAACAACATATGGTGATTTATTGGCATCGCCTTGGGAGTTTTCTTCTACATTAACTACAGAAACAAAAAAATCTTCCAGTGCAGGCTCCGGTGTTTCGCTTAAACCAGATTCGCGCAAACTTCCTTCGTATCTGCGCCAACGGCTTCCTACCATTCTAAACTTTGCCATGCGCAGCACAACGGGTTCTTCGAAATCAGTTAAAATCAGTCGCGCATAACGAATAGATTTGAATCCATTGATTTCTCCAAATTTACTTTCAAATTGTCTAACCGGTATTCTAAATAAATACCAAGTTACTGACTCGTTGGGATCGCCAGACCCTGTTGCGCGTGTTGTAATTTTATCTACTATGTATTTTCTGCCGATATCTAATTGACCGGGGCGTAAGTCGATGCTATACTCGTAATATTCTTCATTTGAACTAATGGTATTGTCTGCATTTAAATCTTCGTTATCAGGAATATTGGTATTCGATGGAGTTACTGCATCTGCACCTGTGATGATGGGTGAATTACCATCCATGCCATTAAAATTTTTATATCGCTCTAAAATCTTTGCATCACGGCTATCTAAATCACCTCCTAAAAAATATTTAAAGTCATCGGCCGAAGGGTCAGCTTGTGCATCGATAGGTACTGCACCATCATACAAAGCGGCCTCTAAATCAATAGCGCGAACCCCATCTAATCCAACATCTTGGTTGGCGCGTGAGGCAGGTTCGTTATCAAATGCATTAACCAGATATTGCTGCGTAGTTACATAACCCCAATTATTTTGAGCAGCAGTTGAAAGGTTTCCATCTGGCGGCAAACCTTGTTCGAAAGCATGACGACCATCGCGTTGCATATCTTCAGAAACACTTCCTAGATGCAACAACATTTTACCTCCTGTACGATTAGATTGGTTAAACGTTCCATCTACGATTCTTCCGTTTCCACTGGGTAAATCGAGGAAGGGATCTAACAACCAAAATTCAACATACTCAATATTGGCTTTATCAAAATCTACTTCACTTCGCACTGCAGAAGTTATACCTCCCCAATTTTGTCGAGGGTTAAGCAAGCGACCATTTCCATCAACATTTCTTGAATAGTTATATATACCCCGTTCTGATGGATAATAAGCCAAATCAAAAATCTGCTCGAAGAATACAGCTTGTTGGGTTTGAAACCCAGGAAAAATTTCATTTGGGGCTACCGATCTTATGTAATGATTTTGTAAATCACGGTCAGTTATATTATCTGGTTTAAAATTACCAACATCTCTGTAGAACTGGTTATCAATTTGATACCAGGCCAATTTTGCTCTTTTAAAACCTGCACGGTTATCGTCTGTCTCTCCGTTAGTCTCATCAAATTGTAAAGGAATAGAGGAATGTCTCCAGCCTAGTGGACTCATTAATGAAAAGGGGGTGGCTGAGTTTTCAAAATCATCGATATAGCTTGCTCCATCTCCATCCGTCTTATTAGAAGTGCCAGGTAAGAGTTGTGCAAATTCACCTGTAAAAGTAAAAGATGAAGGTTCTTTAGTTTGAATAATGGGTAAAGCATCTACCATTTTAGTTAGTAATCTGCTGTTTTTTCTAATGGATACATCCAAACCGTATTGAACGTTGCGGGCGGGCTCTGTCCCGATTAAATTTCTGGTAATTAATTGTCTTTCATTATAGTATAATAACGTTCCACCTATATTCACATCATCATTTAATCGATAGTCTAGCCGGGTACCTAAAAGTGTGCGGGTTTGAAAGGCAAAAGGATCACCTTGTTCATAATCCACCTTAATCGTTTTACCAGAATTTAAAATAGCTGAATTGAGTATGGTTACTTTACCGAAAGTATAGTCGACCGTGAAATCCATACCTTCCATTAAAGCTATACCTCCTGCATATACACGTACTGAGCCTTGCGTTAAACCAAAACCCGGAATTAATATTTCTTGCGATGATCCTGCAGTGTAACGACCTACTAAAAAAAATTTATTTTTTGTTGTCACTAATTCTGCTGCTGCACGTGTATCGCGATACAAAGTGTCGAATACATATTTTGAAATCAAACTTTGCTCGGTGGCTTCACCCTTAAAGGCATCGCGTAAGCCTGTGTTAAAAGGTTCTAGAATAGGAAAAATAATTAAACCATCTCGTGTATTCACTGTTAAGCCTTCTACAAAATCGAAATTGCCATCGCGTTGTGGATCGTTTAGTGGGTTGAGTCGATCTAATCCTAAAATTTCAATTAATTGCCTATTGCGTACTGTTACTCCATCTTGTAGCTGAGGGTTATCAATACCAGTTCTGTCATCGCGATAGATAATACGAAGTTGAAAGTTTTCTCGAGAGAGTTGAGATACATTTAATGCATAAATGTTTTTCATCATTAAATCCCAAGTCGGAATAATTCTTTTGGAACCATCGCGAATAGCAATTTTTCTAGGGCGAAGCATTTTTAAATAAATTACCTCACTGTCTTTTAAACTAGCATAATCTTCTGACAACTCCCCAACTTTGAATGATTGTCCGTTAAACGTGTATTCGTAGGCCACAGCCAAGGCTTCGTCATTCTGTAATTTTCTTACTAATGAAATATAACCTAGCTGAGGGTTGAAGGTAAACTCAGTTGGCGCTAGTTTTCGCGCTCCGGTAATCACTTCAAAATCTAATCCATTTACCATTTGGTTGGCACCGTAGAGTTGATCTTCTAAGTATTGACTGATGGAATTAGGATCACGAGGCGGAGAATTGAGTAAGAGATTATTTAGGTTGTTGGCATTGTTAGAATTTGATGCGTTGGGAATTCGATTACCAACTGCAGCGTTGTAAACTCTTCTTCCTTCACCTAAATCCATCAAGGCAACTGCATTGCGTAAGGTTTGGGTGTCGTTATTTCTATTGATGACATATACTTCTACTCGAGTAACGTTTACACCTGAAATAACATTAGGTGGGTTGGCTAACCAACGCGCATAATTTTCGCGGAAGAAATGACCTAAAAAGAAATGTCTGTTTTCGTCATAGGCAGAACCGATCAGCTCGAATGGTCGACCTTGCCCGCTATTGCCACCTGGTATTTCAATTGATGAAACTTTTCCTCTTTGGGTTGATGCAACAGTTGTTGCTGTTAATTTTCCGAATTGCATTTGCGCTTTGATACCAAATAAGTTTTGCGCGCCTTGAATAAGGGTGTTGTTTAATGGCAAACTGACATTACCTAGTTCTAATTTCTTTAAGATGTCTTCTTTGTATCCGGTGTATTCTACTTTAAAATTATTTTGAAAATCGAAAGAGTTGTTGTTATCAAAGTTGGCTGTTACGGCTAATTTTTCGCCCACTTTTCCGGTAACATTCATGCTGATTTGATTGTCGAAAATAAAACCACCATTTCGCTGCTGGCGAATAGGAATTGCCGGATTATTAATTTTCTGAAATTCTCCACCAAAGTCGAGTGTTACAAATCCACGTGGCACCAACTCAACATAGCTGCTACCAAACAAACGGTCGAGTACAGGACTTACATATAATCTTGGTGTGAAACCTTTTCCTGACACAGCACTTTCTCCACTTGCTGCTTTGGTTTGTGTTTTCCAATAATTTTTGAGTTGTTGTTGCTCTTGATAACGCTTGAACTCTTGAAAACTCATGGTAGAAACTGGTCGGAAATTTACTTCACCTATTTTTTCATAAATGGTGTAGTTCATACCTGTGTCGATACTTACATCTAACTTTTTTAAAGCCGGGTCTTTTAAAAATAAAGGAGATTCTAGCGGAGTAGAAGAGAAAGGATCTCCATATCGATCTGAATATCGAAATACAGGTTGTCTTCGTGCACGGGTGGTATCGGGCTTAGCGCGTTGGGCAAGAGATAATTGTGCTGCTCCCAAAAAAATTGGAAGAAAGTAAAACCAGGTTGGAATAGGATTTACAATACGCGACAAAGCTGTTAAGCGTTTTTCAATGCTTGTTTTACCAAATCTTCTAAAGTAAGGTTATTTCCTGATTTTTTCAGGATGGCATCTACACTTTTCTCTGCCGAGGGTTTGGGTATGCCAAGGGTAACCAAGGCAGATAACGCCTGTTGCTTAATGCTATTGTGTATGCCCGAAGAAGAAAGAATATTTTCTTCCGGAACTTCTTTTTTCAGTTTGTCTTTTAACTCTACAATTAATCGTTGGGCCGTTTTGCCACCAATGCCTTTTACTTTTTGGAGTGTGGCGATTTCTTCACGAACGATGGCTGCTTTCAATTCTTCTACATCCATGTAAGAAAGCATTACAATAGCAGTACTGGGACCAACACCATTTACCGAAATCAAATTCAGGAACATTCGCTTTTCGGCTTCTGTGCTAAAGCCAAACAAAACATGGGCATCTTCGCGAATGGCTAAGTGTGTATATAAAAATATACTCTCTTGATTTTTAATGGCTCCGAATGTTTGAAGCGAAATGTTAACAGCGTAACCCACCCCATTAACATCAATGATAACTTGCGATGGTTCTTGGTGGGCCAGTTTTCCTTTGAGAAATGAAATCATAATAAACCGTAAAGATGCCTAATTCGCAGTAAAAAGAAAAGGTCTGCCGAAGCAGACCTTACCCATTGAAAGCAGATGAGCAAATTAATCTCTGCTATTAGCTTTCTTTGCTTTTTTCTCAGCACGCTTTTCCTTTAATGTTTTTGCAGCGGGCTTTTTGTCTTCTTTACGTTTATCTTGTCCTTTTGCCATAAGATGTGATTTTAATATTCTAAAATTATTAAACTAATTGCTTACTAACAAAATCCCAGTTTACCACACTCCACCAGTTGGCCACATACTCTGCTCTTTTGTTTTGGTATTTCAAGTAATAGGCGTGTTCCCAAACATCCAATGCCAAAAGAGGCGTTCCTTTAAAATCGCTAACGCTCATCAAAGGGTTGTCCTGATTGGGGGTTGAACCTATAAGCAAAGCGTTATTTCCTTTTACCAGCCAAGCCCAACCTGACCCGAAGCGACTTATAGCTGCAGTTGAGAATTGGTCTTTGAAATTCTGAAACGAACCAAAAGCCTGATTAATGGCTTCCGCTAATTTTCCGTCAGGTAGGTTGTTTTCTTTTGGTTCGCGCATACATTGCCAAAAGAAATTATGGTTGTAAACACCTCCACCGTTATTTCTTGCTTTAACAGAATAGCTGGCAATGTTTTTAAAAAAACTAAGTTCTGATACTTCGTTTATTTTTTCGGCAACAATGGCCTCATTCACATTTTTTAGATAGGCTGCGTGGTGTTTGCTGTAATGAATTTCCATAGTAGCCACATCTATAATAGGCTCTAAGGAATTGTATTCATAGGGTAACGGAATTTGCCTAAACTGAAAAGGTGTATTTTGTTGAGCAACTAAAGGCTGAGCACAAGATAATGCAGAGTTAGCTAATACAGGCACGCCAACTAAAGTAAGTGCAGTTGCTGCAGCTCCTTTTTTTATAAATTCTCTTCTGGTGGTTTTCATATAAATGGCTATCTATCACACAAAGTAAATGTAACAAAAATTAGGTAGCTTGCACTTGGTAAAAATGTTATTTATGGAACCTAAACTTTATGATGAAATCCCATCTCTTGATTTAGCAGATTTTATAAGCGGAGATGAAAATAAAAAACAAAAATTTGTTGCCGAACTTGGCGCAGCTTACAATAACATAGGCTTTGTTGCGATAAAAAATCATTTTTTAACAGATGATTTATCAACTCAATTATATGATCAAATCAAAAAGTTTTTTGCTTTACCCGATGCTACCAAACAGCAATATGAAATACCAGGCTTGGCCGGACAACGTGGCTACATAGGAAAGGGAAAAGAACATGCTAAAGGAAGAAACACAGGCGACTTAAAAGAATTTTATCACATAGGGCAATTAGTAGAAGATGATGATCCCATTAAAAAAGAGTATCCTGATAATGTTTGGCCAGCAGAACTTCCGGCTTTTAAAGAAGTAGGTTTAGAAGTTTACAAAAGGCTAGAAAAAACAGGTGTGTACATGCTACGCGCCATTGCTTTATACCTTGGCTTGCCCGAAAATTATTTCGATGCGAAAGTAAAGCATGGTAATTCTATTTTGCGCCCCATTCATTATTACCCAATAGAAAATCCGGATGCTGTGCCTGCTGATGCTGTTCGTGCAGCCGAACATGGCGACATCAATTTGATTACATTATTAATGGGTGCAAGTGCAGATGGTTTACAAGTATTGAGGCGCGATGGCAAATGGATTCCTATCACGGCCTTGCCAGAACAATTAGTAGTGAACGTTGGCGATATGTTAGAACGATTGACCAACAGAAAATTAAAATCAACCATCCATCGTGTGGTTAATCCGCCACGCGCAGAAATGAATAAGCCACGTTATTCCATCCCATTCTTTATGCATCCGCGAAGCGAAATGAGTTTAGCTGCTTTACCATCTTGTGTAGATGCTGAAAATCCGAAACTGTGGGACGACATAACAGCCGGGGCTTTTCTGGATCAGCGTTTGACAGAAATTGGCTTAAAGAAAAAGTAAGCAGTGGTTAAGCAAGTACGGTATTTCATTTTTCTGAAAGACGTATTGATGCTTTCATTAACCACCTTTGGTGGACCGCAAGCGCATTTGGGTTATTTCCATAAAACGTTAGTTGATAAAAGAAAATACCTGACAGATGCTGAGTTAATGGAACTTAATTCACTTTGTCAGATTTTACCCGGTCCTAGCTCTACACAAACATTAACTGCCGTTGGCTTTAAAGTTGGCGGGCCAAACCTGGCGTATCTTACTTTGTTAGTTTGGATTTTGCCTTCGGTTTTGTTTATGACTGCACTTGCTGTTCTTTTAAATTTTTACCAAGACAAACATTTCACCTTAAACTTTACGCGCTTTATTCAACCTATGGCAGTAGGGTTTGTGAGTTATGCAGCCTATACCATAACGTTAAAAACAGTTTATACTAAAAGCGGAGTTGCGCTTATGCTCAGTGCTGCTTTAGCTTCCTACTATTTTCAAACTCCATTTGTTTTCCCAATTGTATTGATTATTGCCGGAGCGCTAACTGCATTGAAATACCGCAAACAACCCAAGATTGAAAAAGAACCTATCCGAATAAATTGGTCTAACTTTTTTTTATGGGCTGGTGTGCTCATTATAGCAGCTATTGTGGGTAAAATTACAGGTTGGTTGCCAGTGCGTTTGTTCGAAAATTTTTATCGAAACGGAAGCTTGATTTTTGGAGGTGGACAAGTACTAATTCCTTATTTACATACAGAGTTTGTGCAGTATGCGCCTAAACAATATTTAACAACAGAAGAATTTCTTTCAGGCTATGCAATTGCACAATCTATTCCCGGGCCGGTGTTTGCGTTTGCTTCTTATGTGGGTGGCCTGGCTATGCGTGAGTATGGATTGGGCGGACAAATTATTGGTGGATTGATGTCGTCTTTTGGAATTTTTCTTCCCGGTACCTTTCTGATATTTTTTGTAATTCGTTTTTGGGATGCGATGAAACGCTATCGCGGTATTCGTGCTTCGTTAGAGGGTATTACAGCAGCGAGTGCGGGATTAGTTGCAGCCGCTGCAGTACTTTTATTTCAACCTTTGGATAATACTTTTTTAAATTTCGGATTAACTATAGGCACTTTTTGTTTGCTTGCCTTCACTAAAATTCCTCCTCCTCTTATAATCGTTTTGGGGTTGATACTTGGATTTATATTCTAATTCGTTTTTTCGTTGTTAGTTGATAGTTGTTCGAAAAAAAGTTTTTCCTTAAACATTAGATTTTTCGTTTTTTATATGGTTGTTGGAATTAAGTTTTTTTAAGAATGTTTACAGCTGGTAACGAATAACTAACAACGAAATCCGAAAAACGATTAACTATTTTAATTTAATATCTATCTCCAAGAAGTTAAGCTTTCAACTTGTGTCTTAATTCACTCACTTCTGTAATGTCTCGGCTTACAACTGCACAACCTATTACATTTTCTTTATCGTCTTTAATGGGTTCTACAAATACTTCGAGAAATAACACTTTATCATTCCCTACTTTTCTTTCTTCTGTAAAATATAATTTTTCTCCGGCCAGTGCTTTTTCGTACCGTGGCATCCATACTTTCTGTGCTTCTTCGCTTAGTACTTCGGTTATCATCATGCCTTCTGTTAATTGAATGTTTCCAGCTTTAAATCTTTCTTTCAATACATTATTGGCAATCAGAATTTTTAAGTTTTTATCTATCGCGAAATAGGTATCATTAGTGAAGTTAATCAGGGCATTGATGATAAATCCTCTGCGAGAAGTTTCATCTTCTGCTTTGTGTCTTGTAGTCACATCACGCGATACAACCGACAAACCAAATACTTTATCGTGTTTATCTAACATTGGATTGATAAAATATTCGCGGTAAGAATCTTCTCCTTTTACTGTACTCTTTAGTACAAATTGTAAATGTTCGCCAGCCAATGCGCGGTCGTAATAGGCTTTCCACTCATCGCGTACAGCTCCTAAAGTTTGTAAGGCATCTGCGCCTACATCTAATCCTTCGTATTGTGTTCCCTTATAGCGCTTGCGCAAAGTATCGTTCATGATGATGATTTTGTAATGCTTATCCATCGCGATGATTGAATCAGATGTAGCATTAATTAGCGCATCTAAGTTGTTTTGCTTTATTTCTACCTCCTGGCTTTGCTCGGCCATGATGCGCTGTGTACGTGCCATTTCTTCTTGCGTTGCCTGCATCTCTTCCATGTTCTGACGCATTTCTTCTTCTTGCGCTTTCATCTGCTCGGTAAGCATGTGTGACTGCTCCAGCAGTTCTTTATTGCGTTCGTTATTTCTTGAATTAAGTATGGTTGAGGCAATGCTCTCGCCTACCTTTTCTAAAAATTCTATTTCAAATTTTTCGAATTTTCTAAAGGACGCCATCTCTAACACTCCAACAACCTGTTCTTCATTCTTCAATGGAATAATTAAAATCGATGTAGGGTTTGCTTCGCCAAGGCCGGAAGAAATCATCACATAATTTTCCGGAATGTCTGTCATATAAATGGTAGATTTTTCTATGGCTGCCTGACCCACTAAACCTTGGCCAATGTCAAATTTACGTTGCAGATATTTTTTTCTGTTCCAGGCATAAGCACTCGCTAAATGCAATTGTTCTTCACCATTTTCTTTTTCTAAAGTGAAAATAAAGCCCTGGTTGGCCTTCATATAATGAATAAGTTCTACTAAAACTTTATCGCACAGTTGTTGTAAATCGTTAACGTGTGTGCGCAAAATTTCTCCTATTGCTGCCAACCCAACAGTAACAAATTTCTCTTTTTCTTCTCTGCTTTTTGCTTCGATTAAATTGGTACGCATGGTTAACAACGATTTCCCCAAAGCATCAGGCTCAGCTGATGGATATTCTGCTTTTAATTCTCCTTTGCTAATATATTCTGCAAACTGTTGATTGATTTCTATTAACCTTACTTGTTCTTGCAAGGTAAATGCCTGCATAGCCGACTCTTTGGTTTGCCTATGTTGAAGCACTGCCCATACTCCACTAAGTGTAGCATACAGTGCTACAATAGCAACATGCAACAAAATATCTTCTAAAGTATTGTTACCACTTTCGGCAATAAACACTTGCAGAGTTTCGTATTTACCGGCTTGAGAAAAAAGAAATACTTCAAATAAAACATGAATGATAACAGCAGGTATTAATACTTTAGGGTTTTCGTAAAAGAGTAAGACGGTAACAATAACGAAAAAGAAAAAATGCGAAGCAGGCAAACCACTTAGCTGATATTGAAACAGAATAGTGAATCCTGCGAACACAACACTATTGATATAGCCATTTGATTTTCCTAACCAACCTGAGATTAGTACGATTAAAAGTAAGACCAAACTAGCCGCAATGGCTACCATCCATGTTTGATTTATACTTGCAAAAAGAATGGCAATTAGTGTTAATGCCCATGTTGCTTTGGTTGAAACGGCATGTGCCTGATCGGTAACTTTTTGAATAAAAGGTGTAAGGAATTCTTCTTGCGAAAGCTTCATAGAGGTTTGGTCGTTTGCAAATATGAAGAGTATTGGATGATATGGCAATGATTAACGGGCAATTTATTCCAACTTCTGCAATTTGCGTAAAGTAGGCGATTTCCAAGCTGTAATTATCACAGTAAGTAAAGTCATGCATCCGCCAAAAACAACAGAGTTCACAACGCCTAATATTCGGGCGGCCACACCAGACTCGAACATACCTATTTCATTTGAAGAGCCAATAAAAATATTGTTGACAGCTGATACTCTTCCTTTCATGTTTTCGGGGGTTAAGGTTTGCAAAAGTGTACTTCGTATAACCACACTAACACCATCAAATACACCGCTTAAGAAAAGGAATAAAAGCGAAAGCCAAAACCAAGTGGATAAGGCGAAGCCTATCATGCTAAAACCAAAACCAGCTACGCACCACAATAACGTTTTGCCCATATTTTTTTCGATTGGAAAATGAGCCAGAGCAAATGCAACAATTAAAGCTCCAACCGATGGAGCGGAACGCAGCACACCCAAAGCTTCTGGTCCAGTTTTTAAAATATCATTGGCAAACACGGGAAGTAAAGCCACTGCACCACCAAACAACACAGCAAAAAGATCTAATGAAATTGCACTTAAAATTATTTTGTTATTGAAAACGAATTTTAATCCTGCTTTTATTTTTTCTGTTATGCCCTGCTCAACTGTGGTTGGTGGTAAGGTTCTTCCAGGTATGAAAATAATTAAAGACAAGGCTGTAGCCGTTAACAAAACATCGGCTACATAAGCAGTTTGTACATCATAGAATCCGTAAATCAATCCGCCTAAGGCTGGTCCTGCAATAAGAGCAGTTTGCCAAAAAGAAGAATTCCAGGTGATGGCATTTCTAAAAACATCCTTAGTTACTAATTGGGGCATGAAAGCAAAATTGGCAGGTGTTAGAAATCCTCTCGCTATTCCGCTTATAAAAATGGTAGCATACACGGGGAACACACCGTGTTGTACCAACCACGCAGCATCGTTCCAACTCATCAGCCACAATGCAACGGAACATACCAGTAAAGTGCTGATGCAGATTACAATTATTTTCTTTCTGGCTACTATATCTGCCACATGACCTGCATATAAAGAAACTGCAATAGATGGTAAGGCTTCTGCCAAGCCAATTAATCCTAAAGAAAGCGGATCGTGTGTAATGGCATATATTTGCCAGCCAACAACTACAGCCTGTAAATTAATTGCCAGGGTAGTAAAAAAACGAGTGGCCACAAAAAGTCTGAAATCTCGAACATATAGTGCAGCGTAGGGTTGGTTAGGCATAAATTTCTTTCACTAAAAAACAAAATTGTTTAAAAAAATGTCGTCAGTTTATCTTCAATTCGTCTATAACTTTAATGGCTTGTTTTACTCTTTCTTCTGGCGTTCCTTTTATTATCGCATAGGGAACCATTAATCTTTTCAATTCATCTTCATATAAATTAAAAAGCATTTCGCGTTCGTGTGGATGTTCGCGCAAAGGGTCGTCTTCCCAAGGGATATCAACATAGGTTAACAAATGAAGATGATACTTTCGTTTTATCATTTCTTCTTCAATCCAGCTGTGGCATTTTTTGTATTTCACCAAGCTCCAGATTTTCATAACCACTAAATTTGTATCGCAAAACAAAAATTGATTAGAAGAGCCTGCAAATTCATCTTCAATTCGCATTTGACCCTGTGCAATCATCAGCAAATCGTTTTCTTGGTATGGCACCGCTAATTTATTCAAATAGCCACGGGCGTATTCGCGTACCCACTCTGTTTTGAAATATTCAGCCAACTGCTGGCTTAGGGTTGTTTTACCTGTACATTCCGGCCCCACAATGGCAATTCTCTTCACAGGGTTTACTTGTCGGAGGAAATCGGCATTCATAGCACAATATGTAAACTAATTTTATTAAAACTGAAGGTATCCTTATCTTTCGTTTAAAATTCCCTTATAGTGAAAAGAAGAACAGCCATCAAGCATTTAGGTTTTGGATTAACTGCCGCCTTGGGTTTGCCCCATTTTTTACAAGGTTGTGATACTGCTGAACCTGGCCCAGAAATAAAGTATGATGGTGTTGTGGGCATTATCGGTGCTGGCGCTGCAGGATTATTTGCAGCTGATATACTAAGAACGAAAGGAGTTAAAGTAAGAATATTTGAAGCCTCCTCTAGAGTAGGTGGCAGAATTTATAGTATCCGTTCTAACGATCCTGATTTCACAGCTTTTTCGGGTGCAGACTTTCCACAAGAGCTTGGCGCTGACCGTTACTTCGGATCAAATGGTTTGTGGTCTGAATTAGTAAGAACAGTTGGTGCACGGTCATTCGAATTAGCATCATCATTAGGCACGCCCCGCTATTATTTCGATAATGCTTATTTAAGTGATGCAGAAATTGACGCTCTGCCTGATGGCAATGCCAGCAAATCTAAATTTTTAGCTTATCGAAATTTCATTCAAAATTTAGGCTCAATTTCCGGGTCATCCATTAATGCTGCAGCTGCGAGTTTAAATCCTGCCGTTTTATCATTGGTTAATTCGCAGGTAGGTAATTGGTTTGGTGCTGATAACAGTTCATTAAGTGCAACAGGTTTAGCAGAAGCGTTAAACAAGCGCGAAACAGATAACAAAGAGTTTGTTTTGAGTAGCAACCCTATGAGTGAAATTTTGATTTCACGCTATTTCAAAACGGTTGAATTGGTGGAAACACGAAAGCAAGTAACACGCATTACACAAAACGGAGATACTGTAGAACTTGCTATTACAAATCGTTTGGATAATTCATCAGAAACGGTAACAGTAAATAAATTGATTATTGCAGTACCTGTTTCAATTTTAAAAGCAGGAGATATAGAATTTAGTCCGGCTTTACCATCTGAAAAAAATTCAGCGATGGCTAAAATTGGTATGGGAGGTTCAATCAGGGTTTTGGTTGATTTTCGTCAAAATGTTTGGGGACAAAATGTAAATTATATTTTTGGTGGAAATAACGGTCCGCTATACTTTAGTGGTGGTTTGGGTAGAAGTGATTTTAATAAAGTTTTAACAGTAACCATCAACGGTACTAAAGCAGATCAGTTCACGGCTATGCCTAATTCAAACAATGAGATTATAGCTTCCCTACGCGAAGAACTGAGCCAAATCATTCCTCTAGAAACTCCTCAGGATGTTTTAGAAAACATTAAAGGTGTGCCTCTTATCAAAAATTGGGGACAAGATACCTTCATCAAAGGAGGATATTCTTTTCCATTAGCAGGTGGCACAGAAGCAGATCGCGAATCATTGGCAGAACCTATAGGCCAACAGTTATTTTTTGCTGGAGAAGCCACCGATGTAAAAGGAGAATGGGGAACTGTTAATGGTGCGCTAAATTCTGGAGAACGCGCAGCCTTAGAAGTGATTGATGCTATTCTTAATCCTGTACTTTAACTCTATTAAAAATTCTGAATCAAAGTAAAGTATAAGGGCATACCTACCGTAATGTTGAATGGAAACGTTACCCCGATTGCCATAGGAATATACAAACCCGGATCAGCTTTTGGTGCTGCTAATCGCATAGCAGCAGGAACAGCGATGTAAGACGCACTCGCTGCCAGAATAGCAAATAAAAATCTATCGCCAACAGATTCGGTTACATAACCACTTAATATCGCTACCAAACTGCCATTAAAGGCTGGTATTACAATTGCAAATAAACTTACAAACCATCCTTGTTTTCTAAAAGCTGAAAAACGCTTAGCCGTAACCATACCCATGTCTAATAAAAAGATGGCCAAGAAACCTTTAAAAATATCTGTTGTGAAAGGACGAATACCTTCCGCCTGTTTTTCATCAGCAACTAAGCCAATTAATAAACTTCCAACAATCATCAATACACTACCATTGGTTAAAGAATGATGGACAATTTTTTTGATGCTAGTCGTCTTCTCATTTTCTTTATCATACTTCATTAGAAGAATTACACCCACAATAATCGCTGGCGATTCCATTAATGCCATAACAGCAACCATGTGTCCATCAAAAGCTTGTCCTTCTATTTCTAAAAATGTAGTTGCAGCTACAAACGTTACAGCACTTACAGAACCATATGCAGCTGCAATGGCGCCCGCATCAGCAACCGATAACTTTCTTTTTAAAATGAAAAAAGTATAAAGAGGGATTATCGATGCGATAAGCATGCCGAATAATAGCGACATAGCTATTTCTGAGGTGAACTCACTATGTGCTAATTCTTGTCCACCTTTAAAACCAATGGCAAACAACAAATACAAAGAGATGAATTTTGTTGATGTCGGTGGTATTTCTAAATCGCTTTTTAAATAAAAGGCTGCAATACCTAACACAAAAAATAAAAGCGTAGGATTGGTGAGGTTGGTTAGCAGGAGGTGAAAATCCATAATTTAGTTTTGGCTTAGGTTGCGCAAGCCTGCTGCCCAGAAGAGCATGGCTTTATTTTTTTCATACTCGCTCATTACCTTAATTAGTTTTGATTGAGCATTGATTAGTTTTTCTTGTTGGATGTTTACTTTAAACAAATCACTTTCCCCATTATCCAAATTTAAAAATTCGGCACGCAAAATCCGCTCATAGTTTTGCACCATATCGCTGAGTTGGTTGATAATAATACCCGCATTGAATAACTCATTGTAGGCTGCATCAATTTGGTTAAGCACCTGGCGTTGTTGCAAACTTTGCTCGAAACGTGTGGAAGATAATTTGATTTTTGTTTGCGCCAATTTTGCTCTTTCTTTTCTAATAAAAACAGGGAAAGAAAAATCCACTCCTAATTTATAATCTTCACCAAAACGCAATCCTGCTCCTCCATCAGGATTAAAAGGTTGATTGAGGAAAGAATAACTAGCATCTAACTTTGGTTTTAAAAATTCAACTGCGAGTTTTCTATCTAATTCGAGTTGTTGCAACTTGATGGTTAATTTCCTTAACTCCGGATGATTATCAATAGCTTGATTTTTTAGTTCGATTAATTCGTTGCTGGTTAACGACCAATTTAATTCCGGCCTAACGGGAACCCACTCAACTGAAAGTGCCAATGGATTGCTTAAACTATCCCACAAATAATTAGATATGCGAATACCAGCGTTCTGGAAATCGAGCCAGGCTTCTTGTTGCTGCACCATTCTTTCTTGATAGGTGATTTTTGCCTGTACAGTATCAATAGTAGCAGCCTCACCTTGTAAGGCATTTATTTTTACTCGTCTGAAAATTTCTTGCGCTATATTTACACCTCTGTTTTGAATGCGAAAATTATAATAAGCAAAATACCACTGCCAATACTCTTTTGCTGCTTCTAACAAAAGTTTGTTGATAAGTTTAACTTGTTCTGCTTTGGTTAAATCTTGAAACAATTCAGCTTGTCTTAACGCAACGCGTCTCTCATCAGTAATTAGGCCACGCCCCAATGGCATAGAAATACCAGCATACACTTGCTTGAAGTCAAATTCATCTGAAATAAAATTTTCAGGATTGAGGTATTTGCCTTCGTTGCGTAACACACCAATTTTAGGGTCGAAAGGCAACACAGAGGGAAACTTTATGTTGGCATCCAACATGTCGTAGTATTCTGTGTTCTTTAAATTTTTTTGCTGATACTGCAATTCTAATTTAGGATCGAAGTTACCGCGTGCTAAACGAATTTCTTGTTTAGCTATATCGGTTAACAAGTTAATTTGTTTCGCAGTAGGATGATGTTGAATAATCAACTCATAAAAATTGTTGATGGTAAACGCTTTGGCCGTATCCGGAAGAAGAAACAGCGAATCTTGCTGAGCATGAACAAGCCCAGACATAACGCTCAGATATAATAAAAATGCAAGTCTCATTTGTTTTTACTACTCCTCTTCGTCTTTAGCTTTATCGGCTTTGTCTTTTTTATCCATTACATCGCTTAATGGCTCTTCATATAAACTTGGTGGGAAACCATTTAGCTGCCGCCATAATTCGTACCAAACGGGCACATCGTTTAACATCACCCAGGCTTTAATTCCCGATCCTACTCGCAATTGCTTTGGCCAGTTTTCATCGTTGGTCGCATCCGGTAACACAAGCAAACGAAACTCGCCAGGTTTAGAATTTACGTAATCGATTACTTTTACTGTGCCACCAAAAGTACCAACAGACACACTTGGCCAACCAGAAAATTGTAAGGCAGGCCAACCATCAAATTGAATACGAACGTGTCTGCCTTTTTCAACCAGTGGAACATCCATCGCTTTCACATATAATTCAACTGCTAAATCGGCTGAGTCGGGCATAATGGTACATACAGCATCACCTTCCTTCACTGTTTCTCCTATACCGGCATGCATGGCTTTTACTATGAAACCTGATTGTGGCGCAAGAATTTGATAACGTTCATTTCTTATTTTCATGTTCGCAAATTCATTCTTCAATTTAGCTATAGAGCCTTGTGTATCGAATAAATCGGCACGTGTGGCATTTAAATCAGATTCAGCCTTACTTATCTTATCTAGATATTCTGCTTCGACTCGATCTAATTCAATTTTTGCGTTGGTAAAATCGGCTTGTGCGCCCTGGTATTTGTACTCGATATCTTGAAACTTAGTAAGCGGAATGTTTCCTGCTTCGTATAATTTTTTATTTCGCTGATACTGGTTTTCTGCGTTTTGAAAACGAATTCTTTCTGCTTCTAATTTTGCTTTGCTTTGATCAATCTTGTTGCGCATACCATCGCGCAAAGCAGCAATTTGTCTTTGCAATGCTTTTGCTTTTGCATCTTTAGAAACTAAGCTCGATTCTTTAGCATCAATTTGTTCTTTTAATCTCACCAATAAATTAGGGTCGAAGAATTTTTCTTTAACCTCTCGAATGGTGATAATAGTATCACCTTGTTTTACAAATTGTCCTTCGCGCACAAACCATTTTTGTATTTGTCCTGCTATTACTGATTCTACAGTTTGTGGTCTGTGTGCAGGATTAAAAGCGGTTACTTTTCCTGTTCCTCTGATGTTCTGCTGCCAAGGCAAGAACAATACAATCAAACCAACAATTCCAAGTCCTACCATCCAGCGCGCAAGTGTTCTTCCTGCATTGGGTGTTTGAATAGCTCGTAATGAATAGAGCCTGTCTTGCGGAACTACTTTTTCTACTCTGTTCTTTGATAAATTCAGCATGGCTTATTCAATATTATTTTCAAGTAATCCTTGTTGCATTAAATCTGTAAATTTTCCATTGGCGAAAATATTTCCATCTTTTAAGATGAGAACGCGATCGCACGATGCCATTACAAGCGGATCGTTAGAAACTACAATCAATGTCCATTTGTGTTCTTTGCTTACCAAGCGCTGAATGAGTTGTAATTTATCCGGTTCCTTCATGAAACTGAAATAATCGTTGAGTATAATCAACTCCGGATTTTTTGCGATACAACGGGCAAGTATAAGTCGTTGGTTAATGGAACTTGCAAAGCCTTTTCCTCCTGATAAGATATGCGTGTTTAATCCTTCCGGTAATGAATTAATAAAATCTGAAAGACCAACCATTTCAATCGCACGCAATGCATCTTCTATGCCTTCAGTTGGCTTGCCGACAGTTATGTTCTCTAAAAGTGTGCCATCGAATATATCTTCTAAAGAAATATTTTTTGCGATACGATCACGCAAGTGCATCAAATCCAAATCGCGTATAGAATATTTATTGATAGTAACTACACCTTGAAAGCCTCCCGTTAAACCTGCCATGATGTTGGTTAGAGTTGTTTTACCACTACTTCCCGGCCCTGAAATACAAACTCTTTCTCCGGCATGTATGCTAAACGATACATTATTCAATCCAGGTTCTCCATCCGGATATTGGTAATGCACGTTTTTAAATTCAACATCGTATCCGCGTGAAATTGTTTTTGGAAAATCGATACCTCCTGATTTTTCTAAAGGTAAATCAGTTACAGATGCTACCTTATCTACAGCCGTAAGTAAATCGTAAACCACATCCATGTAGGTGATTAATTTCTCTACCGAAGCTAAAATAAGAATGATGATAACTTCTGACGCAACAAATTGCCCTAGTGTAATCTGCCTGTCGACTACGAGAATTGTTCCCATAATTAACAAACCTGCTGTTACTGCGGCTTTGAATAAAATGATAAAAGATAATTGGGTGATTAAAACATTGAAGTGTGTTTTTCTATACTTCAAATAATTATTGACGTTGTAATCTGTTTTGCGGATGGGTAAATCTGTATTACCTGCTAACTTAAAGGAGTTAATAGCACGCGCAAGCTCTTCTAACCACTGAGCTACTTTATATTTGTATTTTGATTCGTTGATGGAAGAATACAAACCACGAGGTCCGGTGAAATAAAAAATCATGAATAACACTGTTACCAACACCAAAGAGAAAAAGACAAAGAAAGGGTGGTACAGAGAAAGTAAAAGTAAACCAAAAAAGATTTGAATTACCGCAGAAGATAAGTCAATGAGCAATTTTGGTAAACCTTTTTGAATCGTCATGATATCAAAAAATCGGTTTACTAATTCCGGAGCGTAATTGCTCATGATGCTTTCCGTTCTGATGCGCGGAATACGATAAGCAAACTCCAGCGATGCTTTTGCAAAAATTCTCCTTTGTAAATATTCAACTAAACTGATTTGTACAATTTGCAAACCACCAGTGAGTAAAACTGCCAAAATCAACAATACAATTAAAACATATACTGACGAGAAAAATACACCACCCGAAATCAACTCAATGGTAGTTTGTATTCCCAACGGCAGTACTAAACCCAAACCTCCAACAACAACGGCATAAAACAAAATGTAATAAATATCCTTTTTCTCGGTTCCTAATAATCGGAAGAACCTCCTCATCGGACTCAGTTTCTCTCCTGCTCCTTCTTCATCATACGCGTATTCGCTTACTAAACCGCGGTACGGAACAATCACAAAAAATTCTACATCGCCATTTGCATCAGTGTAAAATTCTCTGTTCTTATCTGTGTAAGGTACGCGTGAACTTTCTCGAGTATCAATTTTTATTTCAGTTGTATCGCGTTTTGCTCCATAAATTACTTTAGGAACAAAATCACCCTCAGCTATATCAAATACAACTACAGGCGATTCATCTGTTAAAACAAATTGATGAAATTCATTGAGCGGCAGGCGATATTCCAGCAACATCAATCTGATTTTGTTGCCTGCTTCAACCAGGTCGCGTTTAAACTCTACCAACTCATCACTTTTATAAGTGCGCTTATTGGTTTCAGTAAAATATATTTGCTTAGGATCAAAGTCATGCTTGAGTAGCAACGAAGACTCCCTCAAAATCCTTACAAGCTGATCGTTATTGAGCATGGCTTACTTTTCGATTGCGTTTAAAATAAATGATTCACAAAATGTATAGAGATCTGTATAATGTTTTTCGGGTTGATATTTTATATCGCTAAGGGATGGCAAATGCTTAGCATAATATAGCTGATGGTTAACTGTTAGTAAGGCAGTACTTACGATTGAATGCGGATAAGGGTAATTAGGATTAACCTGCTTTACAATGCTGGCAATTTTTTTGCAAATTGATTTATAAGGAAGAAACAAGCCTTCTCGATTATCTGCATCAACTTGTTTAGTTAAATACGTTTTATCAAACTCAGAAATAACGATGCGCTGCAAGGAAGGCTCATAAACAAATGCAAAATTAGGATCGTATTGCTTTTCTTCAATCAATACTTTTAAGCTGGCTTTTAACTGATCGATAGGATTGGTTAAATTTTGAACGGCAAAATCCATTTTATAATCGAGCCAAGTCCAATACCAGTCTATTAAATAAATAAGTAGGCGATGCTTATTTTCAAAATAGCGGTAAACAGATGCCTCTGTTGATTCTATTTTATCCGCTAATTTTTTGAAGGTGAATTGCTCGAAGCCCAATTCATCAATCATGTGAATGCTTTCTTCTATAATGCGTTGCCCTAACTCAGTGCCCTGTGGGTCGCGTAGAAAAAGATTGTTATTGAGTTTAAAAGAAATGATAGCCATTTACAAATATACAATAGTAACGCTATCATAAACGTGAGTTAAGGGTAAAAGTTGAAAGTAGTTTTCACATTTTACACAAATCAGCTATCATTTTGCTACATAATCATCCAAATAAGCATAAAATGGGGTTAAATGCCCATTTTCGGCAATGGTAGCTCGCGCAATTATGCCATCTTCATCCTTTTCCAATAAGGGTTTAAGTATCCGATCGATTAAATCTCTACCGAATTCTTCAGATGCTGATCTTGGCAATTCGCAAGGAAGGTTATCAATTGCCATTACACTGACGTGTTTGGCCTGACTAAAAGGGGGTTGTTCTGTAAATGTTTGTACATCAAAATCATAAACCGGATGTTGAATATCGGTGGCGCGGATAGTGGAAGGAATGGATCCGTTGATGTCGCATGTTATGTCTGCAATTACCTGAATTTTAAATGCCGCGCTTTTCATTTCTTCTTTGGTAAATAATACCGGAGCTTGGGGATTCCAATAGGCACCTGCCATTAAAATATCGGCTACTTTGGTAAATAGCATAAAGTGAGAATCGTATCGCTCAGGATGTTTGTGAAATTCTTCTCGAATGAAATGTCCTCCTTCTTTCCGTGTATGATAATCGGCACTGGCTAATTGTACATACACAGGTTCATCGAATTGACGTGTTAAAAAATCATGTGGGTTTACTTTGCGAATCCCTGCTGTGTCTAGTGTTTCCATAGCGCCTTTGCCAACTCTTCCTCCTCCTGTTAAAATAATTTTTAGTGGCGGAAGTTTAACTTTTCTGAGTTCGAGTTTTAAATCGTTTACATCAAAACACTCGAAAGCTCTGCGGATAGTAAATAAATTTGTTTTTTTTCCGTACGTCCACAAGCCATTGTATGCACCAACAATGCCGGCAAATCTTCCAAAAGCTACTAACCTGTTTCCTAGTCTGTCTTTTAATACTTCGTAATCGATTAGGCGGATTTTCTTTTCGAGTACAGCTTGTAATAACTTTTTATTGTAGGGTTGTTTCTTAATGGTGTGTGAGAAAAATAAATAGGTTTTATTAGGCATCAACATGTCAATGGGTACTTCTTTGATACCCATGATGATGTCGCAGTGGCTTAAATCTTCTTTAATTTCAAAGCCTAAATTGCTGTACTCACTATCTTGGAAACAGCGAATAGCACTGTGCTGCACAGTTATCTTCACATCTGGAAATAAATCGATTATTTCTTCCAGTTGTTTAGGAGTAAAAGGCACGCGTTTATCGGGAGGTGTTTTTCCTTCGCGGATAACACCCAAGTTGGTGGTTAGCATCCTCAAAGTTAAACAAACGTTTGAACCAATTTTAGTTCACTCCTTCAAACTATTATATATCTAATTAGAAATTTAACTTCTGCTTGAAAGTCAATTTTTCACAATTCAATTGTAGTCTGTTGATTTTGATCAGATTTTCTTTGTTGGTATTCTGCCATCTCTAATCCGGATTTTACAACACCAATTAATCCCATGGCAATGGATAACACTCCCCATGAAAGTCCATGTAAGGCAGCATCACCTTTCCATTGCCAGAACATAGCCAGTGCAAACAACACAAAAATTAATATTAAAAAATAGACAATTACTCTACTTGCATATTTCTTATTACTCCACACTTTTTGACTCAATTTATTTTGTGTCTTCTTCGTGTCTTGTAAGGTAGAAAAAGTAATAGCCAAGCCCATTAAAACTAATCCTAAATTAAAGTCATTAAGCAGATTATAAGACTTGTTGATAATAGGACGATATATAAAGAACAATGCAAAAGCCATTAACGGATATTGCAGATAACTTATTCGATGAAACAAAATGCGAAAAGTCTTCATGTAATCATCATGGTTTTGAAATTAGATAATAACAACTATTTATAAAAAAATGAATTTGATCTTGAGCGATTTATTGAAAGAACCAATTCTTTGTAATGGAAAACTCAACTCATCTTTCAAAAGACCTAACATTTTAAATATAGAAAATAGCTCAAAAAATATTGCATTAGTAGGCATCTAAATTGATAAATATTTATTTACACTATACTTGCAAAGCCACTTCCAAATGGTCCTTCCTCATCGCTTCTCTGTAATGGAGACCAGCAACCATTTAAACGGGGCGTAACCGAAAAGCCACACGAGTAGGCAAACAAATCAATTTATATTTATGAAAAAGTTCATTTATGTTATCTTCTTGATGACATTTTTCAGCAACTCCTTTTCTCAAACAATTAGTTTAAGAGGTGGAGTTAACATCGCCAATATGTTATCAAAAGATGATGATGAATCATATAGTGATAGTTATAGTCCCAAAGTTGGGTTAAACTTAGGGGTAATAACCGAATTTAATTTATCGGAAAATATTGGATTAGAAACCGGTTTTATTTACAGTGGAAAAGGATTTAGCAGCTCTTTAACTTATACAGATCCCATTGCTGGCGAATTTTCCGTTGAAGGGAAAGCAAGTCTTTTATACTTCGAAATTCCCATAAATGTTAAACCATATTTTAACTTAGGTAATTTAAAAGTTTTTAGCATAATAGGTCCATATATTGGTATTGGTTTAAGAGGAAAAACAATTTTTGAAACCAAAGCTTTAGGATTTACTGAAAAAATAGAAGAGGATATCAAATGGGGTACCGATGAAGACAATGATCATTTTAAAAGACTAGATGCTGGGCTTAATTTTGGAGGTGGAATAGAATTCAATAAATTCCAAATTAGTGTAAATTACCAACATGGACTGATGAATATCTCTCCTACAAATGAAAATGGCGCGAAAATTAAGAATAGAGTTGCTGCATTAACTGTATCTTATATGTTTAACAAAAATTAAACAGATTAATACATCCGTAAACTTAATAAAACAGTTTTTGGCGAAAGTTGGGAACTGTTTTATTTTATCACTTGTACTTTTCAATGTTTGAATTTATCCCTTTGAATTTCCGTTCGCCTTCTTTTTCTCTTTTTTAGCTAATTCCTTTTCTTCCTTCTCCCTAAGTTTCTTATCATCAACATGTTTATCTAAAAAAGAATTGATGTTCTCGATGTTCAACGTGGTTTTAATTTCTCCAAACGAATCGATAGACATTTCGAGTCCTTTCAGCTCTTTGTGCACTTTTGGTTTTTTAGATATTTTCTTTTTGGCCATTAAGAAACGGTTAAGGTGTTAATCGCTTTTTGTAAACGCAAGATACTTTCTTCTTTGCCAATTATTTCCATGATCATCATTAAATCAGGTCCTGCACCCATCCCAGTTAAAGCCAAACGCAAGGCTTGCATAATTTTTCCGCTGCCAATGCCTACTTGCACACAAGTGTTTTCTAAAGTTGCTTTTGCTGTTGTGGCATCAAAAACTTCTGTTGATTTTAATGCTGTTGCATATTCACTAATCACTTTTACAGCATCGGCATTCCATTTTTTTGAAGCTACGGCTGTATCATATTGCTCAGGCGTGTAAAAGAAAAATTTTCCATTCTCCCAGGCATCTTTTACGAAAGTGATTCTCTCTTTCATAATCAGCATGATTTTTTCAGCTTTTGCCACATCACATGTTTGATTGTGTTTTTGCAACTCTTCCACAAATGCTTTTGCTAATGCTTCATTACTTTGCTGACGTAAATAATGTTGGTTGAACCACTGCGCTTTTTGTATATCGAATCGTGCGCCTGCTTTGTTAATTCGCTCAAGCGAAAATGCCTGAATCAATTCATCCATCGAAAATAATTCTTGATCGTTGCCCGGGTTCCAACCTAGTAACGCCAGAAAATTAATTAACGCTTCTGGCAAGTATCCACTTTCTTTATATCCTTTTGCTAACTCGCCTGTTTTGGGGTCGCTCCAATTCATAGGAAAAATCGGAAACCCCATCTGGTCTGCATCGCGCTTGCTTAACTTACCATCGCCTGTTGGTTTCAATAACAAAGGCAAATGTGCAAACTGGGGCATCTCATTTTCCCATCCTAAAAATTTATAGACCAACACGTGAAAAGGTGCAGATGGCAACCATTCTTCTCCACGTATCACATGAGAAATTTTCATTAGGTAATCATCCACCACGTTGGCTAAATGATAAGTAGGCATACCATCTGATTTCATCAACACTTTATCATCAATCTGCGAACTGTGCACCATCACCCAACCGCGAATCAAATCATTCAATCTGATTTCTTCTTTGCGCGGCACTTTCAAACGTATCACATAAGGCACACCATCCTGCATCAACTTATTTACTTCCTCTGCTGATAAGGTTAGCGAGTTGCGCATTTGCATGCGTGTAATGCTATTGTACTGTTGTTGTTCTGCCCCGGCCGCTTTTAACCGCTCGCGCATTTGTTCTAACTCTTCTTCTGTATCGAAAGCATAATATGCATCTCCTTGTTCGATGAGTTGCTTGGCATACTTCGCGTAAATTTCTTTTCGTTCCGATTGGCGGTATGGTGCATGCGGCCCGCCAACACCCACTCCTTCATCAATCGTAATGCCTGCCCATTTCAAAGATTCAATAATATAAGTCTCCGCTCCAGGCACGAAACGAGTTTGATCTGTGTCTTCAATGCGTAAAATCATGGTGCCACCTTGCTGCCTAGCCAAAAGATAATTGTACAATGCGGTACGCACACCGCCAATGTGTAAAGCACCGGTAGGACTGGGAGCAAAACGAACGCGAACTTCTTTCTTCATAAATCGAACAAGAATTTTTCAGGTTGGCAAAGGTAAAACATCCTTCGATATTGGCGAGTTGAAAAAGAAAGGTAAAAAGATAAAAATCATTCATTTTACCATTTTAAACCGAAAAGCCTTCCTAACTTTAAGCCCTCAAAATTGTAAAGCGGTATGTCCGAAGAAAAAAGCCTGAATTTTATAGAAGAGATTATTGAAAAAGACCTGGCGGCAGGTAAATACAAGCAGATTATCACGCGTTTCCCTCCAGAACCGAATGGTTATCTGCACATGGGGCACGCAAAAAGTATTTGCTTAAACTTCGGATTAGCCAATAGTTATAACGGTAAAACCAATCTCCGCTTTGATGATACCAACCCCGTTACAGAAGAAACAGAATACGTTGAAAGCATAAAGGAAGATATCAAATGGTTAGGCTTTAACTGGTCGCAAGAGTTATATGCTTCAGATTACTTCGAGCAACTGTATCAATTCGCACACAAACTCATCGATAAAGGTTTGGCTTATGTAGATGACAGCACGAGTGAAGAGATTGCCAAACAAAAAGGAACACCCACTACACCCGGTACACCAAGTCCGTTTCGAAGCAGAAGCGTAGCAGAAAACAAATCTTTGTTTGAAGCTATGCGTGCCGGACAATTTAAAGATGGAGAAAAAGTTTTGCGCGCAAAGGGCGATTTAGCAAGCCCGAACATGCACTTGCGCGACCCTATATTATATAGAATTAAACATGCACATCATCACCGCACAGGCGATGCTTGGTGCATATATCCCATGTACGATTTTGCGCACGGACAAAGCGATTCTATAGAAGGGATTACGCACAGTATCTGTACATTAGAGTTTATACCTCACCGTGAGCTATATGACTGGTTAATAGAAAAATTAGAAATCTATCCGAGTAAGCAATATGAGTTTGCCCGTTTAAACATGACTTACACGGTAATGAGTAAACGCAAACTTTTACAATTGGTAAATGAAAAACACGTTGCCGGTTGGGACGACCCTCGCATGCCTACATTAAGTGGTGTAAGAAGAAGAGGTTACACGCCCGAAAGCATTCGCGAATTTTGCGATAAGATTGGTGTAGCCAAACGCGAAAACTTAATTGATGTTGGATTACTTGAATTTTGTGTGCGCGAACATCTCAATAAAATCGCAGAACGCAGAATGGTTGTATTGCAACCTTTAAAGGTTACCATCACTAACTATCCAGAAGATAAAACTGAATTTTTGCCTAGCGAAAATAATACGGAAGCAGAAAATGGTGGCACGCGTGAAATGCCATTTAGCCGAACGTTATGGATAGAGCAAGACGATTTCATGGAAAATCCACCAAAGAAATATTTTCGATTGGCACCCGGCCAAATGGTGAGGTTAAAAAGTGCATACATCATTAAATGCGAGGAAGTAATAAAAGATGCAGCCGAAAATGCAGTTGAACTACGGTGTAGCTATATTCCCGAAAGCAAAAGTGGCAGCGATACTTCGGGCATACAGGTGAAAGGTGTAATCCATTGGGTGAGCGCTTTGCACGCTGTGCCGGTAGAAGTACGCTTGTACGATAGACTTTTCAAAGTAGAAAACGTAGCGGAAGCAGAAGGAGATTTTAAAGATTATCTCAATCCGGATTCCTTACAAATTATTTCAACGGCTTATGCAGAGCCGGCCATTACGAAAGCTACGCTAGCAGACCGTTTTCAGTTTTTGAGAATGGGTTATTTTACTTTAGATAAAGATTCTACAGCGCAGAAATTAATATTTAATCGAACTGTTACTTTGCGCGATATGTGGGCGAAGGAGGTGCGGAAGTAATATCTCTATCTAATCCAATAATAGGTTCATACTAAAGTTGAATTGACACTTAGAATTTTGATAAGTAAAAGGAATCCATTTCCCTACATTATCCCTAACCCAACTTTCTATATTTTGATTTATATCTGAAAATGGAACTCTATAAATAATTTTGTTGAAATCTCTTGAATCTTTAAAATCAATGAAGACTCCATTTTTAAAGTATCCCAAAAATTGGAGCCCACAGAAAACTTCGTTTTTTGTAATTCTAAGGTTGAGATGGCTTATATCAAAAACCAAATTTTTAGTTTCGTAATCTATAGTTTTGGAAATAGTAAAAGGCAAAATTCCAACTTCCTCTGGTTCACCCTTTTCATTTGGATAACTCAAAATCAATTTAACCAATAATTGATCAGGAAGTTCAGATTCCTTCTTACTATGATTGATTCTTAAATTTATTTGATTAACAAAAGAGTTTACGGGTAAATTTTTAAACTTTACTGCTAAAGTTTGTGACCCTATAAAGCTTCCTTTTGATTTTTTGCCTGAGTAGCCAACTGTTTTAAAATCTAATTCATTATCATGGATTACTAACTCCGGCAAAACTGAAATTCTTTCTGATAAATAAATTGTATCTGTAAGAATAGCAGATTTTATAGTTTCATGAAAATCTGCTGTTATCGTAAAATCAGTGGTGTATGAATTTTCAGGGATAAAGAACTCACCATTCTCATTTGAATACGTGAGAAATCCAATTGTCAGGTTGCTGATTTCAGCAAACCTGACTGGAATTTTAGAGTTTCTAGATAAAACAATTTTCTTGATTTGACCACTTGCAATCTGATTTAGTAATAAAAATACCAGAAAGGAAAAACGATGTAATTGTTTCATTACTCTTTAAATTCAAATTAGCAACATGCCCAACATTCTGTTTTAGAACTTACTTTAATCCAAAAAACGTAGTAGTCTGTAGTTTGGCAAATTGTGCCGTATTGATTTGCAGTAATTTCGTGAGTATCTCTACCCCAAAACTTTGCCTCTGCAACATTAACACTACAAACAAATAATAAAACTATATGCTAGTCCGCATGCTTACCACTAAATTAAGCTAAGGATAAGATTATCAAATAGATTTGAGTTATAACGTCTGTTGAGTTTAAAACAGAACTCATCAAGATAGTGTTGCAGGTATTTCTCTTTAATGACATGATAGA
>JAPZUF010000014.1 GCA_027533395.1 Cyclobacteriaceae bacterium
AACGTGGTCCTATCATGAAAGGTATTGACAGATTAACTCTTGAGGATGCTATAAAAAAGCAATTCAGGAAATTAAAACTTAAAGGCAGATATACGCCTCATAGTCTGAGACATACTGCAGGTCAATTAATGTATGAAAAGAAAATACCATTAGAGATTATCCAAAAAACATTGCGTCATGCAGATTTACGTACCACTTTGGTATACGCGCAGAGAGTTGTGGATAATCAATATTTCAAAAGGTTGAAGAGGTTTTAGAAACTAGTTTTCAAATTTGCTTTCGATAACATACTTCATTTCTCTCATCCATTCAGGCGCATCTGCATTGAATTCACAATACAATTTGATAGACTCATTCAAATTTTCTATTGCCTCATCTTTTGTATTACCTGCCGAAAAAATTCCTTCGAGATTATATAACCAAATACCGTAATCATCAGGGCCTTTACTTAATGTTGCATATAACACGCTCATAAATTATAAATAATAGAATAGATTTATAATTTATAAATGCAATTATCAAATGGCCGAACTTTAGTGGAGCTTACATTTATTGATTAAGTTATCTTTTTACAATTGGGAATAACTTTTTGGGTATAAGCGAATAAGGGGTTTAGAAGTACAAATGTTGAAAGTAGAAGCATAAAAGTTTAATGTAAGCACTTCAGTCCCTTTTTTGCCAATACCTTGTTAGCAGTTGGTATTATCATCAATGGTTATTTATAAAGTTATTAAATTCAGTTTTTCCAATCGGGCTTTCAAATAAAGAGCCATGTCTGCCACCTGTAATCTCAACAAACTGGCTATTTTGACAATTTGTACAGCTTAGTACATCTTGCTTAAAAGTTGGCCAAGTGTATAATTGTATCGGAGAATCATTTAATCCTTGAACAAATAAAATGTCAGACTTAAACCCGTTGGCAAAATTAAGTAACGATCTTTGAAAGTATGAATTAGGATTGCTTGACGTAGTACCAAATACATCTTTCAATTTTTTACATACAGCACTTGGTTGAATTTGTCCATTTTCCTCTAATTGACATCTATAAACAAGATTCAATGGACCTGGTGCATTTGCTATTACTCCATTTACCTGGTACATTGTGTTAAGCCTTGTTGCCATATAGCCTCCTTGTGAATGACCCCCCAAGAATATTTTTCTTATAGTTATGCCTAGTTCTTGACTTGCTTTATTTTTCAACCATAATAATGCAGCCTCACATTTGACAATATTATCACCTAACAATACAAATTCTTGCGGATATGCTACACTTACAATCAACATATCGTTTCTTTCTAAAATCCCTTTGAATTTATCGAGAGTGTTATTTGCAGCAGTAAGAATTTCAGTATCAGAGGTTACTGTTCCATGAAATACAAGCAAAACATCTAATTCGTTTTGTTCTGGTTTATCTATTATGACATCTATACTAACTGAATTATAAGAAATCGTCTTAGTTTGGCGATAAGCAGTTGATATAGGTGTGTCTGTATTGCAAGAAAAAATTATAGTTGAAAGTAAAATTAATAATCTCATATTTTTTTTTTAAATAGACTTGCTGCTGTCTTTATAGTTTAGTTTCGTAAACAAACTTAACGCTAACGGTTTGTGTATGCGCTGCGACTATTCTATTTCATATAGTTAAAACTATTTTCGAAGCCATATCGAATACACGTTATTGGAAGTTGTGGTGTTCATTTTTGATAATACATCTAATAATAATTTTTGAGTGAAAAAGATTAACTATTGATTATTACGCCTAATCCATTTTTAAATTAGTATATCAAGCAATCCAAACATTCCAGCACTCAATATTATTATCCAAGAAATCAAGTCTTTAAATTCATTTTTCTTATGCCTTAGGAAAAGTAAATGCAGTCCAACGTGAATGATGAAAAATATATCAAGTGAATACTTTACTCCATCGCTATCAATTTGCATAATTAGTCCCCAAAATAAAAAGTATAATAGAGGAATATGGGCTATTAGGAATATTCTTAATCCCCAAGTGTCACCAAGCAATGAAAGTCCTGGAAATATCCTCCATTCTTTACATCGAACCGCGTCCATTTCGTGAACGATAATTGTTGCTAGTCCTAAATAAAAAAAGATGTCATTATTCATAGCCTAACAAAATAATAGTTTTTACTTTAGTCCTTTGAAAAAAATCCAAACTTCTTCTGCAAATTCAATGTCTCTATTTTGAACTCCACTTGACGGTGAAGAATTTGTATAAACAGTTTTGCTTGGCACAGCGTGTCCTGCGTTGTTTAATACAAAATAAATAAAAGGTTTGGCCCCACTATAAATTCTTTTTTCTACGTTGCCTGCATCTGTAGTGTTCAAATCAAAAGTTGTTATGGTTGGAGTAACATCTTGTAAATCGTTTCTTTGTAACCAATAGTTTAACGTTGCAGTTTGAGATATTACTTTTCCACGATTACAATTTCCACCAATATCTGCAACACAACCACCATTTGCAGGCATTGCAGGGTCGCTTGTTCCGTGTGTAATCAAAATTGGCAGCGAAAGATTTGAGCCATTTGTACAAAGGCCGCTATCAGGAAACTCTGGCAAATTTCCACTTGAAACGGCAATCGCTTTAATAGTTTCAGGATATTGAAAAGCGTAAGAATAGGTCATTAATGCGCCATTACTCGTCCCTGTTAAATACATTTTGCTTGAGTTAATATTCAACTCTGAGATTAATTTTGCGTTTAGCTGTTTCAAAAAAGTTATGTCATCACCTTGACTTCCTGATATATCATCACTTCTACAATCATTCCATCCAGGATTTCCTTGAATATCGAGTGACCCTTCTGGATAGACCACTAAAAAATTTTCATTATCAGCAACTGTCCGAAAAACAGATAATGGATGAGCTCCTATTTCTGAAACTTCTAAACCAAGGCCACCGCCACCATGCAATACTGTAACAACAGCATGTACAGTCGTCATTCCTGTTGGTCTGTAAACTAAATATTTCCGTGTTACATTGTTTACTGTAATGTAATTCGTTGTCAGGCCCTCTTGGTATGGAATAACAGTAGGATTTGAAGGATTTAGATTTTCATTTTTATCATCCCCCTCGCACCCAAGAGTAAACAACACAACAAAAAACAGAAATATTCTAAACATATTTTATTCGTTTTGGTACTTAATTAGATGTTTAGATAAGATTGTTACTAAATGGTTTAATCGTAGAATGCATTTTTTTCTAAAATGCAATAAATAGCCACCATGATACCCATGGCAAAAGAATACATTCAACAAAAGTTAAACATGTACTTAAAAGTAGATTCTCTAACTACCAGATATACAATTAAAATTAATTGAGTTTTTCAATTAGATATCAACAAAATATATTCTGGCAATTAAATCATACTTCATTTTTTTATTGGGTAGTTGCGCAACAATTCCTGATTATGACTAATAAAGATTAATAGTTATCCTGTATTAACCCTTCTAGATTTGATTTAAAAGTAGCGGATATTGGTATTACTTTTTGTTTGATATTAATCATATTACCTTCAATTTTTTGAATATGTGAAACGTTTATGATAAACGATTTATGTACTCTGATAAATTGCTTTTTAGGTAGTTTTTCTTGAAGCTCTGTTAGCTTATCCAATACCATTATTGGCTTTTCATGTTGCGAGTGTATTTTCACATAGTTTCCGTTCCCTTCAATAAAGAGAATATCAGCAAAAAAATATTTATGGATTTTTTTATCTGCTTTGAAGAATATAAATGTGGGCTCTATTTCTGCCTTGCTTTCCATCCCACCAGTAGATAAATCTTCATTTTTTGGTATTAAAATTTTATTGACTGCTTTTAAAAAGCGTTCAAAAGGAATGGGTTTCAGTAAATAATCGGTGATTCCATAATCATAACTTTCCACACCAAATTCTGAAAAGGCTGTAGTTAAAATCACTTTCGGAGAATGTTGCAGAGTTTTAAGCATATCCAGTCCTGTTAATGAAGGCATTTTAATATCGAGAAATAAGACATCAATATTGTCTCGATGCAAAACATTCAAAGCTTCAAAAGCATCGTTGCATTTCCCAACCAAATGCAAAGCGTCTATTTGCTTGATGTATTTCTCCAGAATCTGTTGAGCGATGGGCTCATCATCTACGATTAAACAATTTAATTTCATAGCTGAATATGTAAAATGACCTTAAACTGATGAGTTGTTTGTTCGATATCAAGTTCATGTTTATCGGGATAAATTAGGTGGAGTCTTTTCCTTAAATTTTCTAGACCAGTACCTACCCTTTCTGAAATTTCGAATGATTTACCCACTGAATTTACTGCCTCAAAAAAGAGATCATTACCTTGAACAGATAGAAAAAAATGCGCAAAACTATCAGTTGAAATTGTATTTAATCCGTGTTTAAAGGTATTTTCAACCAGAGGAATAAAAAGTAATGGGGCTATAAAAAAGTCAGAATCAATTCCCGATACTTCAAACTTGATGGCGGTGTTATTGCTTAGTCGTATTTTTTCTAAACTTAAATAATCCTCTAAAAATTGTATTTCCTTGTTCAAACTAACTTTATCAGCTTTACTGCTCTCCAACAAATACCTCATGAGATCAGCAAGTTTAAAAATGATTTCTGCAGCTTTCTGATTATTATTTTGGGTGATAAGACCATAAAGGTTGTTTAATGTGTTGAATAGGAAATGTGGATTTACTTGGGCCTTGAGTAAATTGAGTTCGGCCTTTAGTTGCTTGTTTTCTATTTCTTTTAGCTTAATTATTTTTTGCAGATACTCAAAAAGAAACTTAGCTCCACTTGTCATTAACAGAACAAAAACCACATTGATGATTGATGCAATAAATCTTGAAAACCAATCTATACGGTCTAACTCTGACAACCAAAATGAAATGAGTAGAGCTGTAGCTAGTACAAGCAGTGACACGAAGCTAGCATAATGCTTGTATTTTTTTAAAAACAAATAACGTGGAATAAGCAGGTAAAGATTAATATAGGTTGCTAAGGCTATAAAACTGAAAATACCAATAATGCTATAATAATCTTCAAATTCCCATTCACTCAGGTCATTTTGCAGTGCAATTGCAAGAAACAAGGCTCCCCACCCTATCAGGTGGGGAGCTATATGCTTTATTTTTTTGCCAATGTTCATGTCTAATTTAAATGCTTAATAAGATAGCTAATTTTCTTACCTATTTACCTGCTTCTATTTTTTCTAAAATATATTGTATAACAGGGTCGTGCTTTTTCTGTATGTCATCTGGTTTAGTTTTAATAATTACATCCGGAGTAACAGGCTCGTAATTGTTTACATCACCGTTGGCACGCGTAAACAAGGTAGCCGGGACAACGAAGGCTATTTTCGCATTAGGTGTTTTCAAGGGAAGCGCATTACTTAATTCTCTGGGAATACTTTTTGTCGATTCTCCTATCAAAATGCCGATATCAAAATCTTCAATAGCATTGGCCATCATCATGGCTGCCGAATAAGTATTTGGTCCGATTAGAACATACACTTGGCCTATAAAACTATTTTTTACTTTTTTCGGCAAAGAAGGTTTATTTTCTGTTTTTACATTTGTTCCAATTGGATGTTGGTAGAAATTTTTCATTTGTCCTTTTTTCGCAATCATGCGAATTGGACGGGGTAAATTATTTATAAATTCTCTGAACTGAGCACTTACGCGCATTGTTGATCCTCCTTCTTGCTGATAAGGTTTATGGGCTATCTTTTGAAGTATTGCATCTGCCGGATAACTTGACCCACCTCCATTCTCTCTTAAATCAATTATTAGATGTGATACTCCTTTTTCGTTCAATTTACTAAAGTAAGTTTCAAGTTCCTTTTCGAAGGTTTGGGTTATCTTTTTGTTTTGAACGAAATAAAAGGATTTCGCAGCGATAAATCCGATGTTTTTATCCAAAATTTCAAAGGTTATGTAATCATCCAGTTTTTCTTTTTCATTCTTTGGTCTTTGCGATCTGTATTTTGAGAGATCATTTGTTCCCTGCAATTGAACTACCTCTGATAAACCGTTTTCTTTTTGAATAATCTCTGAAGAAAAAGGATGCCCAATTTTAATCGCCCAAAGTAAAAACGGCAAAGAATTTCCAATCATTTCTTCACTATTTCCGTCATCGGCAAGAAGTGGTTGAATTTGCTTAATAATTTCATTCATTTCCATTCCGTTGATTTTGGTCACTCTATCCCCTATGTTTTTTTCTGGAAGTGCATTATCGATAATTCCCATGATTTCCCAATTGCCCTGGTTCTTTTTTAGAAATAAAGGAAAAAATTGATCCCCATTTTTAATCGCTTCATCCAACATTGCTTCAGGTGGAAAGGTATAAATGTGACCTACATTAAAAGCTGCTGATAAACGCATAAAATCTAGGTACAATTCGTTTCCCATTCGATCACCTTTTCCCTTTAACTCTTTCGCTAAGGATTGAATTGCAAGTGAATCTGCATTCATATAAGGGAAAGGAGTCACTTCCTCAACCGATTTGATGAAATAATCGATATCCTGGGAAATCATTTTTTCGGTATAGACAACATTCTTAATTTCTGTAGTTGTCATTTGTTTCATTGTGGCTGAGTACTTTTTAATTCCACAGGAATAAAAAAGGATTGAACTAATGAAGATTATTGCTAATAATTTTGATGCTTTTTTCATTTTTCAAAAGTTTAAAGGTTAATCAATGCATCAAAACTCTTTTAAGTAATTCAGCAACTAAAATTTTATTGACTAACCAGCTTGGAAATTGTGTGAAATTGTCTTTTTCTTATGTGAGGAATTTTTGTCAATAACCTGACTAGTTTTTTGCACATATGGTTCTAGGCATGAAAGTGTTTCAAATAATAAATGACAAAAAAAGAGATTTTTTAAAAACATTACACGGAGAGCAGGAGGAAAAACCTATCGGTTTGAAGAAGATCTTAAACTCGAATGAACTAAACCATATTGATATTGATATTGATACCGATAGTCAATGGGGTTAGATTTTGTATCCGAAATAATGAAGTGAAGAAGTTTGTAAACGCAAAATCATACAATAGGCTTAACGGTATTACTATCTCCTAAAAAATTTGTACACCAATGCAACAAGTATTAGTAATGCAATACTATGATAACTAAAATATCTCCAATCAATTTCCCAACTAAACGCCTCATTAGTGGCTTTTGATAAATCTAGAAATATAAGGGACAATATTAAATTGTTGGCATTGTGTGCTCCTGACACAAACTCTATTCTGTTTTGTACGATAACAATAGTTGTAAAAGCAACTCCAAATGTTACTGAGGATAGAAAGCTTTCTATTCCATATCCAAAATGTAACACTCCAAAAACAAGGCTATTCAATAAAACTAATAGTACTACTTTTTTGATAAGTAAGTGCATACCTTGTAGTAAATAACCTCTTAACACCAATTCTTCAAAAAAGGACTGTACTCCAATAGCCACAAAACCTACAAGAAATAAAACAGTGAATTGATAGAGGTTAAAGTTAGCAAGAAAATACTCTAATTTCTGATATTCAAAAATGGAAGAACCAATAAACAATATACTTCCCCACGACACAAAGCCCAAGAAATACTGCCTCAAACTTAAAGTATCTTTACTAGAGATAAATGACATTTTGGGCCTTTGATGTTGTTTGCTTGCCACGACTAGAAAGGCCAATAGTGCAACACCCATTATTACAAAAACAAGGATATATGTAAAAAGATTTTTACCAAAGTCGTTATCAGGAAATAGTTTCTTAATATCTGGTATGGCTTGTCTAATTATAATATTTAATATAGCAATAACAACCACTACTGAGAATATGCTTGAAGCATAATGCCACCACTTGTTTTTTCCTAGTGAAGCATTATCTATAAAACTACCTTTCATTGCTTTCAGATTGTAATGGTTGATTATTCTTTTTCCTTTCAGTCCATTGGATTGCCCCCCAAAGAATGCTTTTTTGCACAAACTTTGTTGTGTCAAATACAAAAGATGCAGATGATGAAAATCTAGGTTTCTCTACTTCAAGCATAATCGATTTTTCTTTTTTATAATCTTTTGATTTGAAAATTCCCCATAGAAATGAGTATTTCTTTTTCTCATTATTAGGTGAGTTTTGAACATTGTTTTGAGCACCTACTGTAAGTGAAATCAAAGCAGCTGTAGTAATTAAAATTACTCTTTTCATTTTTTTAATTTTAAATGTTTATGAACGGTATAAAATTCTATAAAACTTAATCGTATTTATATTTTGATTGACCACCTCCTTAATAAATCATCTGAAATAGGTTATTCTTTATTTAAGTTGAAATACACATTTGTTATCTTAAGTGTTCTTCTTCAATAATCAATCCCTTACAGGTTCCATGGTTTTTATAAAATATACGGCATCCAAAACCTTATACCAATTTTTAGATGTTACATGAGAGCTATGGTCAAATAGACGTAAGCTGGTGCCATTAGAGAAGAATGGTTCATTTGCAGATTGCCTTAGTGAAACAAATGCTTGCTTTACACCTCTATTAACCAACTGTTGCTCTAAACTATTTGCCTTAGGTTTTATAACAGCGACACCCCTTTTACCTTCTCTAAGCAAACCATATTCTCCATCGTAAGAAGTAAAACCAATGGTATAAATTTCGTTGGCGAATTGTTTATAAATTAAGTTCCCCGCTATTACCGCCTCATGAACCGGGATAAACTTAATCTTGATTGGGTCAATAGATTGGTTATTGCGAATAAAGTGATACGTTGCTCCAATTACTATGACTTTTTTATTAGGATATACTTCGCTTAACAGGTGCCTTAAATTATCAGCCATCAATTCATCACGTCTGTTGTTAATCGGGAGGAATGATTTCTTGTTTAGAATTAATTTCCACAGACGTGTCTTGGAATAAGCAATAATACCTTCATCATTGCTTCTGAGCAGTTGAGCCAATTTGTTTTCTCCTAATTTCCTGAGTTCATCGGCCATCCAAATGCTCAAATTTCGAAACGAATGCTTTTCTTTATTACTCATTTTGTAGCGCAATTTTGCCAATCCACCTTTCATACCGGTTTGTTGATATCCGGATTCAATATCCTTCCAAACAGCCATGTAGTTGGTGAAATTTTCATTCTTCAGGATTGCAGAATTTTTCTCCTGAAAAAAAGTTTCCCAAAAACGACTGTAATTATTGTTATCAAAACCGTAAGACGAGCTAAACTTGCAATCAAAACCAGCAAACTCAATGTTATTTCCTGCTGCTTTTCGCTGCTCAATAAATGAATAGAAAGATTGCAATTGTTGGGTTTTCCAAAATCCCCAGAGCGCTTTTTTTATGCTTTCAGACTTGCCTGTCTTTTGAAATTCTTTGTTGGCTTGCAACAGATCAAACATACCCGCTTCAAATAGAACAACATCAAAATCCATTTCCTCTGTTAAAAACTCCACAATCTTCGTCCTGACCTTAAACGTAGCACCATCTTCATGGGTAGCCTCTCCCAAAAAAACTATTCGTTTGTTACCAACTTCTTTTTTTAAAAGTTGCATGTCTTTATTGCTTGGTAACTCAGTATTGATTACTTGAGCATGGTTTGATAGCCACTCGTTAGATAACTGAGGAGATTGTGCGACTAAAAATTGTGTAGTACTTAAAGCTAATAATACTGAAATTAAAATTCCCTTTTTCATTTTTTGTGAATTCTTTAGTGTTGATAAACAGTGCAGAGTTCCATAAAATGAAGTTGTAAAGAAAATTAGATTGGCCACATCACTTGAAATTCGTTTGAAATGATTTTTTTCTGATGTGAATTGATTTAACGACTTTTAAAATTGTCGATAGTCTGTGATTGCACTATGGCTTTCTTTTCTAATAAAGTAAAAACTATATTTTGAAAACCATATCCGTTTACATATCTAGCCAATTTTTGAAAATGGTAACTTTTTCGGCAGAAATAACAATGTCAAATTTAGGTTGAGGTTGTAAAACTACTTTTAATTGCCTGGATGAATACCGGATAACTTCTTTTATCGAGTTTATGTTAGCAATTAGTTTTCTGTTTAGTCTAAAGAAGTATTTTGGTTCTAATTCTTTTTCAAGAGAATCAAGTGTTTCGTCTGTAAGAAAAGTTTCGTTAGTATTTGTTGTTAAAAATACATTTCTCTCTACGGCATATAAATAAGCGATTTCATCTACAGGTATACTTTTTATTTTATGCCCTTGGCTTACGATAATTCTTGTTTTGTATGTTTTGTTTTCTAAAAACATACTACTTAATTTTTCTAATGTCTTGTAGCTGTTTTTCAGATCAAATTTAGTTCTATAGTACCTTTCTAAACTTTGTTTTAATTCTGACTCGTCAATTGGTTTTAGTAAATAATCTATGCCGTTGTGTTTAAATGCTTTTATGGCATATTGGTTATATGCTGTTGTAAAAATAATGGGTGCGTTAACTTTAGTTTGTTCAAATATTTTAAAACTATTTCCATCCTTTAATTCTATATCCAGAAAAACCAAGTCTGCATCATTGACCAGAAACCATTTTACAGCAGTTTCTATACTGTTAAGTATGACTGTAATTTGAAACGATGGAGCATGTTCTTTAAGTAGAAATACGAGTTTATCTGCGGCTAGCTTTTCGTCTTCAATGATTACGATTTTTTCCATTTCTGCTATTTTTCTACTGGTAATTCGGATATGTAGTAGTTATCCGAAATATAGAATTTAGGTTCTTCAAGGCCTAGTAAATGATATTTCTCAATTAAATTTTTTTGGCCGATTCCTGTACTTACAACATCTTGCAAGTCAGCCAGGTATGTATTTCGAACTATGATGTTTGACTCTGTTTCTTCTATGTAAATGTATAACGTATCATCAGCCTCTACACGGCTATGTTTAAGTGCGTTTTCTACAACAAGTTGCATAGATAATGGAGGAATAAGTCTATTTAAGATAGTTGTACTTAAATTTATAGTAACCTGTAAGGAATCTCCATATCTTATTTTATGAAGAAATAGATAAGCGTTTAAGAAATCTATTTCTCTTTCTACTTTTACAAGGTTTTCGTTATTCAGTTCTAATACATAACGAAAAACATCGGCAAATTTTTTTATAAATAGATCTGATTTCTTTGAATCCGTATAGACCAAACTAGAGAGTACGTTTAATGAGTTAAAAAGGAAATGAGGGTTAATCTGACTTTTTAAGGCCTCATATTTTGCCAGATAGTTTTTCTTTTCCAGAATTTTAGATTTCATATAAAGCGATTCATTATCTTCATTTAATGCCATAAACTCATGCAGCGCTACCAGCATGAAAATGGAAATGAAAAACATAATCAAAGAAATTATTTCGAAACCAAAATCGTTATCTCTGTTGTCATCTACTTCAATAAAAAAATCTTTTGTGAGAATAGAAATACTCGTAAGGATGGCCACTAAGGTGATGATTAAAGCAGATTCCAGAATAAATCGTTTAAACTGGTTAATTCCCCACGGCATAAAAGTATTCATGAAGGCCACTATTTTACTAATCAAATAACTAAGCGGAAGAAGCACAACCAAAATCGCAAAAAGTCCAAAAACGAAATCTTTAAAAAAGAAGATACCGAATTCAAGAGAATCTTCTACTGCTAATAAGCTCGATACTACTAAAGCAATGAAGCAGTGGTAAATCCAATATCTTCTATCTGTAAGCATTAATTAGTTTGGCTTTATGGTTAATGTTTTTTCATCTATTTCTACAACACTAAAATAGCCTAATGCTTCAATATCGGGGTTTACTTTATTTATAATATTTCCTTTTATTCCCGATGGTGGTATATCAAACAATTGGCCGGTTTGGCCGGTTTGTTCGAAAAGTAAAAATAGGTAATCGTAATAAGCTTTTGATATTCCAATTTGTCGCACTAAGGCTAAATCTCCGGGGTTAAAAACTTTCTCTTCGCTTGGTAAATAACCCACGATAGATTTTCCATTAAATAACTTGTCGGATGCTATAAGGTTTTGGCTATTTCCGGGGTCTGGAATTATACTGTTTTTGCCGTTTTGTAAGAGTTCCCAAAAGTAATAGTTAGTTTCATTAGCCGGATCTGTGAAGTCTATGGATACTTTAATGCCTTCATCTTCGAATTGATTTTCTTCTTCAAAAATTTGATAAATATTTTCAATTTCCGGCACGCTTACTAATTTTTCTTTGGCTGTATATTCCTGGCCATTCCAAGTAATGTTCAAAGTATATTCTACATCTTTTTCCGGTAGTAAGCCAACGGTAGAATATATGCCTTGTGTGCCTTCTTCTTTTAATAGTTCATAGGTATTTCCTTTGCTATCGCTAATGGTAACTATCGCATTGTTTACACGCGGTGTCTGCACATTGTCGAAGTAATTTCCGAGAGTACTTAATTTTACGGATTGCTTTTGATTTTCTTTTCCTTTTACTAATTCTAATTGTGCTTCTACCACTAATAAATTTGGCGATGCGGGTAACTTTAAAGTAATTTCTTTATCGCACGATGTAAGAATTACTACCAGGATAAGTATAAAAAGATTTTTAATCGTTTTCATTTTTTTCTATTTAAAAGTTTAAAACTTGAAATTGTAGGTTACACTTGGTAGTATAGGCAATAAGTAGCTTTTATAGGCTCTTACTTTCCCCAAGTTTTCAGGGTCTTCTACGAAGTATATGCTGGTAGCATTTGCTCTGTTGTATAAATTATATAATCCGAAAACCCATTCATGTCCACCATTTTTCCAATTCACTTTTTTTCCTTTTATAGTAAGTGAAACATCCAGTCTGTGGTAGGCGGGTAATCTTTCCTGGTTTCTTTGTGTAAAGTGCGGCACAACAATACCGGCAAATTCATACCGACCTACAGGATATGTGCTGGGTATACCGGTTGTAAGTATAAAGTTAGAGGATAGAGAAATTCTGTCGTTAAATTTGTAAGTACCTACTACAGAAAGGTTGTGGGGTTTATCAAAATTAGCTGCATAGAATTTGCCGTTGTTTATACCCGGATCTTCATTGGTTAATCCTTTTACTTGTCTTTCTGCTCTTGAGTAGGTGTAGCTTACCCATCCGGTTAATTTGCCGCTGTTTTTCTTTACAAGTAATTCTAAACCATACGATCGGCCACTTCCTGCCAGTAATTCTGTTTCAATTGAATTGTTACTGATTAAGTCTGCACCATCTACATATTCTACCAGGTTATTCATTTTTTTATAGAAGCCTTCCAAGGATAATTCGAATTTGTTATTCGTAAAATTTTTGAAGTAGCCCAATGCAAATTGGTCAGACTCTTGTGGCTTAATATACGGGCCACTGGGTGCCCATACATCTGTTGGTGCAGGAGCTGTTGTATTCGAAATTAAGTGTAAGTATTGGTATATTCTATTGTAGCTTGCTTTTATCGAGGTTCTATCATTAAGTATAAGAGTTGATGATATGCGTGGTTCAAAGTTGTTGAAGGTTGAAATGTTATCTCCCTTGTTGTATTTCTTATTGTCTATTACTTTTCCATTTTCATAGCGTCCTAAAATTGAGTTGTATGTTAAAGGTTGGTTGTTTTCATAGATAGGAATAGTTTGTTCTCCGTTTCTGATAAAGGCAGAATAACGCAAACCAATATTTATGGATAGTTTTTTAATGGTTTTATCTAAACTCATATATCCTGCAAATTCATTGGCAAATTGGTTATCAAGGTTTCTGTTGGCTATGGCCGAACCTTTTATTGGTTTAATCTTACCGGGTTCGAACCTATAAGCTTTAGCATCAAAACCATATTCGAATTGCGTATTGTTGTTGACGAAATAACTAAAATCGGCCTTAGTGTTAAGAGTAATAATTTTTGAAGTTGAATTAAACTGTGCACCAGTAGTTAGCTGATCGAGTGAGTAATCGTAGTTGGAATAAATAGCGGAGAAATTTGCAAACAACTTATCGTTAAATAAATGGTTCCATCTTAAGGTAGCAGTAGCATTACCCCATTCGCTATTAAATATGCTGCCGAGCGAGAATTTATCTCTTCCAAAATATCCGGATAAAAATAATCTGTTTTTTTCGTTAATGGTGTAGTTAACTTTTGTATTTAAATCATAAAAGTTAGCGGTGCTATTGTTATCAATCAATGGAAGAAAAAGATCTCCATACGATCTTCTTCCTGCAATCATGTAAGAACTTTTTTCTTTTACCAATGGCCCTTCAACTAACACTCTGGCAGAAATTAAACCAATACCTGCTTCACCGTTAAACTCATTACTATTTCCTTCTCGTTGTCTGATATCCATTACTGAACTCAATCTTCCTCCATACCTTGCCGGTATACCACCTTTGTATAAGTTTACATCTTTTACTGCATCCGGATTTGCTACAGAGTATAAACCAAACAAATGTGATGAGTTATAAATAGTTGCTTCGTCTAGTAAAATCAGGTTTTGATCTGCACTACCACCTCTTACATTAAAACCTGCGGCACCATCGGCTACTGCTGTAACACCTGGTAATAATTGAAAAGATCTGATGATGTCTGGCTCACCTAACACAGCCGGAAACTCCTTTACTTGTTTGGGCGAAAGTTTTACAATACTCATTTGTGTGTTGGTAATATTTAGATTATCGGCCTCTCCGGTAATTACAATTTCATTTAATTCCTGAGATGCAGCATCTAAAGTAATGGTATACGATTCGCTGGTTTCAATTCTTTTTTCGATAACCTTTGCTTTGTAACCAATGTAGTTAACTATGAGTGTGTAATCTCCTTTGTTAACGGTTAAAGAGTAAAAGCCATAAGCGTTAGTGGCCACACCATTCTGAGTGCCTTTAAGTAAAATGGTGGCTCCGATTAACTCTTCTCCGGTTTCAGAATCTTTTATGTATCCGCTAAGCGTAACTTTGTTTTGAGCTAAGGCAACAGTAGATGTTACCAACAGCAAAATGCTAAACAACTTAAATTTCATATTTTTTTTTCAGCGAAATTCAGTTGAAAATCAGAGTGTTAATAATTTTTGTGTATGAACCAAGCAATTTGACGTATGAATAAAGTGATTTCTGATTTGTAAAGCCTTAGCTATTATAGTTACATTGACATTCTATAAATTTCAAAGTACCAATAAACAATCACTGAATGTAAACGTTGAGTTTAAAATATTGTCTTTTTCTTAAAGATATTTGATAAATCAAAAATCGGTGTTACATTAGGAATATCCTATGTCTAAGTTTAGAGTACATCTTTTAATTGCGTTGAGCTTGTTTTTTTGGTCCAAGGCATGGTCTCAAAGTGATAAAGTTTTAGACAGCCTTAAATTTTCAATAGTAAAATCTGAGAATGATTCAATAAAATCAATAGCTCTCGCAAGATTCGGCTTTTATCTCCATGATATTGATTCTGATAGTTCACTTTTTTATTCATCTAAAGCTTTAAAACTGGCCGAAAAAATAAACTTTAAATTGGGAATTGGTGAAAGTTGTTATGCACTAAGCCATTACTATTGGATTACTGGGTTGTATCGTGAAGCTTTAAATCTAGCTTTAAAATCTTTATCCATTTTCGAATTGGATATAAATAACAATGCAAAGAGAATTGCTGATACAAACATTCTGATAGGCAATATATATAGTTACTTAAATGATTATGAGCTTGCAAAAAAGTATTACAAAAAGACAGAAGATGTATTATTTAAATTCACAGATTTAGCATTAAAAACTCGTTGCTATAATAATCTTGGGTATATATACATGAAACAAGAAAACTATGATTCTGCATCCCATTACCTAAATGAATCTTTAATTATTAATAGAAAAAATTTAAACATAAGGGGTGAAGCTTATAATTTGAGTAACTTGGGAGAAATAGCTTTGAAAGAGAAAAGATTTGATGAAGCTATATCTCTATTGAAAGAGTCAAACTCCTTAACAGAAAAAGTTGGTGAGTTACGTTTAAAAGCTCGTAACTATGGAGAGGTATCAAAAATTTATAGTGCCCTTAGAAAAATAAAATTAGCGCAATCATATGCTCAAATGTCTTTCCTTACTTCAAGACAAATTAGTGCAAGCTTCGAGAAAAAGGAAGCTGCTAAATTGTTATACCAAATTATGGAAAGCAAAGGAAAAAGTGATTCCGCTTTAATGTATCACAAAATTTATATGAAAATTGAAGACAGTCTTCTCCGTAAAAGATTGACTGTTGAAACCCAGTTATTAGTGAATAATTATGAATTACTTAAAAAAGAGGCAGAAGTTAAGTTGCTTAAAAGTGAAAATGAATTAACTAAAGCCCAACTATTAATTGATGTTCAGAAAATTAAGAATCAAAAAGCAATAATTTTTCTATCAGTACTCTTATTAGCTATTTTGTTACTTCTAATTTTTGTCAATTATAGAAGATATAAGTCGAATTTAGAATACTCGAAAACTTTAACAGCAGTAAACGAAAAAATAAGTTCTCAAAATGAAGAGATAAAATATAAATCAGAAGAATTACAGACACTTAACGAAAAACTTTCGGAACTGAATGAAAAGTTAGAAATTAAAGTAGAAGAAAGAACAAAGCAACTTCTTGATCGAAATTTACAGTTAGAAGAATATGCCTTTATCAATTCACATAAATTAAGAGGTCCATTAGCCTCGATTCTTGGATTGATTCATTTATTTGAAAAGCAATTAATTTCGCAAGATGAATTTAGTGAAACATTAGTGAAATTGAAAAATTCATCTATAAAACTTGATCGCATAATCGCTGAAATTAATGAAGTCTTGAATAGGTCTTATAAATAACTGTTGTTATTTTATGTTCAATTAGGGGCTAAGCAAAATTTCCACTTACATATTGTTACATTCTTTTGCACAGTTTAAACGTGACTAATTCAGCAAAATACTTATTGTCAGAGTAAAAGTAAAATTGCTAAAATTTTAATAGTTGTTTTTAGATTAAAAGAAGATTCATCTAATGTATTAACATAGCATATGACCCCTATATGTTCATCATTACTTCTGTTATGAAAATATCTTTGCTTCATTAACATTTATATGAGGGTTAAAAAAAATATAGCTATTTTTTAGATGCCATTATTTTGGCTGCAATACTCAAACGTAGTTTGCTTGAAGGAGTTATGCTAGAAAAAAAAGCCAAAAACTTGTTTTTAAATCCAGGTATTACATGAAGTTTGCCTTTCATCATCCCTTCGAAACCAGCAGCAGCAACATCTTTGGCCGACATTACACCACTTTCGTATAGTTTTGCCATCTGCATATCAGCTCTTTCCTTAAATTCAGTATTCGTTGCTCCTGGTGATAATACTGTTGCAATTACACCAGTATTTTCAAATTCTTTATGTATTGCCTCAGTTAAGCTAATAACATAAGCTTTCGTAGCACCATAAACAGCAAAGTAAGGGTCAGGCTGAATGCCTGCTGTTGAAGCAACATTTAAAATTCTTCCGTTTCCGTTCTTAATCATTTTATTTGCAAAATAATGGGTGAGTTTTGTTAAGCTGCTTACGTTAACATTTATCATCTCTGAATACTTTTCTATATCACGATCCGAAAAATTTCCATAATCACCAAAGCCAGCATTGTTTACTAAGTATGTAACAGTAAGTCCATTTTTTTCGATATAATTTTTTATATCAACAAATCCGTCTCTCAATGATAAATCCGTATTAACGCAAAAAACATTTACATTATAAGTTTTCAAAATAGTGTTTTTAGCAAATTCAAGCTTGTTTTTATTTCTCGACACAAGTACTAAATCAATGTTATTGCTTGCAAATAGCAGAGCTATTTCATAACCGATACCTCCTGAAGCACCAGTTACTATTGCTACTTCTCTCATATCAGTCTATTAGAATTATGTTTATTGAATTATTGCTTTGACTAAACGTAAACTTACAGTTGGAAAAGTCGGGGCTTGAAAGTTTCGGTTTGAAGTTGTTTGAAAAACCAAATGGTTCACTAGGATAGCCAAAGAAATTTTTGTCTAAACGCCCATTAGAGTTTAAATCATGAGAAACCGCTACAGCATAATAACCATATGGAACTTCAAATTTGACTAATACTTCGCTGCCCATTGTTGTTACTTTCAAATTTTTCCAATACTTACTAAATTCCGGAAATTCATCGACAGCTCTATACAGCCCGACATAAAGTGTTTTACTCTTGTTTTGGATGTTTGAAATTTTAACAGAAAGTTTTTCTGAATTTGTAGCTTGTTGCCCATGAACACCAAAGGCTAAGACAAAGCATAATGCGAATGTTACCCATTTTAGTATTTGCATCTTTTTTAAATTTTAAATATTGATGCAAATTTGAGAAATGGAAAAGTCCCAGTCATTCACATTTGTGAAGAAATGATTTTTAGAGTTGCATTATATCTTTTCTCAATCGGCTAAGGCTTTGTGGGGCTACTCCGAGGTACGAGGCAATCAAGTAGTGCTGGAACTTTTTGAGAAGATAGGGCTCATCTTTTAATAGTTGAAGATACCTTTCTTTCGCATTTGAAGTAAGAAGTGTAAATGCACGTTTATGCACGTTTTGATAAGCAGTTGCCGACATCATACTTGACAATTTTTCTAAGTAGATAGAATCTAAAACTATCTTTTGAATATTAACATGGCTTAGAGCTATTGCCTCAATATTTTCTAAAGCTTCGAATGACAGATGAGTTGGGGTTTGACTCAAAAAACTATTATAGTCAACTAAGAAGTAATTCTCGAATTTTGAATCTTCGTCATTAAAATGAAAATTCCATGTAAACTCTTGTCCTTCGTGATTTACAAAGTATGACCTTGCTTTTCCTGAAACTATAAATAGTATAGAATTACAAATACTTCCTTCATGCCATATTTTCTCACCCGTCTTAAACTTTTGATTGGTCAATACATTATCTAAAGATTTTATATCCTTACTTGGAAGCGAAATAAACTGAGATAATAATTTTACAAATTGGTTCATTTATTATTTTAAATTATAAATGTAGTATTCACTTGAGATTTCACAAGACTTGACCATAACTTTTCGCCTAACAATGACCATGAAAATTTATTTGAAAGTTAGAATTTATTTTATCAGAGTAAATACTTAATTAACATGAGCCGGTCAATAGAACTTGTGTACCAGAGACAATTAAAAAAGTATGCGAATTATCGGGCAAAAAAAAATCCCAACTCGTAATAATCCGATTCTCAGGAATTACAAGAATGAAAAAGATTACTTTAGCACTGATACAATACTTTAAGTAAACTTTGGTGAGCAATGTCTTTCAAAAATAATATGATCATTATCCAGAAAAATTAAATCCTACCATATTAACCTAGCTATAACTAATTGATATTTAAATAAGTGCAATATCTATTTAGCAATAGTTAGTTATAACTGCATGAAAATCAAATTAATGAATAAAGTTATTGCAGATTTAATTTAGCAACACCAATTGCAGTGGGAATGACATTGGATGTAAAAAATAATCGCTTATGGGTTGCTAATTTTATCTTCAAAACCGACAGTGGAAACCCAGGAAGTAATCTTAAAGTTTTTGATTATAAAACTGGTAAACTACTTAAAACAATTCCTGAAAATTTTGTTCAAGGTGCATTCTTTAATGAAGTTACACTCGATGAAAAAGGAAATGTATATGTTTCAGATACCTTTGCACCAACCATTTGGACGGCCAACTTTTCCTCAGCAGAACCAACAATTTTTGTTCAAAATACTAGCTTACTTAAAAAACCTTCACCCGACCAACCCTTTGGTTTAAATGGCTTAACTATTACTCCCGATAACCAATATTTAATTGCTTCCGTGATGAATAGAACTATTAAAGGAGGTGGTACACTTGTGAGAATCAATCTATCTAATAAAGAAGTAAAATCTATACAATTAAAAGATGATGAAGCTTCTAAATCATTTTCAGGTTCCGATGGAATGTTCTTTTACAAAGGTGAGTTGTTTATGGTCAATGTATATTCTCAGTCAGGCGCCATATTTACTGCATCGTTTAATAAAGATTTTTCTGAAGCTAAACTAACTATCAGAAGCAAATTTCAAGCTAGCTATGATCGACCCACTGCTTCTGCTATTAGAAACGGAAAATTGTATACCGTTAATAGTCAATTGAATCATATCATTGATGATAAAGATGGTCAACTCAATACACCTCCAAGTCTTCCTTTTCAGGTTGTTGCTGTTCCATTAGCAGAATTATTAAAATAATCATAACAAGGCGTAAGTTGTTACTTACGCCTTTTTCAATTGATTGAGATGAAAAATTTGATTAGAATATTTATTGTTATACTAATTGTGCATGGAAAACTTTCCTCACAGCCAATCCCTTTCGAAGTGTTTACCGGAAACAAAAAGTACAGTTTTGATGTAATGGCGATGAAACATACTTACATTCAAAGTGACTCAATTGCTGACATTTTATTTTTTAGCAGAGCACGTGCTGTAAGTGATTATCAAGAAGGTGAAGAGAAAATCTTACCTCAATTTGCTCTAACTCAAGCATTCGGATATAAAGTTCAAAAGTTCAAAGGATTTACTCCTGTATTTGTTGTTCAGCTATTTAATCGAGGAACATTTTTTAAACCCGGTATTAGCTATTTGAAAGCCACGAAAAAGTTTACATTTTTTAGTTGGACAGTAATCGAACTTAAAGAGAATCCATATATTGATTTTTTCGTTTTAACTCGATACACTCCTAAACTGACTGACAGACTAAATGGATTTATTCAAATAGAACTGCTGAACAACTTTCCAACACAAAAAAATAATGCTATACAATTAACACAGCGAGCAAGGTTAGGGCTAAAAACTGGTAGGTCACAGTTTGGTTTTGCTGCTGATTTTTCAGAGGTAATCAATAAAAATACAAAGCCAATGGATAACCTTGGCTTATTTATTAGGCATGAGTTTTAATCTTTATTATTAAAATTAATTTGACCTTTCTATTTGTTGAGAATAGAATTGATTTTTCTAAACTACAGCTTAATTCTTAGCATATTGGTAAGTTAACAAATGTGACTTAGAAGAATATATTAGGATACTCCCCTAGCAAAGCCAACAGTTTCTCTATAAAGTTGTGGGGAAACATCAGCATTTGTTTTAAAGAATCTACTGAAGTAATGTTCATCTGCATAACCCAATTCACTTGCTATTTCTTTCACTGGTTTATTGGTAAGATACAATTCACGTTTTGCTTCTATAATTATTCTTTCAGCAATTAAATCAGTTAGCGTTTTATTAAAATGTGATTTAGTTAATTTAGCTAATGCCTTAGGTGTGATATTTAATAAATCTGCGTAGTTACTTGCCGAATGTTTAGATCTAAAATGTTCTTCTATCGCATCCTTTAACTTTTGTAAGATAAATGGCTCCTTACTTTCAGTTAAGTTTGGTTGATCTATTTGTTGCTGGGCTTTTAATCTTGAAACAGTAATTAAAAAAATCTTCAAATAAGAAATCAAAAGCTCATATTGCGCTAAAGCCTGGTTTTGCATTTCAGTTTTTAATTGATCAACAACCATTTTAAGAGTTGATTCAGAGTCTTTATCCACTAACGTTATAGGTGGGTTGTAAATGTTATTGAAGAGAATGCCGTTACAAGAAACTTCCTTATGGTGCTTAAGGATGCAAAAGAAGTCAGAGTGAAAATGTATAGAAATGCCATGTATTTTACCAGCTTTTGAAATCATGAAAGGTTGATAAGGTGAGAATGCCAAGATAGAATTTGACTTAAATTGATAAGATGAAAAATCAGCCTTAAACTCTCCTTCCCCTTCTATAATCCAAATCAAAGTAAAGTAATTATTTCTTTGGATATGATCAAAACTACTATGGTCTTTAAATTCAGAAAGCTTAAATCCTAAATTACCATTTTGTGGATTTACTAACGTAAAAGTAGATTGATTCATCATACTACAATAATTTATAAATTGAACTTCTACACGCTTCTACTTTTGCAACAACAAACATATCTGGTAAAATAGTTCGCTGAGTTTAAATTTGATTTTTTTACACTAATTTTCTTTCGCTTTCGTCAATTTGCAAATCATTAATGCTCGCGAATCGCTTAGTCATAAATCCATTTTCATCAAATTCCCAATTTTCATTTCCATAAGCACTAAACCATATACCTTCGCTATTCTGATATTCATATTCAAAGCGGACAGCAATTCTATTATCAGCATGTGCCCAATACTCTTTCTTAAGTTTATAGTTTATTTCTTGCTTCCATTTTTTGGTGAGAAACCTGATTATTTCAATTCGACCATTAATAAATAAACTTCGGTTGCGCCATTCGCTATTCATTGAATATGCCTTAGCAACCCTCGCAGGATCTTTGCTATTCCAAGCATCTTCTGCCAACTGAATTTTCTGTTTAGCCGATTCTAAAGAAAAAGGTGGCAATGGTAATCTTTTTTCTTCCATGAGTCTTTGCTTAGTCATTAAACTTAGATAACGGTGGTAATACTTTACCACTTTAAATAGATAACCCTCAGCACGTAGCTGAAGGTTATTCTTTCTATTAAAAATTACTTAGCATTTTTTAAAGTTGGCCAATTTGCGTTGGCAGTTTTTAACAAGTTTGCTTCATCAGTATTCCATTCAACAAGTGTATTAAAATTACCACCGTTAAAAGGTCCATTATAGAAGAGATAAAGCTTGTTATCAATAATTTTAAAAGTTTCAGGATTAACTGGGAATTTTGCATTCTTAGCTCCTACTGCCCATGCACAATAGCCATCGTATTGAGGCAGATACTTGGTCGGATTTTTCTTAAATGCATCACGATTTGCAGTAGAAGAAAATAGATAATTTGCATTGTTAAAGGTTGCATTAATTTTAGCATCACCCTTTTTGGCCTTTCCTGAAAAATAGGCAACAACATCGAAGCCGCCTAATGCTAAACCGTTTTCATCTATTGGTGCAGTTTGCGCATGTAAAGATGCAGCGAAGAATAACAATACGATAGAGAAAATTAATTTGATTGATTTCATACTACTTTATTTTAATTTGTTTCTTTTAATTAATTTAAATAACGGCTGTTTGGTGCAAGGCTACAACAGGAAAATCAATTAGTGTTTTGGCTGTGTTATTGAAATAAATTGTGAATGTGTTAATAGCAACATGTCCAATAATTTCTCCAACTTCGCCTTGTGTAAAACCTGCTGCTAAAACAGATTCTACATCTTCGTCAGTTACATGACCTCTCTTATTTACTAACTTATTAGCAAACAATAGTGCTGCATCAGTTCTTTGATCGATGTGTCCTAATACTCTAGCCGCCTCAATTTTATTTTCATCTAACCCATTTAGATTCTTTCCAATAAATGAATGAGCTGAAGCACAATATTGACATTGGTTAGCTTCTGCTACGGTTAATGCGATAAGTGTTCCAAGTTTTGCTCCTAAGGTGCCTTCACCTAAAGCACTGCTAAAGTTTAAATATCCACCTAATAAAGCAGGTGAATTTCCCATAGTACGCATCATGTTTGGTACCATGCCAAGTTTACCGTTAATTGTTGTAAACAATTCTTTCGCTTTTCCCGAAGCTTGTTCGGGTTCAAGGGCATTTAATCGTGTCATAATTGTTTGGTTTTGTTTTGTCGTTGTTGACAATACAAAAGTGCATGTGCTGACTACGAAATAAAATGGAGGATTGACGTATCTTGATGGATAATTTTCTCGAGAATGAGAATTATGCTTGAAAATCAGTTGTTAATAATGTTGATCCCAATTAATAATCATTTGTAATTATGTTGGTTTGTCTTATGCGGAATTTTTAGCTTTTAAAACAAAACTTACTTTTCTGAATAACCTTGAATTAAAGAATATTTTGAATCATAAAAATTAATCAGGATGTAGACTATATCAACATCCTGATTCTATTTTATTCAATTTTTAAATCACGCCAATCGTAAATCTGAAAGGTGCCATCGTCTGTCATGGCTACAAAAAATCCTTTAGGAAATTTTTTTGTTGCATGATTGGTTACATCGCTTCCATCACTTTCAACAATTTGTAAAGTTCTAAACGTTATTTCGGTATGTTGATTTGGATCTTTGTTTTCTCCTTCTCGTTTAAAAATTCTAAACTTTGATGCTTGCTGATCAGAAACTAAAATGAAACCTGTCGTTGCACTTGTTTTATATATGGAAATACCCTCTATATCTTCAGTAAATCCAGATTGTCCGAATAAAGACAATTCTACATTTGATGAATCGGGATGGGCATAGGATTTATGTATACCATGCATTTCATCGCTGTGGTAGATATAGCCTAATTCGTTATCAACAGCTATCGACTCGATCTCTTTCAAGCCTGAATAAAAACCAAGCTTGCGCTTAAGCGTTGCCTTTACCTGACCTTTCCCATTATCTTCTAATAGATATTGCCAAAGGTAAGTGCCGTCTTTTGGTCCTGTTTTTCTACCTACAATTGCATATATGTTCTTGCTAATCGGCTCGGTGTAAAGCGCAATTCCCATAGGGTCACGCAAAGAGTCAGCTTCTCCTTCAAAAACTGGTAAGCCTCCCCCATCTAATGCTTGTAAATCAGGTAAGGAAAAAACCCGTATAGATTTTGCATTGCGTTCTGTACAAACAGCAATGTCGTATAGTTTACCGTTAATTTTAAGGTTATAGGCTATATCAACGTTGTTGGGGCGTTTTAGCGAACGAACACTATCAATTTTCTTTCCCTCTAAGTTAAACAAATAAAGTCCACCGTCACCTGTATCTCCACCCTTGTCGGTGCCGATAATAAGTACTTCTTCAGGATTATTTTGGTTTACCCATATAGCCGGGTCATCGCTGTCGTGTTTTACTTTTTCAGTAATTACCGATGGAGCAATCAGTTGATATGAGGCAGAATCTATTACATTATTCTTTACTTCGGCTTTCTGCTTACAACCGTAAGCAGAAGCCAGAAATAAAGCGGCAAAAATCAAAAAGAGATGATAATTATTTCGCATAATTCAGTTTTATTATAATTCTCTGAAAAATACAAATGCTTCTTCTCCTGAAAATAATTCTTCGCCATCAGAAAAATTATCTTCGTCAATTATTTTTTCTACAACCAAAGTAATGGAGCTTTCTCCAAATTCTACAATTCCTTCGATAAAGAAATCTAATTCATCTTCTATTTCACCATCATCGCCAAAGATAAAGTAGCTTCCTTCAATCTTAATTTCGCCATCTTCTATTTCATATTCAGCTTCTAACTCTAGCGTAAGATTTTCGGTATCAGTTTCACCATCTTCACACACTTCTTCTGTTTCATTTAATTCTATTTTCAGTTGTAAGGTTTTGAAACCAAATTCAAGAACAACGGATCCATCTATATCAGCATAACTTACTTCTCCAAGTTCTGGAAAAATTACGCTCCATATTTCCTTAAATCGATCGAAATCCGCCTCATCTTCAAATTCGTAGGTCCATTCTCCGCTTTCATCTTCGCTTAGTACTTCGTATTCAAATGTGTTAGGAAAACCAATTATAACTTGATTGTTATTTGAAACACTTTCTATTTTAAACTCGAAGGTTCCTTCTGCGCCATCAGTGCCTGGAAGCACCACTACTACTTCAAAACTTTCAGGAATTGTTCCTAAATCTTCGTCAACCACAACCTGAATTGTTTTTGTTGTTGGATTGAAATCTAATTCACGTTCGAATGTGCAATCATCTACTTCCACTTCATATACAACTTTATCGATTTCAACATTGGCAAAGTCATCTTCACCACTTAAGGAATAAGTAAGGGTAAAACCTGTTGATGGCAATTCGCCTAAGTAATCTGCAAAAGTGATTTCTACACCGTAATCTTCTGCATTGGCAAGGTCTCCTCCTTCTTCTTCATCTGTAATTAATTGAAAGTTGAAAGTATCGTCATCAATATTTCTTTCCAGATTATTATCAACACAACTGAAGGCAAGTGCTGCCAGGCTTATGCAAATTATTTTGCTTATATTTTTCAATTTCATATTGTTAAAATTAATAGAATTATAGATCAAACTTAATACCTACGCGTGTCCACCACGAGTAAAACTCTCTTTGAATAAATTGTTCTTTACTTCCCTGATATACTTCGAAAGGTTGGTTAGTTAAGTTTAAACCTTCTACAAAGAATCTGAATTTGTTGCTAATAGTATAAGTGGCCGTTGCATCTACTTGAACACGATCATTCACAAATATATCTTCCGAGCTATCGCCTCCCAATTCTGATAAATAGGAACCATTAAAGTTAGCCGAAATTCTAACGTTGAATCTTCCTTTATCGTACCCTAAGCTAAAGTTACCAATGTGGCGAGCCTGACCAGGCAAACGGATTTCTTCTAATTCAGTAGCATCGTTTCTTGATTGAATTTCTGCCTTGGAGTGCGTGTACGTGTAATTTGCATATACTGCCAAGCCACTAAGAGCACCCGGCAAGAATGATAAATTTTGTTGATAAGCTATTTCGAAACCTACTAAGTTTGCTGACTCTCCGTTTCTAGCCTGAGTTAATAAAACATTGGTTCCAAAATTTCTGCCTTCATAAGATGTTGCTGAAAAACGTTGGTTGAATATAAAATCGTTCAATTGCTTTACGAAAACACCTCCAGATAAAATACCTACGGTACCAAAATATTTTTCCACTAACACATCAATATTGGTTGCCCCAACTGGCTTAAGCGCTGCGTTACCTATTGTACCTTCACGCGAGTTTAAATCTATTTCTTGAGAAGGGATGATGTCTTGAAAATTAGGACGAGCATAAGTTCTGGTTACGGCCGCGCGAATGTTTAAGTCTGATGACACACTATATTTCATGTGTACTTGTGGCAATAAGAAGTTGTAGTCGGTACCACCTGCAACAGGTACTACTTCATCCAAATCCCCTTCAAAATCGAAAAATACCTGATTAGAAGTATAGCTAACCGTAGTACGCTCAAATCTGAAACCACCCAATAACATTAACTTTTTAAATTGCCATTTTCCCATTGCATAAGCTGCATAGACATCTTCAGTTGCGTTAAAGGCTTCAACAGCTTCGGTGGCTTGCTTTTCTTCTGTATCTAATTGATAACCGTTTTTATTGGCATTAAAATGATCGATTACTTTTTGTACATCTGCATTAGCGCGAATGAGGTACTTACCATCTAAAAATTTACCTGAAGGTCCGCCTTCGAATTTATCAAGTGTGTAATCTCCCGCATCGAAACCAGTAAAGGTTACATCGCCACCTTCCCAACCGTATACATTTTCGGTTATATCGTAACGTTTTTCTTTTAATCTTACCTTCGCTCCCCATTTTAAAATAGCATTGGTTTTTGTTGCAGGTAAAGTATAGGTAAAGTTTACTTTGGCAGTTTTATTTGCATCAAATGCATAGGTATTACCAGAAACTAATTCATCGAATTCATAATTGCTGTTTTGCAAATAATCATTTTCAGGATTTAGATGAGATACCCCATTAACAGTAAAAGATGGGAAATTTCTATTTGTTTCAAAATCAATTTCAAGCTCATCGAAAGCTGCCACGCTTCCTATTTCAATATCAAATGGAGTATCTTGAATACCTTCTGAGTATGCTACCTCGTAATCAACATTTAATTTATTAAAAGTATGCTTTCCACCCAGGTTAAAGCTGGAAACAATTTGCTTTTCTAATCTGTCTTTAGTAAAACGTTCTATCTCATTATCTTCGAAAGGAGAACCATCTACATTAGGTACAAGAATATATCTTCTGCGTTGTTCGCGGTCGGTAAAACGATTGTATAATGATCGGAAATAAAACTCATTATTGCTATTCAATTTATAATCAAGAGTGCTGCTTAATCCTGTTCTTGTACGCACCAATTCATAATCACGTAATTCTAATTCATCGCCATCGCGCTCCCAATTGTCTGATCCTCGATCACTTTCATAATAACTTCCGTTTATCATAACGCCCAGCTTGTTATTGAGAAAACGTTTTCCAAGTTCTAACGATCCTTGAAAATTAGGTCTGCCTACGATTTGATTATATCCAAGTAAAGCACTTCCGTTTATTGATAAGTTTTCTGTTGTGGCAGTTCTAGTAATAAGATTTACACTTCCGCCAATGGCATCGCCATCCATATCAGGTGTCAATGATTTTGAAACTTCTATTGATGCAAGTTGATCTGCTGGTACTGCATCTAAGGCAACGAAACGTACGCCCGCTTCTGGGGAAGGAATTTGCTCGCCATTGATGCTGATGTTTGTGAATTGTGGGGCAAGACCACGTACGAGTACATAACGCCCTTCGCCTTGATCTCGTTCAATATTAACTGCCGGCACACGCTGCAAAGCTTCTGCAACATTTGGATCAGGAAAACGACCAATCTGATCTGCACTTACAATGTTCTTTATGTTATCAGCGCTTTTCTGCTGGTTCAATGCTTTTTGCTGACCCTGTAAACTTCCAGTGATAACAATATTTTCCAATTCTTTTACATCGCTGTTTAAGGAAATTTCTATTCGTGAAGTTGCATTTGCAGTTATAGTATATTGGCCGGTGAAATTGGCAAAACCTATGTAGCTAACCTCAATGGTTACTTCACCTGCAGGAACACGCAAACTGAATTCTCCGTTTAAATCGCTAACAGTACCAATGGTTGAGTTTTGAACGCGGACGGAGGCACCCGGTAAACGATCACCTACTTGTTTATCCGTTATTATACCGGATAATATTCCGAAACCTTCTTCCTTATTTTTTTTATCAGAAATTACTTTAACAACTAACTGGTTATTAATTCGTCTTACTTCTGCACGGGTAGCTTGAGTAAACTTCTGTAAAACTGTGCCTAATGATTTTTCATTTCCATCGAAAGCAATAATTTGATTTACATTAAGTGTTTCATTACTATACACTAACGTGAATTTTGTTTGTGTCTCAATCAAATTAAATAATTGCTCTACCGAAAAATCTCCCGCTTTAACAGCTATTGGAACATCGAACAAGTTTTGCGAATGTGCTTTGGTTGCACCCGACACAAATGGAAGGGTAAGCGATAAAAGAAATAATGGTAGCCACAAACGAATGGGCTTCCATGATTTCTTTCTATTTTCAAACTGTACATTTTTTATCATAAGAAATTAATTTGGGTTGGTTAATAAATTTTAATTTGTTTGTTATTAATTACATAAGATGCGTGTAAAGAGTAGGTTATGGCTTCGAGTACTGTGTGCATGTTCTCGTTTACAAATTTTCCACTGATTTTTTTGTTGGCAAGGTTTTCATCTACTTCAATATCTACTCCATACCATCTTTCGATTTGTTGTGCTACATGCTGCGTACTTTGGTTCTGAAATAGAAGAATGTTTTTACTCCATGCCGCCACAATGTTTGCATCGGTGGCAACAGTTTTTATTTGAGCTTGTCTATGGGTGATGGTCGCTTGTTGATTGGGTAATAAAAATGCGTGCGCCAACTCATTTTGCACTAAAACTTTTCCACTTGCTACTGTGATTTGTGTTGCCGAGTCAAATGTGTTGATATTGAATGATGTACCCAGCACAGTTGTTTTCGTTGCGTTTGCTTCTACTACAAATGGTCTTAATGTATCTCGTGCAATTGTAAAAAAAGCTTCGCCTTGTAAGCGAACAAAGCGTTGTTTGCTAAAGTCTTGATAAATTTTTATTGTGCTACCGGAATTTAATTTTATTTCGGAGCCATCGGGTAATTTTATTGTTAACTTCTTACCTAGCGGTGCAATGCGTAAAATCGAAGTAGTGTCATTATTGTAATTGGCGTGCTGAATCGAGGAAGTTGGTAATAAAAAATTAAAATAAGAGAACACAAAAAGCAAAGCACTTAGACAGGCTGCGAGCAAGTATACTTGTAAGTACTTGTTCTTACTTTTATCTTTATTAATGGTACTCTTAAACTTTTCGAATTCAATAGTATCATTAAAAATAGGTGTAGGATAACTTGCTTCTTGCCATGCATTACAATATTCTTGAAAAACCTGTTGGCGCAACGGATCTTCAGCAATCCATTCTAGTAAACGCTGTTGTTCGGCAGCATTAGCTTCATTAGCCAGGTATTTTACAATAATTGTAGAAATGTATTTATCCTCCATGTGTGTGCTAAGAGTGCAAACCTGGATTTTTCTACTTAGTGGTTCTTGTTAAAAAGATGTTATGCTTTTGTTAAGCACTTAGTTGAAATACCTCTTTTTAAGCAATAATTTTTTGCGTAGAAACTCAAGAGCATGTGCCATATGTTGTTCAACTGTTCGTTCAGATATTTCTAGTAACGCAGCAATCTCTTTGCGCTTGAGTCCATCTATTTTACACAATAAAAAAACTTCTTTACAACGTGCGGGCAACAAATCGATTACATTAGTTAAATCGCGCTGGAACTCATTACGCTGTAATTGTTCAAATGGATTTAAGCTAGTTTCAGGCAATTCGTCAGATAATTCTAAATCAGCTTTTCGGTTGGTTTTTAATTTCTTTAAACAACAATTGCGAACGCAAGCGTAAAGATAACTTTTAAGAGAGACTGATATAGATAGAGATGAACGCTTTTGCCAAATAACCATAAACACTTCGCTAACTATTTCTTCAGCTTCTTGTTTATCCTGCGAATAACGGAATGCGAATTGACAGAGTGTTCCATAATATCGTTTGAACAAAATAGAAAAGGCAAACTCTTCACCTTTACATAAAGCTTTGGTTAGTTCTATATCTGATAAAGGTTCTGCAAACACATTACAAAAATTGTATTCGTTTCGCACATGATGCGGCAAAATAAATTATGCTTGTGTTAATTTTATATGAAGCAAACGAGAATGAATTTATTAACATCAATCCATAACAGTAAGAAAATATTTTTCACATTTCGATTACTGAAAAATATAAAAGCCTTTATGCTTGCATAACAAATAAAACATGTCCGATTAATAGCTTTCGGAATGGAAAACCAAAGCCTTATACAACAAAATACTTTAAAGAATACAATTACAAGTTTTCTTGGTCCATGTATAGTATTAATGCTACTTCATTTAATTTCAGGTCCGGTAAGTTCAGTCGTACTTATTAATGGCATGCACAACAATCCACTGGACTATTTATTTAAATACATTACCAATCTTGGAGATGGTATTATACTCATACCCATTGCCTTATTCATGCTTTTTAAAGGAATCTATTACAGCATATCTTTTATTTTGGCAGCCATTTTACAAGGAGCCATTTTGATAATTTGTAAAAAAGTACTTTTTACGGCTTCTGCTCGCCCCATTCAATACCTTGAACATGAAACAATTCATTTTGTACCTGGTGTTGTAGTCCATCACTGGAATACTTTCCCATCAGGACATACTACAACAGCTTTTGGAATGTGTATTTTACTTGCATTAGCCTTACATAACATCTTCATTTCTAGATTTCTATTGCTTGTTGCTGTGTTAGTTGGTGTTTCAAGAATTTACTTGCTACAACATTTCGCACTTGATGTAGCTATAGGCGGTTTAATTGGAATTGGAACTTCCTTAGCATGTTACTTCTGGATTATTACGAATCAAAATAAACCTCATTGGATGCATAAAAGAATTAGAATTTTAAAAGGAAGAAAGCAAATTAAAATTGCTATTGCTTAACGTGACTATATATTATAACACTTCCATTTTCAAACAATTCCTTTTGTTTATAGACAAGTATTAAGTTTTTGTTGGCATTTAAATCATTTTCGTCAGCATGATTAGTTAAAACCATAACATTGCCTGCCTTCTTTACAAATTTATTTAAGCTAGAGCTATCAGGAATTACCTTTACTGGAGATTTAAAATACCATACAAATGCAGGATTAAAATTCTTATAAGCAACAACGCTTAGAGAATCACTTGCAGTTTGTAGATTGAATTTTTCAATGGCTGCTTTTACTGAATTTGAATTTACTAAATCGGGTAAAAAAAATGTATGTAAAGAAATATTAAACAAGTACCACGCAGTAAAAATAGTATATACTACGTACCATTTATTTCTGTTGATATAAAAATGCAATGCCACAAATGCACTAACTGGCAATAAAAATAAACCAAGAATTTTAAACCAATGAAAATTCAAATTCGGTAATTCTTGCTGTATAGAATAATAAACAGCAATTGGAATTGTTAAAGATAAAATAATCAAAAACGCCATACCAAATCTTGATCGAAATCTGTTTCTGAAAATTTGTTTTGTCTTTAAGCTATGAGCAATTAAAATAGATAAAAAAGGAACAACCGGACCAATGTAACTTGGTAATAACGTTCGGCTAAATGAAAAGAAAATAACAACGACACCTACTGTTACCAATGCAAACAGCAAAAACTTATTTCTTAACCAAAAATTTCTCTTTTTATACAAAGCAGGGAACAACCAAACACCAAATGGAAGCACTGCCATCCAGGCATACAGAATTGCTAGGCCAGGAAAACCTCTGTGCCCCTCTCGTGTTTCTAAAAAGCGATTTACATGGTGATCTAGAAAGAAACCTTCAAGCCATGCACCCTTTGTTTCTATACCTACATATATAAACCACGGAGAAGTAATCAGTAGAAACAACAGCAGGCCTTTCCAGTGTAAAACAGATAAGCATTTTTTTAAATTAAACCTTTTTGTTAACAACATGTAAACCATAAATATGAGTGCAGGAAAAACAATGGCCACCAAACCTTTAGCTAAAAATGCCAATGCTGCAAAAAGATAAAACAAAAGTAAACTTCTACCACTTTCTAAGAACAGATAAAGGTGAATCAACGCTAGAAACAGCAAAAGAAGTAAATATGGATCGGGTACTGCTAATCTAAATTGGATGGAAACAAAAGTTGAGCTTAGCAAAACCAAAGTGGTCAGCCAAGCTGTTTTCTTTCCTAGCAACATGCCTACATAATAGAAAGTAAGAAAAATCAATAGCATGCCTGCTACTCCTGAAAAAAAACGTGCTCCTAATTCGTTATATCCAAAAATCAAATACCCAATCTCCATAAAAAAATAATGAAGTGGCGGCTTATCTGTTCGTAAGTTTTGATTAAAAGTTGGAACAAACTGAGGTGAACCATGAGCCATTTCGTAGGCACAAACAGAATTTTTCACTTCATCTAAAATATAGATGTCTGTTTTACCCAGGTTTAAAAAAAAGAGAGAAAGTGAACAAACGAATAAAATAATAATAGAGTAGCGTGGCATGAATAAAGGATTTATCAAAGCTAGAAAAGCAATGTGTAGCCTATATTAAGCCATTAATAAGAATTTAATACTTCAACAATTCTATGTTCATATTCAATATAAAGTGTGTTACTAATATTGTTAAATGAAACTTGACATATCTTTAGTAATTACTGTTTACAACGAAGAAGAAAATATTAAACCTTTGATTAAAAGCATCAATCAAAATTTATCAAATTTTAATTTTCAGGTTATTTTCGTTGATGACGGATCCACTGATCGAACAAAAGAGGTGATACTTACTAACATAGACGAAAGGTACATGCTCGTTGAACTCAGCACAAACTTTGGTCAAACACCTGCCATGGCAGCCGGCATCCAAAAAGCAGAGGGTGATTACATTATTACACTAGATGGTGATTTACAGAACGATCCTTCTGACATTCCGATGATGTTGCAAAAACTAAAAAACGAAAATTGGGATTTAGTAGCCGGTTATCGGAAAGATAGACAGGATCAAGCTTTATTTAGAAAATTTCCCAGCAAAATTGCTAATAGACTAATTCGAAATTTGACCGGCATATACATTCGCGATTACGGTTGCACATTAAAAGTTTTTCGTGCTGAGTTAGCACAAAACCTTGGCTTATATGGCGAGTTACACAGATTTATTCCAATCTTAGCTGCAGTTGAAGGTGCAAAAGTTACAGATGTTGTTGTAAAACACCACGCTCGCATACATGGCAAGTCGAAATATGGTTTAGGCAGAACATTTAAAGTAATGAGCGATTTACTTTTGATGGCCTTCTTTAAAAAATATTTCAAAAGACCCATCCATTTTTTTGGACCACTAGGGTTCTTAAGTTTTTTCATAGGTTCAATCATCAGTTTATATCTATTAGGAATTAAAGTGATGGGTGGGGAAATTTGGGGACGGCCTATCCTTATACTAGGTATTACATTAATTTTAGCAGGAATACAGTTTTTAACTTTTGGATTAATCGCAGAATTAATCATGAGGATTTATTATGAATCGCAAGAAAAGAAGCCATACAAAATTAGGCATGTATTCAAAGGTAATCCGAAAAAAAGCGCAACTATCAGTGACGAGAACTACGCTGTCGTATAGGCGTCAAAAAACTATTTAAATGCGATAATTAATAAATTCTTAACAGAAGGAATTTAATTACACATTACCTTGCAGGTTATATTTTTTTGCGATGTTAATTGATTTTTTTCGTAACTGGAGATTGAGGCTAAAACTACTTGTTTCTTTCCTTAGCTTGTTGATAATTGCTTTAACCCTATCTGTAATACTTTACTTCAGTTACAATCATTTCATTAAACTAGAACATACACTAAGTAAACTTGAAAATCTTAAACTGAAAATTAAGACAGAAGAACTCAACATTAAGAATTTACAATATGAAATTTATAAAGATGAAAGCTTTCATGTTGGTAAACAAATGTCAAAAAACGATTTAATTGAATCTAAAAACGATTTGCTGGCGAGTATAAACGACTTATTCGGAAAGTCTAACAAAATTGATTCTCAATTAATAGAAGTAAAAAAAGACATCATACAAATTAGTCAGTTAAAACTTTCACTACATGAAAATTTATTAAAACGAGGTTTTAAAGAAACAGGATTCGAAGGGAAACTTCGAGAAGCTGTACATGCAGTTGAACAAATTGATGGTTTTGATAAAGTGTTATTGCTTTCTCTGCGCAGGCATGAAAAAGACTTTATGTTAAGAAAAGATGTTAAGTATGTAGAAGACTTCAACAAGAAAATTGCTTTACTGGAAGCTGAATTTCCAAAAACTATCATGGCTGGTCAACCTGACATCAGCAAGAACATAAAAATTTACAAGCAAGACTTTAATGCCTTAGTTGAAATTGAAAAAATTATTGGATTGAATGAAGATTCAGGGCTACGAAAAGAGATTAAAACAATTATCCTTAAATTGAATAACTCCATTAGTCAAATTGAGTCTGATATAAAGACTCAAATAGAAGAAGAAAAAGAAAATATAAATACTGTTTTACTCCTAACCTCTATTTTAATTGTCTTTATATCAATTCTGCTATCAATTCAATTCTCCAATTTGATTACAAAAATTATCAAAGAGATAAGAAATGGAATGAAAGAATTTGCAGCTGGACGTTTACCTGCTAAACTAAATGTATTAACAACAGAAGAAATCGGTCAAACCAAAGTTGCATTTAATCAATTAATTGATAGAATTGAAGCAGCCCAAACCTTTGCAACCAAAATAGGTAATGGAAAATTCAATGATAGTTATCGAAGTGAATTTGAAGATGATCTTTTAGCACAAGCTTTAGTAAAAGCGTCAAAAGAGTTGCAGATTGCAGATACAATCAGAAAAGATAACGATTACATCAACCAAGGAATAGCAAAACTTAGTGAGATTGTAAGTAATAAAGATGAAACGCTAGAACAATTGAGCTATCGATTATTATTGGTTTTCATTCAGTACTTTGAGGCTAATCAAGGTGTATTATATTCTAGAGTTTTTACCAAGCAAGAAGATTGGCAAATGATTCCTACTTCTTTTTATGCTTATGGCAAAAAGAAAGCAATCTCAAATTCTGAAATACTTCCTCCTTTAGTAGAACAAACACTAAATGAAAGAGAACTTGTTTATTTAGAAGAAATCCCTGACAATTACATTAAAGTTACATCTGGTCTTGGAGAAGCTTTGCCTTCATCTATAGTTTTAGTGCCATTGCTATACAGAAATAATAGCATTGGCATTATCGAATTAGCTTTCTTTTATAAGCTAACAAAACTACAACTATCACTCCTGCAAAAATTAAGTATACAAGCAGCAGCTATACTCGAAAGTAAAACGAGTGAAACTGAAAGTAGCATCAAGAATAATCAGGTAAAAGCTGCCATAGAACATGCAATAACGATAGAAGAAAACTTGCGCAAAGAACTAGAACAAGCTTTGTATGAAAATGAAAAACTTAAGGAATCAATACAATTTGCTAATTTTCGTTAGCGAGATCATAAAGTAAATTATTCTTCGCAGGCTAAATTACCGATAGATATTCCAACAATTTAAACTAGAATAGACATTTAGGTTTTAGTATTTATTTTAAACAATGGCTTGAAATTGACAAAATTTGAAGATTGCTTTATTGACTAATTCAAGTCTGGTTTAATTTACTATGTTGTAACTAAATGATTTTCAGTTAGGAGCAAATTTTATTTAGCAATAGCAAGAGATAACAACACGGAAATCAATTCATTATATAAAGTTATTACAGATTCAATTTAGCAATACCATACATGGTATTGTGGTTGGTGGTTGGGACAATCAAGTCTGTGCTTTGTGGACAGTTAAGAATGTGCTTATAAGAATTATGAAAAGTGCTAAAATTCGAGCGAAAAATGGAAATCAATAATTAAAAGCTTTAAATCGGAAAAAGTAGGATTTGCTGTTAGTATTCTCCATATGTAATCAGAAATTGCTCAACGATCTATCATGCTTATCGAAGGCTGCTAACTTTATTCCGAATAGTATTTCATGTGTGGTAAACTGAGTACCTACAGAATTATTGCTAGGTAATTCAAATACATATCCAAACCTGATTTCTTCATTCAATAACGTTTGTACTAATACTCCGTAGTTGTTAAAGTTTCTTGTAAACACTCCTACTGTGTGAATGGCATTGATGTTAACATTACAGGCCACATCCACAGAGGTGGGCGCACCACGTATGCCCTTTACCAACACAGTTGGTTTTAAACGAATGCGTTCGTTAAAATAATGCACGTAACCTGCCATCAAATACACATGTCGATTATACAATTGAAATTCTTGTCCTCCGTTTTTAAAAGTCGAAGGCAGTAAACGGGGTACTGAAAAGCCGATAAAAAATTTCTCACTTTTAACAATAGCACCGGCACCGATGTTTAAACGTGTTCCGCGATCTCCACCTATAAAAGCATTATCACCCGGATCGAATAAATTAAGTTCTGTATAATCTGTTTTAAAATTTTGAATACCTGCTTGCATACCAAAACTAAACACAGCTTCTTTAAATTGAATTTTATACGATGCCGAAGCATTTATTTCTGTGTTGGATATATTTCCGATTTTATCATTTAAAAGTACAAGTCCTACTCCTATTTTATTTTTTAGCAACGAAGTATGTCCGCTTACATTGATTGTTTTCGGACTACCCTCAAGGCCAGTCCATTGCGTTCGGTAGCTAGCCGTTAAGTTTAAATTGTTGTTTAATCCAGCATAAGCTGGATTTATCACTAAAGGATTCAGCATGTATTGCGCATAGAGAGGATCTTGCTGTGCCTTTGCACTGTAGCAAATGATACACGTAATAAGTAGGAAAAGTTTATTCATGTGTTTTATTTTTTTATCACCAAGTATCCTGTTTCAGATTTTCTTCCGGAACTAAACTGTATTTTGTAGAAATAGGTACCAGAAGGTAATTCTTGCCCATTCTTATTCTTTCCAATAAACACAACCGTTTCGTTGTTGTAGTTTACCCCTTCCCAAACCACATCGCCCCACCTGTTAAAGATGCTCACTTTGTTGTTTTGTGTTTCGGGTAAAACATCGATGTATTGAATAATAAATTTTTCGTTTTGTAGATCGTTATTTGGTGAAATACCATTGTACACTTCAATTTTTCCGATCACTTCAATTTCAAAAAGTTGTGTGGCACAATTAGCATCTGTATCGCAAGCACGAATGGTAACATTTTCTCTGCCAGAAAAAGAAATATTCGTATAGTCTACCGTTAGTACACCATCCACTACTTCGGCCAATGCTCCGCTAGGTGGTGGCTCAGAAACCGTAATAGAGTTTATATCTAAATTATTGTTTAATGTAGTAATTAGAGACACCAAGTTGAGTGAAACTGTGCCTCCTATATTCGTTGCCAGCGTTTCAGGTGTTATGGTTACTTCACCCCCAGATGTTGTTACCGTAAAATCGTTGGCACTGGTGGCAGTATTGCCTGCAATGGTAACCGAAACTTTTCCTGTGGTTGCACCTGTTGGTACAGATGTAGTAATAGAGGTTGCTGTACTTGCTGTTACCACTGCAGTTATTCCATTGAACGAAACATCGTTATTAGAAGGTGTTGTGCTGAAATTGGTTCCTGTGATGTTGACACTCGTACCCACATTACCATTTAATGGAGTAAATGATGATATAGTAGGTGGTTGAATAACGGTAAAGTCAGACGAGCTAGTTGCAGAATTTCCGGCAACTGTTACTGTAATCTTTCCTGTTGTTGCACCTGTTGGTACAGATGTAGTAATAGAGGTTGCTGTACTTGCTGTAACAATTGCTGTTGTTCCATTGAAAGCAACAATATTGTTAGCTGGCGTTGTACTAAAGTTTGCGCCATTAATTATAACCGATGTGCTTCCTGTACCACTAGTTGGTGAGAAATTTGTAATTACCGGAATCAAAGGTGCGCCTACCAAAGCATCACCAGTTATTGTCCACGCGCGCGTTATGTCTAAAGAAGTTCTGAATACTTGTCCGGTTGTTGTATAAAAAAGTCCACCAGCGCCAAGCGAAACATTTGTTGGAATTTTTGTTTCACCAGTTGTTAACGTTGCCCAACCTTCAAGCATAGCATCATAATTTGCAATAGAAATGGCCGTACCGTTTAACATGCCAGTCATATTTGTAACGTTGCTAATATTCCAGTTGCTAAGGTTTTGATTGAAAGCGATAGCATTACTAAACATATTAGCCATATTTATTACTTTACCTACATTCCAAACAGAGATGTCTTGGTTGAATGAAGTAGCATTGTTAAACATAGAACTTGCAACTGTAACGTTACTCATGTTCCAAGAACTGATGTCGCTATTAAAGGAAGATGCCCCGTTAAACATGCTAGTCATATTGGTAACTTTGCCCACATTCCATCCACTAAGGTTTTGGTTGAAAGCCAATGCACCTAAGAAAGCACTATTCATATTTGTTACGTTACCCACATTCCAACTGCTTATGTCTCCATTAAATATATCGGCATTTTGAAACATACCGGTCATACTAGTAACCTTACCAACATTCCAGCTATTTAAATTTTGATTGAAGGCATCCGCTTCTTGAAACATGGCATCTAACTTTGTAACGTTAGCTACATTCCAACTGCCTATGTTTCCGTTAAAGGCGCGTGTATATTCGAACATAAAACTCATGTCAGTAACTAGTCCAACATTCCATGTGCTTATGTCTCCATTGAAGGCCCAAGCATCGCTAAACATGTAGTGCATCGTGGTTACTTTGCTAACATCCCACGTGCTTAAATTTTGATTGAACGAACGCGCATCGCGGAACATAAAAGACATATCTGTTACTTTTGAAACGTTCCAATTGCTCAAGCTTTGGTTGAACACAAACGCTTGGTCAAACATGTATTTCATGTTGGTAACGTTACTTACATTCCATGTATTCAAAGGTTGATTGAATACTGAAGATGCGAACATGCCTTCCATTAAAGTTACGTTACTCACGTTCCACATGCTTATATCCTGATTAAAGGCTTTCGCAAGGATGAACATGTACCTCATATCTGTTACGCTACCTACGTTCCAACTACTTAGGTCTCCATTAAATGTTGATGTGCTACCAAACATTGCGTACATGTTAGTAACCTTACTAACATTCCAATTGCTAACATCACCATTAAATGGTGTTTGGTTAAACATATTTGCCATAATGGTAACGTTGCCTACATTCCAATTACTCAAATCACCATTAAAAGCAATAGCTTGATTAAACATCCCTCCCATGTCTGTTACTTTGCTTACATCCCAGGCGTTAAGGTTTTGGTTAAAAAAATTGGTTCGGGCAAACATACCCGACATATCAGTAACCTTACTTACATTCCAACCACTGATATCTCTATTAAACACATCAGCTTGCGAAAACATACCAGACATATTGGTAACATTTCCAACGTTCCAATTGCTAATGTTTCCGTTAAAGGCGCGCGCTTTGTCAAACATACCCGACATGGTGATTACTTTGCTTACATCCCAATTTAAATCTTGATTAAACACACTGGCTGCGGTAAACATGTCGGACATGTTGATAACATTACTTACATTCCAATTACCTATGTTTTGATTAAATGCTGAAGCGAATGTGAACATTTGCGACATATTGGTTACACTAGCCGTATTCCAATTACTTATATTGCCGTTGAACAATTCTGCACGCCAAAACATGTAACTCATGTTAAGCACTTTACTCACGTCCCAATTATTCAAATCCTGATTAAAGGAAGAAGCATCTTCAAACATCCGCGTCATGGTAATCACCTTGCTAACATTCCAAGTGCCGATGTTGCCATTGAAGTTTCTGGCTCGATAAAACATATAGTCCATAGTGGTTACATTGCCTGTATTCCATCCGCTTAAGTCGGCATTGAATAGTAGCGCTTCTCTAAATGTGTAGTCCATTCTTGTTACTTGGCTTACATCAGGTGCATCTGTAGCATTACAAACAAGGAGGTCGCATCCATAAAAAGAAGAAGACATGGAAGTCCACACCGGGCTTCCCCATCGTTCTATACTAAGAATTTTTCTTCTCTCAGAACCATTGAAGAAAAAAAGTCCTGGGAAATTGCCAGTAATTTCAATCTCGTAAATGTTCCCATTTGTTAGTCCGGTAATGGTATAGTTGCCAACATGCCCTGTAACAGTACCATTGCCAACTCCGGCATTAGTAAGATTGGTCCAAGTAACGTTATAAGCATAGGTTGGACCTGTATTTGTAACCGGTATTGTAATCGTTCCAGTTGTAGTAGACCATCTTGTTAAAAAACTTCCTGTGCCACCAAATACAGAATTATACTTAAGCAAAATAATGCACAGAATAAAAAATAGCTTTTTAAAGTAAAATCTATATTTGCATACAAACTCTTTAATACTTACTTGCATATAAATGATAAGTGAAATAAAATTTAAATGACACTTGCAGAACTGTCATTCAAATTTGCGAGCAGAATTTTTGGTATGAAATAGCACAATGATGTGATAGCCATCGGTTGCTATTGTAACGATTGATGAGAGTAGCTAAACTAATTTTTCGTGGATGGCTTTACTTACAGCTTCGGTTTGTGAGTGTACGTGTAACTTTTCGTATATTTTCTTTATGTGAGAACGCACAGTATCTATGCTGATTGCTTGTTCCACTCCTATCATTTTGTAACTATTGCCTTTGCTAAGGGAAGTTAATACTTCTTTTTCTTTAGGGGTAAGCTGATACGGGTTATCATTTATTTTCTTTTGCTGCATAGCTTGTAAAACCATGCGTGCAATGCTCGGACTCATGGGTGCGCCTCCTTCCATTATTTCATCTATAGCTGAAAAAAGTTTAGCCGAAATATGTTTCTTTAATAAATACCCAGAAGCTCCTGCGCAAATAGCATCAAAAACATGTTGATTATCATCGAAAACAGTAAGCATTAGAATAGGAATATTCTTGTTAATTATTCTGACTTTTGTAACAGCTTCTATACCCGACATGCCGGGCATGTCGATATCCATCAGCAACAAATCCGGATTAAATTCTTTTATATGATTGATAATCTCTAGCGGATTTTCAAAAGCTCCGAGTAATTTTATGCTATCGTGCAACACAAGCATAGATTGAATACTATCCCTTAACAGTGGGTTATCCTCGTATAGAATCAAAGTAGGCATCATGTGCTAAAAATAGAATAGTAAAATTGAGAGAAACTTTTCATACTTGCCATCGCATAATCATGTTATAGGTGCAACTTTATTAAACATACCTTATAATCTATTTCTTCGCTTTTTATTTTTATAATTGATTAACCGAAAGTTTAAAGTCAATAAGTGTTCCGCTATCTACACTGCTATTTATAGTTAACTCTCCTCCTATTTCTTTGGCTCGTGTTTGTAAATTACGCAATCCGTTTCCTGATTTACTTTGTGCTACATCAAATCCTATTCCATCATCCGAAACTTTCATAAACAAGTGATTCTGGCTATACGCTAAGGTTACTCTAACATTTTTTGCCTGGCTGTATTTTGCAGCGTTGTTAATAGCTTCTTTAAAAATGAGAAAAATATTTTTTCTTTTTTCTGAATCTAAAACAATTCCTTGAGGTATCGTTTCTGTCAGCTCAAACTCAATATGCTGACTATCCAACACTTCATTTGCAAACTCGCGCATGCGTACAATTACTTGCTCTAAAGAATCGTTACCGGGATTGATGCTCCACACCATATCACTCATGGTTTCCATTATTCGAGCAGAGTAAGTAGATATTTTTTGAAGATACAATACATTGTTGGATTCATTCATCGCTACTTTACTCATAATGTTGATGCTGGAAAGCGTTGAACCCATATCATCGTGTAAATCCTTCGCAATTTTTTGGCGCATGCGTTCTAGCTCTTCTTGTCGCTTTAACCGATTGATTACTCTGTACCGATTGATTAGTAATGCACCAATAATGACAACAGAAATTAAAACGATAATGATGATGCCTGTTTGTGAGCGTTGTCTTTCCAGTTCTAGCTTTTTTAGTTGCTGATCTTTCTTCAATAATTCTATTTCGCGTTCTTTCTTTTCACTATTATACTTCTCTTCTAATTCTTTAACTTGTAGTAGAACAGTTTTGCCTTCAACACTATCAGTTAATGATTGATGTTTTTTAAGATAGTACAAAGCTTTTTCAAAGTTCTTATTTGTTGTATAAAATTCACTAAGTCGAGCATATTCTAATCCTTCTTGCTGCTGGTCGCCAACGCGAATTAGCATGTGTAAACCTTTTAGCATTTCTTTTTCTGTTTCCACCAATTGGAGTTCAGCTTGTTCAAGGTTTCGGATTTCTGATTTGGATTTAATAAAGGATATGCTATCTCCTGCTTGTTTAAAAAGGTCCATACTTTTTAAAAATGCGTTTCGAGCAAATTGGGTTTCCTTCATTCTTACGAACATCAAGCCTTGTTGGTATAAAACACGGGCTTCATCGGCAACCAAGTTCATATCTTTAACTATGCCTAGTGCCTTTTGATAATAAGCATCTGCTTGACTAAATTGATTTAAATCTTTATAGACATCACCAAGACTAATAATTGAATTAACTGAACCACGCTTATCTCCTAATTTTTCTTTCAGGTCAAGCGAGCGACTATAATATTCCTTGGCTTCTGTTAACCGATTTAAATTAAAAAAGTCGTTGCCTAAACTATGTAAACAAAATGATTGGCCACGTAAATTTTTTGTCTGTTCAAATATCCTTAATGATTGTAAATGAAAGTCAGTAGCTTTTTTATAATTACCCAAGCTTATGTGAAGATTTCCCAAGTTTAATAATAATCCTGCTTTATTCTCGTCTTCTTTGGGCCATTGTTTAAGATTGTTTAGCATGTAGGGCATGGCACGGTTAAACTCACCAATATTCTTATAAAATAAACCAGCTGCCTGATTAAAGTTATACTGCATGCGAGAGTTATTTGGGTTTTGCTTGGTAACTGTTTCACTCAAACCGAGAAAATAGGTAGCACTATCAATCTTGCCAATTTGTTGGTTAACCGTAACCAGATAATTATATGCACCAGCTAACCATTTAACTTCTTCTTTTGTATCAGCCAGAGATATAATTTTAAAGCTATAGCGTTTCGTTTCTTTTAAATCTTTGCGAAGAAATTCGTTGGATAGCTGAAGCAGCGCCTCTAATTCAACTGTATCATGTTTTTGTAGCGAAACTATTTGTTTTAAACTATCAATCAATTTTGTTTGCGCTTGTGCATTTGTAACCGTAATGGTTGCAAAACAAAATAATACATATCGGTAGATGTGTTTTATAGTAAGGGAGTATTGGCTATTAAGTTAATCATTTTTTGTAATAATTCATATTTGATAAATTAAACTACTTTATTCAATTACTCAACTTTATTTCTTTTGTATTATGATACTAAAAGGACTTTGCATTAGAACCTATATCTTCATTCATTTAGTAGAACAACTATATAAATTATCTATTAACGTATTACAATGATATTCCTCTTTTCCAAGGTATAAAGTCACTTTGCTGTAACCTTACTGCGTTTGGTACTACATCTCCATTACTAACAGCAATTACATAGTCGAATAACTTTTCTGTTTTTTCTTGAGTTGCTTCAACACTGGTCGCTGTTCAGGTAATTCCAGTAGAAGGTTTAGCCTTGTTATTAAGCGTAGAAAGATTTATGAGCGAAGCCCGCAGCATTACCAATTTAATTGGCAATACAGTGGCAACTGTTGTTGTTGCTAAAAGTGAGGGAAATTTAGATACAGAGAAATTTAATAAGGTATTAAAGGTATAATAATTTAATGTTGATTAGCTAAACCAAATTTAAATATAAATATTAGGAATAAGTTTTATCCCAATTATTCGACATAAAAAGAAGGATGAAATCATACATTTATCTGCAAAATTTTAAACTCCAATTAGATAGTAGATATACTTTATAATTAATAAAATCAATAGATGTGTTTGTGGTGGATCAAAAGTAGTTTGAGATTGCGACCATGTATAGTTTACGGTTAAACAAAAGTAAAGCACTATAAAACTTTTTCGTTCGCCAAATATCGATAGAGTAACTAAGCAATGTTTCACAAAGCTTTTCATTAGTCTATTAAAAAGTAGGGCTTCCAATAGCGGATGGTCTTAATTGTAAAAATGAAACATAATTTTTATTAATGCAACATAGTTGCATTTAAAAATATCTTGCTGTAAGTTGCATAACAAATAGGTGAACATATGATTGAAATAAGTCAGGTTAGTAAATCTTTTAAAGGGCAAAACGTTGTAAACAACTTAACATTAAATGTACCCGCAGGCGAGATCGTTGGATTATTAGGAGCAAACGGTGCAGGTAAGTCAACAACTCTTAATATGGTATTGGGTTTTCTAACGCCTGATGCCGGAAACATCAGCATCATTGGTTTAGATCCCCAACGTCAAACGCAAGAAGTGCGAAAACAAATTGGATACATTCCGGAAAATGTAAATTTATATCCTTACTTATCTGGTTTAGAAAATCTCGATTACTTCTGTAGCCTCGCTAACATTTCCTATACAAAAAATCAGCCCACAGATTTTTTATTACAATGTGGTTTGCAAGAAAATGCATGGCACAAAAGAGTGGGTACTTACTCAAAAGGCATGCGGCAGAAAGTAGGAATCGCCATTGCCTACGCAAAAAAAGCTAAAGTTTTTTTATTAGATGAGCCCGCAAGCGGCCTTGATCCTCTTGCAAGTAACGAACTCTCTGATTTGCTTAAAAAACTATCTGGCGAAGGTGCTTCTATTTTGATGGCATCGCATGATATTTTTCGTGTGAAGGAAGTTTGTCACCGCATTGGCATTTTAAAGTCAGGTAATCTGGTAAAAGAACTTCACAGTACAGATGTTAGTGCGAACGAACTTGAACAAGTTTACCTCGCCTATATGAAAAACTAAACAATATGTGGCAAATTATTACAAACGAATGGCGCTATCTCAACAGAACTAAAAGTCTGTTGGTAATTAGTTTTTCTTTTATTGTTATTTTATTGGTTGCTGCCTGGTTAGGATACAAACAAAATAAGGTACAAGAAAAAAACTACTCGGAAGCCAAGCAATATGTTCGAGCAGAGTGGGAAGCCATCAAAGAAATGAATCCGCACGGGGCGGCACATTATGGAACTTACGTGTTTAAACCAACACAAGTATTAAGCGGATTAGACGATGGCGTTAATGCCATTACCGGCAATGTGTTGCGCGTAGAGGGCCATGTACAAAACGAAATGGTGCACTCCGAAGCCTCACAAATGCAAAGCGTAAGTAAGTTCGGAAAACTTAAAGGCGCTCTCCTATTGCAGTATATCGTACCGTTATTACTCATTTTTTTATCTTACCAAGCCATCAACTCTGAAAAACAGAGTGGTCGATTAAAGATGTTAATTTTTCAAGGTAGTCGCTTGCGCACGTTGGTTCTAGTAAAAACAATTGCCATCTGGCTCTATGGCTTTTCTCTTTTAGTTATTACCATTTTAGTATATCATATTTCTCATTCATCAATCTTTCATTCCGATGTGTGGCTGCGCACCTTTTTATTATTATTCTCTTATAGCGTATATTATTTTATTTTATGTGGCCTCACCCTATTTTTATCTCTTCGCATACAACAGGCCGCAGTAGCTCTTACCTGCATGCTTACACTTTGGGTAATGTGGTCTATTTTTATACCTAACATTTTACAAAGCGCTGTATCTACATGGCATCCACTACCAAGCCGCAATGTTTTTGTGCAAGCCATGAAAGAAGATCGTTCCAAAGGCATTGACGGACATAACCCATCCGAAGAACGCGAAGAAGCTTTTAGAAAAGAAGTACTAGCCAAATATGGCGTAGATAGTGTAGAAAAATTACCTATCAACATTGATGGTTTACTTATGCAAGCCGATGAAGAATATGGCAACATGGTTTGGGATAAACACTTTGGCGATTTACGCAATACGTTGGCAAAACAAAAAGAGAGTTATCAACTAGGCGGAATCATTAATCCATTTATTTCTTTACAAAATGCAAGCATGGGTTTTGCCGGCAGTGATAACTATCATCACCAACACTATTTACTTCAGGTTGAAACATACCGCAGAATGTTTATTAAAATGCTAAACGATAAACATGCCTTTGGTGGTTCTAAATCTGGAGATTGGGATTGGAAAGCCGACAACGCTTTCTTTAAATCAGTTCCAGATTTCGAGTATCAAGAAAGTCCGATACAAACTTCTTTACCGCAATATCTAACCGACATAGCTTGGCTGCTTTTTTGGTTTACACTTGTTTTTATTCTTTTACTATTCGGTACGCATAAACTTACATTGTTATGAAATACCTATCTGTTTTATTATTCGAGTGGAAACACTTTGTTCGCAATCCTTTTAAAGTAATAGCGTGGGTATTGTTTGTAATAGCAGCTGTTTATGGTTTACACAACGGTGCTTCACTCTTTAACAAACAACAAAAAGAAATCGAAGCCATCTACAAAAAAGTAAAAGAACAACACGAGAAAAATTTAGACTATTACCAACAAGGTGTTAAAGGCCCGCCTGATCGTCCGTGGGTAGATAACACCACGCCCTTTTGGGCAATTTGGAATCTTCCAACCTACCACATAAAACAACCCGAAACAACCATGGTATATAGTATCGGGCAAGCCGAACAATTTGGTTTCTATAAACAAATATCAGTTTGGGCTAGCCCCTACGATGCCGATATGGCAGAAGAAATCGCTAACCCCGAACGCTTACAAGTGGGCACACTCGATTTCTCTTTTGTGATACTCTATCTTACGCCAATCTTATTATTACTTTTTGTGTATAACATTAAAAGTACGGAAAGCGAACAAGGTTTTTTAAACCTCATTAGTACAATGGGGCGCAAACATACAGGCATGGTTGATAGCACGCATCGCATTTTACATGTTAATCATTTTACTAACACTCACACTCCTTATAGTATATGGCGCCACACTAACAAACGCTATCACTTCTGCACCCGAAAAAGTTTTTCAAATCTTTGCTGTTTGTTCATTGTACAGTTTAGGTTGGGTTACAGTATACACCATTATCATTCGATATGGCACAACCCTTATAAGTAATACTTTACAAATGATTGGACTATGGATTTTATTTGCCTTCATCATTCCAGCCTTTGTGTTACAAAATATCAGCATCAATAAACCTGTAAACCTCTTGCTTACTTTTATCGATGCCCAACGCGATGGCCGCGAGAAAATTTTTGCGCAACCCGACTCTGTAATCGATAAACAATTATTTAGCCTTTATCCACAAATAGAAAATTCGCCTATGGCAAAAGATAGCATCAACAGAATCTTATCCCGAAATTTTTCTGCCAGCGCGTTAGTCAATCACCAGCTCAAGCAGATTATTAATGAAATAAATAGTATAAATGAAGATAAAAATGGAATGATTGAAAGTACTTTTTTTATGAATCCGACTTCGTATTTTCAGAATAAGTTAAATTATATAGCTGGAACTCATTATCACGATTATTCAAACTATAAACATGAAATCCAGAAGTTAATTGATACAAGAATTTCTATTCTTGTCCATGATATTTGGTTTAACACGAAAGTAGATAGTACTCGCTATTTAGAATATTACAACATTGTGAGCACAATTAAACATTGATTGCTACTCTAGGTAATAAAGCTTTTTAAACTTTTAAAATATTGCTTAGTAAAATAATTATTTTGTACATCACTATTTAAAGATAGTTTGATGCCAAAAAGCAGTTGGGGACTTATTACAATTGACTCTTGTAAATTGAATGAAAGAAGATCACAATTCTACATTAAATTTAATTAGCATATAAAAAATGTAAAAATAGAGCATATTGAAAGTTATCAGTTTTTAACTTACAACGTTTTCATCTGTATTTTCAGTTTCTAGTTGTTTACTTACTTCCCGAATCACAGCGTCAAGCTTAATGGAACTTGTATGCAAATGTTTTAGTAGTTCCTTTCTGGTATCCTCGTTATCGCTACTTTCGATTAAATTGATTAATCCTAATATGGTGGCTACTGGTCCCCTAATTTTGTGCGCATTTACAAAAGCAAATTGCTTTATTCTTTCGTTTTGTTCAACAATAACTTGCGTACGTTTAGCTAAAATTTCTTCAAGGTTTTCATTAATAGCGTGTATTTCTTCGTTAGCTTGTCTTAACTCTTCTGACTGTGCTTCAATTTCATTGTTCAAGGCTATTAACTTTCGCTCATTCTTTCTCTTAATTATCAACACTCTAACAATTATCACTACTCCGATTAAGGTAAAGGCTAGTGCCACAACTATCCAGGTAGCATAAAGTTTTTGCTCAGCTAATTCTTTATGTGTCTTTTCTAATTCTCTCTCCTTTACGACTGCATTAAATTTACTTTCTACTTCTATTGCAAAAAGTTTTGCTTCTTGTTTTTGAAGACTGTCAGAAAGTGAATAAAATAAATCCATGTACTGCAACGATTTCTCAAATTTACCTTGGTTGCGATACATTCTTGAAATTTCGGCTAGCACATTACTCTCCATCTCCATGTTCCGCTGCAACTTTGCCAGGTTAATTGCAGCTAAAAAATAGCTTTCTGCTGATTTCTCATCTTGCAATCCAATGAAAGTTTGTCCTAGATTTTGATAGTTGTTCATTAATTCAACAGTATCTCCAAGGGTTTTATTTATTTGTGTTAATTGAAGAAGATTCTCCTTGGCTTGATCATACTTTTTCTGATTTATAAAAATAACAGCCATGTTATTTAAATTAAAACGCTCTTGTCTCTTATCCCCTATTTCTCTGTTAATTAGTAAAGATTCATTTAAACTTAGTAACGCCTGGTCATATTGCAATAAGTCTTTTTCAGTAACACCTTTATTGTTTAAGATTAAAGCAAGCGATTTCTTTATTCCGGTTTTACGCGCATAATACTCAGCTTCTTTAAAGTATTTTAATGCCTTTTCATACTCCTCAAGCTTCTTAAAACTCCAACCTAAATTATTGTTTATTCGTGATCTTAAATCATCATATTCAGGTTCTTCTTCTGTTGAAGCTAATGCTTCTAAGTAATATTGAATAGATTGACCTATTTTGTTCTGGTTATACCAGCAATTCCCGATGCGATTTAATGCAAAGGCTTTTAAAGTTTTATCTTTCTTTTGTTCAGCGATTCGAACCAATTCTTCAAAGAAAAAAATAGCATCGGAAGGTAAACTGTTCATGTATCCTTCACCTGCTTGCTTTAGCAATTCAATTCGCTTTTCTACAGGAGTAACATTTACCAATACGTTTTTGAGGCTGTCGAGGGACTGTGCCTTTAAGTTGAAGCAGCAGCAGAAAGTTATCAAATAGGCAATGCCTACAGTTGTAAATCTATAGAAAGGGATTTTGGACTTCATGCTATCTTTGCAAAATACAAATTAAAAGATAACAGTAAAATCTAACTTACTTAATTGGACAATAAATTAAAGGAAACTACTTTAAGATAAACCCGGCAGGTATGGTTACTTCTTTCTTCACCACTATTATTCCACCGGAAACAACCAACATATCGTTCTCCTGATTGGGCAAGTGAGTTCCTCCTATTAGCGTTACATTATTTCCGATACAACAGTTTTTATCGATAATGGCATTTTCTATGTGGCAGTTCTCTCCTACTCCCATTAATATTTTATCTCTATTTATTTCAATTTCTTTTAAACTCTGGTAAGCATCACTGCCCATCATGTAGGTTCGTTTTAAAACACTTCCTTTACCGATGCGTGAGCGAATACCTACCACAGAATGCTCAATTTTTTCAGCATGTATAATGCAACCATCAGCAATTACAGAATCGCTTATACGACTATCTGTAATTTTCGATGTTGGCAAAATGCGCGCGTTGGTGTAAATTTTTTTCTTGTTATCAAATAAATTAAAATCAGGAAGTGCATCTGTGAAACCTAAATTTGCTTCATAGAAAGAACGAATATTTCCAATGTCTGTCCAATACCCTTCAAACGGATAACTTAAAACTGGATATTTGCCAATAGATTGCGGTATAATTTCTTTACCAAAATCGTTTGTTGATTCATCGTTCATTAAGTCTACTAATAGATCGCGATCGAAAACATATATACCCATAGATGCGAGATAAAATCTTTTCTCTGCTTGCATAGCCTCACTCACATCCGATTTCCAATTCAAAATTTCTTGTGCGTTTGGTTTTTCTACAAAGCTGGTAATAAAACCTTTTTCATCTGTTTTTAAAATTCCAAACTCTACACCTTCTTCTGCTTTTACAGGAAGTGTGGCTATAGTTATCCTTGCTTTGCTCTCTTCATGCTTTTGAATTAAATGATTGAAATCCATTTGATAGAGTTGATCGCCTGATAGAATCAACGCATATTTAAAATCATGATTTAAGAAATGATGCATACTTTGTCTTACGGCATCAGCAGTTCCCTGAAACCAACTTTTGTTTGTCATGGTTTGCTCGGCAGCCAAAAGGTCAACGAATGCGCGTGAAAATAAACTAAAGTTATACGTGTTTTTCACGTGTCTGTTTAGAGAAGCAGAGTTAAACTGCGTAAGCACAAACATGCGGTTTATGTTTGAGTTTATGCAGTTCGATAAAGGAATATCTACTAACCTATATTTGCCTGCAATAGGCACAGCTGGTTTAGAACGCTTAGCTGTTAATGGATACAAGCGCGAACCTTGGCCACCACCAAGTATTATCGCAATTACGTCATCGGCATACATATCACTTCATCAAGTTTTGGTATAATGTTTTGGTTTGTTGGGCAATGGCTTGCCAATCGAAATATTTTTCCACGCGTTGTCTTCCTTTCTTTCCCATTTCTTCTCTTAATTCTTTATTATCTAAAAGAATATTGATAGCCTTAGCTAAATCTGCTGCATATAGCTGTGGGTTGATAGCTTCAAATGGTGGCTCAGCTTGTTGATTTATAGGAACGAGTAATCCGGTTTGGCCATCCACAACTATTTCGGGAATGCCTCCAACATTACTGGCTACAACGGGCACATGACAGGCCATTGCTTCCACGTTTATTATACCGAAAGGTTCGTAAATAGAAGGACAACAAAAAACTGCCGCATGCGAATACATTTGAATAATGTCTTTCTTGTTAAGCATTTCGGCAATCCAGATAACATTATTCCTATTTTGCTGTACTCTACTTACACTCTCTTTCATTTCGCGGCCTATCTCTTCGGTATCGGGTGCGCCCGCACATAATACTATTTGTGCATCGGGGTGTATGTGTTCGATTGCATTGACTAAATGAATGATTCCTTTTTGTCTTGTAATGCGCCCAACAAAAAGTACGTAGGGTATTTCAGGATTTACGCCATACTTATACAGAGCCGTTGTTTCAGAGGTAGGTGTGTATTCGTGCAGATCTATACCATTATAAATTACCTTTACTTTCTCTTCCGGAACATCGAAATGGTTCAGCACATCTTGTTTTGTGCCTTCTGATACGGCAATAACAGCATCAGCCATTTCTATAGCTGTCTTCTCTATCCACGAAGATAAATCATAACCTCTTCCTAATTGTTCTCTTTTCCAAGGGCGCAATGGCTCAAGTGAATGGGTTGTAAGTACCAATGGTTTACCATAACATAATTTTGCGACTATACCTGCAAATTGTCCATACCACGTATGACAATGAATAATATCTGCATCTATGTTGCCACCATTCATTTGCAAACAAGTTTGCATTATTTTTAACACACCGGCTATCTCTGGTTTTGTATTAGGCAGAAATGTAAAATCTGGCTTAAACCCGATAACCTTCAATTGATCTTCTGTTATTTCCTGATCACCAAAACAACGTACTTCTATAGGCACTAATTTTGCCAACTCTCGCGACAGGTAATCTACATGTACGCCAGCCCCACCATAGATATAAGGAGGATATTCGCGGGTATAGAAAAGTACTTTCATACAGGATTGATATTAAAAGTTAGCACACTATTATTGCCTAATATTCTAAGATAAACTTGGCCAGATTTTGCTGTGTTTCCAAATTAAATTTCTTGCGCAATCGGTATCTCGATACTTCTACACCTCTTAATGAAATACCCATTAGGTTAGCAATTTCTTTAGAGTCCATATTCAGGCGTAAAAACGCACATAATTTCTGTTCGCCTGGCGTTAGGTCGGTAAACTCTGTCGTTAATCGCTTTAGAAAATCGCCATGCACGCGGTCGAAGTTATACTCGAATTGTTTCCAATCTTCTTGTACTTTTAAGGTTGTATCTATTTCTTTAATGATTCGCTCTAATGCTTTTTGTTTTTCTTCCGGTTTATCGGTAGATAACGCCTCGCGTATTTCTTCTTTAACGTTTTCCATAAACTCATTTTTCACAACGAGGTTCATGGTCGAAGCTGCCAGCAAACTATTTACATGGCTCAGCTCGCTTTTTATCTGATCTTCTTTTAAGGCTTGCAGTTCTTTTTGTTTTAAGCCCAGTTCTTGCTGCTTGGCTTGTTCGAGCTTAGCTTGTTTCGCTTTGTAATATCTACGTTGAATTCTATAAAATATATACAAACCAATTAGCACGAGAATAAAATAAATAAAACGAGCCCATGTTGTTTTATAGAAGAAAGGATTTACACGAATAACAAGTGGTTTACTTTTAATTATTTCTCCAGACGAGTTATAAGCTTCTACCCAAAAGGTATAAGTACCAGGTTTTAGGTTGGTGTATTCCTTTACATTAGTGGTTGTCCATGCGCTGTAGGTTACATCAAACCCTTGTAAATAATAACGAAATTGTTGATGACTAATGTCGCGGTATTTAAAAGATTCAACTGTAAACTGTAAAACTTTGGTTCGTTCCGAAATTTCTATAGGTGCAACGTTGGCAGGTCTTTCTGTGAAAGGCATTCGACTATATAATGTACTATCTTCTGCTACGCTATATACCTTACTTATTATTGGTTCTTCTTGTAAGGTTACGCTGTATTCAAGTTCTGGTATGTACTGAATAAAACCCTCGTTTGCGTTAAACAAAACACCGTTTTTAACATGGCGCGATACGCTAAGTAAATCGTTGTTAAATAATTGACGTAATTGAAATAAGGATGAGGGCACATATACATAATTACCAGAACTTACTTGTTTAAAATGTCCTACATGATTTTCTGCATACACGTATACATTTTTGCTTTTATCTTGTTGTAAGAGGTATATCCAAGTTTTACCCAGAACTTTACTTAATTCTTTGTCTTCAACCAATTTATCGCTTGCCTGATCTAGTGTATAAATTCCTTTTGGTGTTCCAACATAAATTTGTTCATCTATTCTTGTTAAAAAAATATATTGCTGAATGGGTAAGGATGATGAATCTGATACTTTCGAAACGTTAGCCTTAAGCAAATCATCGGATAACGTAATTCTATATAAGCCTTTATAGTATTGGCCTACCCAAATTCTTCCTTTATTATCCTCTTCAAAAAATCTACTTGACTCTGCAAAGCCACTTATCTTTTGTATCTCCTTTAAATTACCATCTGTATCTGTTTCAAATAATAAAAGGCCTGAATACATACCTCCTATTGCAAAGCCTGGGTTATTTTGTAATAGCTTTATTTGCCATAGGCCGTCACAAGTTGCGCGTCTAATGGCTTTTCCATTCTCTAATAGAAATAAACCTGTGTGATGTCCTGCATATAACTTTTTATTAATCACTTGCATACCATAAGCGGGGCCCTCGGTTCCCTCTAAAAACTCGCAAAGAGCATTTCCAGCGTTTGCTCGTAAAAAATATATTCCGTTAGAGGTTGTGTAGTAGGTTCCTTCTTCACGTTCGAAGGCTTCGTAACCGCTTCCTTGTATGCCTATGTTTTGATTGATCAACCGAAGTGGTGAATTGATATCGATTAACGACATACCGTTTTGCATTCCCACCCATAACGATCCACTATGATCTTGAAACACACGCAAACAAGCACTAGACATTAGTCCATCTTCTTTCGAAATATTTTCTATTGTGTTGTTACTTTCAGTAAAAATAAAGAGGCCTTCGCGCTGGGTAGAAATAACCAACCTTCCATCTGAAATTTGTGTTACATGGTTTACAAATTTACCTTCTAAAACACGAATTAGCTTTGCGTATGAATCAGGCAATGGAATAGCATTCAAAAATTTTATTTTGCCGGAATTATAAAAAACTGCGTAGCCCATTTCGTTGCGAATAACACCCACTACAACATGAGCCCGATCGCTATCGTCATTAATAGTATGAATTTCTCCTTCTTTTACTTCTACCAATTCGCCAGTTTGCAGTTGGGCATATAAGCGATTGCCTGCCAAAAAAGTACGATTAAAACCTTTCGGGCTTTTTATGACTTTAACAGTATTGCCATCGAATTCAAAAATTCCCTGAAAAGTGCAGAAGTAAACTTTAGAATCGTAAAGATGAACATCCCACACTTCATCAAAGTCTTTATGTTCTGTTGGTATTTTGTTTAATAGAGAAGTATAGTTCCAGTTTCCTTCGAAATACCCAAACTCACCTTGAGAACCCACATACAAGCGGTTTTCGACTTCGCTAAAAGCCAGCGATCGTTGTTTTTTGCCTGTTTGTAAGGCGTATTTCTCCCAATTAACTCCGTTAAAGGATAACACTCCCAAATTGTTGGCAACAAAAACTGTTAAATCACGGTTTTGGGCAAAGTCAATATTCTGAATTCCGGCACCATAATCTTCGGGTGCAAAGTTTTTAATGGGGTATTTACCTGTTTGTGCAAATTGTATTGATGCCTTTAAAAGTAAGCCTAGCAGAATTACATAAATTTTAAGCTCGATTCTCACCCTAATTATGGTGGGTGACTTTCTTACTTCAATTATTTTTTCTTTGAAAAACATAGGTTAATATTTAATAAGGAAGGGTATTTTATGCAATGGTTTGCGAAAATCAATGGTTCGATTTAAAACTTAAATCTATTGAGGTCATATGCACTTTTATAAAAGTCAAATTCTGGTATAAGGTAAATAAACTTCTTCTGATGTATGATAGTAATACTTAAAAGTGCCAAAAAATTAAAAATAACGAATTTTGACATTTTAATGTAAAGTATTGATGTAGTAAATTCTAATTGATGTAGTGTTTGTGTTGTAGTGTAAAAGTTGAAAAAACTGTTTTTTATCCTCATGTTTGACGTATTACTTCAATCGATTGCGAAAATCTTTTTGAAGAAACCAAACCTTAACTTAAAACTTATGAGATTAAAACTACTAGCAGTACTCCTCTTTTACACAAGCTTTGCCTGGGCACAGCAAGTCGTAAAAGGAGTAGTTACTGATGAAACGGGCGCACCCATGCCCGGTGTAAACATCTTAGTAAAAGGTACTAATAAAGGTACTGTTACTAATGTTTCGGGAAACTATGTTCTGGATGGCATTAAAGTAAACGATGTAATTCAGTTTAGTTTTATTGGTTACAAAAAGAAAGAAACTGTTTTTACTGGCCAAGAATCCTTGAACATTCAACTTGAATTGGATGCTGCACAACTCGAAGAAATTGTTGTGGTGGGGTATGGTACATCAACAAGTAAAGAGTTAACGGGAGCAGTTTCTTCATTAAAAGGAAGTGAGGTTACAGATTTAAACCCAACAAGGTTAGACCAAGCTTTACAAGGTCAGGTGGCAGGTGTACAAATTACAACGAATACTGGCTCGCCAGGTGGTACATCAAATATTAGAATCAGGGGTTTGTCTACTTATCTCGACAACAACCCATTGGTTATTGTAGATGGTATTATTTATGCCGTTGAAGGCATTAATGCTTTAAACCCTTCTGATATCGAATCAATCAACGTATTGAAAGATGCAAGTGCGGCCATTTATGGAGTTAGAGGTGCAAATGGTGTTATTTTCATTACAACTAAACAAGGTAAAAGAGACTCTAAACCACAATTCGATTTCAATGGTTTTGTAGGAACTCAGGAAACAACCAGAAAGTTACCTCTTTTAAATGCAAGAGAATATGCAGTTATTAAAAACGAAGCCTTTGCTGCAGGTAACCAAACACCTCCTTTTAACAATACAAACTTAGGCAGTGGAACAAATTGGCAAGACGAAGTTTTTCAGACTTCGCCAATACAGAATTGGAACTTATCCGTTTCAGGTGGAAGTCAAAAAAGTAATTATTCTATTGGTGGTTCTTACTTAAATCAGGAAGGTATTGTTGGTGGAGCTAAATCTAGCTACAAAAGATATAACTTAAGAATAAACTTTACTACTGATATTACGGATAAGGTTAATTTACAAAGTGTATTTCTCTATACAAACGAACAACGAAAAACATTACCGGAAAACGGACTAGGTTCAGTATTATACAACACAGTAAATGCATCACCAAATGCCTCGGTTTTCACAAACGGTAAATACACTTTCTTAAATGAAGTTAATGATGTAATCAACCCGTTAGCGCAGATAGAAAACACACACAACAACGCAAGAGTAAACAAAATTGCAGGCAAAGAAGAAATTACCTACAAGATAAACGATATGTTTCAGTTAGCTGGCCGTGCAGGGTATACGTATGCTTTGGTAGATTCGAAGAACTTTTTCCCACTTGTTTATTATGGTTTAGGTAAACCCCAAAACACGGCAGCTGATGAAGATTTAAATCCAAGAATTGCTGAACTCTTTCCTGGCTTTGAAATTCCAATCGAAAGTTCTGTATCTGAAGGAAGAGAAACTTTCTTCGATTTCAACCTCGAAGCATTCTTAAATTTTAGCAAAACCTTTAATGAAAAACACAATGTTAAAGGTACATTAGGGTTGTCAGCTAACGGAACCGATGCAGAAGGACTATTCGGAACAGCATTTAATATCCCATATAACTCCGTTGATTTTGCTGATATATCTGGAGTGATTGACGTAAATAATCTTTTCAATAATACAAGTTCTTATCAAACTCAAAACCGATTAGTATCTCAGTTTTTAAGAGGTGAATATGCATACCAAAGCAAGTATCTGGCTTCAGTTGTTTTAAGAAGAGATGGATCATCAAGATTTGGGGCCCAAAATAGATTCGGGTTTTTCCCTTCTCTATCTCTAGGATGGGTTGCCAGCGAAGAAAACTTTTTTAATCTATCCTTCATAAACTTTTTAAAACTTAGAATGAGTTATGGTATTATTGGAAACGACAGAATTGGAGATTTTACGTACAGAGCACAGTTAAATGGAGAAGCTGTTTATCCGTTTAACGATTTATTAACTTCCGGACAAGCAATAGGCTTGTATGGAAACGCTTCGTTAAAATGGGAAACAACACGACAGACAAACTTTGGTGTTGATCTTGTTTTTCTTGACGACAAGCTTTCTGTTACAGCTGAATATTTCGTTAAGAAAACAAATGACTTATTATTCAGACCAGAAGTATCTGCTTTAATTGGTTCTTATGGCGCAGGAAGTTTTCCTCCATTTGTTAATGCCGGTAACGTTGTAAACCGCGGTTTGGAATTAAGCATAAATTATGCGCAACAAGTAACACAAGATTTCAAATTTAATGTTGGATTTAACTTTGCAACAATAAATAATGAAGTTACTGCCCTTGCAAATGGCCTAGATGTAGTACCGGGTGCACCATTTGGTGTTGGTGGAGCTTTTGCCACAAGACTGCAAGTAGGCTTACCCATTGGTGCATTCTATGGCTACAAAGTAGAGGGTGTGTATCAATCGCAAGAAGAAATAGATGGCCGTGGCGTAACACAGGCAGATGCAAAACCAGGCGATTTGCGTTTTGCAGATGTTAATGGAGATGGCATAATTAATTTTAGTAATGATTCGGACAGAACATTTTTAGGCTCTGCAATTCCTGAATTTACAATGGGAATTACACTTGGTGCCAGCTTTAAAGGATTTGATTTTTCTGCTTTGCTATATGCCAGCATCGGAAATGAAATTGTTAGAAACTACGAACGCCAACAGCCATTGGCAAACCAATTAGATTATGTTATCAATCGATGGACTGGCCCAAATAGCACAAATGAATTTCCTCGTTTAACCACAGGAGCCAATAGAAATGGCGTATTCTCCTCCTATTTCGTTGAAGACGGTTCTTTTGCACGATTAAGAAATGTGCAATTGGGTTATACCCTGCCAACTACTCTAACAAAAAGAATAGGTGTAACACGTCTTAGAACCTACGTTGCTTGCAATAACTTGTTCACCATCACAAAATACAGAGGGTATGATCCAGATCTTGGAGCAAGCTCACCTTTGGGTGCAGGCGTAGATTATGGCTTTTATCCGCAAGCAAGAGTATGGATGGCTGGTATCAATTTAAATTTCTAAAAGCATGAAAAAGACATTATACATTTTTCTTTCGATCGTAGGCCTAAACATGGTTTCTACATCGTGCGATAACATGGTAGATATTGAACCCAAGTTTACAGTTGATGCTGATAACTTTTTCAATACACCAGGCGATTACGAACGTGCATTAACTGGTGCTTATGACCTTATGCAAACATCGTATTTAGATATATGGATTGGCGAAATAGCATCGGATAATGCAATTGCAGGTGGAGAAAGTGTTACCGACTCTGAAGGATTACATCAAATAGATAATATGACACATGGAGGTGAAAACGCTGAATTGCGTTCTTTATTCCGCTGGATGTATTCCGGAATTGCCAGAGCTAACTTCATTTTTATCAATCAAAATAAAATTGACTTTGAAGGAAAAACTAAAATTCTTGCAGAAGCATCTTTCCTTAGAGCATATTATTATTTTACATTAGTTAAATACTTTGGTGATGTTCCCTATGTAGATAAACTTCTTTCAGCAGATGATGTAGAAGATCAATCAAGAACTCCCAAAGCTGAAGTATATGCAAAAATAGAAGCCGACCTAATATTCGCAGCAGAAAATCTTGACTGGACAAATCCTGTAAAAGGAAGAATTACAAAAGGAGCTGCATTAGCATTATTAGGAAAGGTTTACCTATACCAAGATAAATTTACAGAGGCAGCTAGCACACTTGACGAAGTGATTGATGATGGACCCTATGCCTTAGCCACAAATTTCGCGGGTATATTTAGAGTTGCTAACGAAACCAATAACCCTGAAACTGTATTCGATATCGAATATGTAGGTATTGAAGGTGGTGGTTATGGATGTTTTGTTTGTTTGGAAGGTTTCGCAGCAGTTGGCTTCCACGGCATTAGAGGATATGCAGGCCCTATTTATGCAGATGGTAATAGCTACAATTTACCAACTCAAGATTTAGTTGATGAGTTCGAAACAAACGATCCAAGACTTGCGGCATCTATTTTGGATATAGAAGCTTTTAAAGCATCACAACCTAATCCAGCTGAAGTAATTTATGTCGTAGGTGGTGGTGGACATACAGGATATTATAATCACAAGTATTTAAAAAGAATTGCAGAGCTAGGTCAAAATGACAACGACTTAACAAGTCCTGTAAATCACAAAGTAATTCGATACGCAGATGTGTTGTTAATGGCTGCGGAAGCACATAACAGAAAACAAAATCCTGATGACACAAAGGCAAGAAATTATCTTAATCAAGTTAGACAACGCCCAACTGTTAATATGCCGGTTGTAAACGCAAGTGGTGCAGCATTAACACAAGCTATATGGCATGAAAGAAGAGTAGAGTTTGCTGGCGAAGGTTTGCATTTCTTCGACTTGGTAAGAACCGGAAGAGCAGCAGCACAAATCAGCGGATTTACTAACAGTAAAAACGAATTATTCCCTATTCCACAAGTCGAAATAGATTTAGCAGGTGGTAACTGGCCTCAAAATCAAGGTTATAATTAATATAAAACACTATGAAAAAGTTTTTAATATTCATGATATGGGCAACCATCAGCCAAGTGCTGATAACGGGTTGCAAAGAGGATAATCCTGAATTAGGTAATCCTCCAACTGAAGAAGATGCATTGTTTACATTTTCTCCTTCTAATACTTCTCCCAACATTCTTATTTTTAATTCAGCATCAAATGCTTTTTTGAAAAAATGGGATTTTGGAAATGGAGAGACTGCTGAAGGAAATGGTGCAGAAATTGCCTATCCGTTTCAAGGAGTTTACACTGTAAAACTAACTGTATTCACCTCAGGAGGAAGTGTAACAACAACACAGGAAATTAACATAGCCAACACCGATTTAAATTTGCTTAAACCAATTTATAGCTTGTTAACTGGTGGCAGTAGCAAAACTTGGATAATCGATGCAACACGTTCAGGTCACTTTGGGGTTGGGCCTAATCCTTCCGATGGAGCTTTGGGAGATGTACCCAATTACTACGCAGCTCAAGCCAACGAGAAAAATGGCGCAGGTTATTATGATGACGAATTTACTTTTGTATTAAATGGTTTAGCATTTACCAGCGACACAAAAGGCGATGTTTTCTTAAATAATAAATATACCGATGTATTTCCAGGTGCATTTGCCAATGCAGGCGATTTTACTGCACCTTACACACCGCCAGCTGGTATGAAATGGGCTGTTTCCGGACCTGATAACAATTTAAAACTTACCATTTCTAATAATGGCTTTATTGGGTATTACTCTGGAGGTAACGTATACAAAATTGTAAAAGCAGAAGAAAATGAATTAATTCTTCGTGCAGAAGATGTGCGAGACCCGGCTCTAGCGTGGTACCAAAGGTTAATACCTAAAGGTTTTACTCCTCCTCCACCTCCACCTCCGGCAACATCTACTTTACCAATCACTTTCGAAGGTCCTAAACCTCCTTTCAATGGCTTTGGCGGTTCCACCTATGAAGTTGTGGATAACCCGAGCAAAACAGGAATTAATACAAGCAATAAGGTTGGCAGATACATTAAAGGCTTGGATGGAAACTGGGCTGGTATTGAAACAACATTAGACGCTAAGCTTGATTTCAGCACTAAAACCACACTCCGATATAAAGTTTATACACCCGTAACAGGAAGAGCTTTGTTCAAAATAGAAGACAAAGCAAATAATACAATAAACGTGGAAAGATTTGTAGATATAACTGTAGCAAACCAATGGACAACATTAAGTTTCGATTTCACTGGCACAGCTGCAAATACTTATGATAAAGTAGCTCTTTTCCTTGATTTTGATAATAACGCTGGTGGCACTTTCTTTATTGATGATATTGAGCAAGTAGTTCCTGGTTGCCCAGATGCTGACACAGAATCTGTTAACCCGGCAACAGGAATAAACATGACAATGAACTCTCAATTCTTTGGGGCCTTCGGTGGTATTTCTACTGCAATTGTAGCAAACCCTTTTAAGACGGGTATCAACACTAGTTGTTCAGTAAACTCTTATATCAAAAGTTCTGGAGGTTGCGAAGTATGGGCCGGAAGTGGTTTCTTATTGCCAACAGCCATTGACTTTGCAACAGCAACTAAAAAGAAGTTCAAATTAAAAGTATATGCAGTTAATCAAACAACAACTGTTACTCTAAGGTTAGAAAGACTTGCTTTCCCAGATACTGAACCCTCTGAAGAAAGAACTGCAACTATAACTGCAACAGGTCAATGGCAAGAGTTAACATTCGATTTTTCTAACGTTAATACAAACACATTTAAAAATGTTTTAATCTATTTCGAAAGAGGTGCAGCCTGCGATGGTGATACTTACTACTTTGATGATTTAATTCAGATTGAATAATGCTTGTAATAATGAAAAATTTAATTGTTGTTTTTGTTTTATTATTTGGTTTAGATAGTTGTAGCGAACAACCGGCAGAAGAGCCGGTTGTAGCTCCAACTAACTTACAAGTAAATGTTGTTTTGGATGAAAGCGGATCAGGAAAAGTAGATGTAAGCGCTAGCGCCACAAACGCTAATTTTTACTCAATCTATTTTGGCGTAAATGCAAATGAATCTCCAATGATTACCTCAACGGGGCAAGCAACTTTTACTTATCCAAATTCAGGCAATTTCAATATACGCGTGAAGGCGCATGCAACTGCATCTGTTTTCATAGAGAAACAAACCGATGTAACAGTACAGTTAAACATGGTAGATGGAATAAGAATCCCAACTACAGGTTATGATGCACCAACAACATATCCAGGGTACACGCTAGCTTGGCAAGACGATTTCTCAGGCGCAACGCTAAACAGTGCATTCTGGTCTCACGAAGTAGGTCGCGGTAACAATGGATGGGGAAATAATGAATTACAATACTACCAGCCCAACAACACAATCGTTAAAGATGGGTTGTTAATAATAAGTGCAAAAAAAGAATTTAAAGAAGGTGCTGAGTACACTTCATCAAGAATAATTACAAAGGATAAAAAGTCTTTTCAGTATGGGCGAATAGACATTAGAGCTGCACTACCGAAAGGAAAAGGAATATGGCCTGCCTTCTGGATGTTAGGGGCGAATTTTAGTACCGTGGGTTGGCCTAAATGCGGGGAATTAGACATTATGGAATTAGTTGGAGGAGGTGTAGGCGATCGCACAGTCTATGGCACATTACATTGGGATAATGCAGGACAACATGCATGTACGTGTGGTGATGATGGTTATACACTTGCTTCTGGTACTTTTTACGATAAATTTCATGTATTCTCAGCAGTATGGACAAGCAACAAAGTGTCTTGGTATGTAGATAATGTGCTCTTTCATGAAATAGACACCACCCCATCAGAGTTAAGTGAATTCGATGCTCCTTTCTTTTTCATTTTCAACATTGCAGTTGGAGGAAATTGGCCTGGCAACCCAGATGCCTCTACTGTTTTCCCTCAACACTTAATTGTAGACTATATCCGGGTGTACCAATAGTTGCATTGAAATAGAAACTTTTAAAAGGCCGCCACGTAGCGGCCTTTTTTTAAGTAAAACAGTTTAATTTCTCTTAAAAAGGTAAAAGTCTCTGAATAACTCACGGTTGTATAGGTATAACATAACAAATTTGAACAATTAAGAACATTTTTATTCAGTTGCTGAAGTTTTGTAGTAGTGCCAAAATAGGATTGATGTAGGTGTTTTTTTTCTTGATACGTACATTACTGCGGATATTTCAAACGTTTTCTGATAATTTCAGAAGACAATCGTTTGCTGGTTTTACAATATTTAAATAACCTAAAAACCTATGAGGAATTTATACACAGTACTTTTCTTTCTCATGTCGGCAACACTCGCTTATAGCCAGGCGGCTAATGTAGCAGTAGTGCAAGACCAGAGCGGAATGAAGCTTCAGGTAAATGGCCGCAACTACATTGTTAATGGTATGAACTGGGACTACTTCCCTATTGGTACTAATTTCTCCTATAGTTTGTGGAAACAACCGGACGATATTATTCAGGCTGCATTAGATGCCGAGATGTCCTTATTGAAAAACATGGGCGTGAACACCATTCGCCAATATACAGGTGTGCCTGCTCGGTGGATAAAATATATTTATGAGAAGTATGGCATCTACACCATGCTTAACCATTCGTTTGGGCGCTATGGTTTAACATTAGATGGTGCTTGGGTACCAAACACTGAATATGCCGATCCGCGTGTACGCGAATTATTATTGGCTGAAGTAACCCAGATGGTAAACGAGTACAAGGATACGCCTGGACTTCTCCTCTATTTACTTGGAAACGAAAACAACTATGGTCTTTTCTGGGAGGGCGCTGAAACAGAAAACATTCCGGTGCAAGACAGGAAGTCTACCAAGCGTGCTACCGCTATGTATAAGTTGTTTAACGAAGCTACAGTTGCTATGAAGGCTGCCGATAAAGGTCACCCTGTGGCAATATGTAATGGAGATTTATTGTTCTTAGAAATTATAAAAACCGAGTGCAAAGACATCGACATTTTTGGCACCAACATGTATCGTGGTGTTTCTTTTGGTGATGCTTTCGAACGCGTAAAAAATGAATTAAATAAACCGATTCTCTTTACAGAATTTGGAGCAGATGCTTTTAACGCCAGAGACTATGCCGAAGACCAACAATCTCAGGCCTACTATATGGTTGGTAACTGGAAAGAAATTTACGAAAACGCTGCAGGTCTCGGTAAGGCAGGAAATTCATTAGGTGGTTTCACTTTTCAATTTAGCGATGGCTGGTGGAAATATGGTCAAACTTCTAATTTATCTGTGCATGATGACAACGCATCATGGTCTAACGGTGGTTATCAAAATGATTATGCCGCAGGAGAAAACAACATGAACGAAGAGTGGTTTGGTATTTGTGCCAAAGGCCCAACTTCGCCAAGAGGTTTATACAGTCTTTACCCGCGTGCAGCGTACTACGCGCTAAAAGAAGTTCACACGCTAAATCCTTATAACAACGGATCGCTACAAGGAGTAGAAAACCATTTTGCAAGCATACAATTAATGGATGCTGTAATTAGAGCACGTGGAGACAAAGCAGCTTTAGCTGGTGAACAAACTTCTAAAGTTCGAGTAAGTGAGTTGCGTGCCGATTTCTATACTTTTTTAACAGGAGGAAAATTAACAACAACACCAGAAAATCCTGATCCAAATAATTCAGTATTTCCCAACAAAAGAGGTTTCGATCACATGGAATCTTACTTTGTTGGCGTAGAAGCAAATCCTGCCTCTAATGTTCAAGCCAACATTACTTTTAACATTTTAGGAAATGTTGCTCAAAACCCTATCAACGAAATCTTCTACGAAAACCGCGGTCGTGTTCAAACATTGGTAACCCCTAATGGAACCATTACCACAAACCCGGAGCGTGTTCAAGTCTACCGAGGCGAATACAAGTGGAATCACAAATGGTTCGATCTACAAGGATTTTACCGAACAGGTCACTACCATTGGGGATATGAAGGAGATTTCTTCGGCTTATATCCAGAAGCTAACTACGGACCTAACATTGATATATATAATGGACTTGCACCTCAAGGAATGGAAATTACAGGTAAGAAAAGCCTCAAAGGTCTTAAAGTTGCTTACGGTCGTGAATTATGGTGGGCTGCTAACCCTGCTATCTTAGTTAAATATACTCGAGAAGTAGGAAAGTTTAACGTTACCGGTATATTCCATGAGGATCTAGACGATCCTGATGCAGCCATCAGCTCTATCGCTATCCCACAACCACGTACGCGTAGATTAACTTTCCAGGTTGCACGCAAGTTTTTCGATAAATTAAAAGTTGAAGCAGGCGGTATTTGGGGCGGCCAGCCACTTGTCGATAGAAACTTTCAAGTAGTTAGAGGCGAAGAAGGTAACTATCAGGTATATGATGATAAAGTACAAATTACAGATACATGGGGAGGAAAAGTTAAATTCACCTATTCATCTGGTCGATTTAACTGGTATGGACAAGCCTCTGCTATGGGTCTTGTAGCCAATGGTGGATATGATAACACCATGACTTTTACAGGTTGGAAACTAAAAGACAGTGGTAGTGGAAACCAAAATAATTTTCTAACAGGTTTCACTTACATCTTAGGTAAATTTCAAGTCGCTCCTAACTTCTTGTGGCAAAAACCATTGGTAGATCCTATCCCGCTAAACGCAGGTGGCCCTGCCCGATTGAGAAATATTTTGGTTGATCCGTTTGTAGTTCGCGCAAACCGCGAAACGGTAGGTGGAGAACTTTTACTTACCTACGATCCTACCCCCGGTAATTACATGTACGATTGGGATAGCGATCGCTCAGAAGACGCACCCTTCGCAGCAAGTGTAGGTTTTGTTTACAGACACTTACCAACCTCACAAGATGCAGCCATTGTATTCCCTGGTACAGGTCGTGTGCCTAGTGCAGCTGCAGGTGCACCTCCCGCTCTCGACTTATGGGAAGTAAATGCACGACTTGTTTCAAAAGTAAATCCTGAGCTGGGCATTATCGCTAACCTATATGGTGGTAATGGTCAAGCCAACGGACCTGATGCAAGAACTGTGAAACGTTTTGGAGGCGATGTGCGCGTTATTTACAAAAAAATAAAATTGGCATCCCATCTTAAGTTTAACGATTGGGGTCCTTTCGACTACCACCGCGACTTTAACTTAACATTCCCTGTCCAGTTTATGGCCGACATCTCTACTACTGTTGGCAAACCTGATTGGTTTATATTACCAAGCACATCTATTGGCTTGCAAGCTATTTGGAGATCGCTTAACGAATACTCACCCAGATACTTACCTAACCTGGCAGAAGAATTTGCTCCTGCTCCTATTATTAGCCCAGTAGGTTTTCCTAATGGAAATGAGTGGGAACTTAGAACGTATGTACGCATTAGTGTGGGTAAATAAAATCGCAACAACATGAAAAATTTAACCATAAAACATATAGCCATCGTTATTCTAAGCGGAACAATGATGTGCACAACAACCAGTTGCGAAAGAGGTCTTTCTGAAGATGCCGAATTTGCAACCTTTCCTAAAAATCCAGATGTATTTATCGATGGATTTAGCGGTGGTTTACAGTATTTACCGTTTGGAGGCTCTAAACTAGATGCCTTTAAGGTAGATACGCAAACAAAATATTCTGGTACATCTTCTATGCGTTTCGATGTACCCAATGTAAACGATCCGGGCGGAGCTTTTGCCGGTGCTATTTTTCCTGATATGGCAGGGCGTGATCTAACCGGATTCGATGCTCTGACGTTTTGGGCTAAAGCAACCACATCAGCAACAATCAACGAAATTGGTTTTGGTACAGACTTTGGCGAGAATAAATTTCAAACTACTCTTAATAACATGCGCATTAGCACAGCATGGACAAAGTACATCATTCCCCTACCCGACCCTTCACAACTTGTAGCTGAGCGTGGTATGTTCTGGTATGCCGAAGGCCCTGAAAATGGAAATGGTTATACATTCTGGATTGATGAATTAAAGTTCGAAAAATTAGGCACAATAGCTCAACCTCGCCCTGCCATGTTTGCTGGCGTAGACAGAGAAGAGCAAACTTTTATTGGAGCAGTGATTCCTATCACAGGTTTAACACAAACTTTTAATCTTGCTAGCGGTATAAACCAAACCGTAACAGCAGCACCTTCCTATTTCTCTTTTAGGTCTTCAGACACCGATGTTGCCCTTGTTAATGAAAACGGAGTAGTTACGGTAGTTGGCGAAGGTACAGCAGAAATAACAGCTACATTAAATGGCGTAAGAGCAAGCGGTTCACTATCAATCGAATCGTTAGGTGAATTTTTGCAAGCTCCTACTCCTCCAGCAAGAAATCCTGCTGATGTTATCTCTGTTTTCAGCGATGCTTACACCAATATTCCGGTAGATTTCAACAACGGGTTCTTTGCACCTTTCCAAACAACATTAGGCGGAGCCATAACACTTAACGGACAAAATATTATCCAGTACACCAACTTAAATTTTGTAGCAACCGAGTTTAAAAATCCTACGATTAATATTTCGCAGATGACCCACTTCCATGTTGATATATTCATTAGCGAACCCATTACAACAGGAGATTTTATATCAATTGAATTAGGTGACTTTGGTCCTAATAATGTTTTTGGAGGTGGAGACGACTCAGCCAGACGCATTCAGTTTCCAAGCACAAGTCTTTCCCGAAACCAATGGATAAGTTTAGATATACCTATCGCTGATTTTGCATTAGCAAGTCGCAATAATCTAGCACAGATATTCTTCATATCTGATGGCACAATATCTACTATCCTTGTTGATAACATGTATTTCTATCGTTAATACTAAACGCAACCCGAACATGAATAATCAAAATTTATTTTCAACAAAAGGGCTGCTGCTGGTAGCGAAGCGTGCAGTACTTTTTACTCTTCTATTTTCTATTATGAATTGTACAGACGACAAACAAAAGGTTGTAAACTTTACCAATCTTGTGTTAGCAGAAGAGTTCGATGTAAACGGACCTCCAAACCCTGAAGTATGGAGTTACAACATAGGCACAGGCCAAAACGGTTGGGGCAATAATGAATTGCAATACTACACCGATAGACCCGAGAATGTAACGGTTCAAAACGGATACATGATTATTACTGCACGCAAAGAGTCTTTTAATGGTTCGCAGTATACCTCAGCGAGATTAGTAACCAAAGGAAAATTCGAACAACAATATGGCCGCTTCGAAGCACGCATGCGCTTGCCTTGGGGTCAAGGAATATGGCCAGCTTTTTGGATGTTGGGAGCAGATATTGATGACAACCCTTGGCCAGGTGCAGGTGAAATCGATATCATGGAATTACGTGGACAGAACCCTAACATTTTATTAGGCACTGTTCATGGTCCTGGTTATAGTGCAGGACAATCCATCTCCAAAAGCTATACTTTACCAAACGACAGATTCGATACAGGCTTTCATATTTTCGGTATTGAATGGGGCCCTAACTACATCAATTTTTATGTAGATGATGTATTATACAATCAGATTACACCAGCTGATGTGCCGGGAGAATGGGTATTTAACAAACCATTCTACATACTGATGAATGTGGCAGTTGGCGGAAACTTTGTAGGCTCTCCTAACACCGAAACTGTATTTCCACAAACTATGCTGGTAGACTACGTACGCGTATACAATTAATCAATAATCATAATTATAGAAACTCATGAACAAATTCGTAAAACATATTCGCCTCATCATCGCCTTTGCTGCGTTGGTAATGGCAACAGGCTGTATCGAAGATGCAGATGATCTTCCAAAGGTAAAAGCTGGATTTACTTACACTGTAAGTGAAACCGGAACTGTAACTTTTATTAACACTTCTAATCTGGCCACAAAATACCTTTGGGATTTTGGTGATGAAGAAACAAGCACTGAAGTAAACCCTGTCAAAACTTATACAGCTGGTGAATACATTGTAAACCTTCGTGCTTCAAATGTTGCAGGTGCTTTCGATGTATTTACTGATACGCTTAACATTGTTATAAAAGATAAGATCACTTTGCCTATAACTTGGGATAATACCAATGTTGATTATGTTGTTACTACATTCAATGGAGCATCCTTTGCCATTGTCAATAACCCAAGCGTTAGCGGCACCAACAACAAAGAAACTAAAGTAGGTGCAATAACAAATATTGGTGCTGCTTTCGAAGGAATCTTTGTTGATTTAGAAGAAGCTATCAATCTAACAACTAATAAGACAATTGCAATGAATGTTAGAGCTACTGCTCCTGTTTCTCTTTTACTAAAATTAGAAGAAGGAACAAGTGGAGCGGTTGAGGTAACAGCCAATCATGGCGGTACAGGTTGGGAAAACATTAAATTCAATTTTAATTCCTCTGCAAGTTACTCTCGCTTAACTCTTTTTGTAGATGGTCCTGGAACTACAGCTGGTACATTCTATATTGATGATATCACACAAGAAGCAACAGCTATACCAACAGCGCCTACAACTTCTGCGCCTACACCTCCGGCACGCGCTGCAGTTGATGTAATTTCTATTTTCAGTGGCAGTTATACCAACCTTACAGGTATAGATTACAACCCTAATTGGGGACAAAGTGGTTTTGGTTCCGTTAATCCTGCCTTTAATCCTGGTGATGGAAATCTTGCTTTAGCGTATCCTAATTTCAATTATCAAGGCACACAATTAGCAAGCAATGTAGATGCATCTTCTATGCAGTTTTTACACGTTGATATCTGGGTTGCTGCAGGCACTGATAGACAAGTAAAAGTAAGCCCTATCAATACAGGAACAGGTGCTGCCGAATTCTTAGTAAATGTTCCGCTTACACCAGGTCAATGGAATAGTGTTGACTTACCAATAGGAAGTTTTACTGGCATGACTTGGAATGCAATAAATCAATTAAAGTTTGATGGTCAGTTTAATGGAAATGGCAGCGCAAACACCACTCCATTTAATATTTATTTAGATAACATTTATTTCTACAGAAGTCCCGTTTTAACAGCACCTAATACAGCAGCACCAACACCACCTGCACGCGCAGCCGGTGATGTTATCTCAATCTTCAGTGGAAGTTATACTAACCTTACTGGTATAGACTATAACCCTAATTGGGGACAAAGTGGATTTGGTTCTGTTAATCCTGCTTTCAATCCAGGTAACGGTAATCTTGTGTTGGCTTATCCTAACTTCAATTATCAAGGCACACAATTAGCAAGCAACATAGATGCTTCTGCCATGCAGTTTTTACATGTAGATATTTGGGTTGCTGCCGGAACAGATAGGCAGGTAAAAGTAAGTCCTATAAATGCAGGGTCAGGGGTTGGAGAATTTTTAGTAAATGTTCCACTTACGCCTGGGCAATGGAATAGTGTTGATTTACCAAAGAGCAGTTTCACAGGCATGACTTGGAATGCTGTAAATCAATTAAAGTTTGATGGTCAGTTCAATGGAAATGGAAGTGCCAACACAACACCATTCAATATTTACCTCGATAACATTTATTTCTATAAAGCAGCAGGTGGTGGTGGCGGAGGTGGATCTACCAATTTAATTACGAATGGTGGATTTGAATCGGGCGATGCAAATTGGCTATTATTTAATAATGGCGGTGCCACATCTATTAGCAGCACAGAAAATAACGGAGGTACTAAATCTGCGAGAATTGAAAGTGGACAATTTGATAATCCTGGTGTGAAACAAGAAAGATTTGGGGTAGGAACAGTTTTAGCTAATACTCAATATGAAGTTAAGTTCGATCTTAAACAACAGACCTTACTTGATGGTGCGGTAGTTAATGCATTCGTATTCTCAGAAAATAATAGCAATAACCCAGCTGTACAACATGTACTATCACCCATAACGCTTACACCTGGTAGTTGGAACACAAACACACTCACATTTACAACAGCTGCCGATGTTTCTGGAGGGATCTCACTCCTGATAGAGGTAGTTTGTGGGGGTGCGGCTTCTTGCAGCGGAGTTGTATTTGTTGACAATGTTTCAATAACGAAAAAATAAATTCTAAATAACTTATCATAAGTCGAGTAGCATTACTCGACTTATTTTTAAAAACTAAAATTTAGTAATAGGTGAAATCCGATAGTTCGCAGTTGTCGCAAGTTGTAATTAATAACGAAATCTACTTTAAAATATCTGAGGTAGATTCGTTCAGGCCTTTCTTTATGAGTATCGTTAGCCAGGCCGATCATTGGCTTTTTATTGGTAGCAACGGTGGTATATGTGCAGGAAGAAAAAATGCAGAGAATGCTCTCTTCCCTTATTATACCGATGATAAAATAATTGAGTCTGCCGAAAATACTGGCTCAAAAACAAGCATCAGAATAACAAAAAACAATAAAACTTTTGTTTGGGAACCTTTTTCTTTTCATTACTCCTATCAATACACACTTAAAAGAAATTTATATAAAAACATTATTGGTAATAAAATCATTTTTGAAGAAGTAAACAAAGAACTCGGCCTAACTTTTCAATACCAATGGAGCACGAGCGATCGTTTCGGTTTTATTAAAACAAGCAAACTGATAAACAACACCAAACAACACATCAATGTTTCTTTATTAGATGGTATTCAAAATATTATGCCCTATGGTGTTGGCAGCATGTTACAGAACTCGCGTAGTAATTTGGTTGATGCCTATAAGCGAAATGAATTACATGCTTCAAGCGGAGTAGCAACGTATGCGCTAAGCTCAATAATTGTGGATAAGGCAGAACCAAGCGAAGCACTTAAAGCTACAACAGTTTGGTCTGCAGGATTAGAACGCATCAACACGTTGCTTTCTGGTTTACAACTGCACGCTTTTAGAAATGGTAAAACCTTGCAAACTGAAACTGATGTGAAAGCAGAAAGAGGTGCTTACTTTATACATGCTGATATTACGCTTCAACCATCGCATGTAAAAGAATGGATAATTGTTGCCGATGTTAATCAAAGTATATCCAATATAATTGCTTTACAAAAACAAGTAGAAAGCAATTCTGGCATTAAACAAGAAATAGATGTCGATATAAAAACAGGTTCAGAACAACTATTGGCTTTGTGTGCATCTGCAGATGGCTTGCAAAAAACAGCAGACTTGCTAAGGGATACTCGTCACTTTGCCAACACCATGTTCAACATTATGCGTGGTGGTATTTTCGATAATCATTATCAATTAGATAGAGCCGATCTGTTAGTTTATTTTTCAAATGCTAACCCAATTGTTTTCAAACGTCACAAAAGTTTAATCGAAGCACTATCAGAAATTTGCACGCACCACGAGCTAAACTCATTGGCTGAAAAAACAAATGATGCTGATTTTATAAGATTAGCATTAGAATACCTTCCTTTAAAATTCAGCAGACGACACGGAGACCCAAGTAGACCTTGGAATCAATTCTCAATTAACATTCGAAACGAAGACGGAAAAAAAGTATTAGACTACGAAGGAAACTGGCGAGACATATTTCAAAACTGGGAAGCACTGGCACACGCTTATCCTGATTTTATGGATGGCATGATTACCAAGTTTTTAAATGCTTCCACTTTTGATGGATACAACCCTTATCGCATTACTAAGAGCGGAATAGATTGGGAGAAAATTGAAGCAGATGATCCATGGTCTTATATTGGATATTGGGGCGACCATCAAATTATTTATCTCCTTAAGTTTTTAGAGTTTGCCGAAAATCATCAACCTGGAAAATTAGAAAAATATTTTTCTGAAGAAATATTTGTGTATGCCAACGTACCCTATAAGATTAAGTCTTACCACGAAATTCTTAAAAATCCAAAAGACACAATCAACTTCGATCATGCGTTAGATCATGCCATAACAAAACGCAAAGAAATAATAGGTGCCGATAGTGCTCTCTTACAAAATCAAAATAATGAAATACACCATGTAAACTTTCTAGAAAAAATATTGGCCACCTTGCTGGCCAAGCTTTCTAATTTTATTCCTGAAGGTGGCATCTGGATGAATACCCAACGCCCCGAATGGAACGATGCTAACAATGCATTAGTTGGCAATGGTGTTTCGGTAGTAACACTTTGTTATGTAAGAAGATTCTTATCTTTCTTCATACACAATTTAACTAACGCGCAAACAAAAGAAATAAATCTCTCAAAAGAGATGATTGCGTTTTATCGCAACATGAAGAAGGCTTTTGAACAAAATGAAAATTTGCTAAACGATAAGTTCACTGACCTATACAGAAAAAAGTTAGTAGATGCCTTAGGTATAGCAGCGAGTGAGTACCGCGAAAAAATTTATAATCAATCTTTTAAAGGAGAAAAAGAGACAATCTACATCAAAGAGTTACGGGATTTTCTTGCGCTTGTTCTTCGCTTTACCGATCACAGCATTAAAGCCAACGAGCGAAACGATAAACTATATCATGCCTATAATTTGCTTACGATAGAGAACAACGAAAGCATGTCCATGTCCATCTCCTATTTACCCGAAATGTTAGAAGGGCAAGTGGCCGTGCTTAGCTCCGGATATCTTAACGCTAAGCAACAAGTAGAAACTCTACATGCACTACGCAAAAGCAATCTTTACAGACACGATCAGAATAGTTACCTGTTATACCCCAATAAAGAATTAAAAGGTTTTCTAGATAAAAATAATATTTCGAAAGAAACTGTTAATCAATCGCCATTTCTTCGCTTGCTAATTGAAAAATCAAACAATCTAATTATAGAAAAAGATATACATGGGAATTTTCATTTTAATGGAGGATTTAAAAATGCAAATGACCTTCTATCTGCTTTACAAAAACTACCCATACCAGTAACAGAAGAGAATACAATAGAAATACTAAACACATTCGAAAGCATCTTTAATCATAAAGCATTCACCGGACGATCTGGTACATTTTATGGCTACGAGGGGTTAGGTTCTATTTACTGGCACATGGTTTCTAAGTTGGCACTGGCAGTACAAGAGTGTTGTGCACATGCAATAGATAAGAAGGAAGAGGAAAATATTGTTGATGCATTAGTTCAGCATTTCAGAGAAATAAATGAAGGCATTGGTGTTCATAAATCTCCAAGTGTATATGGAGCGTTCCCCACAGATCCGTACTCGCATACGCCTGCAAACAAAGGCGCACAACAACCGGGTATGACTGGCCAAGTAAAGGAAGACATCATTGCCAGAATTGGCGAATTAGGAGTAACAGTAAAGGATGGCTACATTTCATTTAATCCTTTTATGCTTAGCAAAAATGAATTTATCAAAGACAAAAGTGAATTTAGTTTTATCGATGTTAAAGGAAAATTAAACAGAATACAATTACCTGAAAAATCACTCTGCTTTACCTATTGCCAAATACCTGTAATCTATTCGCTAAGTAATAACGAAGGTGTTACACTAACTTTTAATAATGACACAACACAAACAAATACCACATTAAAAGTAGATATAGAAACGAGTAATAAAATTTGGAACCGCAATGGTAATATAAAAAAAATAGAAGTAAATATTAAAGCCGATACCATACGGTAATGAAGTGTGTTGTAAGAATTATATATATAACAATAATTAGTGTTAGCCTACTAACTTCTTGTCAGATGAACGAGCAAACACAAATGAATAGAAATGAAAAAATAGAGCAAAAAATTGATTCTTTGCTTTCTGTAATGACGCTAGAAGAAAAAATTGGCCAAATGACACAGGTGCGCCATTTCGATGACATTACCGAAGAAGAAATTGCTACTCGACATATAGGCTCTGTTATCCATACGCAAGGTCCTGTGCCCGGTAAAAACGCAAAAGAATGGCAAGAAAAATTTGAACGCTTTCAAAAGCAAGCTCTTTCATCTCGTTTAAAAATTCCATTACTTTTTGGAGTTGATGCTGTACACGGACAAAATACATTTGAAGGAGCAACAATCTTCCCGCATAACATTGGTTTAGGTGCAACACAAAACGAATATCTTGTTGAGAAAATTGCAGCCATCACAGCGCTAGAATCTAAAGCAACAGGATTTACGTGGATTTTTTCTCCATGTGCCGCTATACCCTATAATGAAAAATGGGGACGAGTATACGAAGCCTTCTCTGAAAATACACAACTCACAACCAAACTAGTGGAAGCATCTGTTCGTGGCCATCAGAAAGAAAATTATGTATTAGCAACCGCTAAGCATTTTATAGGTGATGGAGCAACTGATTTTGGTAAAGAAGGAGGCGAAACAACACTTACAAGAGAAGAAGTATTTGAGCGATTATTACCACCCTATCAAGCACCAATAAAAGCTGGTGTTGCCAGTATTATGGCATCGTTCAATACTTTAGACGGTTTGCCCATGCATGCCCATCGTGAATTAATTACCGGATTACTAAAAGACTCTTTACAATTTGATGGCATTGTAGTTTCAGACTGGAAAGCTTACTCGCGCTTTGGTGGCAACAACATAATCAATGCAGGAATAGATGTTGTAATGGCAGTTGATGGAGATTTAGCTCAGTTTCAAGAAGGAGTTCGTAACGGTGTACTACATGGAGAAATCCAAGAAGAGAGAATTAACGATGCTGTTAGAAGAATTTTACGCCAGAAATTTAGATTAGGTCTATTTGAAAATCCGTTCCCGGATTCATCCTTACTTTCAAAAATAGGAACAATTGAACACAGAGAAATAGCCAAACAAGCTGTGCGTGAGTCATTAGTATTATTAAAAAATGAAAACGAAACACTTCCTATTAAAAATGCTAATCGCATAGTGTTAGTTGGCGAATTTGCCGATAACGCAGGGCTACAATCTGGCGGATGGACAATTAACTGGCAAGGCACAAATGAAAACTATGCCGGAGCTACTACAATTTTACAAGGCTTTAAAAACAATACCAAGGCCGAAATTTTATACGATCCTACTGGTGAAGGTATAAAAGCTGATGTAGCTATATTAGTTGTTGGCGAAACTCCCTATGCCGAATTCTTCGGAGATATTGGTGGCGAAATGAATCGCTATCAACTTACTTTAACTTCAGAACATCAAGCGTATATCAAAAAGTATAAAAGCTTGGGGATAAAAACAGTAGTTCTTCTTATTTCCGGAAGACCATTAGTAGTTACCGAACAAATACAAGAGGCAGATGCATTTGTTGCTGCCTGGTTGCCGGGCTCAGAAGGCGAAGGCATTGCCGAAGTACTTTTAGGCAAACACAACTTTTCGGGTAAACTTCCACATAGCTGGCCAGCAGCAGAAAAAGATTTTTCCGGTAAATACGGTCCTAACTTTTGGGATTCCTTCATCAAACCACTATTCCCTATTGGCTTCGGACTTTCTTATCCCAATGTTAAAACAAATTAATGGCTAAAGTAACCCACCTGTATATGAAATCGATTTTGAAATTCTCTTTGCTTTGTTTCATCTTCCTTCTTCATATTTCTTGTGGATCTAAAAACAATACCATACAATCAAACTCAACTTCAGCAAACTTAAAAACTGTGACAGCAAAAGATATTTTAGGAAACCCGGCCTACCAGGCAATTTGTTACGAAGGATACCGCGAAAAAACAAGGTCTATTCAACCTACTGTTGCCCAACTTCAGGAAGACCTACGCATATTGCATGCCATGGATATTCGTATCGTCAGAACCTATAACGTACAACTAGCGCACGCCTCTACATTGCTAAAAGCCATACAAGAACTAAAGCAACAAGATCCAACTTTTGAGATGTATGTTATGCTTGGCGCATGGATAGATTGCCAAAACGCCTGGACAGACAAAGCACCTAACCACGATGTTGAAAGCGAACAAAATGAAGGAGAAATAGCTCGAGCCGTAGCGTTGGCAAATCAATATCCTGATATCGTTAAAATAATAGCAGTTGGTAATGAAGCCATGGTGAAATGGGCAACAAGTTATTATGTGCAACCTGCGGTAATTCTAAAGTGGGTAAAACATTTACAGAACTTAAAAGCTGAAGGAAAATTATCAAAAGATCTTTGGATAACTAGTTCAGACGATTTCGCCTCTTGGGGAGGTGGAGATGCTTCCTATCATACACCCGAATTAACTGAATTGATGAAGGCTGTAGATTATATCTCCATGCATACCTACCCGTATCACAACACTCATTATAATCCGGATTTCTGGAAAGTACCTTCAACAGAATCGACATTACCTGAAATCGAAAAAGTTGATGCTGCTATGCTGCGTGCACGCGATTTTGCTAAAACACAATACGAAAATGTGAAAAAATATATGGCGAGCGTTGGCGTAAATAAACCGATTCACATTGGTGAAACGGGTTGGGCCAGTACATCCGATGGCTTTTATGGTGCGGAAGGCTCGCGAGCAACAGACGAATACAAACAAGGGAAATATTATCAGCTTATGCGCGAATGGACTAACGCTGCTGGTATAAGTTGTTTTTATTTCGAAGCTTTCGATGAACAATGGAAAGATGCTGCCAACCCAATGGGCTCAGAGAACCATTTTGGATTATTTAATTTAAAAGGCGAAGCAAAGTTTGGTTTATGGAATCTTGTTGATGCCGGACTTTTTAAAGGCCTAAACAGAGGAGGAAATTCTATTGTAAAAACGGAACAAGGTCAAACTGATAAAATCATGAAAACAGTTTTACCACCTCCAGCTAAATGATACTGATAGTATAAGTTTTTCAACATAACGCTAAGCCATATGACAACCTCAACAACTCAAGTTCCATTAAGCCAGAAAATTGCTTTTGGTGTTGGCATGTTAGCCAACCAAATGTTTCCGGCAGTTTTAGGCATTTTTATGGTTGTGTTGGTGCAAGACTTAGGATTTCCGGGTTGGATGTGGGGCATTATATTTTTTCTTCCGCGTGTGTTCGATGCCATTACCGATCCTATCATGGGATACATTTCTGATAACACCAAATCACGTTGGGGCAGACGAAGGCATTACGTATTTCTTGGTGCCATCATTATGGGAATTTCGTTTGTGATCATGTGGCAACTTTATCGAGAAAATGGTATTGCCTATAATTTTTATTTTTTCATTTTCTGGTCATTCATCTTCTATCTAGGCTTAACAATTTTTAGTGTGCCTTATGTAGCCATGGGCTACGAAATGAGTAACGACTTTCACGAGCGCACTAGTATCATGGCCATAGCGCAATGGATTGGACAGTGGGCATGGGTTATCGCTCCGTGGTTCTGGGTTTTTATGTACGATAAAAGTTGGTTTGAGTCTGCCGATGTAGCCACTAGAACACTAGCTGTTTGGGTGGGAATTGTTTGTATGATATTCGCTATTGTACCGGCAATATTTATCCCGGGCAAATCAACTTTAAACGAAAATTATGCTCCACTAACTTTGCGTTCGATTGGTGGTAGTTTAAAAGAAATTTTAATGGGTTTTAAAGAAGCTTTCGCATCGGTTCCTTTCAGAAAATTATGCATCGCCACATTCTTTATCTTTAATGCGTTTAACACTATTGCGAGTTTCTCCTTCTTTATTGTAGTTTATTATTTATTTAATGGCGATACACAAGCATCGGGTATATGGCCAACGTTATTTGGCAGTTTGGGTGCTGTATTCACTACATTCATTGTTATACCTATTGTTGCTCGATTATCTAAACACCTAGGCAAGAAAAAAGCTTTTATAGTGTCGCAAGGAATTTCCATTTTCGGTTACATCCTACTTTGGTTTTTATTTGTACCAGGTAAACCATATCTGTTTATTTTCGCTCTCCCCTTCTTCTCTTTCGGTATAGGAAGTTTATTTACATTAATGATGTCGATGACAGCGGATGTAATTGATTTAGATGAATTACAAACTGGCAAAAGACGCGAAGGTATTTTCGGAGCCATTTACTGGTGGATGGTTAAAGTAGGGTTTGCTGTAGCCGGTTTATTAAGTGGAGCGATTATGACTTTGGTAAAATTCGATCCTAGCTCAGCCGTTCAACCCGAAGGTGCTATTACCGGTTTACGTATTTTTTATTCAGGTATACCTATATTAGGTACGTTAACGGCTATGTACATCATGCGCAATTATGATGTTACTGAAGAAAAGTCAAAAGCAGTTCGTGCAGAAATAGATGCACGTCAAACCAAACCAGAAGTCCCAACCTCTTCCTACTATACCCGAAGAAATTTCACTTTAGCTTCCTCACTATCTGCATTACCAACTGATATATCTGATAAAGAGAAATCAGCACCAACATTAAAATCAATCTTTAAGAACACACTTCAAGAAGGCTTACATGGAATTTGCTTTACACCTTATCAAGAAGGACAAAACCTTGGCGATCAACTTTCTTATGCTCAGATTAACAGACGCATGAGCATTATTAAACCTTATACCAAGTGGGTTCGATCTTTCTCTTGTACAGATGGAAACGAATTAATACCACAAATAGCCCGCGAACATGGTTTGAAAACAATGGCCGGTGCATGGATAGATAGAAACGAATTTAATAACGAAGTAGAAATACAAAAGCTAATTGAGCTTGCAAAAAAGGGATATGTAGATATAGCCGTAGTTGGTAACGAAGTTCTCATGAGAAATGAATTATCGGCAGCAGCTATAGTTGCTTATATAAAACGTGTAAAACAAGCTGTTCCAACAATTCCTGTTGCATATGTAGATGCTTACTATCAGTTTGTAGAGTATCCTGAGTTAGTAGATGCTTGTGATATAATTTTAGCAAACTGCTATCCTTTCTGGGAAGGTTGTGAAATAGAAAAAGCGACTGCCTATTTAAATCAAATGTATCAAACAACCCTACAGGTAAGCAAAGGTAAACCTGTAATTGTTAGCGAAACAGGTTGGCCAAACGAAGGCTCAGCAGTACAAGGTGCAGTACCATCAGCAGAAAATGCAATGACCTATTTTGTAAATGTGCAGGCATGGGCTAAAAAAGAGAAAGCTGATTTGTTTTACTTCTCTTCCTTCGATGAATCGTGGAAAGTAAAACACGAAGGCGATATAGGCCAGGCCTGGGGATTATGGAATAAAAATGAAACATTAAAATTTTAAAACATCATGTCGTATAATGCAGAAGCAGTAATGTCGCTTGCGGGGCGAAATTACGAGGGCGTAACAACAGAACAACTAAGAATTTTATTTAAGCAAGTATTACAAAGCGGTATGCACGGTTTGTGTTTTAGTCCATACGAAGAAGGACAAAACCCAGGCGATATGCTAAGCGAAAAGCAAATTCGCAGAAGAATGGAAATTATAAGACCGTATATTAAATGGATACGCTCATTTTCTTGCACCGAAGGAAACGAACTGATTCCTAAAATTGCGAAAGAGTATGGTATCAAAACAATGGTTGGTGCTTGGTTGGGAAAAGATGATAAAGTAAATCAACAAGAAGTTAAAAATTTAATTGAACTAGCTAAAGAAGGATATGTAGATATAGCTGCAGTAGGCAACGAGGTTTTGTATAGAAAAGATTTAACAGAAGATGAATTACTACGATTCATTGAAAAAGCAAAAAAAGAAATTAATCATATACCTGTAGGTTATGTAGATGCCTACTACGAATTTGACATTAAGCCGCGCATTACCGAAGCATGCGATGTAATACTAGCCAACTGTTACCCCTATTGGGAAGGTTGCCATTGCGATTACTCCTTGTTGTATATTAAGGATATGTTCGCCAAGGCTACGCGTGCAGCAAAAGGAAAGAAAGTAATTATTTCTGAAACAGGATGGCCTAGCCAAGGCACAAACCTACATGCAGCCATGCCATCTTATGAAAACTTCATGAAATACTTCATTAATATTCAAACTTGGTCGAAGCAAGAGAACATTGAGATACATTACTTTTCATCCTTTGATGAATCATGGAAAGTAGGTGCAGAAGGCGATGTTGGCGCTTATTGGGGAATATGGGATAAAGATGAAGTGCTTAAGTTTTAAATTATCGTTCAGCTATACAAATTTAAATAAGAAACAGTAGATGATGTTATATTTTATCTACTATTGGAAAGGTTACGTTAATTCTTGTAAACTTTTCAATTTCAGATTCTATTTGAATTTCTCCATTTAACTTTTTAACTATTTCTTTGGTTATGTACAATCCTAATCCGGATCCATGATTTTTCTCTGATGCTCTATAGAACATATCGAAAATCTTAGGAAGATGATCTGTTTCTATTCCAATACCATTATCTTCTATACAAATCAATAATTTTTCACTCTTATATTCTACATCAATCTTTATATATCGATGTAGCTTATTTAAATCTCTGAATTTAAAGGCATTATGGAGAAGATTAGTAAAAATTACTGAAAGTCTTTTTCTATCAAAAACCAAAATATAATCTCTTACAGCAATATTCAATATAACTTCAACAGAACTGTCAGTGAATACTATTGTAGAGCTAATCTCTTCGAGTAATTGCTTTATATTAATTGTTTCTAATTGAGTATCTGTTCTTGTATTGTGCGAATATTCAAGAATTTCTTTTACAAAGTTATCGAGTTTAAAAATACTGTTGCGAATGTGTTGTAAGTATAAATTCAGATTTGGCGAAAGTGGTTCTTTTTCTGCAATGTTTAGTAGGCCTAAAATAGTAACTAAAGGAGCACGCAAATCATGAGATACACTATATACGAAAGAATCTAACTCGTGGTTAATTTTACGAAGTTCTTCGTTTTGTATTTCTAATAAGTATTTATCAAACTCTCTCTCTATTGCGCTCCCAATCATGCTAGCTGCTGCTTGTAAAACTGCGATTTCTGCGGTTGTCCAATTTCTTTTTGCATCACATTGATCGAAACCAATAAATCCCCACCATTTTCCCGACACAAAAAAAGGTAGCACCACTAAAGATTTAATATCTTGCTGTTGTAAAAGTGGCTGCTCATCTTCTGGGAAATCCTCTACGCAACCATATACTGCATGGCCATTATTTAAAAGATTAATCCATCGTTTAAATCCTACAGCTTCAATTTCAATTCTTTGCAGCTCTGGTGTTTCTATTTGGGGTACAATACCAAAAGCGCACCATTCATAGGCAAGGCATGTATATCGACAAACTTCATCGCTTACTTCATGTCGAAATACATAAACCCTACTGGAAGTTGATGCTTCGCCTAAAATTCGTAAGATGCCATTAATACTATTTTCCCATTTTTCTGCCGATAATAATTCTTTGGCAGAAAAAGCTACTGCCTCTAATAGACGTTCGTGACCAACATCGGACATGGCTTGATGTGAACTATCGCTTTCCAATTTAGACAGAGATAAGATTTATTAAATAAATATAAATAGTTAGTTTCAAAAATACACTATCAATTTTAATGCGAAGGTTGCTTCAAATAGGCTTAGGCTTTTCTTTAATGTTAAACTTGATCTATTAATTTTTTATCCAATTAGTGTAGTCTATTTATACAATTTGCTTTGCAAACGCTTGCGATAATTCCTCACTAAATTCAGTTTGTTTTCAATCACTAAGCCAACTGATTATCCTCATATTCTAAACACACATTGGGTAATATTTTTATGCCCAAATGAAGACAGACAAAGTTTTACAAAACTCTAAACCCAAAAACATTTCTGAAACGTTTGCCGAAGCTGCTATTAAAAAAGCTTCGATGTCTGCACCGCAATTTTTCGTGTTCGCCATTTTAGGAGGTATGTTCATTGCCTTCGGTGCACTTTTCTCTGTTATAGTTGTTGGTGGTTTACCAACAATTGCAACACAAAATCCTGGTTTAGTTCGCTTACTAGCTGGCATTACCTTCCCTGTAGGTTTAGCACTTGTACTTTTTGCTGGTGGTAGTTTATTCACCAGCGATTGTGCCACGTTGCCCTTCGCATTTTGGCAAAAAAAAATAAATATTAACCAAGTTAGCAGAATTGCATTAATAGGATACTTAGCCAACTTCATTGGAGCAGTTTTGGTTGCCTGGTTTTTTGCCTTTCAGAGCGAAACTGTAACACGCGAGCCTTGGGTTTCCTACATTAAAAACATGGCAGAACAAAAAACGCATTATACATTTTTAGTCATAGTCAGTAGAGGAATTGGTGCGAACATAATGGTTTGCATGGCAGTCTGGATGACATCCTTAGTAAAGGAAGTAAGTGCAAAAGTCATTCTGCTTTGGCTACCCGTAACGGTATTTGTAACACTCGGCTGGGAACACAGCATTGCCAATATGTTCTACATTCCTTTAGGCATGATGCTTGGTGCAGATGTAAGCCTCAATCAATTCTTCATTCAAAATCTATTACCTGCAACTATTGGTAACATACTAGGTGGATGCGTTTTTGTTGCTCTTCCCTACTATTACCTGTTTGGTACAAATAACAGTAACCACAAAATAAAATTTGATGAACAGAATAGTAAACAGCCAGTATCAGAAAAAGAGAAAATACATTACAAAATTCTACAATCTATAAATCAATATCAGCATGGAAGTAATAACTAAAACCAAAGCATTTACGAAAGGACTTTGGAATTCTCGGATTGATGTACGCAATTTTATTCAAACAAATCTTACACCTTATGAAGGCGATTCTTCTTTCCTTACCGGACCAACTGAAGCTACTCAACAACTTTGGGCTATATGTTTAGAGGCTATGGCTTACGAGCGGGCTAACAATGGTGTGGTAGATATTGATACAGAAACTATTTCTACCATAACCAGTCACCAAGCCGGTTACATTGAAAAAAGCCTTGAAAAAATTGTTGGCTTGCAAACCGATGCTTTACTAAAACGCGCCATGAAACCCTATGGTGGTGTGCGTATTGTAGAAGGCGCTGTTAAAGAAAAAGGATTGGAAATGGCCGAACGAGTAAAAGAGATTTTTAATTACACCAAAGATCACAACAGTGGCGTGTTCGATGCCTATGATCCTGAAATATTAAACTACAGAAAGCAAGGAGTACTTACAGGTTTACCCGATAACTATGCTCGCGGAAGAATTATTGGCGATTACAGAAGGCTTGCACTTTATGGAATTGATCAATTAATCGAAGCTAAGAAAGCAGATAAACTGGCTATTAATGGTGAAATGACCGAGCATAAAATTCGATTACGCGAAGAAGTGAGCATGCAGATTAAAGCTTTAGAAGACATTAGAACCTTAGGTGAAATGTATGGCTTGCAACTGAATCGCCCTGCTGAAAATGCACAAGAAGCTATTCAATGGGTGTACATGGCCTATTTAGCTGCCACTAAAGAACAAGATGGTGCGGCTATGTCGCTAGGCAATGTTAGCGCGTTTATCGATATATACATTGAACGTGATTTACAAGCTGGTCTACTCACAGAACAAGAAGCACAAGAACTAATCGATCATTTCGTTATGAAACTGCGTATGATCCGCCACCTTCGCCCTGGTGCCTACGATCAGATTTTTGCAGGAGATCCAACTTGGGTAACCGAAGCCATTGGAGGACAATTAACAGATGGCAGAACTAAAGTTACTAAGACAGCATTTCGCTTTTTACAAACATTATACAATCTTGGGGCATCGCCAGAACCTAATCTTACTGTGCTATGGTCGCAAGCATTGCCCGAAGGTTTTAAAAACTTTTGCGCAAAGGTATCGCTAGACACATCGAGTATACAGTATGAGAATGACGATCTCATGCGCGAATGTCGTGGAACTGATGACTATGGTATAGCATGCTGCGTATCCCATCAGGAAATAGGTAAACGCATTCAATTCTTTGGTGCGCGTACTAACCTCGCCAAAACATTATTATTGGCAATTAACGAAGGTAAAGATGAAAAAGATGGCACTCCAATACTTAAAAACATTCCAGCCCTTCAAGGAGAGTTTCTTGATTATACACAAGTTATGGCCAACTTTAAATTAGCCATGCAACAAGTTGCTGAAGTGTATGCACGTGCTATGAACATTATCCATTATTGTCATGATAAATATTATTATGAAAAAGCACAATTAGCCTTTATTGATACCGACCCAGGTATTGATATCGCTTATGGCGCTGCAGGCATCTCCATTATTGCAGACTCACTCTCTGCTATACGCTATGCAAAAGTTAAACCCATCAGAAACGAAAAAGGTATTGCCATCGATTACCAAATTGAAGGTGAGTACCCTATGTTTGGAAATGATAACGACAAAGTAGATAGTTTGGCACAAGAAGTAACGCAATTCTTTATCGAAACGCTGAAGCAACATAAAACTTACAAAAATGCCAACTCTACTCTAAGTTTACTAACCATTACAAGTAACGTTATGTATGGTAAAATGACTGGCAACACACCCGATGGCCGCAAGGCAGGGGAACCCTTTGCTCCGGGTGCAAACCCCATGCACGGCAGAGATGTGAACGGTGCCATAGCTTCGCTTAATTCAGTTGCCAAATTAGATTATCGTTATGCTTTAGATGGAATTTCTAATACCATGAGCTTAGTTCCAAAATCATTAGGCAATAACAGAAATGTGCAAACAGAAAATTTGGTTGCATTACTAGATGGTTATTTTGCAAAAAAAGCGCATCATTTAAATGTAAATGTGTTAAACCGAGACATGCTAATGGATGCTTATGAGAATCCTGAAAAATATCCACAACTAACTATTCGGGTTTCAGGTTATGCTGTAAACTTTATCAGGTTAACAAAAGCACATCAGTTAGAAGTAATTACGCGTACATTCCACGAATGTATGTAGGGACAAAAAATGTAGATGGGCGCAAGCCCATTTACACTTTAAAAGTAGTAAATAAACAAAACAGATTGTGTACGCAACAGATTCACTTCGCATTCATTCAATAGAAAGCTTTGGTACACACGATGGACCAGGCATTCGCCTTGTTGTGTTTACACAAGGCTGCCATTTTCGTTGTCTGTATTGTGCGAATCCCGACACATGGGATTTACATCAAGGAAGCGAAATTTCCATTGATGAAATTGTGCGCATGGCCGTAGCCCAAAAATCTTTCTTCGGAAAAAAAGGTGGCGTAACTATTTCTGGTGGAGAGCCAACTCTACAACGTCTCGCATTATTATCCCTATTTAAAAAGCTACATGCCGAAGGAATAAACGCAGCTTTAGATAGCAATGGAAAAATATTAAATGATGAAGTAAAAGCTTTACTCAAAGAAACAGATTACCTGTTATTAGATGTTAAACACATAAATGATGAATGGCATCATCTGCTAACCAGCGTATCTAATCAAAGTGTTTTAGAGGTTGCAGCTTACCGAGAACAAACCGGCAAAGCCATGTGGCTCCGCTACGTATTAGTGCCTGGCTATAGCGATCAAGAAGAATATTTGCACCAACTAGGTGAACACTTTAAACATTACAAATCGATTGAGAAAATAGAAATACAACCTTACCACCAATTGGGTGTACACAAGTGGGAAGCCTTAGGGAAAACATACGAACTTGCTCACGTGCAGCCGCCCAATCAAGAGTGCATTGATAAAACAAAAAATATTTTTAAAATGTATTTTAAAGAAGTAGTCGTCAACTAGCAAAATTGAATTAATTAAATTCATTTGTAAATCTACTTAAAGCTCATACTCAACTAACTTATATCATTATACTTTACGAGTTCTATAAAAAAGATTCATACTGATAACATGTGGCATGCTTAAACAGGATAATAAAATAAAGAATAAACCCCAGTTAGGTTGATCAGTAAAAAAAATAAACGATACGATAAATAATGAACCAGCCAAACTAAACGGAAGTGCTTTTAAGATAAATTGCTTAGTAGAAATATTTAGTTGATTTTTTAAAAAGGTAAATCCATGTTGGCTATGTTGAAAAATAAAAAATAATCCGAAACTTATCAGTAAGGGTAAATAGCTTAACAAATACAGATTAAATAAAGACACTAAAACAAACACGTTTCTAGTGTAAATGAGTAACGCGACTCCAATGAAATAAAAAATAAATTGAGTGAATAAAACAGAATTTGGTGGTAAGGTTTTTAAATAATCTAGTGAAACTAATCCTGGCAGAAATTCTAAAATAGTTAATGTTTCATCATAATGATTAAATAATAACAATCCTAATAAAGTAGCTCCCCAAAGAAACGAATACAAACTTGATTTTAATTTCCAAACTTCAAAATCGGCCTGTCCAAAATGCCAAGCAGAAAAAATTAAAAAAGCTAATAATGCAAAATCGGCTTGCCAATACCAAAGCAAACCTAATAGTACACCCTTGCCTACGTAACTTACAATGAACTTTAGAAGATCAACATTATTCCGAATATTCTGATGCGTTACATGATCTATGGCTCCATGGGCAATCCCTATGGTAAAAAAACCCAACCCAATTAAAAGCCAACTTGCTTGTTGAATTTGAAAATACTCAAGTGAAATGCAAACTAATGTTAAAAGCAATGTTTGAACTACAGGTGAAATACGAAATAGAGAAAACCATATATCTTTAAAAGCAGTTTTTAAAAACAAAAAGATTGGTAAAACTGAGAATATTCTAAGTTCATCAGAAATAGAAGATTTTTCTTTTAAAAAAGTTAAGACTTCTCTCGTTTGAATTTTTTTAAATAAAGATTGAAAAATATCTTTTCCAAACTCAGGATGTAGTTCAATAATTTTCAACAATAATCGATCATAAAATTGAAATCGAGCACTAACTTTTTCTCTTTTATACGTTACATTGGATTTACTTTCCACATGCCTTGCAAGATGAGTAGCATCTTCTGCCATTTTTAAAAAAGCATAGCCGGTAGAAGGTTTAATCAAATTGGCACGAGAGCCGGTAGCAATCCAGTTTTTGTAAATTTTATTTTCTTCCTGTAAACCAGCAGATGACATAGGAATACATCCCTCCTCTTCATCTATAATTTCATACTTTTCTGATTGGATATAATTTCTAAGAATTAAATTCGCTTCTTCCTTATCAATTTTTGATTGACCAAATTTTGTTACTTCAAATAATGCTTCATTTTCTGAAAATGGTAAGACATAAACAAACTGACAGTTGCCCTCTTGAGGGATATCAAAATCCATTAAGGTAGCTGTGGAGGTGTCAAATTTTTTATCATTAGTTGTAATTCTCCAACCATAAAAAGACTGCAATAAATGGCTTTCATTTATTTTAGGTCGATTGTGAATAGGAGGTCGATTATCGAAAACTTTGTTAACTAAAAACTTATCATTTTCAATCTCAACTTCGATTCTATCTTTATCAATATGGATGAAATCTTCAGAAAATGTGTTCGAATAAAATATAGGTTGATAATGATCAATTATTTTTTTCGTTTGCTGGTACAGCGTATTTCCTTCAACACAATAGTATTGATAAGGATAAACATCTTGTGATTCATGATTGCTAAATTGAAGCTTCGGCCAATGGTAATTGATAAGCGATTGTAAATTGTACTTATCAATTTCGCTCTTCTCTGCCCAGAAACAAAAGGTCTTGTTCTGAAGACTTTCGAATGAAGGATCTATTACAACAAAATTATGTTGGTTTAATAAACCTAATCTTTCGAACGATAATAAAATTAAACTATTGGCTGCTCCCAAACCCACAAATAAATAATCAACATTATAGTTTGGGTTCCTCTGCTTATTCAAATTGAACACGACCTACTTAGTTTAAATGATTTACTTAAACCAATTAATAGTCATTTTGTTTAAGGCCTACGTCATCTAATTGATTTTAGACAAATATAAATGCTTAAACTGACTTAAATCAGTTTTGCATCTAACCAACATCGTATTTCTTCCTCACAGAAATCGGTTACTTCAATACAATTAAAATCTAAACCCATTTGCCATGAAAGTATATGATGCTAAACACATAAAAAACATTGCCTTACTCGGTGCGCCTAAGTCAGGTAAAACTACTTTAGCCGAAGACATGATTTTTGAAGCTGGCCTAATTCACAGAAGAGGTCAAGTAGAAAATAAAAACACCGTTAGCGATTACCACGAAATTGAGCACGAAAAAGGAAATTCAGTATTTGCGACACTTCTGCACACTGAGTGGCAAGATTATAAAATCAATATCATCGATACTCCCGGTTACGAAGATTCCGCTGGTGAAATTGTATCCGCTATGCGTGTAGCCGATACTTGCGTTATGACAATCAACGCACAGCATGGTGTAGAAATCGGAACGGAGTTGATTTGGCATTACGCAGATAAGTTTAACAAACCAGTAATGTTTGTTATCAATCAAGTTGATCATCCCAAATCTGATTTTGAGAATGCCTTGGAAGAATTAAAACAACATTTTGGTAAAGCCGTAGTGCAGATGCAATATCCTGTAAACGAAGGAGAAAATTTTAACGGCATTATCGACTTACTTCGAATGCAATATTATAAATTCTCTCCAGAAGGTGGCAAACCAGAGAAGTTACCTATACCTGAGCGTGAAATAGAAAGAGCTAATCAACTACACAATGAGTTGGTTGAAAAAGCAGCCGAGAATGATGAAAAACTTATGGAGCAATATTTTGCTAAAGGAACACTAACGGAAGATGAAATGAAACAAGGCTTAAAACTAGGCATGTTGCACCACGATGTATTTCCCGTTTTTGTAGCATCTGCGAAGAAAAATATGGGCAGTGGTCGCATCATGGGTTTTATCGATAACGTTGCTCCTTCGCCAACTGAATCTAAACCTGAAATATTAACAAATGGCAGCACATTGAATATTGATGCTCAACTTCCAGTAACAGTCTTTGTCTTCAAAACACACTTCGAACCTAACCTCGGAAAGATTTCTTACTTTAAAGTAATCAGTGGCGAATTAACTGCTAACACTGAACTGCGCAATACACAAACTGGTCAAATAGAAAAGCTGCATCAATTATTTATTGTCGATGGCAAAAACCGACAACCGATTGAGAAACTAACTGCTGGTGATATTGGTGCAACACTTAAGCTAAAAGATACTTTTACCAATCAAACTTTATGTGAAGTAAAAGAGAATATCATCTTATCACCGATTCAATTTCCTGAACCTAGAATCAGAATGGCTGTAGTAGCTGCCAGCAAACAAGATGATGATAAGATTGGAGAAGTGTTACAGAAAATACAAGCAGAAGATCCTACCCTTCGCTCCTACTTTTCCAATGAATTGAAACAATTAATAATTGAAGCGCAAGGCGAGCAACACTTAGCAGTATGCAAGTGGTATATGGAACATGTGTATCATCTAAAAGCAGATTTTGTTTCGCCTAAAATTTCTTATCGCGAAACAATTAAAAAATCAGCAACCGCTGTGTACAGACATAAAAAACAGTCTGGCGGTGCCGGACAATTTGCGGAAGTTCACTTGCGCATTGAACCACTGCTTCCTAACATGCCAGACCCAACTGATTTGCCAATACGCGGTAAAGAAGTAATTGATTTACCTTGGGGCGGACAACTCATCTTTTACAATTGCATCGTTGGCGGAGTAATCGATGCTCGCTTTATTCCTTCAGTACTAAAAGGCATCATGGAAAAAATGGAACAAGGCCCCATCAGCAATTCTTATGTGCGCGATGTACGAGTAATGTTATTCGATGGAAAAATGCACGCAGTAGATTCTAACGACATATCATTTAAAATAGCTGGCATGCGTGCCTTTAAAGAAGCGTTTATGCAAGCAGAGCCACAATTGCTTGAACCTATTATGAACATCGAAGTGTGGACGCCAGAAGAATGTGTAGGCGATGTTTTAGGTGATCTACAGTCTCGCAGGTCAATCATCATGGGTATTGAATCGCAAGGCAATTATCAAGTGGTAAAAACCAGAACACCTTTAGCAGCTTTAGATAAATACACCACAGCTTTGCGCTCCATCACGCAAGGTAAAGCGAAGTTCATACAAGAATTTGCAGATTACGCTGTTGTACCATTCGATTTGCAGCACAAGTTGAGCAAAGAGATGCAATTGGCAGAAGTGGAATAAGAATACCGAAACGATGTAAAGAAAGCGATTTGTTAAACGAATCGCTTTTTTTATTTGAGCAATATTTAACTAAACACAAAAATAAAATTGCCGTACATTCAATAAAAAAATTTATGAAACCGATTGCCATCATATTGCTAACCCTTGTATTCAACCAAGTTGCTGCACAATCATCCAATCAGCAAATCGACCAGCAAGTATGGTCGCCTTTCACCAAAAGCTTAATAGAAAAAAATGTGGAAGCATTTATGAACTTGCACGCAGATGATGTTATTCGCGTAGAGCAAGACACAAAAAAAATATTAACCTATCAACAGTACAAAGAATCAATGCTCATGGATTGGCCTAAGTGGCAGGAATATATTACTAAACTCAATGCCAAACATACTTTTGAATTGCGCTTTACTAATCGCATAGAAAATGAAAACAGTGCTTTACACATCGGTTATTACGCCAACCACTACACCTTACCCAATGGAGAAAAGAAATCTTCTTTCGGTATGTTTCATGTTGTGTTGAGAAAATATAAAGGCGTATGGAAAATACAAATGGATACTGACACAACTTTAAATGGCACCATTAAAGAAGAAGAATTTTTAAAGGCAAGTCCTATTGGTTATTAGGACTTGCAATTTATGTACACCAAAAAGTTAAAATCTGCATTAAAGCTTAAGAAAAACGGATTTTAAAAGCATTAGGAAGCTACATGACGTGTTGACTTTCGCCTCAATAAATACATAAAAAATAATCCTATTAAGACAGTTATTAAAAGCGTTGTTAAATCCTCATACAAACGAGATTCGAATAACTTTATGTTCGAAATAACTCCTTCCTGAATGGAATTACCTGCACCATGAGCAACCGCTGCAGGTATAAAGCTTTTACTCTTTATCGTTAACCAACCCATGAATAAAGAAGTTGCTATCAATTCTATCGGAGAGATAACGAAACTTCCGAAAATAGGATACTCTGGAAAATTATAACCAACTAGTTGCGCAGGTAAATGCCACATCGACCATATAAAGCCTAGCAAAAATATTCCTTTTGTTGTCCCCAATCGCTCAGTTAAAATACTTTGAAAAAAACCACGCCATGCAAACTCTTCACCAGCTGCAGGAATACCATTGAATAAAGAAAAAACTATCGCAGTGAGTAAAATATTTAAAATAAACAAAAACCAATTCTGAGTTCCTGTCCCAAGTACAAATGGACCACCTGATATAGTTACTTGATTGGCATTAAAAACAAACCAACCCGACTCACCCCAATTGTTAATTTGTGTAATAAAAAGAACCCCAAAGGCGATGATAGTTGGAACTACTGTTGCCAAAATGATATAGCCTAAAACCGAAAACTTTGGTTTCCACAAAACATACTTTCGAAGCGATTTATCTTTAACAAGAAAGATAATTGTAACTACAAGAGGAACGAACATGGTAAGTACTAACCATATTTCAGCATCATCACTATTTATATCACCAGTTGCTAAATAAGCAAATATTTGAAGACTCCAACTGATTATAAAAATAGGAAGTAAGTAAAAAAGAATGGTTTTAGAAGTAGGGACTGATTGTTGATTTAGTTTCTCCATTTTTTACATTTTAGATTTAATTTGGTTAAGTGTATGTAGCCAGTTTTGTTTTAAAATACTTGACGCTAAATTATTATCTCCAGACTGGATTGCATTAATAATTTTTTGATGCTGATCAACGGATTCAATTGCGTAATCTACTTCTGATAGGTATGACTTTTCGTACGTAAAAATTCTAATTTTACAATCTCTAATTTTTTCCTGTACCATCTCATTATCATACAAACTCGTTAACTCTTCATGAAATGAGAAATCTGCCAATATCCTATCTAAAGTATTGCTTGCCTCTCTAAACTTGATTTGGCACGCAATTAAGGTTTTAATTTTTCTTGCATCGTAAATTGAATTTTCTACTGCTAAACATTCTAACGCTGCAATTAGCTCATACAAGTTTCTAGCCTCTCGCTGATCGGTGTTCGGAATGATAAATCCCCTGTTTGGAATAGCTTCAATGATTTTCGCGTACTCCAATTGCGTTAATGCTTCCCGAATGGGTGTTACGCTGCATTTCAATTTCTTAGCAAAATATGGAAGCGAGAGTCTATCACCAATATCTATTCTCCCGCTCATCAATTCCGCTAGAATGAAAGAACGTACTCGGTCACGTTGTATCTTTATTTTCACAGCGTAAAGGTAAATTAAAATCGTATACGATTTTAAAACTAAAAGGTTATTCTCTTTTTCTCTAACCTTACAAGACACTTGCTCGCGTCATTTGTTTTCATTTATTCCATAAAGCTCATTTAAATAACTATACAAAAGTGTATATGCATGAAGTAATTATTCTGATAAGTATGATTTAAATATCTGATTAATAAATACTTAAATTATTTTATGAAACTAATATAAATAGTAATAATAAAGATTTATAAACTATTTTATTTAGTTCATTTGTGACATGGATCGCAACATCATTCACATGGACCTCGATGCATTCTTTGTATCGGTAGAATGCAAACTCAACCCGAAATTAAAAGGTAAACCGCTTATCGTAGGTGGCCACGGCAGGCGCGGTGTAGTGGCGGCCTGTAGCTACGAGGCGCGGCACTTTGGCGTACACTCTGCCATGCCCATGTATTTGGCCATGCAGCTCTGCCCAGATGCCACTGTTATTTCCGGTGATATGGAAGCGTATAGCCAACACTCGCACCTGGTAACAGCCATCATTGCAGATAACGCTCCTCTATATGAAAAATCATCTATCGATGAATTCTACATCGATGCCTCCGGCATGGATAAATTCTTTGGCGCTTTTAAATGGTCGCTCGAATTGCAACAAAAAATTGTGAAAGAAACAGGCCTGCCCATCTCTATGGCCATGTCGGCCAATAAAACAGTTTCTAAAATTGCTACGAAAGAATTTAAACCACAGGCACACCACCGCATCGCACCAGGAGAAGAACAACCTTTTCTTGATCCGCTTCCGGTAGATCGTATTCCGATGTTGGGCAAACAAACAGCTTTGTTTTTAAAAGATATGGGCGTGCGCAAAGTAAAAACACTGCGCGAAATGCCGCTGAAATTATTAATCGGTGCTTTCGGAAAAAATGGTGTCAGTTTATGGAACAAAGCCCAAGGCATTGACAATACACCTGTTGTACCTTACTCCGAACAAAAATCTATTTCTACAGAATGTACATTCGAAGAAGATAGCATCGACATCAAGCGCATGAAAACCATTCTTACCGCTATGGTAGAAAAAATTGCTTTTAAACTGCGCGAAGAAAAAAAGTTAACGAGTTGCATCACCGTAAAAATTCGTTATGCCAACTTCGATACCGAAACCAAACAAATACACATTCCTTATACTTCGGCCGATAGTGTTATCCTCAAAACTGTAATGGCTTTGTTCGATAAGTTGTATAACCGCAGAATGTTAATCCGGTTGATTGGTGTGCGTTTCAGCAACCTTGTGCATGGCAATCATCAAATTGATTTGTTTCAGGATACTACTGAATCTATTAACCTATACGATCGCATGGATTACATCAAGCATCGCTTCGGCACCGATAAGCTGATGCGCGCCAGCACACTCAACATCGATAAACGCGTGAAGATGAACATGAATGCTTTTAAAGGATAATGTATCTGAATTGTCATACCTGGTATAGTTTTAAATACGGCACTTTATCGGTGCAACAGTTACTCAGCGAAGTAAAGCGTTGTGGTGTGCGCAAATTTGCATTAACAGAAATCAACAACACTGCTTCGTACATCGAACTGTTGCGCTTATGCAGCGAAATGCCTGACGAGAATAAACCTGAACTTGCTTTGGGCATCGAGTTTAAGCAAGACAATACTTTTTGTTTTATTGCCTTGGCTAAAAACAACGCAGGCTTTGCTAACATCAACCGCTATCTCTCTGCGTTAAACAAACAAGGTAAAGAAAAACCTTTGCGTGCGCCTTTAATCGAAGATGTGTTTATCATTTATCCCTTAGGTCGTTACGAACCCGAAACACTTTTAGAACATGAGTTTATCGGAGTGAAAATCAACCAGGTAAACCAACTCATCACCAGTAAAACATACCCATCCTATTCACATAAATATGTGGTGTGGCATCCGGTAACTTTTGCCGACAAACAGGGCTACAACGTGCATCGCTTGCTCAGGGCAATCGATAATAATATTGTATTAAGTAAAATATCGAAATCACTTACCGCGCAAGAAAACGAGGTGATGCTGAGCGAAGCCGAGCTATGCCAACACTTCAGTCGACTGCCTGCTATTCTCAACAATACAAAACGATTACTCAATGCCTGCTCCATCTCTTTCGAATTGCATCAGGATAAAAATAAAAAAACATTAACCGGCAGCGAAACTTCCGATTGGGATATGCTCGTAACAGAAGCCTGGGAAGGTTTTCAACAACGTTACGATGCTTCCGACCCTGTGATGCGCGAACGTTTTCAACGCGAACTCAACATCATACGCGAGAAAAATTTCTGCGCCTATTATCTCATCGCTTACGATTTAATACAATTTGCTAATGCCAGTGGTTTCGATCATGTGGGGCGAGGCAGTGGCGCCAACAGCATGGTTGCCTATTGTCTGGGTATTACCAACGTTGATCCTATAGAATTAGATTTGTATTTCGAACGTTTCTTAAATTCCGAACGCACTTCCCCACCCGACTTTGATCTCGATTTTTCGTGGACCGACCGCAACGCCATCTACGATTATCTCTTTCAAAAATATGGACCCGATCATATTTGTTTGCTCGGTACGCACGTTACCTATCAATCGCGCTCGGTGTTGCGCGAATTAGGTAAAGTATTTGGTTTGCCTAAAGAAGAAATTGACGACATCGTAGAAAACCCACGCGATAACCTCAAGCGCGATCACATCCGCGAACTTATTTTTCGCTATGCCGCTAAAATGGTAGAAATGCCCGCCAACGTATCCATACATGCAGGTGGCGTGCTTATCACTGAAAAACCCATCTATCAATACACTGCGCTGGAACTTCCGCCTAAAGGTTATCCTGTATCGCAATTTGATATGCACAATGCCGAAGATATCGGTATTTATAAATTTGATATTTTAAGTCAGCGCGGACTGGGCCACATCAAAGAAAGTGTGCGCATTATCAAAAAAAATAGAAAGGAAGATGTAAGCATTTACCGTTTCGATGATTTTAAGAAAGATGAAAAAGTGCGAGAACTTTTGCGCAGCAGTCGCGCGATGGGATGTTTTTATGTGGAGTCGCCTGCCATGCGCCAGCTCTTAGGCAAATTACAATGCGAAGATTACCTCACACTTGTAGCTGCTAGTTCCATCATCAGGCCGGGTGTGGCACAAAGTGGCATGATGCGCGCCTATATCGAACGCTTTCATACTGTACGCAACGGTGGTACATACGAATCCATTCACCCAAAAATGGATGAGTTGATGAAAGAAACTTATGGTGTGATGGTCTATCAGGAAGATGTGATTAAAGTAGCGCATCATTTCGCAGGACTTACCTTAACACAAGCTGATGTACTGCGCAGAGGCATGTCGGGTAAATATCGCTCGCGCAAAGAGTTTGACAAAGTACGCGAAAGCTTTTTTGAGAACTGCAAACAGCGTGGGTATGCAGATGCCGTTACCGACAGAGTTTGGTTTGAGATAGAAAGTTTTTCAGGCTACTCTTTTGCTAAAGGACACTCTGCCAGTTTTGCCGTAGAGAGTTACCAAAGTTTATATTTGAAAGCACATTACCCATTAGAATTTATGGTGGGTGTTATTAACAACTTTGGAGGGTTTTACAGCACAGAGTTTTATGTACACGAAGCCCGCATGAGTGGCGCTACCATACAAGCACCTTGTGTGAATAAAAGCGTACACCTCACCGATATTGAAGGCAGCAACATCTACCTCGGTTTTATTCATTTAAAAGGTTTGGAAAGCAAACTGGCCAAAAGCATTGAACAAGATAGAAATGTATACGGACCATTTATCGGCATGGTTGATTTTTTAAGACGCTTGCAACCTAGCCTAGAGCAAGCACGCATTTTAATTCGCATTGGTGCTTTTCGCTTTACACAAAAAACAAAACAACAATTGTTGTGGGAAGCTATGCTCTACTTTAGCGAAGCAAAAAATAAAATACCTGTGCATGGCGAATTATTTGCTTTACCCGAAGGCAATTCGCAACTGCCAACGTTGGAGTATAACCCGATAGAAGATGCTTTTGATGAAATTGAATTATTGGGTTTTCCGCTGTGCGATCCTTTTACCTTGTTGAAAACAACATATCGTGGCGATACTGTGGCTAATGAACTGACACAGAAGTTAGGCCAAGAAGTAGCCATGGTTGGTTATTTGGTTACGACTAAAGATACACGCACCAAAAATAAAGACTTGATGCACTTCGGTACTTTTTACGATTGCCAAGGTTTAGTTTTTGATACGGTTCATTTTCCGGATACTGCGCGGCAACATCCTTTTCGTGGGCGCGGTTTCTATGGCATACGCGGCAAAGTAGTAGAAGATTTTGGCGTACCTATTGTGGAGGTACACAGCATGAAAAAACTACCGTTGATTAAGAAGGCAGAGTTGAGTGAGTTAGAACGATGATCTAGATTATTCGTTGTTTGTTGTTGGTTAATCGTTTTTCCGCCCTGTCAGGTGTTATCACCTTATAGATTCGGAATAACCTCAGCTGTTCGACATTTGTAATGTCGAACTTATCTTCTCTTGCCAAGATTAAAAATCCTTCGATGGAGCTTCCGAATTACAAATTCGGAAGAGCTGGTTCTTATGCTTATTTTTTTTTAAAATGTTGTAATTACCTTTTATTCAATTAATTTCATCATTCAAAAAGATGGGCTTTTATTTTATGCTACTAATAATATTTCTGTTTTTGCTTAATAATGACGCGCTTCTTTTCTATTTTTTACATAACGTTAGCTTATTCTTACTTCAGAAACCTTTTATACATTCAGAAGTATTTTTAAAATCTTCATAAGATGTTTTATAATTTGAAATTGTTAATAGAAAATCTTTCGTTTTAATTGAGAATGTATGAACCAAATATACCTAACTGTATTATTAACTTTAGTCGGCTACATATCTTCGTATGCTCAAATGCATGTGTCAGTTGGAACTTTTTATGGTGCTTACCAAATGGACGATTTAAAAGAATTTTTAAATAGTAATAGTACTGGGAATCAACATCCTGACATTAAAATAGCAAGCAGCTTTCCTCATTTTTGTGGAACAGAAGCTAAGTTGTATTTCGTTTTTAATAGGTTATCCGTAGGAGCTCAGGCATCACTTTCTTCTACTGGTGGTAATGCTAATTTTGAAGATGCTAATACCCTACTTAAATATGATATTAGGATTAAGCACAAAGTTATTGGTATAGGGGCTGAATATGTTTTCAATAAGAATCTTCAATCTCCATTTCACTATTTAATTTCAGTTCAAGCAGGATATGGATATAGTTTGTTAAATACAGAAGGTAAGGTTAAATCTTCTCAATTTTCACCAGTTGTTATTACAAATGGAAAGTTTAAATCTGATCATTTTAACATTCAGCCTGGAATTGGTGTGAGGTGGCAATACAAGTATTTGTTTACAACTTTATTGGGTAGTTATTTTTTTGATTTTCAAGATTCAGCATTAGAACGCTACGATGAAAATGGCCCCCAACTTTATAGAAGAGTGGAAGCTGATTGGTCTGGGGTGCGCCTTTCTTTAAGCATTGGTATAAAAATTAATGAGAAGAAGAATCTTTAGAATGATTAATACAGTCTTTATTTGTAAACCTTGCTCGATTGTTGAACTTACATAGGTGATTTTATATCTTGCATGATGTTATTGCGCCCCAGTATTTTTTTATCACCACCTTTACTAGTAGCAGGTCTCAATATCCAACTTAGTTTAACACAATATACTATTGCTTCGCTTTGGCAAGCATTTATGCCTATACGAAATTCTATTCCGAATACAATCAGTAATAATCTATTTTCAGTATCTGTTTATCCTGATTTATATTTTCAACAGTTTAATCCTGCAACACCTTATACTAAATGGGCTGCCGTACAAGTTGATTCATTTGATACAATTCCTCCGGCCTTTCAAACATTGCTCATTCCTGAAGGTTTGTATGCTGTGTTTCATTACAAAGGATTAAGCAGCGATATGTCCATCTTTTCATACATTTTTAAAGAGTGGTTGCCTTATTCTGGCTACGCATTAGATAATCGACCTCACCTCGAAGTATTGGGAGAAAAGTATAAAAACAATTCTCCTGACTCGGAAGAAGATATTTGGATTCCAATTAAAAAAGTAATTGATTAAAATAATTATTGTTGGAATAAGATCTAATTTTAGTTGATTTACTTTTGATGCTTTTCTCTCTTTAGTTCAAATACAAAACAAGCAACGCCATAGAATACTCGCTCTTCTACAAACTCAAAGCCAAGTCTTTTATAAAAAGTATGCGCTCTTTTGTTTGTTTTAAGTGGATCGATTAAAATAGCATCTACTAACTCATTCTTAAAACATCTATCTATCGCCAGCTTCATCATCATTGTTCCATATCCTTGGTTTAAGTATGGCTCTTCTCCTATCCAAATATCAATCGCTCTTTTATTGTGTGGAACATCGCCCCAATAATGACTTTCTTCTAATAATGGATCAATAATTTGTACAAAGCCAATTGGTTTTCCATTTAATTCTGCCATTAACTGTTCGCGCCATTCAAAATCTCTTGTAAGTTCTGTCCGCCAATTCCAGTCATCATCCGGATCACTATCGATAACATGTTGTTGGGTATCCCAATATTCCAGCAAAGCTGCGTCATCTATAGTTGCTTTTCTCAAATGAATCATCTTGAAAAAATTAGTGCTATAAACCTTGATTACGAATTTACTATTTTTCAATTATCTCTGCCACATTCCATTGCATTTTGCTTGTATCCATTATACATTAGCAAACTGATCCTTTACCAACTATGCGTTCTAACAATGCCTTAAAGACTTTTACTACCGGTAAGTCTTTCCAATCTTTTGTAAGTCTGATGATTATTTTGTGTTCCATCACTTTAGGTGTCGAAACCTTTTATCCCGAACATAAAGTGATTTTTGTCTTACTCGACTTCTTCTTTACCGTTTTCTTTGCTTTCGAAATTGTGCTACGAATTTTTGCAGCTTCTCCGCCCCTACAATTCTTTAAACTCTTTTCAATTCAAAACAAAAAAGTGAATGTAACTGATGAAGGTTTCTGGAATTGGTTTGACTTTGTGATTGTTTCCGTTTCTGTGGCCAGTTTGTTTGGTCATTTCTTTGAACATCCTGAGTTTTTAGTAGTGAGCCGTTTATTCCGCGTACTGCGTGTGCTTCGATTATTGGAAATCAGCAGTGAGCTAAAGGCTGTAGAGCAGAAAATTGTTTCGATCATTCCTACCATCTTTTCATTTGCTTTGTTGTTGGGCATCTTGCTATATATCTATTCTATTATCGGTATTTATTTATTCAGCCATCATCAGTATGAAAGCGCTGATTTCTCTACCCTTGGCAATGCTTTTCTTTCCTTATTCCAACTCATGACTTTGGATGGCTGGAGTGATATGATGCACGCAGCAAGCAAACATTACGATAATAGTTGGTGGATAAAAGGATACTTTGTGAGTTTTGTTATCCTAACGGCTATCATCAGTTTTAATGTGTTTGTAGCTGTATTAACCTCTCAGGTACATGAAAAGGTAATAGAAGATCAAAAGCAAAATAAGAAACAGTTGAAGGACATCAAGGGTGAACTGGCAGAAACCGAACAAGAAGTTCAACAAGGTTTTAAACAAGTGCTGTCTGAGTTACAAGCTTTACGGTCTGAGATTGAACAAATTAAAAAACAAAAGTAAACTTGTCGTGTATACGACTACTTATTTCTTCATTTGATAATACCTTATCGCCATGATGAGGTATTTTCATTTATTACTTGTTTGCATTTTCACTTTCTCTTGTATAGAGACTGATGTTTTGCAGGAAACAGCGGACCCTGCTCTTATTTCGATTCAATTAGATACTGAGGAGAATATTAGTTTAATGCTGGAAGATAACATACAGCTTAACTATACTTATACTAACGAATACGGCCAGCCAGAATCAGTTAATGCCGAATGGGAAAGTAGTCATCCGCAAATTGCATCGGTTAATAATGGCTTGATTACTGCCCTTGCTGTAGGTGTTGCAGAAATTACCATCACCCATAACAATACTTTTGCCGGAGTGCGTGTAACAGTGGTTGATGATTTAGATGACGTGGCCAGCCTTGTGATTAGTTTTTCATCCACTACAAAGAATAATTTAGCAATTGGTGAATCCATTACCCTACAAGCCCAAGCAAAAAATATTAATGGCGAAGTTTTAAGCAATAGAAATATCGAATGGTTTTCCGAAAACGATGCTATCCTAACTGTTAATCAGTTTGGATTAGTTACAGCAATTGCCATTGGTACCGCAGAGATTCACGCTAAATCGGAAGGTGTAAAAAGTAATTCCATTATATTTTCGGTTGGTGCAAGTACAGTTAGAACAGGAACTTTTGTAAGTGCAGGTGGTTATCAATCTTCCGGTTCAGTAACGGTTAGTGAGGTAGCTACTGGTGTTCAAGTTCAATTGAGTGCTAATTTTTCGGCAAGCATTGCTGCCGGTACTTTTATTTATTTAGCTAATTCTACCAATGGTGCAAATGTTAAATCCAGCGGTTTAGAATTAGGTCAATACACACCCACAGGCACAAAAACTTTTATTACCTCTCAAGCTACCTTGCAGCAATACCAATATGTAGTTGTTTTATGCAAGCCTTTCGGTATCACTTTTGGTTATGCTCAATTAACGCCCTGATATATGTTTAAATATACTTTTCTTGTATTAACTTTTTTTGTTTCAATTGAATTGTTGGCTGGCGGTGGTTGGCCTATAGGCAAACGTAAGGTTTACGCGAAACTTGGACAAAACAGCATTGCAGCAAAAAACATTTACGGACAAGATGGAAAAGTAACTGCGCTAACTCCCGGTGCAGCTATTTATACAACAAGTGTTTATGCAGAATATGGTATTAGCAACCAGTTAACGGCTGTCGCATTTTTTCCTTTCTTCACACGGGTAGTTAGAAACGAATTGCTTCTTCAACCAACCGGAAGAAGAGAGCCAGGTGAAGCCTTGAATGATATTGGCGATTTTGATATCGCTTTAAAATACACTTTACCACTTAAAAGCAAACTAGTAGTAAGTGCAGCCCTTCAACTGGGCATACCCTCTGGCGAAACGGCTGGTGGAGAATCGGGTGTATTACAATCTGGCGATGGTGAATTTAATCAGTTGTTGCGCACTGACTTTAGTTATTCGTTTTACCCAAAACCTGTTTATACTACTTTCTATGCTGGCATTAATAACCGCAACAGCGGATTTTCTGATGAGTACCGTTTTGGCGCTGAGGGTGGCATCACGCTTTTTAAACAACTTATTATCATTGGAAGAATCAATGTTGTACAATCCTTTTTTAATGGCGATAAAGCTTTGCCAGCTAATGGTTTATTTTCAAATAACACAGAATTTGTTTCACCTGAAATTGAAGTAGCTTGGCAGTTTAGTAAACAACTTGGTGTTTCATTCTCTTATGCTGGAGCCTTTTCTGCCAGAAATATCTTAGCCGCACCTAACATTGGTTTTGGCTTATTTTATAAATCAAAATAATTCTGCCTACTTCTTTGTATTATTTCGTTATCTCTTTTGCTAAATGTGTACTTTTATTTACACGTTTACCTTCATGATTGTTTGTAAAGATTACCGAAAAGAGATTCGTTTGTTGGATGAGTGCTTGCTTATTTTTCTTGATCAGTTGCAACCTGCAGACTGGAGTAAAAAAACTGTAGCAGGAGATTGGACAGTCAAAGATGTGGCTGCGCATTTATTGGATGGCAACTTGCGTATTCTCTCATCTTTGCGCGATAACCATGCAAGTGAAAATGTAAACATTAATAGCTATCAGGATTTAGTTACTTATCTCAATCGTTTAAATGCAGATTGGGTGCATGCTATGAAGCGTGTGAGTCCGCGTGTACTAATTGAACTCTTGCGTATTTCCGGCAAAGAATATTGTGATTACTACGATACCTTAAACCTACACGACTTTGCTCCATTTTCTGTTGCTTGGGCCGGAGAAGAAAAGAGTTACAATTCCTTTCACATCGCCCGAGAGTTCACAGAGAAGTTTCATCATCAACTGCAGATGCGCGATGCGCTTGGCGATTCCTTTTTGTTAAAGCATTCATTTTATCAAGATTTTCTTTCTATTATTTTATTAGGTATGCCACATGCTTTAAAAGAAGTTAGTGTGCCCGAACAAACTGTATTGCGCTTGCAAGTAAAAGGCTTTCAAACCTTCATTTTTGACTTTCAATTCAACGGTGGTCTATGGCAGATGGTAGAACCTATTGGAGACACTTTTGTTGGTTCCGCTACCATTCCTGATACCCTCGCTTGGAAACTCTTTACCAAAAGCTTAAGACCTTCATCCATTGAAAACAACATACAACTTGATGGTGATAAAAAGCTGGCTTTCAATTTATTGCATTTAATTGCTGTAATGGCTTAGTCAATTTATTTTTTCTTTTTTATATTCAAGAAATTATTGACACTCGTGATTACGGCAGTTAAACCTATTCCTTACCAACCACAAAAAGAATTTGCTTTTGGCCAACATGCACTAGGCAAGCTGGTTGCATGTCAGCAACAAGTTCTAACTGATATCCAAAGTTTTAAAATCTTTGTTGAAGAACAAATAAATCAATTGCACTTACACCAATTAGGAAGTGTGTATCATCAATTTCCGCAAGGTGGTTTTACAGCAGTTGTCTGTTTATCTGAATCCCATCTTTCTATCCACACCTGGCCGGAGTATGGTTTTGTAACTTTCGATGTTTTCTTATCTAACTATCAATTCAATAACGAAGAAAAAACACATCAATTAACGCGTGCCATTCATCGCTTTTTTGGAGGCGAGCTTACTGATTATTCATTTATTTATCGATAACACAAATGGTTGGTGAATCCTTTTCTTCTGATGTAGCCGTTTGCCCGGAGTGTAAACATATAAATGCGCTTCAATTAAAATCTTTAGCCTATACGGTTACATGTTCTAAGTGTTCTACCTATTTTTCTACAGACGCTGATAATGAAATCAATGTAAAGTTTAATCTTCCCTTTGCTCCTGCTTTGCCTATTGGCAAAAGTGGAACTTTTAAAGGAGAAACTTTTACAGTGGTTAACTGCTCAGTAAAGCGGCACAAAAAATATGCATACGATTGGCGTGAGTATCAATTAATCAGCCCCAACAAAAGGGTGTTGTATTTAAGTGAGTATGATGGCCACTGGAATTGTTTCGAGCGAATACAAGAAGAGGAAGCACTAAAAAAAGTTAAACTGAATTTCGACTACAAAGGGAACAAGTATAATTTGTACCAACGATATTCTGCTAAGATGATTTATGGTCGTGGAGAATATTTTACTGATATGTTTTCTGAGTCGCCTGATACCCAAGTTGAAGAGTTTATCTCTCCTCCTTACATCATGATCAGAGAAACGTATCGTAAAAACACGTATTGGTATTATGGTGCCTATCAGGATAGAAATGAATTGATTGCTGCTTTTAAGCTTACTCCTAATCAACTGCCTAAAAAAGAAGGTCGCGGTTACACACAACCTTTCATCAGTAGTTTTAAGAAAGATACTTTGATAGGTGTTACACTTGCGCTGGTGGCCCTTTTAATTACTTTTCAGATATTCTTTGCTTATACTTCTAAAAATGAATTGATTTTCTCCAAGCGCTTTAATGGAAATGAATTAGCGCAAGGTCAAACTTTCTTTGTAACAGAATCTTTTGATTTAAAAGATGGAACCAAAAGTGTGTTGTTTAAATTAGATGCACCAGTAGCCAACGATTGGTTCTTCGGAGATTTTGTTTTGGTGAATGAGCAAACCGGTGAGGAGATTGAGTTCACGAAAGAAGTTTCTTACTACTATGGAGTGGATGGTGGGGAATCTTGGTCAGAAGGTTCTACTACCGGCAAAGCTTTTCTTTCAAAAATTCCTGAGGGAAGATACCACCTGCTCATCTATCCTGAATTTAGTTTTAATAACAAAGAGTTTTCTCTTAAAGTCATTCGTGACGATTGGAACATGAGTAACTTTTGGTCGGCATTGATTTTGATTTTACTCTTTCCTGCCTACTATTTAATTCGATCTTATTATATTGAAGAACAACGCTGGGCCGACAGCGACTACTCACCTTATTGATTATGAAAGAAGAATTGAAAGCCTTACGTTATTACTTTGTATTCGCTGGACTTGTGTTTGCCTTCTTTCTCTATTCCGGTATGATTGGCTGGAAATGGATTGGCAGCACCACAACTGAAAAAAGAACAGACAAATCAAATTCTAACTCCGGCTATCGCTATCGCTATTTTCACAAATAAATTTTAATCTAAACCTCAACTATATGGAATGGAAATATGTACTCGCTTCTCTGGTTTATTCTCTTGTTGGCATCATCATACTTGGTGTTTGCTTTTGGATTTGGGAAAAGATTACACCAGAAGATTTATGGAAAGAAATACTTGAAAAGCAAAACTTAGCGCTTGCTATTGTAGCTGCAGCTTTTATGATTTCATTGGCCATTATTATTTCTTCTGCTATTCATAGCTAAATTTTCTTGTGCCTACTTCCGCTCATTCTAATCAGCGCTTTCAGGTAATCTTACTCCTGTCGGTATTTGTGGTGGCCACATGTGGCCTTGTGTACGAGTTAATTGCAGGAACGCTGGCCAGTTATTTATTGGGAGATTCGATTACCCAGTTCTCAACTATCATCGGCACGTATTTGTTTTCGATGGGTATTGGTTCTTATATCTCGCGTTATTTCGAACACAACTTAATGCGCTGGTTTATTCAGATAGAAATGCTGGTAGGGCTGGTGGGTGGTTTCAGTTCTACATTGTTGTATGTTTTGTTTAATCAGGTTGAATTTTTCCGCATCTTATTATATGGCTCCGTTGTATTAACAGGAACACTGGTTGGTTTGGAGTTGCCTTTGCTGATGCGCATTTTAAAAGATAAGATTGAGTTTAATGATCTTGTTTCTAAAATTTTTACGTTCGATTATATCGGAGCGTTATTAGCTTCTTTAGTTTTTCCTTTGGTGTGTGTGCCTTACCTTGGTATTTTAAAAACATCTTTCTTCTTTGGTTTGCTGAATGTAGGCGTTGCCTTATGGGTTTGCTTATTGTTTAAGTCTGAAATACCTGATTACAAAGCTACTTTCGCATCAGGAATTTTCTTTGTGATTATGCTCGCCACCGGTTTTGTTTTATCCGATCGCATTATTTCTTTTTCAGAATCATTAAGTTACTCAGGCAAAATAATTGTTTCTACTTCTAGTCCTTATCAACGTATTATTCTTACTAAACAAAAGGATGACTTACGCCTTTTCTTAAATGGTAATTTGCAATTCAGTTCTAAAGATGAATATCGCTACCACGAAGCCTTGGTGCATCCTGCTGCGGTGCGCACTAAAAATCTAAACAAAGTATTGGTTTTAGGTGGTGGCGATGGTTTAGCTGTACGTGAATTGCAAAAGTATAAAGAAGTAAAAGAATTAGTTTTGGTAGATTTAGATGCCGCTGTGGTGAAACTCTTTACTACACATCAAGCCTTAATTAAGCTCAATGAAGATGCGCTGCGAAAAGAAAATGTAAAAGTTATCCACGATGATGCTTTTACCTGGATGAAGCAGAACCAAACTTTATTCGATTTGATTATTATTGATTTTCCAGATCCTTCTAATTTTTCGTTAGGTAAATTATACAGTCAAACTTTTTATCGAGAGTTGAGACGCTCACTGCACCCAGATGGATTGTGTGTGGTGCAATCTACTTCGCCTTACTTTGCGCGTCAGTCTTTTTGGATGATCAACCAAACCATTGCTTCTTGTGATTATAACACACAAGCTTATCATTGCTATTTACCTTCTTTTGGTGAATGGGGTTTTATCATGGCCGGAGCAACTGTTCCAAAGGATCCGCTTCGCTCCTATCCTAACGATGTTAAATTCATTAATGAAGAAACTTTTCAACAACTTAATCATTTCCCACCGGATATGAGTAAAGTTGAAACAGGTGTGAACAAGTTAAACGACCAGTTGCTTGTACACATCTTCGAAAAAGAATGGAGTGCTTACTTGCATGATTAAGCGAAGAGATTTTATCAAACAAAGTTTACAAGCTACAGGTGCATTGGCTTTAGGTGTAGCATGGAGTTCGTGCGAAAAACCTAAAAAGATCAGCGGCACTATCGGAACACCTAATTATAAAATTGGCCACTTGCTGCGCAACATCTCGTTGCCACAAACAACTGACATCATTAAAACAGATTGTGTAGTGATTGGAGGTGGTGTAAGTGGATTGGCTGCTTCGAGAAAGTTGAAGCAACTCAACATAGACCATGTATTACTTGAATTAGAAAACAAAACCGGTGGCAATGCGCAAGCCGGGCAAACTTCAGTTGGCTCTTATCCTTTCGGGGCGCATTATGTTACTGTGCCTACTTTGAACGATAAAGAGTATCTGGATTTTTTACAATCGTGTAAGTTGATTACTTCTTTCGAAAAGGGTTTGCCTGTGCTTAACGATTACCATGTATGTTTTGACTTAAAGGAAAGGTTATACATACACGGCCAATGGCAAGAAGGATTGTTGCCATTACAAGGTCTTTCGAAAGAGGAGTTAGAGGGCATGAAACGATTTGAGGAACAAACTTACTTCTATAAGAACTATACTGGCAAAGATGGCTTGCCAGCTTTTACATTGCCTCTTACCTTCTCTTCGCGCGATCCTGAGTTGTTGCAATTAGATACCATTTCTTTTGCGGCCTGGTTGCAATCCAAAAATATTTACGGTAAAGCTTTATACTGGTATTTGAATTACTGCATGGCCGATGATTATGGTGGCACGATCGACTCTGTTTCTGCTTGGGCGGGCTTGCACTATTTTGCGAGTCATCAGGCTAAAGCCTTTAATGTGGATGAAGATGCAGTACTCACCTGGCCCGAAGGCAATAATTGGTTAATTCAACAATTGAAACAACAAGCTGGTGCGAATATTAAAACGGGCCAACTCGTGTATCAGGTGGAAGAAAAGAGTAATGCCTTGTACCTGCGTGTGTTTGATATAGAAGCAGGTAACTGGGTGCTATACGAAACGCAACACATTATTTCGTGTGTGCCGCAGTTTGTGAATCAGTACATGTTGCAGGGCATCGATAGAAAAGTAAATACACAAGCCTACACGTACGCACCGTGGGTAGTGGCTAATGTTGTTGTTGATACCGATGCTATGCATGGCTTTGGTGCTGAGCTGGCGTGGGACAATGTTATTTATGATAATGATTCTTTAGGATACGTACATGCTAACCATCAACAGCTTGCTCAACGCAGCGTTAATGGAAAAAGTAATATTACTTATTACAAACCTTTGGTTAAGCAGGATGCCAAAGCAGCAAGAGAAAGAATGATGAAGACTTCGTATCAGCAATGGTACGATAGCATTGTGGCAGATTTAAAGATTCCTCATCCACTAATAGAAAGCAACCTGCACCAACTAGATGTTTGGTTGTGGGGACATGGCATGATTCAACCTTCAGTAGGTTTTATCACTCGACCAACTGCTAAACTCGACAAGCAATCCTATCGTCATAAAATTCATTTTGCTCATACCGATTTAGTGGGTATTTCTGTTTTTGAAGAAGGCTTTTATGCCGGCACACAGGCTGCCTTACAAGTTTTACAAGCATGAAACAGTTTTGGATCATCAACAAAGCACAGGATATAACCTGGATTATACTACCGGGTATTCTTCCGCTTTTTCTGTTGTTGCTTTTTCCTGCTTACTTTCAACAACAGCAAGAAGTAAATTTGTTGTGGTGGTTGTTGCTTGTTGTGTTTGTTGATGTAGCCCACGTATACAGTACCGTGTTTCGCTTTGTTTGGGAAAAAGATACATGGCAACACTATCGCCAACATCTTATTTGGATTCCGCTAATCAGTTTTGCATTTGGCTTTGTTCTCTTTCAATACGATGCTTTTATTTTTTGGCGTGTGTTGGCTTATTTAGCTGTGTTTCATTTTGTAAGGCAACAATTCGGCATCTTCCGTTTGTATGGGCGGAAGGAAAAACAGTCCTCTTCTCTTTCGCGTCTGGTAGAAAGTGCTGCTATTTATGCTACCACACTTTATCCGCTTATCTATTGGCATGCGTATAAAACACAAAGCTTGCAGTGGTTTGTAGCGCATGATTTTATTGCGCTGCCAACTTGGATGGAAGTGATAGCGCGTTATGCTTATCTCATCATCCTTGTTCTGTATTGTGCTTTACAAATTCAGGTTTATAGAAGAGAAAAGATTTTCAACTTACCGAAACACTTGTTTTTAGTTGCTTCCGGTGTTTCGTGGTATGCAGGTATTGTATGGTTGGAGGGTGATTTGCTGTTTACTTTATTCAATGTGTTGGCGCATGGAATTCCGTATATGGCGCTGGTGTATCATACAAGTTCAAATAAGAATACTGCTGTTAAACATCAACAATTTGCTGTGGTGATATTCTTGATTAGCATTTTCTGCCTTGCTTATGTAGAAGAAGGTTTATGGGATTGGTTGGTGTGGCAAGAGCATGGTGCCGTTTTCTTTCAGCAGGCCAACTTTTCTTTTCATACTTCGGATGCTTTGTTGAGTTTCTTAGTGCCTTTGCTGGTTGTGCCTCAACTTACGCATTATATACTCGATGGTTTTATTTGGAGAAGGCGGAGTTAGTAATTGGTTTTTCGTTGATGGTTGTTCGGGTATCAAGTAAGATATTAGAATTTAGATGTAATACTTAATATATATGGCGGACAATTCGTCTTTGTTACATGATTACTCTCTATTTTTATAACATGGATATACTACAAGATGATAATGGTTTAAAGGGTAGGTTTTACATTAAGGTGGATGATAAGGAGGAAGCTGAAATGACTTACACCTGGGCTGGAACAGATAGGATCATCATCGATCATACTGCTGTTAATGATGCCTTAAGAGGAAAGAATGCCGGTAAGCAAATGGTTCTACAAGCTGTTGCTTTTGCGCGTGAAAAGCATATTAAGATCATTCCGCTTTGTCCTTTTGCGAATAGTGTCTTTAATAAGATGCCTGAATTGAGTGATGTTCTTTAACTTGAAATTAATTTCTTCTGTGATTTTTAAACCATCCTCTTCCTACTTCTCTTAATCTGTCTTCAATATAAAAATGGTTGCTAGCTTTTCGCCAACAACCATTTTAAAGTTCTATTGCTCTTACTCTTATTAGTTTATAAATCTAATTTACTCGTTTACTATCTTTTGTTAGTCTTCTGTTTCTTTTTCTTCTCCTTCATAGGCTGGCACAGGTGTTATGCTTCCAAAGAACAAGGCGTTTAAAAACAACTTGTTGGTGCCATACCAGTAGGCTCTGAAGTTAGGATTATCAGTGAAGAGGATTACTCGCCCCGCTCCTGCGCTGCTGGTAACAATGGCTGCTGAGTTAGCAATTTTATTCGTTTGCGATTTGTGTAGGTATCCTCCAATCAGTGGTTTGGCTGTGTACTGGGCAACGGTAGTGTATGGGTTTTTGCTCGGTTGTAAATAGGTGCGCCCGTTGCGGTAGATAGAAACTTTTCTGTTGTTGAATCCAAATCCTATCGGATGTGTAATATCGAGGTCTACTTGAAAGATGGAACCTCCTAATTGCCTTGCTCCTTCTATGTCTGTTGCATCACCAAAGTTAAAGCGTCTGGTTGTTTTAGTTGTGTCTTGGTTAATCAGTTTTTCTTTTATTATGTTTTGTTTGATGGCCCATTCTGTAGCGGTTTTAAAAGTAATAAGTGTGCCTCCGTTTTGTACCCAGTTTTTTATCTTATCGGTGCTGGCTTTATCGAGGCTGTAATTGCCACTAACAAGCACCATTACATTGTACTTGTTCAGGTCTACCCTGCTGAGGTTAATCATATCTATTTTGGTAATGGGCATTTGCAAGCGCTGATCGAGCAAGTGCCACACTTCACCTGCTTCGTAGCCGTTAACACCTTGCCCTACTAACATTGCAGCTTTGGTTGGTTTGGTGGTTTGAAAGTTATTTGAGCCTAAATCTATACCTGCTACGTTATAGCCTGTGTTTACTGCATGGATATCTATCGCGCATTGTTTGCTTACTTCTTGTATGGCTTCCCAGGTTTTGTCGGAACTAAGTGTTTGGTTCTGTACGGAAACTAATAAGCTGCCATATCCAAAGTTTTTATTGACACCGTTGATGGCAACGGTGAATGGTTTAAATGCAGTTTTTACCATCAAACCTTTTTGTTGTAAATGCCACAGTGCTTTGTGTGCATTGTAATCGCTTAGTTCGATGATGTAGGCGTATTCGCTGCGTTGTTGCGTTGTGGGTGTGTAGTTGAGGGTTGCGTTAATCTTTGTGCCTTTGGTAAATGCTCCGCGTATTTCTTCGTGGGGCAGGTTAAAGCCATGAATGACAGACCATGTGGATGCATCGTAGAAGATGCTATCGGCATAGGTGATTTGTTTTTCGAATAGTGAGCGCACCATCAAATAGTTGGGCTGCTCTGTGGGGATCAGGTAAGCTTTGCCTTTCTCAAACTTAGTGTTGCCAACGTTCAGGTTGTCTGTTATTTCATATACTTCTACCTGGTGCAGTAAGGCAAGGTTAACAAATGCTTGAGTGCGTGTGATGTCTTTGGCATCGCCAAATACATAGGCTTTTACCGGATTGGCTTTGGCTTGTGTGGCCATGCTTTTATAAAAATCTCTTCTGAGTTTATACAACATGTCGCGCTCTGCACTTGATGCGCGCACTGTTGCCAGTGATGCCACCAATTGATTGCGAATGGTAAAGCCAAAAGTGAGGGGAATGGTTGTTGTTTCTTGTGCATGCCCGCGTGAGCTGGCTTGTTCGAATAAAAAGCCTGCACCTCCGTAGAAGTTTACGTAGCTGGAGCCATAGCCGGGATAGAGTTTATCGAATGCTTCTTTGGTGAAGTACATAGAGCCGATACTGTTCATGGCGCTAGCGAAGTACTTACCGTAGGTTGGATACACAACGTCATATAAGTAGGCCGGTACGATGGGGTTATTGCTGCTGTTCTTGCCCGGGTCGAAGTAGAAGGTGGAGTTGGTGCCCATCTCGTGGTGGTCTGTCATCACGTAGGGTCTCCATTTGTGAAAGAAAGCTAATCTGTTTTTGCTTTCGGGGTGGATACCTAGAAACCAATCGCGGTTTAAGTCGAACCAGTAGTGGTTAGTGCGGCCCCCGGGCCACACTTCGTTGTGTTCGCGGTCGTTGTTATCGGTTACTACGGGAGATGCTTTGTGCATGTTGGCCCAATGGGTGTGTCTGTCGCGGCCATCGGGGTTGTAGACAGGGTCGAGTAGAATAACCATGTTGCTTAACCATTTTTTGGTTTCATCATCTTCGTTTGCTACTAAGTAGTATGCAGTTAACAAGGCTGCTTCTGTGCCTGAGGGTTCGTTGCCATGCACGTTGAAGCCTAGTTGTATCACTAAGGGTGTGGTATTGTCGCCATCGGCTGTGGCACGGGCTAAATGTTTCTGTCGGATTTCTTCGAGTCTTGTGTGGTTTTCGGGCGAGGTGATTTTGGCTGTTATCTGCACGCGATTTTCGTAAGTGTAGCCTATCTCTTCTACGCTTATTCTGTCGGACAGGCGATCTAGTTCTTTGAAGTATTCGATTACTTTATCGTGGCGTGTGTGGTGGGAGCCAATGGGATAGCCCAGGAATTGCTCGGGACTAGGAATGTTGGGGTTAAGTTGTTTTGCGCCCGGGTAATAATAGTTGGCTTGGGCGAAGCAAAGCTGTGTGGTGATGAGTAGTAGCAGTAGCGCGCGCATATCGTTTTAGTTAGGGTTAAGCTAAGATATGCATTGTTGATGTTTGTTGTGTTACCGTTTGTAAAAGAGCGTGTGGCTGTTCGATGTTCGGTGCCGATTGCTGAGTGTAAGCGAAGCATCTCTTTGGTTATGAAACACACGTTGTTAGTTGTTTGTTGTTGGTTGTTCGTTGTTGGTTGACACTCAATGTCAGGTGTTATCACCTGACAGCAATTTGCTTATCATTTAATTTTTATTGAGCCACTCGGAACGCGTGTGCCAGCTTACGCCCTGTCAGGTGTTATCACCTGACAGCAAATTGCTCATCATTAATTTTTGTTGAGCCACTCGGAACGCGTGTGACAGCTTGGTGTAAATATTTTCACTAGAAGTGCAAACATTTTCACTCGAGGTGCGAACATCTTCACTCGAGGTGCGAATATCTTCACTCGAGGTGCTAACATTTACACTCGAGGTGCGAACATTTTCACTCGAGGTGCTAACATTTACGCTCGAGGTACGAATATCTTCACTCGAGGTGCTAACATTTTCACTCGAGGTACGAACATTTTCACTCGAGGTGCGAACATTTTCACTCGAGGTGCGAATATCTTCACTCGAGGTGCTAACATTTTCACTCGAGGTGCGAACATTTTCACTCGAGGTGCGAACATTTTCACTCGAGGTGCGAACATTTTCACTCGAGGTGCAAACATTTTCACTCGAGGTACGAATATCTTCACTCGAGGTGCGAACATTTTCACTCGAGGTGCGAACATTTTCACTCGAGGTGCTAACATTTTCACTCGAGGTGCTAACATTTTCACTCGAGGTGCTAACATTTTCACTCGAGGTGCTAACATTTACGCTCGAGGTACGAATATCTTCACTTAAGGTGCTAACATTTTCACTCGAGGTGCAAAAAGTAACATTCAAGGTGCTCCAATTTAAATTCCATGTATGGCTTCTCACTTTTGTAGTCTAGAAAATTATAGTGAGGTCTATAAAACAAAAAGTAGGTCAGGCGATGTTTGTATCGTTCTGCCTACTTTATTGTTTGTGTTGTTTATCTTAAAAGATGAGTTAGATTAGAAAAACTTGAGTGACCGTACTTGCATGTCTTGTGGACTCTTATTGCCATACAAGGATTTGATATAAAGTTTTACTTCTTTCGCGATGGCTATCAAGCCTGTTGTTTCGTTGTTGAGTATTTGGTCTCTGGCTATGCGCGCGTTGCTTAGGGCTGTTGCTGCGTTGATAGCTGCTGTGTTCTTAGCTCGTAAATCGGTTAAGTATGTGTTAAGGCCTGCTATGGTAAGTTCGCTTTCGTTGGGTGCGTAACTGGGCTCGGCTGATACAGTGGTTACCAGTTGAGAGAAGAAATCGACTTGAGAGTCGAAGCTTTGTTGTGAGACGGAAATTGTTTTTTTCATTGTAGGGTTTTCTTCAGGAGTGGTGGCTTCGGTTGGTTGTATTTTTTTAGCGCGTCTGCCATGTATTTTGTTGTTGATTGTTTTGGCATCGGCTATTGTTTGTTCGGTGGCATCGGAAATAGAAAGTGCGTAAAAAACTTTTGTTGCCAATGGCTTGAGTTGCTTGAAGGCAATTTCGCGTGCGTTGGTGGCGTTATCGTGATTGGTTTTTGCAGTTTTAACTGCTTGTAAGGCTGCTTGTGCGCTTGCTCTTAGGGTGTTGAGGGCACCTAGCTTGAGGCTTTGTTTGCTGGGGTTGTAGGTGGCACCGTAGGAGGTGCAGAAGCTGATGAGGTCTTCGAAGTTGGCTACCTTCTTGGCTGTGCCTGTTTCTGTTGTACTCGGCATGGTTTTAAATTTTTAATTGTTGAACATATAAGAATACTTGATGCAGTATCTTAAAGAAGGGAGCACTTTTTGAACGACACCGTATACGAATAACGTTGTTTTGATGAATTTTTTCTTATGTGATGGATTATTTTTTTACATTTTTTTTATGAATGTTATGGTGGGTTCGTTGTTTGTTGTTGTGCGTTCGTTGTTGGTTGTTGGTTGTTCGTTGTTGGTTGTTGGTTGTTGGTTGTTCGTTAGAGACGTAAGATGTAAGTATTAAGACGTAAGATGTAAGTATTAAGATGTAAGATGTAAGTATTAAGACGTAAGATGTAAGACTTGTGCCCGTATGGTTTACGATACTCGATGTTTGTTGTTGGTAGTTCGAAGTTGATTTACTTAATGAATGATTGGCTTTACCACAACAATTTGATTTTGCTCAGGCCGCATGGCCTCGCACAGTGCTTTTTTCGCTGTATGCAACCCGCACATACCCTGCAAGCCCGAAGGTTGCATAATGCTTAAAAGCACTGTGCTGGTATACTATAGCAACCGCTAAATTTGGTTTACGCCCTATTAGGTGTTATCAAATGACAGCCATTGGCTCATTATCTTATTTTGTATTGTTCAACTGGCTTAAGTTTCGCGCGTGGCCTTACTGGAGATTCCGCGAACACTGACCACTATATTTCGTAAGACTTTGATCACAAAATTTCGCGAGTAAAATCAATGGTTTTTGCATTAAACTGACCACTTGCCATCTTAGTAATAAAGTATTTATACTGATATAATAAATTTA